>CAVZMD010000031.1:0-21348 GCA_963776265.1 uncultured Acidobacteriaceae bacterium | reverse complement strand
GCGGCAGTGCCCGTTCTTCAGACCTTCAGCAATGGCCAAAGGGATATGATCCGCGCGAGCTTGGAACCAACGTGGCGCAGCACTTTGTGCCGTCCCCACACTTTCACACGGATCGCATTGTGTACCCCGAAGTCTGCGCATGGTACGGCGCACTCGAACTGGCCCGTGTGACGAACAACACCGAACTCATCGCGAAACTCCAGGCTCGCTTCGAGCCACTCTTCAACTCGGAGGCCGCATTACTGCCGCCAGTGGGTCAGCACGTCGATTACTCGATGTTCGGTGCGCTGCCGTTCGAGCTCTACCTGATTACAAAGGACAAGCGCTATCTTGATCTCGGATTGCGCTATGCGGATGCACAGTGGAGTAAGCCCGATGCTCAAGGCCTGACTGACGAGACGCGGTTCTGGATCGACGACATGTACATGATCACGATCGTGCAGGTCCAGGCGTTTCGCGCGACGGGGGATAAGAAATATCTTGATCGTGCGGCCACGGAAATGGCTGCTTATCTGGATAAGCTTCAACAACCGAATGGCCTGTTCTTCCACGCTCCCGATGTTCCATTTTTCTGGGGCCGCGGTAATGGCTGGTTTGCCGCTGGAATGACAGAACTGCTTCGCGACCTTCCACACGATCATGCCAAGCGTTCGCGCATAGAAAAGGGCTACCAGACAATGATGGCCGCTGTGCTTCGCTACCAGCCTCCGGCCGGAGCATGGCGCCAGCTTCTCGATCACGATGAATCATGGCCCGAAGCCTCCGGCACTGGGATGTTCGCATTTGCTTTGATCTCTGGTGTGCGCAATGGAATGTTGAGTAAAGAAACCTATGGTTCAGCTGCTCGCCGCGCCTGGATTGCGCTCGCAGGCTATGTCGATCAGAACAATGACGTGACAAGCGTCTGCGAAGGAACAAATAAGCTCAACAACCTCGAGTACTATCTGCTGCGTAAACGGCGGACCGGTGACTTCCACGGACAGGCGCCGCTGCTATGGACGGCTGCGGCCCTTTTGCGAACGTAATCAAGAGAATCTTCCACTCGGCTATTTCCGAATCGGATGACTTCGGCGCCTGCTCGCGCGTTCGTAAGCGAGCGTGTAGCATGAGCCGAAGCATCGATCGGGAGGAATGGTGGATGGGAATCGGAAGTCGTCTGGGCCCGGCAGGATATAGCCGGCTGATGTTGCTGGTTGCGGGGCTGGGCGGGCTACTTTACGGAATCGACGTTGGCATTATTGGCGGGGCGCTGCCTTATCTCGAGGCCACTTCTCATCTGAGCCGCGGCCAGATTTCGATCATCGTGGCGGCGGTGCTACTCGGTAGCGTTTTCTCAACCCTTTTTGCCGGGCTATTGGCGGATTGGATGGGACGCAAGCCGCTGATGTTGCTGAGCGGTGTGGCCTTCTCAATCAGCGTGCCGATCATCGCGCTCTCGCAGGGTTTTGTGCCGCTGTTTCTGGGCCGCCTGTTGCAGGGCGTGAGCGGCGGGCTCGTCGGCGTTGTCGTGCCGCTGTATCTGGCGGAGTGCCTTTCCGCAAAGGTGCGCGGCAAGGGGACGGGCATCTTTCAATGGCTCCTGACACTGGGCATTTTTGTGGCTGCGCTGATCGGCATCTACACCAGCTACCACGTGGCGGAGATTGCCAGGACTGCTTCGGCGGATGCGTTGTTTGCTGCGCAGGACAGGGCCTGGCGGAGCATCTTCTGGATGTCGTTGCCACCGGGGTTGCTCTTTGTCCTTACAGCGTTTTTTATTTCGGAGTCGCCGCGGTGGCTGTTCCTGCGAGGACGCATCGAGGCAGCAAGGACGGCTCTGGAGCGGTCGCGTACACCGGACCAGGCGGCGATCGAGATCGACGAGATGCAGGAGACTGCGGCTCAGGGCAAACGCGGAGCTGCCTACAAAGGTCCACTGCTGAGCCGGCGATACGTAATTCCGTTTCTGCTGGCGTGCGTGATTCTTATCTGCAATACGGCTACGGGGATTAACTCCATCATTGGATTCAACGTGGATATTTTGATCCAAAGTGGGCTGAGCGACGTGCTGGCGCACTGGGGTTATGTGCTGTTCACGTTCATGAACTTCCTGATGACGGTAGTCGGACTGCAGCTTGTTGACAAAAAGGGACGCAAGTTTCTGCTCATCACAGGAACCTCGGGAGTCATCGTGGCATTGATTGCCGTCGGGACTCTGTTTCTGCACACCGAGAAAGCGCGCTATGATGCACGCGATGCGGTACAGAGGTTGGTGACGAACGGCGACTCACTGAGCTTCAAGTTTAATCCCGCCGTAGCGCAGCAGCTTGGCGCGCCTAGTGTGAGCGGGCAGCAATCGCTTGCCATCATCTATTCCTATGGTGACTTTACTTCCAGCACGAAACCCGTTGTGACGGGCGATGCGGAGCCGGCGGCGATTGACCGCGTGGGATCAATTCCTTCGAGCAAGGTAGCGGCTTTCTTTCAGAACCCCTTTGCCAACCTTGATGCAGCGCGAACGGCTCCATTGAAGATTGACCATGCGTACATTACTCCCGTGCCAAGTACCATGAACGGCTGGCTGGTGGCGTTTTGCCTGTATGTCTTTGTGAGCTTCTTCGCAATGGGACCGGGGGTTTGCGTCTGGCTGGCGCTGAGTGAACTGATGCCGACGCGCATTCGTTCGAATGGTATGAGCGTCGCCTTGGTCCTGAACCAGACGGTCTCCACTACGCTTGCGGCGATCTTTCTGCCGGTTGTGGGGAAATACGGCTACTCGACGATGTTTTACCTGTTTGCCGGCTTTACGGTTGTGTACTTGCTCACCGCAGCCTTCTTCCTGCCGGAGACGAAGGGGAAGACACTCGAAGAGATCGAGCGCATCTTCGATCGCACCGATCGGCAGGCATCCTCGATGGCTTCGTGAGATTAAGCCCGGCTGTGCGTAGTCTTGCCATGAGTACTTAGAAACTTCTGCAGCACTACTGCGTTGTTGTGTTCCACGTCTTTGGAGCCGAAGATCAGCGTCACGTGCTGGTCATGCGCCGCCTCGGCGATCGGCTTCCAGGCCTCCGCATTTTGCTTCAGTTCATCGGTGTAGCGCTGTTGGAACTCCGCCCAGCGCTGAGGATCGTGTGAGAACCATTTGCGCAATGTTGGGCTCGGAGCAACCTCTTTCAGCCACATATCCAGCTTCAGCTTTTCCTTCGACATGCCCCGCGGCCAAAGCCCATCCACCAGCACTCGAGTGCCGTCGGAAGACGCTGGCGGATCGTAAGCCCTCTTGATTGTGATCGTCACGGTTGCACCTCCCTTACAAACAACAGCTAAGGTTCGGCAACTTTCATCGCACGTTCGCTTGTCTCCTCTTCCATCAGCCAGCGCCGCAACTGCAGAATGTCGTTGGCACGAGCGATTCCAACCGGTCTGCGGTTGTCATTAGGTGCGACAACAACAACATTCTCAGTATTCTTCAGCATCATCTCGCGATGAACCTGATCAACGGATTCCCCCAGATGATGCAAGAACAAAGTCTCGCCGCGCAAGCTCCCGCATGGTGAAGTGGTGATCCGGAGGCTCTGTCCGCAACAGGTCGTGAGGTTCGACGATTCCCACGAGTGCACCATCCTCTTCTGTAACGGGAATCAATCCAATCTCGCCGGGCACAAACGTCTCCAGAACTTTACGTAACTCGTCATCAGCGTGCAGAAGATTGAACTCTTTCCTCATCACTTGATCGATGCGCGCACGCATCAGCACTGGCACGGAGTAATCCTGGAGAACAATCAAACCGCGTTTCACCAGTTTCACAGTCATGATCGAATCCCGGCTGCACAGGCGCACAACTGCATCGGAGATCATGACGCAGACAATCAGAGGAAGAATCGCGTTCGGATTGTGGCTCAGTTCGAAGAGAAAGACGATGCTCGTCAGCGGAGCGCGCGCGATGCCTCCAAAAACCGCCCCCATCGCAGCAAGCGCATAGAACGCAGGATCGCTCACGAGATGTGGCGCAACATGGCGAAAGAGGATGGCGAAGGATGCTCCTAGCCCGCCACCAACTACCAGCGATGGCGCGAATACGCCGCCTGTCGTTCCCGATCCCAATGAGATAACGAGCGCCCAAAACTTCGCGAACGATATGCCTACCAGGCCTGACGTCGTTAAGCGATCGTTCAGCATGTCACGAATCGTGTCATAGCTCGTGCCCATCACCTGGGGATAGAAATATCCGATACCGCCAAGGATGAACGCGCCGATTACCGGCGACCAGATCAACGGATTCTTAATCGGCAATTCATCGAAAAAATCCTCCAGCCAGGAGAGCACCCGAATCATCACGATTCCCACGATGCCCCATCAGCACGCCCAGCAGCGCGAACAGCCACAGCTCGTTCATTCCCGTCAGCCGAAACATTGGAGTAGGGAAGAGGGGCGCCCATCCGGCGAAGTGAATCCGAACTCCCGTGGCAACCGCAGCCGCGAGCGCGACAGGAATGAAGGAGCGGGCTCGCAGCTCGAACAGGAGCAACTCGATGGCTACAAGAATTCCCGCGAAGGGAGCCGTAAACGTGGCCGCCATGCCGGCGGCCGCTCCCGAGGCAAGCAACACGCGGCGATAATACGGCGTGAGCCCGACCGCCTGGCCAAACAGCGATCCTAACGCCGCACCGGTCTGAATAATCGGGCCCTCCGCACCAAACGGGCCGCCCGTGCCGATAGCAAACGCGGTCGCAAGCGGTTTCAACACCGCCACGCGAAACCGCATACGGCTATGGCCAAAGAGCACGGACTCCATCGCTTCAGGAATTCCATGGCCCTTCAGGGTCGGCTCCCAGAAGTGGATCATGATGCCTACCAGCAAGCCGCCGACAGGCGGAATCAGAACAACCCAAAGACCCAGGTGGTTGTGGGCCGGTGTGCTATACGCGAAAGAAAACTTGCCGTAGAAGAAGATGTTCGTGAAGAGCTGAATCAGTGCAAGCAGGCCCTGTGCGACCAATCCTGCTACCAGACCGACCAGAGCCGCAAACCCGCAGATCCGCACGATCTCCGGTTCGAGGGCTACGCCAAACTGTCCCTTCTTGCTGGACTGCGTCTCTGGTATCGCTGCCAACTCTGGAATCGGAAATTCGGCCATGCAGAACCCCCTTCATCAAATCAATTCAGAAGAATGCTCCTTCAGATTTTCGCGTTCAGTGCCGCTGTTCTCCGGCCCACCGCTCGTCGCCCCATAATCCTTCAAAACCTGGAGGATGTCCGTCTTCGTCACAATGCCTTTGGCCTCTCCATCCGAAGCGACGACAAGAAGCATGGGCTGACGATGCTCAGTAGTTAAGAGTCGCAACGCTTCCATCACATCTGTGTCCGGAGCGACCGTGCCAACCCTCTGATCAACCACATCGCGAAGACTTGTACGCGACCACTTCTCTGGAGCAATACGAGCAATGCATAACGGATTCACCGCTCCGAATAGCGTCTGATTGTCGTAAACAGGGAAGGCCTCGTGCTGCGCGTCAGGCGATAGCATCTTCACGAACTCTTCCACGCTGAGATCGGCCGGTGCCGAAATGATGTGTTGCTGCATGATCTCGCTCACGGGAATGTAACGCAGTGGCAAAGCCCTTGCCGTCTCATGCAGCCGCTGATCACCCGATGCAGATGCATCACCGGAAACGGCATACGCTACCGCCGCCCCAATCAGCGCGGGAATAATAAAGGCATGCCCTCCGGTCGCCTCGGCAACGAACACAACGGCTGCAAGCGGCGTCTTGTAGCCGGCAGAGATGAACGACGCCATTCCGACGGCTGCGTAAAGTCCCAACGATGGGCTGTGCACGATTGACTGCGCGAACGCCGTGCCCAGTGATCCGCCCGTGAGAAACAGCGGAACGAACATCGCGCTTACGCCACCCGATGCCAGAGTGAAGATTGTTGCTGCCAGCTTGAGTCCGCTGAAAACTAGAAGCTGAGAGCTGCTGTGCATCTTGTCAAGGACATCGCCAACAGCCTCGTAGTTAGGGCCCAATGGCACGAGAGAGCCACCGTAGATATGCAGGAAGAGCACGCCGCAGAGGCCCGTCAGCAACCCGCCGATTGACATCTTCAACCAATGCGGCGCCCGCCAGTTTACGAAGAAGATCCGAGCTCTCCTGAAGGTCACTACGAACGCCATCGCGACAAGCCCAATCAGCAGACCAAGAAGTGCGCTCCAGTAGAGATCATTCCGGTGATAGGTATACGAGACCGGAAAGTTGAAAAGCGGAGCAGATCCAAGAAACGCACCGAGTGTCACATAGGAGACGACCGACGCAATCAGCGATGGAACCAGCGCTTCGTGCGCCAGATCGTCTCGGTACGGCATCTCCAGCGCGAAGACGATACCAGTCAGCGGCGCCCGGAACACCGCGGACATGCCGGCCGCTGCGCCGCAGATGAGCATGATCCTTCGATCGCGACTGTCGAACCGAAAACGGCGAACCTTCGTCCATAGCCACGAGCCGATTGCGGCGCCGCCATAGATGCTGGGGCCCTCAAGCGCCGCGCTTCCGCCGAACCCAACCGTCGTAATCGCAGCGAGGATTTTCGCAGCGAACGGATGGACATCAATGTCGCCCTCGTGTTCGTGGTAGGAGCGGATGACCTCTTCGGTCGAATGTTCATCCGGGTTCGGCGTGAAGTACTGCATAATCAGGCCCGTCACAGCGAACGATAGGACGAGTCCCGGAACAATGGCCCAATGATGGGCCAGGTAGTAGTTCAGCACCGCTGGCCAAAGCTTGCCCAGCAGAAGATAAGCGATGCCGGTAATGGCCAACCCTGTCGTCAGGCCAATAATCGGCGCAATAACCAGCCACTTCTGCAGATCGCGCGAGTAAACAGAGGTAAGGTCCTCGTGGACCAATGGTAAGTATTTGCGGAGAACAGGATGCGATAGTAGTTTTTTTCTCTTCATCTCGATTAACAACACACTTCAATTCAAACTTCCGGCTGTTGATACCGACGGAGTACACCCTCAAGTGAAACAACGCCTTCCAGAACTCCGCGTACTGCGCGATTCGAGACCGGCAGGACCGGCCAGCGTTGGAAGTATGACAGCGCAATGGCCAGCGGCTGATCCGGAAACACGATCGGCGTGCGCTCCTTCCCAACACGTTCTTCAATCGTTTGCTGCGCTCCAGGCGTAGACGAATCTTCCGGCGATCCGAGGAGCCGCTCCATCTCGTCCTTGCGTGCCGCATACCAGCCGTTACTGCAACGCACCAGGATGTAAGGAGAGTCCAGCAGTTCCTGCTTCTTGGTTGTTGCAAGAATCTGCAGAATAGACTCCGATCCGGCAACGATCGGGTACTTCACCGGCTCGATTGCATCCTCCAGTCGGAGCTCACTCTCCTCACGTTCCTCTTCCATGGAAGGCAAATACAGGCCATCCTGATTTGTCAGGAGCTCAAAGATCGGGACCGGCTGCAGGCTTCGCGAGATCAGGTAAGCAATCGTGTTCGCAAGAATCACGGGAAGAATGATCGAATAATTCCCGCTGACTTCGAGCACCATGAACACCGAAGTGAGAGGAACCCGCAGGAACGCCGCGAACAACACACCCATACCCACAAGTGCGTAGGAACCGATCGATCCTGTCAGGTGCGGAAAGAAGATCTTTTCAAACGAGCCGACGGCTGCGCCCAGCATCGCTCCGATAAACAACGTCGGCGCAAACATTCCGCCCGGTGTTCCGCTGGAGAACGAGACAGTGGTCGCCGCAATCTTGAAGACCGCCAGCAATAGCAGCGCCTTCAATGCGAACTGCGCGTGCATCGCCTGATCGATTGTTCCGTAGCCCGCGCCCATCACCTCAGGAAGCCCGAAGTATCCGATGCAACCTACGAGCAACCCTGCAATCGACGGTTGCAGCAATTGCAGCCACTGCGGTTGACGGCGCAAACGTGGCCGCAGATACGCCAACGACTTCGCGAAGAGCAGTGCCGCAAAGCCGCCGATGACTCCCAGCACCGAATACGCCATCAACTCGCGCGGATCGCGCAGTGTAATCGACGGAATTCGAAACATCGGCTGTGCGCCCCAGAACCAACGCGCGACCGCGACGCTTGCAACTGCAGCCAGTACGATCGAGCCGAGCACGCCTGCAGTCCACTTGCCGATGACCTCTTCAATCGTGAATAGAATCGCTGAGATCGGTGCATTAAATGCCGCTGCCAGACCCGCTGCAGCACCGACCGGAGCAAACAAACGAAGCCGCGCTCGCGACAATCCAACACGGCGGCCGATCAACGACGCGACACCTGCGCCAATCTGCAACGAAGGGTCTTCCGGCCCGAGCGACTGCCCGCTTCCAATCGCGAGCGCCGACAGAAGAAACTTGCCGATCACCGTGCGAACCGAGATATATCCATTGTGGATATACAGCGCAGCCTTCGTCTGATTCACGCCGCTGCCGCGCACGCCGGGAAATACATATCGCGTGAGCACCGCGACGACGAGTCCCACCGCAGCCGGTATCAGGAACAGCCGCTTCTGTCCCGCCGCCGGCGCAACTCCCAGCAGCAGAATGCTCAGCCACTCGATCGCCATGCGGAACGACACCACCAGCAATCCAGAGATAATTCCGATAAAGATCGACAGCAGCAGGAACAGCCGCTCCTCCCGTACCGGAAGAGCGTCACTCATCTCCAGCGGCTGCGTCGTCTCCATCGCACTTGTATCAGCACTTATCAACTCTCCACCTCAGCGAACCCCACGCGAGGAGTTCGCCAGTTGCAGCAGTAACGCGTCGTCCCCGGACGGCGCTCCGCACAACCGCGCAGTCACCTCTTCTGTTGAGAAAATCAAGCTCACCATGTTCTGCTGTTGCGCTGCGTCTTCCAGCGACGACCGCTGGGACCTGACCGTCTCCACATTGTTCCAGCCGTTCTCGAGTCCCTGCAGATCACTCGGCAACTGTTCGTCGTTGAATCGTCCCGCGCAGCTCTCGAACCGCGCTTTCGCAATCGTCAGTGCCCGCAGAATGTGTTCAATTCGATCCGGCTCTGGAAGATCCGCAGACAGAGTCAGTCCCTGAATGCGCCTTGAACTCTCCAGCAACTGCGCCGCCTCCTTGGCATCCTCATCTCCAAGTTTCGTTCTGATGTCCGTGCGGCGTGCCAATGACAGAAGCCTGGCCGCAGTCGAAAACTCACCCACCTGATATGCCACTCGCCCCGCTTTGTAGAGCGCATCCGACGCATCCGGATTCCGCTTGATTGCCTTCTGGTAGAGATTCAGCGCGTCCGTTGGATCCTTGGCTCGCTCGAAATTCTCTCCGAGCATCGTATAGATGGCCGGATCGTCAGGTGCATCCGCAGACGCAATCAGCAGTTCCGCGCGCGCAGAGGGCAGATCGCCCAGCGCGATGAGATACTCCGCAAGTTCCATCTGCACACGAAACCGCCGCGTCAATGGAATCACCGGTCCAGTTTCCGATTGCGGCCGCTCGGTAGTAGTCGATCGCCGCTCGTGTTTCCTTCCTCTGTCGCGCCAGCCTCGCCATCTGCAGATTGAGAAATCCATCCGCAGGCTGCTCATCGAGCAGGCCGAGGAAATAACTTCTCGCCTCTTCCGTATGGTTCGCCTGCGCCAGCGCCTCGGCGAGCAGCAGTCGATTGTTCGTCTCATCCGGCGCGTAGGAGAGCGAGATACGCAAATCGTGGACAGCTTGCTCGGCATTTCCCTGGCTCAGGGCCTGCTGTCCGCGCACTGCAAACTGCCGGCCCAGCTCCACTCGCCGCGCCGAAAAGCTGCCGAAGAGAAACGAAGTAATCGCATACAGTGTCACCGTCGACAGAATCAGCACCAGCAGCGTGACACTGTCCCTGAGGATGATCTTGCGTCTCGGTCGAAGGCCCGAGCTTACCGTCGCTATGCCGGCGGAATTTGGTTGCGTGTCGATGATGTCCTTCTCAGATAACGAATTCTGCGGAAGAGGGCGTGATTACAGTTTATCGTATTGCGACACTGAATGCCGCGCGCTTCTACGTCTCAAGAATAGCGAATCAACCTCAAGGAAGACCTGAATTATCGTTCGACGGACTTATAGCGTTGACGGTGCCACTCCCACGCAGAGGCGACTATCTCATCGATGCCCGGAATCTGCGGCTTCCATCCGAGCTCCGCATGTGCTCGTAACGAACTCGCCACCAACCGCGCCGGATCGCCAGGTCGTCGCGGCTTGATCTCCACCGGAATCGGATGTCCCGTCACGCGTCGAGCAGCCTCGACGACCTCCTTCACCGAGAAGCCTTGCCCATTGCCCAGATTGCAGATCAGCTTTTCCCGCGTCCCAGCGCATCCAACGCGAGAATGTGCGCCCCAGCAAGATCCACCACATGGATGTAATCGCGGATGCACGTGCCGTCCGGCGTGTCATAGTCATCGCCGTAGATGAAAATCTTCTCGCGCCGTCCCAGCGCCACATCCAGGATCAGCGGAATCAAATGCGTCTCCGGCTCATGCGCCTCGCCACGTCCCGGGCAGCGCGCCCGCAACATTGAAGTAGCGCAGCGACGCATATCGCAGTCCGTGAATGCGGTTCAGCCATCCGAGCATCTGCTCCACCAGCAGCTTGCTCTCGCCATACGCATTCGTCGGAGCAAGCTTCGCGGATTCATCAATCGGCACGCGCTCCGGCTCGCCATAGACCGCAGCCGTTGAGCTGAAAACCAGCTTCTTCACTCCCGTCGCATGCATCGCTTCTAAAAGCGCCAGAGTGGAAGCCGCATTGTTGCGGAAGTAAATCTCCGGCTTCTGCATCGATTCGCCCGCCTCGATCAACGCGGCAAAATGCAGCACGCCCTCCGGTTGCAAATCGCGCAGCAAAGCCTCCACCCGCGGACGGTCAGCGATATCGGCCTGTACAAACTCGGCTCCGGCAGGCACTTCGTTGCGTTTGCTGTGGCACAGATTGTCGAGAACAGTAACCTCATGCCCCGCCTGCATCAGGATCGTTGCAACAGTGCCTCCGATGTACCCAGCCCCACCCGTCACCAGCAGCTTCATCGTCTCTCCTGTACGAAAACTCCTGCGACTAGTTCGAACTACTGTTCAGCATGCGACGACCATGAATGCGGAGCCAGCGCAATCAGCACCAGACTGCACAGCAGCACCGCACCCTCAAGGTCTACCGACAGCGAATGCAGCCGGTCGAAGTCGCGTCGCGACTGAGGTTGTCTTTCGAAACCGTCGCTGACATCACCGCCCAGCGACAGCCGGTCACTCTCCATCCGCGGAATCACAGACATCTGCGAAAACAATGTGAGACCCAGCATCGCGGCGATCAGAATCACCTCAACTGCACGCACCCGGTGAGTGTCCCGCCCCGTCGCCAACAGCCCCGCGGTCGCCAGCAGATAAACCACTCCTGCACCGATCCCGATTCTGTGCAGATCAATCAACGCACCGCGCACCACCAGCCCTGCAGAATGTGCATCCGGCAGTACGCTAAACGCAATTGCCGCAACGATGACGAAGAAGACCTCGCCACCGGCCCACAGGGCCAGCGGATACAGCCGAAGAATGCGCAGCAGCGTCGTCATCGTGTCAGCGCGAAATCAGTTCCCGTTCATTTGCATTCGAACGCTGCAGTGCGCGGCGCAACACTAACTCGAGCGCCGCCTTCTGCGCCACATAATCCTCATCAGAGATGCGTTGCTGCAGGTGATCCGTCTCCAGCACAAACATCTCCTCCTTCAACGCCTGCAACAATTGCGCCGAATGCGTCTGCGGCGTCTGCGCTACTCGCGGAAGAGGCTCTATCGGATTCGCTCCCGGCAGAGGCGCCGTGGCACCTGCCGACGGCTTACGCAGCAGCACACCAGCCGCCGCGGCCAGCAGCACTGCGAGTCCCGACAGAATCCACCACTTGTACTTCGCCCACGGATCACGCGTGCCCTCCGCATCCAGCGGATTGCCGAGCCCACCACCGGGGCGCGTGTCCGCAGTCGCGGACTTGCGCGTTGTCCGTCGGTTGGCCCGCCCCCTCCGCGGACTGAGCTCCGCCCTGCGTCGGCGCATTGTTATCGCGCGGAAGCTGTCCCGTCCCGTCAGCGTGAAACCCAGCGATTGGTTCGGCGCTCACATTCCGCGCGACCAGCGTATGCGCATTCACCTCATCATCCACCGGGCTGTACGGCGCACCCGCAACCGGCGCAAACGTCATCGCCTTCGGAATCATGATCGCGACCGTGTCGGTCGGCATCGTCAGCTTCGGCTCAATCGCGACCTTGCCGGTGTAGGGAAGCCGATACGTAATCTGAAAGCGCGTCTCACCCGGCCGAATCGGAAACAGGAACGTGTAGTGATTCTTCTCCGCCAGCGGCACCGGCGCCTGCCGCACCGGCATGCCATCAGGAGACTCCGCCGCCGCGCCCTCAACGACCGCCCCATCCGGCAGCCAGAAGTCGAACGGCTGCTTCGAGAACTGCGTCATCGGTGGCTTCGAATCGTTCTTGAGGAAGAAGTTCTCCACCACCCGCAGAGCGCTTCCGCTCGCATCGCTCTCGATGCGCATCACCTGCGCCTCGCTGGTTACGCCCTTCACCTTCGCTGCGGCGTTGTACACATCGAGATCGACCGTCGTCGTCCCCGCGGGCGCCGGCCGGAAGTAGTTCGCCAGGTCGTGCGTCACGCGCACCAGGTGCAACCCATCGTCGGGCACCTCCAGCGTGTAATGTCCACGCGCATCGGTGGTGGTGTGGGTCGCCTCCTGCATGCCCTGCGCCAGACGGATGAGCGTGACCGTGTCACCGGCCGAAGGCTTGCCGGTGGTCTTGTTGGTCACCACACCTGTAATCGGCGTCGCCGCGAAGGCTGTAATGGCAGAGCAGAGTGACGTCAGAGCGAAGGTGCGAAGGATTTGCTGAATTTGGGGCACAATTCAGGATACTTCAGCGAGAAGGTGCCGGCGAAACTTGGAAGAAATAGCCTGCGCTAACCGCCCAGCGACTCCATCTCCGCCATCACAGTCGCAGCCTCGCTCTCCAGCGAATCCCGTTGCACCGCGTAATCCGCCTCCGGATACTTGCCGGCCTTGTACTCGAAGTTCAGGTCGCGGAGGTTCTCATAGATAACCTCCTTGCGCTCGCGCAGATAGTCCAGCCGCGTCTTCTCCGGCGCCGCAGCCAGCCTGCGCTGCGGCCAGAAGATATACGCGCCGCAGGCAAGCAGCAGGAGAATCGGCGGAAGCACAATCGAGAGGTTCATCGTCACCAGCGTTCGAAGCCATCGCGAGCCGACGCTCAAGCTACGGCTCGTTCGTGCGTCAAAGGTATAGTGTATCTGCGCCGCGATAAATCCGCTGCGCACACAGAGGAGAGCCTTTAGGTGCGACGATCTGTACCGCTGCTGTCATTGCTGGCATGTCTTCTTATCCTTTGCCTCCCAGCGCAGGCGCAGCCCCAGAACTCCCACACCGACCCGCTCAACCTCGATCCGCTCGTCCGCCAGGGCTTCGACCAGTTCTACAACCTTGACTTCGAAGCCGCCCTCAAGGACTTCAATCAGGTCGCACAGCAGCACGCGCAAGATCCCATGGCCTGGAATTACATCCTGGTGGTCACGATCTTTCGCGAGCTCTACCATCAGGATCTGCTCGACACCACCTACTACGCCCACGACAGCTTTCTCTTCTCCAAGCGTGAGATCAACATCTCCAAACAGGCGCGCGACCAGATCAATTCGCTCACCGACAAAGTCATCAGCATGTGCGATGCGCGCCTCGATCAAAATCCGGCTGACAAGAACGCGCTCTTCGCCCGTGGCTACGCCCGCGGCATGCACGCTGCGTTCATCACGCTCGCCGACCACTCCTTCAGCGCTGCGGCTCATCAGGGGCTGCAGGCCCGCAGCGACAGCGAGGCCGTCCTCAAGATCGACCCGCAGTACGCTGACGCCGACATGGCCATCGGCATTCAGCAGTACGCTGTCGCCAGTCTGCCGCGCTTTCTTCGCATCATGGTCGGCATGTTCGGTGTCGGCGGATCGAAGCAGAAGGGCCTTGCGCTATTGCGCGATGCAGCCGAGCACGGCGTGGTCACGAGGGTCGAGTCGAGCACCGCGCTCAGCCTCTTTCTCCGCCACGACGGTCGCTACCCCGAAGCCCTGCAGGTCGAGCGCAGCCTCACCCAGCAGTACCCGCACGACTACCTCTTCGCGCTCGAGGTCGCCAATCTCCTCAAGGACGAAGGCCACGGCTACGAGGCCATCGCCGCCTACAAGCAGGTACTAGCGGACGCGCAGCAGCCCGGCTACTTCATCGACCCCCGCCTGCAGCTGGCCTGGTTCGGCCTCGCCGAAACGCAGCGCGGCTATAACCAACTCCAGGACGCCGTGAACTCCTACATCCAGGCCGCTGAGCAGCCCAACTGCAGCGACTGGCTTCGCCGCCGCGCGCAGGTCAACGCCGGCGAGGTCTACGACATCCTGCATCGCCGCGCCGAGGCCATGAAGATGTACCAGCTCGCCGCCACCGGCTCCGACAACTCGCAGGCCGATCTCGCGCGCAAGTACATGAAAACTCCTTACGTCGGCAAATAGTTTCTCGCTCACAACGGAACCGTTCTCATGCTGCACTCCGTATCGCACGATGTAGTCTTGAGGAGGCAGCGATGGTTTGCCCGGCTTGCGGTACTGGTGTTCAGGATGGAGCAAGATTCTGCAGTGGATGCGGACGTCCCATGATGATTGAATCAACCTCACCCTTCCGAACGCATCTCGTTCGTCCCCGCCAGGGACGCGTCATCGCCGGTGTCTGCGCGGGCTTCGCGCAGGCCTATGGTTGGGATCCCGTCATCGTGCGCATCGTGCTCTGCCTCATCGCCCTCTGCGGCGCCGGAACGCCCATCATTGCTTACCTGATCGCATGGATCGTGATGCCCAACGCACCGTATGAATATCCGCACAGAACGGACCTGACCAATTCGTGAGTGAATTTCCCGCCCCTCGCCCCTTTCGCTATATTGACTCGCAACTCTGCTGCGGCAGCGTCAAACTCAGCGATCTCGCAGCCCAATTCGGCACGCCTCTCTACATCTACTCTGCCGACGACATCCGCGACCGCGTCGCCATGCTCACACGCGAGTTCACCGGCGTCGACCACACGATCTGCTACGCCGTGAAGGCCAACTCGTCGCTAGCGATCCTGAAGCTCCTCGCATCGCTCAACTGCGGCTTCGACATCGTCTCCGGCGGCGAGCTCGAGCGCGTGCGCCGCGCTGCACCGGAAGCTCTCTCGCGCATCGTCTTCTCCGGCGTCGGCAAACAGGCATGGGAGATGGACGCCGCCCTCAACGCCGGCATCCTGCTCTTCAATGTCGAGAGCGAGGCCGAGCTCGACCTCCTCGCCCAGCGCGCCCAAGCCCTCGGCGAAACTGCTCGCATCGCACTACGCGTCAACCCGGACGTCTTCGCGCAGACGCACCCGTACATCTCCACCGGCCTGCGCGAGCACAAATTCGGCATCGCCATCGAACGCGCCCGCGAGGTCTATCGGCGCGCCGCGCAACTCCGCGGCATCATCCCCGCGGGCGTCAGCGTGCACATCGGCTCGCAGATCCGCGACACCGCGCCCTTCGCCGAATCCGTCAAGCGCGTGCGCTCGCTCATCGAAGACCTCCGCTCTGACGGCATCAACATCCAGTACCTCGACGCCGGCGGCGGCTTCGGCATCGAGTACGGCCGCGCCGACTTCAACCCCGCCGACCGCGTCGCCGAATACGCCTGCGCCATCCGCGCCGCGCTCAACGGTCTCGGCGTCCATCTCCTGCTCGAGCCCGGCCGCTTCCTCATCGCGCAGGCCGGCGCGCTGCTCTCGCGCGTTCTCTACACCAAGCAGAACGGCAGCAAGCGCTTCATCATTGCCGACGCCGCGATGAACGACCTTATCCGCCCCGCACTCTACGGCGCGCACCACGAGATCATCCCCGTCGCTCTCGAGAACCGCCCGCACGAGATCGCTGACATCGTGGGCCCCGTCTGCGAGTCCGGCGACTTCTTCGCGCGCGACCGCGAGATCGAACAACTCCGCGCCGGAGACCTCATCGCTCTGCTCGACGCCGGTGCCTATGGCATGAGTCTCAGCTCGCACTACAACACCCGCGTCCGCCCCGCCGAGGTCCTCGTCGAAGGCGACAAGGCCCGCCTCATCCGTCGCCGCGAGACCCTCGACGACCTATTTGCGCCCGAGATAGCTTGACCCACGGAGAGGAGAAGCAACCGACATCGCTGCTTCTCTCCCGATCATCCTTTTCGTTCTATGTGGAAGCTATGGCTGCAAGCGCCTTCTGGCTGTCGCCAGAGCACACAGCGCGCCGGTTCCCAGCAAAGCGAGACTGGACGGTTCGGGCACGGCCGGGGTTGGAGTTACGCTGACGTCATCCAAAGCGAGCCAGTCGGGATCATCGCGTTCGCCGAACATGATGGTATCGCTGCCGGACCCAATAAACGTGAACGAGTAGAGCGTATAGTCTTGCGGGCCTATGTTCACCAGGCTGCCGACATGAGTGCCGTCGATGTAGGTGTTGAAATCGTTCGGTACGGTGCCATTGCTCGCCAAGTAGTAGCTCAAGGTCAACATTTCGCCTGGAGTGTCGGTGATTGTCTGGGAAAGCGTACCGTCAGTCGGTCCGTTGCTGAAGGCAAAGTGGCCAAGAGCAACATAAAAAGTGCCGCTATGCGCAGAGTATCCGCCCTGTCCTGGGCCAGCCTCAACCGCGGTGTTATTCGCAATCACGGTCCATCCGGTGAAGTCGCCGGTTTCGAATCCACCGTTGGTGATGAGGTTGGTGTCTGCGAGTGCGGGCAGGTTGAAAAGAGCCACAGCTGCAGAAAGAAGGGATACCCGGACCGATTGAACGTTCATGAGTTCCTCCAATGGAAGGCTTCTCCTGGTGCACGGGTCACTGGCCGATCTAGTTGTGGAAAATTCTCCATTGAGCCGGTCAAAAGCGCAAGGGAGACTTTCGTCACTGTGTCGGATTACGCGGTCGCTTTCGCCGCTTTTCTGATTCCATCGCGCGTTCTGCAACAAAGCTCCACGCTTGCACGGTAGACATTCCAACTCATCCTGGTGGTTGTCGGTCCGGCGCGACGATGCCTCTGGCCGGGGTGTCCGCATGGTAAAATCACCAACGGTGCAAATGCTTCGTTGAGTGGCCTTTCGAGCCCGTTCCGGAGCTTGCAAGACAGATTTCAGTCCGAGGTTTCAGCATGTCCGGCCATTCAAAATGGGCGACCATTAAGCACAAGAAGGGCGCACTCGACGCCAAGCGCGGCAAGATCTTCACCCGTCTGATCAAGGAAATCATGGTCGCCGCGAAAGCCGGCGGCGGAGACCCCGACGGCAATCCGCGCCTGCGCTCGCGCCATCGCGGCCGCCAAGGCCGAGAACATGCCCAACGACAACATCTCGCGCGCCATCAAGCGCGGCACGGGTGAAATCGAGGGCGCCAGCTACGAGGACATCACCTTCGAGGGCTACGGCCCCGGCGGCGTCGCCATCATCGTCGAGGTCCTCACCGACAACCGCAACCGCGCCGTCAGCGAAATTCGCCACGCGTTCTCCAAGAACGGCGGCAACCTCGGCGAGTCCGGCTCCGTCAGCTACATGTTCTCGAAGAAGGGTGTCATCATTGTCGCGAAGTCCGCGGCCGAGGAAGACAAGATCACCGAGATCGTGCTCGAAGCCGGCGCCGACGACCTGAACGACGACGGCGACTACTGGGAGATTCTCACCTCGCCCAAGGACTTCGAAGCGGTGCGCGACGCCGTCAAGGCCGCGAAGCTCGAGACCGAGTCCGCCGAGGTCACCATGGTGCCCTCCACCTATCAGAAGCTGGAAGGCACACAGGCCTCTGCCATGATGCGCCTCCTCGAAACCCTCGAAGAGCTGGACGACACACAAAACGTCTACTCGAACTTTGAGATGGACGAAGCTCAGGTTCCAGCCTGATCATCTAACAGCAGAGAACGAAGCGCGAAGCCGCCATTCTCATGGCGGCTTTCGACTGTAAGGAGTGGCGAGTGAACGTAAGACAAATCGCAGGTGGGTTAGCGGTTGCAGCGGCACTCATCACGGCACCAATGAGCGTTGCCCAAAAAAACACGAACCAGAGCAACGCCAGCGCCGCACCCGCGACCGAAGCCGCATCGAACGCCCACTGGAACTTCGGCGCGCTCGTCCAGAGCGGCTTCGGCGTCACCGAAGAACGCGGCGGCTTCAAGTTCCTCCTCATCGGCGGACACGCCGGCCGCATCCTCACGCCGAATCTCGGTCCCGGTCTCATCAAAGGAAACTTCGAATATGGCGTCGAAGTCTTTCCGCTCTGGCAGAGCTACACGCCGAAATTTCAACGCTCCAAGTGCACGCAGATCTTTCCGCCCGGTGTGCCCTCAGGAACCTACGTCTCCTGTACTGCCGAATACACGGTCGGCGGAACCTTCACCGGAGTCAGCATTACACCAGCAATCTTTCGCTGGAACTTCACGCACGGCGAGCGCTGGATGCCTTGGATACAGGGCGCCGGCGGCGTGATCTGGACGAATCACAAGTATCCTGCGTTCGGAGAGCCGCTGCCGGCGCCCGGTCCCATCACCATCGGCCCGCCCGCTGGTCAGTACTATCTCGACAACGACGGTCCCAGCTGCGAACACCAGCGTCTGGAACTTCACGCCGCAGTTCGGCGTCGGTACTCACTATTTTGTCCACCCGCGACGTTCCATTGACGTCAGCGCAAACGCGGTGCATATTTCCAGCGCCAGTCTTGGTGACAAGAATCCGGGCGTGAACGCAAGCGTGCAATTTTCAATCGGCTATAGCTGGTGGAAGTAGGGAATCAACACGGATGAGCAGTCAGGCAGCATTGCAGGAAAGAGAGACTCACACGATTGCCGGCCCAATCGTAGAGTGTGTTCCTAACTTCTCTGAGGGCCGCGACGCGCAAAAGTTCGCGACGATTGTTCGCGCCATGCACGTCGACGGTGTTCACCTGCTCGACTGGTCGCTCGATCCGGATCACAACCGATCCGTCGTCACCATCGCCGGCGACTCCGGAAGCCGTCGTCGAGTCCGCAGTTCGCGGCGTCGGCAAAGCCGCGGAGTTGATCGACCTCACGCAGCAGAAAGGCGAGCATCCGCGCATGGGCGCGGCGGACGTCGTTCCGTTCGTTCCGGTCAACGGAATCTCGCTTCCGCAATGCGTTCTACTGGCGCGCCAGGCCGGCATGGAGATCTGGAAACGCTTCGGCGTTCCGGTCTACTTCTACGAAGCTGCAGCGTCTCGACCGGACCGCGTGCACCTCGAGAACGTCCGCCGTGGCGAGTTCGAGGGCCTGAGCGCAGCCGCCCTGAAGGATTCGACCCGCCAACCCGATATCGGCGGCCCCGGAATCCATTCGACCGCAGGAGCCAGCGCTGTCGGAGCACGACAGTTCCTCATCGCTTACAACATCACGCTCCACACCCGGCGAGGTGCTGCAGATGTTGGGCTCGCCCGAACCGTCGCCAAGGAGGTCCGCGCCTCCGGCGGAGGACTCTACGGCCTCAAGGCCATGGGCGCGATGGTCAACGGCCAGGCGCAAGTCAGCATGAACGTTACGGACTTCTCCCGGACGTCCGATGGCGCGAGTGCACGCCGCTGTGGCCGAGAGCGCGGCCGCCACGGCGGCACAGTCGGCGAAGGAGAGTTGATTGGCCTGATTCCCGAGCAGGCATTTGAGCCAAACGCTGATTGGGTTCGTCAAATAGTCGGGTTTAATCCCGAAGAAAGGGTGTTGGAGCGGCGTCTGCTACACCCTTTGGCTTGGCCTTGAGACGAAAGAAGTAGCCACTGTTTCTTGCGGGTTTGCTGGGTTCACGAAACAATAGAAACTGCGGATGAACCGCGGTTTTTCAGTCGGAGTGTCGGAAGTGATGATGTTCAAAGTTTTGAAACGTGGAACGGTTGTTGCCCTGATGGCAGGGTTGGTGGCTGTTCCCTCAATGGCAAAGGCCGCTCAGCTGAGCGGCGATGCGCGGGCCTCGATCCCGCGCGACGTGCAGCAGATTATCGTGGTCGATTACCGGGCGATGCAGAACTCGCCGGCAGCCATGCAACTGAAGGACCGGGTCCTCCCACCGGAGCTCAAGCGGCTCGAAACCTCGCTGAAGACCTCCGGCCTCAAGGTCGACCAGGATGCCGACACGCTGGCGTTTGCGGCCTTCCGCGCTCCCGGTACGGATGGCACGCGCATTATCGGCGTGGCGCAGGGCCAGTTCAACTATCAGTCGATCCTCGCCAACTTCAACAAACAGAAGACCAAGCCAGTGATGGTGAGGAATAACCCCGTCTACCCGATGGGCGTGGCGGGGATGAGCGTGGCTTTCCTCAACCAGACCACCCTGGTGTTTGGGGATCGCGACGCCGTGAAGGCGGCTCTGGATGCACGCGACGGCCTCGCGCCGAACTTCCTCCAGAACGGCGAGATGATGAACGATATGGCGATCGTCGATAGCCGTCCGGTGTGGAGCCTTCTGGACCAGAAGGGCACCCAGACCATGATGAAGAGCGTCTTGGGCGAAGCCGCGCAGCTGGCCGACTACGACACGGTGAAGAACCGGATGAAGAGCGCCCGCTACACGATGGACTTCTCCAACGGCGTGAAGTTCGACATGGCGGTCGTGATGTCGGACACGATGACCGCGGCGACCGCTGCGACCCTGATGAAGGGTGTTGCCATCCTGAAGAAGACCTCGGGATCGCCGTTCGAGAAGAGTGCGGTGGACGACACCTCGATCGATTCCGATTCGGGAACCCTCAAGGTGGACTACTCGTCCTCGGACAGCGAGTTTGCCGGGTTACTTAGCTCACCGCTGTTCCAGCAGGTCGTCGTAAAGTAAGGACTTAATCAGTGGAAGCGAGAGGCGACCTTTGGGTCGCCTTTTGCCTTTTGGGGTGGATACCCCTCTCCCCCGTCACTTTTTGCGCAAAGTCTTCAGGTAAAAGGAGTTAGGCCTGGACCTGGATGGAAGCGTTTTGTGCAAAGTCCTGATAGGAAAGAAGATGCGTTGACGCATGGATGCAAAGTCTTGATGGCAAAGAACTTGGGCGCTTAAGCAGCGATGCCCGGCACGTGGCCGGGCAAAGAATCCCCTGACTTTAGTTTATCAGGGGTGTCAAGGGGTTCCCGTTGAGTCCTTTGTGGAAAAGGCTCGGGGTGAGTTCAGAACTGCCGTAGGCCGTGAGCCAAGGAAGGTGGATCGTCGTGGCAAGCGGGGAGGCCGCGGTGTGAGGGTAGTTTGAGCGGCTAGGCCAGGCGAGGTGGGAGCAGCCAGCGGAAGAGCAGAGT
>CAVZMD010000030.1:0-17547 GCA_963776265.1 uncultured Acidobacteriaceae bacterium | reverse complement strand
ATCTCCGGCGTGGTGCACTTCAGCGGCAAGGCTCCGGAGCGGATCAAGATCGATATGTCCGCCGATCCGGCCTGCGCGATGAGCGATACGCCGAACTACACCGAACAGTACGTGGTCTCGGACGGGCGGCTGGCGAACGTGTTCGTATATGTGAAGAGCGGGATTCCTGCCTGGTCTGCGCCGATCGACGCGCCGCCGGTGGTGATGGACCAGAAGGGCTGCCGGTATGTGCCGCACGTCATCGGCGTGCAGCAGGGCGGCAAGGTGGAATACCGGAACTCCGACCCGGCCACGCATAACGTGCACACCCTGCCGCAGGAGGCGGCAAACCACTCGGTGGATGTCTCGGAGATGCCGGGGGGCGAGCCGCAGACCGAAACCTTCCGCTCGCCGGAGCTGATGATTCCGGTGCGCTGCAACAACCATCCGTGGATGCAGGCCTTCATCAATGTGGCGCCGAATGGCTTTTTCGCTGTCACAGGGGCCGACGGAAGCTTTACGCTTCACGGACTGCCTCCGGGCACCTATACTGTGGCCGCCGTCCATGAGAAGCTCGGCGAACAGGATCTGCAGGTGACTGTTCCAGCCAAATCGACGGCAAAGGCGGATTTCACCTACTCCGCGAAGTGAATCAAAGCTGGATGAACAGTTTGGCCGTGTTGCTTTCGCTCTATTCATACCGTCATTGAAAGGCTGCCGATGCACTTCTCTCTTGCGTTTCCGATCCACGCGATTCCGCTGTGGTTTTTGGTGCTCTCGCTCTTTCTGCCGCGCATCTGCATCGTTGTCGCATGGCTGCAGCACAGCCTGCCGGCGACGTTTATTCCGGTATCCGTGAATCTGATCGAAATCATCGTGGCGATACTGATTCCGCGCATTTTGATCCTTTTCTGGATCTACCAGGACCAGGGCATCACCATCTGGTTTCTGCTGCACGCCATTGCGCTGGTCATCGCCTGGGGCGGAGGGTCGAGACGTGTGATTACGCGCCGCCGCGTGGTTGAGGTCGACGGCTAGAAGCGCATTAGAGCGACGCGATCAGCACGCCCAGCAGCGCGACGTATAACCCGATAGCCAGCGGTACCGAAACGAAGGCGAGGCCTATGATCGCGATCTGGATCAGGCTGCCGATCGTCGCCATCCGGTTGCGCTTTCGTCTCCACTCGGCCCAGCCCGGATCGTTGCCATGCTCTGCATTCGCCAGCAGACGTACCAGCGTCAAGCACTGGAAGGAAAGAAACGCCAGCGCCAGATAGAGAGCCAGGGCCGCAGGGTCTCTCGGCTGGTTGACGAAGTTTCGCAGCGCCAGCGGAATCAGGCTGCTCACGAGCAGGCACAGCCCGTTAGCCCAGAACATCCCCGGGGAGATTACCCGGACCCGCGAAAACATGTGATCGTGCGCAAGCCAGACAACGAGCAGGAAAACGAACGTCACCGCATACGCCAGGAAGGCCGGAAGCAAAGGCCGCCATCCGCTCCATCCGCTGCTCTCCGGAACCCGGAGTTCCAGCAGCATCACGGTGATAATGATGGCAAAGACCGCATCGGAGAACAGCTCCAGGCGGTGCTTCATGCCTTCTCGTTGTTGGCTCATTGCAGCCAAGCCTACCGCAACACGTGGTTTGGCAATCTCGAAATCTTCCCTGCTGCGGTGCCTCCCCGTAACTGACTGCGGACCGGGACTCCGCGGCTTGATATTCTAGGTAGATGGAACGGCGTAATGTAGGCATCCTGGGGGCAACTGGAGCCGTCGGACAACGATTCATCCAGTTGCTCGCTGATCATCCCTGGTTCAACATCACCTGGCTGGCGGCCAGCGACCGCAGCGCGGGCAAGACTTACGCGGAGGCCTGTTCGTGGCGTCTGGACACGCCGCTGCCGCGGCGCATTGCCGAGATGGTGATGCAACCGAACACTCCCGAAAGCGCGACGAATCTTCCGCGCATCATCTTCTCTTCGGTCGACGCGCCGATTGCGCGCGAGCTTGAGCCAAGGTTTGCCGCCGCTGGGTGCGCGGTGATCTCGAACAGCTCTGCCTTCCGCATGGGCGCCGACGTTCCGCTGGTCGTGCCTGAAGTCAACGAAGCTCATCTCGACGTCATTGAGGCGCAGGCTACGCGCAAGACCTCGGGCGGCTACCTGGTCACGAATCCCAACTGCTGCGCGATAGGGCTTGTGCTTCCGCTTGCGCCGCTGCACCAGCGCTTCGGGATCGACAAGCTCTTCGTGTCGACGATGCAAGCGGTCTCCGGCGCGGGCTATCCCGGCGTTGCGTCGCTCGACATCCTTGGGAATGTCATTCCGCACATCAAGAATGAGGAAGAGAAGCTGCAGGAGGAGGTCGCGAAGCTGCTTGGCGGCCTGCGCGTCGAGGGCGAGAATGCCCGCGGTTTCCAGCTTGCGGACCTGACGGTTTCGGCGATGTGCAATCGCGTGCCGGTGCTGGAAGGCCACACAGAGTGCGTGAGTGTGAAGCTACGCAAGCCGGCGACGCGCGAGGAGATTCTCGACGCCTGGAAGAGCTTCCAACCACTGAGTGGCAGGGGCCATGAGGGATTACATCTGCCGTCGGCTCCGCTGCATCCCGTTGTCTACATGGAAGGCGAGACGCGTCCGCAGCCCAAGCTGGACCTCAACCGCGGTCACGGCATGACGACCACGGTGGGGCGTTTGCGCCCTTGCTCGATCTTCGACTGGAAATTCACGCTGCTCTCGCACAACACGGTGCGCGGCGCGGCGGGCGCAGCGATTCTCAACGCCGAGATCCTGGCGGTTCTGGGCAAATTCGACTTCCGCAGCTTCCCACCCATTGGCTCCGCCGCCCTTGAAGAGAGCGCGGTGCCCGCATGAGCGCAAAGCGCGCATCCGCACACCCCGAGATTGTCGTCATGAAGTTCGGCGGTACGTCCGTTGAGGACGCTGCTGCCATCCTGCGCACAGCCGGTATCGTTGAGAGCCGTGTCGCCAAAGGTCTGCGGCCTGTCGTCGTTGTATCGGCGATGGCGAAGGTTACCGACCAGCTCCTCGCCTGCGCCGCGGCTGCTCTGGCCGGGCGTGGCGACCGCGAGGGCGCGCTGGAGATCGCTGCGCGTTTGCGCGCGCGTCATCTGCAGGTTGCCGGCGACCTCGTCAACGGCGACCGGCTGGATTCGTTGCAGCTCGATATCAACCGCGCCTTTGACGGGCTGGAAGAGCTCGTTCGCGGAATCGCCGTCGTGGGCGAACTTACGGCGCGCACTTCGGACCTCATCGTCAGCTTCGGTGAGCGGCTCTCGAGTGTGATGGTCACAGCTGCTTTCGCTGAGCGCGGGCTCAACTCCGCGCATATCGACGCACGTGAGGTGATCCTCACCGACGACCACTATGGCAAGGCTGTGCCGGACGAAGCCGCGATCGAGCATGCACTGAAGCAAAACGTTCTTCCGCTGGTGACCGCGGGCCGCGTGCCCGTGATGGGCGGCTTCATCGGCTCATGCAACGGCATTACGACGACGCTCGGCCGCGGCGGCTCGGACTACACTGCAGCGCTTGTGGGCGGAGGGCTGCATGCCGGCGCGATTGAGATCTGGACGGACGTGGACGGCATCATGACGACCGACCCGCGCATCTGCCCGGATGCGCTGCGCGTGCGCACCATCAGCTTTGAGGAAGCCGCGGAGCTCGCCTACTTCGGTGCGAAGGTGCTGCATCCGGCGACGATTCTGCCGGCTGTGCAGAAGAACATTCCGGTGTTCGTGCTGAACAGCCGCAACGCGACGAATGAAGGCACGCGGATCACGGCGACGCCCCCGCCATGCGCGAGTCCGTTCAAATCGATCGCAGCGAAGAAGAAGCTGACCATTATCGACATCGTGGCCAGCCGTATGCTGCTGGCGCACGGCTTCCTCAAGATGGTGTTCGACATCTTCGACAAGCACAAGTGCGCGATTGATATGGTTTCGACGTCAGAGGTTTCGATCTCTGTCACGGTCGACTCGCGTGAATCGCTGCCGGCAATCTGCGAGGAACTGGGCCGCATCGCGGATGTGAAGTACGAGAGCGACAAGGCGTTGATCTGCCTTGTCGGCGAGGACATTCGCGGCCAGAGCGGCATCGCCGCGCAGGTCTTTGCGGCGGTTTCGCACGTCAATATCCGTATGATCTCGCAGGGTGCGAGCGAAATTAATATGAGCTTCATGATCAACGAAGAGGACGTCGAAGAAGCGATCCGTTCGCTGCACAAGAAATTTTTTGCAGCGCCTGATGCGTCAATCTTTGACGTCGAGGCTCGACCCGTCACCTCCAACGCTTAGGAGCACGATCCTTATGCGCATTCTCGTCCTCGGTGTGGGCAAAACCGGCAAGCTTGTCGCTCAGGTAGCAGCGGAGCGTGGTCATAGTGTGCATGTGCTCGACGCGAAGGAGAACAAGGATGCCGCCGCGCTGACAGCGCCGTTCGTCGCGGGCTTCGACGTCGTTATTGACTTCACCACGCCCGAGGCCGTGATCGCCAACATGCGCGCGTGCCTGGCGAACGGCGCGAAAATGGTCGTCGGCACGACGGGATGGTACGACCGGTTGCAGCGCGCGAAGGAGGCCGCCGAACGCAAGGGTGCGAGCCTGCTCTATGGGACGAACTTCTCGCTCGGCGTCCAGCTGATGCTGAAGCTTTCGGAGATGATGACGAAGGAACTCGCGGGACACAACTACACGCTCTCGATCTCCGAAACGCATCACCTCACGAAGCTCGACGCGCCCAGCGGAACCGCGCTCACACTGCGCGATGTCGTAAGGCGTTCCTGCAATATGGGTGAGATTCCCATCAAGTCGGTTCGCCATGGCGATGCCGTCGGTTTGCATGTGCTCGAGGCAGAGCACGATGGTGACCGCATCCTGCTGACGCATGAATCGCACTCCCGGAGGCCGTTTGCAGAGGGCGCGGTTCAGGCGGCCGAATGGCTCGTCAAAGCGAAGCCTGGCGTCTACGACTTCCGCGAGATCTTCGATCAGCTCAGCAACTAGCGTTCTATCAACCGCACGCGTCGAGTTGCGCGAAGCAGCGCGGCACCCTAGGCTTACTCTATGAGCTCTGCGACACTCTCTGCTCCCCCATTCGCCTCCCTCAGCTTCGACCAGAAGCTGGACCGCCTCGCTGAAGTTGCCGTTCGCGTTGGTCTCAATTTGCAGAAGGGCCAGGAGTTGGTGCTGACCGCGCCTACCGATGGGCTTCCTCTCGTGCGGCGCATCGTCGAGCAGGCGTACAAGGCCGGGGCGAAGTTCGTCACGACGCTGATAAGCGACGATGAAATCGCGCTCGCACGCTATCGCTGTGCACCAGACGAGAGCTTCGACTTCGCACCCGAATGGTTCTATAACGGCATCGCGAACGCCTTCCGTTCCGGTGCTGCGCGCATGGGGATCACCGGGGCCAATCCGGCGCTGCTCGCGGGGCAGGACCCGCAGAAGGTGTCGCGCGCGAATATCGCGATGTCAAAGGCCTACAAGCCCGCGATGGAACTGATTACACGGCACGATATCAACTGGACAATCGTCGCCGCGGCCACGCCCGCGTGGGCTGAGCTCGTCTTTCCGGGTGAGCCCGAGGAGCTTGCAATGGGCAAGCTGTGGGACGCGATCTTTCGCACCTCGCGCATCACTGGCGACGATCCCGTGGCGGACTGGAAACGGCACGGCGAGAACCTGAAGCAGCGCGTTGACCTGCTCAATGCGAAGCGCTATCACTCGCTGCGCTTCTTCACACCCGACGGCGCTACAGATCTCACAGTTGGGCTGGCGGATCAGCACCTGTGGGCCGGTGGTGGAACGACCGCTGGCAACGGCATCTACTGCCAGCCGAACATTCCCACAGAGGAGTGCTTCACGACGCCGCACAAGGACCGTGTCCACGGTGTCGTCACTGCGTCGAAGCCGCTCTCGCACCAGGGAACGCTCATCGAAAACATACGCTGCCGCTTTGAAGATGGTCGCATCGTCGAGGTGACCGCCACAAAGGGTGAAGAGGCGATTCAGAAGCTGATCGCGACCGATGACGGCGCGCGCCGGCTTGGAGAGGTTGCGCTCGTTCCGCATAACTCGCCAATCGCGCAGTCCGGAGTTCTCTTCTGGAACACGCTGTTCGATGAGAATGCAGCGAGCCACATCGCGCTAGGCCAGGCGTATTCCACGTGCATTATTAATGGCGAGAAGATGTCGGACGAAGAGCTCGGGAAGCTCGGCGCCAACGAGAGCATCATCCACGTCGACTGGATGATCGGCGGACCGACGATGAACATCGACGGGATCAGCGCCACGGGCACTGCCGAACCACTCATGCGCCATGGGGACTGGGTTTAGCTCGGCGCAGTTTGTCGTTCGCCGCGCCAAGCGCGACGACCTCCCGCAGCTTGCTGCCCTTCTGGAGCGTTATTACATCGAATGGGATGTTGTGCAGCGGGACCCGCCTGACCGCATTGCGGAATATCTCGAGCAACCAGCTCCATTCGGCTTCGTCGTTGTTGAAGAGAACGCTGTGCTCATCGCCTGCGCCCTTCTCCGCGAGCTACCGTCAATTCCGTCGGCTGCCGAGTGCAAGCGGCTCTACGTGATCCCCGGGCATCGTGGGGAGGGCCTCGCATCGCTGCTGATGGATTATGTCGAGGGCCTTGCGTCGGCGGGACGGCTTCAATGGATTTACCTCGACACCGGCGCAAACTTCACTGCGGCGCAATCGCTCTATCCTGCGCGCGGATACGAAGCCTGCGAGCGCTATAACGATAATCCGCAGGCAGCCTGTTTCTTTCGCAAGCGAATGTCCCGCTGAGATAGCATCAATCGCATCGTGATTCGTCTTCGCAGCCTCGCCGCCGTTTTCTGTTTTGCCCTGTGCGTCGCGCTCGCTTCCGCTGCGCAATCACCGCAAACCTCCCCGTCGCCGTCCATCGACACCTACATCCATCAGTCATGGGACACACTGCAACGTTCGATGACGGACTGCACTTCGCTGATTGACCCCAAGCTCACGACGGCGCCGGTTCTCTATCTGCCTGCGGGCGAAGCCGTTCCGCCTGACGTGAAGGCGATGGAGAGTAAGTGTCGCGTCGACGTGCGCTCGCTCCCACGTGCAATCCACCACGAGGGCGAACTCGCTCCTGAGGAGATTGCGACGCCGGGGTTGCTCTATCTGCCGCATCGCTATGTTGTGCCGGGCGGCCGCTTCAACGAGATGTACGGGTGGGACAGCTATTTCATTCTGCTCGGCGAACTCGCTGACAATCGACGTCGATCTAGCCCGTGGCACCGTCGAAAACTTCTTCTACGAGATCGATCACTACGGCGCGATTCTCAACGCCAACCGCACCTACTACCTGACCCGTTCGCAGCCGCCCTTCCTCAGTTCGATGGTGATGGCCATCTATGATGCCGAGCGCGCACACAATGCATCCCTGGCGCGAGCATGGCTGCACAAGTCGCTTCCCTATCTCATCCGCGATCACACGCTATGGACGACCGCTCCGCACCTTGCCGGTAGTAGCGGCCTCTCGCGCTACTTCGATCTTGGACATGGTCCTGTGCCCGAGATGGCAGACGATAGCACGTATTATCTCGACGTCATTCGCTGGCTGAAGGCGCACCCCCAGCAAACGCCGCCTGACTACCTCGAGGCCGCCGGCGAAACGCCAAACACTCGCTGTGCGGACCCCTCCAACTGCCTGCAGACGAGCCTCGACGGCGTTGAGTTGACGCCGCGGTTCTACCTGGGCGATCGTGCCATGCGTGAGTCTGGATTTGACACCAGCTCGCGCTTTGGTCCCTTCAGCGGATCCACCGAGGACTACGCGCCTATCTGCCTGAATTCACTGCTCTATAAGTATGAGCGTGACATAGCCAGGATCGAAGCTATACTCGGTGACCGCTCGGCAGCTTCGCATTGGAATCACCTCGCGGCGGTCCGCCGGCAGCGCATCAACACACTGCTGTGGGACAATGCCGCCGGTCTCTTTGTCGATTACGACGCACGCTCTCAGCAACGCTCTGCTTATCGCTATGTCACGACCTACTATGCGCTGTGGTCGGGCTTAGCGACGGCCGCACAGGCCAAGCGCCTCGTTTCCAATCTGCATCTCTTCGAACGCCCCGGTGGCCTGCAGATGAGTACCGAGGACACCGGCCAGCAATGGGATGCGCCCTTCGGCTGGGCGCCGACGAACTGGCTCGCGGTCGAGGGGCTCGCAGGCTACGGCTATACCGCGGACGCGGACCGCATCGCAAAAAAGTTCATGGCGACTGTTCAGACCGGTTACGAGCACGACGGTACTATCCGTGAGAAATACAACATGGACAGCGGATCATCGGACGTGAATGTGACGACCGGCTACAAGACGAACGTCGTGGGCTTCGGATGGACGAACGGCGTCTACCGCAAGATGGAGAAGCTGCTCGAGAAGAATTCTGCTGTCCCAAACTGACGCCGGTATATTCTGCGCAAACCACTATGCCTCGCGAACTGAACTCATCGCGCCTCGAAGCCTTTTCGGACGGCGTCATCGCCGTGATCATCACGATTATGGTGCTGGATCTGCGCGTGCCCTCGACGCGCGAACTCGGCAACGCGGCCGCTCTTCATGCCGACCTCAAGCTGATTCTTGTCTACCTGCTCAGTTTCGTGCAGACCGGCATCTACTGGGTCAATCACCACTATCTGCTCGACGACCTGGAGAATGTCACCCACGGCATCCTCTGGTCGAATCTGGCTCTTTTGTTCTGCCTTTCGCTGATACCTTTCGGCACCCAGTGGATCGCCGTCCGTGGTGTGGAACCGGTTCCCGTGGTGGTGTATGTATTGTGCTTTCTCGCGCCGGGTGCGGCATTTACAGTCCTGTCAAACACCATCTGCAAATGCACGGGCGTTCCACCAGCCGCGAGTCTCGGGAAGGAACTCTTTTCGCTGGCGATGGATCTGGGCGCCATCGCAATGGCTTTTGTTTCTCCATGGGGCGCTCTGGGAATGATCGCGATCGTGGCTTTTGTCTGGCTGTTGCCACCCCGCCGCATCGTGAACCAAACCCGGCCTCACGCCGCTTCAACGCCATCGGTTGATTCGCGCTAAACTCGACTCTGAAATGAACCTGCAAGGCTGCGGCACCGCCCTCATCACACCTTTTCGTCCGGACGGGTCACTCGATGAGCCCGCTCTTCGTGCTCACATTCACTGGCAGATCGCCTGCGGTATCTCGCTGCTGATCCCGTGCGGCACAACCGGCGAGGCCGCGACCTTGACCGAGCCCGAATGGCTGCGCGTGGTCGAGATCACCGTCGAGGCCGCAAATGGACGCGTGCCTGTCTTCGCGGGCGCCACGCACAACTCCACGCGCGAGGCCATCCACAAAGCCCAACAGCTCAGTCGCATCCAGGGCCTCTCCGGCATCCTCACCGCGAACCCGTACTATAACAAACCTGGCCAGGAGGGCCAGTACCAGCACTTCCGCGCTATCGCCCAATCGGTGAACCTTCCCGTACTGCTGTACAACATCCCGGGCCGCACCGGCGCGAACCTCGAGCCCGCCACCGTTCTCCGCCTTGCCGATATTCCCAACATCATCGGCATCAAGGAATCCAGCGGGAATATGGTGCAAATCACCGAACTGCTGACGCAGGCGCCACGTGCATTCCAGGTGCTTGCCGGTGACGACGCACTGGCACTTCCTATACTTGCGATCGGAGGCTCCGGCCTCGTCTCGGTTGCGTCGAACGCGATTCCGCAGCAGATGTCGCAGATGGTGAACGCCGCACTGAACGACAACTGGATCTCCGCACGGCGAATCAATCGCCACTACTTCCACCTGATGCAGGCGAATTTCTGCGAGCCCAGTCCCGCTCCAATCAAGGCCGTTATGGCCATCCTTGGCCGCGGCAACGAGGAGCTTCGGCTGCCGATGATCCCCGTAACCGCGACCACGCGCCGCAAACTGGAGCGCATCCTCGGAGAGTTGGGCCTGCTGACGAACTCGCCGCACGAGAACCTGCGCGTCTTCTAGGAAACAACCGGCGTGGCGCGAAAGCCACGAATTCGCACCCATGCTCTACTCTTGAACTTGTGCCAATTCTCTCTGCAGCTTTGCTTCTCGCGGTGCTATCCGCGCAGACAGCCCCGCCAGGTGCCGCTGAGGCTGACGCCTGGCCGCTGACGCACCTGCATGAGACCTCGACGCCGCTTGCGAGATTTCCGCCCGCCGAACGCTCCACCGTGCTCGCGTTACTGAGGCCATATCTCGGTCCTCTTGTTCAGGGCGAGTCGTCAGAGGAACTGAATCATATGATGAGTTCCTTCCGCGCCGAGCGGCTCACTCTTGCTGGCGTTCCGGCCCTGGCAGTTCAGCCATCAGGAAACGAGTTCTGCGGAGCCACCGGCAATTGCTCATTCTGGATCATTGACCTCCGCCATCGGCGAGTCATCCTGACTGCGGTTGGCGTCCAGAGCTTCGCTGTCAGCCCGTCGCAGCCCGGCGGAATGCCGGAGATCCTCACAAGCAGTCACGCGTCCGCTTACGAGCAGGAGGAAATCCGTTGGCGGTTTCAGGGGGCCAGCTACCAACGCGAAAGCTGCGCCACCGTCAACACGGCGAACGAAGACGGCCAGCCCTATCCCACACCCAAAGTGACGCCACATCCGTGCTCCCTAGAAGGAAATTGATTGATGACGAATCCGATCCCCCAGGACAAGCTCCAGCACTACATCGAACATTGGTTTTCTCTCGGCTCCGAAGCGGTCGGCAACTCCGACGCACTCGCCGCGTTTCAGACGCTGCGCCATGCGCTTGAGTCCGGCAAGGTTCGCGCTGCCGAACCCGACACATCGCAGCCCATCGGCTGGCGCGTCAATCCGTGGGTGAAGCGCGGCATCCTGCTCGGCTTCCGCCTCGGTGCACTCGAGTCGATGAACGGCTGCGAGGCTTCCGGCAAGTCTCTCCTCAGCTTCGTCGACAAAGCCACCTATCCTGCGCGTCGCTTCACGCCGGAGCAAGGAATCCGAATTGTCCCCGGCGGCAGCTCTGTGCGTTCCGGTGCTTTCCTTGCCGGCGGTGTGGTGATGATGCCGCCTGCCTACGTCAACGTGGGCGCCTATGTCGACGAAGGCACAATGATTGACTCGCACGCTCTCGTTGGCTCGTGCGCACAGATCGGCAAACGCGTACACCTCTCGGCCGCCGCGCAGATCGGCGGCGTGCTCGAGCCTGTCAACGCGTCGCCGGTCATCATCGAGGACGACGTGCTCGTCGGCGGCAACACCGGCGTGTATGAGGGCACTATCGTCCGCAGCAAGGCTGTCCTCGCTGCCGGAACCATCCTCACCCGCGGCACCCCGGTCTACGATCTGCCCAACAACACCGTGCTGCGCGCCACGGCCGACACCCCGCTCATCATCCCCTCGGGCGCAGTGGTCGTCCCCGGCTCTCGCGCCATCCAGCGTGGCCCCGGCAAGGACCTCGGGCTCTCCGTCTACACGCCCATCATCGTCAAATACCGCGACGAGAAGACCGAGCTCTCGACAGCACTTGAAGATATCCTGAGGTGACCGGGGCCAGGGAACCACGCGGACCCGGCTGGCGTATCTCTTGTGGAGGCAATCTGTGATCAAGCTGATTCTCTTCTGCATCCTGCTCGTTGTCTGCTGGCCGGCCGCGTTGCTCGTGCTCGTTCTCTATCCGTTTGTCTGGCTCGTGCTGCTTCCGTTCCGGCTTGTCGGCGTGGTCGTGCACGGCGTCTTTGAGCTCATCGCAGCCCTCTTCCTGCTCCCCGCGCGTGTCCTCCGCAGCGTCTAAGCGCATGAGCGCGCAAGCGCTGCGCTAAACTGAAGATTCATGGCTTCAGACAAGCTGCAAATTATTCCTCTCGGCGGCCTGGGCGAGTTCGGCATGAACTGCCTGGCACTCCGTTTCGGTGATGACATCATTGTCATCGACGCCGGCCTCATGTTCCCCGAAGAAGAGCTCCTCGGCGTCGACATCGTCGTCCCCGACATCAGCTATCTCGTTGAAAACCGGGCCCTGGTGCGCGCCATCGTCCTCACGCACGGCCACGAGGACCACATCGGCGGCCTCCCGTGGATCCTCTCGGAGCTCAACGTCCCCGTCTACGGCACCGAGTTCACCCTCGCCTATGTCGAGGGCAAGCTCGACGAGCACCGCCTCCTCGATGACGCCGAACTCATCGAAATGCTCCCGGGACGCCGCTTCACTCTCGGCGCCTTCTCGATCATGCCGATCCGCGTCACACACTCGCTGGTGGACTGCGTCGCGCTCGCCATCCACACCCCCGCCGGCATCGTCCTCCACACCGGCGACTTCAAGATCGACCTCTCCTCGCCCGACGGCCATCCCTTCGACCTCCAGGCCTTCGCCGACCTCGGCAAGCAGAACGTTCTCTGCCTCCTGCAGGACTCCACGAACGTCGACCGCACCGGCTTCACGCCCGGCGAGCGTGCCGTCCGCCCGCGCCTCGATGACATCTTCGGCGCCACGCGCAAGAAGCTCTTCTTCTCCTGTTTCTCGTCGTCGATTCACCGCATCCGCATCGCCATGGAACTCGCCGAGAAACACAACCGTAAGGTCGCGCTCATCGGCCGCTCCATCGACAACTCTGCAGAGATCGCTCAGGACCTCGGCTACCTCGACCCGCCGACCGGACTCCTCATCCACCCCGGCCAGATCAAGGAGTACGCCGACAACGAGCTCTGCATCCTCATCTCCGGCACACAGGGCGAGCCCATGAGTTCGCTCTCGCGCGCCGCGGTCGACAACCACAAGTTCGCAAAGATCAATGCCGGCGACACGGTCGTCCTCAGCTCACGCATCATCCCCGGCAACGAAAAGGCCATCTACCGCGTCATCGATCACCTGGAGCGCCGCGACGCACGCGTCATTCACGACGACGGCACCCATGGCCTCATCCACGTCTCCGGCCACGGCTCGCAGGAAGAGCTGCGGATGATGATCAACCTCGTTCGTCCCAAGTTCTTCGTGCCCATCCACGGCGACTACCGTCACCTCAAGCGTCACGCCGAACTCGCCGCGTCCACCGGCATCCCCGAGAAGGTTCTCCTGCTCGAAGACGGCGACGTGCTTGAGGTCAACCGCGACGGAGCCGAAAAGGTCGGCAAGATCACCACCGGGCGCGTCTGCATCGACAACAACTCCACCGCCGACGTCGTCGAAGACACAGTCATCCGCGATCGCAAGCAGCTTGGCGGCGATGGCCTCTTCCTCCCCATCATCGCGATCAACAAGCGCACCGGCCAGGTCGAAGGTCTGCCCGAGATCTCTACACGCGGCTTCGCGGCCGACGACCCCGAGCTTCTTCGCAATGCCCGCGACATCGTCGCCCGCACACTCGAGCAATCAAGCGAGGAAGAACGCCGTGACTACGGCGTCATGAAGGACAAGATTCGCGGCGATCTCAAGCGCTTCATCCAGAAGAACGCCAACCGCCGCCCGCTCATCATGCCCATCATCCTCGAACTCTAGAACGTTTTCACTTCGGTTCGGGCTTCTCCGGAGTTGGCGCCGTCTGCGCAGGTGCGGGCTTGCCCATGCTGGCAGCCATCTGCTTCATAAAATCCTGGACCATCTGGTTGAGCTGCGGCTGCAACTCGCTCATCTTCTGCTGCGCAATCTGCGTGCTCTTGGTCATCAGCTCCGGTGTCTTCTCCATCATCTTCTGCCCCACCGCCGACTTATAAAACGTGATGATTCCGTCGAGCTCCTCCTCGGTGTAGGTGCTCGAGTAAAGGGTGATGAAGTCCGGCTCCAGCGCCTTCCAACCAATCTTCTGGTTGACCAGGTCCATCACCCGTTGCTGGAAGTCCGCAATCTGCTTCTTCTGCTCCGGCGTCGCCTGGTCCGCGCCGGGCATCGACTGGGTGATCTGCTGAACCTGCTTCTTCACGCCGCTCATCAGCTGATCCATCATCGTGTCCATGTGCAGCAGCAGGAACAGCTGTTCGGCCTTGGCTCGTTTGGACGCCTCGTCCGCCCTCGCGGAGCAGAATCCCATCGTCAGCATCAGCAGTACCGCAACGGATCGCCTCATCTCAGCCTCCACTCCAACGCAGGCCCGATTACTCGCGTTCTACCTCTTCAAGCACTGCCTCACTCGCCAACGGCTTCCGCGCAAAATAGTACAAACTGAAGCCGAGCATCGCGAAGCACACGACGCTCACGACGTCGTGGTGCAATGGATTGTCCGGTGAGAAGTGCGGGAAAGTCTTGTCAAAGGCTTGAAATGCAACGCCCACCAGCCCCATGATGCCGCCGGACGCGATAAGCCCCGAGGCAAACAGACTTCCGGGCGACACTTCGCTCTCCGCCTCAGTCTCTGGAGCGTGGCCGGACCGCGCCACAGCCTGATCGGCCAGCCAGCGAACGACGCCGCCGCAGAAAATTGCCAACGTCGTGCCGATAGAGAGATAGGCTCCGACGGCGAACGTAAGCGAGCGCACTCCGAGCAGCTCCACTCCGATAACCAGGGCGACGCCCAGCAGCACAAGCCCCCAGGGCAGCTTCCGGCTCAGAATGCCGTTGATGACCGTAGCCATCAGACGGCCCTGCGGTGCGGCGGCCTTTTCGCTGCCGATCCCCTGCGTCCACTGAATCTCAACCTGCTGCGTCGCCGGGTTGTAAAGATACTTGCCATCTTCCAGCACCGGCGAGCCGATGGCGTTCAGCAAAATGTAACTGTGCGGATTTGCAAGATTGCCAATAACAGGTGCGCTCGAGGACGCGCTGGCACGCAGCCTTACATCGTCCCGCGTGAAATAGCCCTGCTGCTGTACGCCCTCCGGTAACGCGTTGAGCGACAGCTGCTTCGGCTGTGGAAGCCGGTTAAAGCTCTCAAACCCCTTGTTCACAAGATTCAGTGTCAAGCCGATGACCAGCGTGGAGACAATGACGCCGATCATCACAGCCAACTGCTGTTTCCACGGAGTCGCTCCGATCAAGAAGCCTGTCTTCAGGTCCTGCGACGTATCGCCCGCGTTCGATGCGGCGATACAGACCACTCCACCAATCGTGATCGCCAGCGCCCCAAAGGCCGGCGCCGTCCAGCCTTTGACGAGAAAGATCGCCGCTGTCGCCATCAAGGTCGCAATGGTCATACCGCTCACCGGACTCGCACTCGACCCCACGATCCCCACGATCCGAGCGCTCACTGTGACGAACAGGAAGCCAAAGATCACCACCAGAATGGCGGCCGCGAAGTTTGCCAGCACGCTCACCTGGGCACCCGGCACGGGTTTGAAGACCAGGAACGCGAACATCAGAAGCACCAGCAGCACGCTGCCACCGATCACCACGCTCATGGGCAAATCATGCTCGATCCGTGAACGGCTTCGCGATGTGGCGTCAGTTTCTGTGACGCCGGGCTTCGCTCGCATCTGGGCCACGCCCGCCGTGAACGCGCTGATGATCGTCGGTGCTGTGCGCAGCAACGTGATCAGCCCGCTCGCCGCAACCGCTCCCGCGCCCATCGGCCTTACATAGGTACGCCATAACGAGCTCGGGTCCATCATGCTGATAGGGACCGTGCCGGGATAGAGCGGTGTCGTCAGATGCTTGCCGAAAAAGACGATGGTAGGCATCAACACTAGCCAGGAGAAGACACCACCCGCGAGCATGATCGCCGCCACCCGAATGCCGATGATGTATCCAACGCCCAGGTACTCCGGCGTCACGTCTGCGCGGAGCGAGGCGCCCTTCATCAACTGCTGGCCGCTCGGATCGAAGTTGAAATCCTTCTTCGGCGTCGCAGGAAAAAGTGCGGTCAACCCTTCGTTCTGAAACAGCGCATAGAGCGCTCCGAATCCCAAACCAAGAAAGACGCGGCTGGCAAACGACCCGCCGCGCTCGCCTGCGGTCAGCACCTCCGCGCACGCCGTTCCCTCCGGATAAGTCAGCGCACCGTGCTCTTCGACAATGAGCTGTCGCCTAAGCGGAATCATGAACAGCACGCCAAGCCAACCACCGAACAGCGCCAATGCGAAGATCCGAAATCCCTCCAGATCGAACCCCAGAAAGACCAGCGCCGGAAGCGTGAAGATCACACCCGAAGCGATGGATTGACCCGCATTGCCCGTCGTCTGCACAATATTGTTTTCAAGAATCGACGCCCGCCCGAAGACCCGCAGGATCGAGATCGAAAGCACCGAGATCGGAATCGACGCCGCGACCGTAAGCCCCGCCTTAAGCCCCACATAAACCGTCACCGCACCGAAGATGATCCCGAAGATCCCACCCAGGATCAGCGCCCGTGCCGACAGCTCCCTCGGGCTCTCCTCTGCAGACACAAATGGGCGAAAGGTCGTGGTGGTTGTGGCCATCAGGCAGATTCTCCTCGCAAACTAAGTCAAAGGCTGCACCGGAGTGTACCAGTGCAGCCTCTAGAAACGCTTTCGCGTATTCCCGCTCGTTTCGTTCTAACTACCGCAGTCGCATCGTTCGCCCGTGCCGCGTCACAATCGCCAGGCGCTCGCTTCCAAGAATCCGCTTCGCCTGTGCCTTCGCATGTGTCGCCCACGGTCCGCTGGGGTCCAGCTGAATGTACCTTGTCCAGTGCTGCAGCGCCCGCCGCGGCTCCTGCATGCGCTCGTACGCCAGCGCCAGATTGTAGTGCGCGTCCGCATACTGCGGCACCAGCTTCAGCGCGCGCTCATAAGCCGAGATCGCCTCCGGCAGCCGCTGCAACTCATCCAGAACATTGCCAAGGTCAAAGAACGCCAGCGCATACTCCGGGTCGGCCTCTGTCGCCCGCCGATACAACGCCTCCGCGCTGTTGAAGTCGCGCTCGTTGTAGCAGATGGTCCCCAGGTTGATCGCCGCTGCTGCATGTTCCGAATCGATCTCCAGGATGGCCCCATAGACCGTCTTCGCCTCCGCGAGCGTCGCCGCATTCTCTTCCAGCCGCACCGCCCGCAGGAACATCTCCTGCACCTCGGCGGCCTGCGAGTTCGGATCAACTGCGGCCCGCCGCACCACGGCCAGACCAGCCGCCGGCGTCAGCTCAAAGTCGAACGCCATCTGGCGCGTCATCGGATCGACGAGGGCACCGCCCTGCCGGAAGGCGAGCCGCGTCCCACGAGCAACGACAGCCACCTCCAGCAATGGGTTGCTGAGCCCCGCCACCTTCTGCATCGCGTCCACCGACTGCCGGATGCTCTTCACGGAGATTCGAGTCTCGGCCAGCTCCCGCAGCTTGCGAAGCTGAACCAGCCCGTCAAAGGAATAGTGTTCCGAGGCGGAGATTAACCCGCCCGCTCCCATGCATTCAACTGTCGATGAGGGAGGCGAAGGATGCGCAGAACATCTTCTCGGCGGTACTGATTCACGGCGCTCGTCTCTCGGTCAGGAGCGATCGCCCCACGCGACCGACTCTGCTCCAGAGTATGCGGTGCGCTCGTCCGCGCATCAAGCGCAGAATGCCCAACACGTATCTTTTCAGTGGATAACTGGAATCAAACCAGGTTCAATCCGGGATATCCACCGAAAGAGTTGAAGAGAAAGAGTTAGCGGGGGAGACTGG
>CAVZMD010000029.1:0-58077 GCA_963776265.1 uncultured Acidobacteriaceae bacterium | reverse complement strand
CTGAACGTAGTGTAGTCCAAAGCGCTGCTTGGCTGCCGGTATCCGGGATTTCGCTGGATGGCGCTCGGCACGGGCAATGAATACGAAATGTTTTCCCGCTGGCGCCGCCTACCACGTCAAAATAGCCGAAAGCATCGAACTGGGCGCATTGCTGGGGCGACAGCCAAGATCTGAGAAGCCGCAGGCCCCTCATTTGGGGGCGTGTCCTTTTGACGAGCGATTTTGTACAGCCTGCGGAGGGCCCGCTCACGAGCTTTTTCCGCTAAGTGCGACAGCAGCACCGCTTTACCCGCCAACCAGGCGCCGGAAGAAAAGGACCTCTTCCGCGGTCGGGTCGAAAGATTTTACCCGGCTGTAGACTCGCCCGCAGATGTTTGCTCAGCGGCCACAAACCCACATGAACCAGAGACGAGCATGGCGCGCGGGTAGTCGCGCTGCGGGTTTTCGACCTCCTGCGCGATGGTGGAGGCGTTGTCCCAGCCCATGTAGTTCCACATGCAGACGGAGAGCGCGCCGCCGAGATCGTAAGTGAGGGTTTGGGGACCGGTGGCGAGGTGCAGGCCGCCGTGGGCGATGCGCCAGAGAGCGATGAGAAGCAAGACAGCGAAGGGCGCGAGCGAGATGGCCATCATGCGCACGGAGCCGTGGCCGACGGAGACCGGCGCCGCGGAGGTTCCAGAGCGTGGCGATGATGACGATGGCGAGCTTGAGCAGGAGCGCGCGGTGGCCGTGGTTGAGCTCGGGGAAGACACGGGCGAGATAGAGCGAGACGGTGGTGGGGTAGATCGCCATGTCGAAGACGCTGGAGGCGAGTGAGAGCCAGGCGACCTGGAAGCCCCAGAAGCGGCCGAGGGCGCGGTGGGCCCAGACGTAGAAGCCGCCTTCGTCGGGGATGGCGGAGGCGAGTTCGCCGACCATGAGCGCGGTGGGCAGGCTCCAGAGGATGGGGACGATGGCGAGGAGAAGGAGCGCGCGGCCGAAGCCGGCCATGCCGATGATGTCTTCGAGGCCATAGGGGCCGCCCGAGACCATGAAATAGATGGCCGCGACAAGCGGAAGGAGACGGAGGCCGGTGGCTTTGGGCTTGCGGGCGGAGGGGATCGGTCGGATCTCCTTCGAAGGAGGGCTGATGTGGAAGTTAACACGCGAGGGATGAAAGGCGGCCGCGGAAAGTGGGGATTACCGTGGTGTAGGCAAATTTTTATTTTCTTCGCGACACAAACTATCGGGAGGGTGTAAGGTTCTCACTCATCGATTGCAAGCGGGATTTGGGAGTGTGAATGCGGTTCAGGGGCTGGATTGTCGCGGGAGTCTTGCTGATGACCGTGCGGGCGTGGGGGCTCGGAGAGAAGCGGTACGTGAGCGCGACTCCGGTACAGGGAGGGTTTGTTCTGTACACCAGCGAAAAGGCGGCGCCGATGGTGGTGAGCGATGCAGACTGGCCGGGCGTGGTGCGGGCGGTGGGCGACCTGAGCGCGGATGTGGGGCGGGTGACGGGACATGCCGCGCCAGTGTTGAAGGATGCCGCAGCGGCGAAGGATGGGGATGTGGTGCTGATCGGGACGATTGGGAAGAGTCCGCTGATCGATGCACTGGTGAAGGCGAAGAAGCTGGATGTAAGTGGGATCGCGGGCAAGTGGGAGTCGGCGGTGACGACGATTGTCGAGCGGCCGATGCCGGGCGTGAGGCGCGCGCTGGTGATTGCGGGAGCGGACAAGCGCGGGACGATCTACGGGATCTATGACCTGAGCGAACAGATTGGAGTTTCACCGTGGTACTGGTGGGCGGATGTGCGCGGTGCCACATCAGGATGCGCTGTACGTGATGCCGGGCAGGGTAGTGCAGCCGGTGCCGGCGGTGAAGTATCGCGGAATCTTCTTCAACGATGAGGCGCCGTGTTTGTCGGGCTGGACGAAGGAGAAGTTCGGCGGGATGAACCACGAGTTCTACACGAAGGTGTTTGAGCTGCTGCTGCGGCTGAAGGCGAACTTCCTGTGGCCGGCGATGTGGAACAACGCCTTCGCGATGGATGACCCGGAGAATCCGAAGCTGGCGGATGAGTACGGGATTGTGATGGGGACTTCGCACGAAGAGCCGATGATGAGGGCGGAGAAGGAGTGGACGCGAGGCAATTACGGTGCGTGGAATTACGTGACGAATCAGAGGGCGATTGATGAGTTCTGGCGCAAGGGGATGGAGCGCGACAAGAACTATGAGGAGGTCGTGACGCTGGGGATGCGCGGCGAGAACGACACGCCGATGTCGGCGGACGCGAATACGCAATTGCTGGAGAAGATCGTTGCGGATCAGCGCGAGATTTTGAAGCAGACGGTGAACCCGGATCTGACGAAGGTGCCGCAGGTGTGGGCTCTGTACAAGGAGGTGCAGGGTTACTACGAGAAGGGCATGCGCGTGCCGGATGATGTGACGCTGCTGTGGAGCGATGACAACTGGGGCGATCTGCGGCGGGTGCCGACGGCAGAGGAGAGAAAACGCAGTGGCGGAGCGGGGATCTATTACCACTTCGACTATGTGGGTGGGCCGCGGAGTTACAAGTGGCTGAACACGAATCCGATTCCGAAGGTGCAGGAGCAGATGCATCTTGCGCTGAAGTATGGAGCGGACCGGCTGTGGGTGGTGAATGTCGGCGATGGCAAGCCGATGGAGTTTCCGATTGAGTTCTTTCTGAGCTATGCGCGCACGCCGCAGCGGTGGGATAAGGATCATCTGGACGAGTTCACGCGCGACTGGGCGGTGCGGGAGTTCGGGCCGGAGCATGCGGATGAGATTGCGACGGCGATGGAGGAGTACACGCGGTACAACGGCAGGAGGAAGCCGGAATTAATCGATGCCGACGACATTCAGCCTGACGAACTATCACGAGGCGGACCGCGTATATGAGCGAGTGGGAGACGCTCGCCAAGCGCGTGGACAAGCTCGCAACGGAGCTGCCGGAGAATGAGCGGGCGAGTTACTTCGAGCTGATTCAGTATCCGGTCGATGCCTGCGCGAATCTGACGGAGATGTACATCACCGCCGGGCGCAATGCGCTGGATGCGCGGCTGGGGAATCCGAAGGCCAATGACGAGGCGGCCGAGGTGCAGCGGATGTTTGCGCGCGACGCGGCGCTGAGCGACGAGTACAACCACAAGCTGCTGGATGGTAAGTGGGACCACATGATGGACCAGACGCACATCGGGTATGTGGCGTGGAACGATCCGCCGGTGAATGTGATGCCGGCGGTGAGCTGGACGCAGGTGCCGGCGGAGGGGTCGCTGGGCGTGAGTGTGGACGATGCGAGGTTCGAGCGCGGCGATCGGCGCTTTGCGTTTTCGCTGGGGACGGTGGATTCGGTGGCGCAGCAGACGACGGACGCTGACGCTGTTCGATCGAGGGAAGACGCCGGTGAGCTACGAGGTGAAGACGAGTGCGCCGTGGATTGCGCTGACGACCGGGTCGGGCGAACTGATCGAGGTCAGGAGGGCGCATACGGCGGGTACGGTTGGGCCGATGGAACAGCGCGTCGGGTTGAGTGTGGATTGGAGCAAGGTTCCCGGCGATGAGGCGGAAGGAATGGTGACGGTGACCTCAGGTGATGCGCGCCCGATGATGTACACGCTGCGCGCGCGGAAGCTGCCGGTGACGCGGGAGAATGCGCAGGGATTCGTCGAGGGCGATGGGTATGTGGCGATGGAGGCTGCGGATACGACGGCGCGGACGGCGGGCACGATGCAGTGGGTGGAACTGCCGGGGTACGGGGCGACGAAGTCAGGGATGACGGTGTATCCGGTGACCGCAGAGAGCGAGATGAATTCGAAGACATCGCTGCAGTACAGGATGTACCTTTATGACTCTGGAGACTTTGAGCTGCAGATGACGCTCGCGCCCACACTGAACTTTGTGCCGGGACGCGGATTGCGCTTCGCGGTGTCAGTGGACGACGAGCCGCGAAAGGTGGTGGATGCGCTGGAACATAACTCGGATAAGGACTGGGCGCAGGCGGTAAGCGATGGAGTGCGGCGAGTGACAGTGCCGCTCGAGATTGCGGCGCCGGGATATCACACGCTGAAGATCTGGGCGGTAGATCCGGCGATTGTGGTGGAGAGGCTTGTGGTGAGCCACGGAGCGACTGGATCACTGAGGCCGAGCTACCTGGGGCCGCCGGAGAGTTTTCATGCGGGTGTTGTTGGGGCTGAGAATGTAGGAGAGGGCAGTTCGTTTCGCTGAGACGGAAGTTTTTGACTTTTGATTGGAAGTGCGACGGCGGCTGATTCGAAGGGGGAAGGAGCCAAGCGTGGCGAAGAGTACGGAGACAAATGGAGGAAGACAGCCGGCGGCGCACGAGACGACGCATGCGCTGCGACGGGCCGACCTGGCGTACGTGAGGCTGGCCTCGAGCGAGGTGGCGCGCGACATCAACCGCGACGTGATTCTGGAGCTTGTGCGGGCGAAGCAGCCGGTGGCGCGAGTGGAGCTGGCGAGGGCTTCGGGGCTGTATCCGAGTACGGTTTCGTCGATCGTCGAGGAGCTGATTGAAGAAGGCTGGGTGGTGGAGGGCGGGACGCAGCGGCTGCCGAGAGGGCGCAGGCCGACGCTGCTGTCGCTGAATGAGGACATCGTGATGCTCGCGGTGGATGTGCGGCCGGAGCAGGCGACGATTGCAGTGGTGGACATGAACAGCCGGCTGCTGTCGCAGAAGGCGATTGTGCTGCCCTCGAATGTGGACCGTGCGCTGCCGGAGCTGGTGGCGGCGCTGGAGCGGATGCGGGAGATGCATCCGTCGAAGACGTTTGAGGGTGTGGGCCTGAGCATGCCGGGACGGGTGGATCCGGTGTCGCAGAAGCTGGTGCTGGCTCCGAACCTGAGGTGGGCGGGCGCCGAGATCGGAGGAGTGATTGAGTCGGCGCTGGGGCTGAAGGTAGAGATGGAGAACGAGGCGAACGCGTGCCTGATTGCGGAGATCTGGTCGGGAAGACTGGATGGTGTGAGCAACGCGGTGCTGGTGGCGATCTCGGAGGGCATTGGAACTGCCGTGCTGAGCAACGGGCAGATGATCACGGGACATGGCGGGCTCGCGGGTGAGTTCGGGCACGTGGTGCTGGACCCGACGGGGCTTCAGTGCGGGTGCGGGCGGACAGGCTGCTGGGAGATGTTTGCTTCAACGCGCGCGGCGGTGCGGTATTACAACGAGGCGAGCGGGAAGAAAGACAGCGGGATGACGGGAACGCGGCTGCTGAACCTGGCCGTCGACGATGACCCGGCGGCGGTGAAGGCGCTGAGCCTGCAGGCGGAGAACCTGGGGCGAGGGCTGCATGCGATTACGGCGGCGCTGTCACCGGAGGTGATCCTGTTTACGGGTGAACTGACGTCGGCGTGGCAGAGGTTTGGGCCGATCGTGGAAGCGGAGTTGAAGCGGCAGATGCTGGCGGGACCGCCGCCGCGGGTGATGACGACGCTGAATCCGGAGTTTGCGCGGCTGAGGGGAGCGGCGGCGCTGGTTCTGCAGCGGCACTCGGGGTACCACCGGACGCATGTACACACACGGCCAAAAGGGCGCGGCCAGGGTGAGGGCGAGCCTGTGGTGACGCCCGCGCCTGCCGACTGATTTTTCCGGCTGATTTTTCGCGTGGTGGACGGACAGGCAGGGGTTCGTGCGTGTCCTGCCGCGACATAATGCGAGGTCTATACAAATTATTTCGACTCCTAGGAAAAGAGAACTCCGGGCGCTCGCCGGCAGGGGGGATGGGTGTGCGGCTCTGGGTGGGATCGCTGAAATTCTTTGGAAAGTGACGGGTTTTTTACAATCGGTGACATCCGAGCCGAAAAACTCTTGACAGTCATTTTCCCGGAAGCCTATAGTTCGCGACGCATAAAAAAGAGCGGCTAAGGAAGTCGTGGGTGGTTCCGAACACCTCAAAAGGCCGCAGAGTCACTTTTGATGGAGGAGCCAAAATGCGTGTCATCGAAGCGGGAAGTGAGCGGAGTCGGTTGCAGTGGCTGCTGCGCGGATTGGCGATTTTCGCGCTGACGCTGATGGCGGTCGGGGGAGCAGGCACGGCCAACGCACAGGTACTGTACGGCACGATCACGGGAAATGTGACGGATCAGAGCGGAGCGGCCCTGTCGGGCGCGCAGGTGACAGCGGCCGAGGTGCAGACCGGCGTCACGAGCAATCAGACGACAGATGCCGCGGGTATCTATCGTTTCCAGGCTCTTCTGCCGGGAACATACAACGTGACGATTACGGCAAACGGCTTCACGAAGCAGCAGACCAGTGGTCTGGAACTGCACCCGAACGAAGTTAAGTCTGTGGACGCAAAGCTGAAGGTCGGAAATGTGGCAACAGAGGTGACCGTCAGTACGGCACCTCCGCTTATGCAGACGGATACTGCCGATGTCCGCAGGGACATCTCATCGACCGAGCTCGCCAACCTGCCGATCATGGGATCGCAGGGAGGAAACTTTCAGGAGCTGCTGCGGACGATCCCCGGCTCTGGTCTGACGGCGGAGACGAACTCGCTAGCCGGCAATCCGCAGCGAGCGATCAATGCGAACGTGAACGGGCTTTCGAACCAGAGCATCAACACCACGGCTTGACGGCGTGCAGGACGCCTATCCGTGGTTGCCGGCAAACGTAGCCTACGTTCCGCCTTCAGACGCGATTGAGACCGTCAACGTGGTGACGAACTCGTTCAACGCCGAGCAGGGCAATGCGGGTGGAGCTGCCGTCAACGTCATTGTGAAGTCCGGCACCAACCGCTATCACGGCGATGCGCACTGGGCTCACACGGACCAGAACTTTGCAGCGCGCAACTACTTCCAGACCGATCCCAAGCTCTTTCCGAAGAAGAACAGGAACAATCAGAATCAGTTCGGTGGTGCGGTCGGCGGATTTATCAAACGAGATAAATTGTTTTTCTTTACGGACTACGAACGCACAACGCAGCGGCAACTGGCGGGACCAGATACCAGGACACTTCCTACGGCGGCGATGATCACGGGCGATTTCCGCAACCTGCCGGGAAATCCAATTATTTACGATCCGACTACAGGCAATAACCAGGGAGCGAACAAACAGCAGGTCTCGTGCAACGGCGTGCTCAACGTTATTTGTGCGAACCGCATCGATCCTGCGGCGCAGGCGATGATCAAGTTGCTGCAGCCGCTGATCGGGCAGGAGTTTTCGACGTCAAACGGCCTGAACAACTGGACCGGCAGCAGTACCGCTCTCTTCAATCGCGACAACGCCGACGGCAAAGTCACGTGGGTGGTGAACCCGGCGACGAACATCTTCGGGCGCTATAGCTTTTCGAAGACGCTGGTGTACGACCCGCCACTGTTGGGAGCGGCCATCGGTGACGCGACCAATGGTGGACAGCTTGGCAATGCTCCGGGTCTCGTTCAGAGCGTGGGCCTGGGAGCCACCCACACCTTCACTCCGACATTGCTGGTCGATTGGAACTTCGGCTTCACGCGGCAGCGCCTGGGGTCGACATTCGACCTGGTCTCGGCGAACGGACTGAATGACCTGGGGATTCCGGGGACCAATAATGCGGGAGCTCCCGGTGATCCCACCTTGTACTACGGTTATCCCGGGTTCATCTTCCCGACCGCGCAAACGCCTCCGGGTACAACGATTACGGCGAACGGCGCAAACCTGGGCAATGCGCAGCCGGCGAACCCATTTCTCTTCCGCGACCAGCAGTACGTGACGGGAGCGAACGTGAGCTGGAATAGGGGCAAGCATGCGTTCCGCGGTGGCGTTGAATGGAACCATACGCAAATTAATCACTTCCAGCCACAGGGTGGAACGTTCCAGCAGCCGCGCGGTTCGTTTGAGTTCAACGGCTTCGTGACTGACCTGCAGGGAACGACGCCGACATGGTTCCATTCGTGGGCAGATTTCCTTCTAGGTCTGCCGAGCGGAACCGGCAAAGCGAGAGCGCTCTTCAACCCGAATGCGCTGCGGTGGTCGACGTGGGCCTGGTATTTGCAGGACCACTACCAGGTGACGCCGAAGGTGATGCTGACCCTGGGAGTGCGCTGGGAGTACTACCCGTTTGGGTACAGCGACAACCATCAAGGCCTGCGCTACCTGAACCTGGCCACCGGACAGGTGCTTATCGGCGGATTAGGGAACGTGCCGAAGAACGACGGCATTGATGTGGGAATCGGCCAGTTCCTTCCGCGCGTGGGTATCGCATACACCATAACCCCGACGACGGTGTTTCGCGGCGGCTATGGCATGAGTGCCGATCCGTACACGTGGCACGTCCTGCGGAATGCGTATCCTGCGGTGTTGCTGGATACAAACGTACCGGCGAATACGTCCTACTACATTCCTGCAGCGAGCCTGACAGGACTCAATGGAAAGGGGCTGGGCAGCGGAAGCTACTCGGTCACGACGGGATTGACCTTGCTGCCGCTGCCCAACCTGGCGACGGGCTCAGTTCCTTTGCCGACGAGCGCCAGCACGACGACGATTCCGAATCCGTTCAACCGCGGCTTTTTCAATTCTTACAATGCGACGGTGGAACAGCAGATGGGCAAGGACGTGACGTTCAATATCGGATACGTCGGCACCTATGCTGTTCGGCCTGTAGTGAATATGAATGCGAACGCTTCGCCTCCGGGAACGGGCAGCGCAGGCGGAATCCTAAGCCAGAGGTACGGCGCGAACTATACCGGAACGATCAATGAGCTGAATCCGTTCAAGCACAGCCGTTACGATTCGCTGCAAACTGCAGTGGTGTACCGGTTCACGGGAGGATCGAATCTCAGGGCCAGCTACACGTGGTCGAAGGCGCTGAACTATGCGGAGAATGAAGACCTTGGATCGCTGGCCTTCCCGTATCCGACATATTGGCAGAAGAACTACGGCCCGGCGGGCTTCGACAGAACCAACAATTTCGAGCTCTCCGGCGTGATTGCTCTGCCTTTCGGAAAGGGCGAGCCGTGGGCGCAGAGCGGCGTCGCGGCGGCGATTCTGGGCGGATGGCTGGTGAATCCTGTAGTCAGCGCGATGAGCGGTGTGCCGTTTACAGTGAGCGCCAGCGGCAGCCTGAATGCGAATGGTTCGGGGCAGACGGCGGACCTCGTCTCGAACTTCCACATCACCAAGGGCCGGCCGCCGCGGACCGGCGTGACCTGCGCTCTTAATGACCCCAGCTGCTCGTACTTCACCGCGAGCTCATTTGCAGCGCCGCTGATTACGAGTGCCGCGAACGCTCACTACGGCAACACGAACCGCAATGAGTTTCGTGGACCGGGATACTTCCTGGCCAATCTCAGCATCGTGCGTGACTTCAAAGTCAAAGAATGGATGACTCTGCGGGTGCGCGGTGATGCGTTCGGCCTGACGAATACACCGCACTTCGCAAACCCAGGCGCGTCATGCCCGGGCAGCGCGACGGTTGCCGACCCCAATACGGGCAGCGGACAGTTGTGCAGCACGGGGTCGAACAACAACTTCGGCATCGTGACGGGAACTGCATCACCAGGCGGATTCTTCGGTCCAGACTCAGGATCGAGAGTGCTTTGGCTAGGCGCGCAAGTGATGTTCTAAATGCTCCTGGAACGCTGTTAGTGCGAGCGGCTCGAGAGAGCCGCTCGTTTGCTTGAGGCGGAAAGCTGCTTTCGGGTGAAGAAGTATTGATATCGATATATCTCGCTCCGCGTATGCAGAGCGCGGTTATTTGAGGATTTCGCGCTGGCCTGTGACGGTGAAGTGGGCGGTGAGTGTCGTTGCGCCGGTGCCGGGCTGCGTGCTGCCGAGAGAGATTGTGTAATCACCGGGCAGGATCATGTGATTGCCCTTTGTCGTCGACCTGGCTGAGTGAACGTGGGTCGATGGTGAGCGAGAGATGGGTTGAGGCACCTCGGGCGAGATGAACGCGCTGGAAGCCGACGAGCTTTCGGACGGGTGTCTGGTAGCCGCGAGGTTGCGTGAGGTAGAGCTCTGCGACTTCGTCGCCGGCGAGGTTGCCGTTGTTGCGGAGGTCGGCTTCGACGGTGACGTTGTCGCCGGCGTGAACGGTCGGCGGCACGTGGAGACGGCTGTAGGAGAAGGTGGTGTAGCTGAGGCCGTAGCCGAAGGTGTAGAGCGGCTGGCCGGTGAAGTAGCGGTAGGTGCGGCGCTCCATGGTGTAGTCGTCGAAGGGCGGGAGCTGCTGGAGCGAGGCGTAGAAGGTGAGCGGGAGGCGGCCTGCGGGGTTGTTGTCGCCGGCGAGAGTTTCGGCGATGGCGGTGCCGCCTGCTTCGCCGGGATACCAGGCTTCGAGGATGGCGGCGGCGTGCTGTTGCGCCCAGTTGACCGCGAGCGCGCTGCCGTTCTGCAGCACGACGATGAGCGGCTTGCCGGTGGCAGCGACTGCTTCGAGAAGCTGCTGCTGCGCGGCGGGCAGGTCGATGCTGGTGCGGTCGCCGCCGGAGAAGCCTTCGAGGTGTACGGGCATCTGCTCGCCTTCGAGTGAGGGAGAGAGGCCGACGAAGGCGATGGTGACGTCGGATTGCTTCGCAGCGGCGACGGCTTCGTCGCGGAGAACGGCGGCGGGGGCTTCCCAGGTGAGATCGATGCCGGCCGCGCCGGTGCCGTGGAGATATTCGAGTTTGATGGTGTGGGGTTTGGTGTCGGCGAAGGAAGCGGGTGCGAGAAAGGCCGCGCCACGCTCAGGGGTTTTGCCGGAGTTCTGGAGGATCAGCTTGTCGTCGAGATAGAGGCGGAAGGTTTCGTTGTTCTCGCAGGCATAGCAGGAGTTGATGCGGACGCCGAGTTTGTAGGCGCCGGGAGCGGGCGGGGTGAAGGTGCCGGTCCAGCGCACGGACCAGTTGTTGCGCTGGAAGGCCGGGGACGACGCCGATGACCTTGTCCCAGTTGAAGTTGATGCGGCGGTCGGTGCGCGTGAGGATGGGGGTGCCGCTGAGGTCGGGTGAAGCGAAGTACTCGCCGGTGAGGCCGTTCGCCTGATAGCGCTTGCGCGGGATGTAGTGCGGTGTGCTCGATGGGGACGGCGAAGCCGTCGACGAGCGTGGAGCCTTGCGCGTAGTGGACGGTCGCGGAGGAGAAGCGCTTTTCGATGCCGTCGAGCGGATAGACGGGCGAGGGCGGAGGTCCGTTGTAGTTGCCCTGGAGCGACTGGATGAGTTCGGCCTCCGGGCCGATGACGGCGATGCTGTGCGTTTTGTCGCTGAGGGGCAGAATGTGGTGGTCGTTTTTGAGAAGCACCATCGATTCGCGCGCGGCTTGCAGTGAGAGCTCGCGATGCGCGGGGCTGTTGACTTCGGAGAACGGAATGCGGCCGTAGGCGAAGCTGTCCGGTGGGTCGAACATTCCGAGTTTGAAGCGCGCGCGGAAGAGGCGGCGGAGTGCGACGTCGAGATCGGCCTCTGATATCAGGTTGCGGTGCACGGCTTCGACGAGTGCAGGGAAGGCCTGGCCGTTGCCGAAGCCGCACTCGAGATCGGTGCCAGCTTTGACGGCGTCGGCAGAGGCCTGCGCCATGTCGGGTGCGTAGTGGTGGCCGGTGTTGATGTCGGCGACGGCGGCGCAGTCACTGACGACGTAGCCGGAGAAGGACCAGGCGGAGCGCAGGTGGTCGTGAAGGAGCATGGTGTTGGCGCAGGCAGGCGCGCCGTCGATGGAGTTGTAGGCGCACATCACGGACTGCGCGTTGGCTTCGGTAACGGCGGCGCGGAAGGCGGGAAGGTAGGTGTCTTCGAGGTCGTGCGCGGAGACGTCGACGTTGGCCTGGTGGCGCGTGGACTCGGGACCGGAGTGCACGGCGAAGTGCTTGGGCGTGGAGATGACGCGGAAGAAGTTGGGGTCAGCGCCCTGCATGCCGGTGACGAAGGCGACGGCCATGCGGCCAGTGAGGAATGGATCCTCGCCGTAGGTCTCCTGGCCGCGACCCCAGCGCGGGTCGCGGAAGATGTTGATGTTGGGTGCCCAGAAGGTGAGGCCGAAGAACTGCTCGTGCTGATCGTGGCGGATGGCTTCGTTGTACTTGGCGCGGGCCTCGGTGGAGATGACCTCGGCTTCACGATGAACGAGAGGTGCGTCCCATGTCGCGGCCATGCCGATGACCTGCGGGAAATTGGTAGCGTCTCCGGCGAAGGCGACGCCGTGCAGGCCCTCGTTCCACCAGAAGTATGCAGGGACGCCGAGGCGCGGGATGGCAGGCGCGTGGTCGCGCATCTGCTGAACTTTTTCTTCGAGCGTCATCTGCGAGATGAGCGAGTTGATGCGGTCTTCGAGAGGAGCCGACGGGTTCATCCATGGACGGTCGGACGAGTCGTGCGACTGGGCGCGGGCGCAGAGCGGAAGGGCGACAAGAGCGGCGAGCAGAGAGATGCGGAGGCGAAACATATGGGCAGGCTCCTGGTATCGCGAGCCCGAGTTTCGCTACCGGCCGGGCGCGGATGCTGTCGAGGGAAATGATTCTACTGTTGGAGTAACTCGCGGGTTGGTTTTCGCTGCGCCACCTGTTCCGTCGATGACATTCGTGATCTCGCCGAGGTTGTCGAGCGCGACGGTGATCATGTGATGGAAGCGGACGGTGGGGCGCTCGGGGACTTCGATGGCTTGAGTGAGCGTGACATCCGGGTGGCGGAAGACGCTGTAGATGCCGAGGCCCCAGGCTTCGTGGTCGTGGACGCTGTCGGCCACTTTATAAGAGGCCCAGCCGTTCTGGTTGGGAGCGCTGCGCCATGAAGACTGGTTTGGAGGGTCGTAGGGGATCTCGGATTGGTAGAAGTAGGTGCGGCCGCGCTCGCCGTTCCAGAGGACCTGGAACTGCTGGTGGTGCTCGACGAAGAGGCCGTACGCGGTGACGTCGTTACCGTTCACGATGAGGCCGTTGTCGCTCGTGTTGGATGTCCAGCCGACCCCGTGGCCGTGATCGGCGCGCCATATCCATGTGTGGTCGATGAGGACATCGTTGCTGTTGACGATGAGGTTGGCGGCGACCTTGCCGATGGCTGCTCCGCCGACGCGGAAGAAGACGTCGTGCACTGAGGTGGGGTTGGTGGTGTGACTCGCGTGGCTGTGCGGAGGACCGATTTCGAGGAGGACGGGGGATTGCTTTTCGCCGGCGTCGAAGAGGAGGCCGGCGATGGTGACCCCGTCGACGTCGGCGACGGTCATGGCTGGCGTGCCATTGGTGGGATGTAGCGTGCCGTAACCGAGGCCGAGGACGACGGTGTTCTTGCGCGTGATGCGGATGGGTTCGGTGAGGTCGTAGATGCCGGGCGTGAGGAGGAGGTCTTTGCCGGAGGAGAGTGCGGCGTTGATGGTTGCAGCGGTGTCGCCGGGATGTGCGATGTAGAAGTGAGCGAGCGGAACGGTGCGGCCGGGAGTGGTGCCGTTGTGCCAGGTGATGCCAACGGTGTCGTGCTGGAGCGCGGGGACGAGGACGCTGAGGTTGCTGTGCGAGTCGACGAAGAGGAACGGCTTTTCGCGGGAGATGGGCGTGCGTGCGACCTTGGTGTACGCAGGTTTTGGCCAGTCGCCGGGCGGCGGGTTGGTGACGCCGACGAAGACCATGTTCCAGTTGGAGCCGGTCCAGCTGTGCCACTCGGTGTTCCGTGAGATCCATTGCTGCTGCGAGCCGGAGTCGACGTTGCCGTCGATGACGCTGTCGGAGATCCAGCCGCCACTGGCCCAGCCGTGGTTCTGATGCAGGACCATGTTGCCGAGCACGTGCATGCGGCGGAAGGAGATGGCTTGCGAGGTGGCCCACTGCAGCGTGCCGGTGGAGGGTGTAACGGTGAGGCCTTCGGCGGCGCGCCAGAAGGTGCAGGTGGCGTTGTTCTTCGGGAGGGAGGCGTCGGCGTGCATGTTGCCGGTGAGGTGGACGGCGGCGGGATTGGCACCGAGACCGATCACCTGGGTGTAGAAGCCAACGGGGAGATCGACGTGGTAGTCGCCGGGGAGGAAAAGGAAGGCGTAGCGGGAGGAGTCGAACTCGGCGTGCTCCTGCTCGGCGTAGACCTTGTTGATCTGGGCTTGCATCTCGGCAGCGGGCGTGGACGGAGAGAAGACGAAGACGTTGGGGCCAAGGAGCGACTGGAGGGCGTGCTGCGTCTGCGGTTTCGGCTTTGCCTGGGTGTAGACACACGGCGACCACGTGATGACCGTCACTGCGAGAGCGAAGACGAACGTTTGTTTCAGCACCGAAACATAGTACAGCGAGACGCGGAGCCGTTGTAGTACGGCTAATCGATATCGAAGCTCACGCCCTGGGCGAGTGGGAGGTCGGTGCCGTAGTTGATGGTGTTGGTGGCGCGGCGCATGTACTGCTTCCAGGCGTCGGAGCCGGACTCGCGGCCGCCGCCGGTTTCCTTCTCGCCGCCGAAGGCTCCGCCGATCTCCGCGCCGGAGGTGCCGATGTTTACGTTGGCAATGCCGCAGTCGGAGGCGGCGAGGAAGCGCTCGGCTTCGCGCATGTTGAGCGTGAAGATGGAAGAGGAGAGACCTTGCGGGACGTCGTTGTGTATTGCGATGGCTTCGTCGAGATCGCGGTACTTGAGGACGTAGAGGATCGGCGCGAAGGTTTCGTGACGGACGATGTCGGATTGCTCGTGCGATTTCGACGAGAGCGGGGCGGACGTAGAAGGCGTCCTGGGAGATTCCATTGATGTCAATGCGTTCGCCTCCGGTGATGGTGGCGTCTTCGCTGTGTGCGGAGGTTAGAGCGGATTGCATGGCGTCGAAGGCGCGGGGGTCGATGAGTGGACCGATAAGAGTGCTGGATTCGCGCGGGTCGCCGATGGAGACGGAGCTGTAGACCTGCTTGAGGCGCGGGATGAGCTGGTCGTAGATGCTTTCGTGGACGATGAGGCGGCGGAGCGAGGTGCAGCGCTGACCGGCGGTGCCCATGGCGGAGAAGGCGATGGCGCGGAGGGTGAGGTCGAGGTCCGCGGAGGGGCAGACGATGGCGGCGTTGTTGCCGCCGAGCTCGAGGATGGCGCGGGCGAAGCGCTTTGCGAGGCGGGGAGCGACGGCGCGGCCCATGGCGGTCGAGCCGGTGGCGGAGACCAGCGGGACGAGCGGCGAGTCGACGAGGAGTTCGCCGAGTTTGGAGTCGCCGATGAGGAGTGAGGAGAGGTTCGCGGGCGCGAGCTCGGAGCCCATCGACTCGTTGAAGCGCTGTCGAGCGCGTTCGAAGAGGGCTTGTGTGGCGAGCGCGGTGAGTGGCGTCTTTTCAGAGGGCTTCCAGACGATGGAGTTTCCGCAGACGAGGGCGAGCGCGGCGTTCCAGCTCCAGACGGCGACGGGGAAGTTGAAGGCGGAGATGATGCCGGTGACGCCGAGCGGATGCCAGGTCTCCATCATGCGATGGTTGGCGCGTTCGGAGGCGATGGTGAGGCCGGCGAGCTGGCGCGAGAGGCCGGCGGCGAAGGTGCAGATGTCGATCATCTCCTGGACCTCGCCGAGGCCTTCGGAGAGGATCTTGCCGGCTTCGAGGGTGACGAGGCGGCCGAGGGTGTCGACGTTGGCACGGAGCTCTTCGCCGAGCAGGCGGACGAGCTCGCCGCGTTTCGGTGCGGGCACGTTGCGCCAGGACTCGAAGGCTTTGTGCGCGGCGGTGAGTGCGGTCGCGGCGGCTTCCGGAGAGGTGGTGGGGATGCGTGCGAGTTCTTCGCCGGTGATGGGTGTTCGGGCGACGAGCGAGCCGTTGGTGTAGGCGGAGGCGGGGACGCCGAGTTGGCGGAGGAGGTCGTGGGCTTCGTCGCGGATGGAGATGATAGTGGTGGGCATTCGGTCTTCCTTGCAGCGCGTTTGCGGACGTGCGTCCGAGGGATGTAGTGGCGTGGATCGGAGAGCATACCCCAGGGGCTAAAGCCCCTTTTTCGTTCATCGATCCTGAGAGGCCCGAGGCTAAAGCCTCGGATTACCTAGAAGCGCGAGACGAAGCCCCGTTCGGCTATGCCTTACCTGCCGAAGCGGGTTCGTTCGCAGTTGCGGGTTGTTCTTTTCCGGGGTTGGCGGGCTGCTCCTTCCCGGAGTTGGCGGTCATTTTGAAGATGGCCTGTGCGTTGGAGCTGTCGAAGCCGAGGTCGAGCTTGGTCTTGCCGTCTTCTTCCACCGGAAGGCGGGTGATGAACTCGTAGAAGGAGCCGGGGACCTCGCGCGTGATGGGGTTGCCGTTGTCGTCGCGAAGACCGCGCTGCACGCGGGCGGCGAGGAAGGCGGTCTGGCGGACGCGGCCGGACTGCGATTTCTCGACGGTCTGCTTCATGGGGCGGCCGAGGGCCTTCTGTCGGGAGGCGAGTTCGTCGACGTCGGGGACACGATCGGTGGCGTGGTTGAAGGCGTTGCCTTCGGTGGAGATCCAGGCCATCTCGGGCGATTCCTTGAGGAGGATTTCGTAGTCGGCGACGGTGGGCTCGTCGTGCTGGCGCTCGAAGACCTTCACGAGGACGGGCAGGAGCTTTGCTGCTTTGTCGATGGGAAGCGAGCGCTTCTGTTCGAGCTCGGCGAGGAGCGATTTGGCTTCGGGGGTGAGCGGGTCGCGGGAGGTGGAGGTGATGCGGGCGACAGCAGCCTGGAAGTCAGGGGAGAAGCGGTCGACGTGCAACTCGGAGATGAAGAACTGGGCGAGTTCTTCGGGGTACTCGGCCTGCGCGTGCGAGCGGCCGGTCATCTTGAGGCGCTCGAGCGGATAGGTGCCGTTGAGGCGCGTAGCCGAGCGGGCGAAGGACGCGGGTGATGGCTTCTTCGCCTGCGGGGATCTGGCCCATGCCCGTGAGTAGGACAGTGCGGACGGCGCCGTGGTCGTGCATGACCTTGCGGCCCTCGCGGAGACAGTCGTCGGCGTAGGCTTTGGCGTCGGGGACGCGCTTGAGGAGGTCTTCGAAGAGCAGCATGTTGAGCGCCTGGGCGATGCCGGCGCGCGAGATCGTGGGGCCGGTTTCGTCGAGGATGCCCTGCGGGATGGTGAGGACCTGGAAGAGGCGGTCGGCGCGCTCGGCGCCGATGACGTGGTCGAGCGTGGCGTGGAGTGAGGAGTTGGTGTTCATCGAGTTCTCCTTCGGGAGCTTTTCGGTTGGGACAGGAAAGCATACCCCAGGGGCTAAAGCCCCTAATTCGTGACCGGTCTGAGAGGCCCGAGGCTAAAGCCTCGGGTTACCTGGAAGCGAAGAACGGAAGCCCAACGGGTCGGGCTACCTGGAAGCAATGGCGATGCATTCCTCGAGGATGTCGAGGGCGACGTCGGTCTCCTGCTGGGTAACGATGAGCGGAGGACAGAGGCGGATGGAGTTTTCGCCACAGCCGAGTAGCAGAAGGCCGCGGTGGAAGGCGAGGTCGACGATGCGATCGCGGAGAGCACCGGCGGGTTTGCGGGAGAGGCGATCCTCGACGATCTCAATGGCGAGCATGAGGCCGCGGCCGCGAACATCGCCGACGACGCGGTGCTGCGCAGGCCAGGTGTTGAGGCGTTCGCGAGCGGCCGCGCCGACGGTGGCAGCGTTGGCCATCGCCTCGCGCTCGATGATGTCCATCGTGGCGAGGGCGGCGGCGAGGCAGATGGGATTGCCGCTGAAGGTGCTGCCGTGCGAGCCGGGGACCCAGTCCATGATCTCGGCGCGGGTCATGCAGACGCTGATGGGCATGCCGGAGGCGATGCCCTTGGCGATGAGGAGGATGTCGGGCTGGACTCCGGAGTGTTCGATGGCCCACCACTTGCCGGTGCGGCCGGCGCCGGACTGGATCTCGTCGACGACAAGCAGGATGCCGTGGCGGTCGCAGATGGTGCGGAGCTCCTGGAGGAAGGAGTCGGGCGGGACGATGTAGCCGCCTTCTCCCTGGATGGGTTCGACGAAGACGGCGGCGACTTCCTCAGGCGGCAGTGTGGTCTTGAAGAGTTTTTCTTCGAGAAACCGGGCGCAGGAGAGGCCGAGCTCGTGTGCGGAGCGCGCGCTGCCGTCGCCTTCGCGGTAGGGGTTGGGGTAACGGATGTGGGTGACGCCGGGAACCAGCGGAGCGAAGCGGCGACGCTGCTGGACCTTCGATGCCGTGAGCGAGAGCGCGCCCATGGTGCGGCCGTGGAAGCTGCCGAAGAAGCTGATGATGTGCTGGCGGCCAGTGTGATAGCGAGCGAGCTTGAGCGCGCACTCGACGGCCTCGGCGCCGGAGTTGCCGAAGTAGAAGCGGTGGGGGCCGGGCATGGGAGCGACGGCGGACAGGCGCTCGGCGAGTCGCGGCATCAGGTCGTAGTAGAAGTCCGTGCCGGACATATGGATGAGTTGGGCGGCCTGATCCTGAATGGCGCGGACGACCTCGGGATGGCAGTGGCCGGTGGAGTTGACGGCGATGCCGGCGGTGAAGTCAAGGAACTCGTTGCCGTCGACGTCCTCAATGCGGCAGCCGAAGCCGCGTTTGACGGCGAGCGGATAGGAGCGGGTGTAGCTGGGGGAGAGCAGGGCTTCGTCGCGGGCGACGATCTTCTGGGCGTTGGGGCCGGGCAGGGGACCGACGATCTTCGGGCCGAAGCGGGCGTGGGCCTCAGGGGTGGCGGTGGGTGGGAACTCCAGGACCATGGTGCTCATTGAGGATTCTCTTTCCTGTCAGCGTTCGGTAGCGGGACGGCGCCCGGAGGGGCAGCCGAACCGCGCAGCGGAGATGCGGCGGGGTTCGCCAAAGATGGCGGGGCTGCCGGGATAAACCGGGCAGAGTCAGGAGCTGAGATGTCGGAGGGAGCTAGTCGCCGGAGAAGAGATTGGGGCGGCTGGTGCTGGGAAGGACGGAGCGGGAGGCGCGCACGCGGAGCGATGTCCGTGGGCCGCTCGCTGCGGTCAGAGCCGAAAGGTTAGGGAAACGCATGGTCGCAGACCTCACACCTTTAGACCGAACTATAGACCGTGCCAGGGAGGGTTGGCAAAGTACACCTTTGGGGGAGCAGATGGCGGGCAACCGTAAGTGGGGTAAACCCTCATCTATGAACTAAGTATTCCCGTTGCAAACAGATGCTGCTGTGAGCGTGCAGAGAAGGGCTCAATTTCGAGGATCAACGATTCTCCCAATTCATCGAGGAGACGTGCTATTGCTTGTATGGACTCGCGGAAGACGGTCCGTCAGGCTGCAGTGCTGAATCGGTTTTCCTCCCGAGAGTTTCCCGAAGGGGTCGCTAACTGATCGCTCTCGTCCGCGTAAGAAGGGGACGAGAGTGTTGTCGACTCCAGACTGCGTGCTTAGGCAGTTAAACCCTTTCGCGAGGCCCAGATTGAAGACCAGCGCACGTCGCCCCTCCACTACAGATTCAGAGACTCCTGTCTCGGTTATTGAGAACGGAACGCCGTTGAAGCAGAACGGAAACGGCGGCGGATTCGACTCCGCTGTGCTGCTCGCGACGCTGCTGCGCATGCGCGATGGAGACTTTGCTGCCCGGCTTCCGAGCACGTGGACGGGTGTCGAAGGAAAGGTGGCGGATACCTTCAACGAGATCGTCGCGGCCAACGAGCAGATGGCTCGTGAGCTGAAGCGCATTGGACAGAAGGTGGGTAAAGAGGGCCGCACGCGTGAGCGCGCGCGGTTCCAGCAAACTCGTGGTTCCTGGGGCGAGATGGAAACCTCAGTGAACACGATGGTCGATGATTTGCTGCGGCCGACGACGGAGGTGACGCGTGCGATCGGCGCGGTGGCGCAGGGAAATCTGACGCAGACGGTACGGCTGGATGTGGATGGGCGTCCGCTCGAGGGCGAGTTCCTGCGGTCGGCGAACATCGTCAACACGATGATTCAGCAGCTGGGCGTGTTCACGAGCGAAGTGACGCGCGTGGCGCGCGAGGTGGGCACGGAAGGCAAGCTGGGCGGACAGGCCGAGGTGCCGGGTGTCGCCGGCACGTGGAAGGACTTGACGGACTCGGTGAACTCGATGGCCTCGAACCTGACGGGCCAGGTGAGAAATATTGCTGAGGTCGCAACGGCGGTGGCGTCGGCGATTTGAGCCGCAAGATTACGGTCGACGTGCGCGGCGAGATTCTGCAGCTGAAGGAAGCCATTAATACGATGGTGGATCAGCTGCGGTCGTTTGCGTCGGAAGTGACGCGCGTGGCGCGCGAGGTGGGCACGGACGGCAAGCTTGGTGGACAGGCCGTGGTGCCGGGCGTGGCGGGCACGTGGAAGGATCTGACCGATTCGGTGAACGCGATGGCCGGCAACCTGACGGCCCAGGTGCGCAACATCGCCGAGGTGACGACGGCCGTGGCTCGCGGCGATTTGAGCCGCAAGATCACGGTCGACGTGAAGGGCGAGATTCTCGAATTGAAGGACACCATCAACACGATGGTGGATCAGCTGAACGCGTTTGCGGGTGAGGTGACGCGTGTCGCCAAAGAGGTGGGCACGGAGGGCCGCCTGGGCGGACAGGCACAGGTGCCGGGCGTCGGCGGAACGTGGAAGGACCTTACCGACAACGTGAACTTCATGGCCTCGAATCTGACGGGCCAGGTGAGAAATATTGCTGAGGTTGCGACGGCGATTGCGAACGGCGATCTGTCGCGCAAGATCACCGTCGACGTGCAGGGCGAGATTCTGGAGCTGAAAGAGACGCTGAACACGATGGTCGATCAGCTCAACCGCTTTGCGGGTGAGGTGACGCGCGTGGCGCGCGAGGTCGGCACGGAAGGAAGGCTTGGCGGACAGGCCAACGTGCCGGGCGTTGCGGGCACGTGGAAGGATCTGACGGACTCGGTGAACTCGATGGCCGGCAACCTGACGGGCCAGGTGAGAAATATTGCCGAAGTAACGACGGCCGTGGCGCGTGGCGATCTGTCGCGCAAGATCACGGTCGACGTGAAGGGCGAAATTCTCGAGCTGAAGAACACCATCAACACGATGGTGGATCAGCTGAACGCGTTCGCGGGCGAGGTAACGCGCGTGGCGCGCGAGGTCGGTACTGAAGGAAAGCTCGGCGGACAGGCGCAGGTGTCGGGTGTTGCGGGAACGTGGAAGGACCTCACCGACAACGTGAACTTCATGGCGTCGAACCTGACGGGCCAGGTGAGAAACATTGCTGAGGTTGCGACGGCTGTGGCGCTGGGCGATCTGTCGCGCAAGATCACCGTCGATGTGAAGGGCGAGATTCTCGAGCTGAAGGACACCATTAATACGATGGTGGATCAGCTGCGCTCCTTCGCGTCCGAGGTGACGCGCGTGGCGCGCGAGGTGGGCACGGAAGGCAAGCTCGGCGGGCAGGCAAATGTGCCGGGCGTTGCGGGAACGTGGAAGGATCTGACGGACTCGGTGAACTCGATGGCCTCGAACCTGACGGGCCAGGTGAGAAACATCGCCGAGGTATCGACGGCGATCGCGAGCGGCGACCTTTCGAAGAAGATTACGGTGAACGTCAGCGGCGAGATTCTGCTGCTGAAGGACACCATCAACACGATGGTGGATCAGTTGAACGCGTTCGCGGGCGAAGTGACGCGTGTGGCGCGCGAGGTCGGTACGGAAGGCAAGCTTGGCGGGCAGGCGCAGGTGTCAGGTGTTGCCGGTACGTGGAAGGACCTGACCGATAACGTCAACTCGATGGCCGGCAACTTGACGGCCCAGGTGAGAAACATTGCCGAGGTGACGACGGCCGTGGCTCGCGGCGATTTGAGCCGCAAGATCACGGTGGACGTGAAGGGCGAAATTCTCGAGCTGAAGAACACGATCAACACGATGGTGGACCAGCTGAATGCGTTCGCCGGTGAAGTTACGCGTGTTGCTCGCGAAGTGGGCACGGAAGGCAAGCTTGGCGGACAGGCCGAGGTGCCGGGGGTCGGCGGAACATGGAAGGATCTTACCGACAACGTGAACTTCATGGCCTCGAATCTGACGGGCCAGGTGCGTAACATTGCGGAGGTCGCGACGGCGATCGCAACGGGCGACCTCGTCGAAGAAGATCACCGTGGACGTGCGCGGTGAGATTCTGCAGCTGAAAGAGACGCTGAACACGATGGTCGAGCAGCTGCGCTCGTTCGCCGCTGAGGTGACGCGTGTGGCGCGCGAGGTCGGCACCGAAGGACGGCTGGGCGGACAGGCGAACGTGCCGGGCGTCGCGGGAACGTGGAAGGATCTGACGGACTCGGTCAACGCGATGGCCGGTAACCTTACGGGTCAGGTGAGAAACATCGCCGAAGTGACGACGGCTGTGGCTCGCGGCGACTTGACCCGCAAGATCACGGTGGACGTGAAGGGCGAAATTCTCGAGCTGAAGAACACGATCAATACGATGGTGGATCAGCTGAATGCATTCGCCGGTGAAGTGACGCGCGTCGCGCGCGAGGTCGGCACGGATGGCAAGCTCGGCGGACAGGCCGAGGTGCCCGGTGTTGCGGGAACGTGGAAGGACCTCACCGATAACGTGAACTTCATGGCGTCGAACCTGACGGGTCAGGTGAGAAATATCGCCGAGGTTGCAACTGCGATTGCGAACGGCGATTTGTCGAAGAAGATCACGGTGGACGTGCGCGGTGAGATTCTGCAGCTGAAAGAGACGCTGAACACGATGGTGGAGCAGCTGCGCTCGTTCGCTGCCGAAGTGACGCGCGTGGCACGCGAGGTCGGATCGGAAGGACGGCTTGGCGGACAGGCGCACGTGCCGGGCGTCGGCGGAACGTGGAAGGATTTGACGGACTCGGTGAATGCGATGGCCGGCAACCTCACCGCTCAGGTGCGCAACATCGCCGAGGTGACAACGGCTGTGGCTCGCGGCGATTTGTCGCGCAAGATCACCGTGGACGTGAAGGGCGAAATTCTCGAGCTGAAGAACACCATCAACACGATGGTGGATCAGCTGAACGCGTTTGCCGCCGAAGTGACGCGTGTGGCGCGCGAGGTTGGCACGGAAGGCAAGCTCGGTGGACAGGCGCAGGTGCCAGGTGTAGCCGGAACGTGGAAGGACCTCACGGACAACGTGAACGTCATGGCGGCGAACCTCACCGAGCAGGTGCGCGGTATTGTGCGCGTTGTGACGGCGATTGCGAGCGGTGACCTCACGCGCAAGCTAACCGTGAATGCAAAGGGCGAAGTCGCAGCGCTGGCCGAGACGATTAATAACGTGACGGAGACGCTGGCGACGTTTGCCGATCAGGTGACGACAGTGGCGCGCGAGGTCGGCGTGGAAGGACGGCTCGGTGGACAGGCGAACGTGCCGGGCGCCGCAGGAACGTGGAAGGACCTCACGGGCAATGTGAACCTGCTCGCCGATAACCTGACGAACCAGGTGCGCGCGATCGCCGAGGTTGCGACAGCCGTGACGAAGGGCGATCTGACGCGATCGATTCAGGTGGAGGCCGAGCGGTGAGGTGGCCGAGCTGAAGGACAACATCAACACGATGATTGACAACCTTCGCCTGACCACGGACCGCAACAAGGAGCAGGATTGGCTGAAGACAAACCTCGCGCGTTTCACGGGCATGCTGCAGGGCCAGCGCGATCTGGGCACGGTGGGACGGATGCTGCTGTCGGAGCTGGCTCCGCTGGTGAACGCGCAGCAGGGGCTGATCTATCAGACGGACTCGGAAGACAGCAACACGATGATGCTGCTGTCGGCCTATGCGAGCAATGCGGACGGGCAGCTCGAGCGCGTGGCGATGGGCGAAGGGCTCATCGGACAATGCGCGCGCGAGAAGCGGCGCATGTTGATCGAAGACCTGCCGCCGAATACGCTGCCGGTGCGTTCGGGATTGTTCGAAGCTGTCCCGCGCAACGTGATCGTGCTGCCCGTGTTGTTTGAGGATCGCGTGAAGGCGGTAATCGAGCTGGCGACGCTGAACGAATTCACTGCGTCCCATCTGGCCTTTCTGGAACAGCTGACGGCTTCGATCGGCATCGTGCTGAACTCGATTGAGGCGACGATGCAGACGGAGGGACTGCTGAAGCAATCGCAACAGCTGGCGACCGAACTGCAGACGCAGCAGAAAGAGCTGCAGCAGACGAACGAGCAGCTGGGACAAAAGGCACAACAGCTCGCCGAACAGAACGCCGAGGTGGAACGCAAGAACCAGGAGATCGAACAGGCAAGGCGCGCGCTGGAGGACAAGGCGAAGGAGCTTGCGCTTACGTCGAAGTACAAGTCGGAGTTCCTGGCGAACATGTCGCACGAGCTGCGTACACCGCTGAATTCGATCCTTGTGCTGGGACAGCAGCTGACCGACAACCCGGACGGCAACCTGTCGCCGCGACAGGTGGAGTATGCGAGGACGATTCACGGTGCGGGCACGGACTTGCTCAACCTGATCTCGGACATTCTGGATCTCTCGAAGATCGAGTCGGGCACGGTGTCGGTCGATGCAGAAGAGGTGTTCTTCGGAAGCCTGCTCGATATGCTGGCGCGGCCGTTCCGCCACGAGGCCGAGAATCGCAAGGTGTCGTTCGAGGTGGATGCAGCGCCGGAGCTGCCGCGCAGCCTGGTCACAGACTCAAAGCGTCTGCAGCAGGTGCTGAAGAATCTGCTATCGAATGCGTTCAAGTTCACCGAAAAGGGCAGCGTGCGTTTGAAGATTGCGCCAGTAGCCTCCGGGTGGAGCGATGGTCATCCGATTCTGAATGGCGCGGGGTCAGTGATTGCCTTCGAGGTTACAGACACCGGCATCGGCATTCCGCAGGACAAGCAGCGCATCATCTTCGAGGCGTTCCAGCAGGCGGATGCGGGAACAAGCCGCAAGTATGGTGGAACCGGACTCGGACTGGCCATCAGCCGTGAACTGGCGAGTCTGCTGGGCGGCGAGATTCAGCTGCGCAGCACGCCCGGGCAAGGGAGCACCTTCACCCTCTACATTCCGCAGACGTACGTCGGGACAGCAGCGGCGACCGTTGCATTACCTGACGGAGCGAGCGGTCATGCAATGCCGCGACTGCAGCTTCCCGTTGCGAAGGTGGAGCAGATTGTCGAGCGGCCGGAGGACGACCGCGCGAATCTCGAACCGGGCGACAATGTGCTGCTGGTCGTCGAGGACGATCCGCATTATGCGCGGCTATTGTGCGATCTTGCGCGCGAGAAGGGGTTCAAAGTGCTGATCGCGATGCGCGGAGCGGAAGCGTTGTCGCTGGCGCGAGAGTTCCGGCCAACGGCGGTGACTCTGGATGTCTTTCTGCCGGACATGCTCGGTTGGGCTGTGTTGAATCATCTGAAGCAGGACCCGCAGACGCGTCATATTCCGGTGCAGATGCTGACGATGGACGAGGACTGGCACCATGGTCTGTCGCGCGGTGCATTTTCGTATGTTGTGAAACCGACGACTCAGGAAGGGTTAGAGACGGCGCTGAACCGGATCAAGGAGTACTCGTCTCCGCGCCGCAAGAAGCTTCTGATCGTCGAGGACAATCCCGCCGAACAGTTCAGCATTACGGAACTATTGGGTTCGGAGGACATCGACATCACTGTCGTCGATACAGGCGAAGAGGCGTTGGCGCAGGTCGAAGGGCGAGAAGTTCGACTGCGTGGTTCTGGACCTTCGTTTGCCGGACATGTCCGGCGTCGAGGTGCTGGAGCGGATGCAGACGGTCACCCACGCTCATCGAATTGCCAGTCGTGGTTTTCACGGGCAAGGAGCTCGCGCCCGACGAGGATGCCCGGCTGCGGACACTGGCGCGCAGCGTTGTCGTGAAGGACGTCGAATCTCCGGAGCGGCTACTGGATGAGACGGCGCTCTTCCTGCATCGCGTGGTTTCAGATCTGCCGCCAGAGAAGCAGCGCATGCTGGAACGGCTGCATGGCTCTGACGAGGCGTTGGTGGGCCGCAAGGTGCTGGTCGTCGATGATGACGTACGCAACATCTTTGCGCTGAGCAGCGTTCTGGAACGCCGAGGCATGACGGTGCTGACTGCAGGAACAGGCCGGGAGGCGATCTCAATGCTGGAAAGCACACCCGACATCGCGATTGTGCTGATGGACATTATGATGCCTGAGATGGATGGTTACGAAACGATGCAGGTGATCCGGCAGAACGCTCACCTGCGGCGGCTGCCGATCATCGCGCTGACAGCGAAGGCGATGAAGGGAGACCGAGAGAAGTGCCTGGAGGCCGGAGCTTCCGAGTACATGGCGAAACCGGTGAATACAGATCAACTGCTCTCCGGCTTGAGGACATGGCTACACAGGTAGACTCTCGAAAACGAATGCAGCCCTCGCTTCATCAATCCGATGAGCCCGCCTTTCCGTTGGACGGGCGCGATCCCGTCACCATTCTGATGGTGGATGATCAGCCGTCAAAGCTGTTGAGCTACGAGGTGATTCTTCACGATCTCGGAGAGCGTCTGGTGAAAGCGAACTCCGGACGCGAGGCGCTGGACTACCTGCTGAAGGGTGACGTCGCGGTCGTGCTGATGGACGTCAGCATGCCCGAGATCGACGGCTTCGAGCTGGCAGATATGATGCGGCAACATCCGCGCTTTCAGAAGACACCCGATCATCTTCGTCTCAGCGGTCCATCTTTCGGATCCGGATCGGATTCGCGGATACCAGAGCGGCGCAGTGGACTATATCTCCGTGCCGGTTGTGCCGGAGGTGTTGCGAGCGAAGGTCAGTGTCTTTGCGGAACTGCACCGCAAGAAGCGCGCGCTGCAGGTTCTGAATCGAGATCTGGAAGAGCGTGTCGCACAGAGAAGCGAAGAGCTGCGCCTGCTGAACGAGCAACTGCAGCAGCGCGTGGCCGAGCTTGAGTCGATCATGCAGGTGCTTCCGGTAGGTGTGGCGGTTGCCCACGGCAGAGAGTGCGAAACCGTGACGGGAAATACCGCGCTGGGAGAGATGCTGGGTTTGGGACTCGGGAGAGAATATATCCGATTCCACGCTCAGCCTGGCGTTCAAACTTGCGCAGAGCGGCGAGGTCCTGCCTCCCGATGAGATGCCGCTCAAACAGGCTGCCCGAGCTGGACTGCCGACCGGGATGCTGGAGCTCGAAGTGGCGCATCCAGAAGGATCACCGCATTTCCTTGCTGGCGAGCGCTTCTCCACTGTTCGACGAAACAGGCGATGTCCGCGGCGCTGTGGGCGCGTTCTTTGATGTAACCGAGCGCAAACGGATGGACGACGCTCTGCGGGAGCGCGCGGAACTGTTGGAGCTCGCCTCTGAAGCGATCATGGTGCGCGATCGGTACGGCGCAGTTCGCTTCTGGAACGCAGGCGCGGAGGCGTTGTACGGCTGGAAGCGCGAGCAGGTGCTGGGACAGGATCAGAAGAAGTTGCTCGGAACCGGACCGGCAGAGCGCAGGCAAATTGAAGAGGCTCTGGCGAGCGGAGGGGCGATGGGAGGGCAATCTCAAGCATCGCAATCGCGAGGGCCACGAGATACTCGTCGCGAGCCGCCAGGCAGTGCAGGCGGGAAGCGGTGCGGTGCTCGAGATCACGCGCGATATCACTGCTCAGGTGATTGCCGAAGAGGCATTGCGCAGGAACGAACGACTGGCTGCGATGGGCAAGCTCGCCGGGATTGTGGCGCATGAGATCAACAATCCGCTCGAGGCGATTACGAACGCGTTCTACCTGCTGCGGCAGCATCACTCGCTGGACGAAGAGGCGAAATACTACGCACAGATCGCAGAGCAGGAACTGGCGCGCGTCTCACACATCACGAAGCAGACGCTGAGCTTCTACCGCGAGTCGCAGAAAGCTGTTTCGGTCTCACTATCGGAGTTGCTGGATGACGTGCTCGAACTACAGCAACGCCCCATGCAGACTGCGAATATCACGTTGGAGCGAAATTACTCGAGCGAGGGAACAGTGCACGGCTTCCCATCGGAGTTGAAGCAGGTCTTCATGAACCTGGTGAGTAATGCGATCCAGGCGATGCCGCAAGGTGGTCGAATGAGAGTCCGGCTGACTGAAACGGCCGGGTGGCAAGGCCGGCCGGCCGGGGTAAGGGTCTTCATCTCGGACACGGGCGGGGGCATTGCACCGGAGAATGCGAAACGGCTATTTGAGCCATTTTTCACCACGAAGTCCGCGAAAGGAACCGGGCTTGGGCTCTGGATCAGCCGGGGAATTGTTCAGAAGCATGAGGGGTCACTGCGCTTCCGCACCGTCTTCGGGTCGTCGAAGACTGCGACTGCATTCCACGTTTTTCTCCCGACACATCCCGCTGGAAAGTAAAGGACGGCCAGCGTCTCCGCTCAGGAAGCGGGTCCGTGAATGTTCTGTTCACGCATCAGACGGATCGCGTTCAGTAGTTGCAGAGCGTCGTCGCGTTTGACGTCAGGAAGCGGGGCCGTCCTGAAGTAGTCGCGAAGCCGGGGAGACATCGCCTGCAGAGCGTGATGCGATCTCTCGGGGAAGTAGAGGGACTTCATTTTGAGAAGCAGGTCGTTCTTTTCCGTCTCGTCGATGGCGCCGGCGGCTGCTGCCATGTCCAGGGCTGCACGAAGGTTCACAAGTGGCTCGGACAGTTTTCGATAGGTGTCGCGCTCGTAAATCAGGGCAACTTCGTCGTCAGCGTCGAGGATGCCGTCGCGGAACATGGTGAAGATCTTGCCCGACGCCTATCGTGCCGAGTTTCCAGGTTTCGGCGGCGCGGAGCGCTCCCATGCTGGAGGAGCCGAACACCGTGACGCCGCGACGAAGGAGCTTTACGACCTCCTTGGGGGAGACGGAGAGGCTCTGGAAGAATTCGCCGTCAACGATGCCGACGAAGCGGACGTGCTCGGGAAGGCGTTCGAGATCTCCGCGGCAGATGGGGGGTAGGAAGTCAGCGTCGAGTGCGCACTCCGCGTCTTCGCGCGCGAGAGTGGGGCCAAGGTATATGACGGTGTCACGCATGCTGTTTCCAGAAGTTCACAGCGCGCTGGCCGAATCGGCCACGATCCATTGCCCAGCTTTCAATGCCAGGAACAATGACGCGCACGACGGAATAATTGGACTTATCCGGTGTGAAGTCGACGACGATGATTTGATGAAGACCGCGAAGATGTAAAGCGTTCGATGAGAAATGCAAGGTCCTCGTCGATGTGTTCGAAACGAATGCGAAGGGATATCGGCGACACGTCGCAGACTCTTGGAATGGGCGAGACACCAGCTCTCGCGGTGAACGGCAGAGATGCGACGCATGTGCAGAGAGAAGCTTTCGACGACTGCATCAGGCGGAGCTATGTCTTCGCGGACAGCCTGGATGTCGACGCCCCGAGACTGCGCGAGCTCACTGAGTGCGCGGCGAAGAGCGATGCGCGCGTTGGGATGTGTGCCCATACCACTGTGAGCCATTGGATAGCCAACGATGTTCTCATCGGCGACCGAGGCGAAGAAGGTAGGTATGCCGAGGCTCGAAGTGATGTCGCGCACGATGGGAAAGAGGCCGGCTTGATGGAAGTTTTTGAATAATTCGTCTGAGTCGGGCTCGAGGCATGGATACATCTCCAAGTCATCAGGACCTTCACTTCACCGGCAGGTCCCAATGCGAAGAGTCGCCGCTGCCGCGGCAGATGGTGGGCGCCCAGCTCTGCCTCAGTCCACGCATCGCGCTCGGCGAGCTCGCAGAGCGCATGGCATATGGCCTCTTCGCGGCAGTTGCCTGAGGCGAGCCCGTTGGTATCCGTGAGTACAAAAGGGGAGGGATGCGGCACGTCATGCCACATGAATCCGGCGAGCTTGCTCGGCACATAACACGGTTGGCCGGAGACGATGTCGAGACCCTCGCACCAGGAGTATGTGCGATCGTCTGAGTAGTCTGGCGAAAGCTGCAGATTCATATGCTTCGGATCGAGCACGCACTTGCTTTCGCGAAGTTCGGCAAAGGCGCCCTCGATGAACGGAAGGCGGACCTTTAAGGCGGTCTGCCGTTCGATGGCTTCCATTAAGGCGCCGGCCTTGGCGTCTACCGGTCGCAAACCTTTTCCGTTGTAGACGGATAGGAGATCACGAGAATCGGGAACGATGGCCGAATAGACGGGTATGCCGATCCTGTCGAGACCGGTGATGTCGGCTAGCCGGGTGACGCCGAGGGACTCTGCGACCGTACGCAGATTGGCAACCGTGTCGGCCGCAGAGACACAACGAGGGATTCCATCCACCTTGAGCATGTAGGTGAGCGTTCGAATCTCTTCTTATGGATTGGGCGTGCTGAGTCCAACACCCCGTTCTGCGATGGCGGTGCTGGAGGTAGGATCGGCTCCCACGATAGCGGCCAGTTGATCGACAGTAACGGCCGGTCCAAAGGATTGCGCAATCTGAGCTCCTGTGGGCATCCACCGTTGAACGGCAGCCAGTTGCGCAGGATCCAGTTGGGAAAGAAAGTGTTGGAATTTGTTTACAAGCTGGTTGAATTCGGCTTCTGTCAAGCCGCTTTTTTGGAGCATCTCTGCTTTCGTCATAGCATCGTCCTCTCGAATTATTGAAGATTTATCTGTGTGATGAGATTGTGAAAACGCGGTTCGGACCGTAAAGAAAGAAGCATCGGATCGACATTTGCCCAAATGATGTCCGGCTCCCTGGAATCCAGGGCGTAGTCCAGCCTGTCCAGCGCCTTCTGACGATCATTCAGCGCGGTGTAGAGTAGCGCAGCATCGTAAGCTATGGGCTCTCCCTGCCGAAGATGGAGATCAACCTGTTTCGCCATTTCCTGTGCTTTGGATCGTTCACCGGCGAACGCATAGGCAGCAGCAAGCACCGCTTGTCTCGAAGAGCGCAATTCGAGGTTGGCAGGAGCGCGCAGGATCTCAATGGCCTTTTGCGCATCATGTTTCGCAATATAGTCGACGGCCATAATCTGGATTGGGGACTCCACCTGATCCAGCTCGTGCATGTGCGGCTGAAGGATCTGGATGGACTTGTCGAAGTTGCCGGCGTATTGCTCGATCATGGCCTGACCTCCGATTGTCAGGAATGAGTTGGGGTCGGCAGCCTGTACATAGGCCATTTGCGCGCGAGCTTCAGTGAGTCTGCCTTGAGGCGCGAGAAGAAGAAGGGCGTACCAGGTGCGCGCCTGCAGGTAGGTCGGGTTCAATTCGATGGCACGCTTGTAGTCGTCTTCCGCGGCTCCCCAATCGAAGTTGAGAAAAGTGCGAGCGAGGGCACGGGATGAGTAGGCCTCGCCTAGCGTGCTGTCGAGATCCAGAGCCTGTTGAGCGGCGCTTATGGCCGCCTGCAAGATGGGTTTCGGTTTTTCGAGACCGTTGAACGCGAGCAGGCTGTAGCAGTCGGCGAGCCCGGCGTACGCAGGAGCGTAGTGCGGATCGGAGTTCAGCGCACGCTGAAAGTCCACCACCGCTTCGCGGAGCGCGTCGGGCGACCGCTTCGTCATCTCGAAACGGGCCTTCAGGTAGGCGTTGTAGGTGTCGACGTTGGTAGAGTATTGGCGCTTGAGACGCGCAGCGGTGTTGGGGTCTACGCGAATTTTCAGACGATAGGCGACATCGGTCGATATCTGATGCTGAAGATCGGCGAGGTCGCGCGATTTGGCCTCGTAGGTCTTCCCCCAGAGCTGTTGTCCTGTACTTACGTCGATGACTTCGACAGGCACTCGCAGCTCGTCACCGGATTTCTCGAACGCGCCGCTGAGCACAGTGCCGACGTGCATCTCTTTGCCTGCGGAGGTCGGATTAATCTGCGGTCCCTGAAATCGTCGAGCTACGGTGCCGGCCGCCACCTTGAAGCCCAGGCATGCGCGCGAGATCATTGGTCAGAGCCTCGGTGATGCCGGCGCCCACGTAATCGACGTTCGCGTCGCCGGTGCGATTCACGAGCGGCAGCACGGCAAGTGAGGTGGGGGGAGGAGTAGGTCTCCAGTGATACCAGAGGCCGACGCGATGAGGATTGCCAATGCCGCGGCGACTGCGGGCCATTTCCAGTTTCGCGGGCTTCGGCTTCAGTGTGACGACGATGTCGTCGAGCTTGTCGAAGCGGTCTGCGGGATTCTGCTCGAGGCAGCGAAGGATCACGCGCGCCCATCGCGGGTCGGAGGTTTTTGCGAGTCTCGCTTGTAGTTGCGCGCGATTCGAGGCTACTTCTTCCGGCGTGGGATGGCAGCCCGTGAGCATTTCGCAGAGGATGACGCCGAGCGCGTATTCGTCGGCGAGAGTGGTGACTTCGGCGGACGTCCTCTGCTCGGGGGCCATGAAATCGGGCGTGCCCTGGCCTCCGGATTCGGACAGACCTCCTTCGCGGCGGAGCACGTTGGTGGCTAAGCCGAAATCGGTGATGACGGCGCGAAGGTCGCCCGAGGGTGCCGCTGACGAGCATGATGTTGCTGGTCTTGAGGTCGCGGTGGATCACGCCGTTCGCATGCGCGGCGTTGAGTCCGCTGACGATCTGCTCCAGGAGGTCGAAGGCGAGCGCGGGCTTGATGGGGCCATCATGGCGAATGTGTTCGGTCAGCGTATGGCCGTCGAGGAACTCCATGCTCAGGAACCAGACCTTGACTCCGGAAGGCGACACATCGCAGAAGAGCTCGTGGATGCGGCAGACGTTTGGATGGGAGATGGCGCGCGCCTGCTTTACCTCGCGGCGAAATCGCTCGATCACTGCATTACTTTGTGCGAGGTCGGGGCGGATCGTCTTGATGGCAACTCTCTCGCGAAGTTCCGAGTCCCACGCCTCGTAGACTTCGCCCATGCCGCCGCGTGCGATGAAGCGATGAATTTGAAACCGGCCGCAGACGGTGGTTCCTGGTTCGAAGGTCGAGGTCGATTCCTCTGCCGTCGTGTCGGAACTCGACAGAAGCGGGGATTCGAGGAAGTCTCCGGCTTGCTGGTCGGCGAGCAGAAGCATCTTCACGAGATGACGAACTTCAGGGGAGTCGGGGCAGGCGCTGTCCAGAAAGGCGCCGCGCTCCTCGGGGGGCTTGGCAAGAGCTGCCTCAAAGAGATCCTCGACGAGATTCTGAGAGTCGGCCATTGTTTCCATCCAGCCCCCGGCAGAATGCAAACGAACTTTTGTATTGGTTGTGATCCCTGGTCGGATCGATCTCAGGGTTTGCCGAGCGCAGGGTCGAAACCCGGTGCAGGGAGCGGGTGAAGTTCACGGAAAGATTCCCGGTAACGCGCTCCATGATTACACAAGAGGGGGGCGATTTCCACTTGAAAGTGCCCTAAAGCCCTATATTTACATGCAAAAGAGTGAGCAGGAGGTCCTCAAAGAGACGACCTTCCTGCTCACCAGACTGTCATGATGTTTGTAAGTGCTGCGATGTTGTTACGGAAGGCGGACCATCGCGAGCTCAACATTCGAAGGCTTCTTGGAGATCGACGCAAGCTCGGATCTCTTCGCCTGCTTCTCACTCTTCGACTCCGGGCTCTCCAGATAGGTGCTTTCCTCAGGCGAGAACCAGAGTTGGCGAAGAAAATAGTGATCGCCGCACCTATCAAAGACAAGCTTTGCGGTCTTTGTCGGTGTGCTGCTTTGACCGTGGTTTGCCAGGATCATGACGGCGTCTGACGCCCCCTTGACCTCGATCACGCCCTCGATGGGTGTGCTTACTGTGTAGACGCCGGGCGCCAAATGCTTCGATCCCAATTCAAAAGCGAATGGCACATTGGCCGTCATGGAGTGATTTGGGCTCTGAGCATGCACGGGAAAGGAAACGGGGATAAATGCGAGGCTCGCAGCGACGAAGACGATACGGAACATCCAGAAAGATTTCATGATGGTTTCTCCTTTTGGTGGGCGCCTCATAACTGCCCTCACCTCCATATGCGCGATCGCTGCGCAAAAGGGGCCACCATCCTCGAACTATTAATGGGTCGTATGACCAGCCCTGCCCGCGTGCGGCTTGAGCTCGTCGAACAGCCAGATTCGCGCCAGCGCCCAGTCCCGTTTGACAGAGCGCGGAGCAATGCCGAGCGTCGCTCCAATCTGCTCTATGGAAAGGCCGCCAAAGTATCGCAACTCGACGACCTTGGCCTGGCGGGGATTTTGTTTCTCCAACCTGTCGAGCGCTTCGTCGAGCAGCGACACTTCTTCAAGACGCTGGGGTGAAATTGCAAGCTGTTCCTGAAGCTCGACTCGTTCTCTCTTGCCACCACGCTGATCGGCGTTGCGGGCGCGCGCATAATCCACGAGGACACGGCGCATGACGTGAGCGGCGAAGCCGATGAAATGTTCACGGCTGTTCCAGTCGACATCCTCTTGAATGAGGCGCAGATAGGCCTCATTGATCAAGGCGGTGGGCTGCAAGGTATGGTCGGGCCGCTCGCGGCGCATATAGGCGTTAGCTACGCGATGAAGCTCAGCGTAGACGAGCGGCAGCAGTCGTTCGGCCGCCGCCTGATCGCCGGCATGCACGGCCTTCAGAAGCCGCGTGGTTTGGCTTCGATCTTCGTTCATGGAAATTTCCAGGGGGCCGCGTCTTTATCTGACGCACCCATTCTAGTCCCTGGAGCGGTGGCGAGGGTTGTTTTGTGGCGAAACTGCCGCGAGGGGATTCGACCGGGATTCGCCGGTGTCGTTGCCGGTGTTCGGTATCATTCGTCAACCGACCGATATGCTATCTGGCAGGTGATCTAGATTGGCTCATTTCATGTTGCGACCTTTGCTCTCGTACGCTCTCGTTGCGGTTGCTCTGCCGCTGCTCTGCAGCGCGCAGGTTCCGAAGCCGGCGTCGGCGGACAGCATTCCTCACCTTGAGAAACGCGGCGACGCGACTCAGCTCATTGTCGATGGCAAGCCTTTCCTGATTCTGGGAGGCGAGCTGCACAACTCCAGCTCGTCGAGCGTCGCCTACATGAAATCCGTGTGGCCGCGGATGACAGCGATGCACATGAACACGGTGATTCTGCCGGTTGCGTGGGAGACGATCGAGCCGGACGAGGGTAAGTTCGACTTCAGCGTTGTGGATGGTCTTCTCGACGGCGCTCGCGCGAACAATTTGAAGCTGGTGATCCTCTGGTTTGGAGCGTGGAAGAATACGTTTTCGAGCTATACGCCTGCGTGGGTGAAGACAAATCTCACGCGGTTTCCGCGGGTGCAGACCAGCGATGGACGAGACACTGAGCGGCTGTCGCCTTTCAGCACCGCGGTTCGAGATGCGGATGCGAAAGCGTTCGCAAGATTGATGCACCATCTGCGCGAGGTTGATGGTGAGCAGCACACGGTGCTGATGGTTCAGGTGGAGAATGAGGTCGGCGTCATTCCTCAGTCGCGCGATCATTCGGAGGTTGCGAACGCGAGCTTTGCCGCCGATGTACCGCAGGCGCTGATGAGTTATGTCGAGAAACATCGGGCTTCGCTGAATCCGGAGTTTCGCGCGGCATGGGAAGAGGCCGGAGGCGAAGACCAATGGCACATGGCAGGAGGTCTTCGGGAAGATTCCGCTGACGGACGATCTCTTCATGGCCTGGAACTACGCCACCTATATAGAGCGCATCACAGCTGCCGGAAAGGCGGAGTATCCGCTGCCGATGTACGCGAATGCGGCGCTGATCCGCCCGAATTATGAGCCGGGACAGTACAACAGCGGAGGCCCACTGCCGCACTCGATGGACGTTTGGCGTGCGGGGGCGCCGTCGCTCGACTTTCTTTCGCCGGATATTTATTTCAACGAGTTTGTGCATTGGGCGGGCGAGTACACGCAACGCGACAACCCACTCTTCATTCCGGAGGCACAGGGCGGCGCGACGGGCGCGACCAACGTCCTCTATGCGGTTGGGCCTGAAAAGGCGATCGGCTTTTCGGCATTTGGTGTGGACGATCAAGGCAATTCGCCGCTTGACCTGGTAGGTATTACGAATCCAGCAGAGCATGTGGACGGAGGCGCTCTCGGGTCGATGTATCTGACTTTGTCGAGGCTTGAATCTTTGCTTCTCAAGGGACAACAGACCGGCGGGCTGAGCGCGGCGCTTATCGAGGGCGATGCTCAGAGAGCGGCTCGAACCTCGATAGGTGCATACACCGCGAATGTCGCACGGTTGCGGTGGGCCCTACAGCTTCAGGGGCGCGTGTTGGAGCGTTGTTCATCCAGACAGGCACAGACGAGTTTCTGGTGGTGGGCTCGGGAGATGGGATGGTCACCTTCTCCGCGGACACACCGGGGCCACCTATCGTTGGAATTGAAAGCATCGATGAGGAGTTCTTCGAGAACGGCACCTGGACGCCGCGCCGGAGACTTAACGGAGACGAGAACTCTCAGGGACAGGCGTTGAGGCTTCATGCAGCCGATACAACTGAGGGAAGGATCTACCGTGTGCGACTCTACCGCTACAAGTAGCGAGACTTCGTGGCTATCGGCTCGATCGCTCCGGGGAAATGTAATGGAACCGGATCAGATAGATTTGATCACCTTTGCCGTGCTTTGCCACCTTCAGCAGATCCAGCACGCCGAGAAATCCGGATTCACGCGCTAACTGGTGAGTGATGTCTGGCAGGCCGATGGGCTCGATGGAGAGGATTTCGATTTCGCCTTCCAGCATTCGATAGCGGCGACCCACGGTTACGTGGGCGCGCGTCCAGATGCGGACGGTGCAGGTGATCTCACCGCGACGGATGCCATCGCGTAGCCGCTTCGTAAAGGTCATGTGAGAAGCCTAAACCTGTGATGGAATCGGGTCTGAACGAATGCCTGACCGCTCTCTGGCTGCATTTCCCTGGCAAACAGGGAATTGGTGCAGAAATCGTGCTGTTAGCGCCGACGTTCGCGGCCTGAGTTTCGCGCGCAGGACCATCACCCTTGGGTCCTACGATCGGAGAGCGTGATTGCCATCGTGACGCACCTCATCACGTCTAACAATCTGAGAGGCGAATAATGGCAACTTCCACTGTGCTGGCGCCCAGTTCCGCGGGTTCCAGATCCAAAACTATCCTCTGGGTCTCGCTTGGTCTCACCGTACTCTTCGTCTTCATTACCTCGGAGCTGCTGCTGGTCGCCGACTATCCGATGTACCACTCCTACCGTCTGCAGGTCATTGCCGATCGCCATCTCCTTATCCCGCATACTCTTGCCGGAACCTTCGCTCTTTTGATCGGCCCAATCAATTTCTCCTCGCGGATTCGCCTGCGTCACCTTCAACTCCATCGCATCCTCGGCCGCATCTACGTCCTCTCCGTGTTTGTTGGTTCTTTCACGGGGATCGCTCTTGCGGCCGGTAGGCCGGGTCTCCCCGGAACCTCCATGCAGGCCGCTGCCTGGATGGTCTGCACTACCGCGGCCCTCATCACCGCGCGCAACCGCCAAATCACACAGCACCGCCAATGGATGGCCCGCTCTTACGCCGTTACCTTCACTTTCGTCTCCAGTCGTGTGCTCAACCTCTGGCCTCGCTATTGGAGCCATCTCGGCGATTCTTTCGCCGCGGTCGGCGTGATCGCGTTCACTCTTGCCTCGCTGCTCATCGTGGAGATTGGCCTCAACTGGCGCGAGCTCACCACACGTCGTAACTGATCGCCGATTGGTCAGGCCATGAGATTTTCAGGGCGTCGTCGGCAACGCGGCGATTCACATCTCGGCCTTGCGATCTGGGTTTGCAAACCGTCCTATTTCCGGAAGCTGGTTCCCTCGAGCTCCGAGCTGACCACAGGACCGTAGCCACCGAGCTGTCCAACTATCCTGACCACCGCAGGCTGCTCACCCTCCAGCACCCACACCATTACATCTTTCGGCTGGAGGCCGATCAGTTGCGCAATTACGCCCACGATGCCACCCAACTCCGGATGGATGCGAAACACCGTCGCCTTCAGGGCTTGCCCTCCCGTCTGAAACGGCTGCTCGCCCTCCGGCGAGATCAAGAGCCGAATCAATCGCCCGCCGCCGAACGGCGCCAGCATTCCCACCCGAAACGGCGCTGTGTTCGGCGGCACATTCAACAGCAACGTTCCAACGAACCCATTCGCGACGTCGTCCGGCAGGTTTATGTGCTCACTCTCGACGTGTATCTTGCCGTTCCTGTCTGTTATGCGGCTGGTCGCTGTGCGCGTGTCGGCTTCCGTCGTAAAGTCGACGGGCTTTGCAAAGAACGGACCTTCCTCTATGTGACGGTTGCGAACTAAGCGAAACGTGCCCTGCTGCCTGTAGGTCGTCGTCTCATCATCAAGCGACCCATCGACAAAACGGTAGATCATACGCATCGTCACTTCATCGCCCTGCACGACCTGCGTAAACTCACCGTTGGCGATGATCCTTCCGGACTCCAGGCGCGCCACCATGAACCGATGCATCGGGTATTGAATATGCCTGACTGGAATTTGTTCTGCTCGCGCCTCGGCGCCCAATAGGATCGAGCAAAAAGCGGCGACGCAGATTCTGCTTCGGTTCATCAATACCTCGTTCCAACGTGCAGCTTGATGAGATGTCAAATTGCCCACCAAAAAACCGACATAAATCCGCACTCAACTTTGAGACGTGACTTATCGTCGGACAGCACGACCTCCGAAGCCCGTAAAAGGAGAGTAGACCTTCCAACAATCCTCCCCAGACTGTCGGCACAAGACGATCCAGCAAGCTGCTTACAGGCTCCAAAATGACGATTTGTACACAATGACTTCAAACTCGTTCTTGCCACGTCTAACTAGAGATATGGAATTCCGCTACAAAGAGAGGTTCCCCAATAGACACGAGCGACTTTTCGCCAATTTTGAATCGCTCGGCTTTTTCCACTGCGATAGCGACGGGAATCCTGCAATGTGCTTCGGGGGCGAATGCATCCAGCGTTCTGGATCGAAACAAGGAGATTTCAATTAGACCGGCCACTCTGAATCGGATTCCTGTGCGAGGCGAAGTTCTCATTGTTGGTGGTGGAGTGGCAGGTTGTGCGGCTTCGATCGCGCTTGCACGAGAGGGACGAAGCGTCACGCTGATTGAACGCGAGCCGACACCGCGCCATAAGGTCTGCGGAGAGTTCCTCAGCGGTGAGGCGCTTGAGGATCTGTATGCGCTCGGCATCGATGTGACCTCGCTCGGTGCCGTGCCCATTGATTACGTTCGCCTTGCCGCAGCCAGGCGCGCTGCCGAAGCCCCTTTGCCTTTTCCCGCGGCTTCGCTTACCCGCAAGGCGCTCGATACAGCACTCATCGCCGAGGCCATCGCCGCGGGAGTCCGAATAGAGCGCGGGCGAAGTGTGCAGGCGCTCAGTCGGACGGCAACCAATGTCTGGCAAGCTACGCTCGACAACGGCGCCATCCGCGAAGCTCCAACAGTCTTTCTTGCCACAGGCAAGCATGATCTCCGCGGCCACACGCGTCCAAAGGATCCGCAGCAGTGGGTCGCCTTCAAGATGTACTTTCGCCTTGCACCCGAGCAGGCTGCTCAGCTGGAGCGCGCCTCTGAGTTGATGCTTTATCCCGGAGGCTATGGCGGTATTCAGCCGATGGAGGGTGGCATCGCAAACCTCTGCTGCGTGGTGCAAAAGCGATATCTCCCGCATGTGGGCGATCGTTGGGAAGGCTTGCTCGCGAGGATGCAGCAGCACTGTCCGCACCTCAGGATGCGGCTTGCGGGTGCGGAGCCACTGCTCGCCAAGCCGATTGCCATCACCCACATCCCGTATGGGTACATCCGACGTACAACGGAGGATGGACTTTACTGCGTTGGTGATCAGGCAGCGGTCATCCCCTCGTTTACCGGCGATGGCATATCGATCGCACTGCATACTGCGCGTTGTGGCGTAGCGGCTTATCTTGCGGACGAACCGGCGCCGCTCTTCCAGGCAAAGCTGAGGACCGCGCTTCTGCCCCAGATGCGCCTTGCCGAATTCGCCGCCGATGGCCTGAACAACTCGCTCGCGCGAGCTGTATTGCCGTTTTGCCTCAGGGTCTGGCCGGGTGTGATGCGCGTCACAGCCAGGCTCACACGGGTGGCCCATCATGCCGCCGTTGCTCCGCTGGTAGCCGCCAGCTGAATCGAGCCGCGCCAAACGATTCGCGGCGGTGAAAGTTTTCCAAGGGGATGCAATGAAATCCTTCGCAGCCTTAGCCCTCGTTGTCATCCTTATTCCAGCCGCACTCGCCCAGCATCAGACCTTCGAAGTCAATCCTGATGCCAGCGAGGTCAAGATGACGCTCAAAACAACCCACGAGATCGTCAACGGCACCTTTCACATCCAATCGGGATCGATTGAGTTTGACCGCAGTACTCCCAAGATGGCGGGTTCGGTGGTCGTCCTCGCCGGCAGCGGCAAGACCGGCAATGACAGTCGGGACAAGAAGATGAACAAGGACATTCTGAAGGTCGAACAGCATTCAACTGTCTCGTTTGAGCCGAAGTCCTACGCTGGCGCCATCGCTCCATCAGGGGAGTCGACCATCCAGGTGACTGGTATTTTCACCCTGCTGGGCACGCCTCATGAAATCACTATCCCCATGCTGGTACGTCTTGACGGCACTGCCGCTACTGCCAAGGCTCATTTTGTCGTGCCGTACGTCGAGTGGGGCCTGAAGAATCCGAGTTTTTTGATTTGGAAAGCCGACAACGACGTCGCGATTGATCTCTTTCTTACTGGCCGGCTTTCAAAATAGAGAATTGCCTTCTCTGCGCCGGATGATGTGATGGGTCAGCTCCCTGGCGCAAAGGCATCAGCCAAGTGACCACAAGAGAGGCAGGCTTCTCGCTCCAGATGAACGGTTCGTTAATCATGTGCAGTAATCTATCCGGACGAGGTTCCGGGTTCGTTCATGTCTGCTCACAACTCCGCACTCTACCGTCTGGGACTATTTCTTCTTGGCATCGCGTTCACATTGATTCTGCTGGTAGTCGGCGGTTATTTGTATCTGCATTTCGGCCAACCACCGGTAGCTGCGGATGATCCAGCTTTCCCCTACGAGGCTCAGATCGTTCATGTGCCGCTAGCTGCCCGCATTCAACGCGAAATGGAAAAGCCTCCATTCCCTGCCAGCGAAGATGCGTTCGTTCGTGGCGCGGAGATCTATAGCAAAGACTGTGCCTTTTGCCATGGCATCCCCGGGGAGCGATTCGGTCTACGGCAACTCAATGTATCCGGCGGCGCCACAGCTCTGGCGCAAACACAAAAAAGGCAATGTAGTCGGAGTTTCAGACGATGAGGTCGGAGAAACCTACTGGAAGGTGAAGAACGGAATTCGCCTCACCGGTATGCCTACGTACCAGAAACTGCTGTCCGACAGTGACATTTGGGATGTGAGCCTATTGCTCAAAAGCGCCGACCAGCAATTGCCTGATCCTGTCATGAAGGTATTGAAAGGCCATTAGCTTTGTAGAGCAGCTTCGATTCAACCTATGCGCATCAGAGAAGGCGATAGACTTCAGCTTCCGCCACCAATGCAAACCGTGAATGCTCGAGCGAACTGAGGAGATTTTGCAACCTTGCGAAACGCGGCTTCTTGCGAGAGAGTTCGATGTTCGCTTATCTGCATCGCACTCCTTCTTGCAACGAATATCCATTACATGTTCGCGCAGAAACTCGTTCACTACGCGACCCCGCCGGACTCCAAACGGGGCGAGGTGGTCTACAAAGCCGGCTGCATCGCCTGCCACGGAGCCGATGGCAAGGGAGCCGACCCAGCCAGCACCGTCTTCGTCCGTCCTCACACCTTTCCTGACTTCACCCGCTGCGACCAGACCACCCCAGAGCCCGACTCCTCTTATAAGGCTGTCGTCCTTCACGGTGGTCACGGTCTCGGCTTCTCGCAGATCATGCCGGCCTTTGGCGATCTGCTCACTGACCAGCAGATAGACGACGTTATTGCTTACCTCCGGACCCTCTGCCATAACACCGGTCACTATCCTGCCGGCGAACTGAACCTGCCGCGTGCGCTTATTACGGAAAAGGCCTTCCCGGAAGACGAACTCGTGCTCTCCACCGCCGCAACCGCCGGTTCGCCTGCATCCTGGACCACTGATGTTATTCACGAACAAACCTTCGCCGGTCTCAATCAGATCGAAATCGACGTTCCCATCAACTACGCCGTCTTGAATAATCCAGGCGGCAGCCAGAGCTCGCAGGCCAACCCGCCGAACAGCAATTGGACGGCTGGGTTCGGCGACATCACAGTCGGCCTCAAGCGCACACTCTTCTCCAGTCTCGCCGCGGGCTCCATTCTCAGCGCGCAGGTCGGCTTCCTTCTTCCTACCGGCGACAGTAGCCGTGGTTTCGGCGCAGGTACCACCACATTCGAGCCCTTTCTCGCCTACGACCAGCTCCTCGGCGAGCGAAACTTTCTCCAGTTTCAGCTCGGCGGTGACGTCACCTTCGACTCCAGCAAATCGCCGCGCAGCCTCTTCTTTCGCACTGCCGCTGGTCGCTCCATGGCACCTGACCACGGCCTCGGCCGGCTCTTCACTCCCATGGTCGAGTTCGTCGGCACGCATGACTACTCACCCGGTGCCAGTACCGATCTCGATATCGTCCCGCAGATGCAGGTCACAGTCTCCAAGCGCCAGCACATCCGCGCCGACGTCGGCGTAAGCGCACCCGTTACCGACGCTGCCGATCGCAAACCTCAAATCATCTTCTATGTGCTCTGGGACTGGGCCGAGGGCGCCTTTTGGAATGGCTGGCGATGAACCAATCTCTCCTTAAATCCGCCGTTCTCGTCGGCTCGCTCACCGCGGCCATGGTCGCGGCGCGCACATCTCTGCCCGTTTTCGCGCGCCAGCAAGCTCCAACGTCAACGGCTCAACTCCAGCCCACCGAAGAAAAGCCCCTCATCGCGTACAAGCCGCATCAGGCTACCGCCTTCCACACCTCCGACCGTTGTGTCGCTTGCCATAACGGCATGACCACTGCCAACGGCGAAGCGTTCTCTATCGGCTTCGACTGGCAGGCCAGCATCATGGCCAACTCCTCGCGCGATCCTTACTGGCAGGGCAGCGTGCGCCGCGAAACGATCGACCATCCCGAGTCCTCGCAGTTCATCCAGAACGACTGCTCCTTCTGCCACATGGCCGCCGTCCGGCTCGTCGACCGCGACGAGCACCGCAACACAGAAATCTTCGCGCGCTTCCCATTCCAGCAACTCACGAAGAAGACGTCGCAGACACAACGTGCTGCACAGGATGGAGTCACCTGCTCGGTCTGCCATCAGATCGACAAGCAGGACCTGGGCGCGCCTCCTACCTTCAACGGCAATGTCGTCATCTCCCGCGCCGTTCACTACGACATCCGTCCCGAGTACGGCCCTTTCGCGCCGGACCACGGCCATCAGACGATGATGCATTCGTCCACCGGAGGCTTTCTGCCCGAAGAGGCAGCCCACATCCGCGACGCAGCTCTTTGTGCCGGCTGCCACACGCTCTTCACCGAAGCTCTCGGTCCCGGCGGTGTCAAGCTCGGGCGCTTTGCCGAGCAGGTTCCTTTTCAGGAGTGGCAGCATAGCGCCTACAACGGAAAGAAGACCTGCCAGGAATGTCATATGCCCGCCGTCAACGGTCCGACACCCATCACAGCGCTCTACGGTCAGCAACGCGATGGCGCCAGGCACCACTACTTCGTCGGTGCCAACTTTTTCGTGCAGTCGCTCCTCAACGAGCATCGCGATGATCTTCAGACCGTCGCGCGATCTCAAGACCTCGAAGCCGGCGTGAATCGCACCACAGAATTCCTCGCCACACAATCCGCCAAGATCTCGATCGAGCATGCCGAGATTTCCGCGGGCACGCTCTCGATCACCGTCCTCGCCCAGAACCTCACCGGCCACAAGCTGCCCACCGCCTATCCGTCACGCCGCGCATGGCTCCACGTCGTCATCACCGACTCCGCCGGTCGCACTGTCTTTGAATCCGGCGCGCTTCGCCCTGACGGCTCCATCGTCGGCAACATTAACGACGATGATCCCACACGTTTTGAGCCGCACTTCCGGGAGATCACACGCCCCGACCAGGTTGAGATCTACGAGCCCATCCTCGGCGACGCCAACGGCCGGGTCACCACCGGCCTGCTTCAAACCGTGCGCTACCTGAAGGACAATCGCCTTCTCCCCGCCGGATTCGACAAGTCCACCGCCACCTCTGACATCGCCGTCTACGGCGACGCCGCCTCCGATCCGAACTTTACCGATGCGGGAAGCCGCACCCGTTATGTAGTGCCCACCAACTCTGGCATGGGTCCGTTTCACATCAGCGTGGAACTCTGGTATCAACCCATCGGCTTCCGCTGGGCCCACAATCTCGCCCCTTACAAGGCCGACGAACCCCAGCGTATTCTCCACTACTACGAGAGCGACTCGCGAAAGACGGCCGTCATCCTGGCGAAGGCTGAAGCGACACAATAGTCGACCTTTACCGACCGTTCTTCGGACCGTTTCCGAGCTCAAAGATCTATTTTCTGTCCACTGTCATGCGGAGCGTGATCTTGAAGATGCTGGTACAGCCGTTGCGTACAGGCCGAGGGCCTCAGCAAGATAGCGTGCCGTCTTGTTCTGCGGTACTTGCGCAATATCTTCCGGCGGTCCCTGCGCGATGACGTGTCCGCCCTCGTCTCCAGCACCTGGGCCCACGTCGATAACCCAGTCACTGCCCGCGATCACCTGCATGTCATGCTCGATGGTGATCACAGTATTTCCTGCGTCGACCAGGTTATGAAGCTGACGCTGCAGGCGCTCAACATCCGACGGATGTAGACCGGTAGTCGGTTCATCCAGGATGTAGAGAGTTTCGCCGCGCTGCGGACGCTGAAGCTCGGTTGCGAGTTTGACACGCTGTGCTTCGCCGCCGGAGAGTTCGGTGGCAGACTGGCCGAGACGAAGATACCCGAGCCCGACCTCCTGAAGAACCTGAAGCGAATGTGAGATGTGTGGCTCGTCCGCGAAGAACTCCGCGGCGTCGTCGACGGTCATGGCGAGGACGTCGGCGATACTCTTCTCGCGATAGAGGATCTCGAGCGTTTTGGCATTGAAGCGCGCTCCATGGCAGGTTGGGCAAGGACTGTAGACGCTCGGAAGAAAAAGTAACTCGACGCACACGAAGCCTTCGCCTGTGCAGGTTTCGCAGCGGCCTTTGGCCACGTTGAAGGAGAACCGGCCCGCGTCGTACTTGCGGGAGCGCGCCAGCTTCGTTGCGGCAAAAAGCCTGCGCGCGTAATCGAAGAGACCGGTGTAGGTAGCCAGGTTGGAGCGGGGCGTGCGGCCGATCGGCTTCTGGTCGACCACGACCAGACGACGGATATGCTCAACGCCCGAGACGATTCTGCCGCCTGTCGTGATGACCTGCGTCCGCTCCAGGCCATTGACTTCCTCTTCTTCGGTCGCGATGCTTTGTCCCAGGTGCGTCGCGACGAGTTCAACCAACGCCTGACTGACAAGCGTCGATTTGCCGGAACCCGAGACCCCAGTTACGGCGGTAAAGACGCCTAACGGGAATTGGACGTCAAGACGATCGAGATTGTTGCGTGTAACGCCACTGAGCTTGAGCCAGCCTTTCGCCTCGCGGCGCACATTGTTCCGTGTGCGGGCCGTGACGAAGAGGTAACGCCGGGTCTGGGAGATTTCGATGTCACGCAGCCCTTCAGGGGGACCGGAGTACAAAATCTCGCCTCCCTTTTCGCCGGCACCGGGCCCGACGTCGACGATCCAGTCGGCACGCCTGATGACGTCGAGTTCGTGCTCGACGACGAACAGAGAATTACCAGCACCTTTGAGCGCGATGAGCGCGTCGAGCAGCGCCTCAGTATCTGCGGGGTGTAGGCCAGCCGAGGGTTCGTCGAGCACGTAGACGACGCCGAAAAGGTTGGAGTGCAGCTGGGTGGCGAGGCGGAGGCGCTGAAGCTCACCCGGAGAAAGCGTTGGCGTGCTGCGTTCGAGCGAGAGATAGCCTAGGCCAAGATCGAGAAGCACGGAGAGACGGGCCGTGAGGTCGGCAGTAATTCGCCGAATCACTTCGGCTTTTTCTGAACTGACGCGAAGGTCCTCTCCTCCAGATTCAGCGAAAGGCGCGAGGAGCGCGTTGAGTCGTTTGAGTGGAAGTCTGGAGATGTCGGCGATGTCGTAGCCGCCGAACTTTACGGAGAGCGACTCGGGACGGAGGCGCTTGCCGTGACATACGTCGCACTCGGTGGAAAGCATGTACTGCGCGACCCGCTTCTTCATCAGCGCACTGTGTGTATTGGCGAAGGTAGTGAAGACGTGGCGTTTCGCGCTGGTGAAGGTCCCCATGTAGCTGGGCTCGAGTTTGCGTTTGAGCGCCTGACGCGTTTCGGCGGGCGTGAAGCCAGCGTAAACGGGAACTTGCGGCTGGTCTTCGCTGAAGAGAATCCAATTGCGATCCTTCTTCGGAAGATCGCGCCATGGTTTGTCGACGTCGTAGCCCAGCGAGACGAGAATGTCGCGCTGATTTTGTCCTCCCCATGCGGTAGGCCATGCGGCGATCGCTCGCTCGCGGATAGTGAGCGACGGATCAGGAACCATCGACTGTTCGGTCACCTCGTAGACGCGACCGAGACCGTGGCACTTCGGGCAAGCACCCTCCGCCGTGTTGGGCGAGAACGACTCCGCGTAGAGAAGCGATTGACCGCGTGGGTAGTCTCCGGCCCGCGAATAGAGCATGCGGAGCAGATTGGAGAGCGTCGTAACGGAACCCACCGAAGAGCGGGTTGTGGGCGCGCCGCGCTGTTGCTGCAGAGCCACGGCGGGCGGAAGGCCGTCGATGGAATCTACGGCAGGAACCGTCAGCTGATGAAAGAGCCGTCGTGCGTATGGCGAAACGGACTCAAGATAGCGCCGCTGGGCTTCCGCGTATAGCGTGCCGAACGCGAGCGACGACTTGCCGGAGCCGGAGACGCCGGTAAAGACGACAAGCGCGTCCCGAGGAATATCGACGTCGATATTGCGGAGATTGTGCTCGCGAGCGCCGCGGACACGGACGATGCCGTCACGGTATGGTTTCGCCTCCAAAATGCAATCTCCTCGAGACCCTAGGATGCAGGCGGTTGACTCGCGGTTTTTGCTACGAATGATACTTGTGATCGGGATTCTGCGAAGGTCCCGCGTCTCGGTCGTCCAGCTTCGAGCCGGTTGCGTGTGATATCGCAAGTAGATGGTCTTGCCTGCTCGCCGGGCCAGTCCGGAGTAACATTTACGGGTTGCATTCCACTACACGTGCATGTCGAAATGATTCGAAACTTTGCGCAATTCTGCTGTCCGCTCATATCGCCGAGCTAACCCGGCGAGTGACAGCAAAGCCGTTGCGAGCGCAACGTCCCACCCGCATTGGCGATGGCATTGCAGTGAAAATGCGGCGTCGCAGAGTCTCGACTCTGATCGAATTGGCACCTGATCCAAGTTGAAATTGAGGAATTGGCCAACGGTTGTGCGGCCAGGGTTTATTCGCCGTAGGGCACCCAGATATTCTTCACTTGGGTGGCATGTTGCAGATACCAAAGACCTTCGGCTTGTTTGGCGTCGAACCAGTCGATGGCATGCCCTTCGTTCGTCCAGACCTGTTTCAGGTTACCAGTCGAACCGAGCTTGACCATGGCGGCGGCTGCGTCATCACGGAAGCTCCAGATGGCGTCCACGTCGTCGTGCTCGGCGAGAGTTTTGCCGAGCTCCATCGGTTTCCCCGCGACGAAGTTGACGACGCCGCCGGGCAGGTCGCTGGTATCGAAGACCTGGTAGAGCTCGCCGATGAGAGTGGCGGTGCGCTCGCTGGGGACTGCGACCACGGAGTTGCCCATGGCAATCGCGGGCAGGATGAGCGAGAGCAGGCCGAGCAGCGGAGCGTCGTCCGGCGCGAGGATGCCGACGGTGCCGATGGCCTCCTTCATGGCCAGCGTGACCATGCGGAAGGGCGGGTTGTGGATGGAGCCCTCGAACTTGTCGCACCACGCAGCGTAGGTGAAGGCGCGGTTGACGGAGCGAGTCGAACTCGACCTCGGCCTGTGCCTCGCCGACGAAGTCAGCCAGCTTGCGGACGATCTCGCCGCGGCGCTGGATGAGGTTTTCGGCGATGTAGTAGAGCACCTGCGCACGGCCGTGTGCGGCGGCTTTGGCCCACTTGTTGCCTGCGGGACGCGGCGGCCTCGACGGCGTTGCGGATGTCCTTGCGGTTGCCGAGCGGAGCCTCGCCGACGAGCTTGCCCTCGCGGTTGTAGACCGGGAAGCTGTAGCCGGAGTCGGGCCGCGCCTGCTTGCCGCCGATGTACTGCTTCACGGTGCGGTCGATGCCGACGCTTCCGTCGCCATCGTGATCTCTGTTCTCTGATCTCTGTTCTCTCGTCTCCTGCACGACCTCTGCTTTATGCGCAGCGTGCGTCCACGCAGGCACGAGGTACTCGAACATGCCCTCCTTGCCGCCTTCGCGGCCATAGCCGGATTCGCGATAGCCGCCGAAGCCGCAGGCGGCGTCGAAGAGGTTCGTCGAGTTGACCCAGACCACGCCGGCCTTGACCTGCGCGGCGACGTCGAGCGCGACGTTGATGTTTTCGCTCCAGACGCAGGCGGCGAGGCCGTAGGGGGTGTTGTTGGCGAGCTCGACGGCCTCGGCGGGGGTGCGGAAGGTCATCGACGCGAGGACGGGGCCGAAGATCTCCTGCTGCGCGACGGTGGAGCTGGGGTGGACGTCGGTGAGAAGTGTGGGCTTGATGAAGAGGCCGTTCTTCGGCATCGGGATCTCGGGCTGCCAGCAGGTGGCGCCTTCGGCGATGCCCATCGCGACGAGCTTCTGGATGCGGTCGAACTGGACCTGGTCGACGATGGCACCGATGTCGATGGCCTTGTCGAGGGGCGAGCCGACGCGGAGGGTTTCCATGCGGGCGCGGATCTTGTCGTAGAGCTTCTCGGCGACGCGCTCCTGCACGAGGAGACGCGAGCCGGCGCAGCAGACCTGGCCCTGGTTGAACCAGATGCCGTCGACGAGGCCTTCGACGGCGGAGTCGAGGTCGGCGTCGTCGAAGACGATGAAGGGCGATTTGCCGCCGAGCTCGAGCGAGAGCTTCTTGGGCGTCTTCGCGGTGGCCTTGCGGATGATGCGGCCGACCTCGGTGGAACCGGTGAAGGCGATCTTGTCGATGTCAGGGTGCTCGACGATAGCGGCGCCGGTGCTGCCGTCGCCGTTGATGACGTTGAGGACGCCTTTGGGCAGGCCGATCTCGTCGGCGATCTCGGCGAGGGCGATGGCGGTGAGCGGCGTGAACTCCGCGGGCTTGATGACGACGGTGTTGCCGGCGGCGAGCGCGGGCGCGACCTTCCAGGCGAACATCAGCAGCGGGAAGTTCCAGGGGATGATCTGGCCGACGACGCCGACGGGCGTGTAGCCGCGGAACTCCTCGCCGTCGAAGCCGTGCTCGGTGAGGTCGCCGAGGAGTTGGGCCCAGCCGGCGTGATGGTAGAAGTGGCGGGCGACGAGCGGGATGTCGATGTCGCGGGACTCGCGGATGGACTTGCCGTTGTCCATGGACTCGAGCACGGCGAGGCGGCGCGAGTGCTTCTGGACCTGGCGCGCGAAGGCGTAGAGATAGCGCGCGCGCTGGTGGCCGGTGAGCGCCTGCCAGGCGGGAAGGGCAGCGCGGGCGGCTTTGACGGCGCGGTCGACATCGGCTGCGTCGGCCTGCGCGACCCTGGCGATGACTTCGCCGGTTGCAGGATTTTTCGTCTCGAACGAGGCGGCGACCTTGGTCCACTCGCCGTTGATGAAGTGGCCGAAGCTGCGCTGGTGCGCGTCGAGCCACTTGTTCACTTCGCCCGGATCTTCCGGCGCTGGACCGTATTCCATCGACTGAAACTTCTCCACAATGCTGCTTGCCATTTCGTGCCTCTTCTCAGGACCCCCTCTCCCCTGTTTTTGCGCAAAGTCTAGAGAACAGGAGAGTTAGGGGTGGACTTCTGTAGCTTCTTGCTAAAGTATCTCGATTCAGTAGGTTACAGGTAAAGTCTTGGATTCAGGGTAGTTAACGGGTAGGGGGTCACTTTTTCCGGCTGGCTCCTGTCGTTCTGTCGGAGCTGCGTCAGTGATTCCAGTCGCTGCGGTGATATCTGTTGTCTAATGCATCTGCGTTCTCAAGGGTGCGGGCATTTCAGGGCAAGTCACTCACTTTGCGCGAATGGTGCCACCCAGGCCATCAGCCACGATAGGCTTCCAGTTGGCGGTGTCGACGTCGACAAGGTCTGCGGGTGGCATCGCAACTTCCAGCTGTCTCGTCAATCTTGCAGTTGCCAACGCCGATAGATCGAGAACGCTTCGACGCTCACGACATTGCTTGACGCTTGCTCCAGCGATAAGAGTGGCATTCTTGCGACTTCGTGACCGAGCAGTAGTGTTCATGCGTCGCCATGACTGCGTATGGCACGAGATGCCGTAGACTATTCCGGACGAGTCCACCGCATCGATTGGCCTCTTGCATCGACTTGCGTACGCCAGAGGCTAAAGCCCTGTTCTCTGCTGCTGTAGCTGCACGGCTGAAGCCGTAGCCCTTCCGGTCACTGCCTCATCGGCTCAATCGAGAGCATGTGACTCCGGCATTGGATCTCAACCCATCCGACGATTTCGATCACGCAGATGTCGGAGATCCCCGCCCATTTTCGATAGTCGTAGACGCCCCGGTAACCGCATTCATCTGCGGCATCGATGCAAGGTGACGGCTAGGATCCCTGCCATCAAGACGAGAATCTCCGATTGAACGCAGGGCTTGACTTTGTCTATGCATCGTTCGATGCTCATGCGATCGGGTGGCGGTAGGTTGCGCTGTAGCGGCCGGTGACGTGGTGCTCGAGCTGGCGTTCGATGTCGGCGAGCATGGAGCTGGCGCCGAAGCGGAAGAGCGAGGGCTCGAGCCAGGGGCGGCCGAGCTCGTCCTTCATCAGGGCGAGCCATTCCATCGCCTGCTTCGCGGTCTTGATGCCGCCGGCGGGCTTGTAGCCGACGGCCATGCCGGTGCGCTCTGCATATTCGCGAATCGCCCGGACCATGACCAGCGAGACCGGGCAGCGTGGCGTTGACGGCCTCTTTGCCGGTGGAGGTCTTGATGAAATCAGAGCCGGCCATCATCGCGACGACCGAGGCGCGGCCGACGTTACGTAAGGTCAGAAGGTCTCCGGTCCCGAGGATGGCTTTCATGTGGGCGGGGCCGCAGGCGTCCTTGAAGGCGGCGACCTCGTCGTAGAGCGCGTTCCACTCGCCGTTGAAGACGTGCGCGCGGGTGATGACGATGTCGATCTCGGCGGCGCCGGCTTCGACCGAGCGGCGAATCTCCTGCACGCGGGTTTCGAGCGGCGAGAGGCCGGCGGGGAAGCCGGTGGAGACGGCGGCGACGGGGATGCCGGAGCCTTCGAGCGCCTTGACGGCGGTCTCGACGAAGGCGTGGTAGACGCAGACGGCGCCGACGTGCAGGTTGAGGTCTTCGATCTTGAGAGCCTTGATGAGGTGGTCTTCGAGGGGGCGGCGGGCTTTGGCGCACAGACGCTTCACGCGCTCGGCGGAGTCATCGCCGGAGAGCGTCGTGAGGTCCATGCAGGAGATGGCGCGGAGCAGCCAGGCGGCCTGCCAGTCCTTCTTGACGCTGCGGCGGGTGCCGATGGTGGCGGCGCGGCGCTCGACGGCGGAGGTGTTGACGCGGACCTCTTCGACCCAGCTGACGTCGAGCGGGATGCGGTGGTTCGGCGTCGAGTTCGCGACCGTGCAGCGCGATAGAAATTTCTGCGCTCGGCGCGTGCGCAGCGCTGTTATTCCCGTGCGCTAGTACCGTCTCTGTCTTCTTTGCTACCACTTCATCCATCTTTATTGCCATAGCTCATTTCCTAGCAAAAACAACCAAGCCCGCCGAATCTCCAACAGGCTGCAGGTCGCTCCCGGACCAGTCGCTTGCCGTAACCGCCTGCGGCATAAAGTCAAACTTCGATCCGCTAGGCTTTCCTAAGTGTGTTTTTCAAATGCGTCGTGTCTCCAATCGAAGTGTGAAACATCCGGCGGGAGGCCCGGTTGTATGAAGCGGATCCGAGAGGGCGTGTTGGACCTGATGGTTTACTGCCCAACACGGCACGGAGGCGCGCTGTATATGTTTGGAACTAATTCTCCCGTTGGGCATGGCCATATCAAATCTTGATCACGCCTCCCATGAACGGATCGCTGATGCTTGACCGCCCAGTCTCTACGCGGCCGGCATAGCGTGTTACATGGTAAGGGAGGCCGTGAAGGCTAACTCGAACGTCATACCATCCGCCGCTATTCCCGAGGTCGAACGCCACGGTCTGCTCGTCATAGGTGGTCTTTCTGATCGAAGATGCGCCATAGGCACAGTCCTCGATCTCGACCGTCAATGGCTGAGCTTCACTGCCGGAAAGATGCAGGACGATGTTGCCAGTGGGCTTACTGCCAGCCATCTCGTAGCGGCAGTGAACTGGCGAAATAGGACTGTTTGCGTTTCCTTGAAAGGCGCGGAAGAAGCCATTCGGGCCGTGGACCTCAATGTGGTATTTCCCGTCCACGAAGGCATCCAGCGGCCAGCTATCGTGGACACTCTCTCCAGCGGCAACGGCGTACGAGAGGTTGCGAAGGCCTCCTGACTTGAAGCCGCGCAGGTAAACATTGAAAGGCGAACCCTTCGACCTCTTGCCAAACACCTGGTTCCCAACCTTGCACTCCAGAACAACATGCGTCGCTTTGCCGTTCGTAGAGTTGAGGGTTGCCTCTGCATACAGTTCGTAAGGCAGCGCGCATGAGGGACGGGTACCTGGCTCCTGGGTCCCCATCAGCGACGCCAACTTTCCTTGCCGCGCTGCGGAGACCTCCGATGGGCTGAGCACGCGGAAATCCGACGGTGGCGGCTGAAACTTCGCTTTGTAGATGGTCTCCACATATGGATCGCGTTCAACGAAAGGGAGCGACTGGTGCGCACGCTCATCAAAAGGACGAAAGACCGTCGTCAGATCGCCCGAGATCGCGCGACGCCACGAGCTGACATTGTTTTCGCGCACATTGCAGCCAAACTTCGTATTTACGAAGTGCTCAAGAAACTGGTTGACCGAGGTGTGCTCGAAGAGTTGCGAGTTCACCCAACCTCCGCGGCTCCATGGCGAAGCCACCACCATCGGTACGCGAAAGCCAAGCCCAACCGGACCTGTGCGCGCCTCCGCGGGAGGGATGCCGTAGGCCAGCTCATCTTCGCGATAGACATATTCAGTCTCATAGTTCAGTCCGGGTGAAGCGTTGCCTGTGCTCACATCGCGCGGATCAGGCGCTGTATATGGCGGAACGTGGTCAAAGTAACCATCGTTCTCGTCATACGTCAGAATAAAGATCGTCCTCTTCCAAATTTCAGGATTCTGCGTGAGGATGTTCATCACCTCGGAAACGTACCAAGCACCGTACCAAGGAGAGATCGGGTGATCGGAAAAGTTCTCCGGCGACGCAAGCCAGCTTACAGTCGGCAACTTGCCATTCCGCACATCCTCGCGGAACTGGTGTAGTACATCACCCTTGGGCACCCAAGTCGTACCCTCGGAAGTCTGCAGTTCCGTTAGTTGGTGATAGTGCGGATCACCGATATTCGTGACAAAGGCGCGCTCATGCAGCTCGCGCGCCTCGGGAGGTAGCTTCGTAACAACCCCTGGACCAAGCAGCGCATCCAGTTCGCACTGTGCGAGCGCGTTCTTCAGGGTGGCAAGATTGTGCGTCGGAACGGTGCGGTCTACCGGCCCCTGCGAAGTGTGACTCGCCTCTGCCTTCGCAATCTCCTTCTTGAGCTTAGCGATTGTCTCGGGCAACTGCTGTTGATAACTCTCGAGGTGACGAACGTTGTACTGCGCGAAGAGCTCGAGATTATTGCAGCCGAAGTTCGAAAGCCACGCTTTCTCCTCCTCGCTCAATCCCATCTCCACGTGGCCGACGTCGTTCTGATAAAACTTCCAGCTAACACCATTGCGCTGCAGAATTTCCGGAAAGGTCTCCCAGTGCGAACCGCCGGGCGAGAATGTGTAGTTCCGGATGAAGGCCTTGGACTTGGGGTTTTGTTCCTCGCGAAGTGTGCCTGTCCAGAACATCGCACGGTTTGGCGTAGTGCTGGTCATTACACCGGAGAAGTTCTGGTCGCAGACGGTGAAGGCATCGGCCAGCGCATAGTAGAAAGGAATGTCCTCGCGCGTGTAGTGGCCGAGCGTGAGCGGCATGTCCGCATACTCTTTCTTGTGTGAGCGCTTGGCCTCAAGCCAGCCGTCATACAGTCCTCGGTTCCAGGCGTCCACCTGGGTCTCCCGCGCGTGCGGGAGATAGCTCATCCACGTCGCGCGCGTGTCGTGGATGTTCAGGCGGAATGGAGCGTAGGCTTCTCCCTCTGCGTTCGTTTGCAGCCACACGGGATTTCCGTTCTCCAGCCGCAGTGCCCGGGGATCGTTGAATCCGCGAACTCCGCGCAGCATGCCGAGCGCGTGATCGAACGAACGGTTCTCCTGCATGAGAACGACGATATGATCGGCATCCATGTACGTACTATGGGGCGCGGGGTCAACGGCCAGCGCCCGCTGAATGGTCTCGGGGAAGATACCGGAAAATCCAGCCGCGCTGGAAAGAACGGCAGCACGTTTCAGGAAGTCGCGTCTGCTCTGCATATTTTGTCGTTCACTGCTTATTTGACGAACCGATTAGCTAAGCGGTTCGATCAAGTAGCCAAACGATAGGAGATTCGTGCGATGATTGTCAACGATTCGCAGTACACGTGGAGGCAGTGTGGCAACGATCTATGATGTCGCCAAGCGGGCTACCGTTTCGGTTGCTACCGTCTCGTCTGTCGTTAACAACAGTTCTTACGTGAGTCCCGAGTTGCGTTCTCGCGTTGAAGCAGCTATCCGCGAGTTGGACTATTGGCCCAATCTCATGGCGCGCGGATTGGCTAAGCAAAAGACTCTTTCGCTCGGCGTACTCGTACCTGACATCGCGAACTTCTTCTTCCCGGAGATCGTGCGCGGCGTGGAGGACAAAGCCAAGGCCGCGGGTTATACGATCATTCTCGGGAACTCCGACAATGACGCGGACAAGGAAGAGATCTATCTCAAGCTCTTTCTCTCCAATCGCGTTGACGGGATCGTGTTGGTGAAGGCGCCCGGGGCCCTGAAGCCTGAGTTGTTGCGCATGCTCAAAGTGAGCGGGATTCCCGTTGTTCTTCTCGATCGCGAATATGAAGAGCTGAAGACGGACACTGTTCTGGTGGACGATGTCGGCGGTGGCTACCTTGCCACACAGCACCTCATTGCGTTGGGCCATCGCCGCATCGCACTCATTCGTGGTGTTCCCGGCGTGAGTACAACCGATGGCCGCTATCAAGGGTATGAGAAAGCGTTGCGCGAGGCGAATATTGCCCCGGACGACGCGTTAATCGGAACCGGTGACTACGGCATTGACTCAGGGTATGAGATCGGATTGAAGCTGCTCAAGGAAAAACCGACCGCCGCTTTCGTGACGAATTACATGATGACCATCGGCTTTCTAAAATCTCTCGATGAGCGGAAGCTGTCCACGCCACGCGATGTTTCTGTCGTCAGTTACGACGATTTCTTCTGGAATAGCGTCTTCAGCCCACGCCTCACCTGCGTTGCGCAACCCAAATACCAGTTGGGATACAAGGCTGCCGAGGTATTGCTTTCTCGCATTCAGAAAAAGCACAAGCGCAAACAAACCGTAGTGTTTGAAAACACTCTGCAGGTTCGCGCCACGACAAAGGCCAGGTGATAACTTGGTACGTCCAATCGAGACATTGCGACTCGCCAGCGCACACTCGGTTCAGAGTGACTCCACGTTTCCGTCGATGCTGATCGTCTGGCCCGTGATGTTACGTGCCCCCGGTGAACACAAAAATAGAGCGGCTGCGGCGACGTCCTCGGCTGTGACCATGCGGCGCAGCGAGATCTTCCCGAGATACTGTTCGCGCATATTGCTCTCGCCAACCTGTGCCTGTTCCGCGCGCGCGCGAATGACCCTATCCATGCGTTCGCCTTCTACGAAACCTGGTAATAGCGCATTGACGCGGATGCCGCTGGGTCCTAACTCGGCGGCAAGTGATTTCACGAGCCCCAGGATCGCCCATTTTGTCGCAGCATACGGCGTGCGCCACGCGTATCCCAGGCGACCGGCAACCGACGACATGCAGAGGATGTGGCCCTGTGTGGACTCTTTCAGCAGTGGCACGGCGAGACGCGCGAACCGATATTGCGCATTGAGATTTACGTCGACGGTCCGCATCCAGTCTGCTTCCGTGATGCTGTCGATGCCGCCCGTAGGCCCGGCGATGCCGGCATTGTTTACCAGCACATCCAGACCGCCGAACAGTTGCTTTTGTGCATCAAAGACAGCCTCAATCTGTGCCCCGTTCACAACATCTGCGTGCGTTGCTGTGATTGCTGGATTGCGCCGCGCTATCTCGGTAATGGCCTCGCGATCAACGTCGCAAACGTGCACCTTTGCTCCGGTTTCTACGAATGCCCTTGCTATCGTCGCACCAATACCTGCCGCTCCCGCTGTGATCAGGACGCGCAAGTCAGGGCAGGGAATAAGTCGTTTCGCAATACTCAATCGTGAACTCTCCCGAGAGATGAACTTATGTTTGTCAAAACGGCGGCTGTCAGGATCGCCTCTTGAAAGCAATGGCGTCAGGAGCAACTTCAGCAAGGTATATCACCACTCACCATCACCACGTCACACGAGAGGAACTGTCTCATCCGCATGCGCATAGAAAACAAAGTTGTGGTGACCTGCGCTGTAACAGGAGCCATTCATACCCCATCCATGTCCCCGTATCTTCCTGTGACAGCGGAACAGATCTCCGCGTCGGCTCTGGAAGCGGCAAATGAGGGGGCCGCAATTGTTCATATCCATGCCCGTGATCCTGTGGACGGCAGACCTGACCAGAGTGTTCAAGGCTTCCAGCCGATCGTTGCAGCGCTGCGATCCAGCACGAATGCAGTGTTGAATATTACAACCGGCGGATCACCGTTCATGATGGTCGAGGAGCGAATTCGTCCAGCTGCGCATTTCAAGCCGGAGTTGGCCTCACTCAACATGGGGTCATTCAACTTTGGGCTTTATCCCATGCTGCAGCGGTTTCAGGACTTTCGCTTCTCCTGGGAAGCGCAGGCCCTCGAAGACAGCCGGGACCTCATCTTTCGCAACACGTTCCAGGACATAGAGTATGTTCTCGGCGTCATGCGGGAGCACGGAACAAAATTCGAATTCGAGTGTTACGACGTTGGCCACCTCTATAACCTCGCGCACTTTCTGGAGCGCGGACTGGTCGAGCCGCCTTTGTTTGTGCAGACGATCTTCGGAGTACTGGGTGGTATTGGAACTCATCCGGATGACGTCGAGACGATGCGACGCACCGCGGACCGGCTCTTTGGCGATGATTTCTTCTGGTCCGTGCTTGGCACGGGCAAAAGTCAGATGGAAATCGCAAGGCTGGCACTTAGAGAAGGAGGCTCGTGCGCGTCGGGCTGGAGGACGAGCCTGTGGATCGGCCCGGGCCAACTTGCGCAGTCGGACACGCGGAGCAAGTGGCCATGGTGCGCGAGATGGTCGCTGAATGCGGCCGCACTCTGGCTACTCCTGACGACGCCCGTGAACTGTTGGGTTTGAAAGGTGCAGCTGCGACAACTTTTTGAACGGAAGGAGAACAGATCATGTTGAAGACCTTGAACGTGCTCCATACGCCGGATCTGCTGCATGCCTTGGCGTCCATGGGGCACGGAGACGAGATTGCCTTAGTCGACTGTCACTTTCCGTCTGTCTCAGTAGCGCGCCGTCTCGTGCGTCTGGATGGGGCGAGCCTGCCGGAGACGCGGTTGCTGCATGCTTGCGTCTGATGCCCTTGGACACCTTTGTGCCGCATCCCGCGCTGCGGATGTTGCAGGTGCATGCTCCCGAGGAAGTCCCCGAGGTGCAGCAGCTCTGCCAAAAGCAGATTGATCTGGCCGAGAACAAGCAGGTGGAGATGCTCGGGATCTCGCGTGAAGACTTCTACGTGCGCGCTCGCGCGGCCTACGCTGTTGTCGCCACGGGTGAACAGCGGCCTTACGGCTGCATCCTGCTGAAGAAGGGTGTCGTTCTTTAGACCCTATGATTCCAGCGGCCGAATCCAGGACGAAGGTCGGCGCTGCAGATGTAGGCAGCGCTTACGGCCGGGTGCGTTGGTATGTCTGCTTCCTCGTCTTTGCAGCCACCACCATCAACTACGTTGACCAGCAGGTGCTCGGTTTGCTTGCGCCATTATTGCAAAAGGCGTTGCACTGGTCGGAGTCGCAGTACGGATTCATCATCATGGGGTTTTCGATCGCGTATGCCATCGGATACGTC
>CAVZMD010000028.1:0-170048 GCA_963776265.1 uncultured Acidobacteriaceae bacterium | reverse complement strand
GGCAAGCAGCATTGTGGAGAAGTTTCAGTCGATGGAATACGGTCCAGCGCCGGAAGATCCGAGCGAAGTGAACAAGTGGCTCGACGCGCACCAGCGCAGCTTCGGCCACTTCATCAACGGCGAGTGGACCAAGGTCGCCGCCTCGTTCGAGACGAAAAATCCTGCAACCGGCGAAGTCCTCGCCAGGATCGCGCAGGCCGACGCAGCCGATGTCGACCGCGCCGTCAAAGCCGCCCGCGCTGCCCTTCCCGGCTGGCAGGCGCTCACCGGCCACCAGCGCGCGCGCTATCTCTACGCCTTCGCCCGCCAGGTGCAGAAGCACTCGCGCCGCCTCGCCGTGCTCGAGTCCATGGACAACGGCAAGTCGATCCGCGAGTCCCGCGACATCGACATCCCGCTCGTCGCCCGCCACTTCTACCATCACGCCGGCTGGGCCCAACTCCTCGGCGACCTCGGCGAGAACGGCTTCGACGGCGAGGAGTTCCGCGGCTACACGCCCGTCGGCGTCGTCGGCCAGATCATCCCCTGGAACTTCCCGCTGCTGATGTTCGCCTGGAAGGTCGCGCCCGCGCTCGCCGCCGGCAACACCGTCGTCATCAAGCCCGCGGAGTTCACGCCGCTCACCGGCATCGCGCTCGCGGAAATCGCCGACGAGATCGGCCTGCCCAAAGGCGTCCTCAACGTCATCAACGGCGACGGCAGCGACCGGAGCCGCTATCGTCGAGCACCCTGACATCGACAAGATCGCCTTCACCGGTTCCACCGAGGTCGGCCGCATCATCCGCAAGGCCACCGCGAAGACGCCCAAGAAGCTCTCGCTCGAGCTCGGCGGCAAATCGCCCTTCATCGTCTTCGACGACGCCGACCTCGACTCCGCCGTCGAAGGCCTCGTCGACGGCATCTGGTTCAACCAGGGCCAGGTCTGCTGCGCCGGCTCGCGTCTCCTCGTGCAGGAGCGCGTCGCCGAGAAGCTCTACGACAAGATCCGCGCCCGCATGGAAACCCTCCGCGTCGGCTCGCCCCTCGACAAGGCCATCGACATCGGTGCCATCGTCGACCAGGTCCAGTACGACCGCATCCAGAAGCTCGTCGCGATGGGCATCGCCGAAGGCGCCACCTGCTGGCAGCCCGAGATCCCGATGCCGAAGAACGGCCTCTTCATCAAGCCCACACTTCTCACCGACGTCCACCCCAGCTCCACCGTCGCGCAGCAGGAGATCTTCGGCCCGGTCCTCGCGTCGATGACCTTCCGCACCCCCGCCGAGGCCGTCGAGCTCGCCAACAACACCCCCTACGGCCTCGCCGCCTGCGTCTGGAGCGAGAGCATCAACGTCGCGCTCGACGTCGCCGCGCAGGTCAAGGCCGGCGTGGTCTGGGTCAACTCGACGAACCTCTTCGACGCCGCCTGCGGCTTCGGCGGCTATCGCGAATCCGGCTACGGCCGCGAAGGCGGCAAGGAGGGCATGTTCGAGTACCTCGTCCCTGCGTGGACGCACGCTGCGCAGAAAGCCGAGGTCGTGCAGGAGACGAGAGAACAGAGATCAGAGAACAGAGATCACGAGGCGACGGAAGCGTCGGCATCGACCGCACCGTGAAGCAGTACATCGGCGGCAAGCAGGCGCGGCCCGACTCCGGCTACAGCTTCCCGGTCTACAACCGCGAGGGCAAGCTCGTCGGCGAAGCTCCGCTCGGCAACCGCAAGGACATCCGCAACGCCGTCGAGGCCGCCGGTCCTGCAGGCATCAAGTGGGCCAAAGCCGCCGCACACAGTCGTGCACAAGTCCTCTACTACATCGCCGAGAACCTCATCCAGCGCCGCGGCGAGATCGTCCGCAAGCTGGCTGACTTCGTCGGTGAAGCACAGGCCGAGGTCGAGTTCGACTCCTCCGTCGACCGCGCCTTCACCTACGCCGCGTGGTGCGACAAGTTCGAGGGCTCAGTACACAACCCGCCCTTCCGCATGGTCACGCTGGCCATGAAGGAGGCCATCGGCACCGTCGGCATCCTCGCGCCGGACGACGCTCCGCTGCTCGGTCTGCTCTCGCTCATCCTGCCCGCCATCGCCATGGGCAACTCCGTGGTCGCGGTTCCCAGCGAGCGCTGCGCCACGCTCATCGGCGAGCTCTACCAGGTCTTCGATACCAGCGACCTACCCGGCGGCGTGGTGAACTTCGTCGCCGGGCAAACCGATGGAGCTCGGCAAAACCCTCGCCGAGCACGACGACGTGGACGCCATCTGGAGCTTCCGTGATGACGCAGCCGCCGCCATGGTCAAGCTCGGTTCGACTGGTAACCTGAAACAGGTCTGGACGAACGAAGGGCATGCCATCGACTGGTTCGACGCCAAACAAGCCGAAGGTCTTTGGTATCTGCAACATGCCACCCAAGTGAAGAATATCTGGGTGCCCTACGGCGAATAACCTGTAAATCGCATGCTGCGGGTACAACCCTTGCGTCATACCGGTGACTGAAAATTTGAGAGGAAACGCTACCGACGGTGTTAGGTTCCAAAGTAGGCCCGTTCGAAGATCCTATGGAACCCGGTATGGGGAAGATCGTTCACCGTCGACACATCCGCGGCCCGCTCATGCAGACCGCGCTGCTGCTTTGCTTTCTCCTCGCGCTTCTGGCCCAGCTGGTCATGCTGAGGAGCAGTTGGCTGGCCAGGGGGTTGGGCGACTCCTCGCCTCAGATTCTGTACTGGCTGCGCATAGTGGCCGACAGTCTCACGATTCTCGGCTGCGCCTGCGCTTGTTTTGTCCTGAGCCGCCTGGTGTGGCTCATGCGCCGTCACTCTGCCTTCCGGACCGCCGCACTGGGCCTCATGCTGGTGCTCGGTGTCGCAGCGGCCAAGCGCCTGTTGGACCTCCTGGGCTACGGTGTGGCCAGCGGCACACCACCCCAGACCAGCGCGATTCTGGGGCTCACCTCCCTTGTCCTGGCTGGCGGAGTCGTCCTGCTGCTGCCGATGCTTTACCAAGTGAAATCCTTTGGCGAAGCCGCGGAGCGTGCGCATGAGCGCTTCGTTTCCGCCGCAGAAACCGGCCGTCAGGCCTTCTTCATTCTGGAGAGCGATCACAACCCCTTTAACAAGGGCGGCGACTTCCGCTTCAGCTTCGTCAACGCCAATGCCGAGAAGCTCCTTCTCCATCGCCGCCGTGACCTCATCGGCATGCCTCTCAGCCAGGCGCTGCCCACTCTGCCGGAGAGCAGCCTCGTCGAGCGGCTCCGCCAGGTCGAGCGCACCGGCCTTCCCTACTCGGGCGAGATCCGCTACCGCAGCGACTCCGGCGACGACCTCTGGTTCGAACTCCAGGCCGTCAAGATGCAAAGCGGTGTCGCGGTCACCATGCACGATCTTTCCGCCGAACGCTCCGGCCAGCAGCAGGTCGAGCAGATGCACCGTTTCTCGCAATCGCTCATCCACGACGCTCCCTTCGCCATCCTGACGACCGACACCGCCGGCATGATCACTGCGATGAACCCCGCGGCCGAGCGGCTTACCGGCTTTAGCAGTCAGGCGGTGGTCGGGCACGCGTCGCTGGTCGACCTTCACGATCCTGAAGAGCTCCGCGATCGCGTCATGGGCCAGACCGGGCGTGATACCGGCGTCGCAGCTGTCAACTTCGAGTCGCTCCTCTTGCTGCTGGGAGACCGGGCCAGCGCCGAGGCCGACTGGCACTACGTTTGCCCCGACGGCGCGCGCGTGCCGGTGCACGTCTCGCTGACAGCTCTTCAAGGTCAACACGGCGAGACCACCGGATATCTTGCTACTGCTTATGACATTTCGGAGCGCAAGAAGCTCACCGATTCCATCACATTCCTCGCGCAACATGATGCATTGACAGGACTTCCCAACCGTATGAAGTTGCGCCAACGGCTCGAGCAGGCGCTCGAGCGTGCTGGCCGACTCAACCAGCCGGTGGCCATCCTCTCCATCGGCCTCGACAACTTCAAACGCGTGAACGACTCCCTCGGCCATGCCGCCGGCGACGAACTTCTGACCGTCTTCGCTGACCGCCTGCGCAACTCGACTCGCGCCAATGACACTGTCGCCCGCATCGGTGGCGACACCTTCGTAGTCGTCATGCCCAACTGCGGCAGCCAGGACGACGCCATGCGTGCCGCCGGACGGCTCTCCGGCAAGCTGCAGAGCGCGCTCCAGCTCGCAGGCAAGGAACTCAGCATTACCGCCAGCTTCGGCCTTTGTCTGTTCCCGGAGTGGGGTACCGACGCCGCCACGCTCCTGCGCAACGCAGACGCCGCGATGTACGCCGCCAAACGCAGCGGCCGCAATTGCCTTCAGCTCTTCTCTGCTGCTCTTGGCGAGTCCGGCGCCGACGAGCTGGAGCTCGAATCCGATCTCCGCCGCTCCCTCATCAACGACCAGATGACGCTCTTCTATCAACCGCAGATCGCCTGCCGCACCGGCGAGCTGGTGGGCGTCGAAGCGCTTCTCCGCTGGCGTCACCCGCACCGCGGTCTGCTCAGCCCGGAAGAGTTCATCACCGCAGCCGAAGAAAGCGGCTTCATCCTGCCGCTCGGCCAATGGGTCCTGGAGAAGGCCTGCGAGGAGGCCCGGCATTCTTCAGGAGCGTCTTGGCAAGCGCTTGACCGATGGCCGTTAACCTCTCTCCTCGCCAGTTCTTACAGCAAAATCTTGGAGAGGTTGTTGAACAGGCGTTGCGCAATTCGAGACTGGCCCCCGCTGACCTCGAGCTTGAGATCACCGAGTACACCCTGATGATCAGCTCGGCAGAAACCATCGCTGCCCTCAGCCGTCTCCGCGCTATGGGCGTCAAGTTCGCGCTGGACGACTTCGGCACCGGATTCTCCAGCTTCAAATACATCCTCGAGTACAAGGTCGACCGGCTCAAGATCGACCGGAGCTTCGTCTCCCGCTGCCCCGACGACGCCAACGCTGCGTCGATTGTCCGGACGGTGATCGCTATGGCTCACGGACTCCACATGGATGTCGTGGCCGAAGGGGTCGAGACCGAAGAACAGCAGCGCTTCCTCGCGTGGCGCCGCTGCGACCAGGCGCAAGGCTACTTCTTCGGCCGTCCAATGCCGCTCGAACAGCTGATTAACATTTACCTGTCGAAAACCGCACTACCCGCTTCAACGATTGACGAAGCCTCCGCCGTTGAGGTCACGTCTTGAAGTAGTAGTTTTACATTTCCACGCAAACCATTCATTGTACGAAGCATAAGCGCCGCGCTTCAGGCGAAGATTTCTCGGAGTCTTTGCCTGCAAACCGTATCTCGGTAGACACGGGCGGTTACTTCCGTGTGGCAGCGTCCTACCCACAAGTCGTGCATCTCTATTAGAGAGACTCGCGGGGATACGGGCCACCATTCGGGGCTGTTGCGCGAGATAAAGCACGAATTGCGCAGCGAGGTAACAGGTGTGGCCCTGACGGTTTTGAGTGTGGCGTTTCCGTTTGCTCCGGTAGGACCTTTCGGAGTCGGCAGCGCGGAAAGAATCCTGGCTGAGCTCGACGCTGCCCTCGTTGCCGAGGGTCAGCGTTCCCTCGTCGTGGCCTGCGCAGGGTCGCTGGTGGCGGGCGAGCTCTTCGCAGCCCCGATGCCCGAACGTGCTCTGATCAGCGAGTCCGATCGTCGCTGGCACCGCTGGCGGTTTCAGGCGGCGATCGATCGCGCCCTCGCCCGGTATCGGGTTGACCTGATTCACATGCACGGCGTCGACTTCTACCAGCACGTCCTTCCGCCGAATATCCCGGTGCTCGTGACGCTGCACGCGCCCATCAGTTGGTATCGGCCAGAGGCGTGGGTGACGTTCGGCGATCGCGCGCAGTTTCAGTGTGTCTCTGCGGCACAGCGACGGATCTGCCCCGACGCTGGCCGACGTTCCGGTGATCGAAAATGGAGTCCCCCTCCCGAAGATCCGGCTGGATCGCGAGCGCGAGGACTTTGCGGTGGCTCTCGGACGCATCTGCCCGGAAAAGAATGTGCACGAGGCGCTGGAGGCCGGGACGCGGGCAGGCACGCGTGTTCTGGTCGGCGGCCACGTGTTTCCCTACCGCGAGGACGGCGAGTACTTCGCTGAGAAGGTCCAGCCTCTGCTGAATGGGGATGGCGTGTCGCATCGCTTCCTCGGACCGATTGAGACCGAACGGCGGCAGCGCCTGCTGGCGCGCGCGAAGTGTCTTCTCCACTCCTCCCGGGCGATGGAGACGACCTCGCTCACCGCGATGGAGGCACTCTCCGTCGGAACGCCGGTGATCGCCTACCGCTCGGACGCCCTGACAGAGATCGTCGAGGACGGGGTAACCGGTTTTTTCGTCGACAGCGTGGAAGAGATGGCCGACGCAATCCAGCGCGTCCATCAAATCCGTCCGGAGGACTGCCGCGCAGCCGCCGAGAAGCGCTTCTCCCGCGAGCGTATGGTGCATGACTACTTCGATCTGTACGCCGCGTTGGTGCGCCGGGAACAGGTGATGATGTCCGCCTGAACTGGCGCCTACTCCTGGCTGAAGAGCGTATAAGCAAATCTGGCATTTGAAAGCGCGATCTCTGGACCGGAGATAAACCGCGATGTTTGCCGATCGCATCGACGCCGGGCAGCGGCTGGGAGCGAGTCTCCGCGAATTCCTCGATCAGGAGTGCATTGGCGATGAGATCGTCGTCCTCGCGCTCCCGCGCGGCGGAGTTCCGGTGGCGTACCAGGTTGCGCAGGCGCTTGGATCTCCGCTCGATGTTTTCGTGGTCCGCAAACTCGGCGCTCCGCAGCAGCCGGAACTCGCGATGGGGGCCATTGCGTCCGGCGGCGTCCGTGTTCTCAACGAGGAGGTCGTGCGCGCGCTCCACGTAACAGTGGAACAACTCGCGCGAAACCGTCGAGCGCGAGACGCGCGAACTGGAGCGGCGCGAGCATGCCTATCGCGGCGACCGCGCGCCCGTCGATGTGAGGGGCAAGTGCGTTCTGCTGGTCGATGATGGCGTCGCCACCGGCTACACGATGCGCGCTGCGGTCGAGGCGTTACGGCAACGAGAGCCGAAGAAGATCATCATCGCCGTGCCCGTCGCAGCAAAAGACACCTGCGAAGACCTGAAGCGGCACGCCGACGCCGTCGTCTGCCTGATGACGCCGTATGACTTCGCCGCTGTCGGCCAGTGGTACCGGCACTTCGATCAGACGAGCGACGACGAGGTTCGCCTCTGCTCGAGCGCGCTGCTGAAGCCAATCGATCACCACAAAGTTGAAGAATCAACTGCGGCTCCAGGCGATGCTGCTTCGTCTGATAAGCTAAGCGCGCTAAAGACTTCGACGGGCTCGGGTGACGCGAATGAACCGGTTGGTTCGTTGGGCTGTGGTTGCGGCATCGCTGGTGGGAACGGTTTCAACAGCCGCAGCGCAAAGCGGCAATCAACAAAGTCCCCAGAGTGGTTACACGCTGCATGCAAATGCTCGTGAGGTCATCACTGACATCACGGTGACGGACCGCAAGGGCAATCCCATCCATGGGCTCAAAGAGTCCGCCTTCCACATCTTCGACAACGGCAAGCCGCAACATCTCGCGACATTTGAAGAGCACACCGGAACGGAGCCTGTCACTTTCGCGCCGGAGAGTGCGGGGAGCGTCTACAGCAACGACATCATTCTTCGCCCTCCGCGTGCCTGGAACGTGATTCTCATCGATACCACTTGGCTCGGCTTCGTGGACCAGGCTTTTCTGAACCTGCAGCTCGAGCAGTTCATCAGGCAGTTGCCTCCTGATGAGCCGTTCGCCGTTCTTGCAACGCGCGGGGGCCTGGCGATGTTCGCGAACTTCACAACCGACCATCGACGTCTGCTCAACGCAGTTCATGCGGTGATTCCGCGCCTGGTGCCGCCGGCGGACGGATATGGAACCCCGGGTCATGTGGTCGACGAACTCTGTGGTTATCTTCAGCAGTTTCCCGGAAGGAAGAACGTCTTCTGGTTCCAGGGCGCAGGCGGTCTCTCGTTGCGATCGGACCCAACGACCTTCGTCAATTACCAGGACCTGAGTGGGATGTACGATCAGCTGGAATCCGCACGCGTCGCTCTTTACCCGGTTGACGTGCGTGGCCTCCAGGCTCCTGGAGATCCTCTTATAGCGGCCGATCCTTCCATGTTTGAACATGTCGGGATGGAGGACGCAGCCGAAGCTACCGGCGGGCACGCAGTCGTCAACCGAAACAATATCGCCGACGAGGTGAAGCACCTTGCGGACAATGATGCCTCCTTCTACACCATTACCTACTCTCCGCAGGAGGTGAAGCTCGACAATCGTTGGCACAAGATCAAGGTGCAGATTGACGGGGGTGATTACCAGATCAGTTATCGCCGCGGTTACTTCGATGATGGATCAGACCTGGCTCAGTCCAAAGAGCCTTCAAGGAAACGCCTGCTGCAGGACGGCTCTGCTGTGACCGAGGTGCGCTCGACGCCAATTGCGCTCCAGGTCCGTGTAACGCCTACGGAACAGCTTGCGGACCTCTCGCCTCAGCTCGTGATCCACTCAAACGCCGCACCACTGAAGAAGGGCGAGCGCACGTACGACCTTCACTACAGTGTTCCCCTGGATGCATTCCCCAAGCAGACCGACGGGACGGGAAACCAGTTCTCGCTTGGGCTGGGTGTGTTTGCGTTCGATCATCACGGCAAATCCGTCTCGCGCATCGCGGATAAAGTCACGTTGAGCGTCTCGCAGGAGCACATCGACGGCGCCGGACCGGACGCGCGAATCGGCTTTGACCAGCAGATCAATCTGCCAAACGGCGAAGACTTCCTTTACGTTGCGATTTGGAACATGGAAACGGGACGCGCCGGGATGGTGCAGATTCCACTCGCTGTGGAGAAAGCCCGCTCACGTTAGTCGGCGAGCGGAAGCTGCAGGCGGAAGGCGGTGCGGAACCCGGGAGGCAGCGCTTCGGTGCGGACCTCAATCTCGCCTCCACACTTTTCCACGAGCTCGCGCGTGACCCACAAGCCGATGCCGGTACCGACGTCGGGCTTCGTCGTGAAGAACGGCTCGAAGATGTGGTTGAGGTTCTCGTGCGAGATGCCGACGCCGTTGTCGCGCACCTCGATCGTCGCGAACTCATCGTCGGCAGAGACGTCGATGGCGATGCGGCCGGATGGGCCCTCGATGGCGTCGCAGGCGTTCGATACAAGATTGGTGAGCATCTGGCGAACTTCATCGGACGGCGCGGCGACCGTGAGGTCGGGATTGTGCAGCAGATGAATCTCACCGCCCTGGGAAGCGCACCTGGGTTGAAACATCTCGACCACGGCCTCCAGCAATTTTGCCGTATGGGCTGGCCCTCCCGAAGAGCGCGGACGCGCGAAGCTCAGCGTGTGCCGCGCGATGCTGGCGAGACGGCGAAGCTCCTGGTCGGCGGCTGAGAGATAGTTGCGTGTCTCCGGCGACAGGGCCGGATCAGACGAGCTAAGAAAGAGCAGGTTCGTTACGGCCTCGAGCGGATTATTCATCTCGTGCGCGATCGTCGCCGAAAGACGTCCGATGGCGGCGAGCTTTTCGGAACGAACCAGAGCAATCTCGGCATTCTTGCGCTCCGTGATGTCGATCGTCACACCGCGCCAGATGTCTTTCTGTCGCGACGAGGGTGTTCCCCGGCTCTCGAACCATCGAACTTCACCGGTCGGCAGACGGCTGCGGAACTGAATCTGAACCGGTGTTCCGTTTGCGAACGCGTGCTGAAAGGCCTCGTCGAGCGCGGGCCGGTCGTCGTCCATCGCAAGATGATCGGCAGATCGGACATCGACGGATCGTCGAAGGGACGACCGAAGATGGGAGGACCGCCCTCGGCCCACTCGATGCGGCGATGCTCGAGGTCGTAGGTCCAGGCGACGGAACTGCTGGCCTGCTGCGCCTCGATGAGTGCGTCGGTCTTGAGTTGCAGGGTGTCGAGCGCGTCCGCCAGGCGCCCGCTGATCACCATCTGCCGCTCACAGAAGTAAGTGACCACGATGCCGAGCAGGACGATGATGGCGGTGTGAAGAATTTCGCCGGGGTCGTGGGCAAACGGGGGGAGTGGGGTGAGGTCTGCGTAAATGTAGGAGGCGCCTGTGCTGATGGAGGCGACGATGCCGGGGCCGGGGCCGCTGAGCAGGGTGACGATGGCGATGGCGGCGAAGCTGAGGGCGAGCGGCGTGCTCTGGAAGGGGCGAGTGTGCAGGCTGAGCAGAGCTCCCAGGCCTGGAAGGACGACCGCGGCGAGGTAACCGAGGGCGAGGGTCAGAGGGCCGGCGACACGAGCGAGCTTCCCTGTGGCGGGCTGCGGCTTCACGAGCCTCCTTGGCGAACTCTGCGATGGCAAACGGCTGAGGAAATCGTAGTTCCAAGATAGCTCAGGCGCTGGAACGAAAGTTCGATTGGGCTCAAGCCGTGCGGGGGTACCCCCCTCCCCCTGTTTTTTGCGCAAAGTCTAGAGCAAACTAAGGTTAGCTCCGGACCTAAGCAGAAAGAACTGTCAAAGAGCGAAGCGCGGGGGCGCCGGGCTGTGAGTATTTCGTCTTCTTTTGGCTACCTCGCGTGTCAAGCCGGTCGTTCCCGGGTTAACCGGTATGCGAGGATGGTTCGGGCCGCGAGGAAAGAAGTGCATCTGTATCGTGTGTTGGTTTTTGCCGGTTATGGAGGACACCTATGTTGTCTCTGCGGTACCGTCTACTGGCCCTTTTTCTGATCTTCAGTCTCGTGGTGGTGCAGCTTCCGCGGAAAGCTCAGGCGCAGATTGCGACGCCGAATGCGCAGCAGCTCGATCAGCTTCTGGCGCCGATTGCGCTCTATCCGGATTCCCTGCTGGCGCAGATTACGACGGCGTCGACCAATCCGCAGGAGATTCTGGACGTCACCAACTGGCTTGCGAACAATCCCGGCCTGACGGCGACCAGCTGACCGACGCGGCGCAGCAGCAGGGGTTCGACCCGGCGTTTCATTGCGCTGGTCAGCTTCCCCGATGTGCTGCAGATGATGGCGGAGAACATCGATGACTATGCCGCGATTGGGCAGGCCGTGACGGCGAACCAGGCGGCAGTATCGGATTCGATTCAGCGGCTGCGCGCGCAGGCGTATGCGGCGGGAGCGCTGCGAGTCGAATCAGCAGCAGACGGTGGTTGTGCAGCAGGGACCACAGCCGATTTATGTGATCCAGCCGGCGAATCCGCAGGTCGTCTACGTGCCGCAGTACAACCCGACGGTGGTCTATGCTGCGCCGAGCACGGGGTCGGTCGTTGCGGCATCGCTGATCTCGTTTGGCGTGGGCATTGGTATTGGGGCGCTGATTTCCAGCCACCAGCCCTGGGGATGGGGCGGATGGGGATGGAACTGGGGACACGGCGTCTATTACAACCACGCCATCTGGGGAGGATGGCACGGAGGGTATCGACCGCCGAATCCCTGGTACCGTCCGCGACCGATCATCTGGACGGGCCGGCCCGGATACGGCGGCAACTGGCACTATCACCCGCCAAACTACATGCCTCCGCGGCCTCGTCCACCGGTTGTGATCCAGCCGGGTCCGGGAAACAGGCCGGTCTACAGACCGCCTGCGAATCGCCCTCCCAACACGCGTCCACCGAACCAGCGCCCGCCAAACAACGGATATCAGCCTAGCCCGGGGACAAGACCACAGCCGCAACCTCAGCCGTCGCGTCCGCCGGAGCAGAGGCCGCCACAGTATCAGAAGCCACCCAACAATCAGCGGCCACCCAACAATCAGACGCCGCCGAACAATGGGTATCAGCCGGGAAATCCGGGTGCGAAACCGCAGCCGCAACCTCGCGTCCCCCACAGCAGCAGAGACCACCGCAGCAGGAAAGACCGCAGCAGCAGAGACCACCGCAGCAGGAGAGACCGCAGCAGCACCCTCAGAATCAGAACCCGCCGCAGCAACAGAGGCCGCAGCAACATCAAGGATCGCAGAAGCAGAGGCCTGCCTCGCCGGATGGAGGTCAGCAGCCGCGGTAGAACGACGCGGCTTGTCGCTCGCTGTGAGGCGGTTTACGACTCCTTACGGCTCCGCAGGCTGCAGCGGCGGTGCGGCGCTGGCCGATCGCAGGGCCGCCAGCGCGGAGTGCGGTTCGACCGCGAAGTTGTTGCGGTGGTCCGCGAGATAGCGATGAACGTCCGAGATGACGACGGAGCCCTCGCCGACGGCCGACGCTACGCGCTTTACGGAGTTGGACCGCACATCGCCGACAGCAAAGATACCGGGTGTGCTGGTTGCGTAGGGAGAGCTATCGAAGCCGTCTATGCCGCCAGTAAGAATGAATCCCTTTTTGTCGAGCTTGACCGTGCCAAACAGCCATCCGGTGTTGGGCTCCGCGCCGATCATCACGAAGACGCTTCCAATCGGCTGCACCGTCAAGTCACCCGATCGGCGATTGATCCACGCGACGCATTCGAGCGAAGACGCGCCTTCGAGCTTCACGATCTCGGACTCTGTGTAGAGCGTGATGCGGGACGAGTTTTCGATGCGCGAGACGAGGTACTGCGACATCGTGCTCGCCAGAGACTTACCGCGAACGATGTGATGCACATGCCTCGCAATGCCGGACAGAAACACGGCGGCCTGACCTGCGGAGTTCCCGCCGCCCACCACGATCACTTCATTGTCGCGGCAGAGCAGCGACTCCATCGCGGTTGCGGCGTAGTAGATGCCGTGATTTTCAAACCGGCTGTAGTCCTCGACCGACAGCTTGCGATATTGCGCTCCCGTGGCGATGACCACAGAGCGTGAGCATACCGAGATGCCGCCGGCGAGCGTCAGTTTGTGAATGCCGTCGATCTGCTCCGCAGTAACCACCTCTCTGGAGATGGCGAAGCGCACGCCGAACTTCAAGGCCTGCAACTGGGCGCGGCTCGCCAGCCGCTGACCGGAGATCCCTGTTGGAAAGCCGAGGTAGTTTTCGATCTTGGAGCTGGTGCCGGCCTGGCCTCCAGGAGCGGTGCCTTCGATCACGATGGTGCAGAGCCCCTCCGATGCCGCGTAGACTGCGGCCGCAAGGCCCGCAGGCCCAGCCCCGACGACGACCACGTCGTAGATCATCTCCGGATCCGGCAGCTCGGTGATACCCAGTTCGTCGGCGAGCTCGGCGATCGTCGGTCGATACAAGGTGCGGCCATCCGAGAGCACTACTGCCGGCAGCGAGGACTCCTGAGTCCGACAGGACGTCATCGAGCCGAACAGCTTCTTTCACCGGCACTTCAACGATCCTGTGCGGATAGCTGTTGCGGATGAGGAATCGCTGGAGCTCTGTCATCTCCGCATCGCCGGCGTGTCCCATAAGCACAATGCCGCCGGCCGCTTCGCCGAGTATGCCGATACGGCGCCAGATGGTGGCCTGAATAATGAGGTTCGCGATATCGCCTTCTGCGCGCATGAGCCTCTGCAACTCGTTGCGAGGTATGCGAAGAATCCGGCTCTCGGTGACCGTTTGCGCCTCGACGAGCGATCCCTGTGAGTTCAGAAGATTCAACTCGCCGGAGAAATCGAATCTGCGATGATGAGCGATGACCTTCGTTTCGCCATCCGCAGTGGGCAGAGAGATCGTGACCTCGCCCTCGAGCACGACGAACATATCGACCTGCCGCTCACCAGGAGTAAAGAGAGGGTGATTTGCCGGGAAGGTCTCCTCCCGACCGTAAGGACGAAGACGATCGACCATCTCCTCGGTGAGCTGGGGAAAGGCGAGTTCCGGCCGAAAGTCCGGAACGTTCGATGCACTGGTGGGGCTGCTTCCTTGTTCGGACATGGGCGGTGGAATTCCTTACTGAATTCCATCATCCGTCACGGGAAGGCAGCCGTCTATGTCAGCCGTCAGCGGGAGGTGTGGCCGGCGGCGCGGGAGACGAGCTGGACTTCTACCTCGGTGTCGCGCGGAAAGCTGACCTGGTGGCCGCGGTCGATGTAGCGGAAGTAGACGGACTTGGCGAGCGCGTACATGCCGAAACCGGTGGCGATGTCCTTGTTATTGGAGAAGGCAATGAAGCGCGCAATGAGGCCGAAGCCGTTGGAGCCGACGACGGTCTGGCCGACGCCGCCGTCGTCGTCGTGGCCGAGCGCGGCGGTGTAGGCGAGGAGAAGCGGGGCGAGGATCTTCCCCTTGTCAGGATTGGCCCTGACGTTGCCCTCTTCATCGACGGTGAGGTTTTCGGCCTTGGCTCCAGCGGCTCCGGTGACGTTGCCATCGACGCTGGTGTTGCCGGCCTCATCGGCGAGGCCGCGGAAGCCGAAGCGGAGCTCCCCGTTGCGACCGAGCCAACGCGCGGGGCGCGAGCGCGTGACGACGCCTTCGAGCGTGGCGCCCTCAGGAACGAGGAGATTGTTGTCGCTGTCGAAGACCGGGCGGGTGACGGTGGCAGTGACGGTGTCGCCAGCTTTGGATGTTGCGGAGTTGAGCGGTGTCTGGAGGCGTGCGGAGACAGTGATGGAGTCCAGCGTTGCGGATGAGGCCAGCGGTACGGGAGCGGGTTGCGACGAGGGCAGATCGAGTGGAGCACTGAGATCGGCGATGAAGCCGGTTCCGAGCCAGATGCGCTGCGGGTGATACGGAAGCTGCGAGTAGAGGAGGCGGAGTGCGCGGTCGGTGCGCCCTGGAGTGAAGAAGGCGTCGTGGACGGATTTGATCTGCGCGCGCGCCATGTCCTCGGCCTGCTGGATGTACGTGGGGCGATTTTTGCGGGCGGTGAAGCGGACGAGCTGGGTGTCGCGTATGACGCCGCGGCTGGAGATCGGGATCTGCTGTGAGGAGCCGGGGAGTTGAAGGCGGTTGAAGTCGACGACGGGGTCGTGGAGCGGGGTGACGTCGCCGTTGAGGAGAGCCTGGGTGCGGAGCTTGCGGTCGATGCGAGCGTAGCCCGTGACGACGCCGAGGACGGTGGTGTTCTGCGGGAGCACGAGGTGGTCGTGAAGGTAAACGGGTTCGGTGAGGACGCCCGTGACAGGAGTGCCGATGTGCAGGTGGGCGGTGTGGGTGATGCGGATGCGCAGAGGAACGCCGACGGGCAGAGCGGCCTCAGGCGCAGGGACAACCTGGGCCGAGCCGATGAGGGTGAAAAGGCTCAGCGAAAAGAGCGAGAGGCGAGAAAGGGAGATCATGAAAGTAGGCCGGAGGCCCGCTTAGATTAGACGGTCGCCGGAGTGTTCTGAGGCTGAATTATGCGGTGATGACGGAGAGTTCATCCTGGACGAGCTTAGGTCCAGATTAAGAACTCATTAAGTTGTACTGGCTCTTTCCGTTCTGTGTGGTATAACGGTCGCGATTTATGACCCCTCCTCAGACGTGCAGTGAAGCTGAATGGATACTGGAGACGATCATCGACGACTTTGCCGTGTCGTTGAATCTCCAGGATCGCGCACGGTTCTATGCCTGGCTCGTGGAGCTGCTGATCGAGCGCCGTGACGGCGTGCAGCAGGCGTTGGAAGGCGGCGACCTCAAAACGGATACCTTCGAGCAGGTGCAGTAGCGAGGATCGATCCTCGCAACAGATGCCTTCGGGATGGAAACCGGATCTATACAGGCTGAGCTAACAGCTCCAGAGCTCCGCGAGCCTTGAGGGATTCGGCTGCCCGGTGGCCGAGCTCTTCGGGAGAGATACCGCGCGGGGCGAGCTCGATGACGTTCGCGATCTGGTCGCCATCGGAGCTGACGACCATAGCGTGCAGGTGCCACGCGTTGTCGGCAAGATGACAGAAGGCGCCGAGCGGAAGATTGCAGCCGCCGCCGAGAGAGTTGAGGACGGCGCGCTCTGCGGTAGTGGCGAAGGCGACGTCAGAGCAGTTGAGGCGCGGCTACGGCGGCGTGGAGGTGGCGGTGTCTTCGCGGGGGGGGTGCGGGGACATCGGGTCTCGAGGGCGAGTGCGCCCTGGCCGGGCGCGGGACAGAGCTCGTCGATGGCGAAGCGCTGGTGGACGTGCTGCGGCGCGATTGAGGCGGTCGAGGCCTGCAGCGGCGAGGACGAGGGCGTCGGCCTGGCCCTCCTGCCATTTGCGGAGGCGGGTGTCGACGTTGCCGCGGAGCTCGACGAAGCGGAGGTCGGGACGAAGAGCGAGGAGCATGGCCTTACGGCGCGGCGAGGTGGTGCCGATGCGCGCGCCCATGGGCAGCATGTGCAGACCCCAGAAGCTCTCGCAGACGAAGGCGTCGCGGGCGTCGGCGCGCGCGGGGATGGCGGCGAGCGTGAAGCGCGGGTCGAGCTGCGTGGGCAGATCCTTGAGCGAGTGAACGGCGACGTCGATGCGGCCGGCGGCGAGAGCGTCCTCGATCTCCTTAATGAAGATGCCTTTGGCGTCGAGTGGTGAGCCGTCGTCGAAGGCCGCGGGTGCCGTGAAGGCAGGGTCCTGCATGCGGTCGCCGGTGGTGCGGATGATCTCGACGGAGACCTGATGGCCGTGGTCGCGGAGTTGATCAGCGACGTGGTTGGCCTGCCAGAGCGCGAGCTCGGAGCCGCGCGTGCCGATGCGAAGTGTCGTGGTACTCATCGTTCATAAGGATACGCGTGTTGAGCGCGAAGGTTCCCAAGGTGAGATACTTCGCGCGATGAGAGTTCTGCTTCTGGGCGCGACCGGGATGGTGGGACAGGGCGTGCTGCGGGAGTGCGTGGCGGCGCACGATGTAAGCGACGTTGTGGCGGTTGTGCGGTCGCCGCTGGAGCGGATTCAGGCAGAGCTGACTGAGCTGCGGCACGAGAACTTTTTTGACTGGAGCGACGTCGATCTGAGCGGATTCGATGCGTGCTTCTTCTGCCTGGGCGTGTCGTCGCTGGGCAAGAGAGAGGCCGAGTACCGGCATGTGACGTATGACCTGACCATGGGACTCGCGGAAGCGCTGGTGAAGGCATCGCCGCAGGCGGTGTTTGTGTATGTCTCGGGCGCGGGGACGAACGCGCAGAGCAAGCAGATGTGGGCGCGGGTGAAGGGCGTGACGGAGAATGCGCTGATGGCGATGCCGTTTCGGGGCGTGTACTGCTTTCGGCCGGGGTACATTCAGCCGCTGCATGGGGTGAAGTCGAAGGTGGGCTGGTACAACGCAATCTACTCGGTCTTGGGGTGGGCGGAGCCGCTGCTGATGCGGGTTGCACCGGGGTTTGTGACGACCACCGAGGCAGTGGGACGCGCGATGCTGAAGGTGGCTCGCGATGGATGGCCACACAAGGTGCTGGATAGCCGCGAGATCAACATGGCTGGGGCGGCGGCGTAGCATAGAGAAGTGAGACGATTTGTATTGCTTGCTGTGCTGGGCTTTGTAGCGGGCGCAGCTGGGGCCCAGGGGTACTCCGCGGAAAAGCCGCTGGGAATGACGGCGCAACAGCGGCCGGATTATCTGGCGCATGCAGGGCTGGAGCAGAGGCTGGGGCAACCACTGCCCATGCAGGCGCAGTTCACGGATGAGACGGGCAGGACGGGGCCGCTGGCGAGCTGGTTCGACGGCAAGCCGGTGGTGATGGCAGAGGTGTACTACAAGTGCACGATGCTGTGCCCGCAGGTGTTGCATGGGCTGGCGACGGGGCTTGAAGCAAGTGACGCTGGCGCCGGGCAAGGACTATGAGGTCCTGACGTTTTCGATTGATCCGATGGATACGCCGGCAGATGCGGCGGCGCAAAAGCGGACGTTTCTGAGTGAGATGGGGCGCCCTGACGCTGCAGCCTCAGTGCATTTTTTGACCGCGAGCCAGCCGTCAATTGAGGCGATCAGCGGAGCGACAGGATTTCACTTTGTGCGGGTGCCGGGGCCGGACGGCAAGATGGACCAGTTCGCGCACTCGAGCGTGATCATGTTCGCGACGCCAGATGGAAAGATGTCGAGATATCTCGCGGGGATCGACTATCAGCCGCGCGATCTGCGGATGGCGCTGCTGCAGGCCAGCGAGAAGAAGATCAGCAACCCGGTGGATCTCGTGATCCTGTATTGCTGCAACTATAGCCCGTCGGCGGGAAGGTATACGGTGTCTGTGATCCGGATTCTAGGGATCGCTGGCATGGTGTCGCTGGCGATTGTGGTGGGGATGCTGGTGCTGCTGACGAGGAAGCCGAAGACGGCTTGAGGCCCTTGCGGCAACCGGGAATCTTGCGGTAACCGGGGATAAAACGGCATACCCCAGGGGCTAAAGCCCCCTCTCTTTGGAGGTTCGTGAGAGACCCGAGCCTAAAGGCTCGGGCGACCTAGAAGCAGAGACCCATTCCGCCGATTTGATTCAACACTGTCTAGCTCTGGCCGGAGTCTTCGTCTTTGGTCGAATTGCGGAGGGCGATGATCTGCGGGTGAAGCAGTTTGTTGATGAGCGAGCGCGTGAGGTGCTCGATAGCGGATTGCTGCTCGGGCGTGAGCGGCGCGTTGAGGTTGGCGAGCCGCTGCGCGGTGCGGGCGAGCTCGGCTTCACGGAGTGTTTCCGCAGAAAGTTGAAGCTGCTTGATGGCTTCAGTGGCTGGGGCCTGCGCGAGGCGTTCGCCGTAGCGTTCGGCTTCGAGCTGCACGATGGACTCGGCGGTCTCGGCCTCGCGGCTGCGCTGAATCTGGTTTTCCTGCGCGACCTGCTGGAGGTCGTCGATGTCGTAGACGAAGCAGCCTTCGAGCTTGTTGACGGCGGGGCTGACGTCGCGCGGGACGGCGATGTCGATGAAGAAGACCGGACGGTTCCTGCGGCGATGGACGAGCGTGCGGCCGTTGTCGGGCGAGAAGATCTGCCCGGCGCCGGTGGAGGTGATGATGATGTCGGCGCGGTGGGTCTGCTCGTGAAGCTGCGCGAAGGGGATGACGCCGGTGGTGATGTCGGGCGTGCGGAGCGTGTCGGCGATCTTTTCAGCGCGGGCTTCGGTGCGGTTGGAGACGAGCAGCGTGTTGGCACCCTGCTGGATGAGGTGCTTCGCTGCGAGATCGCTCATCTTCCCTGCACCGACGAGCAGGATGGTCTTGTTGGCGAGCGAGCCGAAGATCTTGCGCGCGAGCTCGGCGGCGACAGAGGCGATGGAGACCGACGAGCTGCCGATCTGCGTTTCTGTGCGGACGCGCTTCGCAACGGAGAAGGCGCGTTGAAGCAGCGGGTCCAACATGGAGCTGAGGTCTCCTGTGGAGCTGATTGCGCCGACCTCGCGGGCGATATTCCAGGACTCTTTGACCTGGCCGAGAATCTGGGGCTCGCCAACGACCATCGAGTCGAGCGAGGAGGCGACGCGGAAGAGATGGCGGATGGCCTCGCGCTCGCGCAGCGTGTACAGGTGCGGCGTAACCGCCGCGGTGGGGATGTTGAGGTACTGGTGCAGGAAGTTGAGCGCGACGGCTGGTGCTGCGCTGTCGTCCGTGCCATTGGGGCTTTCGCTAACGGTGAGGAGCTCGACGCGATTGCAGGTGGAGAGAATGAGGGCTTCGCGAATGCCGGGCTGGCCGGCGAGCGAGCGCGTTGCGTCGGCGAGGCGCCCGACGGGAATGGCGAGGCGTTCGCGGACGTCGAGCGGAGCGGTGGTGTGGTTCACGCCGACGAGGAGCAACGAGCCGAGTTTTGCCTGATCGTTCACTGGACTTAGGGCACGGGACTCATGGGGCTCGGAACCTGTGGACGACGGAGAGCTGATTCGCGGCCCACACCGCGAGCACGATGAGGAAGACGAAGCCCGAGAGATAGACCGCGCGACGTCCCCGCAGGCCGGAATGGCGGCGGATGAAGATCATTGCGACGTAGACGACCCACATCGCGAGCGAGAGCAGGACCTTGGGATCGGCGAAGAAGGCGGGGCCGATGGTTTCAAGCGCGACGACGGAGCCGATGAGCAGGCCGGCGGTCATGCAGGGCAGACCAAAGAGCAGCGACTTGAGGGCAATCTGGTCGGTGGTTTCGAGCGGCGGAAGCCAGCTGCGGGCCTGCGTTGTGCGCTTCTGCTTGAGGCGGCGTTCCTGTATGAGATACAGAACGCTGGCGATGAGCGAGATGAGCAACGCGGCGTAGGCGGCCAGCAAGAGCGCGACGTGCAGGAAAAGCCAGCCGGTGTGGAGCAGTGGATAGTCGAGCACCTCGGCGCCAGGACGAAAGGCGGGCACGAGTGTGAGCAGGGCGGCGACGGGAAGCAGAAAGATGCCGAAGGAGACCGTGCGGTACGTGGTCGCGAGGATGAGGAACGCGGCTCCGAGGAGCAGGCCGAGCATCGACAGGGTCTCGTGCGTGTCGACGGGCAGGGCGTGGTGCGCGGCGTTGAGCATCTCAGCCATCGCGACGAAGTGGAAGAAGACGCCGGCGAGGGCGGCGGGCATCGCTATGTGACGCCAGCGCGGGCGGTTATAGAGCGCGGCGGGCAGCACCGCAAGCGCGGCAATGCCGTAGAGAAGAACCGCGATTCGGAGCCAGAGAAGTGTCATTGCGGACGCCGCACCTGCAAGATTCTGCGCGAATCTTCAGTATATCGCCGGAGGTGCTTCGGGCGATGCAGCTCAGCTACAACTCAGCTACAACTCAGCAAGGCCCTTCTGGATGTAGCTGCGCATCTGGGATTCGATGAGGCTGAGGGGCAGAAAGAAGGGCTTGTCGAGTATCTCGATGGTCAGCTTGCCGCCGGCGTAGTTGTAGCGTGCGGTGACGCCCTCGCGGCTGAGCGTGCCGGAGGGACCGCTGAGGTCAACGCCGTAGGCGCGCAATCGCTCGGCAGCAGCGGCGAACTGGATCTCGGTGAGGGGGACTTCAACCATGCTTCGAGTGTACGTGCGGCGGGCGGGGCGATTTTCGGCCGAGTTATGCAGAGGGGTCGAGACGGTATCCTGAGCCTTCCTGCATACGTGATGGCGCAAACGAAGGACATGACGGCCGAGGCGGGACTTACTCCCGCGATGCGGCAGTATCGCGCGGCCAAGGACGCGCATCCTGATGCCCTGCTCTTCTTCCGCATGGGCGACTTCTACGAGCTGTTTTATGAGGATGCGATCGTTGCCGCGCGTGAACTGCAGCTGACGCTGACCGCGCGCGATAAGGCGAAGTCCGTGCCCATGTGCGGCGTGCCGTATCACGCAGCGGGCGGGTACCTGCAACGGCTGCTGCGCAAGGGGTTCAAGGTCGCGATGTGCGACCAGATGGAGGACCCGAAGACCGCGAAGACCGTGGTGCGGCGTGAGGTGACTCGCGTGCTGACGCCCGGAACGGCGCTGGACGCTACACTGGGCGCGGGCGAGAGCCAGTGGCTTGCGGGCGTGGCGAGCGTGGGCTCCGGTGCGAGCGCGTGCGTGGGCGTGGCGTCGATTGATCTGTCGACGGGCGAGTTTCGCGCGACGGAGTTTGGCGGAGCGCCTGCCTGGGCGTTGGCGTGCGACGAGTTGGCGCGGATGAGGCCGGCCGAGATGCTGCTGGCGCGGGGCGCGGCGTTTGGAGGTGTTGGGAGCAGGAAGCAACCGACCTTAGCCGGCAATCAATCACCCCAGCGAGCAAGTCCGCCGGGGACCCCGACCGCCGCCGGCGAAGATGGGGCACCCGGCGCGGAGTTTGCAGAGGATGAGAGTGCGACGCAGGAGGTCGGCGGCGCTCGCACGGAACTGGATGAGTGGGTCTTCACCGAGGACTATGCGGTTCCTCTGTTGCGCCAGCAGTTGAAGGTGCACTCGCTGGACGGCATGGGATTGGGTGGGCATGCGGCAGCGGCTGTAGCAGCCGGCGCAATTGTGCATTATCTGCGCGCAACGAAGCAGGGCGCCCTGGAACACCTGGATGGGCTGCGCTTTTATGAGAAGCGCGACAGCCTGGAGCTGGATGCAGTAAGCGTGCGGAATTTGGAGCTGGTCGACCCGCTGTTCTCGAGCGAGGGACCGCAGACCACGCTGCTGTGGACGATGGACGCGTGTTGCACTCCGATGGGCAAGCGACTGCTGCGTGCGCAACTGCTGCGGCCGATGCAGTCGCTCGAGGAAATTAATGCGCGGCTGGATGCGGTGGCGCTGGCGGCCGGTGATCTGCGCAGACGCGAGGGGTTGCGGCGAGCGCTGGATGGTGTGCTCGATCTGGAGAGACTGCTGGGCCGCGTGGCGCTGGATTCAGCCGGGCCACGCGAGGTTGTATCGCTGGGTGTGACGATCGGCAGGATGCCGGGCGTGCTAACGGCAGTGAAGGAGTGTGCGCCGGATGCGGCGCGGTGGGCGGAGCTGGCGCGCGCTGTCGACCCGCTGAGTGATTTGCAGGAGATGATTGCGCGCACGCTGGTGGAGGAGCCGCCGGTCTCATTGAACGATGGGGGTGCGGTGCGCGAGGGCGTGGACGCAGAGCTGGATGAACTGCGTGGCCTGTCGCAGAACGGTCGCAGGATGATCGCGGCAATTGAGGAGCGCGAGCGCGAACGAACAGGAATTGGGTCACTGAAGGTGCGATTCAACTCGGTGTTTGGTTACTACATCGAGGTGACGAAGGCGAACGCGAAGGCGGTGCCAGCCGACTACGAACGCAAGCAGACGCTTGTGAATGCCGAGCGATTTACGACGCCGGAGTTGAAAGAGCTGGAGACGAAGATTCTCACCGCGCAGGAGCGGTCAGTGGAGATCGAGCGCAGAATCTTCGCGGAACTGCGACGGCAGCTGCTGGCGAATGCCGCGCGCGTACGCGAGACGGCACGGCATGTCGCAGAGATTGATCTGCTCGCATGCTTTGCGCACGTGGCTGCGATGCATGGGTGGGGCCGGCCGCAGGTGGATCCGAGCGGCGTACTGGAAGTCATCTCAGGGAGACATCCTGTTGTCGAGCGCAGGCTGGAGGAGTCTGGCGGGCGGTTTGTGCCGAACTCGATTTATCTGTGCGCGGGCGAAGGTTGTGAGGGGCCGTCGCTGCTGCTGATTACGGGGCCGAACATGGGCGGCAAGAGCACCTATCTGCGGCAGGCAGCGCTGCTGACGATTCTGGCGCAATGCGGATCGTTCGTGCCGGCAGAGCGGATGCGCCTGGGGTTGGTGGACCGCATCTACACGCGCATCGGAGCAAGTGACAATGTGGCGCGCGGGCGCTCGACGTTCATGGTCGAGATGACCGAGACGGCCGCGATTCTGAACACCGCGACGGAACGCTCGCTGGTGCTGTTGGATGAGATGGGCCGCGGGACGGCGACGTACGATGGACTCTCGCTTGCGTGGGCCACGGTGGAGCACCTGCATGATCTCATCGGTGCGCGCACGCTGTTTGCGACGCACTATCACGAGCTGACACTGCTGAGTGAGCGGCTGGCCCAGATGCAGAATGCGCGCGTGACGGTTCGCGAGAACGCGGGAGGAATTGTGTTTCTGCATTCGGTGGAAGCTGGCGCAGCGAACAAGAGCTATGGCATCGAGGTTGCGCGTCTGGCGGGTTTGCCGCAGGCTGTCGTTGAGCGCGCGCGTGAAGTATTGAAGCTGCATGAGCGCGCGGAGTCGCAGCAGGTTCGCGAGGCTGCGCCGATGAAGGAGCGTCTGCCCGCGTTGCAGATGACGATGTTCACTCCGTTGTCGCAGCGGATCGTCGATCGCGTGGAGGCGCTGGATGTGGATGGTCTAACGCCGCGAGAAGCTTTACAGATTCTGGGGGAGTTGCAGCGCGAGCTGAAGGGGGGTGCGGGGTGATAGCGGGCAAGCCTAAAGCGATGATCGTCGCGGGCGTGATGAGCGGGACCTCGGCGGATGGCGTGGATGTCGCAATCTGTCGGGTGTCGCCGGCCGACGGCCTTGCACGCGTGAAGGTATTGGGGCATTCTGCGACGAAGTATCCGGCGAAGCTGCGGCGCGCGGTGCTTGCAGCAATGGATGCGAAAGAGACGAGCACAGCGGAGTTGTCGCGATTGAACTGGCGGCTCGGCGAGGTGTACGCGGCTGCTGTCGATGGTGCGGCGCGCGGGATGGGTGTAAAACCGCAGTTGATCGCGTGCCATGGGCAGACGATCTATCACCAGGGTGCGGCGACGAAGTATCTGGGATTACCTGTGCGATGCACGTGGCAAACCGGCGAAGCTGCGGTGATCGCCGAGCGCCTGCGCGTGCCTGTCGTCAGTGACTTTCGTCCGGCGGATATGGCGGCAGGAGGACAGGCGGCACCGCTGGTGCCAATGTTCGACTACTGTGTGTTTCGCGATGCAAAGAAGAGTCGGGTCCTACTCAACCTCGGCGGCATTGCAAATGTGACGGCACTGCCTGCTGCGTGTCGTGCGCAGGATGTGTTGGCGTTCGATACCGGACCGGCAAATATGGTGATCGATGCGTGCATGGAACGGTTGTATGGACGCACTTTCGATCGCAATGGCGCAACTGCAGCACGCGGATGTGTGCTGGAGGATGTGCTGACTAAGCAGCTGCAGGCGCGGTACTTCTCTGCTCCGCCACCGAAGTCTTGCGGACGCGAGGAGTATGGCGAGGGGTTTGTCGCGCAGTTCATCGCAGCGTGTGAGCGCGAGAGTGCGCGCAAGGAAAATGTGATTGCGACGGCGACGGCGCTGACGGCGAGGACGATTGCGGATGCTTATGTACATTTCTGCAAGCCAGAGTTCGAGAGACTTGCACGGAAGACAACCGTGGAATTGATCGCGGCGGGCGGCGGTGTTCGCAACGCGACGCTGATGCGGATGTTGAGCGAGCAACTCAAGCCTAACGATGTGCGCATCCGGCCGATTGAGGAGATGGGCCTTAGCGCAGGAGCGAAGGAGGCGGCGGCATTTGCGCTGCTCGGATGGCTGACGTGGCACGGGTTGCCGGGGAATCTGCCGAGCGCAACGGGAGCTCGCCGCGCGGTGGTTCTGGGCAAGGTGACGCTCGCGTGAGGGCTCGTGCGCTTTGGGCCGGAGTTTTGACAGCGTCCTTGCTGCCTCTCGTTGCGTGTGGTCCGCAACAGCGCGCTGCGGAAACATTGCGCTTTTTAATCGAGAGCTCGCCCAATAATCTCGATCTGCGACAAGGGACTGATGCGCAGTCGGAGCGCGTGGGTGGGTTGATCTACGACGCCCTGGTAAAGAAAGATGCGCACTTTGTAATGCAGCCGTGGCTCGCTACGAGTTGGGAGCGGCCCGATCCGCTGACTTGGATCTTCCACATTCGCAGTGGTGTTCATTTTCACGATGGTAAGCCGCTGACCTCTGATGACGTGGCGTGGTCGATCAAGAGCATGATCGACGGAACGCTCGTTACAGCGAAAGGAGGAAACCTTTCTGACATCACAAATGTAGGCGTAATCGGCCCGCTGACGGTTACGGTGCGCACGAATCAACCCGATGCGAGCCTGCTGTTCAATCTCAGCGATGGACTCTTCGGCGTTGTGGAGAAGGGCGCGGGGCGAGATGAGGGGCTGCATCCGGTGGGCACAGGGCCGTTCAAGTTCGTGAGCCAGATGCAGGACAAAGACGTCCTGGTGGAGCGCAACCCGGACTACTGGGCGGGCGCGCCGAGAATTGAGCGGGTGCTCTTTGAGGTGGTACCGGACACGATCACGGCGGCACTGGAGATGAGGAAGGGCTCCGGTGACATCGAAAGCAACGTACTGACACCTGATATGGTCCACGCACTCCGTGGCGAGCGCAACGTTGTCGTGCAATCGGGGCCAGGCGCGATTGTGATGTACGCAAATTTTAACGTGCAGGATCCGAAGCTGCGCGATCCGAGGGTGCGACAGGCGATTGCGTATACGATCGACAGGCCTGCACTGATTGCGGCGCTGTGGCGTGGCGACGCGGAGATCGCAAATACTCTGCTGCCGAGAGGACACTGGGCCGCGGCCAGCGATGCGGAACTGCCGCAGTACCCGCATGATGTGAAGAGGGCCGTGGAGTTACTGGATGCTGCGGGGCTAAAGCCGGATAAGGACGGCGTACGGCTGCGATTCATGTTGAAGACTTCGACGGACGAGACAACGCGGCTAGTGGCGCAGGCGATGCAGCAGGAGCTGCGTGCGGCAGGAATTGAGTTGTCGATTCGGTCGGCGGAGTTTGGCACTTTCTATTCCGATGTGACTCGTGGCGCGTTCCAGATGTACATGCTGCGATGGATCGGGTCGAACGAGGATCCAGGTTTTCTGAGTTATGCGTTTGCGAGCTCGAGTTTTCCGCCGAAGGGCGGGAATCGAGGACGTTACTCGAACGCGCAGGTCGATTCCCTGCTGGCGCGGGCGAGCGCTGAGACTGATGAGGCAGCACGGCGACGTGAGTACGTTGAGGTGCAGCAGATACTGGCGCGTGACCTGCCGTCGATTCCGCTTTGGTATCCCAATAATGCGGTAGTGCACTCGACGCGCGTCGACGGAGTGAAGCTGGATCCAGGCGGGACATTTGATTTTCTGAGGACCGCGGAGCTGCGTTAAGCGCTCGACGCGTGATCTCTGGCCACCATTACCGCATCAATAAGCCGCAATTCCGGTGACGCTTTGACCGATGATTAGCGTGTGAATATCGTGGGTACCTTCGTAGGTCTTCACCGATTCCAGATTCATCATGTGACGCATGATCGGATAGTCGTCTGCAATGCCATTCGCACCGAGGATATCTCGTGCCATGCGCGCACACTCAAGCGCCATCCACACATTGTTCTTCTTCGCCATCGAGATGTGCTGAAACGCTGCCTTTCCCTGATCTTTCAGGCGGCCAAGTTGCAGCGATAACAGTTGTGCCTTGGTGATCTCCGTGATCATCCACGTGAGTTTTTCCTGCACAAGTTGATGGCTCGCAATGGGCTGATCACGAAACTGCTTCCGCAGCTTCGCATACTGCAAGGCGGTGTCATAGCAGGCCATAGCAGCGCCAATCGCACCCCAGCTGATGCCGTACCGTGCCTGACTGAGACACATCAGAGGAGATTTCAGCCCATCTGACTTCGGCAGCAGGTTCTCCGCGGGAACCCGAACATCCTGCATAGCCAGGCCCGAGGTGACCGAAGCGCGTAGAGACCACTTGCCATGCACATCGTGCGCGGAAAATCCGGGACGCTCGGTTTCAACAAGAAAGCCGCGAATGCGCCAGTTCTCCGGAGCGACGCCCTGCTCTTCGACCTTAGCCCATATCACGGCAACATCAGCGATGCTACCGGAGGTAATCCACATCTTCTCTCCATTGAGAACATAATGGTCGCCATCTTTGCGTGCGCGCGTTCTCATGCCGCCGGGGTTCGAACCGAAATCCGGCTCGGTCAGCCCGAAGCAGCCAAGCTTTTCTCCTGTAGCCATCTTCGGCAGCCAGTAGTCCTTTTGCTGCTCTGTGCCAAAGGCAAAGATGGGATACATGACCAGCGCCGACTGCACGCTGACAAAGCTGCGGAGGCCGGAGTCCCCGCGCTCAAGTTCCTGCATCAGCAGGCCGTATTCGACGTTGTTCATTCCAGCGCAGCCGTACCCTTCAATCGTTGCCCCATAGAAGCCGAGTTCACCCATGGGACGTACCAGCTCGCGCGGAAAGCGGCCGTCGCGGTTGCACTGTTCAATGATAGGGATGAGTTTGTCGTCGACAAAGGCTCGCGTGTTACGGCGAACGAGTAGTTCATCGTCCGAGAGAAGAGAGTCAAATTGGAGGAAATCAACTCCTTGAAACTTGAATGCCATAGCAGTAAAGTACCTCAGGAAGAGACGACTTGTTGCACATCCGAAGGGCGAACCGATCGTGTGGTGTTCATCCTCGGCTCAGGAGGACCACAATGGCGGATCCCACAAAGACTCCGGACGAAGATATGCACAAAGGCGCAGTAGAAGACGATACTCTTCACCCTGACGCCACGCGGCGCTCACATAACTCCATGGCTGGTCAGCTGGGACATCGGGATCAGAATGAGATGCTGAAGGACAACGATACGGATTATCCTGAGCCCGACGCAGAAGCGGAACACAGCGGCGAATAGCAGTCTCGAGTTCAAAAACTACATCAACCTCTGCATTACTTCGTCGAGCACCGCCTTGCCCGGCCGCACACGCGCATCTGGCAAGGTGGCCAGAGGCTCATCGACCAGGTTCAACAGCTCGGTGAAGGTAGGCTTCGCAGTGTTCAGGTAGAAGATACCGGTCAGGATTTCGTCCTTTGCATGTGCGGCCATCAGTGCAGAAACCGCGCCGGCGCGATCCGTCGGATCGAAGTCTTCATGCAGCTTGCGCAGGTGTAGATGACTGCCGTCATGCATCTTCACCTCGATCGTCGTGCCTGGATCGTATTCCACCTCGATCTCTTGAAAGTAAGGCACGAAGCCAACTTCGGAGATCGCCTCTTCATGCTCCTGCATGTATTTGTAGCTTTTAGTAGAGCCTTCGTGATCATTGAACGTAACGCAGGGCGAAATGACATCGAGCACGACAGCGCCGTTGTGCGCGATTGCTGCTTTCAACATGGCAAGCAACTGCTTCTTGTCTCCCGAGAAGGACCGCCCCACGAACGTAGCCCCCAATTGAACTGCAAGGGCGCAAAGATCGATCGCCGGCAGATCGTTGATCACCCCGGTCTTCAGCTTTGACCCAACATCTGCAGTCGCGGAGAATTGCCCCTTCGTTAAGCCGTAGACGCCATTGTCCTCAATGATGTAGATGATCGGGAGATTGCGGCGGAGCATATGGACAAACTGCCCAATACCAATGGAGCCAGTGTCTCCGTCGCCACTGACGCCCAACGCTTTCATGGTGTGGTTGGCCAGCAGAGCTCCTGTTGCAACCGAAGGCATGCGCCCATGAACGCTGTTGAACGAGTGAGCTCGGCTCATGAAGTAGGCCGGGCTCTTCGAGGAGCAGCCGATGCCGGAAAGCTTCATTACCCGTTCAGGTTGAACTCCCATCTCGTAGCAGGCATCGATGATACGTTCCGAGATCGCGTTATGGCCGCAGCCAGCGCACAGCGTCGTCTTGCCGCCCCGATAATCAAGAACCTGAAGCCCGATCCTGTTTGTCTTGACTGCAGGCTTCAACGTCGCTGCATCGGATGTAGCTGGAGTTGTTGCCATCTCAGATTCCTTCCTGCGTGACAAGATCGTCGGTGATGGACCGCGCGTCAATCGGCAACCCGTTGAAGTGGCGGATGCTGCGCAGCCTTACTACATCCTCAGCCTTTATATCCAGCTTCAGCAGGCTCAACATCTGAGCGTCGCGGTTCTGCTCCACCACGTATACCCGCTCGTGCGAGGCGATAAAGTCATGGATTTCGCTTGTGAATGGATAGGCACGAAGTCTGAGATAGTCTGTTTCGGTTCCGTATTCCTTGCGCAACTGATCGCGGCTCTCACGCGCAGCAAAATCAGAGGTTCCAAACGCAATCAGACCGATCTTCGTTTTGCCCGTCTGCACGACTTCTGGTCGGGGAACGAGCGAGCGGGCCGTCTCGAACTTCTTTGCCAGCCGCTCCATATTGTTGAAATAGTCGTCGGGCCGCTCAGTGTATTGCGCCTTTTCATTGTGGCCTGTGCCGCGCGTGAAGTAGGCCGCAAGCGGATGGTCGGTCCCCGGCAGTGTGCGATAGCCCACGCCATCACCATCGACATCTTTATAGCGGGCGAATCCGCCCAGCTTCTTCAGATCCTCCGCATTCAGAACCTTTCCTCGGTTCAACGGCTTGTCGGAGTAAGGAAACGGATCGGACATCCAGTTGTTCATGCCCAGATCGAGATCAGACATGACGAAAACAGGAGTCTGCAATCGCTCCGCCAGATCGAACGCCGTTTGCGCCATCTCGTAGCACTCTCTGACATTGCCCGGAATCAGCATGACCTGCTTTGTGTCTCCGTGCGACAGAAACGCGACAGAGAGCAGATCGCCCTGTTGATTGCGCGTGGGCAGACCTGTCGACGGTCCCGTACGCTGTACATCGAAAATCACCCCCGGCAGCTCAGCGTAATAGCCAAGCCCGGCAAACTCTGCCATAAGCGAGATACCCGGCCCCGAGGTCGCCGTCATTGCGCGCGCTCCGGCCCAGCCAGCGCCCAGCACGGCGCCAATCGCCGCCAGTTCATCTTCAGCCTGCACAACTGCAAAGGTCGCCTTGCCGTTGTCTTCTATGCGATACCGCTTTGCGAGGTCAATGAAGTTTTCGACCAGTGACGACGACGGCGTGATCGGATACCACATCGCCACCGTGCAGCCCGCAAAGACACATCCAAGTGCAGCTGCTGTATTTCCGTCGATGATGATCTTCCCCGCGGTCTCGTTCATCGGCTCCAGTACGAAGGGATCGTGCTTCGTGAAGTTTGCCGAGGCATATTCGTAGCCTGCCTGGACCGCCGCCCAGTTGAGGTCGGCAGCCTTAACCTTCTTAGCAAACTGCTTTCGCAGGGCGGCTTCGACGGCGGCCATGTCTATCTTAAAAAGCTGCGCAGCGATGCCGACGTAGACCATGTTCTTGACCAGCTTGCGCAGCTTCGCCTCAGGACAGACTGCAGCGGTTAGCTTGTCAAACGGCACCGGATAGCAGGCCACATCGTTCCGGAGCCCCTGAAGGTTGGAAGACTCTTCATAGATCGCCGCTGCTCCCGCCGGCAGCGAAAGCATGTCCTCCTGACATGTCTCCGGATTCATCGCAATCAGGATGTCGATCTCCTTCTTGCGAGCGATATATGCATCTTTGCTGGCGCGGATCGTGTACCAGGTCGGTAGGCCGGCAATATTGGAAGGAAAGAGGTTTTTGCCGCTGACCGGAATGCCCATCCGGAAGATGGACCGCAGCAAGACCAGGTTGGCCGACTGTGATCCCGATCCGTTTACCGTCGCGACCTGGATGCTGAAGTCGTTGACGATCTTTTCCTGCGGAGACTGCCGAGGCATCTCTGTTTCAGTCTGGGTCCCGCCTTCGGTACTGGTTGTCCGCGCGACGTGTTCTGCCGCCATGAGTGGTTCTCCCTCCTTGAACGGAACTTGGGAGTTTCACGATCAAGCCACAATACCATATACATTCCAACGCTCGGTTTGAGGCGCGTGCGTCACGCTGTGCAACATCAGAACCCGCAAGCAGATCCCCTGTCTCTTCACTTTGGAGCAACCCTGAACAAATTGTTTTGACGCGTCGTACTTCAATTGATAACGTGATTTGTCTGAATGCTGATGGAGAATTAGGCCGCATAACTGTTTTGAGCAACAGGTTCGGTTGATAACCTTTACCGGCTCAGGTGTTTATGAATCCTCCGGACTTCGGCGCGTACCTCCCCATCGTTGTCCTTGCGATCGCCGCCGCAGGTTTTGCTATTGCTCCGCTCGTACTTGCATGGCTCTGGTCAAAAAGCTTCTCTCCGCGCAAACCTGGACCGCACAAAAACTCCACCTATGAGTGCGGTTTGGAGTCAAAGGACAGCACCTGGATACCCTTCAGGCCGGAATATTACCTCTACGCGATCATCTTTCTGATCTTCGACGTAGAAGCGATCTTCCTGCTGCCGTTCGCTGTCTCCTTCACTGGTCTAAGCGTGGGGGCCTCAATCGCCATGATGGTCTTTTTGCTCCTGCTGGTCGAAGGGCTCGTATGGGCATGGCAGAAAGGCGTATTGACCTGGGTATAACGATCAAACAGACAGTGCGGAACGTCGAAGAATCAGGACGGCACAGGAACGCAATGGACCAGAAACTCAGAATCGAGTTGAGCAAACAAGGGATCGTTACAACGACCCTTGAAGAGCTCTACAACTGGGGCCGGAAGAACTCCGTGTGGCCAATGACGTTTGGTCTGGCGTGCTGCGCCATCGAAATGATTGCAACAAGCATGGCCCGCTATGATCTGGCGCGGTTCGGCGCCGAAGTCTTCAGAGCCTCGCCTCGTCAGGCGGACCTGATCATCGTCTCCGGCACTGTGACCAAAAAGATGGCCCCTCAGGTGGTACGCCTCTACAACCAGATGGCGGAGCCAAAGTACGTCATCGCCATGGGCGCGTGCGCCATCTCAGGCGGCCCCTTCAAGCAGGGGTACAACGTCTTGAAGGGTATCGACCGCTACATTCCCGTTGATGTTCATATTCCCGGATGCCCTCCGCGTCCCGAGGCCCTCATCGATGCGTTCATGACCCTGCAGAAAATGATCGACGAACAAACGCTGACAGGCGAAGGCAGACCGCGGCATCTGGATCCGGAAGCGCCTAGCGAATTTGTTGTGCCGCGGTTCGGCGCGCATGATCTCGAGCCGCCGAATAACCCTGAAGTCTTTCACATTCTCAACAACGTCGATTCATGCGAGGCAGGAGAGGTTGATGCTGGAGGAGATTAAGGTCAGGCTCGAAACTTCTGTTCCCGGTTGCCACGCAGAGATCATCCTCAACGGCAGCCCCTCAGGACAGCACTCCCTGCTACTCGATTCTGCTCACGCGGTGGAAGCCGCAACGTTTCTGCGTGACGATGCAGAGCTGCGGCTTGATTACTGCTCCAACGTCACCGGTGTGGACTGGCTTGAAACAGAGCACTCTCACGGACATCTCGAAGCTGTCTACCATCTCTATTCCATGGAGAAGAAGCACGGCCCTGTCGTGCTTCGGCTGCGCACAGAGAACCGCACGGACAGAGTCCATCTGCCCTCGCTTACACCGGTTTGGAGAAGCGCCGAGTTTCAGGAGCGTGAAATCTTCGACCTTTATGGAATCGTCTTCGACGGCCACCCTGATCTGCGCCGCATCCTGATGTGGGATGAATTCGAAGATCATCCCATGCGCAAGGATTACGTCGAACCGGACGATTACGAATACGAACCGACAGCACACGATGATGTTTTGACAAAGGCAAAGCACCATGCCATGCGGCAGCCGCAGTAAACCATGATCAGCATGACCACAGCGCCGGTAGAGGACGAGATGCACGAGGACTTTGTCGCTGACGGCGGTCAGGATGAACTGCTGGAAATTGCTCTGGGACCGCATCATCCCTCGACGCATGGCGTCTTCCGCATGGATGTGGTGCTCGACGGTGAACAGGTCGTAAAGTTGAAGCCCGTCTTCGGCTACCTGCATCGCAACCACGAGAAGATCGCTGAATCAGCCAGCTACCTTTCCTCGATGCCGTATACGGATCGGCTCGACTACATCTGTTCGCTTACCAACAACTGGGCCTATGCCCTCGCCGTCGAAAAGCTCGCCGGGGTACAGGTTCCAGAGCGCGCCGAGTACATACGCGTTATCACTGCTGAGCTCACGCGTCTGGTGAATCACACCGCCACGATCGGGTTTCTGACGCAGGAGATGGGCGCCAGCGGCACACCGCTGATGTATGCCTTCCGCGAACGCGAAAAGATACTCGACCTGTTTGAATCGCTCACTGGCTCAAGAATGATGTGCAACTACATGCGTTTTGGTGGCTGTCGCGTGGAGTTGCCCGCTGGTTGGCTTGAACAGACGAAAAAGGTTGTTGAAGAGTTTCCACGCTTCCTGGATGAGTATGAGCGGCTGTTGACCGGAAACGAAATCTTCATGGCGCGCGCTCAGGGTGTTGGCGTGCTTAAGAGAGAGCTGGCAATCAATGCCGGCGTCACCGGTCCGATGCTTCGCGCGTCAGGAGTGAACTATGACATCCGTAAAGTGGACAAATACGGAATCTATGATCGCTTCGACTTCAAAATTCCGTTGGGTGAGCACGGTGATGTCTACGATCGCTACATGGTCCGCATGCTGGAGATGCGTGAATCGCTAAAGATTCTCAATCAGGCCCTGCGCGATCTTCCGCAAGGTCCCATCATGGATCCCAAGGCAAAGATTCGCGGCTTCCGGCCAAAACCCGGCGAAGCTTATGGACGGATCGAAGCACCCAAAGGCGAACTCGGTTTCTATCTGATCAGCGACGGCTCGCCCAATCCATACCGATACCGCGTCCGCCCTCCGAGTCTGATCAACCTGACTGTTCTTGAAGATATGTGCCGCGGTTACAGTGTCGCAGACACCATTGTGATCTTTGGCACCGTAGATATTGTGCTGGGGGAGGTGGACCGTTAAAACGACCCATCCATATGTGACGAGTCACACAGGCTGTGCGGGAGACATAAGCCATGCTGGGTGAAGGCATCCTGAAAGGACTGGTGGAGACTGCCCGGAATTTCTTCGGCAGCTTCATCAGCAAGGACCGGCTGACCACCGTTCAGTTTCCTGAAGAGCGCTTGCCTCAACCCGAAGCTGCGCGCAATTTTCCATTCCTCGTCTATGACGGCGGCGACCCGCTGGCAGGCATGCGCTGCGTTGCCTGTCAGATATGCGAAAAGGAATGCCCGCCCAAGTGCATCTTCATCGAAAAGAGCAGCGACAAGAAACCTGACTACACGGGCAAGCAACAGTTTTATCCGGCGGTCTTCAATATCGACGTATCAGTCTGCATGAGTTGCCAGATCTGCGTTGAAGTCTGCCCGTTCGATGCCATCGAGATGGACAATGCATTTGAGCTGAGCACGACCGATCGCTTTGGCGGACTGCTCTGGGACAGAGAACAACTGGCGAAGCCTAACAGCTACTTTCACAAGATCCATCCCGCTACCGCAACTGAAGTGGATGAACGACTGGCTGCAGCGAAAGCGAAAGCTGAGGCCAAAGCGAAGCCCACCGGCGACGCGGCCGCTTCGACAGCACCTCAACCTGATCCTCAGCCTGCGAGAACTGACAGCGATGGCTGAAATGATGGACCAAATCTTCGTTCTACTCAAACACTGGATCCTGGCACATTCGCCTGTCTGGGTGCAGCCCTCTTCTTTCTGCTGCGTTGTCAGCCGTCGCCATTCTTGTTGTGTTCGCGTCCCTGTTCGCCTTGACGACCATTCTTGAGCGCAAAGGACTAGGCCGCTTCCAGAACCGGTACGGCCCGAATCGCGTCGGCCCCTTTGGCCTGTTACAACCGCTCGCAGACGGGCTGAAATCATTGACCAAGGAAGATATCGTTCCGCACTCAGCAGATGGCGTCGTTCACATGCTGGCGCCAATCGCGCTCGTCGTCGCAGCCTTCCTTGGCTATGCCGTTCTGCCCTTGGGCCGAAACATGACTGCGATCAACTTGGACGCCGGCCTGCTCTATTTCTTTGCCGCAGGCTCGGTCGTCGAACTCACTATCTTCATGGCCGGCTGGTCCAGCCGTAACAAGTACTCGCTGCTTGGCGCGATGCGCGCTATTGCACAGATGATCAGCTACGAAATCCCGTTGATTCTTTCCACGATTACCGTCGTCATGGCCGCAGGTGCTCTATCAACTGTTGCCATCGTGGAAAGTCAGTCCGGTTATTCAGGAATCTGGCCGCACTGGTTTGTCTTCGCGCCGTGGGGGTTTGCCGGCTTCGTGCTTTTTATGATCGCAGGCATAGCGGAATCCAACCGTTCGCCGTTTGATCTGCCCGAAGGCGAATCCGAAATTATTGCCGGCTACTTCGTCGAGTACTCAGGCTTTAAGTTCGCTTTGTTTTTTCTCGGCGAATACATTGGGATGTTCGCGATCTGCGGACTGGCCATCACGCTCTTTCTTGGAGGCTGGACCGCACCATTTTCTTTTCTCACCTGGGTTCCATCGTACTTCTGGTTCTTCGCCAAACTCCTCGTGCTGATTGCGGTGCTCATCTGGATCCGCAGCACACTTCCCCGCCTTCGCATGGACCAGCTTATGAACTTTGCGTGGAAGTTCATGCTGCCGATGGCATTGATCAACCTGTTCGCCGCCGCCATCTGGCATTTCATGCCGGCCGGGGCTATTCGATGGCTTGTTAGCGTAATCCTTATTGCTGTCCCTTACGTCCTGCTTGGCCGCGGCCTCATGCAGTCCAACAAGCTGGAAAAACGAACCTATCGCTTCGCCGATTAGCATTGCATGTCATGGCGCAATCTTGCGCCGTGAAGAAGTAGTTATTGCCGGGGACCTGCGAATTTACGAAAATGCCACTGTAGTGACAGCTGCGGGACGAAGGCCAATGAAGATGAAGACGCGCGGGGAGAAGTGAGCTTGTCATTTGCCATCATCGCTGTGTTCACTGTAGCCGGTGCGCTTGCTGCAATGATTCTGCGCAACCTTGTCCATTGCGTCCTGGCCCTGGTGGTGGCGTTTACGGGATTGGCCGGCTTATATCTCCAGCTTGGCGCTCAATTTGTTGGTTTTGCCCAAATCCTGATCTATGTCGGCGCAGTAGCGATCCTCATTGTCTTCGCAACACTTCTTACCCGAAGTCACGAACCGCGGGCACGGCTGGTTGTTTCGCCTGGATGGATCACAAGCAGCCTCGTCGCCGCCGCTGTATTTGGAATCCTTGCCTGGTCAATTCGTTCGAGCTTGTTATTGAAGCTTCCGATACCACCCCGCCCCGAAGTCACCGTAAAGCAGATTGGCGACGCCCTGATGTCGCAGTTTGTGCTCCCGCTCGAGGCGATTGGGCTACTGCTGACTGCCGCGCTTGTGGGAGCGGTGACGATTGCCATGCGTGAACAGAGGAGCAGAAAATGACAGCGCCGGTCAGCTACCTTGTCGTCTCCGCAGTCATCTTCGCCATCGGTCTGGCAGGCGCGCTCGTGCGCCGCAACGCCATACTCGTTCTCATCGGAGTTGAACTGATGCTCAACGCTGCGAATCTGAACTTCATCACATTCTGGCGTTACGGCCCGAATCCCGAAGCATTGACAGGCGTCATGTTTGCTCTGTTTTCAATCGGGGTTGCAGCGGCCGAGGCTGCAGTTGGCTTAGCTCTGATCATCGCTGTATATCGGCATTTCAATACGACAGATCTCGATCGGATCGATTCCATGAGGGGATGAGCTGAAAGTGACCTGGATTGTAGATAACCTCTGGCTCGTCCCGACATTGCCCGTCCTGGCAGCAGGTCTGAGCGCACTTGCTCAGCGCAAACGGCGCCTGTTTGCGGCATCCGTTGCCATCGGCTCCATGTCTCTCTCGCTATTACTGTCCCTGATTGCCTTTGCAGAAGTTCTCCGGTCCAGCAATCAAGAGAACACAACGAGACAGGTCTTCAATTTCGGTTGGTTTCAGGTGGGAAGTGAGTGGCTCAAAGTAGGATGGGTCCTCGATCCGCTTACAGCCGTAATGCTGGTGATGGTCACAGTCGTCGGCCTGCTGATCTTCATCTATAGCGTCGGCTATATGGCCCACGACGATAACTTCGCGCGCTTCTTCTGCTTCCTCTCACTCTTTGCCGGGGCGATGCTGGGCCTCGTCATTGCGAACAGCCTCCTGTTGCTCTTTATCTGCTGGGAGATCGTCGGCCTCACATCATATTTGCTCATCGGCTTTTGGTATGAAAGGCCAAGCGCAGCAGCCGCAGCAAAGAAAGCATTCATTACGACGCGAATCGGCGATCTCGCGTTCCTGCTGGGAATGGTCTGGCTCTATACCCAGGCAGGTACGTTGCTGTTCTACGACAATGGCGCTGGGTGTCTCGAGCACACCGCGCTCATCAACCTCATCACGCACACGACAATCTTCGGGATGGCCGCTTCCACGGGAATTGCACTGCTGATCTTTTGCGGCGCAATCGGAAAGTCAGGCCAAGTGCCGTTGCATGTCTGGCTGCCGGATGCCATGGAAGGCCCAACGCCGGTGAGCGCGCTGATTCACGCGGCTACCATGGTCGCTGCCGGCGTCTTCCTGATTGCGCGAGTGTATCCGCTCATGAGCGCGCATGGCGTACTCGATTTGTCGCCCGCATCAGCAACCCCTCTGAAAGTTGTGACTTGGGTTGGCGCCATCACTGCTGTCTTCGCCGCAAGTATTGCCGTCGCTCAGGATGACATCAAGCGCATCCTTGCCTACTCTACCGTTTCGCAGCTCGGCTACATGATGCTCGGCCTCGGTGTTGGTGGTGTTGCGGTAGGGATGTTTCATCTCATCACACACGCTTTTTTCAAAGCCTTGCTTTTCATGGGCGCGGGATCGGTCATTCATGGCTGCCATGAGGAGCAAGACATCCGTCACATGGGCGGATTGCGCAAGTTCATGCCAATCACATTCGCCACATACGCCGTGGGGATGCTCGCACTGTGCGGCTTTCCGCTCCTCTTTTCAGGCTTCTGGAGCAAGGATGCGATCCTTCATGCAGCATCTACCTGGAGTGGATCGCGAATCCCGTTCTACCTCGCGTCTTTTGGTGTCCTGCTAACCGCCTTTTACATGATGAGACAGGTCCTCTACGTCTTCTTTGGGAAACCGCGATTCGAACCGGCTGGAAGGACTCCGCACGAAAGCCCCGCTGTCATGACACTCCCGCTCATCATTCTTGCGGGTTTTTCCATCCTCCTGGGACTGATCGGCACACCCGAATGGGAATGGTTCAGCGCATTTCTTAATGACCAGCAGTCACGGTTCGATCTTCGAGGATTCGCAGAAAGTGGTTTCCTGGCAGTAATGCTTTCGTCCACGGTTCTTGTCCTGATTGGCCTGGGTATGGGTTGGTTGCTTTACGGCAGGAAACCGGCTCGGGGGGCTGAAGCGCCCGATGCCGTCGAACAATTCGCCCCACAAGTCTTCACGTTCCTTCGTAATGGCTGGTTTGTCGATGCCTTCTATGGGGCTACTTTTGTTCGATTCATGACATGGTTCTCCATCTTCTGCGACTGGCTCGATCGATGGGCCTTCAATGGTGCTGTTCAGCTTATATCCTCGCTTACGGTCGGAGCCTCAAGACTGAGCCGCTCTACCGATGTTTTGGTGGTCAATCGCATCTTTGATCAAAGCTGCGAGGAAGCAGTTCTCAGCGGCCGGCTTCTTTCGCGCCTCCAGGGCGGTCGCGTGCAGAGTTATCTTCGAATCATCGGAATTGCCTTTGCAGGATTTGTTCTATTTCTCATCTGGAGTCACCACGGATGATGGTGTTCCCATCCCTTTCGGTGCTGACGGCCGTGCCGCTAATCGGCGCCGTTACGATCCTTGGCCTTGGTGACAAGCAGAAGAGCCGTGCTCGGATCCTCGCGTTAATTTTCAGCTTCATTGCGCTCGCTTTGACGCTCACACTGTGTTACCGATTCGACTCGGCATCCGGAGAACTTCAGTTCCAGGAATTGCATGCATGGATACCCATGCTCGGCGCGGAGTATCACTTAGGCATCGACGGGCTTGGGCTCGTAATGGTCCTGCTTTCGGCTCTTGTTGTCACTATGTCAATTGCCGCGTCCTCGCAGATCCGGGAGCGGGAAAGACTCTATTTCTCTCTGGTCCTGCTCCTTCAAACGGGCCTGTTCGGAACATTCACAGCTCTGAACTTTTTTCACTGGTTCATCTTCTGGGAGCTAAGCCTCATCCCTGCCTTCTTCCTCATCCGCCTTTGGGGTGGGCCTGGACGTGCATCTGCAGCGACTCAATTCTTCGTTTACACGATGGTTGGAAGCGTCGCCTTGTTACTTGCGTTTCTTGCTCTGTTTCAGTGCACCAGAACATTTGATTTCCCTCGCTTGTCTGGGTTGGCACGAGATGGGCAACTTGTCCCAGCCATAGCTGCACATCTCCCCTGGCACAGGTTTACGCCGGAACAGATTGCACTCCTAATTTTTGGCGGCGTATTTCTCGGTTTCGCCGTTAAGGTTCCCATCATTCCATTTCATACATGGTTGCCTTCGACGTACGCCGAAGCGCCGACCGCCACGTCTATGCTGCTCACCGGCGCAATGTCCAAGATGGGTGTCTACGGGTTCCTTAGAATCGTTCTCCCAATCTTTTCCCCACAGATTCGATCTGTGCTGACGCCGCTTTTGTGGCTCGCTGTCCTCTCGATTGTTCTCCCCGCTTTTGCGGCCCTCGCGCAAAAAGACTTGAAACGTATCTTCGCCTACTCCTCTATCAATCACCTCGGCTACTGCATGCTGGGAATTTTTGTGTGTGCAGGCTTCACGAGCAATTCCGCCGCTCTAACAACGACGAAGATCGCGGCTCTCGATGGTGTCATCCTGCAGATGTTCAACCACGGCCTGACTGCCTCGGCACTGTTTTGGTTTGTGGCGTTGCTGGAGACACGTAGTGGAGGCTTGCGTGGCTTGAACGATTTCGGCGGTCTCCGCAAAGTCGTTCCGATCTTCGCCGGCCTGATGGGCATCGCCCTGTTTTCCTCTCTTGGACTCCCTGGGCTGAACGGCTTTATCGGAGAATTCCTCATCTTTCGGGGCGTGTTCCCGCTCGCGACGTGGGCTGCTTCGCTCGCCCTCATTGGTCTGCTTGTGACCGCAATCTTCATCCTGACGATACTTCAGCGTGTGTTCTCTGGTCCCCTCAATGAGCGGTGGTCCAGCATGCCGGACCTGACAGTCACGGAACGGCTCGCGCTGGCGAGCCCAATCGGCCTCATGTTCGCGTTGGGCCTCTTTCCGCAGCTTGTTCTCGGCATCATCAACAGCACCGTCATGAGACTGGTGCAGCAGGTGAGGTACTAGCGCTTGCTCGCCTGGACAATCTACATATCGTTTCTGGGAGCGCTGGCCCTGATGTTGGCACCTGCAAGGGCTGCGCGCGGCATTGCATTGTTGGCGACCATTGCGGGATTCACGGTCACACTCTGTAGGTTGCTGCGACCGACCAACAGTTCGATTGCTACGATCGTTCATCGATCATGGGTTCCGTCACTCGGTATCGAATATCATCTTGCGGCTGATGGCATCAGCCTGCTGCTGGTCCTGCTCACCGGAATCGTCGCCATTGCCGGCGTCCTTTTCTCCTGGAACATCGAACATCGCTCAAAAGAATTCTTCGCACTTTATCTCGCCCTGATCGGAGGAGTGTACGGCGTATTCCTCAGCGCCGACTTATTCCTGCTATTCGTCTTCTACGAGATCGCCATCATCCCGAAGTATTTCCTCATTGCCATCTGGGGTTCGACGCGACGCGAATATGCTGCCATGAAGCTCGCCCTCTACTCGTTGGTAGGCAGCGCAATGGTCCTTATCGTACTGATCGCGGCATACGTAGTCGCTGGCGCGAAGACGATGGACCTCCTGACACTGTCACAATTTCAGTTCCCTCTTCACTTTCAGATGTGGGCGTTTCCGCTCATGTTTGTCGGTTTCGGAATTCTGGCCGGCCTCTGGCCATTTCATACCTGGGCTCCCACAGGCCATGTCGCCGCGCCAACAGCAGCTTCCATGCTGCTTGCCGGAGTCGTGATGAAACTGGGCGCATACGGCTGCTTGCGCGCGATGACCCTATTCCCTCGCGGGCTCGATCCATGGGGACTTACAATCCTCGGCCTTGCTTCCTGGCAGGATGTCTTTAGCCTGCTTGCGATGATTGGCATCGTCTATGGCGCCATGGTTGCGTTCGTACAGCAGGATTTTAAATTCGTCATAGGCTATTCCAGCGTGAGCCACATGGGCTTCGTGCTGTTAGGCCTCATGACTCTGAACCGTATCGGCCTCACCGGCGCCGTATTGCAGATGTTTTCTCATGGCATCCTGGCAGCCTTGCTGTTCGCTGTCGTAGGGCGCATGGTCTACGACCGCACGCACACTCGCGATCTGGCCGCACTGAGCAAAATGCATCTCGACAAAGCCATCCCTTTCGCCGCGGTCACATTCGTCCTTGCGGCGATCGCTTCCATTGGAATGCCCGGTTTCAGCGGCTTCGTGGCCGAACTCCAGATTCTCATCGGAGCCTGGAGCGCATTTCCAATCTATGTAGTTGGCGCGGGCATCGGAATTGCAATCTCCGTTGCCTACACATGGCGCGCAATGCAGAAGGCATTTTTCTCTGACCCCGGCCCCGAGAGCACAACGCCCCCACTTCCTCCCATTTCGATGCCCGAACGCCTCGGGGCCGTCATATTAATCATCGCAAGCCTGGCTATCGGAATCTATCCGCAATGGCTCTTGAACCTGGTAATTCCAGCCCTGAACTCACCGCTCTTTGACAGCTTGCGGAAAGGACACTGGTAATGATCCCAGTTTCCTATACCGCGCTCCTTCATCTCCTCCTGCCGGAGGTGATTCTGATTGTCACTGCCCTGCTCGTGCTCGCCGCAGATCTCCTGATTTCCCGAACTGCTCAATCGCGCAACCGGTTCACCACGGGAGCCGTCATCTCTGCTATCGGTTGTATTGGCGCAACCGCACAAATAGTGCGCGGCCCACAGCAAGCGAACATCTTCAATGGAACTCTCGTCATTAGCCCGGAAACACACCTGGTTCAAATCGCCCTGCTCATCCTGACAGTCTTTATCGTCGTCCTGTCGATTGAGTCCTCTTTCACCTCGCATGTTGGCGAATACTTCGCTGTCACTCTCTTTGCCACCGTCGGCATGATGCTCCTCGTGAGCTCAGAAAATGTTCTCCTGATCTTCCTCTCCCTGGAATTGTTGAGCCTTTCTCTTTACGTTCTCGCAGCGCTTAACAAGCGCAGCTCCCATTCAGCAGAAGCCGCATTGAAGTATTTTCTCTTCGGCGGAACGTCCGCCGCGTTCCTGTTGTTTGGACTCAGCCTTCTCTACGGCCTGTCCAACTCAATAAATCTCGTGCAAATTGCGCACACAATGAAGAGTCCGCCTCTGGACCCGCTCCTGGCTGTAGCAATCGTCATGATCGTCCTCGGGTTTGGCTTCAAAGTGGCGGCGGTCCCGTTTCATTTCTGGGCGCCCGATGTCTATGAAGCAGCGCCTGCCTACAGCGCTGGCCTGATTGCCTCCAGCGCAAAGGTCGCGGGCTTCGTCATCTTCTATCAGGTGATGGTGATCGGCTTCGCTGGAGCAGAAGGCAGCGCGGACTGGAGAAGTTCCACGCCCGGCTGGGTTCCGGTCGTAGCAATCGTGGCCGCCTTGTCGATGGTCCTTGGAAATCTGGTGGCCATCACGCAAACCAGCGTCCGAAGGCTCCTTGCCTACTCTGCAATCGCCCACGCAGGATACATCCTGCTGGCGCTCGTATCGCACACCGAACAGAGCTTCGTTGCTCTGCTCTATTACGCGATCACCTATGCTTTAACCCTGATTGGCGCATTTGGGGTCGTCTCTATTGTCGAAGAGCAGGTCGGCGGTGAGAAGCTCTCCGACTTTGCCGGGCTCAGCCGTCGGGCGCCTGTGCTCTCCCTCTGCATGCTGATTTTTATGCTCTCGCTTGCAGGAATTCCACCCCTGGCCGGGTTCTTCGGCAAATTCTTTCTGTTTGCTTCGACGCTGTCCGCTGGACAACATACACTCGGTCTGCTCTGGCTCGTGGTGCTGGCCATTGCCATGAGCACCGTTTCTCTCTACTACTACCTGCAAGTGTTGAAGCGTATCTATATCGCGGAACCGCCTTCCGAGATCCGTCCGATACAAGTGCCGATCGTAAGCCAGCTTGTTCTTTGTGCAATTGCGCTGAGCATTCTCCTGCTGGGTTGCGCGCCAAACCTCTTTTTGAATTGGCTGCACCAACCAATTCGCATGGCCCATTTCTGACAGAACCTGACCGGTTAACATCCGGACGCCGTGATTCCGGGATACATCATCATCAAACCAGACTTCCGGAGTGCATCGACTAGTAATTGTCTTAGCCAGCGCATGGTCTGAGCGAATGTCTTATGTGTGTCGTAGGTTTCCGTAGTTCCTGGCGACTGGCCCGCGTCTTCGAACCACTCATTCAAACTTACTATGCGGAAAAATGGGGGCTGGTCACATCCGGTCGCAGTGCAGAACTTCCGCATTGCCCGATGGTTGGGTGAGGACGCTGACTGGCAGACCGCCTTACAGTACCCGCATTTTCGTTGAACCTCACCCCATTTGTACCCGCACTTTCATCGGGCTGCAGGAGTGTTGGTAAGCTGCCTCATTTCAGATAGCAGCATGGGATCTATTTGCCTCTTCGGAAGAATTGCCAAGCTCTTGGTAATTCCTACGCGGTCAATCAGCCCCGAAGTGAAGCCTTGTTTGGGAAAGTTATCTTATTTATTCTAGGCTACTTACTTAGGCTTGGTTGCCCCCCAGGGATTCGAACCCCGATTGATCGGTTCAGAGCCGACTGTCCTACCATTGAACGAGAGGGCAATTCCAGTTGAAAATTGGCAGCTGCAGGCTCGGGCGGGAGCCACAATCAGCCGCCTTTTTGAGTGTACGGGTCTCGCGCCGATGGGTCAACCTCGCACGCTCAGTGAACCTACTCCTCACGTAGAACCTCAAGAGGCTTCTGACCTAACACGCGATGGCTTGCCAGCCAACCCGCCGCCACTGTGAGAGTTGCTGTCACACACAGTGCAGCGAGGTTCCACCCGATGTTCAAGTGATAGTCGAAGTGAAAAACGCGCTTCAACAGAAGGCGTGCAAGACCATTTGCGAAGATGAGACCGACAACGGCTGCGATAAGGCCGAGCACCGCGAACTCGATCGAAAAAATGCTGGCGATTCGCGGGCGAGTTGCGCCGAGCGTCTTCAGCACCACCACCTCGCGAATGCGCCGATAGCGTGTCCCCGCGATGGCGCTTGCAAGGATAACGATGCCCGCAAAGGTGCTGAAGCCGGCGAGAAATTGGATGACATAGCTGATCTGCAACAGCACCTGGCGGACAGTCTCGACGGTTGCAGCCACATCGATCACAGTGATTGTCGGATAGTGCTGATAAAGAACTCGACGCAGTTGGCCCGTCGCCGAAGGATCGCAATGCAGGCCGCCGTACCAGGTGACGGGGAGGCCTCGGAGCACTGAACTGGGCATGACGAACTCCGCGCGCGAAAAGGCGTGCTGGCTGTCAGCCTCATAGAGTGCGGCGACAGTTGCAATGATCGGCTCGTCCTGCGGCACGAAGGTGACATGATCTCCAACGTGCACATTCAGACGCTCGGCCTCGTGACGCTCGATGGCGACGAGCGGATGCAACGCGTCAGCAGCCTGCTGCGCACTCCACCACTTGCCAGACATGACTTTGTCGCCCGGCGGGGGTGTATCGGACGTTGGCGGCCAGGTCAGTTGTGCGGACAAGACACCACGGCGCGGCATGTGCTTCAGGTGAAGCTGTTGAAATGGCGTGTCGTTGACTGCGGTAATCCGCGCTGAGATAACCGGCGCGATCTCCGGTGTTCCCTGCACTGTCGGTTGCGCCGCCAGCAGCGAGCGCACGCCGGCAACCTCGTCGGTAGAGATGTCGATGAGGAACAGGTTCGGCAGTTTGGCCGCAGTCGTCGCCTGCATCTCACCGACGATGGAACGCTGCACCATTGAAACAGCCGCGATTTGCATGACGCCGAGTCCAAGCGCAGCAAGCAGCGCCGCAGAAGGATTGCCGGGGCGATAGAGATTGGCAAGGCCATGTCGCAGCACGGACGGGAGCTGGCGACGGGTGGTGTTGAGAAACACCTTCAGCAAAAAAAGCGTCAGCGCCGCGGCGCCAAGCAGAACAAGCAGCGCAAGAAGCAGCCCGCTGGCAAAGAAGCCACCGACCTGTCGCGAGTCTGCTACGGTGGCGGCAAGCCCTGCCAGTCCGACGAGGATGAGTGCAGTCGCTGCAAGTTGCAGGCCTGAGCCACGCAGATGTTTCGCCGCACGCGTGAAGAGTGGAGATTCTTCGTTCTCGACCGCACGGCGAAGAATCAAGATCGGTCGTACATTGCGGATATCCAGCAGCGGCGGCAGCGTAAAGAGCAATGTTGTGAGCAGCCCGGCACCAAGACCCAGCAGCGCCGCATGCGCGTCGATCCGGAAGCCCGGCGTGAGATGCAGCAGCTTCGCGAGAAACAGCGGCAGCGTGAGTTGCACTCCCAGGCCCAGCACGACACCGAGCACTGCGCCGCAGAATCCCAGCAGCAACGTCTGCAACAGGTAGATGCGAATGATCTGCGATGAACCCGCGCCCAGCGACTTCATGATCGCAATTGAATCAAGCCGCTGCTGCAAGTGTGCGCGCATCGCCATCGCAACTCCAACCGCACCCAGCACGAGCGCAACCAGCGACATCAGCGAGAGCAGTCCGGTGGCTCCATCGAGGGCGCGCGTGATCGATGGATTGGCCTCGCGATAGTCACTGAGCTGTGCCTGGGGCAGAATCGACTCCAGTTGCGTGCGCAGATCGGCAACATGTGCATCCGATGCAGGTTGTCCGGAGGGTGTCGCCTGTAGCCTGAATAGCAGACGACGCGTGGCGCGCGTGCCGGGCGCAAGTAGATCCGTACCGGCGAGCGCGTGCTGCGAGATGAGGATGCGTGGACCAGCAGCGAAGGAGCCGGTGAGTCGATCCGGTTCATCAGTGACAACACTGGCTATCCGGAATGTGCTGTTTCCAAGCTTGATCGAATCGCCAACCTTGACGTGGAGACGTAACAGGAGATCGTCACCAACTGCAACGGTGGAATCCGTGAGAGCTTTGCGCAACGGAATTGCAGGCTCAAGTACAACGTCGCCATAGAACGGATACTTCGCGGGATCGACGGCCTTGAGCGCGACCAGCAGAGGATCAAGCGAGGTCGTCGACGATGCCATCGAGAGCATTTCAGTAACTGAGGTTGCGTCTAGGCCCTGGATTTTGTCGAGGGCAGACTGCTCCGCTGACGTGGGCGCCTCCGTCATGCGCGCGGCAATATCTGCTGCCATGATGCTGCGCGCACGCAACAGAAGCATCGAACGAAACGACGCCGAGAACCCGCGCACTCCGGTAAGCGCAGCTACTCCGACGGCCACGGACAGCAGAACAAATGCAAACTTTCCCGGCGAGCTCCGGAGTTCGCGAGTGGCGATACGGGCGGCCGTCGAGTAGGAGAGCGATGCCATCGTTAGACCTCGCTCACTGCTGAAGCACGCTCTTCGGCGACAATCTCTCCATCGCGCAGAATGATCCGGCGGGAAGCATGCGCGGCGAGCGCGGGGTCGTGCGTCACAAGCACGAGCGTCGTACCCTCCGCGCGATTCAGCTCCAGCAGAAGGTCGAGCACGTGCTGGCCATTCGTCGAGTCGAGATTTCCGGTAGGCTCATCGGCGAGCACGATCGGTGGCCGCAACATAAAGGCGCGGGCGAGCGCAACGCGCTGCTGCTCGCCGCCCGAGAGCTGAATCGGATAGTGGTCGAGTCTTTCGCTCAGTCCTACCGCGGTGAGGAGCTGCCGCGCACGATCGACGCCCTCCCGGCGACTGCCGGTTTCGGCGTTCAACTCGTACGGCAGCAACACATTCTCAAGCGCGGTCAGAGTCGGAATCAGCTGATAGCTCTGAAAGACGAATCCGATGGTGCGGCCGCGCAGCTGAGCCAGTTCATTCTCCGGCAGATAACTGATCGCCGTTCCCTGCCATCGCACATTGCCAGAGCTGGGATTATCGAGCCCTGCCAGCAGCCCCAGCAGCGTCGACTTCCCCGATCCGGACGCGCCCATGATGGCGACGAACTCCCCTCGAGCGATCGTGAAGTCCAGACCGCGCAAGATGTCGACCGTTGTGGATCCCGTACGAAGGCTTTTGCGTAAGGCCTCAACAATGATAATGGGAGCGGAAGCCATGTCTGAGTTTGTTGAACTTGAGCGCGGGGGCAAAGGCAGGCCTCTGGGTAAGATTAAAGCTGTGATTAGAAGATACGGGCTGCAACTCGATTCGGTTCTCATCTTAGCCGGGTTCATGGTGCTCGCGGGGTGCAGTGCCGCCGGAGGCACTGCGAAGCCGACTCCCGCGCAGGGCGCAGCTGTCAGCTCTCCTCGGATTGCACAACCACCAACCCTGGATCCATCCCCATCCGCTGCTTCGACTTTTAGCTCCGATACCGCAACGGACGGACGACCGGTGATCGTCTGTTTCGGCGACAGTCTCACTGCCGGGCTAGGAATTGAGCCGAGCGTCAGCTATCCAGCGGATCTGCAACGTCTGCTCGACGCGACGGGTTATCACTACCGGGTCGTAAATGAAGGCGTAAGCGGTGACACGACAAAGGACGGCCTCGAACGCATCGACCGAGTGATCGCGCACAAGCCGCAGATCGTCGTGCTGGAATTTGGAGGAAACGACGGCCTCAGGGGGCTGCCTGTTTCCATAGCGCAGCAGAACATTGCCACAATGATCGGACGATTGCAGCGCAACGGCATCAAGGTCGCACTCGCTGGCATCTCGTTACCGTCGCAGTATGGTCCGGACTACATCTCGCACTTCAATGCAATTTATCCCACGCTTTCGAAGCAGTTCCATCTTCCGCTGCTACCGTTCCTGTTGCAGGATGTCTATGGCGTCGACGGCGACATTCAGGCGGACGGCGTACACCCCACGGCGCGAGGAGCAAAGCAGGTGGCCGCTAACGTCCAAAAGCTGATTCAGCCAATGCTCAAGAAGTAGCTTTCCGTTATCCCAGCACCACGACAGGCCGCACCAACGTTCCCGCAATACGGCGGGCGATGCAAAGCAGATCACGCGGCCCGCTGAAAACCTTGATCAGCGGCGCCGACGAAAGTTCCTGCACATTTACCTGCATGCCATTGCGAATTCGGCCCGCCGTTGGCTCATCCACAACCACCGACGGCAGCTCTGGCAACATCGCACGCGGATGAGGAAGCCGCGTTTCAATCTCGGCGGGTGCGAGCATCTTGAGTTCATCCACTGTCAGCGAGTGCAGCAGCGTGAACACTCCTGCTTGTGTGCGGCGCAGCGACGCCAGGTGGGCTCCACACTTGGCTAGCTGTCCCAATTCGTGAGCGACAGAGCGCACATAGCCTCCGGCAGAAACATGCATCGTGAAGCTCGCAGTATCACCATCGAGCGCGTCGAGCGTGAAGCTGTGAATCGTAATCCTCGCAGGCTTCACCGGTACCTCTTTACCCGCCCGCGCCAGTTTGTGCGCGGGCACACCGCCGATCTTCTTCGCCGAAAACACCGGTGGAACCTGGTCGATGGTGCCATGGAACCGCATGGCGAGCGAGCGCAGTTGATCCAGCGTGAGCGCAAGCGGCCTTGGTCCTGACTGCGGCTCGCCTTCAGCATCGAAGCTATCGGTCGCAAATCCGAATCGGATCGTACCGGTGTAATACTTGTCGGAATCTGCAAAGAACTGCGCGAGCCGCGTGTACTTTCCCAACAGCAGCGGAAGCACTCCGGTGGCCATTGGATCGAGGGTCCCGAGGTGTCCGACACTACGCTCCCCCGTGGCGCGGCGCACGATTGAAACTACATCGTGTGATGTCATGCCCGCAGGCTTATCGATAATGAGGAGCCCGTTCATACAACCACCTTCTAACGGCTGAAGGGCCTTGCGTCGATCAGCGAGAGGAACTCATTGCGAGTCTGCTGCTGTGACTTGAAGACACCCAGCATAGAACTCGTCACCGTCTGCGAGTGCTGCTTCTCCACGCCACGCATCATCATGCAGAGATGCTGACCTTCAAGGACGACGCCGACGCCCTGCGGATGAACCGCATCATTTACAGCCTCGGCGATCTGCTGCGTCAGGCGTTCCTGCACCTGCAGCCGACGTGCAAAGAGATCGACGATACGTGCAATCTTGCTCAGCCCGATGACTTTGCCATCCGGCAGATAGGCAACGTGCGCCTTCCCGAAGAACGGCAGCAGATGATGTTCGCAGAGCGAGTAAAACTCGATGTCCTTGACGATCACCATCTCGTCGTAGTCGACATCGAAGAGCGCGTCATGAAGCACCGCTTCGACGGTTTGCCCGTATCCGCGCGTGAGGAAGGCCATCGCCTTTTCCATGCGCTCCGGCGTCCGCACCAGGCCATTGCGAGCAGGATCTTCTCCAATACGGTGCAACAACTCTGAGTAGATCTGTTGAATCGTCGCCTGCCCCAGCTCAACGTGCGCTGCCTCAGCAGCGCGCTGCGCAGGCGTCTCTCCCGGGCGATCCGGGCCTGGCTTTTCTACGGGCGGTTTTGTTGTCATCAGTCTCTGGAGTTACAGGTGCGATGTTGGGGCGGTTGGTTGTGAGCCCGCGCCGAAATAATCGAAGGAGTTGTTACTCGTCTCCTCCACGCGAACACGCTCTAAAGTTGCATGCGGGTACCCGGCAAAGATCCGCCAAATCTCCGTCGCGAGGTTCTCAGTTGTCGGTACAAGATCGCGGAAGCACTCCAGCGTGTTCAGATTCGCATGGTCGAAGCGCGCGAACATCTCACGTTCCGCGAAGGCATCCAGATCGGCGAGATTCGTGACCATACCCGTCACCGGATCAACCGGACCGGAGAGAGTCAGTTGCACGGTGTAATCATGCCCATGACCATATGGATTATTGCATTTCCCGAATGTCGCGCGATTCTCCTCGGGTGAAAGCGCGTCAACATGCAGCCTGTGCGAGGCGGCGAAGTGATATCGGCGCGACAGATGTGCGTGCGGCTGCCTCCTCGTCATGCACCTTCTCCATAGAAGTCCGCAAACAGATCCGCCATTTCGTACACGCGAATCCGATGAAGCTTCGCATTGGGGATCTTGCCCTCAAGCCGTCGCCAGATTGCGACAGCGATGTTCTCTGTCGTCGGGACCGTGGATGCGAACTCCGGCACTTCAAAATTCAGGTGCCGATGGTCGTACACGGAAATGACCTCGCTCTCCAGAATGTCCTTGAGCTGCTTGAGATCAACAACGAAGCCGGAGACCGGATCCGGTTCACCGGCCACCGTCACCTCCAGCGTGTAGTTATGGCCGTGTCCCTGGCGGTTGGCGCACCTGCCGAAGATGCGCTCATTCTCCTCCTCGCTCCATGCGGGATTGAAGTAAAAGTGCGCAGCGGAGAATTCGGCTTTACGTGTCAGCAAAATCATAAGAGCAACTGTTCTACCTCATTAGATGCGCAAGACCCGTTCTTGTTACAAATGACTATCGATCCGTGTGATAGGCCCTTCCCTTCCACGCTACCTGGTGGAAGAGATGGTGCTGTATCCAGCTTCGCAGCAGCAACGCAATGAAAAACGGAAGCCCGAAGACGGATAGCGCACAGTTAACGAACCCAAAATGGGAGCGTGCTACCCGAGTATAGAAGCGAATGACGGTACGCAGCCATAACAGCACAATCGCCGCTCGCTGCCACAGCACCAGATATGGCAACAGCCAGATCAAAAGCGGCAATAACAGGAGCAGGACATCAAGCATACGCCACGCTGCCAGCCGCAAAGCATGCGGAAACAGCAGCGCGAGATTCTTGGTCCACCCCTCCACCATGTCACCGAATCCGCGGTACATGCGCGTACTCAGCGCATCAGGAGCGTACCGAAAGCGAATCGCCTTCTTGGCGCGCTTCATGTTCCACGCGAGATCGACATCCTCGAGAACCGAGCCTCCGACTGCGCGATGCCCTCCGATCGCAAAATACGCTCCACGCTCCACGAGCAGAAACTGTCCGTTCGCCGCGGCCGTGCGCTTCGTCGGGTCGTTCACCTCGGCCGGTGGGTAGACGCTGGCCAGCTCGGAGAAGATGAGAGGCATTAGTGCGCGTTGCGCCAGGCCGGAGACAATCTGCCGTGGCGAGTACGAAAGCAGAACGGCCTTGTACTTCTCTGCCTCATGCAGCGCGTGCCGAAGATCGTTCGGCTCATGCATCGTATCGGCATCGGTAAACAGCAGCCATCTGCCTCGTGCGTGTTGCGCGCCAAACCAGCACGCATTCGTCTTGCCTGTAAAGCCGCCCTGCGTATCGGCCAATGACGGAGCCTCCAGCACGCGGACGCCCTCGTGCTTTGCCGCAGCCTCCTGCGCAATCGCACGCGTGCGGTCCGTCGAGTGGTCGTCAACGACAATTAGCTCCCAGTCCGTGCTCAGCGGAAACAGGCTGGAATCCTGCACCAGCAGGCTTTCCAGACATACAGGAAGATTTCGCTCCTCGTTGCGCGCCGGAATAATCACCGTCAGCTCAAAGCGAATCTCCTCGCCCATCGGAGTCAGCATGGCCTCCGTCGCCATAGACGGTGCCGTAGGCGACGGCTCGTCATCGACGGGAAGGCCAAGAATGGGGCTGAGCTTAGGCTGGTCGGAGTTGGGCCGATCGGACACAGGTTCGTATTATAGGGAGGATGGTCAATCACTTGAGTGCGCGCTCAGCTGCGCGACGGATTTCCGCACTGCTTCCCGCGGCTGCACTCCTCATCTTCATAGCGACAGGATGCGATCGCGGCTCCCATCCTGAGCAGATCGGTACCCGCGCCCCCATGTTCTCGCTCAATGACGGCGAGCATACCGTCGACCTCAACAAGCTCCACGGCCACGTCGTCGTCTTGAACTTCTGGGCCAGCTGGTGCGCTCCCTGCATCGAAGAGCTCCCCAGCCTCGAGCAACTGCAGCGCGATCTGCCTCAGGTCCAGATCGTCGCCGTTTCCACCGACGACGATGCCGCCGCCTACGAGCGCTTTCTCAGACAACACTCCGTTTCGCTGCTCACTGTGCGCGATGCCGACCAGCATTCCAACACGATGTACGGCACCTTCCGTTATCCCGAAACCTACGTCATCGACAAAAACGGCATGATTCGCCGCAAATTCATCGGACCCCAGGAGTGGACCAGCCCCGAAATCGTCAACTACCTCAAAAAGCTCGCCTCCTGAACCGCCGGGCGGCTTGTTAGGATAGACCTATGACGCAGTTGGACGTAATGTACCGCTACGGCACTCCGCCGAGCGAAGCGGCGATGATGGCGCTCGGGCGCATTCGCGAGGTCTACGGAATTCGCGGTCTCCTCTTCGACGAAGCCGCCTGCACGGTTCGGGTCGAGTACGACGCAACCCGCCTCACCGACGCCATCGTTCACGGCCTTCTGCGCCGCTCCGGCCTCGACATCATCGAGCGCGTCTCACTGATTCCGCCTCAGCCCGCGCGAGAGCCGCAACCTGCGGCGAGCTAGTTTCCCCCAACAGATTTGCGGCAGACGCCCGTTATCCTGTATCCTGTTCAGGTTGCATCTTCTGCAATGTGCGCCCGTAGCTCAGTGGATAGAGCAACTGGCTACGAACCAGTAGGTCGGGCGTTCGACTCGCTCCGGGCGCACCATACAAGCCCCTATAAAATCAGATAGATGCAGGACCGACATGGGTGCGGACCTTCGCCTCCAGCACACGGTGTCAGCACGAATGCATTGCGATCTCCTGGCTCCGGGTTGGCGCCTCGACGCGAGCGCGCTCAACGGATATCCCGGCCTCACCGATAGCCAGGGTGATCTCGTTTCGGTCTGTCGCGACTAAAGAGGCCACGTCCAATTCCGGATGTCATCGCGGTCTATACCTTCACTGTGCGCATAGTTGATCGCTTCGACAATGTCGTTCTTGAGCTTATCTTTCACGTGCGCCGCACGCGCCTGCAGGATAGGCACCCGATCGATGACGTCGATACATAAGTTGAATCGGTCGACCTGATTCAGGATGGCAAGTTCGAACGGAGTATTGATATTGCCTTTTTCCTTATAGCCCCTCACGTGAATGTTGTGGTGGTTGGCACGTCGGTAGCTCAACTTATGAACGAGCGAAGCGTAACTGTGGAAGTTAAAGATCACTGGCTTGTCCAGCGTAAAGAGAGAATCGAAGTCTCGATCGGAGAGTCCATGCGGATGTTCAGTATCCGGCATGAGACGAAAAAGATCGACGACGTTCACAAAGCGGATTTTCAGGTCGGGAAAGTATTCTTTGAGGATCGATACTGCGGCAACTGACTCCATGGTTGCAATGTCGCCGGCGCAAGCCATCACCACGTCCGGTTCTTGTCCTTGATCTGTGCTGGCCCAATCCCAAATTCCGATGCCCTTAGTGCAATGATCGATAGCAGCTTCCATATCCAGATACTGGAGATGTGGTTGCTTATCCGCGACAATGACGTTGACGTAGTCACGGCTACGGAGGCAGTGATCGGTGACGCTGAGCAGGCAATTCGCGTCGGGGGGCAGATAGATGCGGACGACATCGGGACTCTTGTTTGTAACAACGTCAAGGAAGCCAGGATCCTGATGCGTGAAGCCGTTGTGGTCCTGGCGCCACACCAAAGAGGTGATGAGAAGGTTGATCGAAGGCACAGGAGCACGCCATGCGAGTTCATTCTTAGCCTTTTCAAGCCATTTAGCGTGCTGATTGAACATGGAATCGATCACATGTACAAACGCCTCGTAGGTAGAAAAGAAGCCGTGCCGGCCTGTCAGAACATACCCTTCAAACCAGCCCTCGAGGGTGTGCTCACTCAGCATCTCCATGACACGGCCGTCGAGCGACAGTTCGCCGCCGTCATCATCCTCGGGGCGAAACTCACCCTGCCAGGTTTTCTTCGAGGCCTCGTAGATTGCCGTCAGGCGGTTTGAGGCGGTTTCATCCGGACCGAACACACGGAAACTCGTCATGTTCATCCGCATCACATCGCGCAGGAACGTGGCGAGCACTTCGGTAGGGCAGGTGTATGCGCTTCCAGGCCGTTTGACAGCAAGGGCATACTCGCAAAACGGCGGCAGATCCAGAGGCACACGAAGAGCGCCGCCATTGGCGTGCGGGTTCGCACTAATTCTTCGTCGACCCACAGGCGCAAGTGCCTTCAATTCAGGCACGAGGCGCCCAGCTCCATCGAAGAGCTCCTCCGGTTTGTAACTTCTCAACCAGGTTTCCAGCTGCTCAAGATGAGCCGGATTCGTGGCTGGGCACGGGATCGGCACCTGGTGGGCCCGCCAGAAGTTCTCGACCTTGTGACCATCGACTTCTTTAGGGCCTGTCCAGCCTTTTGGTGTTCGAAGCACAATCATCGGCCAATGCGGTCTCTCGGTCTCGCCGTGGAGGCGCGCGCGCTCCTGAATCCGATGAATCTCCTGAACGCAGTGCTCCATGCAGCGAGCCATGGCCTCATGCACAGTCTCCGGATCGTCACCCTCGACGAAGTACGGGACATATCCGTACCCGTGGAAGAGCGAGCACAGCTCGCTATGCGGGATACGAGCGAGGATGGTCGGATTCGCGATCTTATAGCCGTTCAGGTGCAGAATGGGCAGCACAGCGCCGTCACGGACCGGGTTCAGGAACTTGTTAGAGTGCCAGGCCGTAGCCAGCGGGCCTGTCTCGGCTTCCCCATCGCCAATTGCGACTGCGACGATCAAGTCAGGATTATCGAATGCTGCGCCGAAAGCATGGGAAAGCGAATAGCCTAGTTCCCCGCCCTCGTGAATAGAGCCGGGAGTCTCCGGGGTGCAATGACTGCCAATCCCGCCAGGAAATGAGAACTGCCGAAAAAATCGCAGCAAGCCAGCCTCATCCTGGCTCTTGTCGGGATAGATTTCAGAGTAGTAACCCTCAAGATAGCTGTTTGCGAGAGTCGCCGGAGCTCCATGACCGGGGCCAGATACATAGATCACGTTCAGGTCGTATTTCTTGATCAGCCGATTGAGGTGGACCCAGATGAGGGACTGCCCTGGGTCGGAACCCCAATGGCCCAGTAGGCGGCGCTTGATGTGCTCCGGTCTCAGCGGTTCGCGCAGCAGAGGATTCGCTCGCAGGTAAATCATGCAGGCCGAGAGATAGTTACAGGCGTTCCAGTAGCTATTTATTAACTTCAGCTCTTGTGGGCTCAGCACGGCTTCGGCTTGAACGGCGGGGGTCATCAGTAAGCTCTCCTACGAAATTCGTTCATCGTTTTCACTCTAGCCAGCCGACGCCTCTCGAGCCCGTGATGCCCATCACAGTTCTCACAAGAGATCGCCCGAAAGCGCGAGCCGTCCCGCACATTGCCGCTGTCCTTGGGTATGCGCCGTGACCATCGTCACATCGCGTGCACCACGCTGCAGCGCATACTCCATCGTCATTGACTGCGAGGAAGATTATGCAGATCGCTACCGCACCAGGTAACAACGCCATATCCAAACCAGAGGAGATAGAAAAGCCACTTGCGCTGAAAACTCTTATCGTTGCGTCCGATTTTTCAATTGGTTCGAGTTTGGCTCTTTCTTATGCCACGGAAATCGCCAAAGCGTTCGGCTCGGAGATCGTCCTCGCCCATATCCAGTCTTCTGAGTCGGTTGGAGACATGGATACCGGCTTCGCTACGGCAAGAAGTGGGCGCTTGGATGATCTGCAGGACCTGGGGCTTCTTACGAATCGTCTCCAGTCGCAGGGAATAAAGGCTTCCTACATCGTGCGCACTGGCTCTCCAGCAGACCTGCTGGTTCAGTTGGCGGCCGAGCGAAAGCCTGATCTTCTCCTGATGGGAGCTTATGGTTTCCACGCGTTGAACCGCAACACGCTGGGGTCTACAGCCGAATATCTGCTCCGCACGTTGCATTGTCCGGTGCTATTCGTTGGACCCTCTATAAAAGAGCGTCCCAATCACACGACGCGCCTAACGGAGATTGTGTATGCGTCTGCACTTCCTGAGGAACAGCACAACGCACAGGCATTGGTACGTGAACTGGCACGTAAATTTGCGGGACACGTTCACATCGTTCACGTCGAACCGCTTAGAGAAAAGTGCACCCAGCTGCGCGAACTTGAGATGAAGGAAGAAAAGATCGCCGACAGCTTCCGCAGACACGGCGTTGGGTCCAGTTGGACACTCCGATTCGGAGGGCAAAGTGATCACATCCTTGAACAGACAAAGTTAGTGTCGGCGGATCTGATTTGCTTCGGAGTTGCTCACCCTGCGACGAGCCCTTCTCAGATGGGAATACTGACTGCGATCATCCGTTCCGCAACCTGCCCAATTCTGACCGTCCATGGGATCGCATGAACCTCCTTTTGCAGCCGGAACCACCCGCGAAACTCATCCGCCGAACGTCCCGGTTGGAGTTCCAGGAGATCTCCTGCAGCGGCGTCGGGACATTGCGTCATCTGAACGCGCAGTCGCCGCGGCCAATGCCGAGATCGGAGTTGCCAAGAGTGCCTACTTCCCCAGCATTCTTCTTTCTGGCACTGCAGGGTTCACCGGATTGAGCGCTGCTGATTGGTTCACTTGGGAAAGCCGCATGCGGGCGGTGGGCCCAACCGCTGCCGAAACCATCTTCGACGCCGGACTTCGGAGAGCTACTGTGCAGCAGTACCGATCACAATATGATGCGGTTGTGTCATCGTATCTGCAAACCACATTAACTGCCTTTCAACAGGTCGAAGATAGTCTTGCCGCGTCTCACACCCTCAAAGGGGAGCTGGAAATACAGGCTCAGGCTGTTACCGCGGCGCAGAGGACTTTTGATGAAGCCACCGTTCGTTATGGGCCGGCCTTGACCCTTACTTGAACGTAATCCAGGCGCAGCAGACTCTCCTTGCATATCAAGAAGGCGAAGTTGAAATTCGCTCCCGAGGTACTTCAACTCTGTTCAGTTGCTGCCGGATGCCGCGCTAACCCCGGTTCGCAAGCCACCGTCAGCACCGGACATGTCGCAGTCATGATGATTCGAAATGTCCGATGAGGCGGCAGGTGCGCTGCAAGAGTGATCTTTCTGCGCACACCCATCGCGATGAAGTCAGCATCCTGTCGCATTGCATATTCAACAATTGAATTCGAAACGTCTCGTCCAAACAGCACCTCGCAATGAGGCACTGTCCCATCAGCCGGTAGAGACATAGCTAAGTGTTGTAACGCTTCTCTCATGATCAACGTTGCTGTCTCTCCGCCATCCGCGTTCAACGGAAGAACATGCACAATGTGCAGTGGCGATCGATTCATCTCTGCAAGGCATGCTGCAAACCGCAGCGCGTGTAGCGAGCAGTCGTCGAAGTCGGTGAGGAAGATAACCGGTCTTCCGTGCTTCGGCGATGAAGGAGAGGATAGTTTCTGCCGCACTGTAAGAACAGGACACGGTGCGCGGCGAAAGATCGCTTCAGCCGTCGACCCAAAAACGAACCGATTCAGTCCTCGCGCAGCTTCAGTTCCGATAATCGCGAGGTCGATCTCGCGACGCCTCATCTCCTCCAGGATCATCGACGCAGCATTTCCTTCAGCCATCACCGGCTCAACCTGAATTCCCTGACCTCGCAGTTGGACAGCCACCTCCTGCAACGCGCGATGCTCCTTAGCTGTTAGTTCGAGAGCATAGTCCAGGCCCTCATCGGTGATTGCCGGCATCGGTCCATACTCCGAGACATGCATTACCGTCAGGTGGACACCTGTTCCTTGGCACAGTCGTACAGCCGCCTCTTGAGCAGCCTTCGACGTCTCCGAAAAGTCTGTGCAAAGCAGGACCTTATGAAAAGTCGGCAATGTTGTACTTGTCTCCATCGTTTCCGTCCTAGCCATCGTTTCCATTTTCATCCTCCTGTCGCATTCGCAACTACGATAGTCCCGGCGCGGCGCAACGCTTCGTGATTGGCGTCACTCACGGTTGCATCGACGACTGTGTAGTCAGCCGGATCAGGGAGCCCGGTTCTAGAACCGTCACTGACGTGCCTCGAATGCAGATCAAACGCTGTCTCTTAAAGCTGCTAAGGACGCGTGTAACCGTTTCTCTGGAGGTTCCTGCAAGGCTTGCGAGATCCTGATGTGTTAGCACCATCGTGAAGCTGCTGCGCTTTTCGTGCCCAGTCTCATGGCAGAACTCCAGAATGATGGAAGCCAGGCGACCAGCAGCCGTATGTGGGGGCGCGAGAGGTCGATCGTCAAAGAACGCGGCTTTGTATTCCCGGGAAAGAATTCCGGCGACACCGACATTCGCCTGACTGTGGCGCCGGAGAAATGCGAGGAACTCATTCTTTTCAATGCTTTTAACGACGGCATTTTCTGCGATCTCCGCGGTAAATTCGTGGCGCCCGTCAGATGCGACCGCCCCCAGGCCGATCAGATCGCCCGTTACGGCGACTCTAACAATCAGTATCTTGCCTTCCTTTGATGTGCTCAGAAGTTTTGCTTGTCCCTGACGAAGAAGCACAACGCCGTTTGCAGGCTCTCCTTTTCGAAACAGAATCGCACCCTTAGGCACATTTGCCTCAAAGCCAATGGAATCGAAGTCCTGAAGCTCCAAGCGTGACAGATTGCGGAGAATCGACATCGAGGGGTATCCAGAGGCTCTCGGTTCGCAAAATGGAGGGCGCTTCATGCGGGATCGCATTTCCGCTCCGTCAGTCCGTGCAGATTGTCATTACAGGACAAGTCGACTTGGAGAGTATTCGACCTACTGTTCCTTCAGTGAGATGAGTTCGCCAGGTTGAACTGCGCCGCGCCCCAAGAACGATCAGAGAGGCGCCCACTCTTTGAGCCAGCCCCAGAATGTGTCCCGGCACATCACCGTAGTCCACCAGGCACTCTGGCTCGCACCACTCGAGCGCGGTCGCTGGAATCAAGCGGGACAATTCTTCCTCCACCTTGAACTGCAAATCGAGTGAATCGATCAAATTGTGCGGCGTGTGATCCAGAACATGACACATGTAAATCTTGGCTGAGCTGTCTTTGGCGAATGTCAGCGCAATCGCCGCCTTCTCCAGGCTGCTGTGATGAAAATCGGTGGCAAAGATGATGGTTCCAAAAGTAAGGCCAGGCCCACTTGGTGGTTTGACGTGAGGTCCGACTGTGAAAACGGGGCAATTCGCATGGTGAATAACGTTCTCGGCAAAAGAGCCAAGGATCATCTTTTCGAGTCCGGATTTCGAATGTGTCCCGATTACCAGAAGGTCCGTCTTCACGTCCTCAGAGAACCGCAGTAGTTCGGATGCCGAGTTGTGGCCCTCGAGTGATTTGCCTTGCGCCTTGACCCCGTTGGTAGCGAGGTCACACACGATACGCTGGACGTTCTCTTCGCTGCCGTGCCGCATTTCGTCGATTGGGATGTCAACTATTGCCTTCTCTGAGAGAGCCCAAACAGACAGATCCACTACATTGACAACCGTCAACTTTGCGGCGCAGTGCTTCGCGAGAGCGCTCGCGTGGGAAATCGCCGTTTCAGAGACAGGAGTGAAGTCTGTAGCAACCACGATCTGGTCGAGCGTTAATCCAACTTCGTTACCTATGACTGGCATATAGATTTCCTCTCGCAGGGCCCTCGCAAAAACGATAAGTCTGAGTTCCTCAATAAGCGGCATGCCTCGTCACGTCGCAATGTGACGGCAATCACCTACCCGTGAGCTGAACGTCACAGCCCAAACCCTTTCCGATTGAGACCCTAGTTTGTGAGGAAAACAATGAGACACGATCTTCACTTCTGGCTAACGATTATGGCTCGCGGCTTCGTGGCGCTCTTGGCGGGGAGCGCAATTCTCATCGTGCCCGACTTGGCGAAAACAATCTTGCTCCTCCCCATTGCCGTGGTGGTAGCGATTACCGGATTGGCCGCCTATGGTGTCGTCGACAGTGTGCTGGTCTTCGTCTCGAGCTTCATGGTTGAGTCAGCTCGAGCGAAGACGGCTTTGCGAGTTCAAGGCTTTGTCGGGGTCACTGTTGGTCTCTTGTTACTTTCGGTTGTCTTTGATCGTGTCCAGCTCAAGTGGTTCCTGAGCCTTGCGGCCATTCAGGCGATCTGCGCTGCAGTTGCCGAGACCATTGTTGCCAGACACGCCGGCGAGCGTCCCGTCGGACGCTGGAACTACACAATAGCGGCAATTGCCTTTGTCTTCTTTGCTATCTATGTCTACCTTCGCCTCCACGCTGACGATCTGACCGCGGAAACGCTCTCATGGTCTGTGTACGCATATCTCGTGGCGTTTGGCTTCGCCGAGTGCATAACCGCGGCCAGAATGCTGTATGCAAACGAGCACTCCATCATCAGACGTCCGTCTGCTGGCACGCAACGAGGCGCCTGATAGTGCAGTTGTCACCCAACGAGGTGCGATCTTGCTTTCTGTAAGCGCTCCGGAACTTACGCAGCAAAGTCAGTTCGTGGGCCTTACCTCCGAGGAGGCGCGGCGGCGTCTTGAACAGTACGGAAAGAATGAAGCGGGTGCCAGGCGAGCCCACTCACCTTGGGTCGATCTTCTTTTACTACTATCGAATCCTCTCGCGATTGTGCTCCTTGTGGCGGCCGTCATCTCAGCGGTCATCGGCCAAAAGATCGACGCCTTCATCATCATCCTTCTCGTATTGATAGGTGCGGGCATCGACTTTGTCCAAACGTATCGATCCCGAATCGTTATCGAACGCCTTCGCGCCTCCGTTGCAACTCTTGCCAGTGTCGAACGCGATGGTAAATGGCTGGACCTCCCTCGTGCGGAGCTCGTACCCGGCGACCTCGTGCGCCTATGCGCGGGCGACCTGATTCCGGCCGATGCACAGCTTCTCAGCTCACGCGATCTCTACGTTCAGCAAGCAATATTAACCGGCGAATCTGCTCCTGCAGAGAAGCTTGCCAACGATGCCGGTCCCTCAACTTCAGGGGATGCCCCGAACATGGTTTTCCTCGGAACATCCGTGATCAGCGGTACCGCGATAGCGAAGGTCGTCGCCACGGGTCCCCACACAGCCTTCGGGGACATTGCTGCCCGTCTTGCCTCTCGTCCTCCCGAGACAGCCTTTGATAGCGGACTACGACACTTCAGTTATTTGATAACCCGTGTCGTTTTCATCCTCGTTTTGTTCGTCATAACAATTAGCTTCGCTCTTCATCGCCCGCCGTTGGAGTCGTTGCTCTTTGCGGTAGCCTTGGCCGTCGGGCTCACCCCGGAGTTTCTTCCAATGATCACCTCGGTCACGCTCTCACGCGGAGCAATGGCCATGGCGCGCAGCCACGTAATCGTCAAACACCTGCCCGCAATTCAAAATCTCGGAAGCATCGACGTTCTTTGTACCGACAAGACCGGAACCCTCACCTCAGGAATAATGTGCCTCACAGCGAGCGTGAATGCTGACGGAGAACATTGCGGTTCCGTTCTTGACCTCGCTGTCATCAACAGCAGCCTTCAGTCCGGCATTCACAGCCCGCTTGATGCTGCAGTCTTGTCAGCTTCTGTAGGGTCAAACTCCGCCATCGACAAACTGGATGAGATTCCTTTCGACTTTCAGCGCCGCCGTCTCAGCGTGCTCATTCGCAACTCGAGGGGGGAGCGATTGTTGATCTGCAAAGGTTCGCCAGAAGGGATTCTCCCGCTGGTCAGCGCCGTTCGTGAGACTTCGGGCTTCACTCCGATCACTGAATCAACGCTCACGCGGATTAATCGGTACTGCTCCGATCAGGCTTCCGAAGGCTTCCGCGTTCTCGCGGTCGCGACGCGCGAGGTGCCAGCGCAGGAAGGTCTGTCTGTCTCTTCCGAGAACTCTCTCTCGCTTGAGGGTTTTCTCTCTTTTGCCGACACGATCCTTCCTGATGCGGCTGAGACTATAGAGAATCTCAGACAGGACGGGATAGCAGTAAAGATTCTGTCTGGCGACAACGAGCTTGTCGCCGCCCATATCTGCCGCGACTCCGGATTGGCCGTAACTCAGATCGTGCTCGGCGAGCAGTTGGATGCGATGACTGATTCCGCTCTCTTCCAGGTTGCCGAGGAAACAAACGTCTTCGCACGTGTGTCTCCACCGCAGAAGCTGAGAATCCTGAACGCTCTACGGCGGCGCGGACATGTGGTTGGCTTCATGGGCGATGGTGTAAACGACGCGCCATCGCTTCATGCTGCAGACGTCGGGATCGCCGCGCCGAATGCCGTGGATATCGCTCAAGACGCAGCTGATGTGGTGTTATTGCAGCCCGGTCTCAAGGTGCTCCATAACGGCATCCTCGAAGGCCGCCGGGCCTTCGGGAACGTCATGAAATATCTCCTGATGGGCACAAGCTCGAACTTCGGAAATGTGCTGAGTATGGCGGTGGCATCGGTGGTGCTCCCGTTCCTGCCCATGCTTCCCACTCAGGTGCTCCTCAACAACTTCCTTTACGACCTCTCACAACTGACAATTCCTACCGACAACGTGGATCCGGAGTATTACTCCAAACCCCAACAATGGGACATCTCGGTGATTCGCCGCTTTATGATCCTGATTGGTCCGATCAGTTCTCTCTTCGATTTCCTTACTTTCTACGCTCTGCTGCACTTTTTACATGCCGGCCAGGCGGAGTTCCACACTGGATGGTTTGTTGAATCGCTTGCGACCCAAACGCTCGTACTGCTCGTAATCCGAACCACGAGATCGCCGTTCCGAAGTCGCCCCAGCCCGGCGCTCCTTGCGACCGTAATTGGCATCGTAGCTGCAGGTATCTGGCTGCCTTACTCCGTGTTTGCGGCACGATTGGGATTCACTCCGTTGCCGGGTGTCTATTTCGCATTTCTGGGACTGGTCATGATGATCTATCTCGCGTTAGTGGAAGGTGCGAAACGCCATATCCTATCGCCTCTGAAGAACCGCCCCCGCCCGATCCGTGGCTGAATCACTTTCTCCCCGAGAGCGCTGATCGGAGTAGCACTGGATGCAATGTGATGGTCGTCACCGCGCCAAATAACATGTGCCGCTACCTTTACTTCGTAAGCAGTTCGGCGAACGCCGTAACGAAGGGGAGTGTGCCATGATCCGCGAGAACGCCGCGACACTTGAGGGGGCCCCACACCTGCACACAAGCGAGATTCAGTTCACAAAGTTACTTGCGGCCGTCGACTTTTCTGTGCAAACGCCGCTCGTGATGAAAGCCGCCACTGCCATTGCCCGTCCCTTCGGCTCTGAGTTGATCGTGGTCAATGCCGCGACACCAATGGTCTTTGGGACCGGCATGGAACCTGTTCCCATCGAAACCTTCGACGTGAATCTCGATATTGCCAAGGCCCGAATGGTTGACCTGGTTAACTCCTCGTCTGATCTGCGATCCCTGAACCATCGAGAAATCGTCGCATACGCGGATGCTAGCGACCTTGTGGAACAGGTCGTCAAAGATCAGAAAGCACAACTCGTCGTGGTCGGCTCGCATGGAGCCCGCGGAATGGAGCGCCTTGCGCTCGGATCCATTGCCGAGTCAATTCTTCGTCGCGTACCGTGTCCAACGCTCATCGTTGGTCCTCACTGCAAGCTGGATCACTATCCGTTCCGCTCCGTTCTGTTCGCTACCGATCTCGAGAACACCGGACTCCGAGCTGCGCAATACGCCTCGGGACTCGCCGAGCGTTTCCATGGAAGGCTCACAATGCTGCATGTAGTTAAGCCCAGGAGCATGCGAAACGAGGAACAGCCCGAATTTTCCGAGGAGCGAACTGTGCAGGCCATGCAACGACTTTTGCCGCCCGACCTCAATATCTACTCAACCGCTAAGGTCCGTATCGAATACGGCCAGGCCGGGGAACTCATTACTCACACATCGAAGACGGAGAACGTGAGTCTCATTGTCCTTGGTATTCGCGAAGGTGGCACTCTGCCCGATCATTCGCCATGGTCAACGCTCTCACACGTCGTTCGAGAGGCAGAGTGCCCCGTCCTGGTGGTTCGTCGAACCTTGAAGTAAATGTCCTTGACGTTATGAGGTGTACCGTGTCGAGGGATTTTGTCTCGCCCCGCGAAATCGTCGTTGCGTCTGACCTCACTGACACCGATATCCTTCTGCCCCATGCGATCGCTCAGGCTCACGCCAACAGCTCTAGGATAACCATCGTTCATGCCGTCGGAAACACTTCACCCGGATCGCCGGCGAGGGTGCCCGGCCGGGCTGGAGACGATGTACCAACCGCCCGGGCCGTTCTTGGCCAGATGGCGAGTTCGCTCAGACGCGCCTATCGCCATTTGACTAGATCAAACCTCTGGGTGGGATCAAGCGGTGTAGGATGTTCGCGAAAGGCTAACCATGATCACGGAGGTGACGGGCGCGGAACGCTGGCTCGCCGCAATTGTGGAGTCGTCCGACGACGCGATCATCGGCGAGTCACTCGACGGTGTCGTTACAAGCTGGAATCGCAGCGCGGAGCGGATCTTTGGCTATTCAGCAAGCGAGGCCATCGGAAGGCCCCTTAGCTCCCTGATATGGCCTGCGAAGGAAGATGAGGGCGATCTTGACCTCCTCCGCCGTGTCTTCAGAGGCGAACGGGTTGACCACTACGAAACCGTCCGCGTTCACAAGGATGGCAGGAGAATCCTCGTCTCCCTCAGTATGTCCCCGATCACCGACTCCAACGGCGTCCTCATCGGAGTGGCCAAGATCGCACGAGACATCAGCGCACGGGTGTCAATGGAACAGTCGCTCTTCGCGAGCGGCGAGAAGATTCGTCTCCTTACGGAGCAGGAAGCTCAGGCCCGAGCATCCAGCCTGGCCGATCAACGCTTTCGCGAACTGATCGAAGACGCACCCGACGGAATCTTGCAGATAGATAGCTCCGGGAAAATAGCAGTCGCGAACCGAAGAGCTGAGATTCTCTTTGGATACACACAGCAGGAGTTCCTCCGACTTGCTGTAGACGAGCTCGTTCCTGAAGGACTTCGAGCCGATCATGCCAAACATCGCGCGAACTTTGTTAAAGCAGGAGGCTCCAGGCCAATGGGCTTCGGCCTCACTCTGTTCGGCCGTCGCAAGGACGGTAGTGAATTCCCTGTCGAGATCAGCCTTAGTCACGTGAAGACTCCGAGTGGTGTAAGCATAACCGCCGTCGTGCGAGATGTGACCGAGCGTAAGCAAATGGAAGAACATGTACGCGCTCTTCAGGAGAGTTACATGGCCGAGCTCCAGGCGCGGCAAAAGGAAGCGGAGAGATTGAATCAACTGAAGAATGAATTCCTCGCCAGCGTAAGCCACGAACTCCGTACTCCGCTGCACACGATTATTGGCTTTGCGGATCTCTTGAGCGAGGAGTTCGAAGGGCCGCTGAATCCCACTCAAAGAGAGTTTGTCAGTCACATCCGTCGTGATTCCGATCATTTACTCGGACTCATCAACGATGTGCTCGACCTAAGTCGAATCGAAGGTGGCCGGCTCGAGCTTCACGTCGAGAGTCTTTCCCTCCACGACGCGATTTCTGAAGCCGTGAGTGCAATCAACTCCCACGCAAATGCAAAATCGGTGCTCATACGCGGAGACGACGCAGGAGAACTGCATGTTGTCGCCGATCCGATACGATTGAGGCAGATTCTATACAACCTGCTCAACAATGCGGTGAAGTTCACATCGGCGGGCGGAGAGGTGAGTGTCCACGCTGAACGAGACGGAGGAGTGGTGCGAGTCACCGTCGCAGATACCGGCGTCGGCATCTCGCCCGATGACCAGACAAAGATATTCGACAGGTTCTACCAGGTCAGCAATAAGAGCGGCGGTGCAGGTTTGGGGCTCGCCATTTGCAAACAGCTTATAGAGCTGCAAGGGGGGTCGATCTCGGTGGAATCTGAGCTTGGGCGAGGCAGCCGGTTCCAGTTTAATCTTCCAAACATCTAGCGGTGATTCGAATCACCGCGCAGCGCATGATCATTCGCATAACTTAAGCGGATGCTTTGGAAAAAGAACTCGCGCGAGTCAGACAAAAAGCAAGTGCTGGTCGCAGATGACTCCGAAAGTAGCCGCGATCTCCTGCGATTCATACTTGAGCGAAGTGGCTGCGCGGTCATTGAGGCGCAGGATGGCGAACAGGCGCTATCCTTGGCCCGCAGCTTATTCCCTGATCTGCTTATCATCGACCTGAATATGCCGCTTCGCGACGGATATTCAGTTACATCGGCACTCCGGCGCATTCCCACCTTCGCACGAACTCCAATCATCGCGCTCAGTGCCGGCATTGCGCAGACAGATCGCGACAGTATCGCGGCGGCAGGTTTTTCGATGTTTCTCCCAAAACCAGTCCCGCCAGCCCAACTCCGAGCCTGCATCGCAAAGTTTCTAACTCAGGATTCAGCATGCGGACAATTGCTGCAGAACCCCGGGTTGTAACACCGTAAGAGCGACACCGTGTGTCTTGATGAGGCCATCCCTCTTAAACTTGCTCAGCGTTCGAGTGACCGTCTCTCTCGTAGTCGCTGTCATCGAAGCTAGCTCGTCATGAGTCAGATTCATCGTGATCGTCTCGCCTCTGCGGGCTCCCTTTTCCGACGCAAGCCAATCAAGCAACAGGCAAGCCAGGCGGCCGGCAGGACTGGCAGGAAGCGCGATCCGGCGCGCCTCTTCAAAGGCTGCTTTATATTCCTCAGCCAGGGAGCGTGCCATCGCCACTGCCACTTGGGGAAAATCACGCATCATCGTTTTTAGAGCGCTGGTGCGAAGAACTCGTACATGACACGGCTCCAAAGTCTCTATCGTTGTCTCAAAGGATTCGTCAGACAACGCCGCGCTCATTCCTAAGACTGAACCAGAACCGGCAAGGCGAAGAATCATCGTTCGTCCCTCGCGTGAGGCTGCCGAAACCTTCACGCGGCCGGAACATAGCAGGAAGATCGCGTTGCAGCGGTCACCCTCGCGGAACATGACCGCGCCGCGCGGATACTCCATCGAGATAGAGTTCGCCTCTAAAAACTCACGAGCTTCTGCGGGTAGATTGCAAAAGGAATCCGCTTGGCGGATCGGGCAGGCATCACAGGTTGCGCGTTGGCAGGATGGCATCGGGTTTCTCCGGTCAGGATTCGCCTGATGAAAGAGCACGATTGCGGCCAAACACAATGCCATGTGATTTCACACACATAGCTGTGTGACGCCTGGGCCTGGCTGCGTGTTTCGGCGCACAAATGCGCGAAATGGCGCAACCGGGCAGACCCGCAGAGACGCTGATACTATGCTGTCATCTTCAGCCATGTCGGATTCCGTACACATCGTTGTGATCGACGACCACGCCGGTAGCCTGGAACTGCTTTCGGCCGCGCTGAAGCGGGAACATCTCATCATCCACACGGCCTCTGACCCGCGCGCGGGCATCGACTTGGTCAAGCGCCTGCGGCCGCGTCTTGTGCTCACGGACCTGATGATGCCCGGCATGAGTGGCCTTGACGTTCTCCACGAGATCGTCAGCTTCGATCCCGCCATCGACGTCATCCTGATGACAGCGCACTACACCACCGAGACTGCAGTCGAGGCCATTCGCAAAGGTGCCGCAGACTATCTGCAGAAACCGGTGAGAGTCTCTCTTCTCCGGGAACGCATCGCGGCGCTCATCGCTTCCTCGCAGCGCAGAATCAAGGCGTCGTCTTCAGCGTCAGGATTTCCTGACTATGTTTTTGACGGCATGGTCGCTCGTAGTGAGGTGATGTGGGCTTTGTTTGCGCAGGTGGAGCGTATCGCTCCCCACTACCGGACCGTATTGATTCACGGCTCAACCGGCACCGGCAAAGACCTCATCGCCAAGGCGCTTCATCACCACAGCGCCGTCAAAGGCTACTTCGTCGTCCTCAACTGCTCAGCAGTCGTCGAAACTCTCTTCGAGAGTGAGATGTTCGGGCATGTGCGGGGGGCTTTCACCGGAGCCGACAGGGACAAAACCGGCCTCATCGAGATGGCGAACGGCGGTACTCTTTTCCTCGACGAGATTGGCGACATGCCGCTTTCCACTCAGGCAAAGCTTCTTCGTGTGATTCAGAACCAGGAGATTCTGCCAGTCGGTTCACTCACGCCCCGCCCGGTGAACGTTCGCGTGATCGCAGCTACCCATCACGATCTTCGCAGCGCAGTCACTGCCGGACGCTTTCGTGAAGATCTCTTCTACCGTCTTTCGATGGTGGAACTAGAGGTCCCGCCCCTTGCCGACCGACGTGAAGACATCGGCATACTCGCGAATCACTTCGTCAAAGAATTCGCTTCGCAATATGCCAAGGTCATCCTTGGCGTAACGCCCAAAGCCCTCCTCATCCTTGAGCGCCACTCCTGGCCTGGCAACGTACGGGAGTTGGAGCACGTGATCGGTCGCGCCTCCATGGTGACGAACAACGAATGGCTCGACGTATCGGATCTTCCTGAATATCTTGTTCGCTCGCCGCGTGGCGCGGCAGAGTCTGGGTTCGAGAACGCCTCCTTACCGCTCGCCGCGCAAGAGCTTCGCCTGTTGGACGAAGCGCTGAAAGCATCTCGGGGAAATCAAACGGAAGCTGCTCGCGCCCTCGGGATCGGCCGTGACGCTCTGCGTTACAAAATGAAGAAGTTCGGCCTGTTCCACTGATGCCCGGTCACGCTGCCAGGCGGAAGCCCGTGACGTCGAGCCTTGCGTCTCTAGGACACTCGACCCTATTTACCGAGGGGGCAATGAATCTACAGTTGTCGTCAAGCTGAAAGCTGATCCGATTGCCCATAGTTCATGACCTCAGGGTCAAGCAGCGACAGCCGGTCGGCGGCGTTCACTGCGCCTTCTCGCCGGTCATTGGATGATTTTGGCAGGCTCGCACCCGATGTAATTCGGCACTCCGATAGTGTGATGCAAATCACAGCGATCTATCGAGCATTTGATTCAGTCTTGCCTTTGAAGGACTCTCCAAATGCTGCCTTTTCATGGATCGGAACCCGCCTGTTTACCACCTTTTCTCAAGTGTTCGCTGGCCGCATTATGTTCTACGTGCGTCAGAGATCACCCGTGCCCACCGTTGATTGTTCTCGCAGTACGCGAGCAAGAAGTACTGGCGCTGATCACAAACACTCACGAATCAGGCCAATGAGTGGCAGGTTGGTTCCTCCGTTTCTTTTGCGGACCGCAATGCATCGCCTCTGGGCGAATACGCTCTCACTGCGACCTTCATTCAACTCGCGCCAAAACAATCCAACAGAGAGGAGCGAGTCGCCCAATGTATTTTGGGCTTGACCAATCGGACTGATGGGCCAATACTTACTGGCGCCAGTCTAATCCCCCTTGAGCTGCCCCTTGCTCTGTGATTTGCGTCACATTGATTCGTCACATCACGCCGTATAGTCGAGGCAATCTGAAGGCGACGCCAATCGAAAAGCAGCAGAATCGCTAGATACAACTCCGAGGTAGTAGCCGTGGATCGTTCGGTGTATCGCATGGCAATCCTCCTGTCCCTGCTGAGCGCGGCCAGCGTCCTTAGGCCAGCGCTTTCCTATGGCGCACCCCCACAACAGGCTGCAACACCCTCCTCAAACACGCCAGCGAATCCGTCAGGCTATGTCGGAGCTGAGACCTGCGCCCTGTGTCATGAACCCGAGATGAAGGGTTTTAGAAACGATCCTCATTCGAAGCTGGCCCTCGAGCACGGCGGCAAAGGCGTTACATGCGAGAGTTGCCACGGACCCGCTAAGGCCCATGTCGAAAGCGGCGGGGTGGCAACCAAAATCTTTCAATTTACAAAGGCCACGCCAAGGCAGGTCGAAGAGAAGTGCTTATCGTGCCACGTCGGTGAACACCCTAACTTCACGCGAACTGCTCACGGCGAAGCTCAGATCAGCTGCATCAGCTGTCACAGCGCCCACAAATTTGAACCCCAGACGGAGATGCTGAAGGCGAAGCAACCCACTCTCTGCTATCAGTGCCACACCGACGTGAAGGCTGCTTTTATGCAGCCATTCCATCACAAGGTAACCGAAGGACTATTGAAGTGCACCGACTGCCATGACCCGCACGGTACCTTCCAGCCCAACCTCATCCGAACCACTGCGACCCAGGACGCCATTTGCACCAAGTGTCATGTCGATACCCTCGGCCCATTCGTTTACGAGCATCCGCCCATCAAGACAGAGGGTTGTACTTCATGCCACTCCCCTCACGGATCGCCGAATCCCCGTCTGCTTATACGAAACAACGTAAACAGCATGTGCCTGCAGTGCCATTCTCCTTCGATGAACTTTACGGCTCCCGGCACACCGTCATTTCACAACCAGGCGAACCAGTATCAGGCATGCACTGTATGCCATGTGCAGATTCACGGCTCAAACGCCAGCAGCGTTTTCTTCAAATAAAGGATGTACACGATGAGCGCAATTCCTTCGGTATCGCGCCTGCTGAATCTCCAGAGGATCACTCTGATGAGTTCAGTCATCGTGTTTGCAGTATGTATCGGGACTGTCCCCTCAGCGATCGCGCAGGATACGCCTCCACCACCACCGTCGCCCGGCGACAACATACGTTACGGATACTTTATTCATCAATCGATCGATCTCGGCGGCCACATCGTAAGTCAGTCCGGTAGCGGCGCGATGTACGCGGCGCTGGTCAACATCCAGTCTGGGCCGCGTATCCTCGACAGCACTCTGCAGATGATCGCCGTAAATCCGGCCCATGCGCCCGTGTTCGATCGCCTCTCCACCAGCAGCTTCGGCTACGGTGGAGACCCTTACGATGCCACGTTTCTCAACGTCTCCAAGGGCCGCATTTATAGCTTCCAGGGTAGCTTTCGGCGCGATCGTCAGTACTTTGATTACAACCTGCTGGCCAACCCGCTGATCCCACCGGCGTCTGTTCCCTTCGTCCCAAGCCTCGATACGCCGCACCTCTATAACACCGTGCGTCGCATGACAGACGTGAACATCACGTTTGCGCCGCTCTCGGTGGTCAGCGCACATTTTGGCTACTTCCAGAATGTCAACCAGGGGCCGTCCGGTAGCACGATTCATGTCAGTGCCGAGGGCCTGCTTGTCCAAAACTGGCGCGTTTCTACGGATGTTTGGAACGCTGGGGTGGATTGGAAGCCGCTCGCCCATACAAGCCTCAGGTTCGACGAATTTATTACGCGTTATAAGGGCAATACCAGCTGGCAACTTACCGGGCTCAACTACAAGCTTTCGAACGGCACACCAATTAGCCTCGGAATCGATCTTTCGTCCGTCTGGAATACTCCGTGCGCTGCGCCTTTCGCCGCGAATGGAACCGTCAATTCGAACTGCAATAGTTTTCTTGCTTACACGCGGTCTGCGCCGACGCGCGGACTGTATCCCAGCGAGCAGTTTCATTTTCAGAGCGCATCCATCCCGCACGTGGACATGAATGGGCGCATTCTCTACATGGGAATGACGAGCAACCTCGTCAACTACAACGAATTCTTTAATGGCCTGCAGAGCGCGCGAATTCGCCAATCAGTGATGACCGGATCTGCCAGAGCACGCCGCATCAACGTAAATGCCGACTATGGCATTACCTGGCAGATGACTCACACTTTCGCTGTCTCCGACACCTTTGACTTCTGGTATTTCCGTCAGCCCGCGACCAACTCCTTTACGACAACGACCTACGCAGGCACGTCAACACTCCTGCCTCCGGGAGCCCCAACGACGGCCACGACCTCCGACTATCAAGCCCTCAATCAGAAGACCAGGGTCAATACCGTTCTGGCCAACTGGGACCTCGCCCCGGCGGCTCGATTCTCCTTCGGTTATCGCTACAGCAACCGGCTTATCACTGACGCGGGCGGCGACGTCATTCCCATCCACGCGAACTGGGCTCTCTTCGGGCTCGTCCTCAGGCCGGCGACACAGTTGCGCGTAAACTTCAACGGCGAAGCCATGTCCGCCGACAACGCCTTTACCCGCATCAGCCCACGCAAGCTGCAGCACTACCGTATACGCACTACATACACTCCTCATCCATGGCTGAGCATCGCCGGAACAATCAACATTTTGACAAACAGCAACAATGTTCAGACGGTTGAACATTTCGCGCACTACCAGGACTTTTCCCTCTCTGCCGCTATTCATCCCGGCGAAAAGTGGGGCATCGATCTTGGCTACGCATACGACAGCATCTACTCGCGTACCGACGAGTGCTTCACCTCTACGGCGCCTGGAGCAGGCTCCGTGCCCAGCCCAGCGGTTTGCCAGCAAGCTGGACTGCCCCTGCAGGTCAACGGGTTTTATAACCAACCCACACAATCCGGAAACATCGGATTCGTACTCACGCCTGTGAAGAGGCTTCATGCGACGGGTGGCTATCGCATCTCTTCGGTCGATGGCCAGGCCCCACCTATCAATATCCGCCAGGTACCCGGCTCGCTGCAGTCACAATATCGAACCCCCTATGGCACAGTCGTCTTTGATATCGCCGACAACTGGAGTTGGAAAGGAGACTACGACTACTACGGTTATGGCGAGGAAGCACCCAACGCGGCCACACTTCCGCGTAACTTCCATGCAAATATCCTCACTCTCTCAGTTCGTTATGCCTTCTAGCCGTCGATGCGCTCACTACTTTATTCGCGATCACCAAGGAGAATCACCGCATGCCGAAACATCTTGTCTGTTACGGAGCCGCTAGCCTCTTGTTAATCGGGAGTGCGACGTGTCTCGCGCAAAGCACCGCTGAGATCTATGTCGCAAAGTGCCAGATGTGCCATGCCCCCGACGGGAGCGCGGACACGCCCGCCGGCAAAGCCATGAAGACGCGCCCCGTCAAATCGCCCGATTTCCTGAAGGAATCGGATGTCGATCTTATCTCCATCATCAAGACTGGCAAAAATAAGATGCCAGCCTTTGCAGGCAAGCTTACGGACACACAAATCACCGATCTCGTCGCATATATCCATACGCTCCAGAAAAAGTGAGATGTAAACCAACGAAATAACTCGTAGAACAACTCCCACGATACCAGCACAGCCAAGGAGTAGAGAATGGCACTTACATCCGAAAAGAGCACTGAACCCAAAGCAGAATCATCTGGACGTCGGTCATTCTTACTGGCTTTGTTCGGTATAAGCGGCGCGACTGTAGGTGCGTTATTGTCGATTCCGGCCCTTCGCTTCGTAACATTTCCCTTACGCAAAAACGCTTCTGACGCTGGCTGGTCGGACCTGGGGCCAGTGGGAGACTTTACTGCTCTCGCCGTGCCGACAGCAAAGACAATTACGCTGGAACGTCGCGACGCCTGGCAGAGTACTACGTCCCAGACCGCCGTGTACGTTTTGCCTCCGGCCAACGGGCAGTTTCGGATACTCTCGCCCATTTGCCCGCACCTGGGTTGCTCCATTCGATGGGTGGATGCTGAGAACAAGTTCATCTGCCCGTGCCATTCAGGATCATTCACGCCGAGCGGCGACCGTATTGCAGGCCCGCCTCCGCGGTCCATGGACGCACTTGAATCCAAAGTCGAGAACGGCATTCTAAAGGTCCGTTACCAATATTTCCGCCAAATTATCCCCAATAAAGAAGTAATGGCCTGAGGTGGTCTGATGACGATAACAAATCAACCTCCGCCCCAATCGAATCACGATCGCAGTCTTGTAACTCGGCTGGATAACTGGCTTGATCGACGAACAGGCATCGACTCGATTCTCCATGAAACTCTCGACGAGCCGATCCCCGGAGGAGCCAAATGGGCTTATGTGTTCGGCTCCGGTCTGCTCTTTCTTTTTGTGTCACAGATCATCACCGGCATCTGCCTCGCCCTCTATTACGTGCCCTCAGCAGACCACGCGCACACAATCGTCTCCTACATCGTGAAAGTAGTAACCTCCGGATCGTTCATCCGAAGCATTCACGCCTATGGCTCGAGCGGCATCATCATCCTCCTTGCCTTGCACATCGGACAAACAATTCTCTATGGCTCCTATAAAGGTCGTCGCGAACTCTTGTGGCTCTCCGGCTGTATCCTTCTGGCACTCATGCTCGGCATGGCCTTTACCGGCTATCTATTGCCGTGGGATGAGAAAGCATATTTTGCCAGCGCAGTAGGAACAAATCTCATTTCGGAAGTTCCACTTGTCGGACCCGTTCTGCAGAAGCTCGTGCGAGGCGGCGATCAGATGGGAACTCTAACCCTCTCGCGTTTTTATGTGCTCCACGTCTTTGTGCTTCCTGGCATCCTGATTCTCTTCATCGCTGCCCATGTTTTCTTCTTTCGCAAAGCCGGCGCCGCCGGTCCAATCAAAGAAGACCCTGTACATCCCAGGCTGCCTCCCGTCCCGTTCTATCCACGGCAGGTAGCCATCGACGCCATTTTTGCCATCATTCTCATCGGAATTCTTGCTCTCATCGCAACAACTATTCCGATGGATCTCGGTCCTGCCGCCAATCCCGCCGACACTGCGTTTCTTCCCCGCCCCGAGTGGTATTACCGGCCGGCATTTCAATGGCTCAAATACCTCAGCGGTAGTTGGTCTCTCATCGGCGGCATCATTCTGCCCGCTCTCCTTGCGGTTATCTTTGCCGCCCTACCGTTTCTAGATCGACGGCTCGAACGAAGACCATGGCGAAGGCCAATCGTCGTAGGCGCATTCCTGCTCTTCCTGATCGCGTACACCTCTCTCGGAGTAGCCAGCTATCGTGACGACCGTCGCGATCCGGGAGTCGCCGCCCAAATGCAAAAGCAGGACGAAGACACAAAGAACTTCATGCGACAACCATTTATCCCCGAGCCCGCGGCCGGGAGCGCATCTGCCGCATTGAGTGCCGCCGATCCAAAGGTGCTGAAGGGGCTAGCTATCTTCCAGGCGAGTTCCTGTAACTCCTGCCACGGCGACGCTGGGATAGGGACTGCGGCTGCCGGGCCGCTGACGGGCGTCAGCAGGAAATATACGGACCCGCAGTTGGCCGCGCTCCTTCATTCACCAGACGTCAAGATGACTGCGGGAGGGATGACACCTGTGGATCTGAAGCAGGACGATTTGCAAGCTTTGGTCACATACCTTCGCCAACTTCACTGATCGGGTCCTGGCGTGCGTTCAATCGTGATGGAGCTTTACTAGCCTCCTCCAATTCGCCCCAAACCTATACCGATGATGTAGGTGACCGCTCCTTCGAGCGCACCAATCCAGGTCATCTCGAATCCGCTGCTCCACCATGAGCGAATGGTGATGAGAGACTTTGCTGCTCCTACCGCGAAATGCGCGATGAGGGAGACGATGGCGGCGGCAATCACTGCCGGGATACCTGTCATAAAGAAGAATGGAACGATCGGTATCAGTGCGCCGACGGCTGTGGACAAGGCTCCGGAAACGGCGGAGACCATGGGTTTACTCAACCCTTCCTCCGTCGTGCTGAGGCGCTCCCGCGCAAGCGCCTTCACGAATTGTTCTTTGTCCCCCGCCAGGTGATCGACAAGACGCTCGGCGTCTTCTTCCGGAAGGCCTCGGATTTGATAGCTGAGCGAGAGCACCTCACGAGCTTCGGCTTCGTTGTCCTCTACGGCCTCCCGCTCCCTTGCAAACTCTGCTTCGAAAATCTCTCGTTCGCTTTTCGAAGCAAGATACGCTCCTGATCCCATCGACAACGCACTGGCAACCATTCCGGCCAACCCTGCGATGAGAACAAAGTGGCTGTTGCCCAGCGTGGCTCCTGAGACGCCGGAGACGATGCCGAAGATTGACCCGAGTCCATCGTTGACGCCGTAGATTGCGTCCCCAACCCAACCTGCCGCTTGCGTATGACCCTTGTCGCGGGCGGTCAGCAGATCGTCCAGCGCTTCCCGCGCGTGCTCCGGAGTCATCGAAGGCAGCGGTCGGCGCGAACGAATCAGATTGCTTAACGTCTGATAGTGTTCCCGTTCGTCCGCAATCACCTCCTCGAGGATGGCAACGCTGGGTTGGTCACCAAGAGCTTTAAGCTGCTTTCCATACTTGGCGATGTCTCTTGCTTCATCGATCTCCAGCCGGCGCAGCGCCAGGTCTATCCCGCCCACTCGATTTGCGAATGATCCCGCCTGACCGGACAAGTCTCCGCGGTACTGCGGCACCGGGGCACCCAGCTCCTTGAGACGTCCAGCCCATAGATCGGCATGATGCTTTTCCGCAGCGGCCAGCCCCCGCAAAGCGTTCCTGCGCTGCGGATCGGCCTCGCCTTGCGCGAAGGCCGCGTAGGTATAGTGACCTTCCATCTCGGCTTGCCAGTTGGCCTCTAGAGCTGAGAGAAGTTTCTTGTTGTCGGAACTTGTCATTCCCGGCGCCTTTCTATCTCTCGCGAGCCGCCTCGACCACTCCGGGTAGCGGCCAATCATGAAACACCTTTGCCCTGCGTGTGCCCAGTAGTCGAAAGCAGCGGATAACTCCGGCTGCCGTGATACGCACGCCAAAGCTCTTTATCTCGTCGTCCCCAGCACTCGAAGCTTACTGCTCGCCCCAGCTTAGTTTCGACCGCAGCACATTGAAGATGCCATTCGGCCGCAGGCGCAACAGTTTCACGCACCGCTCCGATCTCCGGCAGCGGATCCGGTCATTCAGCAGCAGCTCCACCGCCTCCTGGCCATCCACCGTCAGATACGTCTCGTGCGGAACCACATCGACCGTCACCGTGATCTCCGACTGCCCCGGCACCACAATCGGGCGAATCGTCAGCAGGTGCGGACAGATCGCCGTCAGCACCATTGCGTCGAGCGACGGAATCAGTATCGGTCCGCCCGCCGCCAAAGTGTACGCGGTGGATCCTGTCGGCGTAGACACGATCACCCCGTCCGCGCGAAACCGCGCAACGAAATCCCCGTCCAGTTCGATCATGAACTCGCCCATGCGGGCAATCGCGCCTTTGGCCAGCACAACATCATTCAGCGCCAGCCACTCGCGCGGCGGCTGGTTCTGCCGCACCAGCTCCGCGTGCATCATGCTTCGTGAGTCGATGAACGCCGTGCCGTCCTTCCACGCCTCGAGCGTCGTGAACAGCTCTCCGAGCGGCACCTCCGTCAGGAAGCCCAGCGAACCGAGATTGCAGCCCAGGATTGGCGTATTCGTATATGCAAACGCGCGTGCCGCCGACAACAGCGTTCCATCGCCGCCCAGCGTTACACAAATCTCCGGCTCATAGGTCGGCATCTCCGGACGCTCCACCGCGTCCTGCCGCCGGTTCAGATAGCTCGCGCTCTCCGGGTCGAGCACGCACTCATACCCTCGCCCGCCAAACCAATCCAGCAGTTCCGCAAGGATGTCGCACAGCTCCGGCTTCTGCGGCTTCGAGATGACTGCAGCCCTGGGCATCGTGTGTGTAGTGTACCCGCGCCTCTGAGAGATGAGAGATTAGAGAACAGAAATCGAAGAGACCCGAAACCGCGTATCAGCCCTTACGTCACTCTCTGTTCCCTAATCCCTAATCCCTAGATCCCTACCTAAAAGCGAGCGTGCAGCAGAAATTCGCGATTACCTTCCATGCCCAGAATCGGCGAATCCATCACATCCAGCACCTCGCCTCGCAACTCGCGCACGGCCGCGCTTACGCGCTCAACCGCGAGCTTGTGCGCCGCCGGATCGCGCACAATGCCGCCCTTGCCCACATGCTCGCGCCCGGCCTCGAACTGCGGCTTCACCAGTACCACAGCCTCGCCGCTCCACGCCTCGCCCGCACGCGCCAGCGCCGCCATCAGCGCCGGAAGCACCAGCGTCGCTGAGATAAAGCTCACATCCATCGCGAAGAATCGAATCTGCTCGTTCTGCCCATCCATCACCTCGCCCGGCTTCAGCGTCCGCGCATTCGTCCGCTCCATCAGCCGCACGCGCGGGTCCACGCGCAGCTTGTGTGCAATCTGACCAAAGCCCGTATCGATCGCCACTACGCTCGCCGCTCCGTGCTGCAGCATGCAGTCCGTAAACCCGCCCGTCGAAGCGCCCACATCCGCACACGCCAGCCCGGTCACATCGATCGACCACGTCTTCAGCGCATGCTCCAGCTTCAATCCGCCGCGGCTCACATAGCGCAGGTCGTCACCCAGCAGCCGCAGATTCGCGTCCTCCACAACCTGTGCGCCCGGCTTGTCCATCTTCTGCTCATTTACCAGCACGCGCCCGGCGAGGATCAGCGCCTGCGCGCGTTCACGCGAGGCCGCGTGCCCCCGGTCCACCAGCAGTTTGTCCAAACGAAGTTTCAAATCGGCTCAACGTCCGCGATCTCGCCTTCACTGCGCGTTCTCACCAGTTTCCCTGACGCCGCCTGGGTTCTGCAATCTGATGACGTACACTGGCACTCGGAAACCGCCGGAGTGATCTTGTCGTCCGGCAATCCGCCGTCCTCGCAGGAACGTATCGATGAAGAGCAACGTCGAAGCAATGGTGATTCCCGGAGGCACAGAACAGGATGCTCAGCTGCTGGACCGTGTGCGGCGCGGCGACGAGCAGGCCATGGCCACGCTCTACGACCGCTTCTCCAAGGTCGTCTACTCCGTCGCGCTGCGCGTTCTGCGCGACCCAGCCTCGGCCGAAGATGTCCTTCAGGATGTCTTCCTCGGCATCTGGCGTCGGCCTGAGGGCTTCATCTCCGCGCGCGGCAGCCTCGGAGGCTGGCTCGCCGTCGTCGCCCGCAACCGCGCCATCGACATGCTCCGCCGCAAACGCCCCAGCGAACAGGTCGAGGAGATTTATCTCGCATCACCCTTCAATCTCGCCGACGAAGCCGAAAGGAACACATTAATGCAGCGGGCGCGGGCCATCATCCTGCATCTTCCGTTGGAGCAACGAAAGACGCTGGAAATGGCATACTTCGATGGGCTCACCCACACCGAGATAGCTGAAATCACCGGAGACCCCCTGGGGACCGTCAAAACCCGAATCCGCAGCGCCCTGTTAAGCCTGAGAAAGGAGCTGGAAGCATGACCATCGGCAATCACATCCCTGAAGACGACCTCGTACTCTTCGCGCTCCAGCTCTTGCCCGAGGACCGCACGCGCCAGGCCAAGGTGCACGCCGAAAGCTGCGACCTCTGCCGTAGTGAAATCTCCAAGCTGCAAGGCGACCTCGCCTCCTACTCCATGACCTCGGACATCGTGGCCCCCCCGCCCGAAGCCCGTGAGCGTGTCCTCCGCCAGGTTGCCAGGGAACCGAAGCCCGTCCTCCCGCCTGAGCCGGCCCCTGTCCCCGTTGTCGATCGCGTCGATCGTGAAAATCGTGTAGATGGACTGACCTATCGGCCCGCAGGACCTGCCAACCCGCCACGACCTGCCAACCCGTACAGATCGCACAGTCCGCACCGATCGCACCGACCGCGACTCCGCCGAGCCTGTCTTTGCCACCCGCCAGCGCCGCGGTCTCCAGGTGGAAACTGCTGAAGAGGAAGAGGAAAAGGATTCCCGCAACCGCCCGCGCCGCGCTCCCTGGGTGCTTGCCTGGACCGGCTGGGCCGTCGCCGCCGGCTGCTCCTTCGTTGCCGGTCTCCAGTTTCACCAGCGCCAGCAGATGCAGGGCTCCATGGCCACGCAGCAGGCCCGGCTGGACGACGTCACCAAGCAGTCCGTTCACGCGCAGGACGCTCTCGCGACCCTCACCGCCGCCAACGCCATGCAGGTCGCCCTGCACTCAACGGCCGACGTGAAGCCCGGCACACCCGCCGCCGCAGCGCTCGCCGCCTATCTCGCGGACAAGGGCGCACTCGTCTTCGTCGCCACCCACCTGGACCCCGCGCCCGCTCGGCAAAACCTACGAGCTCTGGCTCCTGCCAGCCGACGGCAGAACACCCATGCCGGTCACCACCTTCAAACCGGACGCCCAGGGCAGCGCCAGCGTCGTCATGCCGCAACTCCCGAAGGGAATGCCCGCCAAAGGCTTCGGCGTCACCCTCGAGAACGAAGGCGGCTCCGACACTCCCACGCTTCCCATCCTTATGGCCGGAACCTAGACCCCAAAACCGCCTCTCCACACCAAAGCAAAGGCCGCCTCGAAAGGCGGCCTTTCTGCTGCTTGCTTTGAAGGTCTTACGGTGACGTGATGACCACACGCACTCCGAGACCCTGCAGATTTATATGCGTCTCAACCGTGTCCGTATCCGTCGCAATCACGGTCATGAACTTGTTATCCGAAGAAGTCACATAGACCTTCCCGGTTGGCGTCCCCGTTGTCGACACGATCGTTGTCGGATGCCCATAGGCAGAACCCGGCGTCGTGTTCGCATCCGCCGTAGCCGAAGTCCCTGAGACAGCCGGGATCGTCGCCGTGACCTGTCCGCTCACCAGGTTCACCACGCTCACCGAGCCCTCGACTCCCGCTGCGGCATTGCCCTGATTGGCCACATACGCCTTCGACCCATCTTGCAGCACCGACACCATCACCGGATTGATGCCCACCGGAACCGTCGCCAGCACCGTGCCGAAGCCGACCGCATCGATCGGGTTCGCCGGGTTGCAGTTCGGGTTCGTCGCCGGCGAGGCCGAGCTGCAAAGCGGAATGTTAATAATGCTCAGCGACCCCGGATGCGTTCCATCACCCTGGTTCAACACCATCAGCTGGTTGGTCAGAGGCGACAGATCGGCCCACACCGGATGCAGTCCCAGCGTCCCTGTCGCAGGAATCACCGGCATCGCCAGGTCCGGCCCGTTGTTGACCACGTTGATCACGTTCACCGTGCCCGAACCCTTGTTCAGGATGAACGCCCTGTTCCCGTCCGGCGTCATCACTCCATACACCGGATTGATGCCCACTGGAATCGTGCTCGAAACAGCCAGGTTTCCGCTCTCGAGCGACGACACCGTGCTCGCCGTCGTGCCGTTTCCCTCGCTGATCACATAGGCGCGCCGCGCCCCGTTCGCCCCAACCACGTAAATCGGATTGTTCGGGATTCCAACGTTCTGGTCCAGCGACCCCGTACTCGTCAGCGCCGCCACCTGCGACAGCGAAGGCTCCGGCACAAAGACCGAGGCATTCGTCCCCGTCAGAGACACCGCCGTGATGCTCACCGGCTGCGACCCCGCGCTCAGCGTGCTCTGGCTGATCTGGCTCGAGATCAGCGTGTCCGGGCTGCCCGCCGGAAATGTATTGAACGAACCCGCATTGTTGATCGCATACCCCTGGCCGCCACCCTGCGTCAGCGCCAGGTAGGTCGGATTCGCCAGAATCTGTGGCGTCGACAGCACCGTGTCGCCCGCAAAGTCCACGAACGTCAGCAACCCTGAGACGTTGGGCTCGGTGCCGAAATCGCAATGGCGTACTTCGTCGGCTGCGTGGCTGGCCCGACCGGATTAATCGCGCTCACCACCGGCCGGTACTGGTTTCCGCAGCCCGCGATGAGAATACTCAGGGCCGCGGCTGAACCCAGCAGAATCGGCCTGCGCAGCACACCATCTCCGCACGAAGCCCTTAGGTACGATCTTCTTCCGAACAAAAGCTACTCCAGAAAGAGGGGCGCTACTCGGCCGCCCCGTCAGCGTCTATTGTAGACGAGGCTGCGCATGTTCCCGGTAACCCCCCACGGAGGCATCCATGAACGAACCTGACGTGATCCGCAAAATGCTCGGCGACCCTCCTCGCGAGCCCCGCACGCTCGCCGTCGTCGGCCTCTCCGACGACATTAAACGCCCCAGCAACTCCGTCGCTGACTACATGCAGCGCCAGGGCTACCGCATCCTTCCCGTCAACCCCGGCATCGCTCACGTCCTCGGCGAGCGCGCCTATCCTTCCCTGCGCGATCTCCCCCAACGCCCCGACGTCGTCAACGTCTTCCGTCTTCCCCGCTACATTCCCGCCATCGTCGACGAAATGATCGAGCTCGGCTTCCAGAACCTCTGGGTACAGCTCGGCATCATCAATGAACCCGCCGCCATCAAGGCTCAGGCCGCCGGCATCTCCGTCGTCATGGACCGCTGCATCCTGATCGAGCACACTCGCATCCTCTCCACCTCCGCCCGCATCCGCTGAATTGTCACTCCATTGTTGAATCTGCCCTTCATCAACCTCTACACCCGCCACCGCCTTCTACAATGGTCGTCATGAGATTCGGTCGCACACGCTGGCAGCAGAGGGTCGCTCTCCTCGGCCTTTTCCTGCTGCTTCCGCTGTTCGGCATCCAGTCGAGCGCGCCTCTTCACGCGCAGATCGCAGAAGTCGGCGACGGCGGCCCCGGTCCCGTCAAAGCCCAGCACCTTACCGCCGAGCTCACCTCGCTCTCCCCGCAGATCACTCCCGGCGGCACTCAGACCATCGGCCTCGTCCTCACCATCGAGGAGCACTGGCACGTCTACTGGATCAACGCCGGCGACTCCGGCGAGCCCCCGTCCATTAAGTGGACGCTCCCCAAGGGCTTCACCGCCGGCCCCCTGCAGTTCCCTCCCCCGCAGCGCCTTCCCCTCGGTCCGCTGATGGACTACGGCTACGAGGACCAGGTCGCCTTCCCCATCACCCTCACCGCGCCCGCCAACGCCAAGCTCGGCAAGGCCCACCTCGACGCCCACGTCTCCTGGCTCGTCTGTGCGCAGGTCTGCCTCCCCGGCAAAGCCCACCTCGGCCTACGACATGAACGTCGTGCGCGGCCCGCTCGAACCCGCGCCCGTCGTCGGCGCTCTCGGCGAAGCCCTGAACCTGATCCCCAAGCCCCTGCCGTCCACGATGTCCGCCTCCGCCATCGGCGACGCCAAACACATCCAGCTCACCCTCAAGACCGGCACGCATGAAGAGGACGCCGAGTTCTATCCCTTCGACCCCGAGGTCATAGAGAACGCCACCGATCAGGAGATACAGTCGCTCCCCGACGGCGTCCGCATCACCCTGCAGCGCGCCAACGACTCCACCTCGCTGCCAAAATCGCTCCACGGTCTCGTCAAGCTCAGTGACACCGAAAGCTACGACGTCACCGCTCCCGTCACGCCCGGCGTCGTCACATCCAGCCTCACACCCGCCGCCAAAGCCGCCAAGCGCGTCACACCGGCCAGCGTCACCATCTTCGGCGCGATCGGCCTCGCCTTCCTCGGCGGCCTCATCCTCAACCTCATGCCGTGCGTCTTCCCTGTGCTCTTCCTCAAGGGCCTCGCTCTGCTCAACTCCTCCACCGAGGAGCAAAAACGCCAGCGACTGCACGGCCTCGTCTATACGCTCGGCATCGTCGTCTCCTTCTGGGTCATCGTCGCCGTGCTGCTCGTTCTGCGTGCCAGTGGGCGCGAGCTCGGCTGGGGATTCCAGTTGCAATCGCCCGGCTTCATCGCCGTGCTCGCCTCGCTGATGTTCTTCCTCGCACTCTCGCTCGCCGGCCAGTTTGAAATCGGCCTCTCGCTCACCAGCGCCGGCGGCGAGCTCGCGCAGAAGCAGGGCTACACCGGCAGCTTCTTCACCGGCGTCCTCGCCACCGTCGTCGCCACACCCTGCACGGCTCCGCTCATGGGCGCCGCCGTCGGCTTCGCTCTCGCGCACTCCGCCTGGGTGACCTTCGTCGTCTTCACCGCGCTCGGCCTCGGCCTCGCGCTTCCCTACCTCGTCCTCAGCATGCAGCCCCAGTGGACCAAGGTTCTCCCCCGGCCCGGCGCCTGGATGGAGATCCTCAAACAGCTCACCGCCGTCCCGCTCTTCGCCACCGCGCTCTGGCTCGCCTGGGTCTACGCACACCTCTACTCCAGCGAAGGCGTCGACCGCATGACCCGCCTCCTCGCCTGCTTCCTCATCCTCGCCATCGCCGGCTGGGTGCCTCGGCAAGTGGCCGGCGAAGTGGGGCTCCGCCATCGCCGCCATCATTCTCATCGTCTGCGCTCTGGCGCTTCCGCTGCGCAAGCCTGCCGTCGAAACGATGACCTGGAAGCCCTACTCCCCCACAACCTTCGAGGCTGCCCGCGCCTCCGGCAAGCCCGTCTTTGTCGACTTCACCGCCGACTGGTGTCTCAGCTGCAAATTCAACGAGGCCACCGTCCTCCGTTCCGCCGAAGTCGAACAAAAACTCCGCGACGACAACGTCCAGCTCCTCAAGGCCGACTGGACCCAGTACGACCCCGAGATCACCAAGCAGCTCTCCGCCGTCGAACGCTCCGGCGTCCCCACCTACGTCATCTACCCCGCCGGCGCCAACTCCAACGCCGACGTCCTCCCCGAACTCCTCACCAAGGACATCGTCCTGAAAGCCCTCGAAAAGGACGCCCACTCATGAGCCGCGTTCTCGAAGAACAAAACTCGCAGCTCGAAGCTCATAGCTCGAAGCTCAAAGCACAACCCGCCGACTCCGCCCCGAATCCGACGTCCAGCAGATCCGCGACGCTCGTCGCCACCTGGGCCGCCGCCTCCGCCTCCGGCGACCTCGAAGCCATTAAACCGTTGATGGATGACGACATCCTCTTCCTTACCGCCGGCGCAGAACCCTTCGGCCGCGACGTATTCATCCAACACTTCGAAAACAACGTCAAACAGATGAACCTCAACGTCCGCGCCGACGTACGAGAGGTTGAGGTTCGCGACGACCTCGCATTTGCGCGCACCTGGCTCGAGGTCCGCATCACGCCAGCGAACGGAGAGCCGATCACGCGCACGGGCTACACGCTCTCGATCTACCGGCGGCGTCCCGGCGGACCCTGGAGACTCTGGCGCGACGCCAATCTCGTCTGAGGGTTTCGTTAAGGGCACGGCTTCAGCCGTGCCGTAACAGACCCGATCAAACGGGGCTTTAGCCCCTGAGGTCAACAGCAAAAGGAGAAGCCACCATGCCCCGCATCTCCCACACACTTCGCACCGCCGTCCTCTCCACCTGCCTCATCGCCTCCACCGCCTTCGCCGTCAAGCCCGGCGACCAGGCCCCCGACTTCAAGGGCACCGACTCCAACGGCAAGACCCAGACTCTCTCGCAGTACAAGGGCAAGTGGGTCGTCCTCGAGTGGGCCAACCGCGGCTGCCCCTACGAGCAGAAACACTACAACAGCGGCAACATGGAAGCCCTGCAGAAAGAGTGGACCTCCAAAGGCGTCGTCTGGCTCAGCATCCTCTCCTCCGCCCCCGGCCAGCAGGGCTTCGTCACGCCCTCTGAGGAGAACGAGTACCTGAGCTCCAAGCACGCCGCCCCCACCGCCGCCATCCTCGACCCCACCGGCACCATCGGCCGCCTCTACGAGGCCAAGACCACGCCCCACATGTTCGTCATCGACCCCACCGGCAAGCTCGTCTACATGGGCGCCATCGACGACAAACCCAGCCCCGACCCCGACACCCTCAAAGGCGCGCACAACTACGTCAGCGAAGCCCTCGAAGAGGCCATGTCCGGCAAACCCGTCACCACCCCCATCACCCGCAGCTACGGCTGCTCCGTCAAGTACGCCGAGTAAGCGCGTCTTGACTGAGAACTGACAACTGAGAACTGAAAACTAATCCCAAAACTCCGCGAAATACCGATAATCGCCCAGCGCGAAACGCGTTCCACAAGAAACCTACGTTTCCCACATTTCTTAGTTGTCCACAACTGAATGTTCCACGGGGAACATCACTGTTCCACAGTCCGGGTGCCCCATCTTCGCGGTCGCGCAGCGGACGCTAAGGTGGGCGTCGCGCGAAGCGCGATCATGCGGCCGCCCAAACCTCCACCTGAAACATCGAATGCTTCGCGCTTAATCCAGCGCATGATCCGCCGGCAGATCAGACCCGCTCCAAACCTTCCTCCCGCTCCACGCCGTATCCGGCCTGCGCCAGAACTCATCCTCCGCGCTTAACCCCAGCGGCAGAAACGCCGCCGTGCACAGATACAAACTCCCCGTCGAGATATAAGTCTCCCCGATTCCAGGCTGATGCCCGCACAACCCGATGCGCAGCCACCCATGCTCGTCAAACGTTCCCGGCGCATTCAGCGTCCGCCGAATCACCGCGCTCAACGCGCACCGCACCTGCTCCGGCTTGACCCCCTCGGCAACATGCGACGATACGCTGCATCCGCCAGCAGATGAAACGCCCCACACCGGTACGCCAGCGACCTTCCCACCGGCGGAAAGCTCCCATCCGGCGCGACCGTCCGCTCCTGAATCGCCGCATACCGCGTCGCCCGCGCATGCTCGCCCTCAATCATCGCCTTCCACGCAGCATCCTGATCGCCCACCGCCTCCAGCACCGCCAGCAGAAACGGATGCATCACAAACGAGTCGTAGTAGTCCGCGTGATAGTGCGGCCCATCGCCGTACACACCATCGCCCACATACCACTCGCTCATCTTCCTCAGCGCGAGATCCACCCGCGCGCGATCCCACTCTTCGCCGAGCTCATACAGCGCAACCTCGATCATCGCCGCAAACAGCAGCCAGTTATTCATCGGCGGCGTCTGCTTTCTCGTCGCCCGCAACGCATCCGCAAGCTGCGCCCGCACATTCTTCGGCAACTCATCCCGCAACGACTTCGGCGCGCGGTGCAACGCCAGCGCCAGAAACGCCGCGTCCACAATCGTCTGCCTGTCCTCACCAAACCGCAGCCACCCCGGCGACTTCGGATCCACTCCATGCGCAATCGCCCCACGCGCCCACTCCACATACATGCCGCGCAACCCACGCTCAGCACTATCCGCATGATGTCCAGGCCCATGCTCCAGCCACGGCGCAATCCCTGCTAACGTCCTTCCCACCGCCTCCAGATGCGTCACCTTCCGCCGCTCATCCTCATGCCCCTTCGCAGCCTCCACCGGCATCACCTGCTGCAGCTTCCCCTCCGCCGCTGCACGCATCACCGGCCGCGCCACTCGATCCAGCATCGCGACCCACTGCGCGTGCCGCAACGAACCCACCGGCGACGCCGCACTCGCCTGCAGCGGCTCAGCCCCACCATCACGAGCCCCCACAACCGCACCCGCGCCGCCCCACAACGTCCCCTTCAAAAACTCCCGCCGCTTCAACCTCACCTCGCTACTTCGCCCACGCCAACCCATCCGCGCCCGGCCCCGCATCGATCACCCGCGCCACATCCCAGCTCGTTCAGATCGATCGCCGCCACCTTCCCCACTCCCATGCACGAGACATACGCCATCGGCGCACCCGGCTGAATCAACACCTCCTGCGGCCTCGCCGGAACCTTGATCGTCCGCGCCACCTTCATGCCAGCAAGGTCCACCACCGCAACCTCGTCCGTCGCCGGAATCGCAATCAGCAGCCACTTCCCATCAGCCGTCGGAGCCGCGCCATATCCCATCCCCGGCAGATCAATCCACTTCGCCACCTTGTTCGTCTTCGTATCGATCACCGCCAGCCGCGGCTTCGCCGTGTCCGACGTAAACACCCACCGGTCATCCTTCGAGATCGCAATCCGCTGCACCTCGCCCGCCACCGGAATCACCGCAATCGTCTTCCGCCCCACCATATCCAGCACCGACACGCTCCCCGGCCCCACATTCGCCGTATACCCGCGCGTCCCATCGCTCGACAGCACCAGCATGTGCGACTGCTCCGCTCCCGTCGGCACCTTGCCCACAATCTTCTGCGTCCGCGTGTCGATCACCGTCACCGCATCATCCAGCTCCGTCGTCACGTACAGCAGATGACGCTTCGCATCCAGCACCGGCAGATGCGGCCGCACGCCATGCCCAAAATCAACGTGCCCCACCACCGCATGTGACGGCACATCGATCACCAGCATCTCGTGCCCATCAATTCCCGGCTTGCCCACACCCGTGCTTCCATAGATCGGCAGATACGCCGTGCGTCCCATCCGCCGACGCCACCACCTCATGCCCATGCACGCCCGGCGTCTTCTCCTCGATCGCCGCGACCTGCTTCCCGCTCGCCGCATCGATCACGCTCAGCGTCGCATTGCCCTGGTTCGCCACCAGCAGCGACTGCGCCACCCGCACCCACACACACCACCACGCCACACAACACCACACCAATCGCAATTTTCATAATGCGCCGCAGTATACGCTTCACCCCTATTCGGCGCTTCTAGGTATCCCGAGCCTTTAGGCTCGGGTCTCTCAGGTCGCGCGAAAAGAAAGGGGCTTCAGCCCCTGGGTATGCCTTCCTGACTCCACCGCTTCGACTCACGAATCCTTCGAATCTCTTCCATCCGCTGCGCCAGCAATCTTCTCGCGTCCCTCATTCGTCGGCTGATAGTAGCTGCGCCCCGCCAGCGACGGCGGCAGACACTCCATGTCCGCCACCTTGCCCTCGACGTCGTGCGCGTACTCATACCCCTTGCCGTAGTCGAGCTCCTTCATCAGCCGCGTCGGCGCATTGCGCAGATACAGCGGCACCGGCTCCGCGGGCTTCGCCTCGATGTCCGCCAGCACCTCGCCATACGCCGTGTACAGCGCATTCGACTTCGGCGCCAAGGCTAAATACACCACCGCCTCACCCAGCGCCAGATCCCCCTCCGGCGACCCCAGAAAGTGCAGCGCATCGCGCGCACTCAAGCAAAGATTCAACGCCTCCGGCGCCGCCAGCCCGATGTCCTCCACCGCCATGCGCACCACGCGCCGCGCCACATACATCGGGTCCTCGCCCGCCGCCAGCATCCGTCCCAGCCAGTACAGCGCCGCATCCGCATCCGAGTTCCGCACACTCTTGTGCAGCGCCGAGATCAGGTCATAGTGCTGCTCGCCCTTCTTGTCATAGAGCAGCACCCGCTGCTGCAGCGCCTCCGCCGCGAGTTCCTTCGTGATGACGTTTTCGCCCCGGCTCTGCGCCGAGCTTCGACGCGACCTCCAGCGCATTCAGCGCATTCCTCGCATCGCCACTCGAGTACGACGCCATCGCCTCGAGCGCACCCTCATCCGCCGTCAGCCCCAGCGCACCCAGCCCGCGCTCGCTATCCGTCAACGCGCGCTGCAACAGCGCAATGATGTCCTCCTGCGACAACGCCTGCAGCGTATACACACGGCATCGACTCAGCAGCGCCGCATTAATCTCAAACGACGGATTCTCCGTCGTCGCCCCAATCAGTCGAATCGCACCGCGCTCCACGTACGGCAGAAACGCATCCTGCTGCGCCTTGTTGAAGCGGTGAATCTCATCGATGAACAGAATCGTGCGCGAGCCGAACTGCGACGCCTTCTCCGCATCGGCCATCACCTGCTTGATCTCTTTGATCCCCGACAGCACCGCCGAAAACTCAATGAAGCTCGCGCTCGTCGCCTGCGCAATAATCTTCGCCAGCGTCGTCTTCCCCACTCCCGGCGGCCCCCAGAAGATCAAGCTTGCCGAATCATCGCGCTCAATCTGCAATCGCAGCGGCTTGCCCGGCCCCAGCAGATGCTGCTGGCCCACAAACTCATCCAGCGTTCGCGGCCGCATGCGCTCCGCCAGCGGAGCCGTCGTTCGTCTTCCATCACCTCCGCGAATCGGCGCTGTATCGAACAGGCTCACCCGGCACCTCTGCAGGGACAGCGTCTGCACAATCCTCTGCCGCATCGCCTCGTACAACAGCGTCGCCGCCGCCGCCGCCGCATTCAGCGACTCCGTGATGCAGGGAATGTGCACGCGCTCGTCCGCAATCTTCAGCGCTGCCTCCGACAATCCCGCGCCCTCATTGCCGATCATCACCGCGCAGTCACGCGCCAGGTCCGCATCCACGCACGCGACCGCACTCTCCGCCTGTGCCACCGCCGCATACACATGCACGCGCTGATCCGCGGCCCACGCCGCAATCTCTTCCAGCGACATCCGCATCATTGGCACGCGGAACACCGATCCCGCCGACGCCCTCACAGCCTTCGGACTCCATGGATTCGCCGTCTCCGCCGTCAGCACCACCTGCGACACACCGAAAGCCTCGGCTGAACGCAGCATCGTGCCAACATTCCCCGGGTCTTGAATCGCCTCCAGCACCAGCGTTGTCCCGCGCCCATGTCCATTCGGTCTCTTCTCAAGTCGCGGAATCGCAATCAGCGCCGCCACGCCCTGCGGCGACGTCGTATTCACCGCACTCTCGAACGCATCGCGGCTCAGCACGACCACCGGCACAGCGCTCACGCCCAGCGACTCCAGCTCCGCCTCGCTTCCCTTCCGCACAAACACCGTCTCCGGAAGAACCCCCGAGCGAACCGCCTCCGAGATCAGCGTCGCCCCTTCGATTGCAACGATCTCTCCCGGCCTTACCGCCCTTCCATCGAACCCCGCGCGCAGAGCCTTCACCCTGGCATTCGTGCGGCTCGTGATCGGCGCTGGCAGGTTCATCGCCCCCCAGTGTACCGTCGCGCGTGTCGTCCTCGCCGCCATGCGGTAAAGTCAATGGCGAGGAGATTTCTCGCACCCTTGATCGCTGAGATGCTTCGCATTCATCCGGAAGAGCCGGAACCTCACCTTGTGCTGCGCGTTGTTCACGCGCTCGAAGCCGGCCAGGTGGTCTCTCTTCCCACCGACACCTTCTACGGCCTCGCCGTCGATCCCGTGAACCTCCGCGCCGTCGACCGCATCTACGACCTCAAGACCCGCGCGCGCCACAAGCCGCTCTCGCTGCTTATCGAGGATCACACGCAGGCCTACGAACTCGCCCGCTCTCTGGACGGCGCCTTCGACCGCCTCGCCGAGCGCTTCTGGCCCGGCCCGCTCACCATCGTCGTCAAGGCCGGCGGCAAGCTCCCCCTTCGCGTCACCGCCAACACCGGCAACGTCGCCCTTCGCGTGCCCGAGCTCACACATCTGCCGCGCCGTCGTCCGCGACCTCGGCCTGCCCATCACCGCCACCTCCGCCAACCTCCGCGGCCTGCCCGAGTGCAACTACGCCGGCTGCGTGCGCGAGCAGTTCGGCGACAAGATCCCCCTCATCGTCGACGGCGGCCCCACCTCACGCTCCGTCGCCACCACCATCGTCGACCTCTCCGGCGGCCCCAACTCCTGGATGATCCTCCGCGAAGGCGCCATCCCCACGCACGAGATCGCGCTCGCTCTCCACCGCTGAATCAGTCTCGTCACTTGATCCTACGTACTCTGGCGGTCCACAACCGAATCCCGCATACTACTCCCTGACCCTGCGATGAGCGCCCGTACCCTATCCCGCTACGCGACCACGCGCCGCAGCCTCGGCGCGCGTCTGCTGGGATGGCTTCTTCTCATCGTTCTCATTGTTGCCGTCTGCTGGTTTGTGTGGCTCTACCGCCAGATCCAGTACACCGCGCACATCGATAACGCTGAACGCGCCGACGCCATCGCGGTCTTCGGCGCCGCCGAGTACGCCGGCCGCCCCTCGCCGGTCCTGCACGCGCGGCTCGACAAGGCCGTTGCCCTGTACAACCACGGCATCGCGCCGACAGTCATCACGCTCGGCGGAGGCTCTGAAAAGGACTCCGGCCGCACCGAGGGCGGAGTCGGCCGCGACTACCTGCTGGCAAACGGCATTCCGTTCGACCACATCATCGCCGAGACCAACTCCTTCGACACGCAGCAGCAAGTGACAAAGCTCGCGCAGATCGCGGCCGCGCACCACTTCCACACTATCGTCGTCGTCAGCGACGGCACGCATCTTTTTCGCATCGCTCTGCTCTGCCGCCGCGCCGGCCTCAACGTCTACACCTCGCCGCGCGCCGCCGCTCGGACACATCGACGACGTCGATGCCGCCGCGCGCGTCCTCCACGAGATGCTGAGCTACACCGCCATCCGCCTCAAGCTCACCGGCCCGCTGCACGCCATCGACCGCAAGGACGACTAGCTGACCGGCTTGCGCGCGATGACAATGCGCAACGGCGGAAATGCAATCAAACTCCCCCACTGCCGCTCCACCGCAAACCCCAACTCCCGCAGCTTTGCCGCATACTCCCGCGTGTTCTTGTAGTCCGAGATCAGCGCCACGCCGCCCGGCTTCAGCACGCGCGCAATCTCTTCGAGCGCCCTCTGCCGCGTGGCCCGGTCGTAGATGTTGTGCAGGCAGAGATTCGAAACCACCACATCAAAGCTCGCATCCCCGAACGGCATCTCCTGCGCGCCCGCGCTCACCAGGCTGCACCGCGCCGCTACACCCTCGATCTCAAGATTCCGCTGCGTCGCCGCCTCTGAGTTCCCCGCCATATCCTCCTTCGACCACACATCGATCCCGGTCGCATGCCCCTCCGGAGCCCGCTTCGCCGCCCCCACCAATAGCAACCCCCGCCCGCAGCCCACATCCAGCACCCTCTCATCACCGCGCCACGCATGCGACGCCAACATCTTGTCGCGGTGAAACTCCTTGCCCTTCTTCACGTAGAAGAGATAGAGACATCCCTTCGACCAGCAGCGCGACACCCGTATACAAGAACGTCAGCCGCAGCTTGAAGACCACCGACCCCACATGAAACTGCGCCGGTAGTGATGAACGCCAGCACAACTCCCAGCACCCCAAACAGAAAAAGATTCCGCAGCACATTCGGCGCATCGATGCCGTAGTTCGGCCCCTTCGCGGACACCCCGGAAACACTCGTCGCCATAACGCCCCCAGAAGCCTCAGCATCGCACACCGCGACACCTCAACCGGTCCCTAGTACCCTTATCCCCATGAGACTCGCCGCCGTTCTCATCCTCGCGCTCACGTCCCCGCTCCTCGCACAGAACGCGCCCATGGCCTCGGGCACAGACCACGCCAAGGCACCCGTGCCGCCCTCAAAATTCCTCAACGTCACCTTCCAGGGCCGCCTCACCACGCTCAAGGTCGACGACCTCCTCGCTCTCCCGCAGGTCACCGTGCACGTGCACAACGCGCACCGCAACGCCGACGAAACCTACACCGGGCCGCTGCTCTCTGACGTCCTCGCCAAAGCCGGCCTTGTCGCGAACAAAGAAACCGAACCGCTCATCCTGCACTCGAGCGTCATCGCCACGGGCACCGACCACTACTTCGTGCTCTACTCCGCCGCCGAGGTCGAGCCGATGTTCTCCACCAGCCAGGTCATCGTCGCCGTCATGAAGTCTGGCCTCCCCGACACCGAAGGCGGCATCATCCAGCTCATCAACACCGACGCAGCCCGCCCCGCCCGCTGGGTCCACGGCCTCTCCGACATCAACGTCATGTCCGTCGCCCCCACGCAACACTGACGAGGAGGATCTATGCCCGACCAGAAGACCGCCATCATTACCGGAGCAGCAGGAGGGATCGGTTCGGGTCTGGTCGAAGGCTTCCTCAACGCGGGTTACAACGTCGTCGCAACATCGCTCAACACCAGCCGCTCGCTGACCGCTTCACCCACTCTTGTTCTCGTGGACGGCGACATCGGCAATCTTGAGACCGCGGCCAAAGTTGCCGACGCCGCGCTCCAGTACTTCGGATCTATCGATGTCCTCGTGAACAGCGCCGGGATCTTCCGTACCAAACCGTTCATCGACTTCACCACCGACGACTTCGAGGCGCTCGTCTCCATCAACCTGCGAGGATTTCTTTACATCACCCAGCTCGCCGTGACGCAGATGCTGAAGCAGAAATCTGGCAACGTCGTCACCATCACAGCGGCCTTGGCGGACCAACCCATCGCCGGCGAAAACGCCTCGGTTTCGATGATGACGAAGGGCGGCCTGAACACCATCACGCGCAGTCTCGCCATCGAGTACGGAAGTGAAGGGATTCGCTTCAACGCCGTGGCTCCCGGCCCGGTCGAGACACCGATGCACAAGGACGATCCCCCGGAAGCCTACACAGACAAACAGGCGCTGAAGACCGTCACGCAGGTAAACGACATCGTCGACGCCGTCCTCTACCTCGCCCGCGCAAGCCAGGTCACCGGCGAGATCATCCACGTCGACGGCGGCTCCCACGCCGGCCGCTGACAGTCCAGCACAACAACAAGGACTCTGATGTAGCCGTCACGCTGCTTCAACCGACAAGAATCGCGGGCTCCGGCGTAAGATGTTGAGTCGTCTTCTCTGTGGGGTATCAATGGCCTCCAGCCGCTCTCTGAAGTGCATGTACCTTCTGCTCGCCGCGACTGCTCTTATACCTGCGCGGGCGAAGGACAAAGGTCCCGTGTTGCCCATCTATATCCTTCAGGCCCGCACAGTCACGGTGATAATCGACACCGATGCGGGCTTGTCGCTCTCTGATCCGAATGCAAACGAGACCGCGCAAAAAGACGTGGAGACCGCCCTGTTGAAGTGGGGACGGTTCGAGGCAGTGCTTAGCCCGGCGGAGGCAGACATCGTGATCGTGGTTCGCAAAGGGACCGGCAAGGTGGCTGATGCAACCGTGAACGATCCTCGTCAGAACCGGCGTCCCGGCTCAATAACCAGCACGGACGGCGCTGTCTCGATCGGCGTTCAGCATGGGCCACCGCCCCCGCAGCCTGGGGATCCGCGTGAGCCTCAGATGCCCGCCCGGAGTTGCACCCTCAAGCCGAGATTGGAACCCGCGACGACTCGTTTGTGGTTTATCGGGGGCATACAAACGAACCCGCCGACGGTGTCCCTGCCTGGAGGTACGTTCACAAGAATGCTCTTCACTCGCACGATGTCCCTGCGGTAGATGAGTTCCGCAAGGCTGTCCAGGCTGCGGCAAAGCAGGCTGCGCAGCAGAAGCCTTGAACTACGCGCGCATCTTCTCGCGCGGCGACTCCGTAACCCCTAAAACAACACCCGCATCCCCGCCTTCGCCACCCCAAATCCCCCGATCCACTGCCACAGGCTCCCCACCAACTCCTTCTCGGGCACGGTCATCTTCGCCTGCCGAATCGGCCCCGAGCCCTGCGCGCTCATCACCATCTCGCGCAGCTTCGTCGCGGTCGGCAGCTCAAAGCCCTCGCTCACCCAAACCTCATTGCCCTTCAGCGAGAGCAGCACATCGCCCTCTTTGGTCGAGTACACGCGCTCATCGGGGTCGGTCTCATCGGTCTTGCGGCGCTCGAGCCCGCTCATACTGCCTCGGCAACTGCTGCTCGAACACATGGAAGAAGCTTCGCGCCGCATCCGCATTCTTCCACCGCGACAGATACAAGATCGCAATCGACTTCGTCGTCGCCTTGTCCGCCTCGCTCGCATTCTTCCGCTGCGCCGCGTAATAGATGCCGCCGTTCCACTGCGGAGCCAGCGCCTCCGCCAGCGGCTTGCCGCCAAACAGCTCCGCCGTCATCTTCACGTCGAGCTCGCCCATCACGCCCACGTCGTAGGGTTCGTATCCTGCGCTCTCCAGCGTCGGATGAATATCCGGCAGCGCCAGCAGCGGCTCCGGCTTGCGCGCCATGTAGTCGTCCGGATGCATAATCTCCGAGCTCGTATTCGGCGGCGCGTCCAGCACGCCCGTGAAGGCCTTCTCCGTTCCCGCCTTCAGCAGCACCGCCTGCTCAAACGCCAGCCCTTCCGTGTACGGAAACAGCAGCGACACCTGCAGCACCAGCGGAGCCCGCGCCAGCACCGGCGAATCGCTCATATCGCCAGCGCCCGCCTGCAACTGCTCGCCCACCGCCGGGCACATCCTTCAGCGTCTTGCCCGTCGGCTTCAGCATGTAGTCGGCGAAGCTCACCATCGCCTGGCCTTCCAGCACCGCCTCGCGCGCCGTGTCCGTCTCGTCCGTCTGGATGTGCTTCGCGTCGTCGTCCACGTTCTTCGCGACGGTGTCCGGCTCCAGGTCTTCCCACTTGGTCAGGCCCACCTTCTGGTCCTGCAGAGCGTGCGTCAGCTCATGCGCCATCACCGGCTTCTGCTGGTCGATCGGCACCCAGTCCAGCAGGTTCATCGTCTTGGTCTTGTTGTCGTAGAAGCCCGCAATCTGCTCCGTCAGCAGGCTCAGCAGAAACGGCCGCAGGCTGAAGTCATTGTCCAGCAGCCCGAACTTCTTCAGCACGAGCTCACTGCGTTCCATGCGCTTGTTGCTCTTGTCCTCGTCGAACTTCTTGCGCAGCTCTGAGGCCACCTTGTCGCGCGTGATGAAGACCTTCTTGATCGAATGCTGAATCGGCAGGCCCGTATCCTTGCTCACGAACTCGAAGATCTCGTTCGCATCGGCCAGCAGCTGCTTCTCCTGCGCCTTGGTCAGCGGCTGGTCGACGATCACCGTCGTCTGACCCTCCTGCAACTGCGGCGGCGTCACGCCCGGCGTCGTCAACGGCACCGGCTGATTCTGCGGCGGAGGATTCTGTTGCTGCTTCGACGGCGCCTGGCCCTGTTGCGATCCTGCCTGCTGCGCTTCGGCCCCCATTCCCACCAGCAAAGCCGCCGCCAGAACTACCCACCCGTAACGCTTCAACCCTTCCTTCACGCCGCCTCCATCCACCTCTTTCAGTGTACGCACCCGCGCTCGGGAACCTTGCGAACTCGTACAATTAATGCGGTGGTTGAATCCATGAGCCAGAACATACGAACCGAACTCGACGCGATTCTGAACGGCGCCGCAGTTGCTTCGTTAGACGACCGAGCCTTCCTCCGCGTCACCGGCTCCGACGCGACACGCTGGCTCAATGGAATGGTCACCAACTCCGTCCAGGCGCTCGCCCCCGGCGAAGGCTGCTACAACTTCCTCCTCAACGCCCAGGGGCGCATCCTTGGTGACTGCACGATCTACCGCGAGATCGACCGGCGAACCGGCCACCTTCCTGCTCGAGACTGCCGCTCGCAGGTCGAATCGATCCAGCAGCACCTCGACCACTTCATCATCATGGACGACGTCGAGCTCACCTCGGGTCTGCAGATCGTCGGTCACCCAGCGCAAGGCCTCGCTTCGTCGGAGCGACGGCCCCGAAGCTCATCCATCAGCTTCTCTCGTCAATCAACGAGGACGACGAACCCTCCCCACTTCCGGTTCCGAAGCCGGAAGCCTCACCTTCGCGAATTGCCCGACAAGCCTCACTGCTCTTCGGCAGCGGACGAGGGCTTGATCCTCCTCGAGCCTCCCACTCCATCATTCCTGGCTTCGAGCTTTGGTTCGCGGACGGAAAGCGATCTCAGCCACCTTCGTCAACGTGCCGAGTCCGCAGGAGCAACCGAAGTCTCGCCCGAAGCCCTCGAAGCCCTGCGCCTCCTCGAAGCTCGCGCGCTCTACGGCCGCGACATCACCGAGAAGTACCTCCCGCAGGAGACCAACCAGCCGCAGGCCCTGCACTTCAACAAGGGCTGCTATCTCGGCCAGGAGATCGTCGAGCGCATCCGCTCCCGCGGCCAGGTCCATCGGCTGCTCACGCCTCTCACCCTCACTGGCGAGCTGCCGAAGCGAGCTTCCGGCGCCGCTCGAAGCCGACGGCAAGCCGGTCGGCGAGATTACCTCCGCCGGCGTCGTCCCGCTACCGGAAGGCGACCAGATCCTCGCCCTCGGCTACGTCCGCCGCGAGGCGCTCGATACCCACGCCGCGCTAACCTATTCCGGCGGTTCCGCGACGCCGCGCGACGCATCTAAAGAACGACTAACCGCTACACTCAAAACACATGTCTGAGAAAACTCCTTTCGTCATCAACGACCGCCGCAAGTTCACCGCCGAGGGCGAGCTCCGCCCCGATGTTCCGCATTCCGAGCCCGCGCGCGAGGAGTCCAAGGCCTCAATCGACCGAACCGGCCGCCGAAGCCAAGGCACCCATTCCGTTCCCTTCGCCAGCGGCCGAGGGCCCCGCTGCCGAAGCCGCAGCCGCTGAGGCCGCCGCATCGCTGCCTGATGAGGACCATCTTCCTCCGCCGCCGACGGCCGAGCAGACCGAGCAGGCCAACCGCGCCTACACCGCCACCGTCGACCGCCTCGACACCGCCATCCGCGCAACGAACCCGGGCATGGAGCGCATGCCCGAGATGAACTTCGACCGTCTCGTGCAGTCGCTGTATATGCAGGCGCTGCTGCAGCTCGGCGGCGCCACCGAGCCCGGCCAGCCCGCGCAGGTCGATCTTCTCGGCGCACGCCAGACCATCGACATGCTCAGCGTGATCGCGGAGAAGACCAAGGGCAACCTGTCGGACGAAGAAGACAAGCTCACGCAGTCCGCGCTGTTCGAGCTGCGCATGGGCTTCCTCGAGGTCACGCAGGCCATCGCTCGCCAGGCCGCGAAGCAAGGCGCTCCCGGCGCTCCACCACCGCCCGGCGGCCCCAGCATCGTCCGCTAAGCGATGGATGCAACGCTCACCTTTCTCGGCAGCGGCACCTCCATGGCCGTCCCCACGCTCGGCTGCGGCTGCGCTGTCTGCACCGACGCACACCGGCCGGGCTCGCCGAACCGCCGCACGCGGCCGTCGATTCTGCTCGCCTACAACTACCGCCATGTCCTTATCGACACCGGTCAGGACTTCCACCACAGGCCGTCCGCGAGAACCTTCAGCACCTGGACGCCGTGCTCTACACCCACGGCCACGCCGACCACGTTCTCGGCATGGACGACCTCCGCCCTCTCACCTTCGGCCATCGCGGCGAACTCCCGCTATACGCCGACGACGCCACTGCCGATGTGATCGAGCGCGTCTTCGAGTACACCTTTCGCAAGGTCGACCGCTATCCCACCAGCGCCCGCGTGACGATGCACCGCCTGCCCTCAGAGGCAGGCGCGGAGGTCGAACTCTTTGGCGCGCGCTTCGTCCGCGTTCCCGTCACCCACGGGCGCGACACCATCGCCGGCTACCGCTTCGGCTCCGCCGCCTACCTCACCGACATGAGCGACATTCCCGCCGAGAGCCTGCCGCTGCTCGAAGGCCTCGACATCCTGATCCTCGACGCGCTGCGCCGCGACCCGCACCCCAGCCACTCGCACCTCGAGAAGTCCATCGAAATAGTGAACAAAATCGCTCCGAAACGAGCTTATTTCACACATATCAGCCACGATCTCGACCACGAGTCGACGAACGCATCACTACCCGAAAACATCCGCCTCGCGCACGACGGCCTGCAACTGACCTTCGAGATCGCACCTGAGCAATGAACTAACGCACCATGAAGATCTTCCGCAGCCTCGATGAACTCGCCGAGCAACAAGCACCGCTCCATCGTGAGTATCGGCAACTTTGATGGTGTCCATCTCGGCCATCAGCTGGTGCTGAAATCCATGGTCGATCGCGCGCGTGAGGCTGGTGCTCAGTCAGCCGTCGTCACCTTCGATCCGCATCCCTCGCATGTGCTGCACAGTTCGCGGCGCACGCCGCTGATTACACCTCTTTCGCAGAAGCTCGATCTGCTGGCCGCGGCTGGAATCGATCTCACACTCGTTCTGCAGTTCAATGAAGAGCTCCGGCGCTGGCCGGCGCGTGAGTTCGCTCAGCGCGTTCTGTGCGATGCGCTGCACACCCTCGAGGTTCACGAGGGTGAGACGTTCCGGTTCGGCTACGGAGCCGCTGCGGATGTCGCCGGCCTCTCTGACCTCGGACGCGAGTTCGGTTTCAGCGTGCAGGCCTACCAACCGCGCATCATCGAAGGCGCGCCGATCTCGTCGAGCCGCATCCGAGCGTCTGATCGCTGCGGGCGACATCATCGATGCGAACGCGCTGCTTGGCCGCGACTTCTCCATTCGCAGCACTCCGCGCATCGGGCCGCGGCTACGGCACGCGCTACACGGTTCCGACGATCAACCTTGCGCCGTACGATGAGCTTCTGCCTGCGATTGGTGTGTATGTAACGAAGCTAGCCGTCGGCGAACCGTCGACGGCACGCGTGTTCCAGGGCGTCACCAACGTGGGCAACCGCCCGACCTTCGGCGCCGACTCATTTGCGGTAGAGACCCATCTGCTCGACTTCGAACCCATCACACTCGACGAGTCCACGCCGCTTGAGCTGAGCTTTCTGCATCGTCTCCGCGACGAGCGCCGCTTTGCGAGCCCTGACGAGCTGCGAGCGCAGATCCAGCGCGACGTCGCTGAGGCAAAGAAGATCTTCGCCAGCTGATTTTCGTCTGCTTCTGTTCTCTAATTCTGCTGCTCGTCGCTTGGCTTTCGCGGCACGACGGTTGGCCGCTTCGGTGCGGGCAGTTGTGGCCCCGAAGCGGGCGCAGCCTCGTCATTCGGAGCAGCCTGATCCACGGGCGCCGCCGGAGGCACGGCATTCTGCGGTGGCGGCGGAGGCGGGGTTGTGTCCACGTTGTCGCCGCTGTTCTCCGTGGCCGGAGGCGTCGCCGTCTCATCCGGTGGCGTGATCGCAACCTCCAGCTTCTTCTTCGGAGCATTGGCGCGTGAGAACTGCTCGTTCGGCCGGTCCGCCACGGCGACCTTCATGAAGTCCATCCAGATGGGCAGCGCCGCGCGCGCGCCGGTCTCCTTCTCGCCGAGCGAGCGGCGATCATCAAATCCGACCCATGTGCCGCACGTGACGGATGGAGAGAAGCCGATGAACCATGCATCGGTGTAGTCGTTCGTCGTCCCTGTCTTGCCGCCGAAAGCGTGATTCATCGAGGCGGCGGCAGCGGCGGTTCCATGCTGCACGACGGCCTCGAGCAGCATCATCATCTCGCGAGCGATGTCCACAGAGATGACCTCGCGGACCTGCGGTGCACGCTCCTGGATCGGGCTTCCATCCGGCGACACGACGCGCCGGATGTAGTGCGGTGTGATGCGAATGCCATCGTTCGGGAAGACGCTGTACGAGCCCACCTGCTCGGCCAGCGTGAGATCGGCCGAACCGATCGCCACCGGGAGAAACGCAGGGATGTCGCTGGTGACGCCGAAGCGATGCGCGACCTCAATGACCTTCCTGATTCCGACCTTGTCGGCGATCCGCAGCGCCGGGATGTTGCGCGACTGCGCGAAGGCGTCGATGAGCGTCATCGAGCCGGCCCAACTGCCGCGTTCGTAGTTGTGCGGCGTGTACGGTCCGCTGGCAGTAAAGAAGGTCGTCGGCGTGTCGAGCACCGTATCGTAGGGCTTCATGCCGGCTTCCATCGCCGCGGTGTAGTCATAGATCTTGAACGAGGAACCCACCTGCCGCTCCGCCTGCGTCGCGCGATTGAACTGCGAGAGCGCGAAGTCGCGGCCGCCGACCATCGCCAGCACTTCGCCGTTCGCGTTGTCGATCGCCATCAGCGAGGCCTGCGCTCCGCTGTCCTGCTCGAGGATGACGTGCAGCGGGTCCGACGGGCCCGCGCTCGTCACCTTGACGTAGACGATATCGCCTTGCTTCACGAGATCGGTTGCGCGTGTCTCGGTGGTCCACGCCCAGTCCGGATAGGTCATGGTCGCGTTCTGACTGCCGATCCGCACCGTCATTTTCGTCGGTGAAACCTCTGTCACCAGCGCATGCAGGAAGGCTCCTTCGACGATCGGCTGCGTCCAGTCCGGATGCTTGTAGGTCGCGAGATCTGAGCCTTCGCGCCGCACGTTCTCGAGATTGCTCTTCCAGCCGCGGCGGCGCTCGTAGGTTGCCACGTTGTTGAGCACAGCCTTCTCGGCGGCGCGCTGCAGGTCGAGATCGAGTGTTGTGTAGACGCGCAGACCGGCCCCATGCACCTCGTCGACGCCGTACTCACGTTCAAGCTGCCGCCGCACCTCTTCGACAAAGTACGGAGCCTCCGTGTTCGCAGGCCGCTCCAGATGCAGACCGAGCGGCGAGGCCATCGCAGTCGCAGCCTGCTGCTGCGTGATCTTGTGATCCTGCAGCATCTCCTGCAGCACCAGGTTGCGCCGCTTCAGTGCGCGGTCCGGATGCCGCACCGGCGAGAACTCCTCGGGACCCTTCGGCAAGGCAGCGAGGACAGCGGCTTCGGGCAACGTGAGATCGCGCGCATGCTTGGAGAAGTAATACTCGGAGCCGGCCTCGAAGCCGTAGGTGCCGCGGCCGAGATAGATCTGGTTTGCGTAGAGCGTGAAGATCTGCTGCTTGGTGAAATGGCGTTCGATCTGCAACGCGAGGAAGATCTCCTGAAACTTGCGGCCGAACGTCTTCTCCGTGGAGAGGAAGAGGTTGCGCGTGAGCTGCATCGTGATCGTGGAGGCGCCCTGCGCGCGCTTGTCGGAGTGCAGGTCAGCATACGCCGCGCCGATGACGCGGACGAAGTTCACGCCGCCGTTCGTCTCGAAGTTCTTGTCCTCGATAGAGAAGATCGCCTGGCGAAGTACCGGCGGAAACTCCGAGTACGGCACAACGATGCGGCGCTCAAGAGCGAACGAGCCGAAGACTTTTCCGTGAATGTCGTAGAGCTCGGTGGTGGTGTCGGGGCGGTAGCGTTCGAGTTCCGCCATCTGCGGAATCGCGACCGTGAAGACCATCACCAGTGAAGCCATGACGCCGAGCACCGCCGCTCCGATTAGCAGCATCAGGAAGGCAGCACGACGCGCAACTTTGGGCTCGCCCGGCGCGGGATCCATCACCGGAAAACGGCGCATGGCGGCCCACAGCGCACTGCGTCGCCGTTTCGTCGGGCTTGGAGTGGTCTCTGGTTGGCTCAGCGTGGTCTGCACAGATCCTCCACCCTACCGTGCAGCCTTCTGGCCGCTATGCTGACTTTGCCTTCAGCATTTCCAGCGCCTTCGAAAGCTGATCGTCTGGCTGTGTGTGTTTGATTGCAGGTGCCTTCGTCGCGTTGTCAGTGTCGGAGTCATCGTCCCCGAGATCCGGGTTCGATGCAACCAGCGTGGCAGGGGTCACCGCGTCATCCTCAAACTTCTTGCCCTTCGGAGAGGCGTACTTCGCGACCGAGAGGATGATGGCTCCGCCATCCGGCAGCTCGAAGGTCTTCTGCTGGATTCCCTCGCCAAAGGTGCGCTCGCCGACGAGGTCGCCACGCTTGTTGTCCGCGATGGCCGCAGCGACGATCTCCGCCGGTCCTGCAGTTCCGCGATTGACGAGCACCGCCAGCGGGCCCGAACCGTCGATAGTCTTCGAGGAGTCGGCAGTGAAGGTCTGCTTCGGGAACTTCTGGCCCTCCAGCGTCGCAATGGTGCCCGACTGCAGGAAGAAGTTGGCGAGGCGCGTCGCCTCAGTATCCTCGCCCGCCGACACATCGCGCAGGTCGAGCAGCACCTTCTTCGTGCCCGTCTTGCTCATGCCGCGCAACTTCGACTCGATCTCGTTCACGTGCTCCTTGTCGAGGATGTACGGCTTCAGATAGAGGATCGAGGAGTTGTCGTAAAGGGTCTCGCTCACCGCCGGCTCAGAAACTAGAACCCGGTTGAGAACCACCTTCTGTGGCTTGGCCTGGCGCGGACGGATGACCGCGAGGTCGAGTTCGCTGCCGGGAGCTCCCTCGAGCATCAACTGAATGACTGCCAGCGACAGGTCGCGGGTGTCGCGATTGCCGATGGCCTCAATAATGTCGCCGTCGTTCAGGTTCGCGCGGTCGGCAGGGCTGCCTGGAATCACCGAGACGACGGTCGCATAGCCGTAGCGCTTGGAGACGTTGATGCCAACCTGCGCCTTGCCGGCCTTCTCTTCCTTATAAGTCTTGTAATCCGACGGGCTCAGATAGCTCGAATCGGCGTCGAGCGACTCCAGCAGCCCGCGCAGCGCGCCGTTGGTGACCGCGGGGATGTTCGGGTCTTCGACGTAGTCGTTCTGGATGTGCTGGAGCACCTCGCCGTAGACGTTGATCTGGCGGTACGCGCCCTCCTGCGACTGGTCTCCGGCCGCCGAGACGCCACGGGTATTCACCCCGAGAAACAGGCACAGCACAAAGACGACGGAAACGGCTAGGAGGGAGATCTTGAGGCTCTTGGGCATCGCGGGTTCAGGGCTCCGTGGAACAACTTGAGGCACAGCGTTCAGACAGACACGGATTAGACGTGCGCGCCTGCCTGAATGATACTCTCAATGCCAAAGATTGCGCCCGGCTCCGGCATCCACTTAAGACAGGCTTGTGGTGGCGGTGAGTGGAATCGAACCACTGACCTACGGGTTATGAGTCCGTCGCTCTAACCATCTGAGCTACACCGCCGGCGGTAACCGAAAGGAACAGGCTGCATCCAGCGGCGGGAGCCGCGACGTCAACCCGGGTCCCCAGAAAGCTTGCTCGCTGGGGTGGCAACCTCTAACCTCAATCCTATAAGCGTGGAACACGCAGGTCAAACGTGCAGGGCCTCTCCTCAAACCGCATCGCAACATACAGATACGTCATGCTCCCAGCGGCCCTCGCGTTCGTTCCTGTCGCCGCGTTCGCTGATTCCACGGCATGCAGCCCGGATTCCACCACGCTCGATTGCCGGCTGCTTGGCTTCCTCCACTGGCTGGAGGCCGCGGCCTTTGTCCTCGTTATCCTTCTCATCATCGTGATCGGACTCGCTATTCATTTGTTCCGCAAGAACCGCCTCAGCCGCAAGGAAGGCCGATGACCCTGCCGCCTGACCGCATCGTGGCGGTGATTCCTGCACGACTCGCTTCGACCCGGCTGCCGCGCAAGGTGCTGCGCGAACTGAACGGACAGCCTCTGCTCGCATGGGTGGTGGACGCGGCGCGACGTTGCCCGCAGATCGGAAAGGTCGTCGTCGCGGCGGACTCCGAGGAGGTCGCCGAGCTTTGTTCGATCCGTGGCTGGCAATGTCTGATGACCTCGCCGGAACTACCGAGCGGGAGCGACCGGCTCTTCGCCGTCTCACGCGAGATCGACGCCGATATCTACGTCAACATCCAGGCCGATGAGCCGCTGCTCGAACCGACACACATTGAGGCGCTGCTGCGTCCGTTCGCGGATCCGGCGGTGCCTGTCTCCACGCTGAAGGTTCGCTGTCCCGAGGAGTCGATTGGCGATCCAAACGTCGTCAAAGTCGTGACCGCGCCGGACGGGCGAGCCCTCTACTTCTCACGCGCGGCGATTCCGTTCAATCGCGATGGGCAGCCGACGACCTACTGGAAGCACCTTGGGCTGTACGCCTATCGCAAGGAGGCGCTGGCTCGCTTCGCCGCCTTGCCGCCGGGACAGCTTGAGCAGATCGAGCGCCTCGAACAGCTTCGGCTGCTCGAGAACGGCATCGACATTTTCGTCAGCGAGACCGCGCACGACACCATCGGCGTCGACACGGAGGAGGATCTTCATCGGGTCGCTGCTCTGCTGGCGGCGCGCAAGACCAATGAGCTAGATCGCTTCGATGGTGATCGCGATGTGGCCGTCGCGGACCTCGGTCCGAACCTTGGTGAGCGAGTTCACGATCCAGGTCGCGCCCGCCTCGCGCAGCTCCTCCGCGTTATGCGTGCCCAGAACGCCAAGCACCTTGCATCCCGCCGCCACTCCGGCGCGCACACCGCTCGGAGCATCCTCAAACACGAGGCACTCTTCCGGCTGCACACCAAGCAGTTTCGCTCCGCGGCAATAAGGCTCCGGATCCGGCTTGCCGCGCTTCACCTGGTCGCCGCTGATGATGCGGTCAGGCACCGGCAGCCCTGCAGCTTTCAGTCTTCCCAGCAGCAAGCGGCGCGTTGCTGAAGTGACGATAGCCCAGCGGTGCGCGGGGAGACTCTCGAGCAGCGCTCGCACTCCCGCAAGCACCTCGAGGTCCGCCGTATCGGCAACCTCGATGTCTTCGATCAACTTCAGACCTTCGACCTTGTCGATGTCCGGCTTCAACTGCGCCATGATGTCGATCGCGCGCACGCCGTGCGGAATCTCCACTTTGTCCGGGTTCGGAAGACCGTAGTGCTTCGCCCAGCGCCGCCAGCTCCGCAGCACACTTCCGATCGAGCTGACCAGCACGCCGTCCATATCGAACAGCAGCCCCGCAACTTCTACTGTCTCCTGCGCCATTACGCCTTCTGCCCTTCCATCACAAAGCTCTGTGCTGCCGCGAGAATCGTCTGCACGCTCTCCGGGCTGCAGCTCTCGCAATAGACGCGCAGCAGCGGCTCCGTGCCGCTTGCGCGCAACAGCAGCCAGGTCTCGGCCGCGTTTTTCTTCGCCTGCACATGCGGGGTTATCGAGGAAGAACTTGATGCCGTCCAGCGTCTCTTTGTGCAGCACCTTCATTCCCGCGAATGCTACTGTTCCCGGAGCAATTTCCTTGGCACGCGCGATCGCAGACAGCTTGATCTCCTCGGCGATGTGCATGTCGACGCGGCCATAGTGGTGCTCGCCAAACTCCTCCTGCAGCGCAGCGACGAGCTGCCCGAGCGTCTTGCCCTCGTCAGCCATGACGTTCGCCAGCAGCAGGCTGTTCAGCAGGCCGTCGCGTTCAGGAAGGTGCTTCGAGATGCCGACGCCGCCCGACTCCTCGCCACCGATGAGAATCGGCTGCGCGAGCATCAGGTCGACGACGTACTTGAAGCCGATGCCGTGCTCGATGCAATTTGCGGCCATGCTTGGCGGCGATGCGGTCGAGCATCTTCGTCGTGTTGAATGCGCGCGTGATGTCGCCCGGCCAACCCTTGCGCTCCAGCAGCCAGTTCAGCAGCACCGCATAGATCTTGTGCGCGTCGACGACGTTGCCGTGCTCATCCACCGCACCGATGCGGTCCGCGTCGCCGTCTGTAATCAGTCCCGCGTCGCACTTGTACTCAACAACCGCCTTCTGCGTCGCAGCGATGTGCGGCAGGATGGGCTCTGGGTTGATGCCCGGGAATGCGGGATTGAGCTCGCTGCGGAACTCCACGAACGGAATGCCCGCGCGCGTGAAGATGCCCGCGATGTAACCTTTGCCGGCACCGTACATCGTGTCGATGAGAAAACGGAATCCTGAGCGCTTGATCGCCGCAAGGTCAACGAAGCTCTCGAGCGCCGCGATGTAACTCGGCGCAAAATCAGCCTCTTCAATCTTGCCCGGAGTACCGGCCTTCGGTACCGGCTGCAGCAGCTCGCTCTCGATCGCAGCAATAATGCCGGGGCTGCCGGCGCCGCCGTAGCTGGCCTTATACTTCACGCCGTTCCACTGCGCCGGGATTGTGGCTCGACGTAATCATGACGCCGCCCGCAGCGCCGCGCTCGCGCACGGCGAACGGAGAGTTCCGGCGTCGGAGTGAATTTGCCCGACAGAGCAACCGGGATTCCGGCCTCCGAGAGCACTTGAGCCACAACCTTCGCGAACGCCTGCGACGCAAAGCGCGTGTCCCATCCAATGCAGACACCGGCTGCTGCGTTCTCGTGCTTCAGTACATACAGCGCAATGGCGCGCGCCGCCACACGGACATTCTCATAGGTAAAGTCGTCGGCGATGATGCCGCGCCATCCATCCGTGCCGAATTTAACGACTGTCTGTTCATCTGGCCTCGATCTTTGGGATCTTGCTTATTTTTCTTCTACGTCAGATCGTGGCGGCCGATGTTCTTCAGCTCTGCCACAACCTTGCCCACATCCTGCGAGCCCTCGCGCGTCGTAATCAGAATCGCGTCGTCCGTCTCGACGACGACCAGGTCTTTCACACCGACCAGCGCGACGGTCTTCTTCGGCGAAAAGACATAACAGCCTGTCGATGCGATCTCCACGTGATGCTCGGCCTCGACGACGTTGGAGTTGTGCGATTCCGTGCGCTCCGCTACATGCTCATGCAGAGCCGCCCACGAACCAAGGTCGCTCCACGCGAAATCGCCGGGCAGGCAATAGAGTTCGCTCTTCCGTTCACCCTTCGCCGAACGCGGCTCCAGCACCGCGTAATCGATAGAGATCGACTCGCACTGCGGATACAGCTCGGCGAACACCTTCTCAAACTTCGGCGTTCCCCACGCCTCAGCAATTTTCTCAAGCAGCGCCGCAGTCTTCGGCTGGTGCTCGCGCATCGCATCCGCGAGCGTCTTCGCGGTCCACAAGAACATGCCGCTGTTCCACGAATAGTTTCCGGAGCGCAGGAATCGTTTCGCCTTGACCTTATCCGGCTTTTCCGTGAAGCGATGGACGCGACGCACCGGGATCGATTCCCCGCTCTCGACAATCGGATCGACGGCTGCGCCAAGCTCGATATAACCGTAGCCTGTCTCCGGACGCGACGGTGAAACACCGAGCACAACAATCGCCGCTGTGCGCCGCGCGAGGGCGGCGCCCGCGCAAACAACGCGTCGAAAGCGCGTCTACATCACCGATCGTGTGATCGGACGGAAACACACCCAGCACGGTGTCAGGCGACTGGCGCTCCAGCAAAAATGCCGCGAGCCCGCACGCCGGCGCTGTATTCCGCGCCGCGGGCTCACGCAGAATATGCTTCGCCGTGACCTCCGGAAGCTGCTTTGCGATGGTCTTCGCCAGCAGATCATTGGTGATGATCCAGACCTGATCGGAAGACACGAGCGGCTTCACGCGCTCCACCGTGTTCTGGATCATGGTGCGGTCGCCGTCGAGCGACAACACCTGCTTCGGCTGTGCGCGACGGCTGCGCGGCCAGAAGCGTGTTCCGCTTCCGCCCGCCAGAATCACTGCGGCAAATTCCGGCCCGTTCTGCACCGGGCGTTTTCTCGCGTCTGCTGCTTCCGCCGCTCACGCTTAGCTCAGCTCACCGAGGAACTTGCGAATCCGTTCGACGCCCTTGTCGATGACATCTCCCGACACCGCATAGGACAGGCGAATATGCTCGTCGGTTCCAAACGCCTCACCCGGCACCGTGACAACATGCGCCTCGGTCAGCAGCCGTGACGCGAGCTCGCTCGCCGTCTTCACGCCGCCCTTGCCGAGGAAGGCGCTGATGTTCGGATAGACATAGAACGCGCCCTCCGGCTTCGTGCAGGTCAGCCCCGGAATCGACTTGAAGCCCTCAAGCACGCGGTCGCGCAGCTTGATGTAGTCCGCGCGCATCTCCTTCACGCAATCCTGGCTGGAGGTCAGCGCAGCAATCGAGGCGCGCTGCACCATGCTCGCCGTGTTCGAGGTCGACTGCGACTGCAGCTTGCTCATCGCGGCAATAATCGGCTTCGGGCCCAGCGCAAAGCCCGCGCGCCATCCGGTCATGGCATAGGTCTTCGAAAGCGAGCCGAGCACCAGCACGTGCTCCTTGCACTCCGTCAGCGATGCGCCGGAGACCAGGTCGCCCGCTGAAATTCAGATACACGTAGCACTCATCCAGCCACACATAGATGCCGCGCTCATGCGCCATGCGGACGATCGCATAGAGATCGTCCTTCGGGATCACCGCTCCCGACGGATTCGACGGCGTATTCAGAATGATCGCCTTCGTGCGGTCGGTCACCGCCCCCTCGATCATCTTTGCCGTCACGCGGAAGTTGTCCGCCTCGCTCGTCTCGACAAAGACCGGCTTCCCGCCGGTGAACTGCACGATGTCCTTGTAGCTCACCCAGTACGGCGTCGGGATGATGACCTCGTCGCCGTGATCGATCAGCACCTCGGCCGCGTTGAAGATCGACAACTTCCCGCCCGCCGAGAAGACGCACTCCTCGGGCGTATAGTTCGTCCCGAAGTCCGCCGCGTGCCGCTCGACGATCGCCTTGCGCACCTCGGGCACACCGGCCACCGCCGTATAGCGCGTGAAGTTCTTCTGGATCGCCTCAATCGCCGCATCTTTGATGTGCTGCGGCGTCGCGAAGTGCGGCTCGCCCGCGCCGAAGTCCGCAAGGTCAATACCCTGCGACTTCATCTTCAGGGCCTCGGCGGTAATGGCCATCGTCGCCGAGACTTCAATGCGGTTGATACGGTCTGTCAGGATCTTCGTGGGCGCTGCAACTGTCGCTGTGCTCATGCCCTTAGTCTTTCAGATTTGCCTTTCCAGATAAAGCCCGTTTCCGTACCACCCAGGTCGTCATGCAGCGGTAATCCTGCACAATCGTCGTCTTCAGCGGATCCACCATCACGCCGTTCAACTCGCTGGTCAGCCCCAGCAGCAGCTCCTCGTCCACCAGAAACCACTCCTGGCCATCGCCGATCCGGTAGATATCCGGCCGCACCTGTTCAAATTGCATCCCGATTCTCGATCCCATTCGCGTGAACAGCAGCCCGCCCGGCCGCAGCACCCTCCACAGCTCCTCGAGCATCGTCAGAAAGTGGTGCTGATCCCGCGCAAAATGCAGCACCGAGTTGCACATCACCACATCCGCGAACCCATCCGCAAACGGCATCGCCTCAATCTGCCCGACCTGAAAGTTCTCCGCCGGCAGCCTCGGAGTCAGCTCCGCCGCCAGCGCCCGCACATGTTCGACGCCCTCCGGACTCGCATCCAGCGCATACACCTCGCAGCCCTCGCGCAGCAGATACACCAGGTTCCGTCCATACCCGCACCCGGCGTCCAGCACCCTCATCCCCGGCGCAATATTCCCGCGCAGAATCTGGTCGAACACATAAATATCGATCTGACCAAACTGCTCCTGAATCGTCACAACTACTCCGCTCCCGGAACGGCCACGCCCGTCACCTTCTTCTTCCTCAGCCGCTCCACCACCAGCGGCGGCACCAGCGACGAGATGTCGCCGCCCAGCTTGAACACGCCCTTGATCAGCCGCGAGCTCACATACGTGTACTTCTCCGCCGGCATCATGAACAGCGTCTCCAGCTCCGGATCCAGCTTGCGATTCATCATCGCCATCTGGAACTCATACTCATAATCCGAGATCGCGCGAATCCCGCGCAGCACGGCCTTCGCCCCCTGCGCCCGCGCAAAGTCCACCAGCAGCCCGTCGAACGTCGCCACCGTCACATTCGCCGAAGCCTTCTGTCGCCTCGCGCAATCATCTCTTCACGCTCCGGCCACCGTAAACAGCGGCGTCCCCTTCGACGCGTTTCGCAGAATCGCCACCACCAGGTGGTCGACAATCTTCGCCCCGCGCGCAATCAGGTCCAGATGTCCATTCGTCGGCGGATCGAACGTTCCCGGATAGATCGCCGTAATCGCCTTACTCATAGCAACCCAAGAATACAGGTTCGCTCAACTCACGCATCCCGTTTCTCGAGATAGCTCTGCACATAATCCCTCACGCCGTCTTCGAGAGACGTGAACGGCCGCTCATAGCCCGCACCGCGCAGCTTCTTCGTCGTTCGCTTCGCGTGAAGTACTGATACTTGCCCTGCAGCTCCTTCGGCATCTCGATGAACTCGATCTTCGGCTCACGCCCCATCGCCGCGAAGACCGCGCGTCGCCAGATCCAGCCACGTGCGCGCCTTTCCCGTGCCGCAGTTGAACAGCCCGCCCGGAGCGCCGGCGTCCTGCAGCGCGAAGTGCAGCGTCACATCCACCGCGTCCTTCACGTAGATGAAGTCGCGCATCTGCTCGCCATCGTTGTACTCGGGCCGGTAGCTCTTGAACAGCTTCACCTCGCTCGTCGGACTGAATCTGCTCGAAGCTCTTCACGACCACCGAGCGCATGTCGCCCTTGTGGTCCTCATACGGCCCGTACACATTGAAGTACTTCAAGCCGACAATGTTCCCGCCTTCACCCTCGTCGAACAGCCCATGCTTCAGCGCCCAGAGATCGAACATCTGCTTCGAGTAGCCGTACATATTCAGCGGCCGCAACGTCGGCGTCGCCGCATCACTGTCGTCATAGCCCATCCGAGCCGTCACCATACGTCGCCGCACTCGACGCATACACAAACCGCGCACCATGCTCCTGCGCCCAGTTACACAGCACGCGCGTGTACTGATAGTTGTTGCGCAGCAGATAATCGGCGTCCTTCTCCGTCGTCGCACTGCACGCGCCCAGATGAATCACAGCACGCGCATCGGCATACGCATGCTGCTCCAGCACTCCGAGAAAGTCCTCCGGCGAGATGAGGTCCTCGTAACGAAGCCCCAACAGGTTCTTCCACTTTTCTGGCTCACCCGGCTTGCTGACACCTAACTCGTCGACAAGAATCAGCTCATCCTCACCACGAGCATTCAGCTCCGCAACAACATTGCGGCCAATAAACCCCGCCGCACCCGTGACAATAATCGGCTCCGCCATCCACACTCCTCGTTCCCAACCATCCTACCGAAGCCGAATCACGGCCGTGGCGTCCCTTTGCGTCAGAGCCTTTGCCTTTGCTGTATTCACTCTTCACTATTCACTAGCTCTTCAGCAGCTCCCGCGCAATCACCATCCGCTGAATCTCGCTCGTGCCCTCGCCGATCGTGCACAGCTTCACATCGCGATAAAACTTCTCCGCCGGATAGTCCTTGATGAAGCCGTAGCCGCCGTGAATCTGCACGCCCTCGTCGCAGATTCTGCACGCTGCCTCGCTCGGCAAACAACTTCGCCATCGCGGCCTCGCGCGTCACGGTTTTGCCCTGGTCCTTCATCTGCGCCGCGCGCATCGTCAGCAACCACGCGGCATCAAGCTGCGTCGCCATATCCGCCATCTTGAACCCGATCGCCTGAAACTCGCTGATAGCCTTCCCAAACTGCTTCCGCTGCTTCGAGTACTTCACCGCAGCGTCAAGCGCTCCACGCGCCATGCCCAGAGCCAGCGCCGCAATCGAAATCCGCCCTCCATCCAGCACGCGCATCGCATCCTTGAACCCGCCGCCGAGTGCGCCCACCAGGCAATCGTCCGGCACAAAGCAGTTCTCAAAGATCAGCTCCGCCGTATCGCTCGCGCGCAGTCCCAGCTTGTTCTCCTTCTTGCCGCTGCGAAAACCCGGGCGTGCCCTTCTCGACCAGAAACGCCGAGATCCCTCCACGCGTCGCCTTCTCCTTATCCGTCACCGCCAGCACCAGCGCGCAGTTCGCATACGTGCCGTTGGTGATGAACGTCTTCGACCCATTCAGCACCCATCCACCGTCGCGCTTCACCGCCGTCGTCCGCATCCCGCCCGCATCCGAGCCCGACCCCGGCTCCGTCAGTCCCCACGCGCCCAGCCACTCGCCGCTCGCCAGCTTCGGAATCCAGCGCTTCTTCTGCGCGTCGTTGCCGCCGACCATGATGTGGTTCGTGCACAACGAATTGTGGCTCGCGACGATGATCCCCACACTGCCGTCCACGCGCGACAGCTCCTCGACGGCCAGCACATACTCCACATAGCCCAGCCCCGCGCCGCCCAGCTCCTCCGGGAAGATAACGCCCATCAGGCCCATCTGGCCGAGCTTCTTCACCACCGCATGCGGAAACTCGCTCTTCTCATCCCACTCCATTACATGCGGAGCAACCTCGCGCTCCGCAAACGCCCGCACCTCACGCCGAAGCTGCTCCTGCTCATCCGTCAGTCCGAAATGCACGCTATCCTCCGCTTGCTTCTATAAGCTGCGCTTCTACATCTATCAGATTTTCCTATACTGCGGGAACTCCCGACAAGCCTCGGCCCGGTCGAGTTCTCACTGCGCCGCCCGGCGCGCCTTGCGTATCAGTCGCAGCGCCTCGCTCACACCCTTCGTGCCGAGCAGCTGATACTTCTTGCCCTGGAGGTTGTGGTAGTTCACAAAGAACTCCTCCACCTCATCGGTCCATTTGTCCGGAAGGTCCTTCAGCTTGCGGATATTCGTGTAACGGTGGGTCTGCTCGGCGACGGCAACAAGACGGTCATTGCGGATCTTCTTCTTGCCGTCGAGCTGCTGGCCCTCAATGACGCCGATCAGCCGTGCGCGCACCGCGCATCCGGTGAAAACCGGATCGTCCATCAGCAACAGCACGTCCATTGGATCGCCGTCGGACGCCAGCGTCTGGGGCAGAAAGCCGAAGTCATACGGGAACGCCATCCCGGCCGGCAGCGCTATCTTGTGTACAAAGATCCCCTGGTCGACATCGAAGCTGAACTTGTTGCGGCTGCCGGCAGGTGTCTCCACGATCACCTGGACGATATGCGCCTTTCTCCATCGGCTTCAGCTTTGTCGGATTCCTCATCGACTTCATCGTTCCCCTCCTCGTTCACGGCCCGTGACATGGCTCTGTTTCCTTAGAGTGCATTTCAAAACACCTTGATACACTTCGTGCGGGAAGACGACGAATCCATGAAACCACCATCGAACGTCAAGACGCCAGCGCAGTACATCGCCTCCCTCCCCGCCGATCGTGCGAAGACGATCGCTACGGTGCGCGCACTCGTCAACAAGCACATTCCGCGCGGCTACGATGAGTGCATCGTCTGGGGCACGATCGGCTGGACGATCCCCCTGTCCCGGTATCCGGACACTTACAACAAGCAGCCGATCACTTACGTCGCGCTCTCGTCGCAGAAGAACTACTGCTCGCTCTATATGATGGCCGCGTATTGGGGTGAGGGTCAGCTCGAGCAGCTGAAGGCGGCGTTCAAGACAGCCGGGAAGAAGCTCGACATGGGAAAGTGTTGCGTTCATTTCCAGTCGCCGGACGATTTGCCGCTCGAAGCAATCGGCAAGCTGATCTCAGCGATTTCAAGCGAGAAGTGGATCGAGATGTACGAAAAGTCGCGCCTGATGACCAAGGCGGGGCAGGCCAAGATAGCGAAGCAAGGACCGAAGATGGCGAAGCAGGGACGGTCTGCACGCGAGCTGACGCTCTATCGTTTTGATCAAAGAAGCATTAGATGTCGGCGAGGTCTTTTGCATTCATCAATTTGCCATCGAACCGCACCTTCGCCCGAAGGCCGTCCCAGGCCATTTTGGCGGCTACTAACTGGTAAAATGAACACATGCCATCTATCCAGCGACGCCGTGCCGTAACGGTCAATATCGGCGGCATCCGCGTCGGGTCCGACGCCCCCGTAGTCGTCCAGTCGATGACCAACACCGACACCGCCGACGTCGAATCCACCGTCCAGCAGGTCGCTTCCCTCGCCCGCGCCGGCTCCGAGCTCGTCCGCGTCACCGTCAACAACGATGAGGCCGCCAAGGCCGTCCCGTACATCGTTGAAGGCATCCGCAAGAAGGGCTGGGAGACGCCCATCGTCGGCGACTTCCACTACAACGGCCACCTGCTGCTGCGGAAGTACCCCGACTGCGCGAAGGCGCTCTCCAAGTACCGCATCAACCCCGGCAACGTCTCCATCGGCCGCAAGGACGACGACAACTTCCGCACCATGGTCGAGTGCGCCGTCGACAACCAGAAGCCCGTCCGCATCGGCGTCAACTGGGGCTCGCTCGACCAGGCCCTGCTCACGCAAGATGATGGACGACAACTCCAAGTCCGCGAATCCGCAGGACGCCCGCGACGTCATGATGGAGGCGATGGTCGTCTCCGCGCTCGACAACGCTGCCGCCGCCGAGCGCTACGGCCTGCGCCGCGACCAGATCATCCTCTCGGCTAAAGTCTCAAATGTCCGCGACCTCCTCGACGTCTACACCGAGCTCGCCCGCCGCTGCGACTACGCTCTGCACCTCGGCCTCACCGAAGCCGGCATGGGCATGAAGGGCGTCGTCGCCTCCACCGCCGGCCTCGCTCCGCTGCTGCTCAACGGCATCGGCGACACCATCCGCGTCTCGCTGACGCCGGAGCCCGGTGCGCGACCGCTCCGAAGAAGTCCGCTGCGCGCAGCAGATTCTGCAGTCGCTCTCCATCCGCAGCTTCATGCCGCAGGTCACCTCCTGCCCTGGCTGCGGCCGCACCACCTGCACCTACTTCCAGGAGCTCGCACAGCGCATCCAGGGCTATCTCGTCGAATCGATGCCCGAGTGGAAGAAGATCTATCCCGGCGTCGAAGAGCTCAAGCTCGCCGTCATGGGCTGCATCGTCAACGGCCCCGGCGAATCCAAGCACGCCAACATCGGCATCTCGCTGCCCGGCACCTTCGAAGAACCCAAAGCTCCCGTCTACGTCGACGGCAAGCTGTTCACTACCCTCAAGGGCGACCACATCGTCGAGGAGTTCCAGGTCATCCTCGATGAGTACGTCGAGAAGCGCTACGGACGGCAGGTCGTCGAGGTCTAGGTCCAGGCAGCCTCGCCACGAAATCTCACAGCCACGTCGCCGGCGGGTGTACGCTTTGAGCGGAAACTGACTATCCCTCAAGCTCACCGTGAGGCTCCATGCCGCTTACACTCAGTACGCGCCACGTTGGAAGCGTCTACGTCATTCAGTGCACTGGCCGCATCGTCTACGGCGACGATGAAAAAGCCCTCGACGCCGCCCTCAATCACGCCGAGAGCGGATTCTCCCGCATCGTCCTCAACCTGAGCGCCGTCACGCGCCTCGACAGCATGGGCCTCGGCCTGCTCGCCCGCCACTCCACGCGCCTCGCCAAGCTCGGCGGCGCGATTCATCTCGCAGGCGCCCCATCGTTTGTCACCAACCTGCTTGACCTCACCAGGATGTCTGCGATCATCCGGAACTTCGAAAGCGAAGACGAAGCCATCCTCGCCTTCTCAGACGGTCTTCGCCCACAAAATTCAGCGGCAGGTCCCGGCCCCAGCCTGCTCATCTTCGATCCCTCCGCCGATCTCTGCACCTTCGCCCGGACCATCCTCTCCCAGCGCGGATTCAACGTCCGCACAACCTGCTCCTTCGGCGACGCCAAGTTGCTGCTCCGTGTCGACCGCGCAGACTACATCCTCGTTGGTCCCTGCAGCGCTCAGCTGCCGCCGGAGTTAGCCGCGCGTGGCCTCGCCGCGATTGCTCCGCAGGCCTCCGTCCTCCAACTCGATTCAAACTTCAAGTCTCACGATGCCCTTCAGGCCACCGAACTGCTGCTCCAGATGTTCGGCATAAGCGGCTCGTCTCAAATCCCCGCCTGACCGCTCCGCGCTACTTCTTGCGCTGCCTCGAACGCAGCGCGGGCCACAGCGCCAGCAGTCGCGCACTCCACCCTCGCTCTTCCCTTCTCCTCCGCACGCCGAGCCTGTGCTGCACTCCGCTCCCACTGCAACGGATTGTTATGCATTCGCAACTCGCGCAGCGGATAGAACGTGCCGCGCCACATCACGCCACGCCGCGCCGCCACCGCAATCATCGAGCGAATCATCGCCCACACCATCACGAAAACGCTAACCGGATACAGCCATCCATAGCGCGCGTCGATATGGCTGTGGTTGCTCATGATGCGATAGCACGCGCCAATGCAGCACAGCATGATCAGCGCCGGCGGAAGTGTCGGCCACCATGCCAGCCCTGCCAGCGGCGCAAGAAACAACAACATCATCGCAGCGCACGCACTCAGCATCAGCAAGCGGACGGAAGTTCACCGCCGCAAACAGATTCTTGCTGAGCCCGCGCACGACACCGCGCGCTCCCTTCGCCCAGTGCACCAGCACAAGGTCCGGCCCGAACGCCACGCGCTGACGCAATCCCGCGGCCTTCATCCTGCGGCCCAGCGTTACGTCTTCAATCACCGCCAGCCGCTGCGGTTCCCATCCGCCAAGAACCTCCAGTGCCTCACGCCGCACCAGGTTGAACGCTCCCACACCGAGCACGTCGTGCCGCGCGCGCGGATCGCTCACACGCCACGGCCGCGTAATCCACACGCCCAGCACGCTCAGAAAGCTGAGCACCATTCCCTCACCGCGCCCCTTCACCTGCGGCGTCGGCATCACCACCACATGGTCCGCCTGCGTCATCGCCGCAAACGCCATCGCCCGGCGCAGCGACGACGGCGAAAACAAAACATCTGCATCCGTAAACAGCAGATACTCGCTCGCCGAGTTGCGCGTTCCCACCTCCAGCGCGAACGTCTTGCCCAGCCAACCCTCCGGCAGATAGTCGATGTGAATTGCGCCCGACGCGCTCCGGATAACGCGCCGCAAACTCATCCACAATCTGCCGCGTCTCGTCGGTCGAGCGATCGTCAATCGCCAGCACACGCAGCCTGCTGTATTGCTGCATCACCAGCGTCTCCAGCGTCGCTCCAATGTTCTCCGCCTCGTTGCGCGCCGGCACAACAACCGTCAGCGAAGGCGCCGCATCCTCCGGTGGAATCAGGTCCCACTGCGGATGCGAGATGTCCGGCACCTGCGCCCAGTCCGCGGATCGCTTCATTCGTTCTCCACATCCACAACGCGGTCAGCAGCCATTCGCCATACTCCGCCGCCGCCCGCCACTCAGGTCCAATCATGCCGGAGCCGGAGCCTCAACACTGTCCGTCAGCGGCGGCGCAAACCTCGATCCAATGAAGAAGATCACCGCGCCCACCGCGAACGCGATCAGCGTCACCGCCATCCCAGTCCGCAGGTTCGACGCATCGCTGATCATCCCAATCACCTTCGACGACGGCATATCGCCGAGCACGTGAATCGCAAACAACTGGCCCGCCATAGCCGTCGCGCGCAGATTCGCCGGCACCGCATTCAGCGTCGCCGCATTCACCGGCCCCGTGCCGAGGAAGATCAAAAACACCGCTAACGACAGCGACGGCACGATCAAGCGTTGCGGCCCAAAGAAGCAAACCACCGCCGGCGCAATCGTCAGCGCCGCACTCAGTGCCGGCACCAGGTACAGCGCCTTCGGCGTCTTCTTCGACCACACCTGCGCCAGCCATCCGCCCAGCGCCGTCCCGCCCAACCCCGCAACCACAATGATCGGCCCCATCACAGCGCCCGCCGCCTCAATCGAGTACCCTGCCTCGCGATGCAGAAACGACGGCATCCACCACGAGATCCCACCCAGCGAAAATGTCACTGCGGCGTAGCCAAGAATCGAAGTCAGGTACGCTTTGTTCTTCGCCAGCGACAACACGCTCGCCCTGTCCGTCTTCGCCTTCTCCGTCACGCCCGTCCTTCGCGGCTCGCGCATGAAGAACAGAATCAGCAGCGCGACCAGAACTCCCGGCACAGCGCTTGCGATGAAACTCATCCTCCATCCGTGATGCGCCGCCACCCACGCGCCCGCCTCATAACCGCTCGCCGCCCCCAGCGGCAGCGCAATGTTGAAGATCGTCATCACCTTGTTGCGCTTGCTCTCGGAATAGAAGTCCGCGAGCAGCGCCGGCGCAAAGATCCCGAAGCACGCCTCGCCAATACCCAGCGCCGCATGCCTGAAGTTCAACTCCGCATAGCCATGAACGCTTGCCGTCAGAAAGTTCATCCCGGCAATCGCCAGCGCCGCCACCACAATCATCGGCTTGCGCGGAAACCTGTCGCCCAGCCACCCCGTGATCGGCGACACGCATACATACGCCACCATGAACCACAGCGTCAGCGACCCAATCTGGTTGTCGGTCAGCGTGAACTCGTGCTTAATCTGCTCCTGAACCGCCGGCAGAATGTAGCGGTCCAGGTAGTTCACGAAGTTCATCGCCGTCAGCAGAACCAGCGCTGTCGTCGCCCCCGCCACCGCACCTGACTTTGACTGCAACGCGTTCCTGACTTGCGCCGTGCTCATGCAAGCCGAGAATACCAGCTACGGAACAACGCCCACGTCTCTGCTTCCAGGTGCCCGAGGCTTCGGCCTCGAGGTCTCCCTAAGGACATGCGACGAGCATCGTCACGCACGCTGCTCGTTCGAACCGGAAGCCGGCGAATGCCACCATCACGTCCGCGAACGCGTAGCACTTGTCCGTCAGCGCGCTAACGAGTCGAGCACGCCGTATCTCCGAAGCGGTCGGCCACGATGGCACTGGAGCGCTCAGAGTAGCCCATTCCTTTCATGGCTTGCATCATGAAAAGGGTGGGGTATCGCGCGATATTAAGACGACCGCGATGAAAATCCCGTCCACTCGCGCTACCATGTCGCCCGCCATGCCGCTCCTCCGCCTCGCCGCCGCAGCAGCCATCGCCATCTCAATTCCCATGACAGCTCAGACATCCTCCCCCAAGCCCGAGCCCTCCATCGTCCGCCTCGACCCCGCACTCGACGCCCTCATCCCTCCCGACGCCAAACCCGAGCGCGTCGCCACCGGCTTCGGCTTCACCGAAGGCCCGCAGTGGCGCGCACGGCCGTCTCTGGTTCGTCGACGGCCCGCAGAACAAGCTCCGCGCCGTCACGCCCGACGGCCACGTCACCGAGCTCCTCACCTCCGACTCCGGTTTCCCCAACTTCCTCGGCCCCAACGGTAACGCCCCCGCGCCGGACGGCTCCGTCGTGATGTGCGAGCAGGACGGCCGCCGCGTCGTCCGCCTCGTCGGCCCGGGCGACAAACTCAAAGTCGAGACCATGTTCGAGACCTACGAAGACAAGCGCCTCAACAGTCCCAACGACATCGTCTTCGCCGCGCGACGGCAGCTTCTACTTCACCGACCCGCCGTACGGCCTCAAAGGCATGGACAAAGACCCCGCCAAGGAGCTGCCCGTCAACGGCGTCTATCACTACAAAGACGGCAAGCTCACGCTCATCATCCGCGACCTCACCCTGCCCAACGGCATCGCGCTCTCGCCCGACGAGAAGACCCTCTACGTCGACGAACTCCGGCCCGCACATGAAGTACATGAAATACCCCGTGCTCCCCGACGGCACGGTCGGCCCCGGCACGCTGGTCGCCCACTTCGAGCCATCACCCGAGCGCGGCGTCCCGGACGGCATGAAGGTCGACTCGCACGGCAACATCTGGGGCTCCAGCCCCGGCGGCATCCGCATCATCACCCCCGAAGGCAAGGTGCTCGGCCAGATCAAGCTCCCCGAGGTCGCGGCCAATCTCGCCTGGGGCGACGACGGCAAGACCCTCTACATCACGGCCTCCCACTGGTCTACAAGCTCCGCACCAGCGTCATGGGAAACCTGCCACTGAACTGGCAGCCGCTCTAGATTCCAGGCAACCCTCGCGAATTCAGGTATCTGGCGACACTTTTACATTCGGCCCGCGCAAACGAAAGAGAGGTCCCCGATAGGCATCCCGCTCTTTAGAATCAAGACTTTGCAATTCAGGTCCACCCTTAAGTCCAATGTCTGAAGACTTTGCGCAAAAAGTGGCAGGGAGGGGGATCGTACCGAAATTCCCACAATCCAGCAGGCGTACATTGTTGCGCATGAGCTCTTCTGGACCGCCGCGCCTTCGCCAAACTCTCCGCCCTCACCCTCGCCGCCACACGCCTGCCTGCGCAGAAGCCCACCACCTCGATCACCGGCGCCCCCACGCTCTCGAAGCCGGTCGGCTTCGCTGCCGTCGGTCTTGGAGACATCTCCGACATTTTCATGAAGGCGTGCGCGCAGACTCCGAATGCGACATCACCGGGCTCGTCACAGGTCATCCCTCGGAAAAAGGCACCAAGTACGCCGAGCAATATCACCTCCCGCAGAGCTCCATCTACACCTACGAGACCTACGACAAGATCCGCGACAACCCCGCGATCGAAGCCGTCTACATCGGTCTGCCCAACTCAATGCACTGCGAATACACCATTCGCGCAGCTGAGGCCGGAAAGCACGTGCTCTGCGAGAAGCCCATGGCCATCTCCTCCGCAGAGTGCCGCAAGATGATCGATGCCTGCAATGCGCACAAGGTGAAGCTGATGATCGCCTACCGCGTGCACTACGACCCGACGTTCGCGCAGATCCGCAAGATGATTCACAACGGCGACATCGGCGACATCATCGGCTTCCAGGGCGGATTCTACGGGCAGAAGAAGGCAGGCGAATGGCGCCTCAACCGTGCGCTCGCCGGTGGTGGCTCGCTCCTCGACCTCGGCATCTATCCGCTCAACGCAATCCGCTGGCTCTGCGGCGAAGAGCCCAACGACTTCCGCGCCATGTCTCGACTATGGAGAAACGGCCCGCGCTTCGCGGAGGTCGAGCAGACCGTCGAGTGGGTGATGAAGTTCCCTTCCGGCATCCTCGCGAACTGCGGCTCCTCGTATGGCAGAACGGCCCGGCGTTCCTGCAGATCGACGCCTCCAAGGGCCAGATCCACATCGAGCCCGCCTTCTACTACGGCAATGTCAAGTACACCTTCAGCGGCCACACGCGTAACGGCAATGTTGCCGGCGGGTTTCCGTCACCGGACAGTACGACCAGTTCACCGCCGAGGCCGATCACTTCGCCGCCTGCATCCGCGACAACAAGACCCCCGATACACCTGGCGAAGAGGGCCTCGCCGACATGCTCGCCATCGAGGCCATCTACAAGGCAGCCGGAACACCGATTGCCTGACTGAATCAACGCTCCGCGAGGTTCAGCAGCTGAAACTCTCCGTCATATCCCTCCATCTCCTCTTCGCTCTCTGCCGATCGGCGACTCAGTCGCAGCAGAGCCCAGGTGGGTGGCCGCCACACCACACGCCACCAGCATCAGCCTCAGCAGGTTGCGTTCGAGCGACACCTCAAATCGGACCATTTCAAAGAGAAACACTGGCAGCACGCCGACGTATAGCGTGAGCATCAGCGGCAGGCTCGTCTTTCCCGGCATTCTTGGCTGCGCAAACGGTACGCTTTGCAGGAACGTGAAGAATGCGTCCGTCAGCAGCACGGCCAGACATACACCACAAACTATCTGCACCAGCAGACTTCGCGCGTCCCAGCCCAGGCACGCGAGCAGAATTGCTACACCTATCGTCACGCCCAGCGCGCACACAAGAGCCCACCGGCTCGCCGCCTCCGCACACTCGTTCAGAGCATCTTCGCTTACCCGTGTTACGCGGTATACCCAGGCCGCCGCGCAGATTCAGCGGAAATGCAAACGCCGCGCGCAAGCCCGCTACCGTCCAGAACACCAGGAGCGGCATCAGCCCATGAAGTCCCTTCTGGGACAGAGCTCCAACTCGTATCCTTCGCCTGCAGCGTTACGGCGCACGCCACTGCAAAGGCCAATCCCATTCCGCAGTACATCGCCAGGTATACCTGATACTTGTTGTTCCGCGTGATCGTCTGTCCGATGAAGTGAAAGACCGCGCGCTCGCCCGGCTTGCGCACAACGCGATGCAGGAGATCCGCAATCCATCGCGGCGGCTCACTTCGCTTCCCCGATGCACCTTCGATTGCCGCGCGCCTCATCCGCTCCCATGCCGAGCGGATAAGTCGCCATGGCGATCACCGCCGTAATTCCCACAGCGCGATACGCATATTCGCTTAGTTCCTGCGCGAACGCCGGAGCGGCGTCTCCATGCAACAACCGCTCATACACTGCAAGGAACCACAGCGTCGGCTCCCAGCGCATCCAACCCAATCTTCCGCTCAACAGGTTCTGAATTGCGTCGCCGTACTGCACATACCCAAGCAGCAGCAGCGCCAGTCCCATCACCGATAGCGTTTGCACTATGGGCGAAACGAGGCGAAACTGCGTTGGGCTCAGCACACAAAGCAGGACGCCACCGATCGCCAGAAACAACAGTGCGGCAAACAGCCCTGCCATCGATACCGCGGCTGCATGCGCACCCAACTGTCTCCAAAAATGACCCACGATCTCCGCGTGCCCATTCACTCTTATGACTTGGGTTGTGATCGCCGGCATGATCAGCATCCCGCACACATTGCAGCCCACCAGAAACAGCGCGACGAACCCACCCAGCGCGGCCGCCTTCGCTCCCAGCAGTTGCGCACGGCTTGATCGACATTGGCGACAGGATCAGAAAGTCGAGCCTGTCCGGAAACAACATCTCCCACTCAAAGATCGCGACCATCCCCATCACGACGAATGAAAACAGCACAAAGAAGTACTGGTCTTCAATCGACCCCCACATCGTTCCGCTGCGGATACGGCATTCTGCAGCCAGAACGCAAACATCAGCCCCGGCACTGCCACAATCGCAATCGCGCGCACCACCGAGGTCTGCGTGTCTCCATCCGCCTGCAGAGTGTCGTTGTCAAAGAAGCGCCGGAAGAAGTGCTCCACCAGGTAGCTGAAATACTCCGCGATCTTTACGCATGGCGCACCTGCATCACTCCGACCACGTCGCTCGCCACGCGCTCGGTATCGGTCTGCTGCACAAGCTGCGCGAAGACACTTTCCAGCGTCGGCAACTCCATCAGCTTCGTCAGGTCCTTCGGCGCCGCATCTGCGACGACGTTGCCTTTAGACAGCACAATCACGCGATCGCAAACCCGCTCCACCACCTCCAGAACATGCGAGATGTACAGAATCGCCTTGCCCTCTTTCGCCAGTAACACGCAGCAGGTCCTTGAACAGCCTCGCCGACATTGCGTCGAGCCCCGAGAGTGGTTCATCAAACACGATCAGCCTGCGGGTCATGCAGCAACGCCGCCGCAATCAGCACGCGCTGCTTCATCCCCTTCGAGTAATCCGACAGCGCCGAATACTGCGCTGCTTCAAGCGATAGCAGCTTGAGCAACTCGCGCGCCTTCGTTTCAATCAGCCGCTCCTCCATGCCCCGCAGCCGACCGACCAATTGCAGGTACTCGAGACCCGAGAGGTGCGTGTAGACCTGTGCCTCCTCCGGCACGTAGCCGAGTTGCGCGCGATAGCCCGGCAGATCGTCGTAGATCCTGCGGCCGCAGAACAACACATGACCCTTCGTCGGCTTGATCAAGCCGATCACCATCTTCACCGTCGTCGACTTGCCTGATCCGTTCGGTCCCAGATATCCCAAGCACCTCGCCCTCGTTCAGCACAAAGCTCACATCCCACACTGCGGGGATGCTCCGAAAACTCTTCGACACATGACTTAGCTCCAGCATGACTCTCCTCCCGGACGTATCTACCCTATGTAGCATACTACCTGTGATAGCATACTACATAGCTCATGAGCTCCCCTCGCCTCTCACACAGCGCGGCTCTCATCCTCAAGGCCATCAGCCTCGGCTACTGCTTTGGCTTCGATGTCATGGAGGTCACCGGCCTGCCCAGCGGCACGGTCTACCCCGCGCTCCGACGGCTGGAGCGCGATGAACTCGTGGAGTCCCGCTGGGAGTCGGAAGAGGACGCCATTCTCCAGCCAACGCCCTGCCCGGCGTTACTATCAGCTCACGCGCGAAGGCAAAGCTGCCGCCGTTGCCGCAACGGAACGTTATCCTCTGCTCGCCCGTCTTCTTCCGGAGAAGCATTCATGAGCAACCGGCCCTCGTCTCTGCCAGCGTTTCATCGCGCCGTTCCTGCGCTCTGTGCAACACCTTGTCCCAGCGTCAGAACGCGACGAGTTCCTGCGCAGCTGGCACGCCGAGCTCTACCATTTGCATCACTGCGTTCCGCGCCGCCGTGTCAGCACAATGCGCCTGCATATCGACCTCCCATTCGGCGTCGCCTCCGACGCCCTCTGGCTGCGTACGCACAGCCTTCGCCGCAGCCTCGCGGGAACGCCGCACTCTCTGCATCGCCTCGCTGATCGGCCTCTCGCTGTTCTCGTTTGCCTTCGCGGTTCTCTCTTATGGCGGCTGGCGCGCGCTCGCCGTTCATCTCGGCTCGCAGGCGGAGCATTGCCTGATCGCGGTCCCGATCATTCTCTTCGTCAGTTCAGCCATCGCCAGCTTCAGCCACGTCGAGTTGAACTCGATCCCACACACGCTGCGTTGGATTAACCATCTGCTCTTCGCGGCACTGAAGACGTCGCTCGCACTTCTGCTCACGTTTCTGCTCAGCGTCTGCCTGTCTCGCCCGCTCTACATTCCGCTACCGCACGCGGCCGATCTGCTGCAGATTCTCTTCTTCGTGCTCTTCGCGCTTCTGGCTGTGCGCTGGTGTTTTCATGATCAGGAGCAGCGCTGCAAGCACTGCCTTTGCTCGCTGGCCACTCCTGCGCGGGTCGGCCGTCCGTCGCACAATCTGCTGGAGTGGACGGGCACCGAGCAAACCTGCAAGCAAGGCCATGGCCGCCTCAGCGTGCCGGAGATTGAGACAAGTTGGCATCAGTACAGCCGCTGGATCGACCAGACTTCCAGCCTGGACCGCATCGCCAGCGCCTAGGGACTTGCGTAACATTGTCCAGCCTCATTGGATCGGCTGCAGCGCGGGAAACTTCCACGATCCGTTCAGCACCTCGGCGCGCGGCCGATAGAGTCGTAGCGTGGCATTCCATCCATGAGGTATGGGCAGACAGTTTGGCACTGTGCCGTCGCACCCTCCAAACTGCACCGTTACCGTACCATCGCTATTCTTCTGCGCGGTGATGTTGTTTATCGAGTAAGCCCCGGATGTGTTCTTCTCGAAGTACCCCTTCGCGTCGTACACACTGATCGACCAGAAGCCATCTACCGGAACGTTGCCCACAGACACGCGGTACTCCTGCGTGCCATCGTTGTTGGGCACCTTCAGGTTGACGTACTTCGCATCGCGTTGCGGATTCCCTCCCCATCCAGCCGCCGCGCCAATCAGATGTTCCACCGGATCTGTCTGCTGCCTGGCTCCAAACGCTTTGCCGAAGTCCTGCATGGTTGAGGCCAGAGAGTTCAGCGCATCGCGTACCTTGTCCTGGCTTGCCTCGTCCCACCGCGGAGTTTCAAAGCTCCCGGTGCTCCGCTGGCTGACCTTGATAGCGTCCTGTAACCGGTGCACTTCGCTGAGATCATCCTGGCTTCGCGGGTCAATCAAGGTTCTCACGAGAACCGCTGCATACCGTGTCCCAACCATCTGCTCCGTCAACGTGTACGTTCCCTTGCCGTATGCCACCATTGGCGTGTATTCGTCTTCGTCAATCACCTGAAGTGACATGAACCTCTTGCCTGCATCCGGTAACGTGATCGTCACAGGTCCTGCCGCGAGATCGAACACGGCATGCGAATACAACGTGTCCCGGTTCATCCGCACCACCTTCTGACCTTCGATCGGGGTGGGAACGCGTTCTGACGTTAACTTGCCGAGCCTTCCCCCCTTCGCAAAATCGCCAAAATAGCGATCCGTCTCAGCACGCGTAAAGTTGATGGGTGTTACCGGAATGCAGCGATCGCAGATCGCAGGCTCACTCCTCGTTAGCTGCTCATACGCAGGGGCTGTTTGCGTCGCTGGTGCCGGTGTGGTCGCGGCAACCGGTATGGGAGCCCGCTCGCGCTGGCAACCTACGATCGCAATCGTGCTCAGCCCACAGCCCATCGCGAACAGAAACTCCCAAAGTGCCGTGCCTCGCCTCATACGTTCTCCACCTGGGAAGAGTTTCCCTGGCGTGCGTCACCAGCCCGCGAGGTTTGAAGCTACGCGCATATTTGCAACTGCTCCACTGTCCAAACCGACAGGCTGGCCGGCATACAAAAAGCCCCGGAGCGCGCCGGGGCTTATCAAAACATTCCTTCAACTTTGTCACTGGCTAAAGAGGCTGCTTCGCCTCAGGCATTGCGATCTCTTTCAGGTACTTCTCCTCGAGCGATTCCTTGATCTTTGCTATCGGCAGCAGCGTTGGATAGAACTGCACGAAGGTCGTGTCCACCGCGCCGTGATCCTGATGGCAGCTATAACAAGTCGCGGTCGGCGGATCCATCTTGCCCGTCTTTCCTCCATCGAAGCCAAAGAAGGCCCACTTCCCCGCGAAGCGAGCGTCGTCCCTCACATGCACCTCGAGACCCATGATCTCGTCCTGGTAGTTTCCCCGCTGATTGATTGAACCTCTTCCGCGCGCCCCGCGTGCCTCCAGCACCAGCATCGTCTTGTCCGGCCAGTGTCCTGTTGCGACAAATACTTTGTAGGCTTCGGGATTCACGAACACGTTGTCGAACATGTGATGATCCGGCGATCCGGCCGCGGGGTTGTAACTCATGTCGAACCCAGTCGTCAGATACACCCACGTCCGATAGTTTTCCGGGAACTTCATTTGCCCGTCGCTGGTGTACTGCGGGCCCTCCTCAGATTCCATCACGCCTAGAAACCTGGCCACCGGCACCAGCAGCGCCATCAGCACTAACGCGACTTTCGCTGTAGTAAGCATGTTCGCAGTATGCGTCTGGTCCGATTCGATCGCCAGACCATCTACTGCACCGTTCCTGCAATTCGCTGCATTCCCGTTCCCATGCTGCTTCCCCAGGTCTAGGATTCCTTCATGGACACTCGTACAAGCCTGCGCTCGCGCTGGCTCTGGATTTGCGCCGTCTGGTTCGGTTTCGGCCTGTTGGACGCTATGGAGTCCACTATCATGATGCATTCAGAAGGCATGCATCACGCTTGGGGAAAGCTCTTTTTCTATGACATCGCAATCTTTCTCCCGTGGGCTCTCCTGACGGCACCCATCATGCGCCTTAACCAGCGCCTTCCCATAACCCAATCGCGCTCGGCCAAGACGTGGATCGCCCACCTCTCCGCCTGCGTATTCACCGACCTCGCCTGGTCCTCGTGGATTGCTGGCCTACAGGTCTTGCTTAACCCCTACGCTAAACCCGGTCCGCCCAAACCTTTCCACTTCGTCTGGCTTCAAACCTCCGCCCAAGAGTTCTTTTTTACAATGATCCTCTACGGTGCCATCCTTGCGATCGACACGGTACTCGACTCACGCGCCCGACTCTCCAGCCAGCAGGCCGAGACCGCTCGCCTGAATGAGCAGCTCTCCAAGGCGCAGCTCGACGCGCTCCGTCGCCAGATTGAGCCGCACTTCCTCTTCAACACACTCAACTCCGTCTCAGCATTAATTCGCGAACACCGCAACGACGCTGCTGTGATGATGATTGCCGGACTCAGCGACTTTCTGCGCCGTCTCCTTGCCGATCCGACGCGTCAGCAGGTGCCGCTCGCCGAAGAGATGGAGTTCGCCCAGAAGTATCTCGACATCCAGAAGGTCCGCTTTGTCGATCGCCTCCAGCTTGCCATCGATGTTCCCAGCGATCTCCTCGTCGCGCAGGTGCCAACGCTGATCCTGCAGCTGATGGTTGAAAACGCCATCAAGCATGGCATCGCCAAACGGGCTCATGGAGGCCTTGTGCGTATCTCCGCCGCTCGCAACAACGGTACACTCACGCTCTCGGTTTACAACGACGGTCCGAGCCTTCCCGCCGTGAACCACGCAACCTCCGGCATCGGGCTCTCCAACATGCGCACACGTCTACAAGGACTGTACGGTGACGCCTTCGCGCTCGATATGCATAACCTGCAACCCGGCGGTGTTGAGGTCTCCGTCTCCGTTCCATTTATCGAGCACTGAGGAGCATCCGTGTCCGCTGACGCACGCAAGATTCGCACTGTCATCGTCGACGACGAGCCGCTTGCGCGCTCAAACCTTCGAGTCCTTCTCAGCCAAACCCTGGAATCGACGTCGTCGCCGAGTGCGGTTCAGGCCCCGACGCCCCCACCGTGATTCGTCGCGCACGCCCCGACCTGCTCTTTCTCGACGTGCAGATGCCGGAGTGCGACGGCTTCGACGTCATCGAACTTCTGGGCGGCGATCTTCCTCCCGCCATTGTCTTCGTCACCGCATACGACAGCTATGCGTTGCGTGCCTTCGAGGCGGGCGCGCTCGACTACCTCCTCAAGCCGTTTGATAACGCGCGTTTTGATCTCGCGCTCTCACGCGCGAAGCAAAAGATCGAACTCGGCAAAGACCACCCGCGCAAGTTCGATCGCCTCACTATCAAGTCGGCCGGGCAAATTGCTTTTGTATCTCTCTCTGAGATCGATTGGATCGAAGCCGCCGATTACTATGCCGCGCTGCACATCGGCGCACGCACGCACCTGATGCGTCGCAGTCTCTCCGATCTTGAGCAGGACCTCGATCCTTCGCTGTTCTGCCGCATCCACCGATCCGCCATCGTCAACCTCGATCGCGTTCGCGGTTTACGTTCTAACGAAGACGGCGATTACACCGTGCTTTTGCACAACAACGCAACACTTCGCCTCAGCCGCAAGTACCGCAAACAGCTCCAAGGCCGCCTCGGGGTTCTCGCCGAGTCAGTCTGAGAGCACCTTCAGCCGCTAACCTCACCAGGCGTTCCAGAATCCATCACGCTCAGTTACTGTGATCGCTCTGCCGAATAACTCGCTCAGCCTGCGCTCTGTCAGCAACTCACTCTTGCCCTCGTCAGCCACAATTTTCCCGTCGCGCATCATCACAACCCGCTGCATCTCCGGCAGGATATCCGCTATGTGATGAGTGATCATCACAATGGCCACGCCACGCCGTGCCAGCCCACGCAGCATCTCGCGCAGGTCGTGCTGAGCGGCGAGATCGAGCGCGTTCGATGGCTCATCCAGAAGCAGCATCTGCACCTCGCCATCGACAGATGCACCGGCCAGTGCCCGGCCAATCATCACGCGTCGTTGCTGTCCTGCGCTCATCTGGCCCACCATCTTCTCGCGCAACTCCTCGGCTCCAATCAGCGCCAGGATCTCGTCTGCCCGCTCGCGCATTGCATCTGTCACATGCAGGTTCGGCCACAGTGTCGAACTCGAAAAGAACCCGGTGACCACCGCATCAAAGCCGCTTGTATGCAGGGTCGGCTTGCCCGGCAGTTCGGGGCTTACGACGCCCATCCTTCGCTTCAGCTCTGTGAGATCCCAACGCTCGCGACCAAGCAAACGCACGCGAGTCTCGGGCTTCACGATTGGATACAACTCACATGTCATCGTCTTCAACAGGGTCGACTTCCCACATCCGTTCGGCCCCAGAATCGCGACATGTTCGCCACGACCGATGCGCAGACTCACATCGTGCAGCACCACGCTGTTGCCCCGTGCGACATGCACATGTTCCAACTCAATCAACGACTCACCAGACAACCATCTCTCTAGTTTGTCAGAGCATCGCTGATTTCACCGAACTCTTGCCAGCACTCCGAGAATCCTCGCCGCCGCCTTCACGCTCGCCCACGCATTTCCTGACACCTTCGACTCACCGCCGATTCGACACCGATAGTCGACCGGAATCTCCCTGACACGCAGACCCATCTTCACTGCCTTGATCTGCATCTCAAGGTTCCATCCGTAGGTCATCTCGCGCATCTGCATTGCTTCCAGGCGCTCGCGACGAATCGCGCGAAAGGGGCCCATATCTGTGTACCGAAATCCGTACAGCATGTTCACCAGCGTCCCGATCATGCTCGCCGCAAGCACCTGCGCTCGATTCAACGCCCCGGGCTCCGCCTTGCCACGCATCCGGGAACCAATCACGAAGTCCGCTTGGCCACTCTCAATCGGCCTCACCAGCTGCAGCATCGCGCTCACATCGTCGGAACCGTCGCCATCCAGAAACACAAGCACATCGCTCGTCGCCAGAGCGGCCCTCGCACCTGCGGCGCACGCTGCGCCATATCCGCGCGGCGAATTCACTACACTCGCACCCGCAGCTCGCGCCACATCCGCTGTCCGATCCGTGCTTCCGTTATCCACCACGATGCACTCTGCAATCTCGGTCCACGGCATCGACCGCACGACACTCCCGATCGACTCTGCCTCATTCAGCGCCGGAATCACGACCGAAACTCTAGGCCGCATCGATGCTCCCTCGCCGCATGAACAAACGCGCAAGATCCCATCGCATTCCACATCACCTGGATTGCGAAGGCCCATCCGACTGCGCAGTAGATCCAGCTGTTCAAAACAAACATCTTCGGTCCAGGCATCTGCCCACTGTGTCGTAAAGCCATAGAAGAACGCGCACACATAGGCCAACGTTACCCAGTTCGGAAAGACCACCAGCAATGGAACCAGCCAAGCGATGTACCACGAATAGTGCGGCGAAAACAGCAGCATCAGCGCCAGTGCCAACATCGTCGAGCCGCGGACGAACGCCGGCCGTTGCACCCGCATTTCACCCAGCCGCTCCACACTCGCGTTTCGCCAGCCCACACGTGATCCAACCCACCACGCATGCGCAGAAAACATGATACGCCCACTTTGGCACGTCCGCCATGCCGTCTCATCGAGTGCGCGTAGTCCAGCAGGAAGTATCGCGTCCCACTGTCCAATCCCTCCTCGTACGCGTAGCCTCCCAAGAAAACCGAACACCAGCTTGCCCACCGACGCATACACTGCATACCCAGCCGCGCAGACTGCAACAAGCGTTGCAGGCATCTTCCAGTCTCCACGCCTCCAGAGTGCGGGCAGCAGTATCAGCGGATAAAACTTCGTCATCACGGCGAGTCCCAGAAACAACCCTGTCATTACTGGTTGCTCGCGATAGCGAAACAGCAGCGCGAGCGCTACGAAAGCGAGAATCGCAGCATCGATGTGCCCTGCTCCGCCAATCTCCCACACCAGGAGCGGACACCACGCGTACAGCAGCACATCGGTCGTCCGCCGCCCCATCCCTTTCAGCAAGGCAATCAACGCACCTGCCGTCACGCACTCGAAGCCGAACATCGCCAACTTCATTGCCTGCACTGTCGGCGAAAAGAGCGTGGCAAGCCAGTAAATCATCTGCGCTACTGGCGGATAGATCGTGTGAGCATAATCTCTACGATTGATGTGCTGAAATATTTCCGGATATTTCGACTGCAGGACTGCGAGAGCATGATCGCCTGGCACGTATCGATACGGACTGATGTGCGCGTGCTGCACGATTCCGTCCCACACGTACCGATAGATGTCCGTCGAAAGATAGGGCTGCGAGAAGAGCACCATACCGCGCATCGCCACCGCGAAGCCGAGTACGATCCATAGCGTCGCTCGATTCACTGGTTGAGTCAGCACAATTATCACCGCTGCCACAAACAGCACATCCGACCAACCCGACACACCCGAGAACCCGATGACGTACCGGTGCTGTTCCGCGACAAACTGATGCGCCATCGCAACGAGACCCGCACCCAATGCGCACAACGTCGCGTTCGTCAGCCACGCACGGCCCGGACGCCAGCGCTTGAGTTCACCCAGCGCATTCACCAAATCTCACCCGCCGCGCCCACTCGCTTCGCAAGAAACTCACGTGTCCATCGCGCATCAAATCCACTCACTGTCCGCGAACTCCGGTCGTTCACCGTTCAGCAATTCACGCTTAGCACCGCCAGCGTCGATGCATCGTCCACGTCGTACCACTTCGGCAGTTCCACCAGCTCCATTCCAGCCTCTTGCACGCGGTGCACAGTCTCCGTGTACACATGCTCGGTGCTCCACCTGATTCGCTCGAACACCCGCGACTCAGCACGCTTCATCCCGATCAGGTAGTAGCCTCCATCCTGCGATGGTCCCACCACCACGCGCTTACCGGGCCTCGCCAACTCAGTCACGGCCGCGCGCAGCGCGCTGGACGGCAGTGTCGGCGAATCCGAATCGATCAAACACACCGCGCCGAATCCGCAGCTCAAAATGTCCTCGGCGGCGCACAGCAATCGCTCGCCGAATCCGTCGCCTCGCTGTGCGATCAACGCAAACCCTCCGGCAGCAGCCCGTCGAACGCAGCCTCATCGCCGACCGGCGTGTAGCAGATGAGTCCCTGTGCCCCGCCCTCATTCGCAACCAAGGCAATATTCTCGGATGTATCACGCAGGAAGCAAACGTTCAGCGACGCCGCCTCCTCCGCACTCAGCGGCGGCTGCAGACGCGTCTTTACCTTGCCCGCCCGCGGAGCCTTCGCCATCACCGCCAGCGCGCAGATTTTCTCAAGTCCCGTCCTTCGCACACCACACTCGAGGATCGGGTATCTTCGATTTTCCAAGCCCCAACTCCAGACGAATTTACGGTCGTCCCAGTCTATCGTCCGCGCTCGCGTTTGCCCGCATCTCCTGCAGATGTCATCCTCAATCTATGCGCTCTCGCTCGCTGCTCGTCGCAGCCCTTGCCGTCGTCCTTGCCCTTACTCTTTCCGCCAGCGCGCAGGAGGACGGCCCATGGCGTGCTGCAAGCACCAACGCCCGCGCCATTACCGGCGATGTCGTCTTCTCTCCGCTGAAGCTGAGCATTAACTTCACGACGTTCACCATCGCCCAGATCCGGTTGATTAAGACCGAAGAGATCCTTGCACTTTTTAACCCCGACACTACCACTGGCAGCGGCAATGTCTTCCGTGTCGAGATTCCGGCAGACAAGCGCTTCCTCCACCACAACACCCTCTGCGGATCTGAGTCCACGCAGTGGGTCGTCACGTACGCCCAGGGCCGCAGCCTTCAGGTTGCCTTCTTCTCTGGCGCCACCCCACCCGTCCTTACGGTAGACGCGCTCAACGACGCGCCGAATCTCTGCGGCATCTTCTCCTACATCCGCTGAAGCGCACTCACTCCTCAAAGCTCCGGTTCCATCGCGAGATCACTCTCTGCTCGCGCTCGAACCCCAGCACGCTCAAACTTCCTGTTCCCAGTGCAAACATCTTTCCATCCACCGCCGGCAGGGCAATCCACCGAGCTGCGAGAATCCGGAGTATATGCGCGTGCGCAAATAGCGCCACCTGGTGCGACTCACCTGCATTCGGCCCAATCGCCACCGATGCCAGCGCGCGCGCGATCACCTTGTCCGCACGCTCGCCCACCTGCTCCACACTCTCGCCGCCCAGAATTTCATTCGTCCAAACGCTCCACTCCGGCCCGTACTTTGCGCGCATCTCAGCCGTTGTCTTGCCTTCACTCTCGCCGTAATTCCACTCCATCAGGTTATGGTCGACTATCGCAACGTTGCCATACCCTGCGATCTCACACGTCTCCTTCGCCCTTTGCATCGGGCTCACAAACACTGCGGCGAACTTGCGCCCTGCCAGATAATCCCGCAGCTCACGCGCACGCTCTCTTCCCCGCTCCGTCAGTGGAATATCCGTAACGCTCGTATGCCGTCCGTCCATTGACCACTCGGTCTCCCCGTGCCGCACCAGCCACAACTCCAACTTTGATCCGTTCGTTCCGTTGCTCATCTCTTCCTGCTCCATTCTCTTGAGCGACATTCTATCGACACGTCCGAAACCCCCAGCGCCTTCGCTAACCAACCGTGCTGAATAGTCGCCACGAGACCGTTCTATCGCACTCCGAACTTCGCATCCGCGCATCATCACGTGCTATCCTCGCGGCGTGCCAACCGCCACCGAGGTTAGAAGCACTACGCGCCTCCGCCATTCTCTGCTCGTGCGAATTACGCACTGGCTCACCTTTCTTGCCTTCATTGCGCTTCTGGTCACCGGCATCGAGATTCTGATCTCGCACCCGCGGTTCTACTGGGGCGAAGTCGGCAATGTGAACACGCCGCCGTTGTTTACTTTCCACATTCCGTCTTCGCGCGACACCGTTCCGACCGGCTATGGGTACGTCCTCCCAGACCAGAACGGATGGAGCCGTTACCTTCACTTCCAGGCCGCCTGGCTGCTCGTATTTACGGGCATCGTCTACCTCGCGTATCTCGTCTTCACCGGCCACTTTCGCCGCAATCTGTTTCCCACACGAGAGCAGCGCTCGCTTCGCGCCTACAGTACGCGTCTCGGCCAGTACGTTCGCGGCATAAAGCCTGCAGCGGATGAACTCCACACCTATAACGTCCTGCAGCGCACCTCCTATCTCGTGGTCATATTCATTCTTTTCCCACTCGTCATCTGGACAGGTCTGGCGATGTCGCCCGCTGTCACCACAGCGTTCCCGTTTATTTCCTCTCTGCTCGGAGGGCGACAGTCCGCGCGCACGATTCACCTCTTCGTCACGATCGCGCTCGTCCTCTTCCTTATCGTTCACGTGATCATGGTTGCCGTCTCCGGATTCCGTGCCCGCATGGGCGCCATGATTACCGGCAAAGCCGAGCTCACCATGAAGGAGCACTCATGAACTCCGTCTCCCGCCGTAAGCTTCTCTATACCGGTACCGCTGCCGTCGCGGGCGCCGCGGGCCTTGCCACCGCTGCACGAATTGCCGAAAAGTACGGCCTCATCCCGCCCGACCACGGCGGTCTCTACGGCGCAGGCGCAACCCTCACCTACGCCTGCCACCGGGTCCTCACCGCACATCGTCCCCTGCACGAGTTCCCGCGCAGCATGATCTCCAAACAACCCTTCGCCAACGGGGTAATCTTCACCGTCCCCGATGCCTTCAAACAATCTCAGGCCGTCAACTTCTCCAACTGGCGCCTCACCGTCGACGGTCTCGTCGAGCACCCGTTGTCACTCTCCATCGCCGACCTCCGCGCCCTCGCCACACGCAGCCAGATCACCGAGGTCGCCTGTGAAGAGGGCTGGTCTTATATCGCCGAATGGATCGGAACGCCACTCTCCGCAATCCTCCGCGAAGCCGGCACCAAGCCCGAAGCGCGCTTCCTCGCCTACTTCTCCATCCAGCCGGACTGGTGGGACAGCGTCGACCTTGCCGAGGCCCTCCACCCCGGCACGCTTGTCACCTGGGGCATGAATGACGGCGACCTTCCTGTGGGCTTCGGCGGCCCGTTGCGTCTACGCGTGCCACGCCAGCTCGGCTACAAGAGCGTCAAGTTCCTCAACCACATCACGGTCACGGACTCCATGAAGCACTTCGGTAAAGGCCTTGGCTCCGCCGCTCCCGAAGGCGGCTACGCCTGGTACGCCGGCATATAAGCTCAGCTCCGCGATTGCGCTGCAAAAAATATCAGGGGAGCCGAAGCTCCCCTGATAACTCAGTTTCCCTCTGTCTCTAGTCGCGGCGGCCCAGCGTCGGCCGGTCGTCGGTCGAGGTGCTCGGAGTATTGGGCGCGTTCGGATCGTTGTTGCTTCCGCCCACACGCCGCAGCGTCGGCTTGCTGTTGTCCTTCTTGTCATTCAGACCGCGCTTGTTCTGGATTCTCGCGAGTCGCGCCTTCACAGTCGTCGAACTCCGAGCTCGTCACCATGTACTGCGACTCGGCGGCAGGATCGTCGCAATCTCGTTCTCGACTGCAGCAATCCGGTCCGGCGTCTGCGGGTGATCGCTGAACGCCTTCGACAGCGCACCCGGCTTGTGCTTCTCGAGCGCGGACAGTTTTTCGAAGATGCTCACCATGCCCTGCGGATCGTACCCGGCCTTGTACATGTACTGGATGCCCAGGTAGTCCGCCTCAGCCTCGTACTCACGCGAGAACTGCAGGAAGGTCATCGGCACCGCAAGTTGCGCCGCCTCGTAGATGCCGTAGCCGATCCAGCGTTCCCTGCGTGAAGATGATCAGCGGAATCTGGCCGAGCTGCATGTAGTTCATCTTCGTCATCTCGCGCGCGGCATGGTGTGCCGCACACATGCGAGATCTCGTGCGCCATCACGCCGGCAAGTTCATGCCTCTTCGTCGCACGCAAGAATCAGCCCCGAGTTCACATAGAAGAACCCGCCCGGCAGCGCCATCGCGTTGATCTCATCCGTGTCCAGAACCTTGATCGTGAACGGCACCTTTGCAGTCCGAGTTCTTCACGATGTTCTGCCCGATGCGGTTGACGTACTCCACCACCACCGGATCGGTCACCAGGTGCGAGCTCTTCTCGATCTCCATCGAGTACTGCTTGCCTGTGCCGATCTCCCAGTTCGTCGAGTACCAGTTGCCAATTCCGCGGCCGCCGATGTTGCGCTGTGCCGACCGCGTTCACATCGTCCTCGCTGCCCTTCTTGATGTGCGGATCGAGCTCCTCACCCGGATTCGGAATCGAGTCCTCTTTCGCCTCATCGACATTGCCCTTCTTGCCAGGCTTCGCTGCCTTTCCGTTGGACTTCTTGCCGTTGTCCGCCGTCACTTCCGGCGCCGGCCCAGACGTCGGGCCCGCACTCGGCGTTCCTGCAGGATCCTGATCCTGTGGCGCAGGCATCTGCACCGTTGGCACGGTGCCAGGCGACTGTGCTGTCGGAGGCTGAGCCGTAGGCGAGGCCGGAGGGATCTGCGTCACAGTCGGCGCATTCGTTCCCGTCGGAGTGGGTTGCTGTGCGAAGACAAGCGTGGCGGAGAGACCCGCGAAGGCGAGAACAAGTGGGACGCGCATGGCATACTCCCGGAGGCCGGAGGCCCTGCCTTCAAGGCACAGCGCTCTTCAACATTGTAGACGGGTTTGGCCACCCCTGGTTGCAACACTTTCTGTCTGCTGACTAACAGAAAAAGGCTCGCACTACCAGGTGTTGTAGCTCGAACCGTCCGTTGCAAGCCCCTGCGCCCCGGAATGCACGTTGTTGATTCCACCTGCAGTCTGATCAATGTCCATCAGGGTATCCGACGTGTCGGGCATCCAGGTATCAGAGCTTCCGGTCATGGGATCCACCGGAATCGCCTTCAGGTAACCCGACTGGACAAGGTCGTCTAGCGACTGTGGCGCCTTCTCCTTATCCACCGTGTAGCTGTCGATCGCCTGCCGCATCACCCAGAGGTCCTGCCGCAGCGCCGCCTCCCGCCCATGCCGCACCGCGTTGATATAGCTCGGTATGGCGACGGAGGCCAGAATGGCAATGATCGCCATCACAATCATCAATTCGAAGAGCGTAAAGCCGCTCTCGCGCGCCTGCGCCTTGACCTGCCGCTGGGATGTCACTGTTCTCACCATGTGCTGTACTTGGTCCCATCCAGCGCAGTTCCCTGGCTCTTCGTGTACACATCGTAGACGTTCTGGCCGCCGAAGCTATCCGAATCTGGATCGTCCTGGTTCGATCGCAGGCCCCAGTCCGGGGAATTCGTCATCGGATCCACCGGGATCGCACGAAGGAACCGGACCTTGTGGTCCTGGATATCGACGCCGTCCACCAGCGTCTGCAGGTCCGGCGGGTAATTGTTCGAGTCCGCCTTGGTCTGTATGCCGCCTTTGTCCGCAGCATCCTTATACGCGTCGATCGCGGAGCGCATCTCCCAGAGGTCCCGCCGCAACTCGCGCTCCTTGCGGCGTTTCACCTCGAATCTCGCTACGGGAAGCGCCGCCATCGCGAGGATCGACAGAATCGCAATCACGATGATCAGCTCGATCAGCGACACTCCGGCCTGGCTCGAACGCCAGCGCTGGGCCCTGCGCTCATTTATCCGCTGCCGCAAGCCTCGAGTCATTCCTCAAGCCCTCACTGGTGCGGCGGCGCACCACCGGCCGTCACGTGCACCGTGCCCTGCCCGCCAATGACAGGCAGCTTGTTCTGGTGACTGTCCTGCGCGCCAACCCGCACCAGCGACAGCGACGAGTTGCCCGGAGCGACAGCCTTGAAGGTCAGCACGCAAAGCGGCCCGTCACCATTGACACCCGCGGTATTGGGCGGTCGCGCCAACGACATCGTGACAGCGCCTTCGCCATCATCGCGATGACTCAGGGCCACTGCCTGGCCATCCTTGCCCAGCAGGTCCCCGGCGTCAACACTCACAAGCGATAGCACCTTCGGATCAAACTGCATCTGCAGCGGCACGCCAAAGAGATCATGCGCATTCGTGGCGCGGACAGTTACCTGGAAGGTAGCGCCCACCTGGGCCTGTGCCGGTGAGATCACCGACAGGTTCAATGGCGTCACGCCAGTCGTCGACGGAATGTTCCCTGGCGTCGGCGCAGTCGGTGCGCCCGGAGTGCGGAGGGGCCGGCGGTTGACTCGCCGCGGCGATTTGCGGAATCATCGCTGCTGCGGCGTTCGCTGCGGTTGTGCTTGGGCGTGTACGCCGCATTCGAGGCCTGCGGGCCTCGGGAAGCTTCAGACCCATGGCGGATCAATTCCACCGTCTGGCCAGTGCCGGCATAGATCGCGCGCGTGTTCTCGTCCGTCAGGATGGAGTCGCGAACGATGTGCGGGATGATGAGAAAGACAATCTCGTCCTGCTGATGAATCGTGTCATGGCTGGCGAAGAAGTACTTCAGGATCGGCAACTCCCCAAGCCCCGGTGTTCCGTTTACGTTGTACGTATCCTGGTTCGTCAGGATGCCCGCCAGCAAGCTCGGCTCGCCGTCCTTCAACTGAATTGTCTGCTCCGCCGAGCGTTGCGCAAAGATCGGCTCCGTTACACCTGAAATCGTCGAGCTTCCGTTCTGGCTCGAGACCTCGACCTTCAGCTTCAACGAAATCTCGCGGTCATAATGCACCGTCGGCGTCATGTCGATATTCACACCGACGTCGAGGTACTGAAACTGCGTCTGCACACCCAGGCTGGCAATGCCCGCCGAAACACCGGCGTTGTACGATCCGGTCGCCACCGGGATCTTCGATCCAATCTTCAGCGTCGCGCGCTGCCCGTCCGTGGCGCGGATACGCGGGTTCTGCAGGATGCGCGTGTCTGCATCTGAAAGCAGTGCATTCACCTGCCCGCCCGTGATCGTTACCGCGAAGTTCGTCGCGTTGGCATTGGCGAGGCTGTTCAGGGTCAGCGTCGTGGAACTGGTGGAGTTTGTGGTGCCGCCGTTGGTTGTGCTGGTCCCGCTCGTCGTCGATGTAGCGCCATTATTCGTGTTCGAGGCGACAGGCGTGATAGACGCGCTGGTGGGCAGCGTGATGCCCAGGTTGCGCTCCTTCTGCCGGCTTACCTCCAGCACCGCCACGTCCACTACGACTTCAGGCTTCGTGCGGTCCAGATCGTTGATGATCTTCTCGGCGAGAATCAGCTCATCCGGCGATGCGCGCAACACAATCGCGTTCTGGCTGGCAATCAGATACAGCTTCGCCCGTGTATCCAGCAGGTTGCGCAGCGCAATCAGAATCTCATTCGCGTCATTCTGCTGCGAGACATTCGTCAGATAGAACGTCTGCACCGCCTGTTCGCCCTGCTCGTTGCGGTTGCTCGGATTGTCTTCGGTGACATAGATCGTGTTGGGCGTCACCGGTCTCCAGAACGTTTTGCTCAGCGTGCCCACAATGCGCAGCGCGTCAAAAAGCGAGACGTTCGTCAGGTCCACGGGAATGCGAGTCGAGTTGTACTTCGGATCGAAGATCACGTTCAGCCCGGCAGCCTTGCCGATCGCCGTATAGATGTTCTTCGTGTCCTCCACCATGTGGAGCGTGATGGGGTCATTCGATACCGGCTGCAGCTGCGGTGGCGCACTCAGTGAATCGATCTCCCGGTGCACTTCACGCTGGTGCGGCGTCTCTTCGTCGACGCCAGGAATCAGCACCTTCGCCTCCGGCCCGGCGTTGGAGAGTGCCTGATTGTTGACTCCGCCGCCAACGGCCTCGGCTGCGCTGGCCTGCGGACGTCCGCCGGGCGTCGTCGGCTTCTGCGTCAGTTCCAGCTCCTGCGCCGCCGCCTGATTACCAGGATCAATCTGCAGAGCGCGAGCAAACTCGTTGATCGCACCGCCAACGTCGCCGGATTGCCGCAGCACGCGCCCCCGGTCTACGTGCTGATTCGCCGCTTCGAAGCGCAGCCGTTCGTAACGTTCCTTGTAGCCGATGTCGTTGGGCTTCTTCAGCCACGCCTGCCGGTACGCCTCAAAGGCTGCGTCGTAATCTTCCCGTGCCTCGGCCTGCTGGCCGCGCTTGCTCCACGCGCTCGCAGACTGTGCATGGGCCACCCCGGCCAGCAGCACAAATATAAGAAGCAGAGACAGCCCTGCGGCCGCTCGCGCCCAATGGGCTAACGGCGACGTGTACCACCGGCCGATCTCGCGTCGTTTCATTCCTTTGAACCGCTCCCCTTGATCCCGCACTTTGGGCTCGCAACGCCGCCGGAGGAAGCCTCCGGAGCGGAGCTTGGAGCGCTTCCGGGGTGAGTCTGCTGCGGTTTCGAGCGGATGTTCGGGCTCGCTCCATACTACCATCGGCATCACGAGGCTCTCCGTGCCAGAAACCGTATCCAGACAGGTCCCGCCTTCGTAGCCGCCACCTGGACCCTGCGCCCATTTGTGGTGGTCTTCGGGATGGTTGGTCGTCACGTCCGGAGTTGCCTTACTGCATTGGACGGGTCGCCACCCTCGACGTTATACAGACACTTCCGCTCGGTCGCCGCCATGTCTACATCTTTGGCTGTAGCTGACAGCACCGGCGGCTTCGTTGCATCTTCCCTTCTCTGCTAGCATCGAACCTTCGCAAATGCCGCGCTCGCTCTCCAATCCGACCACGCCCACAGCCGCCGCCAAGCCCGCGGTCAAGGCAAAGGACCGCGACCCCGTAGCCGCCGGCCAGCGTGACGCCTCCTTCAACCGCTCGGCAAGCTTCAACTACTTTCTCGGTGACCGTTACGAGTGCGGCGTCGCCCTCCGCGGCACGGAGGTCAAGTCCATCCGCGAGGGCAAGGCCAACCTCAAGGACGCTTACGGCCTGCTCAAAGACGGCGAGGCCTTCCTTCTCAACGCCCACATCGGCCCCTTCTCGCACGGCAACATGATGAATCACGAGAGCTTGCGCACCCGCAAGTTGCTGCTGCACCGCCGCGAGATAGAAAAGCTCACCGCCGCCACCCAGGGCAAAGGCACAACACTCATCCCCGTTCGGCTTTACTTCCGCAACGGCCGCGTTAAATGCGAACTCGCTGTCGCGACCGGCAAGCAGCAGTGGGACAAGCGCGAGACCGAACGTAAACGCGAGGCCGACAAGGAAGCTCGCGCCGCGATCACGCGCGGCCAACGTCGTTGACCATCGCCCGTTGACCTTCGGGTTAGGATGAGAGCAGATGACCTCCAGGCTGCTGTTCCAAGACCCTTCGGGCTTTGCTACGCCACTGCTTGTTGTCTTCGCCGTCGACATCGCTTCCGGCAAGGACGACCCGGCCTCCCCTGCGCTGTTGACAACCTCGCACCCGCTCTCCCAGGCCGCCGGGCCATGGCTGGCCTCGGGTGAGTTCAAGGCATCGCTCGCCGAGACGCTCCTGCTTCATCGGCCGAATGGCCTCAAGGCCGAGCGCCTGCTCGTCATCGGTCTCGGCAAGGCCAGCAAGCTTTCCGCCAACGAGATCCGCAAAGGGGCCGGCACCGCAGTCCGCTTCGCCAAGCCGCGAGCCATCCGCGACCTTGCCCTCGCCTTCCCCGAGGATCGTGCACTCTCCGACGAGCACCTTGACGCACTGCCCTGCTATCTGGCCACACGCGCCCTCGCCGAAGGCGCGCTGCTCGCCGAGTTCGACATCGACCTCTACCGCAGCGACCGCAAGGACCTGAGCGTCCACAGCGTCACCGTCGTCGCGCCCGACACTGACGAAGAGACCCGAAACGATTGCCAGCGCGGCTGGGACGAGGGAGTGGTCCTGGGCGAAAGCCAGAACTTCACGCGTGCGCTTGTCAACGAGCCGGGCAACGTCCTCACGCCCACTGAACTCGGGCGTCGCGCCGCTGCCATGGCAAAAGAGTTCGGCCTTGCCTGCGAAGTTCACTCGACGGACAAACTGAAGGAGCTCAAAATGGGCGCCTTCCTCGCAGTCGCGCAAGGTTCCGCTGAGCCGCCTGCGCTTATCGTCCTTCGTTACGAGCCCCGCCGCCGCGCCCGCAGCCGGCGCTCCCGTCCTCGGCCTTGTCGGCAAGGGGATCACCTTTGACACCGGCGGCATCTCCATCAAGCCCGCTGACAATATGGACAAGATGAAGTACGACATGGCCGGTGCCGCCGCAATGCTCGGCGCCATGCGCGCCATCGCGCTGCTGAAGCCGGCCGTGCGCGTCCTTTGCGTCATCTGCTCCTGCGAGAACATGCCCTCCGGCCGCGCCTACAAACCCGGCGACGTTCTTACCGCGATGTCCGGCAAGACCATCGAAGTTCTGAACACTGACGCCGAAGGCCGTCTCGTGCTCGCCGACGGGCTGCACTACGCCCAAACGCTCGGCGCCACACGCCTCATCAACGCAGCCACCCTCACAGGAGCCATCGGGATCGCACTCGGCCAGCTCAACGCCGGCCTCTTCTCGAACGACGAGGAAACCACCCGCCGCTTTCTCGAGGTCGCCCCGGTCGCCGGCGAGAAGTTCTGGCAGATGCCCTGCACCGACGACTACCGCGAGCAGATCAAGAGCTCCATCGCCGACATCATGAACACTGGCGGCTCGCGCTACGGCGGAGCTATCGCAGGCGCAATGTTTCTCAAAGAGTTTGCCGGCGATACACCGTGGATACACCTCGACATCGCCGGTACAGCCTGGGTCGACGAACAAAAACCCTGGCAGTCCAAAGGCCCCAGCGGCATCGGCGTGCGTAGTATCACCGAATGGGTCCGGGGCCACGCGAAGTAAGCCCTGCCGCCATTAATTCGCCGCAAACTGAAGTACATCTGCGTTGACACAACTCCAGTCCTTCCATACGCTCAGCAGAACGACGTTCAACCTTTTGCGATCTAAAGGACATCCATGGTCAGGCGTTCCCTGTCTCTCCTTGCAATCGGGTCTCTTCTAGCAGTCTTCCCAGCCTTCTCCCAAACGAATTCCCCGACAAACTCCCAGACCAACTCCCAGCCCAGCGGAAATCCTCCGGCACAGCGTCGCCAGATACCGCCGCCTACGAACCTGAAGGTGCTCCCCAAGGACACCAGTGGGCAGCAGGTCATCACCATCATGCGCGGCTTTGAAGGCCAGCTCGGCGTCGAGTGCACCTATTGCCACGCCAAAGATCCCGCGACCGGCCACCCCAACTTTGCTTCGGACGAGAACCCCATAAAGGATCGCGCGCGCGTCATGATGAAGATGACGAGCACGATCAACACGGAATACCTCACCCAGTTGACTGACCCCAAACCGGAGAACCCGGTCACATGCGGTACCTGCCATCGCGGCATGGCCAAGCCTGAGGTCTTCGTACCTGTACCTCATGAGCGTCGTGCGTCCCCTCCCCCCACGCCGGCCCCTCCACCACCGTCCAGCTAGCCTCGTCGCATCACCGGGCGTGCGCTCGTGGCGCGCGCACGGGTCCTCTGCCGCAACACCAAGTAACCTGAGCGCATGCCCCGTGCGGCCCTGATCTTCAACCCGAACGCCGGACGCGGCGGCCGCTCACGCCTGACCGCGCTCGAGCCCGCCGCGAACGTGCTTCTCAGCCGCGGCGTCCAGGTTGAGATCATCGCGACCCACGGACCCGGAACAGCCGGCGCGCAGGCTGCCGATGCAGTCGGTCAGGGCGCCGACCTCATCTTCGCCTGCGGCGGCGATGGCACACTGCACGAGGTCATTCAAGGGCTCGCACATCATCCCTCGGCGACGCTCGGAATCCTTCCGCTCGGCAGCGCCAACGCGCTCGCCCGTCATCTGAAAATCTCATTCGATCCATCGACAGCCGTGCGCCAGCAGTTTGATTTCACGGCACAGTCCGTTCCGCTTGGCCGCGTAACCTGTGAGAGCGCAGACGGCCCACGCACACGCTACTTCGCCGTGATGGCTGGCGCAGGTCCCGACGGCATGCTCGTCTACCGCATGCTCGCCGCCGGCAAGCACCGCCTCGGCCGCTCCATCTACTATCTCCGAGCCGCGCGCCTCTTCCTCGGCTCGCACTTTTCAACTTTTCGCGTCCACGCCACGCTGATCGACGGCATGACGCTTGAACGCGAGGCCGTCAGCGCCATGGCGATTCGCGTCGGCGATCTCGGCGGCCTCTTCAGCCCTCTCGCGCGCGGTGCCTCGCCCACACATGAAACGCTGCAGCTCACGCTCACAGAGCCGCCCTCACATCTCGCCCTGCCTGCATGGTTCGCCACAAGCTGGACGCGCACACACCGCTGGAATCCATACACGCAGCATCTGCAGGTTGCAGACTTCACCTGCTCCAGTACCGACCAGTGCGTTCATGTCCAGGCCGACGGTGAATGGATTGGCACCACACCTATGCGCGTCGAACTTGTGCCCAACGCGCTCCGCCTTCTCATGCCTCCTTTGCGATCTACATCGCAGAAGGCACGGTGATGCCCAGCCATCCCAGCACGCGCGTAATCTCGCGCCGCGCCACGGCAGCCGTCGCAAAGAGCAGTGTCTTGCGCGCCGGATCGCTCTCCGTCAACACGCGATGCCGGTGATAGAAGTTGCTGAAGCTCTGCGCCAGCGTAAATGCGTACTTCGCGAGCACCGCCGGCTCCGCCGCGGCAATCGCCTGTTCCAGCACCAGCGACACCCGCGACGCTGCAAGCCAAACCTCCCACACGCTCGTCCCGTCTTCACCCTCGAGCAACGGCGCGAGCACACTCGCATCCAGCGCTTCGAACTCACGCAACACCGCGGCCTCGTCCGCCTCACCCTTGCGGAAGATATTTGCCGCACGCACCGCCGCATATTGCGCATAGGGGCCGGTCTCACCCTCGAAGCTCAGCGCATCGCGAAAATCAAATGCGATTACCGTGTTGCGCGTGAACCGAAGCATGAAGTACCGTAGCGCACCCACGCCAATCGCATTCGCAATCTCAGCACGCTCCGCCTCACCGAGCTCCGGATGCCGCGACTCCACCTCCGTACGCGCCGCCGCAATCATGCGATCGATCAGGTCATCGGCCTTCACACCAAAGCCCTTGCGCCCGCTCACCTCGATGAACGCACGCTCCTGATCCTCAGTGCTCAGCGTGTAACCAAGCTCCTGCGCCGTTCGCGCCGTCAGCCCCACGAACGCGTAGTTCAAATGCGTGTAACGCTCCGCCTGCGCCTCGTAGCCCAGTGCGCGGAGCGCCTCCTTCACCTGCGTCTGCGGATCGTCCTGCCGCGAGTCGATGACGTTGTAAATCGCATCCGCATGCCCAAAGCTCGGATGCGGGTCTTCGCCATGCATGCTCGAAACCCAGCACGTGTGCGTCGCATACTCGCGGAATCGTGCATAGCCGAAGTCGCGGCCAAGCAGCCCGAACTTCCACAGGTGATACGCAATGTCCTTGCCCACGTATGTCACCGTTCCGTTCGAACGGATGATGATCTTCGCGTCCTCATCGACCTCGCCCGGCGCCAGCGGCGGCGCAGCGCCCGCGGCTATATTTGAAGCGCGGCGCATCACCCAGCAACCGGCATTCTTCCCCGCGGTCTCCTTGTAGAGCACGCCGCGCTCCACCATCAGAGCGCGCGCCGCCTCCCAGAAGTGAAGGTGCAGAATCTCGCTCTCGCGCGGCAGGAAGTCGTACTCAATTCCCAGCCGCTCCATCGTCTCCAGATGCCGCCGTAGAACTCCCGTCGCGATAATCTCGGCGATCTCCGCTGTCTCGTTTCCGCCGTGCTCAATCGCATGCAGCGTGTCCAGCCGCAGTTGCTTGCGCGTCGCCGCCTGTTCCGGATCGGCGTCGTACCACTGCGAGACCTGCGCATACAGATCCCAGCACGCATAATCCAGCCGCGTGTTGGTCTCCAGCAGTTCCGTCATCCACCCGCGCACCTCGTCGAGGTTCATCCCCTTCAGCGTCGTCACCGCAACGACGATGTCGGCCACCTGCACGCCCGTGTTGTCGATGTAATTCTGCACGCCCGTCGCATAGCCGGGCTTGTAGTCATCCGGACGCACCATGCGGGCAAAGCTGTCGCCAAGAATCGCGTTGCGCAGATGCCCCACGTGCGCGGCCTTGTTCGGATTGATGCTCGTATGCTCGATCAGCCGGAAGCCGTCGCCGCCAACGCTCGCATGCTCATCCGCCGCAATGCGCCGCACCGTCGCCGCACGGTCAAGCTTCACGTTCAGATAGCCCGCTCCGGCGATCTCCACGCTTGCCACGCCGTCAATCTTTTCGAGCTCCGGCTGCAGCTCCTGCGCAATCGCGCGCGGAGCCTTCTTCAGCCGCTTGGCCAGCTCAAACGCCACCGGCAGCGCCATCTCGCCGTACTCCAGCTTCGGCGGCAACTCCACCGCGAGCTGCGACAGCTCTACGCCGTAGCGCTCACTTAACAGCGCCTGAATCCGCGCCTGAATCGTCTGCTGCAGAATCCTGTACATTGAACGTTCTCTGCTCTCTAATCTCTGATCTCTCGTCTACGGCAGTTCCGCCGGCAGCGTATCCAACTCTTCGACCAGCGGCTTGCGCCGCGCGCGATGCAGTCGATGCATCAGGAACAGCGCTCCGCCAACACCTGTAATCGAGACAAGCAGCCACGCGTGGATCAGCAGGCCGAACAGCCCCGCGGCCGGCGGCGGCGCTCCATGCCGCACCAGCGCATCCTTGCATGCCCACTCAAATGGCCCGATACCACCCGGTGAGCTCGGAATCAGGAATGACAGATTTGCCTGCGAAACCGCCTGCCACGGCCCGATGGCATCGGTCTTGAGCGCCACCAGCTTCGCTGCCGAAACATAGATCAAGCCCTCAATCGTCCACGCGACAAAACTGAACCCGACAAGCAACAGCGTGCCGCTCACACCAATCTTCTCAATGCACTCCATCGCCAGCAGCAGCCAGTGTTCAATCTTCTTGACGAACCTGTTTCCGCTCTTCGCCGCCAGGTTGCGCACCGGCTGTTGCAGGGTATGCGCTCCGAAGACCAGCACCAGCAAACAGACGGCGGAGATCGCCAATCCTATCTCCGCACCGCCGCGCAGCTTCGGCGAAACTGCTCGCCCGCCGTGCATCGTGATCGTGAACAGCGCCGCCAGGCTGAAGACATCCAGCAGCTTTTCCAGGATCACCGTGCTCAGCACCATGGAAGGCGTCGCATTCACGTCCGGAGCGTAGGTGAAGATGCGCATCACGTCGCCAATGCGCAATGGGAGGATGTTGTTCGCGGCGAGCGAGGTCATGAAGATGCGTGCGCAATCACTGAAGCGTGCATTTACGCTGCGCAGCATCCACCATGCCCTGAGGCAGCGCACGGTGTAACCCGCAACCGTAAACAACACCACGCCCAGGATCCATCCCGGCGCCACGAAGCGCACTGTCTCCAGATCGGCCATGTCGAAGCCGCGGAAGGTCCACCACAGAAAGAAGGCGCTGATCAGCAGCCCCGGGACCATCTTCAGCAGATTAAGCCGGTGTTCACGACTCATCGCGAGGTCCCTGTTTGGCCGCAGCCGAGGTTGCTGGGCGATGTTTTCGTGAGATCGTGCATTGGCGCGTATCTTCATTGTATCGTTTGATTCAAAGGTCGCCCGCTGACCTGAGGAATCCGTCTTATTACTTGATGCTACCGACGAGAACGCTGCTGGCTTCGACGGCAACACTTCCCCGAACAGAAGTCTCCGAAGCTGCGCTCTTATCGTCATGGGTCCGCCACCTGCACCGCCACTCCGCCGTTCCGGTGGGGAGCTACGCTGGCGGCCCTCACGCTACTTCGTGCTGCTCATTCACGGCTTCCATCCGCTCGCCGAAGACGGCGGCCTCTATGTTGCGGGCGTCGAATGGAGGCTGAATCCCTCGCTCTTTCCGCACTTCACCGACTTCGTCTCCGAGCACCTGCGCTTCTCGGTCTTCGCTCCCGCAATCGCAGCCCTTACTCTCGCGACCCATCTTCCACTGCTCGTCGTTCTCTTCATCATCAATCTCATCAGCATCGCACTCACCCTCGCCGGAGCACGCGCCCTGCTTCGACGCGTCACCCCGAACGAACGCGCACAGCTGGCTGGCATCACGACGCTCGCCGCCGTGTGGACTGTCCCCATTGCCGGCACCTCGCTGCTGCTGATGGATCCCTACGTCACGGCGCGCAGTTTTTCGACGCCGCTCTCCCTCTGGGCCGTCGTCTTTGCGTTGGACGACTGGCGAACCAACCGGCTTTCACAGTCTGGCTGCATTCTCGCGATCGCCATCGCAGCCATCTTCCATCCTCTGATGGCTGGTTACGCCCTTGGACTCATCATCGTGCTCCGCGTCCTGCGAAGCCGCAGAAAAATCTTCCTGCTTGCGACCCTCGCGTTTCTTACCTTCGCCGCGGCTTCCATCCTGCAGGCCCGAGCTCCCGCCGAGTCCGCGCCAGTCATGCTCGCCGCGCAGAGCCGCTACTACTGGTTCCTCTCGCACTGGCACTGGTATGAGATCTTCGGCCTCATAGGACCAATCCTCGTCTTGCTCGCGCTCCGCCACCGCAACCGCTTCGGCCTCAGGGCAAGCGGCATCATGCTCTGCGACGCAGCAATTCTCTACGGCTGCTTCGCGACTATCCTCACGCTGGTCTTCGCACACGAACACTTCCACGTTCACGTCATCGCGCGTCTTCAGCCGCTCCGCGCCTATCAGATCATCTACGCTGTCATGTTTCTGCTGCTGGGTACCTCAATGCAGCAGATCTTCGAGCGTGCCTCTTCTCCGTCCTCTCGGCGACCCTACATTCGCCACGCGATGGTGCCGATCCTTCTCGCTTCCGGCTTCGGCATGTTCATCACCCAACACAGCGAGTTCCCTGAATCCCCGCACATCGAGCTTCCCTGGGCGCTCGAGCAGAGCCCGAACCCCTGGGTCCGCGCCTTCCTCTGGTGTCGCGACAACACACCGCAGAACGCACTCTTCGCCCTCGACGCACACTACATCACCAACCCCGGCGAGGACGCCCAGACCTTCCGCGCCATCGCCCAGCGCAGCGTGCTTCCCGACTTCTCAAAGGACGGAGGTGAGGCCGCCATCACGCCTCGTCTCGCGAACGAATGGGCCACGGCGTTCACTACACAGCTCGGCCTGGATCAGCAGACCGCTCCACAACTTCGCGCGCACCTTGCGCCCTATCGTGTAGATTGGCTGATCCTGCGCTCTGACTCACCGGCCGAGCTCAGTTGCCCTTACGACGACAATTTGCTCAAGGTCTGCAAACTGCATCGCTGATACAGCACTGTCTACCCGCCGGAAATAAATCTCAGATATGCCCGAGTAATCGCTCGCGCGCACGCCTGCGCAGCGACGCCCTCAACAGCACCGCAATCAGAAACGTCTGCAGCACCACGAGAATCAGCAGTGCCCACGGATATTGCGCCGCAATCACGCTCGCTCGCAACCAGGCAGGCACCACGCGATTGCGATAGTACTGCGCAAACTGCGATGCTCCACTTCCCGCGCTCGAATCCTGAGCTGTCGTTGGCGCAAGTGGAACTGCGGGGGCTGGCGAAACTCGAGCGGGCGCCAGCCGGCACTAACTTCGCCGAAGCCACGGGCGCGCTTACCGCCGACGCAATGGACTTCGCAACCGCAATGTGAACGGTCGACGGATGAGCTGGCGTGCTCGGTGCGACTTGTGTGTTGCGAGTCGGCGCCGAATCGTCATCCGCATCATCCGAATCACTGGTCTTCTTCGCACCGGACGGCGGCGCCGCAGCTGGTTTGTCGGTCCCCGCAGTGTCCTTCGTGCCCTTTGACACCGCAGAGTCCTGCGCCGCCCCCGAGCCACCACCGTCAACCTTCTTCGACGGAGCCTGAGACTCAGCCTTCGGTGGTCCGGCCTTCGGTGGCTCCGTCTTCGGCGACTCGGTCTTCGCTGACTCGGTCTTCGCTTGTGTCTGCGCGTCGTGCGCCGGTGCTGTAGACGTCACTGCCACCGGCGCAGTATCCGTCGCCTCCTGCCCCGTCGCTTTCGACCACGCCGGCAACAGAACTGCCGCGATCAGCAGCGGCGCAATGCTTGTCATCAGACCACCATCGCGTGAGCGCTTGGCGGGCAGAATCGTCTGTCGCAACCCTCGCGCAGCCAGGCGAACAATTCGCCCGAAGCTGCGCACCGGGTGATCGCCTTCGCGGGTCTCATCCCAGCCCAGCCACGTGTCGGCGCGCGAGTACAGCACCATCGTCAGCGCCTCTTCCTCGGCCAGCGACAGCGCGTCGAACTGCGCACGCAGCGACTCATCCTCCACTCGCACCACGGTCGCCGGCAGCGACGCATCGCCATCCAGCACCGGCAGCACAATCCGAACCGCATCGCCCGGTTGCACATTCAGCCGCGACCCCGTCCATAGCCGCACGCCCGTGCTCGAAAGATCGCCGGTCAAGCCTTGAACAACGTTGCCATCCGGCAGAACCACGCCGCCGGGGACTTGAACGTTCACGCGCACCGCGCGCCGCCGCTGCTGGCTCTCCCACGCCACCGCCGTCGCCACGCCCAGCAGGATCGTATTGAACAGCGTCCATGCAACGTTCACAACAATCGTGCCCAGATGGTGCGGGTCATACATGCGGTGCGGCACACTCAGCAGCCATCCCTGCCATCCCGGCAGGTTCGACGCCGCAAACAGATGCAGCCGCGGAATCGCGCACAGCAACCCGATGAAGTTCACAAACAGCATCAGCACAAACGGCCTTGCAATTCGCCGGTCGAAGAAGCTCGAGTACAGCACCTGCCCCTTCGCCGTCACGTTAAACTTCGGCCTGCGCGGCCACAGAAACGCAGCAATCGTCGGCAGCAGAACATATGGCGCCAGCACCGTTTCGTAGATCTCATTCCAGAACGAGTGCCGATGCCTTCCCTGGATCCGCAGATGCGTCAGATACAGCATCACCAGATGCGGCGCTGCAAACGCCAGAATCACCTGCCACGTCCCTGGCAGGTTCGTCCCGCCGTAGATCAGGTAAATCAGCGGCGCCATCAGAAAAACCAGCCGCGGCAGCGCAAACAGAAAGTGTGCTGCCGAGTTCAAATAGCACAGCCGCTGCGCCATCTTCAGTCCGCGCCCGAACAGCGGATTCTCCAGCCGCAGAATCTGTGTCATTCCGCGCGCCCAGCGCACGCGCTGCCGAATATGTCCGCTCAGCCGCTCTGTCGCCAGCCCCGCCGCCTGCGGAATATTGATGTACGCCGTGCTCCAGCCTCTCTTCTGCAGCCGGATCGACGTATGCGCGTCCTCCGTCACCGTCTCCGTCGCGAGCCCGCCAATCTCATCCAGCGCCCTGCGCCGCAACACCGCGCAAGACCCACAGAACGACGTCGCATTCCACAGATCATTGCCATCCTGCACCACGCGGTAGAACAACTCGTTCTCGTTCGGGACGCTCCGGAACTGCTCCAGGTTTCTCTCAAACGGATCCGGCGAGTAGTAGTGCTGCGGCGTCTGCAACAGCGCCAGGTTCACATCGCGCTCGAACCATCCCATCGTCAGCTGCAGAAAAGCTTCGCGTCGGCACATGGTCCGCGTCGAAGATCGCCACAAACGGCGCATTCAGCCGCCCCAGCGCGCGATTGATGTTGCCAGCCTTCGCATGTCTCATTGTCCGGCCGCGTCATGTAGCCGATGCCCGCCTGCTCCGCGAAACTCGCGAAACTCCTCGCGCCGCCCATCGTCCAGCAGGTAGACGTTCAGCTTGCCATCCGGCCAATCGATATTCGTCGCCGCCAGCGCCGTGTACTTCACCAGCCGCAGCGGCTCGTTGTAGGTCGTAATCAGCAGGTCGACCTCGGGCCACTTCTCCGGGTCTTCCGGCAGCGGCACCGGCGTGCGCCGCAGCGGCCACAGCGTCTGAAAATAGCCCAGCATCAGCGCAACAGAACGCATACACCTCCGCCCCCAGCACCACGACGACGAAGAACGCATCCAGCCGGCTCCACGTCGCGTCGCGAAAACGGAAATAGCGTTCCACCGAATGCACACGCCAGATGCCATAGCGTACCGTCGCGAAACAGGACAGCAGCACCAGCATCAGCGTCGTCAGGTACGATCCCGACCCGCGATGCAGCCACAGCGCGCTCAGCACCAGCAGACCGCCCAGCATCGCCTGCTGCGGCCACGGCAACGGAAGGGCAGCCGACGCGATCAGGAACAGCGTCCCGCCCGCCACAATCAAAAATCGCAGCAGCCACGGAAGCAGCGATTCGCTCGACTCAAACTCCCGCCACAAAGGCGATCGCGTCATTGCTCGCTCCACCGCGCCTTTCGGAAACCAGCCGCAGGCGCCGCCTGCGTCCTCAGCCACGAGGCCAGGTTCAGCACATCGCCCGCCACCGCTGCCTCCGGTGCATAATCCATCACCGTCATGCCCTCGGCCAGCGCCTCCGACACCGCCGGCGATCGCCGAATCACGAACGGCAGCAGCCTGTCGCCCAGCTGCTGTCGCAGCACCTCGCGCACATCCAGATGCAGCGGCTGCGACGCGTCAAATCCGTTCAGCACATACCGCGGATGCACCGGCTTCCCATTCGCATCCGTCACATCCGCAAAGAACCGCTCCACCGTGTTCAGACTGATCACCGAGCTCATATCCGGCGCCATCGGCACAATCACAATCGAGTTCATCCGCGCGACCCGCTTCAGCACCCACGGCACCGAAGGCGAAAGATCCACCAGCACGCGCTGCATCCCCTGGCCGTTGCGCGTCAGCTCTTCAGCCAGCCACTCCTGTGTCTCCAGATCGCCACCCTTGCCCAGCAGGTCAAAGCTCAGCAGATGAATCGGCGCGTCCGCGCTTCCCACCGGCGGCGAAAACGTGCGCACCACGCCCGGTCTCAGTTCGCTCGCGCCAAAGTAAAACGGCAGCAGCCCATGCGACGTCGTATCCGTCAGCAGCACCTTTTCGCCGGCCGACGACAGCGCCCGCCCCAGCGTCGCCACCAGACTCGTCTTCCCCACCCCGCCCGCGAGCGAAAACACCCCCAGCACCGGAACCTCGCCCGCTCGCAGCCTTCTTCACCTCGGGAGCCTTCTCTTGCGGCCCCTGCTCAAACAGCTCGCGCAGCGCAAACCACCGCGAAGCCACGCGCTCCCGCGACTGCTGCAGCGTCTCCTCCACCGGTGCTGCGGGTTCTGCCGAGGGCTTCGGCCGCTCCTCCGCCAGCCACGCCGGAATCGGTGCAGACGAACGTCCCCGCTCCGCAGGAGTCGCCTGCATCTCACCCTGTGCGCTGGTTTCCGCGACCGGCTGCGCCTTTTGCATCTCGATCAAGCTTTCAATCACTCCCTGCGATACCGCCCCGCTTTCAACCAGGGTCCGAAACCTCCGCCGACTCTGGCTCGGTCACCGCGAAAGCCGCCGACATAGGGTCGGCAAGAATTCCGTCATCCTCACTCGTCGCCCCCTTCTCGTTGGTCGGCGGCAGTTGAAAGTGCGCATCACGCGTCTTCGGATACCTCCCCGGACGCATGTCCTGCTCGGGCGTTATCAATGTTGAGAACACCTTCTCCGGCGTCGGATGCTCCGGTTCGCGTTGATGCTGATAAGGATCCGTCAGCTCTCCTGGCAGCTTCGAAACCGGCTGCGGCCCCGCCAGCTTGCGCCTGCGCATCTCCGCCTCTGCATAGCGCAACGCCTGCCGCTCCGCCGAAGCCCTTGCGTCTGTAATCTCCCGAGCTTCTCTTCGCTCCGCCGCCTCAGCCGCCGCAGCCGCCTCGGCGCTCCTCGCAGCCTGCACACGCTCTGAGGCCGCCTTCCGGCTCAGCTCCGTCGCCTGCCGCATCGCCAGCGCCCGAGCACCTTCTTCCAGCTCAAGATCGCGCCGTTGTCTTGCCTCTGCCGCTTTGCGCGCAGCCTTCTCATGCAGCCGCGCAATCTCCTCAGCCTCCCGAGCCGCGCGTTCTGCAGCCGCGGCCGCGGCCTCCGCCTCTGCCTGCGCCCGGCTCTCCGCATCCTTGGCCTCCTGGGCAGCACGGTGGCGCATCAGCGCCCGCGACTCCCGCCGCGCGCCTGAAAAGTCCCGGTAGCGTGCACCCTGCAGGTTCGCCCACGAGTACAGAACCGCTACATCCTCAGGGTTCTCCGTGCGCGACTGCTCTTCAACCGCCTCCGGCTTCTGCCCGTCCATCCTTGCCTCAAGTTTCCCGGGACAATGTCCGTAATCCGCCAGCTCGCCGGAGTTCCCGCAAGAAAACCACACTTGGTCTTGCCAGTAACGAGAGGCTACGTTCCCCCTTGTTCGCCAGTAAATACACCGTAAGTAACACTAACCAGAAACCGTAGCGCCACTTGAACCGCATAAATGGCCCGTATCCTGCTGCTATAACGCCGCACGACACGTGTAACTTTCGTAACCTATGGGGTCATCCGTTGGTAGGAATCAGGCGCGTTTCCCCTCGCTACTTTCGGAACCCAGGGCCAGCTCCATCAATTTGCGGGCCACAGCCTCGTAGTCATGCCGCAGCACCTCGCCCTCGTGCACAAAATTCCCCGCAATCGGCTCCACCCCCAGCGCTCGCACCCGGTCCAGATCCGCCGCAATCGGCTCCTGTCCCTCGCGCGCATACTGCGCCAGCGTTTCAGCCCGTATCGGCGCCGTATTGATCAACGCATAGTCAAACAACCGCTGTCCCCGCGCCCCGCCGCAGTGGTTCAGGATCTTCTCAATATGCTGCGAGGCCGTCAGCCCCAGCGACTCATTCGCCTGGGTCATCAGGTTGCACACATACACCCGCACCGCCTTGGAAGACGCCATCGCCTCCGGAATTCCTCGCACCAGCAGATTCGTGATGAGCGACGTATACAGCGAACCCGGCCCCAGTGTGATCAGGTCCGCCTGCGCAATCGCCGCCAGCGTCTCCGGAACCGGGTCCACCGCCGGCGGGTCCAGCATCAGTTCCACAATCGACCGCTTCGACGCCGTGATGTTCGTCTCGCCCCGCACCACCGAGCCGTCATCCATCTGCGCCGTCAGCGTTGCATTCGCCGTCGTCGCCGGATAGATCCTTCCCCGCGTCGCCAGAATCTGTGACGACGTCTGCACCGCTTGCGCAAAGTCTCCCGAAATCCCGTTCAGCGCCGCCAGAAACAGATTGCCGAAGCTGTGTCCCTGGAGCTCGCCATGCTCAAACCTGTACTGAAACAGCCGCGACAGCAGATGCTCATCCTCGCTCAGCGCCACCATGCAGTTGCGGATGTCGCCCGGCGGCAGCATCTGCAGCTCCTCGCGCAGCCTCCCCGACGACCCGCCGTCATCGGTCACCGTCACCACCGCCGCCAGGTCGCGAATCAGGCAAGGAGCATCCGGGCAGGGGCTCGCGCCGCTGCGGCCACGAGATCCTCCCCGCCGGTCAAAGCCGGTCGGCGACCCAGGTGTGGCAACGAAGCGCTTCAACCCCAACAGCAACGTAGAAAGGCCCGTGCCGCCACCGATCGCCACCACTCGAAGCTGAGGAAGAACTCGATCGGACATGCGTTCGTTCAGTGTAGTAGACGCACCTCAGCCACGCCTTCCACAGGGTTCGAAGCAAGCAATCGTGCGTCAAGAGGCTGCAGGCCCTTCAGAGAGGAACCATTTCGGCCGATCTCGGGAAGGCCGAGGATCGCAGCGGCGATCTCTTCCGGTGAACCTTCGTAATCCACCATTCCAGTTCGCACCGCGCTCTCGGGCATGTCGCGCGACGGAGCATCGGTCTGCGCATAGTTCAGCCCACCGCTCCTTCGCAGATCTTTCAGCGCCGCGCTTCCATCTTCTGACATCCCCGACAGAATCACCGTAACGGCTCTCCGGTTCGTGGTCTTTGCAACCGAGTCCAGATAGATGTCGAATGAATCAGGCCAGCCATACACAGTCGTCGCGGGAACGAGACTAAACGTCTCTCCATTCATCGTCAGGTCTTCACCGGCGGGGATAACGTACACATGGTTCGGCTCGAAGACACAACCCTCGGCGATCTCTCTGACCTTCATCCGGGTGACACGGGAGAGGATATCCACCAGCCAGCAGGGCGTTCCCATACGCCGATGGGTAAGGATGACAAACGCCATCCCGGTGTCGACAGGCATCGCCTTCAGAATTTCTATGTAGGCAGGGAGTGCCCCGGCGGAGCCGCAAAGACTGACGATCCGAAAGTCAGTCGCCATACTCACCTCTCCGTCTCTCGGAGAGGGCAAATCCGCCCGCGGGGGACAACTCGATTATCTCACTCGTCTCCCAGGGCATCCCAGGATTCGTAACGCTCACCGGAAAGAAGCCGCAGCGAACGGTCGTTACGCCTCCGGGTACAGCAGTTCCGTAAACCGCGGGTCCTCGGAGACCGTCTCGAAGTCCGAGTCCGCCCTTGCCTGCAGCCGGTTCTGGCCGTTCAGCCGGATCGCCTCGCGCAGCTTGTCGATACACTCCTGCGTATCGCCCGTCATGCTCGCCAGCAGCGCCAGTCCGTAGAACGCGTAGTCCGCCGACTGGTTTGCCGAAAGGATCTTCTGGAACTGCTCCCGCGCGTCCTCATAATGCCCCTGGTTCAGCAGCGAGATCGCGTAGTCGTAGCGCTCCTCATTCGTCTCGAACTTCGTCGAGCCCTTCTCGATCTGCGCTATACACGCCGCAATGTACATGCGGATGCGGTCCGCCAGGTCCTGCGGCGCCGTCTCCAGCATCTGCGAGAAGGCCTGGTGCGCCTTGTCATACTTTCCGCTCTGCATCAGCTTCAACGCACTCTCATACATCGCGAGCGTCTGCTTACGCGTCGCGTCGTCGGGTGCGTGCGAGCCGGCAAGCGTGCGCGGCATGCGCCGCAGGTTGCTGGACTTCGCGTCGTTCTTCGCTGAGTTCGCAGTACTTGGGATAACGGTGGATGCCGACTTCGTGGCCATAGCGCTCTCTGGTTCGTCTCGGCTTGGGAGTAGCCTCGGTGCTGTGTCAATTTGGGAAGCTGTTTCAGCGTTATACGGTTCCGCGCCTTCCGCGGTCAAATCGATCAGTGAATATCCCGTACCTCACTTCGCGGCCCGCGCACGATACAGCACCGGATTCAGCGCCGGATCGTTATACATTTTCATCTGCCGGTACAGTTTGAACCGTCGCCTGCCCGACATTACATCGGCCCACAGAGCGTCCAGCGCACCGCGCAGATCCTCTCTCTGCTCCTTCAACACCGCCAGCCGCTCCTGGTTGCGCTGCACATGCTCCTTATCCGCCGCCCGCGCAACCTCCTCCGCGGTATGAAACCGCTTCAGCTCCAGAATCGACAGCCGGTCAATCATCATCCCCGGAGTCTCAGAGTGCACTGGAGCCTCCGCGCGTTGCTCGCCCGCCTCAGTCAGCAGCTTCCGGTCGATCCGTTCCATCAAATCATTCCGCCGCTGGTTCAGCCGGTCGATCGCCCGCTTGATCGCCACAATCTTCTCCGGCGTCGCCTCCGGGTCCCTCGCCTGGTCCTCTTCGTGCCACAGATCGAAGTTCGCCCTGTGCTGCTCGACCACAAGCTGATCCAGTTCGTCCGCGAGTTTCGGCATCTCCGCCGGCTCATGCCACCGCCGCGTCGCCTCTTCCTGCAGCCTCACGATCTCTTTCGCATCAATCATCAGCAACCCCAAGCTTACCGAATCCCCAGTCCCTAATCCCTAATCCCTAATCCCTAACCCCTGCGTTCTACACTGAAGCTCATGGCTGACGACATCCGGCGCGTCCTGGTCTACCGCCTCGGCAGCCTCGGCGACACACTCATCGCCCTCCCCGCATTCCACCTCATCGCCCGCGCCTTCCCCTCCGCCGAGCGCCGCCTCCTCACCAACCTCCCCGTCGCCGCCAAGGCCCCGCCCGCCGCCGCCGTGCTCGAGCACACCGGCCTCATCCACGGCTACATGCGCTATACCACCGGCACGCGCTCCATCCGCGAGCTCCTTCGCCTCGCCCTCGAGATCCGCCGCTTCAGGCCCGACGTCCTCGTCTACCTCGCCGGCGCCCGCGGCCTCGACGCCGCCCGCCGCGACGCCAAATTCTTCCGCCTCGCCGGCGTCACCCGCCAGATCGGCGTCCCCCTCACCACCGCCGCCCAACTCAACCTCTTTGGCGGCGAAGCCCCCGCCTCCCCCGACGCCGACCTCGAACCCGAAGCCTCCCGCCTCGCCCGCAACATCCGCCCGAACTCGGCGACGTCAGCCTCGACGACCCCGCCCTTGGGACCTCCACCTCACCCCCGAAGAACACGCCACCGCCGCCCGCGCCATCGGCCCCGAAGACTCGGCCCTGGACATCAAGCTCACGAACTCCTCGCCGTCAGCGTCGGCACAAAAGTCCAATCCAAGGACTGGGGCCGCGACAACTGGCGCCTCCTCCTCACTCGCCTCGCCCGCGCCTTCCCCAACCGCGGCCTCCTGCTCCTCGGCTCGCCCGAAGAGTCCGACGCCTCCACCTTCGCCGCCTCAGACTGGATCGCGAACGGCGGAGGCCCTGTCGTCAACCTCTGCGGCCGCCTCACGCCCCGCGAGTCCGCCGCCGCGCTTCGCCCGCGTCCGCCTCTTCATCGGCCACGACTCCGGCCCCATGCACCTCGCTGCCGCCGTCGGCACGCCCTGCGTCGCCATCTTCGCCGCGCGCAACATCCCGCGCCAGTGGTTCCCCTACGGCCCCCACCACCGCATCCTCTACCACCGCGTCGAGTGCGCCGGCTGCGGCCTTGAGACCTGCATCGAGCAGCAGAAAAAATGCATCCTCTCCATCACCCCCGACGAAGTCCTCACCGCCATCCACTCCGCCATGAACGACACCCCACCCCAGGCGCCATCTCCTAGCCACATCACGGCTTCTTGGTGAGAGTCATACCTGCTTCATCAAAGACCGCCGTGACCTGATGCTCGAGACGCTGTATGTCTCCAGAAGAATCCGGTTGAATCAGGGCAAACGCTGTGCCTCGGGGATATTGCGACAGTTTGGCCTTCAGCAGTTCGAGATTGGGAATCTCGTACGGTCCCACTCGAATGTCTTCCTTCCCCTCCCTCTGAAACAGAATCACTCGGTACGGTGGCCCCTCGGTGATGTAGCTCTGTTGCAGCGCGCGGCATATCTGTTCGCCGACGCACCGCTTCAGAACCTCGGCGCGCAATTTGTCATCCGTAATCCAGCCTTGGTTAACAAGAAGTGCCCGCCCCAGAATCTCGCCCAACTGCTGTTGCTCCCCATTCGGCGAAGGCTTGAAAGGATCGCCCGACTCAAGCTCACCTCCTCTGCCAGCCCACTCCTGTGTCCAGGAGATATACCGGTTCAGAATCGGTTCCTTCGACCGCTCGTCACCATACACCCTGAGATAGTTCACCGCGTCCCCAGCGATTTGCGGGTCTTCATCCGGGATCGCTTCGATTGCAACATCTGTCAGAGCCGGCCCCGTCGTGTAACGTGCCACATCGAGGAACAGCGTGGCTGTAGCACCGCGTCTGGTTTCGCGCCTGCAGCGCATCCCGCAGACAGCGGCCTCGCAAGATCCGCGTTGAACTTGACGACGTAAGCCAGCATTGCCGCCTCCGGCGCGCAAGCCTCTCCAATCTCCAGAGACGCCCGAACCTTCGCTGCAACCTGCGAGGCAAACTGTCCCGTGCCGAACCGTGTCATCAGTCCCGCCAGCACCTCAGGATTGCTCTCCCCCGACGGGCCGAGCAGCGCCTGCGCCCAGATCGATTCGAACTGCGGCAGAGGCTCTGCAGGCAAGAACCACAGCCTCGCTGCAGTCAGAGACGGTGTTGCAGAGCCAATCTGCGCGTACACCGCCCGCTTCGCCGCTTCCGGGTCGAGCTCATACAAGCGGCTCAGAGCTTCGCTCTTAAGCTTCACGCGATCGTAAGTCGGCATCACACGGCTGCTTGCATCGCTCACCGGAAGCGAGACGACCTGCTGAAGCGTTTGAGACGTGATGACAGATCGCAAAACGTCCCAATGCGCCTCGAGCAGAATAGCCTGCTTGTCCTCAGCCAGTTCCGTGAAGGTAGAGCTCAGCGCTTGCGCAATGGCCGCATCGTCCTCCGGCGTAAGGCCGCCCGGCCCCTCTCGCAAGAGCAGATCGGCCGTCGCCGCCTTCGCCTTCCCGGTCTTCCTCGGCAGCGCCGCAATGGCAAGCCGCAACGCTTCCGCATGAGCGGCCCCGCGCGCCTTGATGTTCTCCTCCGCCGAGTTCGCCGGGCTCGTCTCTAAACCCGCGAACGCCATCAGATGAAAGCCCGATACGGAGACCTCCGGATCATCGATGCGCTCCCGCACCGCACGGCGCGCAAGTTCGTTCAGCGCCGGCGGAAGCCCGATAAGACCCAGAGCAAATGCGGAAGCCCGGTCCGATTGATCCTCCCCGAGGCCAGCCGCCAGCACCGGAACCGACTCAGCGCTGCAAGAAAACGCACATCGGCGATCGCTCCCGCAACCTCTTCGGACGCTGGCCTGAACGGCTGACGCTTTCACCGCAAGCGCCTGCACCGCATGAGCGAGCGTCGCCTTCTGCCACTCCGGCGTGGCCGGAATAATGTGCAGCTTGATCGGGTTGGAAGTAACCGAAGCTCCTGGGTGCGCATGCTGGACTTATCAACGCTGAACACGCGATTGCTATGAATCGTAACCGTGTAATCGCCCGGCGAATCGAACCGCACCCACTCGTTCAAATTCAGGTGCATCGTGTACGGTTTCGCGGAAAGCTCGGCAATGCTGTACATTCCCCCGCCCATGAATACGCCGGCATTGAAGTAAGCGGCCCACGGATCGGTGAAACCCGAAGTCGGGCTCACCTCAAACGACTCGATATTCAACCTTCCGCCGCGGTCGTAACTAGCCGTCGTCACGCCAAGGTGAGCGTCAGCAGCCGCCGTGAAATCAAGCTGAAGCGAAATACGTTCACCGATGTGAAACGTCGTCGCGCCTGTTGCCGTGGCCACGTGAAGCTGCGCCGACAAAACCTGTGCATGCGCTGACGCACCGCAGCTCAAAGCGGCGACAAACAACCACAGCAGCGAGCGCGAGAATGAGTGACTCACAAGACCTTAGACACCGGCGCAGCCAAATTTACACCAGTCGCGTACGTCGCGTGCTCCATCCTGAGCCCGTTCATCGATCATCTCCGCCCCGAACCATCCCGGCTTGCATCGATGTCCGCACACCCGCCGCGCACTCATTTGTACCCTCGTCCCCACAGGTAGTCGTACCGAAAACTAACACCGGTCGCTGCAGGGCCATTGTCGTGAACCAGCGCCTTCTCAAAGAGGAACGTGAGCTGGTTCTTCGCATTCAACGTGACAATCGCCTCGCTGCCGAGAACGAAGTTCCTTTGCGAATCGTCCTGCCTCAGGCTGTTCACCGTCGTTTCGCCGCGGAACGAATAGCGCGTGTCGAGCGAGCCCACAATGCTTTCGCGAAACGAATAGCTGAGATGCCCCTCGAACCCAGGCAACGGCGCCTGCTTCAAAACCTCGGCCCCGCGATAAGTGGTGTTATCAGTGAAGAAGTAGCAGTTCGCATAGGCATCCAGCGCCCATCTCCGCTCCGCCCCGAAGGGATAGGAAACCCCAAACTCCGGCCGGAACGACCATCGGTCCGAGCCGAGGTTCAAAATCTTGTCCGCCCTGTATAGACCCGTAGGCGCAGTGACAACGACGCTTGCGCCCAGTGTTGTCGTCAGCTTGTAGTTTGCGAACTCCTCCGGGCTCAGCGCCGGGCCTCCCTTGAACAGCATCGCGAACTCATAGCTCGAGTCGCCCGCGCCGGCGATCGACCCGCTGACGTTGGTTCCCGAAACCGAGCCGCCAAGCCCGGCAATCGGTACGCCCGGCGCCACCCACGCTGTGCGACCGAAAAGTCCGAAGTAGCGCGTATAGCTGACGGTTCCCTGGTTCAGGTTGAGTTTGGCGCCCGCGATGACAATGGCCGGATCGACCGAAGCATTCGCGCGCACATAGGTGTACGCCACTTCGATCTGGTTCACTCCCACCGGGACGTTCTGGTAATTGCGCGGGTCGCTGAACTGTCCATCCGCCGGCCGCGCCGCCAGGACGCCAAGCGCAAAACAAGCCACCACCTTCGCGTGTCGGGAGATAAGAGACATGGGCGCCAGGGCCCATTGTTAGCACGCCCAGTGCCGCCCTCACACTGAGAAATCAACGGTTGACCGCGTCGACGGCTTGACACGCCGTATAGACTTAAACATAGAAGCGAACCTGCCCGGCGCCGCCGGGCAGTCTGATTTAAAGCGCTCCATCGAGCACCTTAGGTCCACCCCTAAAATCTCTCGATGGAAGACTTTGCGCAAAAAGTGACGGGGGGAGGGGGTCTCTCCGGCAACCGAAATTCTCAGAACTTCCACCGCGCGTTTCGCGTATCCTTTCTCGGTCACCCGCCACACGATTTCCACACACCGAGGAAGTTCTGATGAGCTCTGTTCGCATCCTCGCAGGCACCCGCAAAGGCGCCTTCGTCCTCACCTCCGACGGCAAACGCAAGGACTGGAAGATCTCCGGCCCGCACTTCACCGGCTGGGAGATCTACCACCTCAAGGGCTCGCCCGTAGACCCCAACCGCATCTACGCCTCGCAGTCCTCCGGCTGGTTCGGCCAGCAGATCCAGCGCTCCGACGACGGCGGCGAGACCTGGAACCCCGTCAGCGCCAAGTTCGAGTACGACGGCGTCCCCGGCACCCACCAGTGGTACGACGGCACCCCCCACCCCTGGGAGTTCAAGCGCGTCTGGCACCTCGAGCCCTCGCTCACCGACCCCGACACGGTCTTCGCCGGAGCCGAGGATGCCGCCCTCTTCAAGTCCACCGACGGCGGCAACAACTGGACCGAGCTCTCCGGTCTGCGCACCAACGCCACCGCCCCCGGGTGGCAGCCCGGTGCCGGCGGCATGTGCCTCCACACCGTCATCCTCGATCCCACAAATCCTGATCGAATTGTGATCGCAATCTCTGCGGCGGGAGCGTTCAGGAGCGATGATGCGGGCAAGACGTGGAAGCCGATCAACAAGGGGCTGAACTCGAAATTTCTTCCGGACCCGACCGCGGAGGTTGGGCATTGTGTTCATCACATCGCGATGAACTCGAAGACACCGAAGACGCTCTTCATGCAGAAGCACTGGGACGTCATGCGCTCGGATGACGCGGGAGATCAGTGGACGAAGATCTCCGGCAACCTGCCGACAGACTTCGGCTTCGCGATCGACGTGCACGCGCATGAGCCGGAGACCGTCTATGTTGTGCCCATCAAGTCCGACTCCGAGCACTTCCCTCTCGATGGCAAGCTGCAGGTCTTCCGTTCACGCACCGGCGGCAACGAGTGGGAGCCGCTGACCAAGGGACTCCCGCAGCAGGACTGCTACGTGAACATCCTGCGCGATGCGATGGCCGTCGATTCGCTCGATGACTGCGGCATCTACTTCGGAACCACCGGCGGCCAGGTCTACTGCTCGCCCAACGGCGGCGACGACTGGACCACCATCACCGAGTTCCTGCCACCCGTCCTCTCGGTTGAGGTGCAGACGCTGGCATGAGTCGAATTCGGGTTGAGCTTCCAGCGCCGCTGCTGCGCCACGCAAGCATCACCACCGGCCACGAGGTGTCGCTTGAAATTGAAGCGCCGGTAACGCTGCGGCGCGTGCTCGACGCGCTCGAGCACGCGCATCCGACGCTGCGCGGAACGATTCGCGATCAGACGACGCAGGACCGCCGTGCGTTCATTCGATTCTTCGCGTGCAACGAAGATCTATCGCACGATTCGCCGGATGATCCATTGCCCGAGGCAGTTGTTGCCGGACGCGAACCGCTGATTATTCTGGGAGCGATTGCCGGCGGCTGAGGCAGGATCAGATCGACTTCTCCATGATGAGGAAGTGCAGATTCTCGCGTAGCGGCGTGCCGAATCGTGAGTCGTTGGATGGGTACGGTTCGGTCTCGCCCGTTGCACGATAGCCTCGGCGCTCATACCAGGCGATGAGCGTGTCGCGCACATGCAACACGCCGATACGCATGCGCTTCGCACCGCGGTCGCGCGCGTATTCTTCAGCCGCAGCGAGCAGCCTGCGTCCGAGGTGCTGGTTCTGCAACTCAGGCCGCACGGTAAGAAGTCCCATCGACCACGCGCCGTCGCTCTCAGGATTCAGCCATGCTGTTCCTAACAGCGGACCGTCAGCGTCTTCGCGATAGACGAGCAGCGCTCCGTCGGGCTTGGCGGCGAGTTCTTCGCGTAGCAGTGAATCGTCGAGCCGCTGGCCGCCGACGATTCCCTTCTCGATGTTCCAGCTTGGGACTGCGCCCTCTCTGCCTCGATACGCAAGGTTCGCGAGATCAATAATCTCGGCGTAATCCGCCGGCACAGCCTTCCTCAAAACCATCCGCTCAGTGTAAGCGCAATCACTCTTCGTACAATGGAGAGATGGCACGTCTGTTTCCGTTTCGCGCTCTCCGGTACGACCCCACCGCTGTGAACATGGCCGATGTCGTGACGCAGCCCTACGACAAGATCGACTCCGCAATGCAGGAGCGGTATTACAACCTGAGCCCTTACAACCTGGTTCGCGTTGTGCTTGGCAAGAAGCAGCCCGATGACAACGAGGAACACAACGTCTACACACGCGCGGCCGAGACGCTGACGAAGTGGCGCGAGGAGCACATTCTGCGCGAGGAGACGGCGCCTGCGCTCTATGGCTATTCGCAGACGTATACCGTGCCCGGCACCGGCGGGACGACCGGTGTAAAGGCAGAGATTCGCGAGCGGCGCGGGTTTATTGCGCTGGGACAGCTTTCCGATTATGCCGACAAGGTTGTCTACCGGCATGAGCAGACGTTCCCGAAACATAAGTCGGACAGGCTGGCGCTGTTCAAGGCGACGCGCGCGTATTGCGAGCAGATTTACATGCTGTACTCGGATCCGACATTCACGGCGGAGCGCGTGATCTTCGAGGCGCCGCCGAGTGTGGCGGGCGACTCGAAGACTGTACCGCACGTCACGCGGAGTCCGGACCTCGAGATCGTGGACGAGTATCACGTCGTTCATCGCGTGTGGAAGGTGACCGACTATCAGCTGATTCAGCGCGTACTGGATGCGATGGAAGACAAGTGGCTGTTGATTGCCGATGGACATCACCGGTACGAGACGTCGGTGGCCTACATGCACGAGCGCGCGGCCGAGCAGCATATCGATCCGAAGGCGGCGCCGACGATGAGTCCCGACGGACTTCCTCAGCCTGCGTTTCCGGAGCAGGCGATGATGATGACGTTCGTGAACATGGATGCCCCGGGCATTACGATTCTGCCGACGCATCGCGTGGTCTCGGGGGTCGAGGGATTTAGTCTGCGCTGGTTCGAAGAGCAAGCGAAGCAATACTTCGATGTGACGGAGTTGCCGGGCTCGCTGACGCCGCTGCAGCTGCTGGCGAAGCTGAACGAGACGAAGGGTGTGGCGTTTGTTGCGGCGACACGCGAAGGCAATCTGCTGCTGACACCGAAGACTGACGCGATCGCTCCGCTGCTGGCGGGCCTTTCGCCGCGGCAGCAACAGCTGGATGTGACGCAGTTGCATAAAGTCGTGATCGAGAAGCTGCTGGGGATGGATGAGGAGACAGTTCGCAAGGGCGAGAAGATTCGCTACTACCGCGAGGCGGATGAATCGGTGGAGCGCGTAAAGAGTGGGAAGGCCGACGTGGCGTTTCTGATCAAGCCGGTAACGCTGGAACAGATGAAGGACATCTCGCTGAACCTCGAGGTGATGCCGCAGAAGTCGACGGACTTCTATCCGAAGCTGCTGAGCGGGCTGGCGATGTATACGCTGCAGTAGGCCCGGAGAGAACAAAGAGTCTGTTTGCGACCGTGAGGGAAAGAGTTTTCTGTCCGCAGGTGCAATGCGCTGCATGATGCGCGTGAGTCGTGTATCACGTAAGCTCGCGTCATGCGGAACATCGTTCAGACGACGCAGTTCATGCATATTCCAATCGCGGAGTTTGATGCCGCCGTGGAGTTCTTCCGCGAAGTGCTGGGGTTCAACGAGCATAGGCATGTGCGCGACTATGCATATCTGGAGCGCGACGGGTGCGGCATTCGCATCTGGGGACGCGAGGATGCAGCGGATGCTCCGCGCGGGGTAAGGAATTTTCGTTACTACTTCGATGTTCGCGACGTGGATGCGCTGTATGCAGAGCTGAAACCGAAGCTGGACAAGTTGCCGAAGGGTGATGTGCATGGCCCCGCGGACAAGCCGTACCACGAGCGCGAGCTGCTGGTGCTTGCACCGGACGGAGACCTGGTGTGCTTCGGGCAGCGATTGTGAGCGACGTCGTAAGCTCGTTGTCATGGGGATGGCTGTAACGCTTGAGGGTGAGCATGTGCGGCTGGAGCCGCTGGAGCGCGGCACGTCGGCGCTGACGGAGGCTTCGGCGGCGGACACGTCGCTGTATCAGTGGAGTCTGGTGCCGGTGGGACGCGAGGCCGTCGAGAAGTACATCGAGACGGCGCTGGCGTGGAGAGATGCGGGGACGGCGTTGCCGTTTGCGACTGTGCGCAAGACTGATGGCAAGGTGATTGGCTCGACGCGGTTCTTTGAGCTGGAGCGATGGCCGTGGCCGGAGGGTTCGGCGCACCGCGGCAAGCATGTGTTCGATACAGGAGAGATCGGCTACACGTGGCTGACGGCTTCGGCGATTCGCACGGCGGCGAACACCGAGGCGAAGCTGCTGATGCTGACGCATGCGTTCGAGACTTGGAAGATGTGCAGCGTGCACCTGTGCACAGATGAGCGGAATGAGCGGTCGGCGACCGCGATTCTGCGCATTGGTGCGAAGTTCGAAGGCGTGCTGCGCGCGCACAGGATGGCGGCTGATTTCACACCAAGGAATACGAAACGGTTTTCGATTGTGGTGGAAGAGTGGCCGGAGGTGAAGCGGAAGCTGTCAGAGAGACTTCTTGGAACTAATGGCTAATCCGAGCAGGACGTCAGAACCGGCTCCGAAAATCGACGAAAACGAATACAAGTAATACGAGGCCAACGGCACCGAGGATGGGTCGGAGCCAGCTCGCTACGCCCCAAGAGCTTGTCCGCCCTTTATGTACAGTCCGCCCTCTTCCAATAATCGCAGCCTCCAGACAAGTAACTGCACCGACGAGTCCGAAGATATCGACCCAAGGTGATGAGCTGACCGGAAGTAAGAACATTGCCAGCAAAGCGGTGGCGACGTTCGTCACCGCGAAATGCCTTCGAGTGGTGAACTCGCGGTAGCGTACAGTTTGCGCGGCATGCGTCCGGCCAGATACGCCTGCCGTCCTGCGAGCACTGCATGCTGCATGGCTTCGGCCATCAGGATTGGATTCAATGCGGCAGCTATGGCCGTGTTCATGAGCACGCCGTCGGCTCCGAGTTCCATGGCCAAGGCTGCATCTGAGGCTGTGCCTACGCCAGCATCGACGATCAGCGGAACCTCGGTGATCATTTCGCGGAGGATCTGAAGCGTGGCGCGGTTCTGGATGCCTAGGCCACTGCCTATTGGTGCCGCCAAAGGCATAACGGCGGCGGCGCCTGCATCGATCAAGCGCTTCGCAAATACAATGTCATCAGAGGTATACGGGAGAACAGTAAAGCCTTCTTTTACGAGTGCCCGAGTCGCTTCCAGCGTAGCTTGCACGTCTGGATACAGTGTGGCCTGATCGCCGATGACCTCGATTTTTACCCATTCCGAAAGACCGACTTCGCGGCCAAGACGGGCAGCACGAATTGCTTCGTCGGCGGTATAGCAGCCTGCGGTATTCGGCAGGAGGAAGTAGCGCTGGGGATCGATGAAGTCGAGCAGGGATTCTTTGGAGCGGTCGAGATTGACCCTGCGGACAGCGACGGTGACCATTTCTGCACCGGAGGCTTCTATCGCGGCCTGAGTTTCCGGGCCGTCTTTGTACTTGCCGGTGCCAACGATGAGCCGCGATTGAAATGCTTTGCCTGCGATGACGAGGGGTCCCATGGGTTTATTGTAAAGCGGGTCGTGAGGATCAGCGGACAGACAATCCCACTCTTCCTCGGGGATGATAGGAGCAATGATATCGCCGGTGATCTTGCCCCTTCCGCGAAACCAGCCGAAAATCTCGTTCGTGTTATCTGTCATGGAGCCACTGCAAATACTATCGGCAAGAATGCACGAAGGCCCGCTGCCAGATTCGGCTGAGCGGGCCTTCGATACCGGTAGACTGTTGAGATTGACCTGAGGCACCCTTCGATCTGTGAGTGGGCCTCGGCGAATGTGTTTGCGGATCGCCAGGTCTAGAGCAAAGGGTGCTCTAAGCCTCAGTCACCTCACGTAGGATCGTGCAACTAATACCATCAGAATTCATAGGCTGGATCAACCTCCTTTCCCGTGTACTCATAGATTAATCCTGAGCTGACGACACGTCAAAGGGTGCAAGGCGGGGCGCATCACTTGAGGTACGCGCGGACGAGGTCGATGAGCTCCTCGCCGAGCTCAGGGGACATGGGCCGGGCGCCGATGTGCAGGCGGATGTGGTCTTCGAGGACCTCAGCCATGAGGCCGTTGATGCCGCCCTTTACGGCGGCGAGGAGCATGAGGATATCGGTGCAGTCCTGGTTCTCAGCGAGGCTGCGCTCGACCGTTTTCATCTGCCCCTGAATTCGTTTGGCGCGGTTGACCAGCTTTGCGCGTTCGCGATCGATCTCCACGAGGCCTCCGTTTCATGGTCTGTTTATACCCTACCGGGGTATACTACAGCTAAAGATTTGGCGCCGGGAAGGCGTGGAAAGGAGACTCCCATGAAGAACCTGATCAACCGCTGGGTGCGCCCGACTGAGAACCAGCCGATGCTTCCGCAGTTCGGCAGAATGCATTTGACTCGGACGTTCGTTGAGACGGGTGACGAGCGCTGCCCGATTGCGGGCATCTGGTCGCGGCTGGAGAACGACGGGACTGCTGATGACAGTGAATTAACGTGGCCCGCTGCCTGGAGACTCCTCCCGTGGCGGGCCTTTTTATTTGGTCCTCATCTGGCCGCTGTACAGTAAGTCCCTTTGAAAATTCCAATGATTTTGCGCCTAACCAAACTGACGCTGAGCCTCTGCATGTTCGCTGCCCTGATGGCACGGGCGCAGAACGATCCCGTGCCTGCAGATGACGCTGGAGCCGGCGATCCGCCGCATGCCGCCAATAGAGAGCCGCAAGTGACCATGTTCGACCATCCGGCCAATCACTCGTGGCTGCTCTCGGGTCAGGCGAACATCATCTTCCAGGCAAATCCGCCGATTCACTCGCCCTATGAGGGAACCAACTCGTTCCTGGCGATCGGTGAGTACAAGACCTCGCTGGTGGGGACTGTCTTTACGGGGCTGCAGCTGCACAGGAATCTGCGCTACAACACGGACGCGATCTTTGACCTGGAATCGTCCGGCGGACGAGGACTCTCGAAGCACTGGGGCTGGCGGGGTTCACGAACCTCGATGTGGTGCGAAACCCGACGCTAGGTCCGGTGCCGTATGTGGCGCGGGCACAGATTCACCAGACGATTGGGCTGACGTCGAAGATGGTGGATGCGCTGCGCACGCCGTTCTCGCTGGCCACAGTAGTGCCAGCCCGAAGACTGGATTTCCGTGTCGGCAAGATGAGCCTCCCCGATGTGTTTGACCAGAACAATCCGGGGTCGGACTCGCACCTGCAGTTTATGAACTGGACGGTGGATAACAACGGAGCGTACGACTATGCGGCCGATACGCGTGGCTATACGTATGCGGCGATTCTCGAGTACGACG
>CAVZMD010000027.1:0-193250 GCA_963776265.1 uncultured Acidobacteriaceae bacterium | reverse complement strand
AGCGCTTCTTCTGCGTTGTAGCAGGCCGGTCCGGATCCATGACAATCACCTGTCGGCACACCATAGCGAAAGACCCATCCTCCCGCCGTGGCTCGAGGGCCAAGGCTAAAGCCTTGGCTTACCTGGAAGCGCCCGAGCCTAAAGGCTCGGATTACCTGGAAGCCCAACGCGGCAACGCTTCCCTTCTCTAAAATTTCCCCGAGCGCAATCGCCCCTCGCCCGTCTGTCACAGTAGAAGCCAACGCAACTCCCGGAAATCGAGCCACCCGTGATCGAGGAACTCAGTTTGGTCTTGCCGCTAGAGCATGTCCCCCGAGGGTCTAGACCGGAGACTCTGCCGAACGAGCCGTTTTCCATCGAAGAAAACGGCCTTCGCGAAGCCTTCAAGGCCAGGATCGGGGCAAATGCTCTACTCCCGGCCCGCCGAGACGGACACCTCGCTCGCCGCGCTCGTCGAGGCCTACTCCACGCTCCTCTTCCGCGTCGCCCACTCCGTGCTCCGCAATCCCACCGAGGCAGAAGACGCAGTGCAGGACACCTTCGTCCGCGTGATGGAACACAAGCGCTCGCTGCCCGACGATCCGCGACCTCCGCGTCTGGCTCGTGCGCATCACCTGGAACCTCGCGCTCGACCGCCGCCGCCGCATCCGTCCCGATCAGATGGACGATGCCTTCGCCCTCTCGCTCGCCGGCCGCAACACACCCGCCGACGTCGCCCTTGACGAGGCCCGCGAACTCGCCCGCGTCTTCCGCGAGATCGACCGTCTTCCGCGCGCCGAGCGCCAGGTCCTCCTGCTGTCGGCCATCGACGAGCTCGACACCCGCGAGCTCGCCCAGGTCCTCAACAAGTCCGAGTCCGCCATCCGCGCACTCATCTTCCGAGCCCGCGCGCGACTACGCGAACGCCTCGACGAAAGGAGGCCCGTCTCGAAGCCTGAACGCGAACGGACGCAACGCTTGAACGCGACGCCCCGACGATCCATCGACCACACCATCGACCGCGCCCTCTCCGCGCTTCGTGACGCCCAGCCTCGCTCCGGCAGTGAAATGCTCGCCGGCCGCATCCTCGCCTCGCTCGAGCAACGCGCCGCCACACCGCAGCCCGCGCGTTTTCACCTCTCCGCGCATGTTGCCCTCTGGACCGCCACCTCAGCCGCCATCCTCGCCATCGCGTCGCTGATGGTCTTGCGCCATCAGACCAGCGCACGCGCGACAAACGCCGTCATTCTGAGCGAAGCGTCACGCAGTGACGCGAAGTCGAAGAACCCCGAAGCGGCCCATCCCGCGACGAACTCCGAACCCTTTTCCACGACAAATCTCGCCCAATCCACCAATACCGTGTCATCTCGACCGGAGCCTCGCAGCTCTGCTGCGAAGCGGAGTGGAGAGACCCCTGTATTTCGAGAACTGCCAGGCGCCGCACAAATCCGGCTGCCCCACTCATGAGGACGATGACGTAACAACCACTCCCTCCGACGCCCAGCTCCTCGCCGACCTCCACGCGCCCAGCCATCCCGCGCCGCCGCTCCCGCTCACCCCGCAGGAGAAGCTCTTCCTCCGCATGCTTCAGTACGGCAACGCCACGCAGATCGCCGAGTTGAACCCCATGATCCGCGCGAAACAAGACGCAGACGAAACTGCAGCCTTCAAAGCCTTCTTCCCTGACCCGCCACCTCTCAAACAACCACTCGGAGACACCGAATGAATCGCACCGCTCGACAAGCTCTTCGCCGCCGGGGCACTCACTCTCGCTCTCGTTCCGGCTGCGTTCGCGCAAAACACCGAAGCCAAACCCGCGGAATCCAAGCCCGCCGAACGGCCCTCGTATCAGCCGCGCCCGGCCGCCTCCGAGTTCGTCTTCAAGACCTACTACCTGTCCAGCGTCTCTCAGCAGAACGACGCCAACGAGATCCTCATCGCCCTGCGCAACATGCTGGAGCCCTGGACCAAGCTCTACCTCGTCTCTTTCCAGAACGCGATCGAACTCTACGCTCCGCCTGAGCAGCAGGCGCTCGCGCAGAAGATCATTGCTGACCTCGATCGCTCCGAGCAAGACCTTCCGCCTTACCTTCACCCTCGCCGAATCCGACTCCGGCAAGCGCGTCGGCATCCAGCACTTCGCGATGGTTGTCGCCTCAGGACAACGCACCGTGCTGAAGCAGGGCGACAAGATTCCCGTCGCCACCGGCACGTACGAAGCCAAGAATGACACCGGTACGCAAACGCAGTTTCAGTACCTGGACATCGGCATCAATTTGGACGCAACACTGACCGACTCCCCCGAGGGCCTCAGGCTCAAATCCAAAATTGAACAATCCAGCCTTGGCCAGCCCACCACCATCGCCGGTGTCCAGGAGCCCGTTATTCGTCAGAGCGTCGTCGAAGGCACCTCTTCCATGAAGATCGGCAAACCGCTCACCCTCGGCTCCCTCGACATCGTGGGCAGCACCCGTCACGTCGACATCGAGGTCGTCGCCGAACCCATCTGATCTAGCTCCTTGACAAGTAGCCTCCTCAGAAAGCCCCGCTTCGGTGGGGCTTCTTTTTTCTGCCCTGCAAGTCCGCGCACATAGGTCCACCCCTAAACTCTCTTGATGGAAGACTTTGCGCAAAAAACAGGGGGAGGGGGTATCACCGCCGGTACCATAGAAATATTCATGAGTCAGACCGCCATCCTCCTTCTCGCGCACGGCACACCCAACCGCCTCAGCGAGATGTCCGACTACCTCCAGCACGTCACCGGCGGCCGCCCCATGCCCCCGCACGTCATCGCCGAACTCCAGCACCGCTACGCCGAAATCGGCTTGAAGGAAGAGCCGTTAGCGGATGGCCCTCCGCTCACCCGCTGGACGCTGCGGCAGGCGGAACTGCTCGAAGATGAAGTTTGCACGACTGTCTACGTCGGCATGCGCAACTGGCATCCGTTCATCGCCGACACCGTCGCGCAGATGAAGGCCGATGGAGTCGGGCACGCGCGCGTTCTCTGCCTCGCACCGCAGAACTCGCGCACCTCGACCGGGCTTTATCGCCGTGCTGCTGGAGGCCGCAGTCGGAGACGCCTTCACTTATGACTTCATCGCCGGCTGGGCTGACGAGCCTCTGCTCGCCGAGGCGTTCGCCGAACGCCTCCGGCCCGTCCTCGCCCAGGCAGGGGCTGCGCACGCCCGTCCTCTTCACCGCCCACTCCGTCCCCTGCCGCACCATTCTCTCGACTCCAGCTACAACTCCGGGTGCCCCATCGTCGGCTAAGGTGGGCGCGGTCCCCGCCGACGGCATCCAGGACTACGGCGCCGCTACAGAGGGGGATCCCTACCCCGTCGAGTGCAAACAGACTGCCGCCGCCGTTGCAAAATTGCTCGGATTGGAAGACCGCGACTGGTACTTTGCCTTTCAATCGCAGGGTGTCGCAGGAGCACCGTGGATTGGACCGACAGTCGAAGACACCTTGAAGGCTCTTGCCGAAGAAGGACACAAGGCTGTTGTGATTCAGCCCATCGGATTTCTCTGCGATCACGTCGAGATCCTCTACGACATCGACATCAACTTTCGCGAGGTCGCGAGACAAGCTCGGCATGAAGCTCTATCGCGCTGAAAGCCTCAACGACTCCCACACGCTAATTCGGGCTCTTGACCATGTACTGTACGGCGATATGGCTATGTCTTCAGCGGAGGGTCCGGCCGGAGGATGAAGCGCGTTGCGATCATCGGCGGAGGGATCAGCGGACTCACCGCGGCGTACGAGCTCGAGCTCGCGCGCAAGCGCGGGGCTGACGATTGACTGGCATCTCTATGAGGCGAGCGATCGTCTCGGCGGCATCATCGAAACGACGCGCATCGCCACACCGGAAGGCGAGTTCATTCTCGAAGGCGGACCGGATGGCTGGGTCAGCGAGAAGCCGTGGGCGCGCGAGCTTGCGATTGAGCTTGGGCTTGAAGTCGGAGCTGATCTATTCGAATGACGCGACGCGCAAGACGCTACATTCTCGATCGACGGCAAGCTGCAGGCGATTCCTGATCGCATGCGCATGATGGTTCCCGAAGACCTCAGCGCGCTGGAGGCGTCTCCGCTGTTTTCGGATTCTGCGAAGAAGGCGTATGCGAGATGAGCTCGACGCGTGCGGAGGAGCTGAAGGCGAGCGCGCCTGATCACGATGAGTCTGTCGCGGATTTTGTGCGACGGCATTTTGGCGATGAAGTGCTGAATACGCTCGCGGCTCCATTCCTCAGCGGCGTCTTCGGCGGTGATGTGCACAAGCTTTCTGTACGTGCCGTCATGCCGCAGTTCGTTGCGATGGAGCGCGAGCACGGCTCCCTCATCGCCGGATTGCAGGCTCGCGCGCGGCAGCGCACTCGTGCAGTTGAGCCAATCTTCACGAGCCTGCGCCGAGGCGTGGGATCGCTCACTGAAGCGCTCATCGCTCAGCTTCCGATTGAACGAGTTACCTTTGGGCGAAGGGCGGCCGCATCAGAACCCGATGTCTCGAGTCTTGGAATGGTTCGCGAGTGGAAAATGTTCACTTCAGCGTTCAAGGGAATGTATGACGATCAGAGTGACTGGGATCCAACTCGCTTCGATTCGGTTCTGATCTGCGCATCCACAGACTCCACGAGATACCTGCTGCATTTCTTGCCGCATCGGCGAGCAAAGCCGACGGGCGTTGGAGATTCGCTTCTTCCCTCAGACGCAAGCTCGGCGATTCTCGTCGCGTTTGCGTGGGCCGCCGATGTAGCGAGAGCCTTCACAATTCCTTCCGGCTTCGGCTTTCTTGTGCCCCAGGGATCGGCGAGTGAGCAAGAACTACTCGCGTGCACGTTTGTCGATCAGAAGTTTCCGCATCGGGCGCCTGAGGGTGCGAGGGTGATGCGAGCGTTCTTTGGCGGAGAGAGTGCGGAGAGTCTTGAGTTCGCAATCGGATGAGGAGATTGCGGAGTTAGCTCTCACGCAGTTGCGGAACATTCTCGGTCCAATTCCGGAGCCGCCGTTTCAGTACGGTTCGGCGCTGGCCTCGTAGTCTGCCGCAGTATGAGGTTGGGCATCTGGAGCGGATCGCGAAGCTGGAGGAGCTAGTTGCGCGGGTTCCGGGGCTGCATCTGCTGGGGAACAGCTATCGCGGGGTCGGGATCCCGGACCTGATCCGCGACGCGCGGGCCACAGCACGGGCAATCGCGGAGGCGGCTCTAAGCGATCGCGAGTCGGTCTCTCCGGCCAGAAACCTCAAAAATCTCTCACAAAATCCTTGCATCCTTCTTCCCTTCGAGTTATCTAAGATATATCTTACGATGTATCGTAAGAGAAGGAGATTCGAATATGTTTTGACAGATTTATGCATTTTCGCGAAGAAAGAGGCAGAGGTGAGGGGTGTTGCGATCGCAATGGGCGGGTCACTCGCGCTTCGGCCGTCTGGCGGCCGGGCGGCCATGGCGAGCGTGGATTCGGCGGCGGACGCGAGCGGTTCCTCGACCCAGGCGACCTGTCAGCTGCTGATCCTGCAGTTGCTGTCGGAGAAGCCGAGCTACGGTTATGAGCTGATCAAGTCCATTGAGGAGCGGCTCTCGGGCGGGTATGCGCCGAGTCCTGGAGTCGTTTATCCGACGCTGACGCTGCTCGAGGAGCGCGGTTTCGCGAAGGTCGTTGAGCCCAGCGAGGGTGGCCGCAAGACGTACGCCATCACCGACGCCGGCATCGCTAGGAGCTTAAGGCGAACGAAGCAAGGCTTCGCGAGATTACGGAGCGGATGGAGCACACGGGGCATGCGTTCCGTCGTGGCCGCTCGCCGCAGATTATGCGTGCGTTCCGCAATCTTGGCGAAGCTGTGCGCCTGCGCATGTTTCGGGGTGACCTGACACCGGAGCAGATCACAAAGATCGCCGAGGCGATCGACAAGGCAGCGCAGGCGATCGACAGCGTGTGAGCGAGAGCTTGTGCGACTGAATCACTACGCGGCGAGTGCGAGACGATCGCGCTCTTCGCGCTGCGCCTCGCGCTTGCGCTTCCACCAGTTGCCGATGGCGATCTGGAAGGGGTGCTCGACCCACTTGCGCACCGCCATCGCCAGCAGCACAACGAAGACGTAGCTGATCCACGGATCGATCCAGGCGACGTGCAGACGTTCAGGCAGATGGTGATCGTGAATCAGTTGGAAGACGTTGAAGTGCAGCAGGTACAAGGCGTACGTTGAGGTGCCGATGGCGACGAGCGGACGCCAGGAGAAGAGGCTCGCGAGCGGGCTCGGACCGGCGAGGCCGAGGATGATCGCGCCGAAGACCGGCGTCAGCAGGCCGCCGTGCACGAGGAGGTAGGGCATCTGCGCTTCGAGGTGATAGCAGCAGAACCATCCTGCAGCGAAACCGCAGATAGCTACGATCATCCTTCCGCGCACGCCGAGCTTCGCTTCCTCGTGAATCTTGCCGATGGTGATGCCGCAGAGGAAGGTGCAGAGGTATGGAAGCGGCGTGTACTTGAGGAACTCGATGTAGACGCCGGTGCTGTAGCGGTCAGGGGCGTGCGCGAGGTGGTCCGGATTCGTGTGCAGATAGATCATGTGCGGCAGCATGCCGAGCAGCCAGAAGCCGAGACCCATGACGAGGAGCTTGCCGACGTTCTTCGGCAGCCTGAGTTTTACGAGCCACGGGAAGAGCAGATAGAGAGCGACCTCGCAGGAGAGTGTCCAGCTCACGGTGTTCCAGAAGGTTGCGAGACGCGGGAAGAAACCCTGGATGAGCAAAGGTGTCGTGATGACGCCGGCAACGAACTGTGTGTGTGAACGCGCGTACCACTCGGTTGCCAGCATCGGAATGGACACGAGCATGGTGAGCAGATAGACGGGGTACAGGCGGCTTGCGCGCGCCACCCAGAAGTCCACTGCGTTTACGCCGCCGGGGCGATGTGCGTAGTTGTAGTAGAGGATGAAGCCTGAAATGACGAAGAAGAAGCTTACGAAGACGTAACCGATGTCGATGATGGGATACAGCGTGAAGCGCGGATGCGCCGCCCAGGTGAGGCCGCTGGGCGTGAAGTGAAAGAGCATGATGGTCAGCGCCAGGAGCGAACGGATGCCGGTGAGCGCGGGCAGCGCCGGCCTACGGATCGACGCAGTTGCAGCCTTCTTAGGCTTCGGCTGCAACCTGGCCGCTCGTGCTCCGGTTGATGTCGGCGCTCTTTCTTCCAGAACTTGCATCAAGCTTGATTCCAATCCCCTCAGGTAGGACGCTCCGAAAAGCGTCTGAGTCGCGGCACAGAGTCCTTTTAAAAGGGCTTATTCCGCATCTTGGGTTAAAGACGGTCCCACGGGCATTCAAGACTACCGCGCGACTACCGGACATCGACGTGCGTAAATCCAAGGCCCTCTAGCATCGCTGTCACCGCAACACGAGCATTATTGGTTGCGGCGTCAAGAATCCCGTCGCTCAATGCCGCCTGTTGCAAATCAGTCTGAGCCTTGGCTCGCGTGACGGATTCGAGATTCGGATCCGCACTCACGAAGATGCCGGTGTTGCGTGAATAAACGCGGCTTTTGGTCTCGTCGACGGTGGTGACGAATACCTGGCTGGGCGGCAGAGTGAGCTGGATGCTGCGGCCGTTGGCAGTCTCGGAGATCTGCACGCTCTCGGGCTTCAACTGGCTCAGGTCCACGCCGGCAACGGTGTTTCCGTGCACGATCATCAGCAGCTTGTCGCCGACCAGTGCGTCGGGGAGGACGGGGCTCGATTCGTTGCCCTCCACGATAGTGTCGAGCGAATACTTGACCGTCTCGAGCCGGTTCAGCCGCTGAATCTTTTCGACGACATCGGGCGCGGAGACTTCTGTGAGCGATCTTCCGGCGATCGCGGAGGCGAGCCGGCCGGGCCATCCGCTGCGGGCTCGATGCACGAACACTCCAAGCATTGCGGCGCCAATCAGAAGGCTCAGAATGACGGCGACGAGGACGCCTGATCCTCGCCTGCGTCCGTATCCATACTCGTACTGCGAGGTCACGCCGAAACCTCGGCTCGGACCATACGCTCGGCGCCGCGCAGTTCGCGGTTTGCATAGCTTGCCTTCACAAACGAGTGGAAGAGCGGATGCGGCTCGAGCGGCTTCGACTTGAACTCGGGGTGGAACTGGCAGCCGAGGAAGAACGGGTGGCTGGGAATCTCGACGATCTCGACATAGGTCGCATCGGGCGTCGTTCCGGTGAGGCGAAGGCCTGCGCCTGTGAGCACGGGCTCGTACTCGCGGTTGAACTCATAGCGATGGCGATGACGCTCGCTGATCTCGGTGGTGCCATAGGCCTTCGCGGCGATGGAGCCGGGCTGCAGAATGCAGGTCCATGCGCCGAGGCGCATCGTTCCGCCCATCTCTTCCACGCCGATCAGTTCGCGGAGCTTGTAGATGATGCGGTGCGGCGTAGAGGGATCGAACTCGCCGGAGTTCGCCTTCGCGAGACCGCAGACGTTGCGTGCGTACTCGATGCAGGCCGTCTGCATGCCGAGGCAGATGCCGAAATAGGGCACCTTGTTCTCGCGAGCGTAGCGAATGGCGTTGAGCATGCCCTCGATACCGCGCTTGCCGAAGCCGCCGGGAACGAGGATGCCGTCGAAGCCTTCGAGCTGCGATTCGTAGTTTTCGAACTTCGAGACCTTCGGCCTCGATCCAGGTCACGCGCAGCTTCAGGTTCTCGGCGAGCGCGCCATGCACCAGCGCTTCCTTCAGCGACTTGTAGCTGTCCTCGTACTCGACATACTTGCCCACGATGCCGATCGAAACCTCATCCTGCGGGGTTGTAGGCGCGATGGACGAGATCCTTCCATTTGGTGAGGTCGGCCTCCTTCGCGTCGATGCGCAGGTATTTGAGTGCGAGTGCGTCGACGCCCTCGATGGCGAAGTTCAGCGGAACCTCGTAGATGCTGGGCACATCGCGCGCGACAACGACAGCCGCCTCCTCGACGTTGCAGAAGGCTGCAATCTTCGAACGCATCTCGCGGGGGACGGCGCGGTCGGCGCGGCAGAGCAGAATGTCGGGCTGGATTCCGATGGAGAGCATCTCCTTGACGGAGTGCTGCGTGGGCTTGGTCTTCAGCTCCTGCGCGGCGGCGATCCACGGGATCAGCGTGACGTGCACGAAGCAGGTGTTGTCGCGGCCCATCTCCTGGCGCATCTGGCGGATGGCCTCGAGGAATGGAAGCGACTCGATGTCGCCGACCGTGCCGCCGATCTCGACAATGGCGACGTCGCAGTCGGCGCCGATCTTGCGTGCGGCGGCCTTGATCTCGTTGGTGACGTGCGGGATGACCTGTACCGTCTTGCCGAGGTAGTCGCCGCGGCGTTCCTTGGTGATGATCTGCTCGTAGATGCGGCCGGTGGTGAGGTTGTTGTCGCGCGAGAGCTTGGCGTGGGTGAAGCGCTCGTAGTGGCCGAGGTCGAGGTCGGTCTCGGCGCCGTCGTCGGTGACGAAGACCTCGCCGTGCTGAAAGGGGCTCATGGTGCCGGGGTCGACGTTGAGGTACGGGTCGAACTTCATCAGGTTGACGCGCAAGCCGCGCGCCTCCAGCAGGCAGCCGATAGAGGCCGCCGCCAGACCCTTGCCCAGCGAAGACACAACACCGCCCGTCACAAAGATGTACTTTGCTGACACGATATCGACCTCTTTGGTTGTGAGAATTGGTTGTGCCTGGTGTGCACAATCAAGTATAGCGCAGTCGTCGACTGTCAATTTTGCGGTAGTGTTTCAACAAGGTTGCCGGGCTCGGATGAATTTGATTTCCCAAGCTGAGCAGTGGGTTATTGGCCGTGGAACGGCGCACATATCTTGCGCTGCGGAGGCTCGCGGATCGGCGCATTGCCGCAAGGGCGAGGCGCAAGGGCGAGAGGCCGAAGGCGGAGCACCTGCTGACAGGCGAGCGCGGCGAGGACCACGCATTCTTTCATTTGCGGTCGCTGGGCTATACGATCGTCGCGCGAAGGTGGGTGTCGGCGCGGGTGAAGGGCGACCTCGACCTGGTGGGATGGGACGGAGACACACTCGTCATCTTCGAGGTGAAGACACGCACGGCGCGCGACTTATATCCGGCAGAGTTCGCGGTGAATCCGGCGAAACAGAAGCAGCTTCGGAAGCTGGCCGCGGCGTGGCTGGCACAGTTGCCTGCGCGGCATCGGGCGCGAGTGCCGGTACGGTTCGATGTGGTGTCGGTCTATCTGGTCACAGACGAGCCGGAGTTTGAGCACATCGCCGACGCGTTTCCGTACCGGGAACCAAGGTAAGGGTACCCATCGCAAGGATTTCGGTGTCTATAGTAGAGAGGTGATCTAGACGGTGAAGAAGGAGTCCTCAGCCAAATGAGCCTGATGGAAGCACCCGAGTATGACGAACGCGGCGAACGCCGCAAGTTGAACCTTCTGATCGGAATCGGCGTGGCGATTCTGCTGCTGCTGGTTCTGACTTTCGCCGGTTACATCACGGGCACGGATGGCTGTTCACGAACCTCGGCGCGGAGCACAGCGTGAATGAGCTTCTTCGACGCGCTCGAGGCGAAGGACTACCAGAAGGCCTACGACATCTACGAGAACGGCCATGCGGATTCCGGCTATCCGCTGCAGCGATTTACCGAGGACTGGACGACGCACTCGCCGGTGAAGGCGCCGATTACGTCGCACAAGGTCGACATCTCGAAGACCGACGGAAGCGGAATGTTCGGCACCGGCATCATCGTAGCGGTGCGAGTGAATCTCCAGGACGGCATCGTGCCGGCGGATCCGGGCGAGCCGCCCAACACGAAGCCCGGACACAAGGTGTTCATGTACGTGAATCGCGCAGACGGCACAATGACCTGGCCTGCTCCGCACATCCTGCAGTATTAGGCTTCGCTCGAGGCGCTACGCGGATTTGCCATCCGGCTGGTGCTGAGGACCGTCATCATCGAGGCAGCCGCCAGGGGAACGCAAAGTCCGGCGGATAGTGAATGCGTCCACCCAGAGAGCGCGCCCGTAGCAAGTGGCAGAGCGGATGAGCCTACACCCGCCAGAACAAAGACGCCGCGGGTTTCGCGCTGTCGAAGAACGATGGACAACAGCAACGGATAAACAGGGCCTGCACCAAGGCCGACCATCAGGGCAGCGGTTACGCTGGCCGCGGCGCCCGGCCACGCGACAAGAATCCCCAGGCCAGCCGCGGCAAGGCCGGCACTCACAGGCAGAACAATGCGCTCGCTCAGGCGCGTAGAGACGCGAAGCGAATAGATGAGGCGGCTGCTGAGCAGGCCGACCCAGAAAGCGGTCGCGGCGCCGATCGTGGTCTTTGCTGTTTCGCCGAGCCGCTGCGCGTAGGCCGCCAGCCAGCCTCCTGTTGAGCTTTCGATTCCCGTCGCGCAAAAGACAAGGATCAGCAGAGCAAGAGGGATCTCCGCAAGCGGCCATCGCGTGTCTGACGGTGGAAGCAATCGGCGGGCGGATCGGGTGGCGCGGCGACCGCGAAAGACTCAAGCGCGAGCCATACCCAGAGGGCGAACGCCGCGAACAACGCCGCGAGACCGAGGAGAACGTGGACAGGCCGAACTGCGTGCGCTCCGGCCTTCAGTGCCTGTCCCCCGAGAGCGAGCCACGGGCCCGCGCATGCGCCAGCCGCCCAAAGCAGGTTGAGCCGCATCATCTCGACGCGGCGCTCCTCCGGAAATTCGCGCGAGACGAGAAGACTGGTCGAGGTCATCGCGATTCCGAGGCCAAGACCGTAGACGACGATCGCGCCGAAGCCCCAGTCACGGCTCGCAAAGCCCAGCCAGACTGCGCCGGCGGATGTAAGCAACGCTCCGCGGGCAATGGAGCGGTTCATCCGGCCGCGCGAGACGAGCGCCCCAGTTGTGGTCGCGAGGAAAAAGCAGAACAGCAGCAGACCGCCACGCGCGTCGCCGAGGCTCCATCGGCGAAGCAGCAGCGGCAACAGAGCGCCGGGCAAGGCCACACCAACACCAGTCGCTGCGAATCCAAGGTACAGTCCTATCTTCAAAGCGATTCCTCGTCCTGGCGCAGCACCCAACTTTTCTGTGAACATGCTACTTGTTCGCGCGGCCCGAGATGGCCCGCAGCATCGTAGCCCAGCAACCTGCAGAGCGAGGCCAGGAACGGGCGCTGCGCGCCAAGGATGGCCTCGTGGGCTTCGTCGATGGAGAACCACCGGCCGCGGTCGACCTCTGGAACCTCAATCATGCGCTTGGAACGCGGCGGCCATTCCACCTCACACGTGATGCTGCGGAGTTCGTCCGGATTGCAATCGCCCTCAAAGGCCCACGCCTCCACCAGCTTCCCGCTCAACTGACGAATCGTGCCGAGCGACAGAAACTCGCCGCGGGGGATGAAGCTGGTCTCTTCCTGGAACTCGCGCTTCGCAGCCTCGAGCGGCTCTTCGTCATCAAAGAACTGGCCCTTGGGGATGGTCCATGCGCCCTTGTCTTTGTTCTCCCAGAACGGTCCACCAGGATGAGCGAGGAAGACCTCGAGCCTCCGGTTGCGAACCCTGTACATCAACAATCCCGCACTGCGTTTTGGCATCTGCTCTGAAGGCTCCGAATCTATAGCAGCTGCGGAACGATCTCCGTGGCCGTCCCTAACAGAATCTCATCGAACGCGTCCGCGTTCTGCGGCTCCTCGGGTCCGATGTACATGGTGCGGATACCGCGCTGGTTCGCGAGATGCACGAAACCCGCAGCAGGATAGACAGAGCCTGATGTGCCGACGACGAGTAGAACCGTCGCGCGATCGAGCTCGCGATAGATGCCGTCCATATCCAGCGGGATCTCGCCGAACCAGACAATGTGCGGTCGAACCGGTTTGCCGCAGGCTTCACATGCCGGAAGCGCAGCTGCGGACTCGTAGAACCTGCGGTCGTCGAACGGCTGCTCACAATTCACACAGCGCGATTGGAACAGCTCGCCGTGCATATGATGAAGACGACGCGAGCCGGCGCGCTCGTGCAGGTCATCGACGTTCTGCGTGCAGAGATAGAAACGATCAACCATCTGCTCTTCGATGGCAGCCAGCGCGTGGTGCGCTGCGTTGGGCTGCGCATCCATTGCGTCTCGACGGCGCATGGAATAGAAGCGCCAGACGAGCTCCGGGTTTGCCTCCCAGGCCTCGGGTGTGGCGACCTCCTCCACACGATGACCGTTCCAGAGGCCGCCCGATCCGCGAAAGGTTGCGAGGCCGCTCTCGGCGGAGATGCCCGCGCCGGTGAGCACGAAAAGCCGGTCCTGTACACCGAAGCGCATAAGCGATTATTACTGCTTTGGGCGCAGATCTGGCTCGCGGAGTTTTCCCGGCTGGATGAGATGGAAATTAATGCTGGTCTTCGAGCTTCGAGATTTGATCCTGATCAAGCTCGTTGCGGATTTGCACCTGATAATGCATCGTCGCCTTCGAGAGATCCGCACGTGCCTGCTCGATGCGATCGATCTGCGCAAAGAGGGCGGTCTCATCCAGCGACTTCGCGTGGGTCAGGGCCTCCATCCGCTGCTCTTCCTGCTCGAGATTCTCATACCGCTTGAGCAGCGCGGGACGGTTCTGCTCGAAGATGCTGTCCATGTGCCGCTGCTGATCTTCGCTGAGCTTCAACTGCTTGACGAAGTGCTTGTCGTCCCACCAGCGGCCGGGCGGACCCATTTGTAGACCGGCATGGACTCTTGCGGGATTATTGCGGTTCATCTCCGATGGCACGTTGGGAGCGCGCGAGAATCCACCCATATCTCCGCCGTGCATGCCACCATCTCCGCTATGCATGCCTCCCGGAAAGCCACCGGCGCCAGGCGATCCGCCACGATGCTGTGCCGTCGAGGCTCTCGGCATGGAGAGCACCACCAGAAGAGCGAGCGCCAGCGTCGCATGCAGAAGCAAGCGATTTGGCCACACGAACATCTGGCTGGAGGCAGACATTTAGTTGGAAACCTCGGAGATCGCGTGACGATGCGCTGTCCGCGATGAAACATTCAGATCCGAAACCTGCGGCTCAACTTGTTCGGTGAGCTCATTGTCGATCGAGAGCATCAGGTTGTTGTCCTGCGCCAACTCATCATCCGAGGGAGCCGACATCGTGTGCGAGGGCCGCGTGACAACCACGCTCTGTTGGTTGAACTGCATGTGCGCGCCGATGGCAACGCCGAAGATCAGCACGCCCGCCATTGTGGCTCCCCAGCCCGGCATAGCGTTCCAGTTGAGTACCCAGCGGGACGGTACCTCGATGCGCGCGGCGCGCTGTTCCGCCCAGCGCAGGCTGGCATAGTTGAGATCGCTGATGGCGGCACCGATGGAGGTCAGCTCCCGCTGGCACTTTGCGCAGCTCTCAACGTGCTGCCGGACGCGCAGGTCACTGCGGTCTCCGGCAAGAATGTTTGCGAACTGTTCGTCAGTCAAATGTTCCAAATTCATCGCCGTCCTCCCATCCGCGCGCGCACGGTGCGCACAGCGCGATGCAGGTGCGTCTTTACGGTGTTGATCGGCATGCCCATGGTCGCGGCAATATCGCCGAGATCCATCTCTTCCTGGAACCGAAGTACGAATGCGGTGCGCTGATTGAGCGAGAGCGTCTGCAGAATCGCAGCCACCTCGCGCGCGCGCTCGCGGGCCAGCAACTGTTCTTCAGGGGAGCTCGCCGCACTTGGCAGCATGCCGGCGATCTCGGTCACGTCTGCCGCGGTCTTGCGCACCTGCTTCCAGAAGCGGAACTTCTGCGTGCGCTGATAATCACGGACGAGGTTCAGCGCGATGGAATGCAGCCACGTCTGCACGCTGCAGTCGCCACGAAAATTGTGGCGGTTGGACCAGGCCTTAACGAAGCAATCCTGCACGATCGATGCGGCGAGGTCCTCGTCGCCGAGCGAGAACGTAACAAAGCGCAACAACCTCGCACGGTGCGCCTGGACCAGCTCTTCGATATCGTCCAGCTCAGTGAGCGCACGCTCACGGCTGGTAAGGCGGAGAACATCCGTCGCCATAGCCATTTGCATGCAAGCGTAGACGGATTTTCGGCGGAATGCGAGTACAGAGCCGGAATTTGTCGCGTCGCGATATTCACTTTCTGGATTCCAGCGACCAATCCACTGACCACGGGCCCAAAGTAGTGGGATTCGGCCGGGATCCCTCGAGCCACAACACGTCGCCGGGGCCCGCTGGCGTAAACGCGTTCGAAGGAGTTGCGCATAGATTTGCCCGGAGGCACAGATGGCCTCCGTCCTTCACCGTCCATTCACACTCAAACTGGCCGCCGGAGTGAACCTGGCTGGATCCGCAAGGCTCGATTCCGTCCAGAAGCGGCAGAATGCGCTCCTGGCGGACGGCCAGAACGCGCCGATACCACTCAAGCTGCGCGGCATGAGACGGATGATTGAGTTCTTCCCATCGCAGCTTGGCTGAAAGAAACGTGGATTCGGCCTGGGGATCCGGGGCGCGACGCAATGTCTCCTCGTCGACCTGGCTCGTCTGCGCCAACTGCGCGGCGCGACCGCGGCGAACCGCGTCGCCAAGTTCGCCGCCGTAGTCCGAAAAGAATGGGAAGGGCGTCGTCGCGGCCCATTCTTCCCCCATGAACAACATGGGAATCTGCGGCAGCAGCAGATAGATCACAGCGATCGCACGCGCGGCCTCGGGCGAAGCGAGTTGATCTACACGCTCGCCAAGGACCCGGTTTCCAACCAGATCATGCGTCTGGATGAAGCTGACGAATGCCGTCGGCGGAACGCGGCGTTCGGTCGCCAGACGAGCAGGGACGCTCTCGCTGAAGAAGCCCTCGATCAGCGCGCGTGCCAACTCCTCTGTCTCGTGGCGACGATTCGAGTCTGCCGGATCACAGTCCCCGCTCATGGAGAGCCCGAGTACGTGATCGACCGCGTGATTCCACTGCGCAGTGTAGAGCGCGTGACCTCGCGCATCGCGCCTCAGCAGCTCCGCGATGTTCTTCTCGTCTTCGAGAATGAGATGAACATGGCGATTGCCGGCCACCGCGTGAACGCGCTCCGAGATCTCGTTCAGGATGTGCCTGGGGCTGGTATCGATCATTGCGTGCGTGGCATCGAGCCGCAGGCCATCGACGTGGAACTCGTGCACCCAGTAAATCGCGTTCTGAATAATGAACTCGCGGACCTCGCGACTGTATGGCCCATCGAAGTTCAACCCCGGGCCCCAGGCTGTCTTGTGTGATCTCGCTGAAGATCTGCGGAAAGTAGCTCGGGATGTAATTGCCCTCCGGGCCGAAGTGGTTGTAGACAACATCGAGAATCACCATGATGCCGCGCGCATGCGCAGCGTCGATGAACGCCTTCAAGTCCTCGGGGCGGCCGTAGGTTGCGTCTGGCGCGTAGAACTGGACGCCGTCATAGCCCCAGCTGCGCTGTCCAGCGAACGCGCAGATGCACATCAGCTCGACAGCCGTGATGCCCAGGTTTTTCAGATGGTCGAGTCTTTCGATCGCCGCTCGAAACGTTCCCTCCGCGGTAAACGTGCCGATGTGCAGCTCGTAGAGCACGGCCTCATCCCATGAACGTCCGCGCCACTCCGAATCCGTCCAGTGGAAGGCATCCGGATCGACAACTTCACTTGGCCCGTGGACGCCGAAAGGCGCGTAACGCGACGCCGGATCAGGCACTCGTGCACCGTTCGGAAGCACAAAGCGATAGCGTGTGCCGGGACCCGAGTCCTCAACGGTGAGTTCATGCCAACCATCACCGCTGATGTGCATCGCAAGAGGCTCGCGAGCGTTCGTCGCATGCTCGTCTATCGCCACTTGCACGCTGGATGCGGCCGGAGCGAACAGCCGGAAGATGACGCCGCCCTCGCGTCGAAGTTCCGGACCGAAGCGCGGCGCAGAATCTTACCGGCAAAGACGTGGACGAGCTATGACGACTCCTGATTTGAAGTCGGACTGGGGATCGTACTGCCATCAGAAGATCGTTCGGGCATCGCTTTGCTCATAAGCGTTCACCGAGCGATGCTCTGCGAACGCACATAACCTTTCCAAGGCGAGACGTGCGTGCCCGACGGACAACTGGCCGGCTAATTTGGATCGCGACGCCGCGTCGAAGAAACCGCCCCCATCACGCCAGCTCCCAACAGCACAATTGCGATGGCGAGAATCCAGTGCTCTGGCACATGCGCCAGGTGCGCGATGTACGCGACTCCGGCGACCAAAATAATCGTTCCAACAAGGTACAAAGTGAAGGACATCTATTTCCTCCTGCGCGTTCGCGCACTTACAGAGGCCCTTCCTTACGATGCCGATTCAGGAGACTGCGTCACTTAGCAACTTCTTCGTGTGCGATAGAGCGCGTCGTATGCCGCGGCGCGGACAACATGAAAGTAGTCCGAGGCAACCAAATACAGCACACCAACACCACTCCACCACCAGGCGAGAAACGTCTGGGATTCGACACTCTCAAACGGCAGCGGGCACGCCGAAAAGACCATCGCCAGTACGAGCAACGCTACCTTCACGATGCCCATCACGAGATTGATCTCGATGAGCCTCGACTTCAACGGACCGATCCGCACCGCCGCTCGCAGGCTTCCCACGACACCGAGACCGCGCGACATTGCAAGCACTGGAGCGATGCGCAGAATCCAGCTCACGACGGCCCAGAGCACAAACAACAGCAGCGTCGTCGTCACCGCCATTGCGAAGCCCGGAACGTAGGAGGGCTCGAGCCCGCGCTCCATCGGCGTCCAGACAAAGCGTTCGGCGATGCCGACAAGCAGTGTGAACCACAACACCACGAGTGCGGCGAATGCGTAGGCGCGCAACATGGCAAGGACGATCACGGTCCCGCGCCGTATCCGCAGCGCAGGATCCCACCGGCGCAGCACGCCTCCTCGGCCCACCCCCGCAAAGAGCGGACCACGCCACTATTCCACCGAGCAGTGGCCACAGTTGTGCCAGCACATCCGTCGTTCCGCGTGCAACGAGCCTGCCGCGTGCCAGTATCGGCGCGATGTCCTGAATCTTCAGCGCCCAGATCATCACTGCATCATGTGCGAAGGTCCAGATAAGACCGGCAGCGATCACACCGAAGCTCCATCGCCACACGAGTTCCAGGCCCGTAAGCGATGGCCGCTTCCACACCGCTGCCATCACGCCAACAAACGACTGCGTACCGCGCACTGGAGCGTTCCTGCGGCTTGTCTGTGCCGCAGGCTTCACCGCACTGTTGCTCACTTCACCACCAGGTTGACGAGCTTGCCTTTGACCACAATCGTCTTCACAAGGGCCTTCCCCGCAATGCGCGCAGCGACCTTCTCGTCTGCCAGTGCCGCTGCCGTGATGGCTTCCTCGTCCGCGCCCGCTCTGAGCTTCACTACGTTGACGAGTTTTCCGTTCACCTGCACCGGCACTTCGATCTCGCTCTCTTTGGCGAGCTCCGCATCGGCCTTCGGCCACGGCTGCCGCAGCAAGGAGTCGCGCTCGCCGATCTCCTCCCACAGCTCCGCCGCTACAAACGGCGCAAACGGAGCCAGCATCAACACCAGCGTGCGGATCACCTCAGCGATGGTCGCGGTGGAGATCTCGCCCGAATCCATCTTCGCCTCGGCCGCAGTCATCTCGTTGACCAGGATCATGATCGCGGCGATGCACGTGTTGAAGTGCCAGCGCCCGCTGAAGTCTTCGGTGATCTTCGCAATCGTCTGGTGCAGCGTGCGCAGCAGGGCCGCACCCGCGGGCGTTTGTGCAGCAAACGCCTTCGCGGGGATCTCGTCGCCGTGCGCTCCGCGCTCGATGCTGCGCACCGCTGACGCAAACTTCGTCACCAGCCGGTACACGCGCGACAGGAAGCGGCTGATACCGGCAACGCCCTCCTCCTGCCATTCGAGTTCGCGATCTGGCGCCGTAGCGAACAGCGCATACATGCGCGTCGCGTCCGCACCATAGCGCGCAATCATGTCATCGGGCGAGACGACGTTGCCCTTCGACTTCGACATCTTCGCGCCGTCTTTGATGACCATGCCCTGCGTAAACAGCCGCGTCGCGGGCTCATCGTTCCTGATCATCCCGAGATCGCGCATCACCTTGGTCCAGAAGCGCGAGTAGATGAGGTGAAGAATCGCGTGCTCCACGCCACCGATGTACTGGTCGATCGGAAACCAGTAGTTCACCTTCGCAGAGTCGAACGGCGCGTTCGCGTTGTGCGCGTCCGTGTAGCGATAGAAGTACCAGCTTGAATCGACGAAGGTATCCATCGTGTCCGTCTCGCGCCGTGCAGGACCGCCGCACTTCGGACACGTCGTGTTCACAAACTCCAGCACCTTACCGAGCGGACTTCCGCCCTGCTGCGTAATATCGACATTCTCCGGAAGAAGCACAGGCAGCGCGCTCTCAGGAACCGGCACGATACCGTCTTTTTCGCAGTACACCATCGGGATCGGCGTACCCCAGTAGCGCTGGCGGCTCACGCCCCAGTCCTTCAGGCGGTACGTCGTCGTGCGCTTCCCGAAGCCGTGCTCCTCCGCAAAGCGCCCCATCTTCTCCTGCGCTTCGAGCACCGCCTCGCCGGTCCACTCGCCGGAGTTCACCAGCACAGCATCGTCCTCACCGATATACGGCAGAGCGAGATCGCCAGAATTATCGTCCGCTCCACCCGATGTCGCCGGTGCGACAACGCGCTTCAGTGGCAAGTCGTACTTCGTCGCGAACTCGTAGTCGCGCTCATCGTGCGCAGGCACGCTCATGATCGCGCCCGTGCCGTAGTCCGCAAGGATATAGTTCGCGACCCAGATCGGCAGGGTCTCTCCGTTGAACGGATTCACCGCCAGCTTGCTCGTCGCGACGCCATGCTTCTCAATCGCACCGATGTCGCCGGCTTCCTTCGCAGCCTTCTGCTCGGCGACCATCGTTTCGACAGACTTCGCCAGCTTCGCATCATCCGTGGCCCACGCCTTCACCAGCGCATGCTCGGGCGCAAGCTGAATCGAGGTCGCACCGAAGATCGTATCGATGCGCGTCGTGAACACCGTGATCTTGTCCGACGCTCCCTGCACGCCGAAGTCGACGTTCGCTCCTTCGCTGCGGCCGATCCAGTTGCGCTGCATCGTGCGCACCTTCTCGGGCCACCCAGGTAGCTTGTCGAGCCCGTCGAGCAATTCGTCCGCATAGTTCGTGATGCGCAGGAACCACTGCTCCAGCTCTCGCTGCTCCACGAGCGTGTCTTCATGCCGCCAGCAGTAGCCGTTCACCACCTGCTCGTTCGCCAGCACCGTGCAACACTTCGGGCACCAGTTCACCTTGCTCGACTTGCGGTACGCCAGCCCGTGCTCGTACATCTTCAGGAAGAACCACTGGTTCCAGCGGTAGTAGTCCGGAAGGCAGGTCGTTACCTCCGTGCCGGCCCAGTCATAGCTGAAGCCCATGCGCCGCATCTGCTGGCGCATCGCCGCAATGTTGCTCAGCGTCCACTCGCGCGGCGGCGTGTTGTTGTTGATCGCCGCATTCTCCGCCGGCAGACCGAAAGCATCCCAACCCATGGGGTGCAGCACGTTGTAGCCGCGCATCCACATGTACCGCGCCAGCGCGTCGCCGATGGAGTAGTTGCGCACATGGCCCATGTGCAGCTTGCCGCTCGGATAGGGCAGCATCTCCAGGCAGTAAAACTTTGGCTTCCCGCCCGCATGGTCCTCGGCGCGATAGAGATCCGGGTCGGCGTCCCACCGCGCCTGCCACTTCGTCTCTATCTCCGCCGGGTTATACCTCTCCGTGGCCGCCGTTTGTGCGGCATCTTTCGTTAATTCAGGCATTCTTCCATTGTAAAGAACGCCTGCCCTCGTGCGTCTGCCGCACCAACGCAGAACGGCCCGGAGCTCTTCACCCCGGGCCGTTCTCGCTTTGCAATCGCTGGGAGTTTTAGTGAATCGTGAGGCTTACGGTTGTGGTGGCAGAAGTTCCGCCGCCCGACGCCTTCACGGTAATTGTCTTCGTCGTTCTCGATCGCGTTCCTTCCAACCGTGATATTCATCGTCGTCGTTCCTGCTGCGGACAAGGAACTCGGCGAGAACGTGACCGTCTGTGCGCTGCCCTGTCCCGACGCCGAGAACGTCACCGTCCCCGTCACCGTGCCGGAGAGCGTAATCGTCGAGCTACCCGACGATCCGCGCGACACCGTGAGTGAAGTCGGCGAGGCCGAAATCGTGTAGTTCGACTTCACCGCGCCCACCGTCAGATTCACGCTCGTCGAATGCGACAGGCTCCCGCTCGTTCCCGTAATCGTGATCGAGTAGGTTCCCGCCGCCGTTCCGGACGCCACCGTGAACGTCGCCGTCGAGGTCTGCGACCCGCTGATCGACGTCGGATTGAACTGCACTGTCACGCCCGAAGGCATGTTCGAAGCCGACAGCGCAACCGCCGACGAGAAACCACCGACGCCAGAGATCGAGACCGTCGAGCTGCCGCTGCTGCCCTGCGCCACCGTTAGCGACCCGGGATTCGCCGCAATCGTAAAGTCCGGTTGCTGTGTCTGTGTTCCCGCCAGCGCATTGATCAGCGCAGGCGTGGGGCTGCCCCAACCGGTCACGAGGTCATATCCCGTCACCGCCGAGTAGCTGCCGGAAGTCCCGCTCGTGATGTCGTGGAAGTTCGAGCCGTAGTATGACGCCGAACCGGCATTGTTCTGATAGATCGTCGGATTGATAAAGCCCGCCGGCCCCTGTCCGTTCGCCGCGAGCTGCTGATTTGCCAGGGCCAGGTACCCCGCCCACATCGGCGCGGCAAAGCTCGTTCCGCCATACGAGTTCGCGAGACAGGCCTTCTGGTCCGCGCAGGTGTAGAACGTGAAGTTGGCGTTCGCCGAGACGTCCGGTCCATTGCGCAGCGTCGTCGATCCGCGATTGCTGGAGTTGATCACGCCCGCAATCTGCTGCCACGACGGAATCGCAACGCTGTCCGGCGAGATGCCGCCGCCCGAATCCACCCACGCCGTCTCCGATGCCCACGGTCCCGCCGCACTCGAAGTCACAAGGTCCGTTCCGCCAACTGTGATGACATATGCGTTGTCACCCGGCCACGCCTCGCTCTTTCCAGTCTTCGTCCACGTTGAGTTATCTCCTGACGCCGTGAAGAATGACTGCCCTTGCGCTGCCATCTTCTGGAAGTACGGATTCAGCGTGCTCGGGTCCGCCGGCGTCCATCCCCACGAACAGCCAATCGTCGTTGGCAACGGGTTATGCGTCGTCATTGCGCTGATGATCGCCGTGTCGCTCGACCCGACGTACATCGTCAAGCTCGCGAGCCCTGGCGCCATGCCCAGCGCCTGCGTCATATCCAGATTCTGTTCCGTATCGTCGCAGCTGCTGGCGGGGCAGTTCACGCTCGTGCCGTCCGTCGACAGCAGCGTGATGATGTTCCCCGGATACGTCTGCCCGACGTTCTTGTAATACGTTTGCAGGTCGGCGAGATTTGTCCCCACATACTCCAGCAGGCCCAGATTCTGCCCTGCGCCCGTGAGGCTTCCGCTGCCGTAGTAGGCGGCGCGCATATCGCTGCCAAGGAACGAGGCCGAAGGTCCGCTGCCCGTCGTCGCGTGCGAGACAACTTTGTTCGCATCCACGCCCATCGCCGCCGCATATTCCGACTTCGACACCACGAGCGGGTGCGGCGTTGAGTAGTTATCCAACCCCGACACGTGCCACAGATTGATGGCGAGATCCGTCTTCGGCTCCTGATCCGGCGAGAAGAAGTTGCGGTCCTCCTTCGGGTGCTTGTAGGTCTGCATCCTCACATGAAATGCAGCCTCCACTGCGGCGACCGATCCGCGCACCTGCACGTCCATGCCGTCGCGGCTTCCGCCCGTCACCGTGAAGCCGTTCATCTGCGCAAATTGGAGCACCGCGTTGTAATCCGCCTGCGTCGGCCCGAACCGTGCAGTGAACTCCTGCGGTGTCAGAAAGTGCCGATAGTTCGCACTCGCCGGGTCATAGACGTCCGCCACAAACTGATCGAGCGCTGCCTGATTACGCACTGGCAGAACAATGTCCAGGTTCATCATCTGGTTCTGCGGCAGTCGTCCATTCGACTGCGCCTGTCCGTTGCGAACCAGATCACGCACATGATGCGTCATCATCGACTGCGCCTGGGACGCGACAACTGCCGCGCCAAGCACCGCTAGCGTAAACACACTGCGACCGAATTTGTGCACAGAGACACTCCTTTGCTGAAAGCCCATTGATTCTGACCTGCGAAAGCTGGAATCGCGCTCATTCTCGACGCGCACTCTACGGCTGTCAATTAGTACGAAAGGCCCTGAACCAACTACGAAAGAACCGCCATTCCTTCTATCACTTCAGCGTCCGTCAGCCACGTGACGAAAGGCTCTATCGTCTCACGAATCCTGTGGTCATTTACCGCAGAGCTGCCGTCTGCCCCGCCGCCGCAGCAGCCCTCTGTCCGCTCGTGAACTCCGTCCACGGCCCCGCCTTCATGTCATGCAGAATCGGCTTCTCCCAGTCGAACTCCGGGTGCGCAGCAAAGAACGGCGCCGCCAGGAAATCTTCGCCGCACGGATGCCCCGCCCGCCCGATGAAGCTCATCTTCGCTGCCATCTCGGAGTCCGTAACCTTGCCCGTCACCGCTCCGCTCGGCGCAAACGGCGGATTCCCCCATACGGGCTCTCCGGTCGCACTCGTCTCCTCATGCCCGCACATGCTGCGCTGGTCCGGGTCTTCTTTCTTCTCGAAGCTGTCCCAGTGGTCGCTCAGATACGCCTCTGCCAACGCCGTGTCGAGCTGCCCATAGTGCTTCTTCATGAACGCCTCGGCCGTCGCATGCCGCGCATTCATGCTGCTCGACATGTTCTTCGGATCGAACCCTGGCGTGTCATCGCGAATCACCAGCGGGTCCGCCGAAAAATTCGACGACACAAAGTAGCCGTCCTTCTTTCTCGTCAGCGGCGTGTGGTGAAGCCCCAGCTCCAGGTACGCAATCTCTCCCGTCTTGCGATCGCCCACGAGCCACGAGTTTGCGTAGCCGCCGTTGTTGCCCTTGCGCATGATGGCCGCGTACTCGTCGATCGACGTCGCATACTGCATCGCCTTGCGCGAGCGCACAAACTCCGGGATTCCGTTCTCATCGAAGCCCTTCGCCATCGGCAATGTAGTTTCAGTGATCATCAACCCGGCAGCATTCATCCCGAAATCATCCTGGCTCGTAATAACACCGAACGTCCCATCCATCAGGATGTGCAGACCCTTTTCCGGCACGATGTCATACACCACTGCCCAGCGTTCGCCCTCCGCATACGGCGACCAGTCGCTGTGCGCGATCACAATCTTGCCGTCCTTCGTCGCGCTCCCCGTCGCAATAAATGCCGAGCACTTGCCCGGAGCCCTCGCCCCCGGCGCACTCGCTTTGCCCTTCGCGTCATTCACCTTCGGCAGGTAATAGCCGGAGATCTCCTCCTCGCCATTCAGGCCCATAATGTCCCACAGATCAACCTTCGAGCCTCGCGCGTGCATTCCGTCCACGATGCCCTGCAACTCCGCCTGATACTCCGGTTCGACCTTCGGCCAAAGCACGTTCTTCCCCGCCTCGCGAAAGAATTGCCAGTTGCTGCCGTACAGATGCTGCGCCTCCGCGCGATACACATTCAGGTTGTCTTCGATCTCATCCTTCAGCAGATACCCATGCTGAAATCCCATCTCATGCGGCGTGCCCTCAAGATGAACATACGTCCACCCGCCATCCTTGAACGTATATGCCCCTTTGAGCTCTGCTGGCCGCGTTCCAGCCTGCGCCCACGCCACAGTTGTTGCTCCACAAACCAACAGAACGGCGACACCAATACGCCCAACACTCATAGACAAATTCTCCGGAAAGGGGATGAGTCTGCAACACCTGCAACGTCCTGACTCAGCTCGAAAGAAGTAGCCGCAGTCTATACCGTCATCCTGCCCAGCCGGCGCAAAATCGCTCCACCAAGAACACAACTCCCGGAGCAATGCTCCGGGAGTCGTCGCTTCGTTCTGGGTTGGTTTCTACTGGACCGTCGCCTCCACAATCTGCCCCGCCCCGGCAGGCGCCGCACCGAAGTTCGAGATATACAGCTTTCCATTCGGCCCGAACGTCATCGCGGTCGGGACTGATAACCCGGTTACGACATCCGTCAACGAACCGTCGGTGTTGACCCTCGTCACTTTCCCAAAGCCAGGCTGCGGAAACTGAGACGGTGTGTCCGGCGCAAGCTGCAGCACATACAGTTGTCCGTTCGTTGGTCCAATGGCCAGTCCAACAACCGTCGCAAACCCGGCCTTGGCCGCCACAACGTAATACGGCCCCGGCACGTTCAACCCCGGCACCCCGGTTCCGGTGCCCGCCGGGAAATTCGAGACCGTCAGAACTTGCGACGTGTGCGGTTCGATCGGGAACAGGTTCAGGTTACCGATCAGGTAGCTTCCGTTCTTGTACAACACCGACGTCGGTACGATGTGGCCCTGCGAAGCCGAGAAGTCGATCTCGCGCGAAATCAGTCCGCTAAACTGATCGACCCGCAGCAACTCGCCGGAGTTCGGCTCGACCACATGCAATGCGTTGTTTACGCTGACCATCGAATACGCGGTCCCATCCGGCTCAAAGTCGTCCGTGTTCGGGTACTGCACCGGATTCGCGTGCATGAAGGCCCCGATATCCCCCACATATCGCCAGGTCCCGTTGGACGTGTTCACCTGCACCACACCACTCGGCATCGTGGCGTTGCCATGCGAACAGCCGCCGCCTGGAACCAGTGCGTACAGTGTGCCGTTCATGAATTGAAGATCGCCGACACCCTGCAGATCGCCCATCGCATCCACCGATGAAGCCAGTCCGCTCGCCACCGTGGTCCGGTTCCAGCTCTTATCGAACTTTGAAATCCGCCCCGTCGTCCCTCCCAGATACGGTCCCACGGGCGGTATAACCTGGTCGGCCGGACAAATGGCCGCCGTTGAATTCGATCCTCCAGTCCCGGCCTCAGCGACATATAGGTCGCTATCCGGCCCAAATCGCAGCCCACGAGGGGCCTCAAGTCCTGTTGCAACCACAGTTGCGTTTGAAGACAGTTGTGCAGGAAGTGCTTGCGGCGCTATGCTCACTGCCATTCCAACGACAGGCAGCAGAATGCGCTTGATCGACGATCTGAGCATAAAAAGACTCCTCGGGTAGCAGTGTTCACACGCTGAACCCCGCTACACTGCTCCGCTCAGCTACCTCTGGCAAGCTCCGGCCCGTAAGTTACATTCCCGCATCGCAGATTCATCAGCTTGGGAAAGCCTCGAGTCCATCGTGCCACGTCTGTCCCCCAGCACGTTCCCTCGTCCCGTCCACTCGCGCGCCCCACGCGTACAGTCAATTCGCGTTCAAATTCCTCCCCTGCCCGACGACAGTCCTGTAAGTGCGCAATGCGAGCGCATCGTTCGCTCGCGTACCTTCCGCGGCGCACGCCGCAGTCAATTCTTCCTCCGCTACATCCTCCACCACGCCATCGCCCACCCCGACGAGCCGCTCAAGGAGTACAGCATCGCCCTCGATGTCTTCGGTCGTGGCGCCTACGACCCCGCCGTCGATGCCGCCGTGCGCGTCGAAGCCGGCCGTCTCCGTTCTCGTCTGCTCGAGTACTACGCCGGCGAAGGCCAAGCCGATCCTTTGCTCATCGAGGTTCCCAAGGGCGGCTATCGCCCCTATTCCGGTCCCGCCAGCCCGCCACCGTCCCTGTTGCGCGGATCCTCACCCTCATGCCACCGAAGCCCCTGTCGTCTGCGGCCCCGCGCCCTCGTCACCTCTGGGTCATCCCGCTGGCCTTCATTCTCGGTGCCCTGCTCGGCCACCGCGCCTCCCACTAAATCCGCAAAATTCGCATCTCCCACCAACGTGCCGTCTCGGCGGCCGTGTCGTCACAGTTTCCTCACACATCTTTGTCATTTTTTTGCGTCTAAGTTCCGTGATGTACTCAGTTCGAATCGACCCTCGGCCTTCCCTCCTATGACTCTCTCTTCAACGAAGCTCTTTTCTCTTGCAGCGACCTCTGCGCTGTTCGTCTCCTTCTCCCCCGCCCTGACCGCACAGACCGCGACCATGGCGGGCTCGCCCGCGCTCACCGTACACGTCCTGAACAGCGCGACGCACCAGCCCGTGCTCGACCCGACGGTCACCGTGAACGGCAAAGTGCTCAGCGCCACGAACGGCGCGTACGCTTTGCCCACGGGCACGCAGATCCGTCATGGCCCGCGCCCCCGGCTATCGCGCCGTCACCGTGTCAGCCGCAGATATCCAGAACAACCACGACGCGATTGAGCTGCACCCCTTCGCCGTCCATGCGCTCTATCTCTCCGAGTACGGCATCTCCTCGTCCGTCATTCGCAACTCCGCCTACGACATCATTAAGCGCGGCGGCGCGAACGCTCTCGTCGTCAACATCAAGAGCGACCACGGCCAGCTCGTCTATCCCAGCGCCATCCCATTGGCAAAAGAGATCGGCGCGCGCAATGTGACGACCATCCACTCGCTTCCTGACCTCGTGAACAGCGCGCACGCCCAGGGCATCTACATCATTGCCCGCATCGTCACCTTCAAGGACACGCCGCTCGCCACCTCAAAGCCTGAGCTCGCGATTCACCTTGCGAACGGCGAACTCTTCAAAGACCGCGAAGGCCTCTCCTGGACCGATCCATTCAAGCCCGAGGTCCGCGCCTACAACATCGCCATCGCCACCGAGGCCGCCAAGGCCGGCTTCGACGAGGTCCAGTTCGACTACGTCCGCTTCCCCGACTCCACCACCAAGCTCATCGTCAGCGGTCCCACCGACGAGCCCCACCGCATCCAGGCCATCTCCAGCTTCCTCACCGACGCCCACAAAGCGCTCGTACCCTATAACGTCTTCCTCTCCGCCGACATCTTCGGCTACACCTTCTGGAACACCAATGACACCGGCATCGGCCAGCAGCTCAACCACCTCGTCGACGCCACGGACTATCTCTGCCCCATGCTCTACCCCTCGGGCTTCGCCCACGGCATCCCCGGCCACGTGAAACCCATGGCGACTACCGCCGACATCCACGACACCATCAAACTCACGCTGGACAAAGGCATCGCGCGCACGGACATTAACCCGCTCAAGCTGCGTCCCTGGCTGCAGGCCTTCCGCGACTACGCCTTCGGCGGCGTCGTCTTCGGCCCCGAGCAGGTAGCCACCCAGATCTCCGCTGCCGACGCCGACCACACCGACGGCTGGTCGCTCTGGAATCCCCGCAACAGCTACACCAGCATTGGTCTCGTCCGCGAGACCGCCACGACCACTCCCGCCAAGGACGCCTCGCTTCCGAGCTCGGGGCACACCTCGAAATAAGCCGCCACAAACGGACTCCCGGAGCCTCGCCCCGGGAGTTCCTGTGCATCCAGCCAAACTACTGTCTCGCCGCACTCGCATTCTGCGGCAACTGCGTCTTGATCCAACGCTCCACCCGCTCCTGCAGCAGGTCCAGCGGCATCGCTCCGCCGTTCAGAATCTCGTCGTGGAAGCCTTGATGTCGAACTGCGTCCCTAACTGCGCCTTGGCCTCGGTACGCAGCTTCCGAATCGTCAGCTGACCCATCTTGTATGCCAGCGCCTGCCCCGGCCACGCAATGTAGCGGTCCGTCTCCGTCTGCGCCAGCGCATCGTTCACATCGTTCGCGTGCATGTAGTCGATCACCTGCTGGCGCGTCCATCCCTGGTCATGGATGCCCGTGTCGACCACCAGCCGCACCGCGCGAAACAGCTCCGAGTTCAGCCGCCCGTAATCTGACACCGGGTCCTGATAGAACCCAATCTCCTTGCCCAGCTCCTCCGCATACAGCGCCCAGCCCTCCGTGTACGCCGAGTACCCTCCGCGCAGCCGGAACTTCGGCAGTCCCTTCAACTGCTGCGCCACGCTGATCTGCATGTGATGTCCCGGCACGCCCTCGTGATACGCCACCGCCTCATCCAGCACCAGCGTGCGCGTCGTCGGGTCAGCGACCGCCACCACCACGCGTCCCGCGCGCTTGCCGTCCGGAGTCCCCGCAACGTAGTGCGTCGACTCCGCCTTCGCAAAATCCGGAATCGCCTCCACGGTCACCGGCGACTTCGGCAGCAGCCCAAACAGCTCCGGCAGCTTCGGCTCCATCTGGTGGATGTACTTCGCAAAGTCATCGACGATCTGCTGCTCGCTCGTCGGCTTCCACTTCGGATCGGCTATTCATCGCTGCCCGGAAAGCTCGCCAGATCCTTATACCCCTGCTTGTGCGCGAGCTCCGTCATCTCCGCCGTAATCCGCTTCACCTCGTCGAGCCCAAGCTGATGCACCTCCGCCGGCGTAATGTTCACCGTCGTCATCATCTTCACGGCCTCGGCATAGCGCACCTTTCCATCCGGCAGGCTCTCGATTGAGAGCGCGGGACGCCCCTTCGGCGCATAGTCATCGCGCAGAAACGCCGCAAACTTCCGATACGCCGGCAGCACATCCTCGTTCACCGCCTTCGTCATCTCTGCCGTCAGCTTCTGCTTGTCCGCGTCGGAGAAGCTCGCCGGAAACTTCTTCAGCGGCAGCAGAAACGGATCCGCCGCAACAATCCCCTCGCACTGCCCCGGCAGCAACGCCACGATCAGCTTCGGCGGCATCAGGCCATCCTTCTCGCCCTGCCGCAGCACCTCCGTCGTCTGCTCCAGCGCCCGCGGAATCTGGTGCAGCCTCGCGATGTAGTCCTCATAGTGCTGCACCGAATCCAGCGGCACGCTCAGCGGCAGATCTGCCAGCGACGTATGAATGCCGTTCTGCTGATTGATCGCCATCTCATAGTTCTTCAGGCTGTAGTTCACGTCGGCCTGCTTCAGTTGCCGCTCCATCAGCTCATGGCTCAGCAGGTCCTGGTCGCTCATCCCTTCCGTCGAAATCTTCTCCAGCCGCGCCAGAAACGCATCCCCCTCCGCATGCTCGTCCGCAATCGCCTTCAGCGAGCGCTGCGACAGCAGGTTGTTGTAGCGGTAGTCACCCAGCGACGTCGCCCGCTCCGGCGAGTTCTTCAGCCCTGCCTGGTAGTACTCCTCGAACAACGCATTCTGCTGCGCCACGCGGTCAGCCACGGAAGGAACCTGCGCCACCAAAACCGGGCACACGAGTGCCAGAGAAACGCCAAACAAGAAATTTCGCATACGCCAGAGCCTAGCAAAACGCCTCCCGCCCGCCCAGAAAATTCTCGCCAACGAGCCCCTGCTCAACCGCCCCCCGCAAACTCCTGAAAACGCGCCGATCCGTGCGCATCTAACATATCGGCCAGGCAGAAACCCTCGCGTAAAATGGGCGGAGCCGACATCCTCTGGGGAGCCGTACCCTGACACATCACCTCCACGCGCTCGCGCTCTTCCTCGCCGATCAGCACAGCCTCTCGCACTATTGGAAGACCCACTACGCCGATCGCACCTTCAAAGGCGACTACCGCTGGAACGCCTTCGACGTCGGCCTGCTCGTGCCCTACTTCGTCGTAATGGTCATCCTCGCCTTCTACGGCATCCATCGCTACCAGCTCGTCTGGCTCTACTACCGCAACAAGCGCAAAGCCGCGCACTCCAACGAGCCTCCCGCGCGCTTCCCCGACGACCAGCTCCCTTTCGTCACCGTTCAGCTCCCCATCTATAACGAGCAGTTCGTGATCGACCGCCTCATTGACGCCTGCTGCCGCATCGACTACCCGCGCGACCGCTTCGAAATCCAGGTCCTCGACGACTCCACCGACGAAACCACCCACGTCGCCGCATCCATCGTCCAGCGTTATGCCGCCGGTACCGAAGGCCTGCCTCCACAACCGATCGTCTACATCCACCGCACCAATCGTCACGGCTACAAGGCCGGCGCGCTCGAAGAAGGCCTCAAAGTCGCGAAGGGCGAGCTCGTCGCCATCTTCGACGCCGACTTCGTCCCTCCGCCCGACTGGCTCCATCGCGTCGTCGACCAGTTCACCGACCCCACCATCGGCATGGTGCAGACCCGCTGGACCCACCTCAACCGCAACTACTCGTTCCTCACTCAGGTCGAAGCCATCCTCCTCGACGGGCATTTTGTTCTGGAGCACGGCGGCCGCAGCCGCGCCGGCGTCTACTTCAACTTCAACGGAACTGCGGGCATGTGGCGCCGCGCCGCCATCGACGAAGCCGGCGGCTGGCAGCACGACACCCTCACCGAAGACACCGACCTCTCCTACCGCGCGCAGCTCAAAGGCTGGAAATTCAAATACCTGCAGGACGTCGAGTGCCCCGCCGAGCTCCCCATCGAGATGACCGCCTTCAAAACCCAGCAGGCACGCTGGGCCAAGGGCCTCATCCAGACCAGCAAAAAGATTCTGCCGTCTGTCATGCGCTCGGACGCGCCCTTCCACACCAAGCTCGAGGCCTGGTACCACCTCACCGCCAACATCAGTTATCCGCTGATGATCGTGCTCTCCACGCTTCTGATGCCGGCGATGATCATCCGCTCCTACCAGGGCTGGGTCCAGATGATGCTCATCGACTTCCCGCTCTTCATGGCGTCGACGATGTCCATCTCCAGCTTCTATCTCACCAGCCAGCGCGAGCTCTTCCCGCGCACGTGGTACAAGACCTTCCTCTACCTCCCGTTCCTCATGTCGCTCGGCATTGGCCTCACCATCACCAACACCAAGGCTGTTCTTGAAGCGCTCTTCGGTATCAAGTCCGCCTTCGCGCGCACACCCAAGTACCGCGTCCTGAAGAAGGGCGAAAAATCGCAGGCCAAGAAATACCGCAAGCGCCTCGGTATCATTCCCTGGATTGAAATCCTCATCGGCTGCTACTTCACTCTCACCGTCTGGTACGCGGTCAGCACGGAGAACTACTTCACCGTCCCGTTCCTTCTTCTCTTCGTCATCGGCTACTGGTACACCGGCCTGCTCAGCCTCTTCCAGGGGCTCTTCGAGCGCCGCAGCCCGCGCGGTGACGCCATGCACGAAAAGCCGTATCCCGTCGGCGTCTAACCGCGTTTGCCTTTCTTGTTGTCATTCCCGCAGGGAATCTGCTTTTAGGCGAATAGAGAAGGCCCGCCGAAGCGGGCCTTTCTCATTTCACTGCACCCAATTAGAACCGGATGCCGAACTTCACCGGAAGGTAAGAAGTCCTCTGGCTGTTTTGCGGGAAGAAGTTGGCCTCGCTCACGTTGCTCGGGTTAACGTTGGCGATCGTGACACCCGGCCGATACGAGTTCAACAGGTACACGTACCGCACCTCCGCATACAGCCTCTGACTCGAAAACTTGGAGAACTTGTACGTGATCCCGAGTCCGCCGTTGATGCCGAATGCATTCGACGTGTAATGGTCGATGGTCTGGTTAGCCGAGTACGCATAGCAGCCATAGAACGGATCGCAGTAGGTTCCGATCGCCGGCACTGTGAAGTCCGCGACCTTGTGATAATAACCACCGCCGCCGGTCACATACGCTCCGATTCCGTCGCCGTTCTTGATGTTGAAGATTGGCTGCAGTGAGATCGACCATATGTGGCTGTTGCCATCCAGACCCGAGATGTACTGGACTGGATTCGCCGGATTCTGCAGGTTGTACTGGAGGATGGAGTAGTTGTACAGGGCCTGCTGGTTCTGCAGCGTCTGCCCCGTCATCCCGAAATAGTCATAGTTGAACTCGAGATTCACGCCGGCTCGGGCATTGAACATGCGCCCGCCGCCACCGCCAAAACCCCAGCTCGTCGTCGCATAGTCGAACTGGCCGAGCGGCGTGCCAAATCCGCCGCCCACAAAGAAGTCCCACTTCGGCGACCCGTCGGCGTTGGTATTGCTGCCCCGGTACTTCGGACGGCCGTAGCGCTGGTGGCCGCCGCCGTACTGCGCGTTGAAAAAATGGAACGGATTCTCTGTATTTGAGGCCACCTGAGTGCCCGGTGCATCCGTCTCGCTCAGCCCGGAACTGCTCAAACTGCTGGAGTAGGCCCCAGCGTCGTCCGTCTGTTGCAGATGGAAGATAGGTTCCTGCGCCGAAATACTCTGTGCTGCAGATGCTCCGCTCGGCCCGGCCGTCTGCGCGTGCAGCAAAAATCCGCCCGCCATCATCAGTGCCACAGTGGCCAAAGTGCGGCCACTCAACGAAATCCATTGAGACTGGGTCTTCGACATGCTCCTCTACTCCTTCAACTGGGGGAAACCCTTTTGCGTCTTTCAACACGGTATCAGGGCGCATGTTGTGATTTGTCATGCCCGAAACCGCTATTTACATCGTAGGACGGGAAAATCGTTCCACTGGATGCAGCAGTACGACACTTCCGCCTTAGGATGTTCCACTTGCATATACTTCGCCGCTTCCAGCGTGCATTTCGCCGCAACTGTGGCGCAGAAATCACGTCTAATTACGACAGCCCTTCCACGACTCGCATCGTCATCTAAGGACGGTTCCCTTCTTGTTACGTTTCGTCGTTCGCATTGCGCCGGTGATTCTCGCGCCGTTGGCCTTCGCTATCCCACCCGCATCGTCGGCCCAGCTGCCCGAGGCACCCTCCGCACTCCTCGCGACCGCGTTGCCTCACAACCTCCCCGCACCCTCCGCAAGTGCGAACACCTTTCTCACTGACCGCGAACCCTACAGTTCCAGCGCCAGCGGCACCACCCTCGAAGCGAATTCGGACCTTGATCCCTACACAGATCCCCAGACCGCTTCTCAAACGGCCTCCGGGCCCTCCACGGCCGCGCCCTCCGACAAGCCTCGCCGCAACATCACCGCCAACACCGGCACGCAGCCTCACCGCATTCTTGGCCTCATGCCGAACTATCGCAGCGTCTCGGCCGGCGAGATCCCGCCGCCGCCCGGCTTCAAACAAAGCTTCAAAATCGCCACGCACCAGGCCTTCGACTACTCTTCGTTCGTTTTCCTCGGCATCACCACCTCCTCCGCGTACTGGCAGGGCTCTCACCCGTCGCTCAACACGTATCATGGCGGCGACGCCGTCTTCTGGGCCTATCTCTGGCGCGGCTTCCTCGATAAGACCGACGGAAACTACCAGTCCGCCTGGATCCTTCCGACACTCCTCCACGAAGACACCCGATACTACGCGATGGGTCACGGTTCCAAGTGGAAACGCCTCGGCTACGCAGCGTCCCGCGTCGCCATCGCCCGTACTTACGAGGGCCACGCCACGCCGAACCTCGCTGGCCTCGGCGGCAAGGTCGGTTCGCAGTTCGTCTCGCGCACCTACTATCCGCCAGGCTCCGAGGAGTTCAGCGTCCTCGCCACCAAATTCGCCTACGCCTGCGCGCGCGACATGGGCTTCACCGTCTTCCGCGAGTTCTACCCCGACATCGCCATTCACATCCTCCACCGCAACCCGTAGTTCGGCGCACATCCTGGGTGCCCCATTCATGACGACGGTCTCATCGTCGGCATGGGTGGGAGCCCACACCTCGTAAACTGACGAGGATGTCCATCTCTGCCAACCTCGAGCGCGTCCGCAACGAGATCGCCGACGCCTGCGCCCACGCGCACCGCAACCCAGCCACCGTCGCCCTCATGGCTGTCAGCAAGGTGCACCCGGCTGAAGCCATCCTCGAGGCCCACGCCGCCGGCCAGCGTCTCTTCGGCGAAAACCGCGTCCAGGAGTGGCAGTCAAAGCTCCCTCACCTGAACGATCTGTTCGACGCCACGCGAAGCGTCTCGCCCGCCGCGCAGGCGCACCTCATCGGCCCGTTGCAAAACAACAAGACCTCCAAGGCTGCGGAGCTCTTCAACGCCGTCGACACGCTCGACTCCTTCAAGACCGCCGAGCGTCTCCACCGCGCCGCCGCCGCGCTCAACAAAACCCTCCCCGTGCTCATCGAGGTCAAACTCTCCCCCGAAGAGACCAAGCACGGCCTCGCCCCCGAAGACCTCCCCACACTCCTCGATCAACTCGCGCCGCTCAACCACCTCACCGTCCGCGGACTCATGACCGTCCCACCCTGGAGCGACGACACGCCCGAAGGCGCCGAGACCGCCCGCCCCTACTTCGCCCGCCTCCGCCGTCTTCGCGACGAACTCCAACCCACCCATCCCACGCTCACCGACCTCTCCATGGGCATGACTAACGACTTTCGCGTCGCCATCGAAGAGGGCTCCACCACCGTCCGCATCGGCACGGCCATCTTCGGCAAACGCCTCTACACATGATCCTCCGCCCCACCGACGGCGGTTGCATCCTCTCCGTCCGCGCGCACCCCGGCGCCAGGCGCAACGCCATCACCGGCACTCACGCCGACGCACTGAAAATCTCACTCACCACTCCACCCACCGACGGCCGCGCCAACGCCGCGCTCATCGCCTTCCTCGCCGAGCGCCTCAACATCCCGCGCCTCAGCATCGAGCTCCTCACCGGCCACACCAGCCGATCAAAAACCCTCCGCCTCACCGGCATCACAGTCGCCGAAGCCGAAACGCGCCTGCTCACCGACCTCGCCTGATCTGGATGCCTTCCTCTTAATTTCGACCAATGGCGGGGTTATGACAAAACTCACGACTGAACCACTCGCGACTCTTAACTCGAACGGAGCCTTCCTCTTCATCGCCTCTTAAGCACCAGCGCAATCCCCACCACCACCGCCGCCACTCCGCCGCCAAACAACCCGGCCATCCATGACGCCAGTCGCACCTCGGCAAACGGCGTGTCACCTTCCACCAGCTCGTGCGCCATCACGGCATGGGAGATCGTGAACGCCACAACGACAAACACACCCAGCACAACCGCCGCGCGCAAGACCACTCGCATGCTTTCAGTCTACTTGCCCGTCACCTTCGCGCTCGGCGCCACTTCAATCGCCTGACCCTCCACCGCCTTCACCGTCACGTGATCGAACGTCACATCCGCATACGCAACCCGCATCCCGGCCTGCGCCTGAATATCGACATTCCGCAGCACGATGTTCTTCACCGGAGCCTCCGGCAGTCCCACAATCACTCCCGCCGTCTTCGACCCCGTCGCCTTCACATTCTCAATCACGATGTCGTGAAACAGCGGCGTCAGCCGCGTCACCGGAGCCGCCGCCACCTCGCCCTCCGGAAACACCTTCGGGTAGTACTCGCTGATCAGAATCGCCGTCTTCACATCGACCATGTCGATGTCCTTGAAGCTGATGTTCGAAACATCCGCTCCGCGGTCACGATTCGCCTTGATGCGAATCCCCTGGTCCGTCCCCTTGAAGTGAATCCGCTCCGCATGAATGTTCTGCGCTCCGCCCGCGATCTCGCTGCCAATCGACAGACCGTGCCCATTCTCAAACGTGCAGTCTGTAATCGTGATGTTCTTCGAAGGCGCATCCGGCCCCGGCGAATTGATCGCGCCCGACTTGATCGCGATATTGTCATCGCCCACGCTCGAAAACACATGGTCGATCACGATATTCGAGCTCGAGAACGGATCGATCGCATCCGTATTCGGCGAGTGCGGCGCCAGTATCCTGATATTCCGAAACGTCAGGTCGTCCGCGTAGTACGGCACGATCTGCCAGAAGCCCGCATTCTGCACCGTGATGTCTTCCACGCGTACGTGCTTCGTGTGGTCGAACACAATCCCCATCGGCCGCGGATGATCATTGCCCAGCACACCCGCGTCCTTCACACCGCGCACATACTCCCACCAGATGTGCCCGTTGCCGTCGATCGTGCCGCCGCCCGTAATCGTCACATGCTCCGCGTTCGGCGCACTCACAAACGCCTGCACCGTCGGGTTGCCGCGCAAAGGTGGCCTTCGGAAAATCCTCGCGGTCCGGCGACCCCAGCAGCGTCGCGCCCTTCTCCACATCCAGGGTGATGTTCGACTTCAGCACGATCGGCCCACTCACAAACGTGCCGCCGCTCAACTTCACCGTTCCGCCGCCTTCTCCGCCGCGCACACATCAATCGCCTTCTGAATCGCCGCCGTATCCTTCGTCGTGCCGTCGCCCTTGGCCCCGTACTCCCGCACATCGCACACCTTCGCCGCATGCACCACGCTCGCAAACCCCATCGCTACAACACACACACCGGCCAACAGCCGCATCGTCACGCCTCCTAAACCTGTCTGACAGCTCACAAAGAATACACGACGGCTCTCGCAACTGTCCGACCGCCGCCCAGGTGCTCCCACCACATAAGTGCGATGCCGTCATGAGAGTTCGATCTTGCCTCGTTAAGGGCACGGCTTTAGCCGTGCCGCAATGGGCCAGATTTGAAATGGGGCTTTAGCCCCTGAGGTTCGATTTGGACAGTCCGACGACCTGAGCACTCTTCACCACACCTACGTGGCCATTTGGACACAAGTCCACCCCTAAGTACCATTTCATGAAGACTTTGCGCAAATTTACCGGGGAGGGGGTCCAAGCTCTCTCCCTCCCAAAGCTACTTCCCCGTCGGCACCACCGGCAGGCTGATGTAGCTCTCCGCCCCCGGCTCATGCCACACCTTCTGCGTCGCCTTCTCGTAGTCCGTCGGCTTCGCGTCGAAGATGTTCGGCACAAACTTCTGCGGATTGCGGTCGTACAGCGGGAACGCCGTCGACTGCACCTGCACCATGAGCCGATGCCCGGCGAAGAATCGTGCGCTCCACCATCGGCAGAGCAAACTTGTACTCCAGCGGCTTGTTCGGCTCAATCGCCTGCGGATGCTCGAAGCTCGTCCGATACCGCCCGCGGAAGATATCGATGCCGATCGGCAGCTCGTACCCGCTCATGTTCGGCTCCGCCCCAATCACGCCCGGAAACACGCCGCCGAGATCACCCGGCTTCACGAAGGAATCCGGATACACATCGATCAGCTTCACCACCCAGTCCGAATCCGTCCCGCTCGTCGACGCCATCAGGTGCACGATCGGCTCACCCGACAAGCTTCATCGGCTGCTTCAGCGGCTCGCTCACATACGTCAGCACATCCGGCCGCCCATCCACGAACCGCTGATCCGTCACCAGCCACGTCCGCCATCCCGTGCCGTCCGCCTCATCCACCGGCCGCGGCCTGTACGGCACCGGCTTCGCCGGATCAGACACATACTCGTCAAACTTCGTCGTCTCATCCTTCTTCGGCGTCTCAAACGACAACTCGCCCCCGCCGTCAGATACAGCGGCTGCGTCTTTACCTCGCATCCCTGCTCGCAGCTCACCGGAAACGCCTTCAGCCTGTCCCAGCGATCCATCCCCGTGTCGTACATCAGCACCGGTGGTGTATCCGCCTTCGGTGATCCCGGCTTCAGATACTGATTGAAGAACGGCACCAGCACATCCTTGCGCAACTACTCCGACGTATCGATCGCCCACTCGAACGGCCCCAGCCCCGTCCCTGCCGATTCACCTGGCTATGGAACCACGGCCCCATCACCAGGTAGTTCATCGAGTTCGTCGTGTCCTTCGGCTCCCAGGCGCGATACGCATGGTTGCCGCCGTACATGTCTTCCTGGTCCCACTCGCCCTGCTCCCACATCGTCGGAACCGTCAGCGGCGTCTTCGCAATCAGCTTGTCCAGCGCCTGCGCTCTGCCAGAAGCCGTCATACGCCGGATGCTCCTCCATCGTGTGCCAGTACGGCAGTCTGATCGAGCCCACCCGCCCGCGCAAACTCACCCGCCGATCCCGCCTCCAGAAAGTTCGTGTAGTCGTCCTTGTGCGCGCGGTCGATGTGCGCGCCCACGCCGCGCTTCGTCGTCTGCTCCGTAAAGTAGTCGAGGCTCGGCTGACGAAACGCCCCATAGTGGAACCAGTCGTCGCCCATCCATCCATCCACCATCGGGCTCTCCGGCGCCGCCACCTTGAACGCCGGATGCGGATGCAGCAGCGCCATCACCACCGTGAAGCCCTCGTAGCTCGACCCGATCATCCCCACGCGCCCATTCGACTCCGGCACATTCTTCACCAGCCAGTCGATCGTGTCGTACGCATCCGTCGTGTCATCCGCGCCGCTCGGGTTGTAGCCCGAATCCAGCGGCGACGGCGTCATCAGATACGCGCCCTCCGACCCATACTTCCCGCGCACATCCTGGTACACGCGGATGTAGCCCGTTCTTCACAAAATCCTCATCGCTCAGCGGCAGCAGCTCGATCATCTTCGCCGCGCCCTTCGTACGCTCCGCCCGCGCCGCCGCGTTGTACGGAGTCCGCGTCAGCACCATCGGCGCATCATGCGCGCCCTTCGGAATCACGATCACCGTGTAGAGCTTCACGCCGTCGCGCATCGGAACCATCTCCACGCGCTTGATGTAATCCTTCTCCACCTCCGGCGCCTTGAACCCCGGCGTCAGATCATCCTTCGGCATCTGCTGCTGTTGCGCGAAACAAAACGAGGTCGTCGCCAGCACGGCGCTGGCCAGGAAGACTCGGCAGATTCTCTTCATCGTGTCCTTCAAATTCTTCGTCAGGATGCGGCTCAGCCGCGTGCGCCCAGACTACCATCTGAAGCTATCTGTCACGCTCTTTGAATCGCTCAAAGCGATACGCTATCGCCAGCCCATCGCCGCTCTCATAGGCACGCTGCGCCCGCCGTTCCAACTTCGCAAGGCTGCGCGAGTAACTCAACACCACCTCATGCCTCAAATTCCAAATATTGGGTCGAGCTTGCTTCCCATCAACCGCCGGCCGAGGATCCCGACGAACAACTCCCCCATATCTGTTCAGCGAACTTGCGAGGAGATATCAGAAACGTTTGCGTCAGGCAGTATTTCGAGTACACATACGTGCGGAACGGCCCTGCGTGGTCATAGGGCGTTTCCGGCACGCCGGGAAAGATGGCGATGTAGCGAGGAGGCTGCTTTTCCATGGCGGCGAGAACGCGAACGACGTCCTGTGAACTTGTGAAGGCATCGTTGTTCACCAGTTCAGTGTGAGTTGGATTCCTCAGGTCGAGGTAAAACGCAATGACATCGTCATTGAAAAAACTGTCGCCCGGATGCGTTCGAGACTGCATCCACTCCATGAGTTCATAGCTTCCATGGTCGGTGAAGGCCACCTTTCCGGTGGGCAGAATGAGCGTTTCGTGTCGCTGCATCTGCCGGTGCATGGGCAGCCATACGAAGAAACAGAGCGTGAAGGCGCACACTGTGCGGCGCAGGGTGTGCGCGTAGCGTGACCGCTCAATCAACCAGACGAAGCAAACAATGGCCAGCGGTGCAACCGTGCTGAGACGAAAGAACGTAGGTCCGCTGCAGACAGCAAGGAAGAGCGCGAGGCCCGCCACACAAAGCAGAAGCATCTGCTGCCGCTGCCTTTCATCAGGTGGCTTCTTCCAAAGTTCATAGAGCGTGATGAGATACACGTACGGCACGAGAGCGACAATCACAAAAAATGGTGTCGCCTGCAGGAGGCTGGCCGGGCCGTGAATGTCGGGCAATTGGTGCAGGTAGATGCTCGGCGAGTTCATCGGGCCGGAGAGGCCCGTCAGTGGGAAAACGGCGAGGTCATAGAGAAGAACGTGAACGCCGGCACGGGCCACGTAGTAGCCGAGCGATGCGATGACCAACAGCATGCATGGGGTGAGGAAAGCGAACAGGCTTCTGATGGAGTCACCGATCGCATCCGTTTTCCGCCTTGCCAGTAGCAAATAGAGGCTAAGGGCGATCGTCACCATGCCTCCCTGCGTCTGAGTGAATAGAACCGCAATCCCGCAGAGCAGGCCCGCGAAACCAGTGAGGTAGGGTCCCCTGCCGCGCATGAGAATACTGACCGCACAAACAACAGCCAGCGTGCTGTACCAGTGGTGTGTCGCGTCGGCCGCCGCGCTGTAGTCAAAGGCAAGAAACATCAGCGCCGGAAGAAAGACCGCCGGGCCTGCAAGAATCTGTTCGCTGATCGAGGTCAAAGCCACGCAGAGCGCGCAACCCAGGGCAACATGGCACGCCTGGATAACCCAGGCATGTTGTCCGAAGAGATAGAACCCGAACGCATACAGGACTTCCGTTCCCGGACCGGCGATCTCAAACACGTCGCGGTAGAGAACCTGACCGTGCAGTATTCGCAAGGCGCGAGAGAAGAAAAGGAATTCATCTCCAGATGCGGCGAAGGGCGTCGCTGGCAAGAGAAAAAAGCGAAGGTACAAGAACACCATCGCAAGAACGAACGTGAGAAAGATGGGAGAAAGTTTGCGAGCGGCTGAACTGTTGGCTGTACTTGTCTGAGTTGCCGTAGCCGACCGCAAAGAGCTCATGGAGACTGTAGTTTATGGGTTTTTGGCAAGGAAGATGTCAGGCTCTTGTAATTTGTGAAGGCATCAATAGAAGCCCAGTTCCCTCAGAGCCTCGTCCGCACCCTAAAGTTTCGTCGTCATCGGCACACCCGCGCTCCACTCTCACCGACAGCTACCGCGCCTGCGCCATGAACGAACCGTTCTCGGCACCTTGACCACAAGTCTATCTGGCACGTTCGCAAACCGTCTGGATCGATACACCGGCCGCCAGCATGAACCAGCTATGCATCCGCGCACGCGGTAGCGAGCATTTGCTGAATCGTCTCGAGCAGGCCCGCCAATGGAGAATGGGTGGTGTAGACCAGATGCAACGAGCCGCCGAAGGTAGCGACGCCCAGCACCTGGCCGCCGGCATTGACGCCTGAAACAGAAGGGCCCCAGACTGCTTCAACGGTCAGCTCATCGGGTACCGTGGGGAAATCGACGCATTTCAGATTCGTGACCATCGCATCATTGCCGTACTGCGTCGCCAGAACTGCGACGAGCGTGGCTGCATCGAGCTTCATTGACATCGCGCTCGCGGTCCGGTCATAGGAAGCTTCGATCTCATCGAGATGCTGGAACGGAAGCAGTTGCAATCGCAGGGCGCGTGCACTCTCCCAGAGCCCTGGATCCGGGAAGAGACAAATAGCTTGCGCCACGATGATGGACAGCACGAAATCATCACTGTTCTGTAAGAAGGGACGCGTGTCCACCGGCGAGACCACGTGGATATCGGCCTCATTCAACGACGGTGTCAGCGTGCGCACGGCAGAGGCCAGTGCCGCAAGCAGCACGCAGCCAACCGTGGTCTCGTGCCGTCGCGCGCAGCGAAGTAATCGATCTGTTTCGGCCGGCGAGAGGCGAAGCGCTGTCACCGTAGACGGACCCCTGCCCGGACGCGCCGTGAACGCGCGTGCGGGGCGCCCCGCCGCAGTCTGCAGCACCGCCTCAAGCGCGTGCGACGATTCAGCGCGTTGCGTTCGAGTCGATGCCCGCACCGCGCTGACCCTGCCCTCGGCTGGTGGAGGCGTAGGCAGGGTCGACAGTACCTCGCCCGCGAGAGCAGCCAGCAAGTCCCGGACAAACAAGAGAGTTCCCATGCCGTCGAGGACCGTGTGGTAAGCGGTGACGATCAGATCGCAGCCTTCGTCGTCCTCGAGCAGGATGGCGCGCAGCAGAGGCACGGAAGATGGAGCGAACGGCTCGGCAAATTCCGTTTCCATGACTCGTTCCCATTGCGTCGGTGAGGTCCGCTGCTGGAAGGCGAGTGGAATGGCGGAGCCGTCGGCTCGCAGCAACTCCGGCGCGTGCGGGTCGTTCTGATCGAGCCTCGCGTTGAGGAACGGATGCCTCTGTTGCGCTTGCGCGAAGGCGGTAATCCAGCGGGAACGCGCGAGCGTTCCACGAAAGCTGACAGCTACGGAGAAGCTCAGTCCATTGACCTGTTCGATTGCCGTAAACAGACGCTCGTATGGGCTGAGCGAGCGCAGAGGTTCTGAAACGATGGGCCCTTTCGCGGGCAATTGTGCGCTCACGCGGCCTCCTGAGTGTCTTCGATGTGGGGCCGGATGAAAAGAGACACAACTATAGTCACCCATTTGAGTGGCGTCTACTCTACCCGCATGAGCTTTGTCGCTCCGCGCCTCGCTCAAAAGAAACTGTGGCAGCACGCATCAACAAGGCGGAGCTGACATCACAGTGCCGTCGGCCACGTCCCATCCATCTGGTACACGTTGATATGCTGCGCGATCGCGTCAGTGTCTTTGCCGAGATCCTTCTGGTACACCACTCCGCTCTGCGTGACGACAAACGTCATCACTCCGCTGTTGCGGTACTCCGCCGGATACGCCAGCAGTGCAAATCCGCCCGAATTCGTAATCATCTTGTAGATGTAGCCGTGATAGGGCGCACCCTTCCCTGTGGAGTATCCTTCGCTGCTCGCATCCGCAAGTAGAGGTCCCGCAGGACTCGGCGGCTCACCCGGCTTCGTCTCCCAGTACAGCCCATCCTGCTTTCCGGGCGTGCTCATCAGACGCGCTGCGTAAGCCCCTGCCGGCTTTCCGTCGTGCGAACTCGCCGCATAATCGCGCTGCGCCTCCACCACGCCTCTGCACACCTCCATCGCCGCCAGCTCGTTATTTCCAATGCGGCGATAGAGAATCTCCTCTTTCCCAGCCGCACCATCGAAGTACCACTTGCCTCCGCTGTTCACCAGCGGGATCGGCATCGGATAACTTGTCGTTCCAACAATCAGCGTGTAACTGTGATCACCGGCACCCACCAGCGTGTGCTTCGCCTTGTACTCCGCCACAAAGTGATCTCGCGCCGCATTGTCTGCCACCGGATCGCCCGAATAGACAATCGCCTTGCCGCCCTCGCCCAGAAGCGCCTCGAGTTCCGCAGTGTTATCCGTGTCTACCGCCTGCACAAACGCATTCACGGCATCCGTCGACGACGCAAACGTCTTCTGACCGGCACTCTGCGCATGCAGTCCGGCGCTGCTCATCGCGGCAACCAGCAACAAAACCATCGTTCGAACTTCGGCGCGATGCATCGTAGCGTTCATCACCTTGTCTCCTCTCGAAGCAGCTGCCACTGACCCAGCAGATCCATTCGCTCTCAGCAAACCGTCACAGCAGGTCAACGCCGTTTTCCACCTCCACTGGGAGGCGCACTCCGGCCGCCACCGCCGCCTCCACCACCACCGCCCTGCCGGCCACCGCCGCCTCCACCGCTTGGCGCAGGTCTGCTACTGGCCTGTTGTGTATTCCGACCGCCACCGCCACCACTCGGCGCACCCGCGCTTTGCCGTCCTCTGTTGCTGTCCTGTCTCGCGGCCGCGCCATTTGCGTTCGCTCCGCCCAAGGCTCCCTGATTCCCTCCGCGGTTCTGCGCCTGCACGTTATTCGCCCGCGCATTGTTCCCGGCCGAGTTGTTGCCATAACCGCGATCCGCACCGCCACCCGGCCGCCCATTGGCCCCATTGTTCCCGGGACCATTCCCCCCTGGTCCTCCGCGGCCCGCGTTGTTGTTGTTCCCGCGATTGTTATTGTCGACCCCGCGGTTGTTGTTCCCGGGACCGTTGTTATTCCTCCCGACGTCGTTGTTGTTCCTCCCGCGGTTGTTGTTGTCGATCCCGCGGTTGTCGACTCCGGGGGCGTTCCGCACCCCATTGTTGATCCCCGGATTCACACGCGCCATCGAAGCGCCGTTGTTCCTGCCCACATCGTTCCGCGCACCCAGATACCCGGAATTGCCGCCCCCCGGTCGATTGTTATTCCCTAAATAGCCGTTGTTCCCCCCTGGGCGATTGCCGTTATACCGGTTGTAGTAATTGCTGTTGTTCACGTTGACGTTGACGTTCTTGTTGTAATTACTCCATCGGTAATTACTCGGCGGAGCATAAGCACCCGCCGGCCGATAGCCCGCGTAGCGCGGCGCAGCATACGGCGGCGGATAGTACGGTCGCCCGCCGTAATACATCCCTCCACCACCCCACCCCGGATATGGATAGTAGTCGTCGTTGTGGAACGCCGAGCCCACCGCCATCCCAACTCCAAACGAGAGCAGCCCGATCGCAACCGCCCCTCCCGTGCTCACGCCGGACTGTTCCTGCTGCTCAACCACCACAGTCTGATTGACCTGATTCGTCTGTGTCGTCTGAGTCGTTTGTGTCGTCTGCGTTGGTTCACTTGTCTGAGCTGTCTGCGCAGGCGCCGGCTCCGTGTACACCGTCTCCGGGTTGTACTGCGGCACGTAGATCACCTGCGGATCCGCCGGCTTAATCTCCACTACCTGCTTTCCATTGTCGGTCGCAGTCTCCACCTTCATCTGCGGGCTCGATTTCAGATTCCCCGTCTGCTCCGCCTGCAGCCGCTTGGTCTGAATCGCATTCAACACGCCCTGCTGATCGCTTTTGACCGCTTCGCCAAGATCCTTCGTCCAGTCCATCTGCTGGCACATGTTGTCCACGACCTGTGGAAACGCCGCCAGGTACTGCGCGCTCGTACTGAACCCAGCCGCCTTCGCCGCCGCTGGAGCGTCAGCAGGCTTCATGCTCTGGTTCATGATCAGCCAGTTGCCGAGGTCCAGCACCTCCTGCGGATTCGTCGCCACAATCAGCAACTGCCCCAGCAGTTTGTCCGGATACAGTGCAATCGGCGCCACAAGTTCGTCAAGGCTCGACGCAGCCGTTTGAGGCTGCCCCGGAGTTTGCGACGGAGTTTGCGGCTGATTCGCAGCGGCAGGTGCCGCAGCCGGAGCCTCGTTCTTCTTGCACCCCACGCCCCACAGCAGCACCGCAAACATCAGCGCGCCAAAGGTGAGAGTCGAACCGAAAGCGAGACGCCCTGCGGAGCTATGGGCGGAATAACGACTACGCAGTCTCATAAGCCCTCCTCACGAGACAGCCTCTAAAGCTGCATCCCCTGGACGCTCTAATCAAAAACCACCGGAGGCACCTTCCGTCACTCGCACTTATGACAGGGAGGCTCCGCGAAAACGCCAGCCTTCCCTCCGCGAAACGACTCTCGCGCAGCGACCGTCCGCACATCACACAGCGACCCGGCGCTCACCGAGATCACTGATTTGGCGTCATTCTCTGGGCCATCGGAGGAAACACCCCGTGCACCAAGGCAAATGTTCAAGTGTGATCTCCGAAAAACCGTCTTGATGAGATCAAACTCGACTTGATGGAAACAATTTCTCTATTGACCGGACAGACAGCCGGACCCTAGCATTTCGCTGCAATTAAATCCGGCAGATCGGCTGCCGCTTTTCCCCGAAAGAAGATGGAGGGCCCGTGAAACAGCTCTTTCTGTCAGCAATCGCGCTCGTCGCTTTGCTCGCCGCCTACCCCGCACACGCCCAAATCACCATAGACACCAGCAGCTCCACCGACTGGAAGATCAGCAACGGAGTCGTCACCGTGGACTGGCTGCCCAGTGATGGGCGCATCTTCAGCATTCATTGGAATGCGTTTCCGGACGAAGAAATCATCGATCAAACCAACCGCGACTCCCATGGCCCCAAGGGCTTCTACATGGATAACGCGGGCAACATCAGTAGTGGCACCGCGACCAACAACTACTACCTCGACCCCAACGGCAAATACATCGATTGGTGGAACACGATTGCGTCCAATTCCACGAATGCCTTCACGTGGTCGCAGCATCACATTCTTTTCCTGAACGACCCCGGCATACACATCTACTTCACTCTGGATCACAGCGCCAGCGACATCGCAGGAAGCGTCGGCCAGGTGCAATGGGTCCTGCGCAGTGACCTGAACCAATTCGTAAACACGTATTCCGTGAACACGGGCCTGGGCAATCTCGGCGCCACCACCGTTCCCATGCCGAACGCTGTCCTTTTCGGCGGCCTTCCGTCAGGAACCAACGTTCAGGACGCTACCAGCGATCTGCACGGTCAACAGTTGCCTCGGGGCTATCGCCGCGAGTTCTACACCAAATACGACTATTCAAGCTACGAGTACCTTCACCGCGCCGAAGGTGTCTACGGCACTTCAATGGCAGCCTGGATGGTTGTCCCCAGTTCAGAGTCTCTGACGGGCGGCCCCACGAAACAGGACCTCATCTTCACCGGCAATCTTCTGATCATGGAGGCCTACTCCAACCACCTCGACAATCAGATGACCTTCAACGTGCCCAAAGGCACCGTAATGCACCGCCTCTATGGTCCGTTCTACCTGCACTTCAATCAATTCAACAGAGCGCATCCAAATGCAGCCTCTCTCTATCGCGAAGCCCTGGATAGCGCAGAGAGCCTGAAGCGCACATATGACCGCGAGGCCGAACTTCTCAACAGCGGTTATGTGCCTTCGAACGCGCGCGGACAGGTCAATGTCCGTGTTAAAGATGCCTTCTTCCTTGGCCTCAATCAGGGTTGGGCTGTTCTCAGCGACAATCAAACCAACGCTCAGTACTCTCACGCAGGCACACAATACTGGGCCAATATCAGTCCCATCGGAACGGCCAACTTCCAGAACGTCGTCCCCGGCACCTACCGTCTTTCGGTCTACGTCCTCGGAAAATGGGGAGAGCTCCGACAGGACAACGTCACCGTCGACGCCAACCGGCCCACAAATCTGGCAGTCGACTTCAACTCAGAAAACTTCAGCAAACATCCGCCTCTCTGGACCATCGGCACAGCCGACCGCTCCTCTCACGAATTCCTGCACGGCCAGATCAAAAACCCCATCGATCTCGACCGCGGCTATCAGGATCTGTACACGCTGCTTCTCGGCAACTCCGTTCAGGACGACCGCGAGTACTGGGGCAACTGGAACTACTGGGCCGATTTCGCAGCCAACCAGGGAGCTGTCATTTACTACGCCACTCCCGTCGGTTCCACTCCCGCTACCAACGACCTCACGAAGTGGAACTACAACCAGTGGCAGATCTTCAACCCTGGTCTGTATGACTCCGCGAATAACTCCACCGACGGCTACAACGCCCTCTGTCCGTCGTATGTCGGTCCTACCGGCGCTTGCAAAACGGCGATCATTCCCAACTGGCAGGTCCACTTCACCACGTCCGCAGATCAACAGCAGCAGGGTCAGTACGTCGCTCTATCGGTCGGGCTCGCGGCTACGGAAGCGAGCATGACCGTTTCGCTGAACGGTCATCCTCTCGTCTGGCATGGCTTCAATGTGAAGAACGCTGACGCGGGTGTTCGCAGCGGTTTCTCCGGCACCTACCAATGGGTTGTCTTCCAGTGGGACACGAGCCAACTCAACCCACCGGGTCAGGATAATGTCATCACCTTCAATGTGAATCGCACGCAGGGCGTTATGTACGACGCGCTTCGCATGGAGATCACCAACAACTCCGCCGACCACACCGCCACCGGCTGGAACGACTATGAATTTATTTACGGAAGCACAGACCAGCCGGCCAACGATGCAGTAGCCAACCAGTAATTTTCCAGCCTCCGCCCAAACAAGCCCCAGCCTTGCGCTCCTCGCCTGGCTGGGGTTTCTCGTGAAGCCCGGGCACTCGCGCTTCACTCCGCAAAAAACCTCAGGCGGTAGTGCGAGAGACCTGAAGCCCTCGCACTACCGCCTGCAATCATTCAGGTTATGGGTACTGCGTTACTCGGATGATCCGGGGTTTACTGACGCAGTCGTATCCGCGCCATTCGCTCCGCCAGTGATTCCCTGGTTCACGACAACGGTAACGACCACACGCCGGTTCTGCGCCTGTCCGCTGCGCGTGTGGTTGTCTGCGACCTGCTCCGTAGTTCCCATCGCCGCTGGCGCAAGGATGCGCGTCAGAGGAACACCTGCCTGCTGAATGATGGTAAGAACGTTGTCGGCCCGTTCGCTGCTCAGTCTCTGATTCAGCGCCGGCGATCCAACCTTCGAAGCATAGCCCTGCACCTCAATCATCGCTCCCGGAGTATCCGCAGCCTGCTTCACAAAGTCGGTCAGCTCATCCTTGTACTTCTTCGTGACCGTAGACCTTCCATTCGCAAAGTTGACCGTGTAGCTTCCCTTGGTCGCATACTGATCCAGCGTGCCGATCCGGTTATTCGTCTGACCGATGGCCTGCTTGTTCTCTCCCGTAGCCTGGACGTTCGCCTGAAGTCCCTGCTGGGTCGTGCTGATATCCTGCTTGGCTGATGCAAGGTCGCTCTGGCCCTGTTCGATGTCCTTACGATCGCTCCGCAGCTGATCCTGGGCGGCCGCAACCTTCTCGTTCGTAGGATTCAGCCCGGCATCAATCTGCCGCGCCGTGTTCATGGAGCTGCGCGAGAATTCAACCTTCTTCGCGACCAACTTATGATCCTGGTCATACGTCCCGTCAACCTTCACCTTCAGACCAGGAACCAGCTGGGTGATACCAAGGTCATGTCTGCTGAGACCTAGGAACCCTCCCTTCTCTGTCGCCTTCGTGCTATCCGACAACTCAACGTCGAGCCTCGGGGTGTCCGCCGTCTTCACCAACATCGTGGAGCCGTCTCTTCCGATAACCAATCCCTCAACAGTCGCCTGCTGACCACTCGATTTCGGCGCGTCCTGAGCACTGGCTGCAACACCGAGCGACGTGAACAGGACCAAAGACATTGCCAGACCACTGGTAGTTCTAAGTCGATGCTGAATATTCATGAATCACTCCCTTTTCTTTAGCTGATTCCTTTAGCTGACCGGTCAGCGGCCTCCGAAAATCCGCCTCTCGCGACCGTCGGCCTCCGCCATGAAGCTCAATACACATGCTGCGGCGGGGGCGTTCAAGGCTTGGACGTACCAACGCCCAAAAGGGAAGGAATTCAAATGCAAAAGCGAGAAGTTAACTGCTCAACTTAAAAAACATGGGGATCTTTTTCGCAAACCAGAAGCAACTCTCGACAAAGGCTCGGCATCGCCGCTGCACATTGAATTTAAGATCGCTGCGCCTTGCGAATCTCTCGATCGGCTCGTAGGTACAACAGCACCCTGGAGATGCGAGCGCGATCCTTCGACGGGCGCCGCGCGAGAGCGCGAACAGGAAACTCCTGCTCGCCACGCGATTCCGGAAATTCAGGAATCAGTAGTCTGATGACCTGGGCATACTCGTCTAGCGCCTTCCTCTTCTTCTCCTGTTCGGCGCTCTCTCGTGCGACTCTCTCTCCGGTGCGTGGGCTCCCGGACTCCCGGAGTTCCTGCCCTTCCGCTGTGATTCTCACTCTCTCCGGCGCATTCGTCACCCATTCCTGAGCCATCCGGATCGCGTGCCACGCCGTTTCATCCTCAAGATCGACGCTCATCTTCGTAAGTGCAGCAAACGTCTTCTCGCTTCGCAAATCAGCAAGCGTTTCCTGCACGATCAGCCCAACCAGCAGAATCACTCCGGCAGCCGAAAGGCTTAGAAGAACAATCGAATACCCAGTCATTTGATCTCCATCAGCAGCGTGTACAGTGCCAGAAATTCCTGACGTAATCTGTGGATGCGTAAACGGCAGAGCACATAGATACACACATACGCCAGCGTGCCCGCAACCACGACCAACCAGAAATGCGGATACCTCAACGTGTCCTTGAAGCTCTCGATCAACGCAGACGACAACAGCGCCAGGGTGCTCACCACGATTGCATTCGCGAGACCAGACCACTGCGCAATCTGCCAGTCATACGCCTTTTGCAGCTGCCCGCTGGAGAGAGTGACATCGTCAACCCAACTCACAATGTCTTGAATCGTAGGTTCCATTCGATGCTCACAGTCGACCCTAACTCCACAGACATTTCACGGGCCGGCTAACTCACGCGGAATATCCGATCGACACTTTCTCGTCGCCTAATCAGGCCTCGTATCCTAGCACGCTCACGCGCAAACGCGTCCAAGGATATGGAGGTTCGCTATGCCGTTCAAAAGTGAAGCGCAGCGCCGTTATTTCGAAGCCAACAAAGCGAAGCTGGAGAAGCAGGGTGTCGACGTAAAGGAGTGGGAACAATCCAGCAAAGGCCTCAAGCTTCCCGAGCGCGCACCGAAATCAAACAGCAAGAAGAGTCCTTAGTTACGAATCAGAGGCGAAAAACTATTGGCTTCAGGAACTGACAGTTGTTTTCAGTCGCATTGCCTACCTACCGTTTTGCAGGATCTTCTCGCAAGATCATCTTCAAGAAGGATGAAGAGGGTCCTCAAATCATTCACGGAGAGTAGTCATGCCAGATTCCAAAAAGCCCAACATCATCTTTCTAATTACAGACGACACCGGATGGGGAGACCTCGGAGCTTATGGCGGCGGCGAAGGAAGAGGTATGCCCACACCCAACTTCGATCGAATGGCCGAAGAAGGTATGACCTTCTTCTCCTTTTACGGCCAGCCCAGCTGCACCCCAGGACGCGCCGCCATCATCACCGGGCGCATCCCCAACCGTAGTGGCATGACGACGGTTGCCTTTCAGGGTCAGGGCGGCGGTCTGCCTGCCGCCGAGTGGACCGTGGCATCCGTGTTGAAGACCGCTGGCTATCAGACCTTCTTCACCGGCAAATGGCATCTTGGTGAGGACGACTACGCTCTGCCCAACGCGCAGGGATTCGATGAGATGAAGTACGTCGGCCTCTACCATCTCAACGCCTACACCTATGCGGATCCAACCTGGTTCCCCGACATGAGCGACGATCTGCGCGCCATGTTCGCCAAGGTGACGAAGGGTGCTCTGTCCGGCAAGGCAGGAGAGAAGCCACAAGAAGATTTCAAGCTCAACGGTCAGTATGTCGACACCCCTGACAAGGGAGTAGTCGGAATCCCATTCTTCGACGGGTACGTCGAGAAGGCCGCCATCGAATATCTTGACCGCGTAGGCAAGTCCGACACGCCGTTCTTCATGAGTGTCAATTTCATGAAGACGCATCAGCCCAACATGCCGCACCCGGATTACGTCGGAAAATCGATGTCGAAGAGCAAATTCGCCGACTCCGTCGTCGAGATGGACGCCCGCATCGGCCACATCATGGACAAGGTGCGCTCACTGGGGATCGCCGAAAACACCATCGTCTTCTGGACCACCGACAACGGCGCATGGCAGGACGTCTATCCCGACGCCGGCTACACACCGTTCCGCGGAACGAAGGGCACGGTTCGCGAAGGCGGAGCCCGCGTTCCTGCGATCATCTGGGCTCCTGGACGCATCAAGCCGGGAACCAAGAATCACGACATCCTCGGGACTCTCGATTTCATGGCCACGTGCGCTTCGGTGGCCGGGCTCAAACTTCCGGAGAAGGACCGCGAAGGCCAACCCATCATCTTCGACAGCGTCGACATGTCGCCTGTGCTTTTCGGCAAGGGCAAGTCGGAGCGCAACTCGTGGTTCTACTTCACAGAGAACGAACTGACCCCCGGAGCCGCGCGCGTCGGAAACTACAAAGCGGTCTTCAATCTGCGCGGTGACAACGGACAGGCAACCGGTGGCCTCGCCGTAGATTCCAACCTTGGCTGGAAGGGAGCGGAAAGTACGTGGCCACCGTGCCGCAGGTCTTCGATCTGTGGCAGGACCCGCAGGAGCGATACGACATCTTCATGAACAACTACACCGAGCGCACCTGGACGCTGGTGACGATCAACGAGGCGGTTACGGCACTGATGAAGACGTATCTAAAATATCCTCCGCGCAAGCTGCAGAGCGAAACCTACTCCGGCCCCATTACGATCTCGCAATACGAGAAGTTTGAGCACGTGCGCGAAGCTCTCCGAAAGGGCGGCATCAGTATCCCGCTGCCCACCGGCAACTGACGGCACCTCCTCAGTAGCGCGGCCAATCTTCCCGGTTGGCTGCGCTGCTCTCTTTAAGGGATAACCATTAGCCGCACATCACCCCGCGCTCAGCGCCCTGAGCGCCATCACATTCCGCATCTCATCGCCCGGCTCATCCACCGGCGTCTCCGCAATGAACGCCGCATGCGCAAAGCGTTCGTCGTGCAGCAACCGCCGAAACGCCGCCGACCCGATCGTCCCCTCGCCCACATGCTCATGCCGGTCCAGCTTCGACCCCTTCGCCGCCTTCGCATCATTGCAATGCCACACCCGCACCGTCTCCAGCCCAACCGTGTCGGCAATCAGCTTCGTCGTCTCGGCCCATCCTTCGGCCGTCACAATGTCATAGCCCTTCACATGCAGATGACACGTGTCCAAACACACTCCCACCGGAGCGCACTCGCGCAGCCGCTCCACCAACTCCGCCACCTGCTCCAGCGTCCCGCCCAGCGAAAACTCCGCGCCCGCCGTGTTCTCAATCAGCACCTTGAAGTTGTGATCCTGCCACGGCAGCCCATCCGTCGCACGCTCAATTCCCTGCACTGCCAGCCGCAAACCCTCCTCGCGCGTCAGCCCATTCCACGACCCCGGATGCAGCACCAGGTACTCCGCGCCCCACGCCAGCGCACGCTCCACCTCACCGCGAAACGCACTCACCGAATTCGCGCGCACGCTCTCCACCTGGCTGCACAGATTAATCAGATAGCTCGCATGAATCACAATCGGATTCACATCATGCTTCGCGCGCGCCTCGCGCATCTTCACCGCCTCTTCCGGCTTCACCGGAGAGGTCTTCCACGTCCGTGGGCTCGAACTGAAAAACTGAAACGTATTCGCCCCTGCATCGACCGCGCGCTGCACCGCCGTCCAGCATCCTCCGCTGACCCCCACGTGCACGCCAATTCTCTTCTTCGCCATCTCCTCAGCCTATCGCAGGACCAAGCGAGTGCGATGAACCGGGCGGCAACCTTCTTCATCCTGAAGCGCACAATTTGAAAGAGACGGACATCGTCCGTTTATCTGAACGGCGCCTGACCTGTGTTAGCTCGGAACTCGAAAACTCGCATCTCGAAACTGAACCAGACCCGCCTTTGCAGACCGGGAACCTGCTTCTTCTGTACGCTGGATGCTGTTACTCCACCGCCTGTACGAGGAACGAATGCCCGCATCGCAAAACTACAAGAACCACACCCGCTTCGAGCCGATGTTCCACTTCTTCGTCGCTCCGGTCCTTCTCATCAACCTCATCGTCGCCATCGTCATACTGATTCACCGCGGCTCCCATCACATCTGGATGCACGCCTGGCTTCTCATCATGGCGGTCGCGCTGTTCCTCCTTGCCGGCATCGCACGGTCCTATGCTGCCCGCGTTCAGGACCGCGTCATCCGTCTCGAGGAGAACCTCCGCTACCAGCGCCTGCTTTCACCCGAGCTCCTCGCCGCAACGCACTCACTAACGCTGGGCCAGATCATCGCCCTCCGCTTCGCCTCCGACGCCGAACTCCCCGCCCTCACCCAGCGCGCCCTCAGCGAAAATCTCGAGCCCAAAGCCATCAAGCAGTCCATCACCAGCTGGCGCGCCGACAACCTTCGCGTCTGACTCGTCAATAAATCTTGTCAAGCCCTTGAAGAGGTGGAAATCCCCGGAACCGCAACAAATCACAATGCGATCCGCGTGCAAAAGTCACGACATATTAATTCCACTTGAATCGTTACAATAAAACGGTAGAGATGAGAGAAGGCTGCGCTCCCCGCGCAGCCTTTTGCCTTTGCTCTTCTCCCGACCCTCTCCGGGGGGATCTGCTCTTCATATGAACACCGTAAACTATTGATTCCAGATACTTTGCCGGAAAACCTCTTGTAATCAATACTTTGCGGTTGAAGTCCACCCATAAGCACTGCGGAATCAATACTTTGCACAAAAAGCAGAGGGGAGGGGGTGCTACCCCTCCCCGTATCGTCCACTTGAGAAACGAAGCTAGTAAACGTCGCGCTGGTACCGCTTCTGCTTCTTCATCGCAGCCAGGTACTCTGCCGCATTCTCCAGCGTCCCATTCGAACCCTTCGCAATCACATCCAGCAGAGCGTTCTCGACGTCCTTTGCCATACGGCTCGCATCGCCACAGACGTAGAAGTACGCTCCCCGCTCCAGCCAGTCGTACAGCTCCGCCGCGTTCTCCTGCATGCGGTCCTGGACATAAACCTTCTTCGCCGTGTCGCGGCTGAACGCCGTGTGCAGCTTTGTCAGCACACCATCGCGCTGCATCTGCGCAAACTGCTGCTCGTACAGGTAGTCGGAAATGCGCCGCTGCTCACCGAAGAACAGCCACATCGGGCCCTTTTGCCCCAGCACCTGCCGATGCTCCAGGAACGCCCGGAACGGCGCAATCCCCGTGCCCGGCCCGATCATGATCACCGGCGCATCCGTATCCTCCGGCAGGCGGAACGCATTGTTCTCGTGCAGGAAGATAGGAATCGTGCTGCCCTCCGGTGCGCGCTCGCCCAGATGCCCCGAGCAAACCCCCTGCCGCTCCGCGCCGTGCGCCTTGAACCGTATCACACGCACCGTGGTGTGCACCTCGTTCGGGTGCGCAGCCTGCGAAGAAGCAATCGAATACATGCGCGGATTCAGCCGCTGCAGGATGTTGAACAGCTCCTGCGGTTGCTTCACAACGCCCGGAAACTCCTTGACGAGGTCCACGAACTCGCGACCCCAGATGTACTCCTCGGCAACCGCCTTGTTCTCGGTGCCGAGCAGCCTCTTCAGCGCCGGCGGCACGTTCTCGCCGCACAGCTTCGCAAACTGGTTCACGCTGCCGCGCGCCAGCTTGCCGATGCCGAGCCGCGATGTCAGCGCCTCATGCAACGAGATCTCCTTGGAATGGTCGAGCACGGGTTCCGTGCCGTTGAAGCCCAGGGCTTCGAGCACTTCCACCACCTGGCTCTCGCGGTTCGTCGGAATAATCCCGACCGCGTCCCCGGGCGTGTACGTCATGCCCTCTTCGAGCTCCAGCTCGATGTGAATGGTCTCTTTTTCGCTCTCTGGTCCGGTCAGGCGCTGGTTCGTGATGACGCGCGAGATGTAGGGTTGATTGCGGGTGTACTTGGCGGCGTGCGCCTTGGCAGGAGCTTCAGGTACGGCAACTGTCGTTTCATTCATCTTCCTTTCATTGTACGAAATTTCGCCCTAAAATCGCACCGTTCGCTCATTCGTGCGGTTGAATTCTCCAAGGGACGCAACTGAAGTGTTCAGCGAGAATCTCCAATCAGTTACGGTGGAACGACCTTCCAATCCGGTTCGTTGGCTCTTCGCCTCCGAGCAGGGACCGCGCACTGTACTGCTGGCACGCTGGCTCTGGTTGCGCGCTCTCGCCTTCATCTACTTCTCGGCGTTCTTCTCGCTGCTCTTCCAGGTGAAAGGCCTCATCGGCGAGCACGGCATCCTGCCCGCTGGTGAAACGCTCGCGGCCATCGCGCAGGCGGCCGGCCACAACCGCTTCTGGATCGCTCCCTCGCTCTTCTGGATCTCTTCGAGCACGCACTTCATCGTCGCGGTGATGTGGATCGGACTGCTCGCATCGATTGCCGTCTTCTTCAACCTCTGGCCGCGCGCGAGCCTCCTCATCTGCTGGATCTGCTTCCTCGCGTTCGTCAGTTCGGCGGGAGACTTCTCGTCCTACCAATCCGACGGCATGCTGCTTGAGGCAGGATTCATCTCCATGTTCTTCGCTCCGCCCGGCCTTCGTCCCGGGCTCGGCGCCGCACACCCACCCATCCGCGTCAGCCTCTGGCTGCTGCAGTGGGAGTGGTTTCGCATCTACTTTGAATCAGGTCTCGTGAAATGGCTCAGCGGCGACATCCAGTGGCGGCACCTGACCGCAATGGACGAGTACTACCAGAACAGCCCCCTGCCTTCCTGGGTCGGATGGTACGTCCAGCATCTGCCGCACGGCTTCCAGAAGGCCACCGCTGCCGGAACGCTGATCCTCGAATTTTTCGTTGTGCTTCTGTTCTTCTTTCCGCGGAAGTGGCCCATTGGACGCGCCGTGCGCGTCGGCCTCTTCGCCATCGTCACGCTGTGGGAGATTCCGGTGATCCTTACCGGCAACTACGCCTTCCTCAACTACATCGTTCTCTGCCTCGGCATTCTGCTGCTCGACGATCGCACGCTCGCAAGCTGGATTCCGAAGCGCTTCCGCCACAAGCTCGCTCTTCCTCAAGCTGATGATCAAGCGCCTGCATCCGAGCCCGAATCAGCCACGAAGCGTGCGCTTCATGCACTGAAGCTAACAATCAGCACGCTGCTGCTCGCACTCATCGCCTATGACACAACCTTCGAGTTGCTCAACATCGTCATGCCCGGACTGCCGCTGCCATCCGCGCCGGTCGCGATACTCGAACCCTTCCGCATCGCCAACCAGTACGGTCTCTTCGCCATCATGACGACGGGCCGCTACGAGATCGAGTTCCAGGGCTCCAACGACGGCCAGAACTGGACCGCGTATCCGTTCCAATACAAACCGCAGGCGCTCAACGAGCGCCCACGTATTTACGCACCGTACCAGCCGCGCTTCGACTGGAACCTCTGGTTCGCCTCGCTCGGCGACTGGCAACAATACGAGATCGTGCCGCTCACCGAGGAGCGGCTGCTCGACAACGACGCCGATGTGCTCACGCTGTTCCGTAGTAACCCGTTCGCGCAGGCGCCGCCAAAGTACGTGCGCGCGGTGCTCTGGCAATACTGGTTCACGACCATGGAGGAGAAGCGCGCGACCGGCAACTGGTGGAAGCGCCAGCTGCTGGGCCTGTACGCGCCCGTTGTGACGAAGATGTCCGGTGGGCATTACGGCGTCGTGCAGGCGCCGGAGCCGCTTCCGTCTCACAGTTGAGGCGCACGATAGAGCAGTCTCCTGAAGAGGTTCGAGAAGCGAAGAGCGCGGACGCCGTTTTCTCTCAAGGAAAACGGCCTTTACATAACTACCCAACGCCCGTCATCAGGAGAACTGCTCTAGACTGACGTTGTGGACACGCACGGATCGTCAACCATCGTCATTCTGGACTTCGGATCGCAATACACACAGCTCATCGCTCGCAGAATCCGCGAGCTGGATGTGTTTTCGGTGGTGCTTCCATGCACCGCGCCGCTGGAGCGCGTGCTCGAACTGAAGCCGAAGGGCATCATCCTCTCGGGCGGACCTTCGAGTGTCTACGACGAATCTGCGCCGAAGGCCGATGCGAAGGTGCTCGCAACGGGCCTGCCGACACTCGGCATCTGTTACGGTTTGCAGTTCATGACGCATCATCTCGGCGGCCGCGTTGCGCCTGCAGACGCACGCGAGTACGGTCACGCCGAGGTCGAGGTTATTGCAGAGACGCCGCTGTTTCATGGCCTGCCACAGACCCTGGATGTCTGGATGTCGCACGGCGACCACGCCGAGGCGATGGCTCCGGGCTTTCACATCGTGGCGAAGACATCCAATGCCGTCGCAGCCGTCGCGAACGAGTCGCAGAAGATGTGGGGCGTGCAGTTTCACCCCGAGGTCGCGCACACACGCCAGGGAATTGAGCTTCTGCGCAACTTCGTCGTCGACATCTGCGGAGCGAAGCAGGACTGGACGCCCGCGCACTTCATCGAGACAACCGTCGCCAGCATCCGCGCGCAGGTGGGCGAGACGGGCCATGCAATCTGCGGCCTGAGCGGCGGCGTGGATTCAAGCGTCGCTGCGGTGCTCGTTGCAAGGGCAATCGGTGAGCGGCTGACGTGCATCTTCGTGAACAACGGCGTGCTGCGCAAGAATGAGTTCGAGCAGGTTCAGCGCACGATGCGCGAACAACTCGGACTCAACGTTGTCGCCGTCGATGCAAGCGACCGATTTCTCGCGAAGCTGGCGGGTGTCACCGATCCCGAGAAAAAACGCAAAGCCATTGGCAACGAGTTCATTGCGGTCTTCGATGATGAAGCGCGCAGGATCTTCGAGGCCGAAAAGTCCGCTGGCGAGGAGATTGCCTGGCTTGTGCAGGGAACGCTCTATCCGGACGTCATCGAATCAGTCAGTGTTCACGGGCCTTCGCACGTTATCAAGAGCCACCATAACGTCGGCGGCCTGCCCGCGGATATGAAGCTCAAATTGATCGAGCCGTTGCGCGATCTGTTCAAGGATGAGGTTCGCCGCATCGGCAAAGATCTCGGCATGCCGGCCGAGATCCTGGAACGCCAGCCCTTTCCTGGTCCTGGCCTCGCGGTGCGCATCCTTGGCGAGGTCACGCCGGAGCGCGTTGCACTGCTGCAGGAGGCCGACGCTATCTGCACCGAGGAGATCAAACGCGCGGGCCTCACGACGAAGCTGTGGCAATCGTTCGCTGTGCTGTTGCCGGTCAAGTCGGTCGGCGTGATGGGCGACCAGCGGACGTACGCATCGACGTGCGCGATCCGCGCAGTCGAGAGCGAAGACGGCATGACCGCCGACTGGGCCGCGCTGCCGTACGATGTGCTGCGGACGATCTCCAGCCGCATCGTCAGCGAAGTACACGGCATCAACCGCGTCGTCTACGACATCACGTCGAAGCCGCCCGGAACGATCGAGTGGGAATAGCGTAGTTCAGGAACATCGTCCGGTAAAGCGTGTCGCGCTGCACAGGTTTGAAGCCCGCGTCGCGAATGATGCGGCGCAGCTCTTCTTCGGTCGTGCAGTTGGAAGTGCCCTGCGGCCTTGACGACGTTCTCCTCGAGCATTACGCTGCCGACGTCGTTGCCGCCGAAGCGCAGCCCCATCTGCAGCACCTTCAGGCCCTGCGTCACCCAGCTCGCCTGCACGTTCTCGATGTTGTCGAGATACATGCGCGCGATGGCGAGCGTCTTCAGGTACTCGACCGAGGTCGCCTCGTCCCATCCGCGGCCGCCCAGCGCCGTGTTCTTCGGCTGGAAGCTCCACGGGATGAACGCCGTGAATCCGCCGGTCTCTTCCTGCAGTTTGCGAACCACCTCGAAGTGATTCACGCGCTGCTCCATCGTCTCGCCGACGCCGAACATCATCGTCGCCGTCGTGCGCATGCCGAGCTCGTGCGCCGTGCGATGCACGCTCACCCAGTCCTCGGTGCGGCACTTCAGCCGCGCGATGCGGTGGCGAACCTCGTCGTCGAGAATCTCTGCGCCACCACCGGGGATCGAGTCGAGTCCAGCGTCGCGCAGCCGCGAGATCGTCGTGCGCAGGTCCAGCTCCGAGTACTCCGCAATCGCCAGCACCTCGCTGGCGCTCAGGCAGTGCAGCCAGATCTGCGGAAAGCGCTGCTTGATGCCGGTGAAGAGCCGCTCGAACCAGTCGATCTTCAGGTCCGGGTGAATGCCGCCCTGCATCAGCACGCCGGTGCCGCCCATCTCTACCGTCTCGCGAATCTTGTCGTAGATCGTGTCGAAGTCGAGGATGTAGCCCTCGGCCGCGAGCTTGCCCTTCAGCGGCCGATAGAAGGCGCAGAAGGTGCAGTACTCCGTGCAGAAGTTCGTGTAGTTAATGTTGCGGTCGATGATGTAGCTGACCACGCCGTCCGGATGCAGCTTTCGCCGCACAGCATCGGCCTCCATGCCGATGCCGATCAAGTCGTCCGAGGCGAAGCAATCAAGCGCCTGCTGGCGTGTAATGCCCATGCATTTAGTTTACGCCCAAAGCGCAACGGCCAAATGTCAGGCCGTGACCAGCGAGCCCAGCTTCTCGCCCTGCACAACGCGCACGATGTTCCCCATCTCGCGCATCGAGAAGATGATCATCGGCAGATTGTTGTCCTTGCAGAGCGACACCGCCGTCGTGTCCATCACACGCAGGCCCAGCTTGATGATCTCCATGTAGGTAATCGTTTCGAACTTGGTCGCGTCGGCAACCTTCTTCGGGTCTGCGGTGTAGATGCCCTCGACGCTCGTCGCCTTCAGCAGAACCTCGGCGCCGATCTCCATCGCGCGCAGCGCGGCAGCGGTGTCGGTGGAGAAGTACGGATTGCCCGTGCCGCCCGCAAAGATCACGATGCGCCCTTTCTCGAGGTGACGAATCGCGCGCCGCCGAATATACGGCTCGGCGACCTCATTCATCTCGATCGCGCTCATCACGCGAGCATAGAGGCCGGTCTTTTCAATTGCATCCTGCAGCGCAATCGCATTGATGACCGTCGACAGCATGCCCATGTGGTCGGCCGCGACGCGGTCCATGTGAATGGCCTGCTCGGAGACGCCACGAAAGAAGTTGCCACCGCCAACGACGATAGCGATCTGGCAGCCCGTGCGTGCAACCTCCGCGATCTCATGGGCGATCTCGTGAATAAAAACGGCGTCGACGCCGAACCCCCGGCCAGCGGCCAGGGCCTCGCCCGAGATCTTGAGAAGAACACGCTTGTACATGGCTGATTTGAGTGTACAAGGTCAGTGGCAAATTCGACCGTTCTCACTGCCAGGGAATCAGGGCAACCCGCGCGTATCTTTTTCGCATATGCGCAGCCACGATGAACTTGCCGTTTTGCAGCCCCAATGACTCGCTTTATCCGCCGGAATAACCGGATCAAGGCCAGTGGCCGGGGGACGGTACGCTTGCTCGACCACAAGAAAGCTCACCGAATTGAGAAGCGCGTCGCGCGTTGCTGAATCGGCGGCGAGTTCCTCACGAAGAATCGAAGGAAATTCGAGGCCTTCGGGCTTCATCGAGGCCGCTGGGAGTTGCGGGGTTGCTCCAAGGGGAATAATCGCGAGGTCCAGCCACGGCGTATTCGCCATCACAGAGTTGTCGTGTCGAAACACGTTGACCGCTGCCCAGAGATAGGGATTGAAACTGAGACCGGGTGGAGCATCGAACGCGCGAGGATCTTCGAGTGCCAATCCAAGATCACCCGGGCGTGAGGCGATCAGACTCTGCGCAGTGTCGATCGCCGCAATCGACAGGGCTGCGGGGCGAAGCCTGGCATTGGCCGCATGCAGCACGATCACCTGCGCGATGAGGGCGAAGGCCAGCAATCCGGTCTGCACGCGCGCGTCCATTCGAGCGCCACAGGCTGCAAGCAGCGCGAAGATCCAGACAAAAAGAAGCAACCGCTGCGCGAAGAAATGAGAGCCGTTCAAGTCGGGCGGAACAAACGGCAGGACGAACGTGAAGACGATCCCCAGGATCAACGCTGTGTTGCCTGCGGTCCAACGGTGCTCTCTGCGGTCGCGCACAAATTGCCAGAGTGCCAGTACCGCTGGCACGATCAGAACGGCGAGTAGTAGAACGCGATACAACCGCAGCTCGAACCCCGGACCCAAAAGATACGCAACCCCTTTTTCGGCCGAGTAATTGGCGACGTTGTGCGCCAGCCGGGTCGCAAACGAAACAGGTTCTTCCCCTACCGTGGTCTGCTGTAACGGCCGACTTGAAGTGAACAGCTTGACGTAGACGAGGGTGAAACCGGCAACCACGAGGGTTATCAGATCGAGCCGTAGAAGTTGAGGGCCTCGTTGACTGCGGAGGCGAATTGCCAGAAATCGAATCACGAGATCCAGCGAAGCAATTCCGAGCAACAACAGCAGCGGGACAGGATGCGTGAACATCGTCAGAATGGCCAGCAGTACGAATCCGCCTCGCGCCATGTAGTCCGAGCGCCGCCCGGCAAAGCGAAGCCAAAGTCCCAACGCCCAGAACACAAACGACAGCGACAGGCAAAAGTTGACGAAGCCCATACCGAGCGGCCAGTTCAGCAGCAGCAACGTGCACAGGAGCGTCATCGAGTCGGCTCCGGGTCCAAGCGCACTTGCGAGATAGCGGAAACCGAACACGAACGAGATCACATACAGGCACACAATGAGCCGATCGGCAACGAGCAGCGATACGAAGCGCGAGAGACCCAGCAGCGAGTAGTAATAGAACGCATAGGGCGGAAACAGATGCTTGATGGTGTAGAAGCGCGCGTAGTTGGAGCCCGCGTGGGAAAGAAGCGCGCGCAGAACATGCGTGTAATAAAGATGAACCGGCCCATCCTGCGTGGGAAATGCAGGCAGTGAGAGCAACCAGACGATGTACGCGACGACAACGAGAACGATTGCGATTCGCTCAGGCCTTGTCCGGCGAGGGGTTGACTGGGAAGCGAAGGTCATTGGTGATGAGCCTGCATTGCCCGCATTATTCGTCCCCGGACCGCCGCCGGGTCTCGTGCTGAATAAACAGCGGCCGCTGCTTGGATTCCGTATAGATACGCCCGATGTATTCGCCGAGAATGCCCAGGCACAACATCTGTACGCCCGCCATAAACAGCATGCCAACAAAGCTGATCGCCCATCCGCGCACCCAGGAGTGCGTTAGCAGCCTCACCCATAGCGTGTACACGATGCCGACAAACGCCGCACCCGCAGAAAGAAATCCGAGTGCGGTTACAAGTCTTAGCGGCACAACGGAAAAACTCACAATGCCATCCAGTGCAAGTCCGATCATCTTCCGAAGCGGATACTTCGTCTTCCCCGCAAATCGCGGCGAACGCTGATAAGGCAGGCCCACCTGCGGGAATCCTATCCAGCTCCACATTCCGCGCAGCAGCCGGTGACGCTCCGGCATATTGAGAAAGACGTCTACCACAATTCGGTCGATCAGCCGGAAGTCACCCGTGTCGAGCGGAATGTCAACGTCGGACAGTGAGTTGATGACGCGATAAAACGCCTTCGCGGTCCATAGCTTGAACGGTGTCTCTCCATCGCGCGTCTGGCGAATTCCGTAGACAACCTTGTATCCCGACCGCCACAGCTTGACCATTTCCGGAATCAGCTCGGGTGGATCCTGCAGGTCCGCATCAATGACAACGACGGCCCGCCCCAGCGACGCGCTCAGGCCAGCCGTTACTGCGAGTTGGTGGCCGAAGTTCCGGGAGAGCTGCACAATCACCGCATGCGGGTCCCGCGCGTGTATCTGTTGTAGCGAAGCAGCGGTATTGTCGCGCGAGCCATCATCGACATAGATGATCTCGTAAGGCTCATTCACAGCGGCAAGCACCTCTGTGAGACGCTCGTGGCAGGTCTCAATACTCTCCTGCTCGTTGTAGCAGGGAACGACGACGCTGAGGGTCGGGGCAGGCATGAGTGGCTGCGGTAAGACTATCTCACGAGAAAGAATCAATACGCGTTTCTCCTGGGAGTCGACCTCTCCTATCAGAAGGAGTGCGCGGGCGGCCGCTTTAGAGTCAGCCGGTAAAGATAAAAGTTCTCAGCGATTTCCTCGGCACTATTGAAGCTTGCCAGCGGCTCAATCTGGAACCCTTCTTCCTTCAACCCCTTCTCCTCCTCCGGCTTCATGGGATGAACGAGTACGAACAATAGCGGCTGGTCATTGTAGAAGTGCGCTGCCTGGAGAATGCGTTGAGGAGCTTCCGCTGTGGTGTAGTTGTCCCGTCTCGAGGAGAACAAAAGATAGGTGTCCACACACGAGCACTCGATCTGATAGATCGGACGGTTCAGATACTCGGCGACACCGACCACGCTCGTATCCTCTTCGCCCACGAGCGGCATGTGCTCCAGGTGGTTTGCCACGATCCATTCTGCCGCAGCTTTGTTATACGAGAACGGCCGCTTCCACGATCCGATGACTGCCCACACACTTGACAGCGCCGATAAACCCAGAAGGACATAGATCGGCCACGGCCACAGTGCGGTGAGATTCTCCCCGCGAACGATCCACGCAGCAGCCAGAAACGCCAGGAACACCACGCCGAAGTGCCGCTCCGATCCCGGATAAATCAAATGGCCGAAGAGTGTTCCCGCCAGAATTGTTGCGCTGATCATCAGCAGCAGGTTCCATCGACCTCGGAATGGCCAGTACAGCATCAGCACGAAGATCAACATGGGCACCGTGTACTGCACCAGATCGCGGTGCAGCGACGGGTTCCAGAAGAAGTGGCTGCGCGGGCTCTTCACTGGTAGAAACGGGAGAATCGTGTAATTCAGGAACGCCTCGTAGAGATGAGAGAGGTCCTTCGCGTCCTTGAACGGCCTTCCCGTTGTACGCCAGCTGATGTCCTTTGCCGGCCTGGCCGACCATATTGCGAACAGCGTAATCGCCGCATAGATCGCCACCGCCGAGATCGCCGTCCTGCGAGAGAACAGCGGCGACGTGCGGCGACGCCCAAAGGCTGTATACGCGTACTCCAGCAGAAGCGCGAACGAGAGGATGATGCCGAGCGTATCCACGCTGGCAATCAGGGCGAGCAGCACGCCGCTGAGAATCGGGCTCTCCGGCTTCGTTGTTCGCCGCCACAGATACACCACGAACAGCAACAGCATCACGCCGTACATGCGTGACGGCACCGTGTACTCAAAGACGAAAAAATATCCGGCGAGGATCAGCGCCTTTTCCCAGGCACGAAACGGAGCGCGGAATGCGACGAACAGAATGATCGCCGTGCTCACGATGCCCTGCACGACCTTGAGCACAAGCAACGAGTGCGTGAACCGTGAGGGAATCCACAGGATCATGTACCACAGCCACGGATGGCCTTCATGATGGATGTGCCAGAAGAGTGACGGAATCGTGGGACTGGCCCAGGCGATCGCCAGCGCATTCAACTCGTCGCGCCACATAACGTGGTGCGCCAGCTGAATATAGAGAAGAGCAAGAAACGGTAGAGCCAGCAGAAAATCGCGCATGAAAGATGCGGATCTCTGTCCCGGTCTTTCGGACCGCTTGGATGCGTCGACGCTCGATGCCATTCACAAAGAATGTTAGCAGCATGATGCGGTCAATTCGCCGGCCTCAAAAAGTCGGTATGCACGCGCCGGTCGCCTGCCTTGGGAAAGTGCACCAGCGCCGCCGTGCCAAGCAGATCGCGTATCCGGCCGAGCCCAAAGCTCTTGTGACGGACGCGATCGCCGGTTGCGAACCTCGCGGGCGTGACCTGCGGCAGTGTCTCCGGCGCCGTCGTACGAATCTCGCCATGGATTGTCTCGATAACCGTGACGTTATTGCCCTCCGTGGGTACCCTTTCAGGCTCAGCAATCGCAGAGCGCTTTCGACGCGAGCGCTTTGGCTTCGCCTCCTGGAGATCCCCGTCCGCGTTCAGTCCTTTCGCGCAGTTGTCGCAGCGGTTGCAGGCCGAACCGGGATCGTCACCGAAGTACACACGCAGAATCTGCGTCCGGCACGTCACCGCCTGCGCGTAGTGCATCATCTCGGCTAGCCGCTCCTTGTCCCGGTTGGCACGATCCGCGTAATCGGCGAGCAGCGAATCGATTTCAGCATCGGAGATCGCCTCCGCTCGGCGCAGCACGTAACCGCTTCGTCCCCGGCGCACGACTCCAGCTTCGCGCAGCAGATAAAGAATCACCTGCGTGCGCCGGCGGCCTGTCTGCGAGAACTCGGCGATGGCCGCAAGCGATAGCGGTGCAGTGCTGAGCGCTCCGAGAACACCGCGCACCTCATCGGCTTTCGGATATCGACCGCGCAGAAAGAAGTTCTGAATGCGTCTGTCTTCCAGCCGGTACAGCAAAATTGCGCGGGATGGAAGGCTGTCGCGTCCCGCCCTTCCGGCCTCCTGCGCATAGGTCTCCAGCGAGTCGGGAAATTCGAAGTGGTAAACGAACCGAATGTCCGGCTTGTCCACGCCGAGCCCGAACGCCTTCGTGGCAATCATCACCTTGTGTTCGCCGCGCATGAACTCCGACTGAATGCGCTCACGCTCACGCGCCGGCAGACGTCCGTGGTATCGGCCCACAGCGACGCCATGCTCCTTCAGCCAATCGTGCAGCTCATTGGCAGAACGAATACTCGCCGTATAGATGATGCCGCTGCCCTTCTCCTCTTCAAGCAGAGCGCCAACCCGTGCCAGCTTCGCATCGAGGTTCACCGTCGGATGCACCGCAAGGAAGAGATTTGTCCGCTCGGAACCCGTGTTGATGACGAGCGCATCGCTGGCGTTCAGTCGCTCAAGAATCTCTTCCGCAACCTGTTCCGTCGCCGTCGCCGTCAGCGCCAGAACGGGTGGATTGCCGAGCGCCTCCCGCGCATAGCCGAGCCCCAGATATGCGGGGCGGAAATCGTGTCCCCATTGCGAGATGCAGTGCGCCTCGTCGACGACGAACAGCGAGATGCCGCCACCTGCCTTCAGCGACTCGACGAAGTCCCGATTCTCCAGCCGCTCCGGAGTGACGTAGATGAGCTGCGGCGATTCCCGTGCCGATAGCCTCGGTTCGCCGCTTCTGTCTCGGTGGTCGAGAGCGTGGAGTCGATCTTCTCCACACTGATCGCAGCATCTTCAGCCTTCTCCTGCTGGTCCTGCATCAACGCGATGAGCGGTGAAACAACCAGCACTGGCTTGGGAAGAAACAGCGCAGGCAGTTGGTAGGTAAGCGACTTCCCCGCACCGGTCGGCAGGATGCCCAGCGCGTCGCGTCCTCGGAAGACCGCTTCGATGATTTCGCGCTGGCCGGCACGAAAGCCGCGAATGTTGAAACGCGCGCGTGCCTCACGCATGATCGCCGGCCACGGAATGTTGGTTTGCGGCAGCTTCCCGGATGTCTTAGTTCGGCGCGACTGGACTGCAGGCATTCAAAGGTTGGTCTCCAGCCTGAGTTGGATGCCGAGACCTGGCCTGGGAACTTTGCGCCGCCGCACGGCGTACGATGAAAGCGAGCGTCAGAACGTATACGTGTGCTCGAACGCACGAAAGGATAAGTCTATGCAGAGCCGAATCGTTGGAACGACTATGCCGGTGTTAGAGGTACTGCTGCAGCCGGGCGAGAGTGTGATCTCGGAGGCCGGCGAGCTCAGCTGGATGACCCAGACCATCAGCATGACCACCCACACCCAGATGATGGGCGGCGGTGGGTTCTTCGGCGCGCTCAAGCGCGTGGCAGGCGGCGGCAGCCTCTTCATGACCGAATACACGGCGCAGGGCTACCAGGGCGAGGTCGCCTTCGCCACCAAGATTCCCGGACACATTCTGCCGATCGAGATCGGACCCGGGCACGAGTTCATGATTCACCGTCACGGCTTCCTCTGCGCGACGCCGCAGGTTCAGCTCGGCGTCGGCTTCCAGCAGTCGCTCGGCGCGGGCATCTTCGGCGGTGACGGATTCCTGCTGCAAAAGCTCAACGGTTACGGCACCGCGTGGCTGGAGCTGAGCGGCGAGGTCGTCGTGCGCGACCTGCAGGCCGGCGAGACGCTGCGCGTGCATCCCGGCCACGTCGGCGCGTTTCAGGGAGGCGTCGGCTTCAACATCACGCGCATTCAGGGCATCCGCAACATGTTCTTCGGCGGCGACGGCATCTTCCTCGCCGCACTCACCGGACCAGGACGCGTGTGGCTGCAGACGCTTCCGCTGGTAAATCTCGCGCATGCGCTCGAACCGTATCTGCCGCACAATCGCGGGGAAACGGTGCGCGATGTGGGTGCTGGAGCTGTGCTCGGCGGCATCGTGGGATCGATGTTCGAGAATCGCTAAACCAGCCAATTTTTGAACTCGTCGGGGGGCGACGCGAATTTCGTGATGGTCGCCCTACCACTTATGTGGTAGAAGGGCTGCATTCAAAGAATCGGTGGATCCAAGGAGCGGCCCCGCTGGTAGCAGGCCGCCTTTGCGTTTGCATCGACAATCAGGAGGCAGCATGGACGAACAGCCGATGCAACCGGGTCCCACCGCCACCAACCGGATCAACCTGGCAACAGACACCTCCACCACCGCCGAACTATCAGGCCGCCGCAGCTCCCGCCGAAGGGTTGAGTGATACAGCTGCCGGTGCGCTGGCGTACGTCACGATTATCCCGGCAATCATCTTCCTCGTGCTGGCTCCGTACAACACGAAACCGTTCATACGCTTCCATGCCTTCCAGTGCATCGGGCTGGCGATTTGCTGGTTCTGCCTGGGATTGGTCTGGATTGTTCCAATCCTCGGATGGATCGTCGGCGCGCTCGGATTCCTGGTGTTGCTCGTGTGCTGGATTATGAGCATCGTGAAGGCATCGCAAGGAAGCGCTTTCAAGCTGCCGGTGATTAGCGAGTTTGCGGCAAAGCAGTCGGGTTACCAGCCCTGAGCGCAGCAGCTGAGCTAACATTCTGGCGATAGTGATGAGGCGGTATCCGAGTTTGCCTGCCGCTTCATCATGTGTTGTGCGCGTGTGACGAGCGGCACGTGCGGTGTAGATTTTGCATCTCTTGAGGGATACGAAATGATCGACGAGACACAGACACCGGGTGCCGGGCCAGAGGGAACGGGACAAGAGAACAGCATGGGCGGGGCCAGCGAGTGGAGCACGGTTCCTTCAGCACAACCGCCGCTCCTCCGACTCCTCCTGCACAACCACCAAGTCCTCCGCCGCAGTCGCTGGAGCCTCTACCGCCGCCACCGGAGCCCCTTCCTCCTCCGCAGCAAGCTGCAGGTGGGTATCAGCAGGTGTATGGGAGCGGACCGGGGGCGCAGACACCGCCACCGCCGAGTGGGTATACGGGTGCTCCGGGCGGAGCGTATCCGCCGCCGCCGCAGGGACCGCCGCCTGGATATGCTGGTGGGCCTGGGCCGCAGTATCCGCCGCCACCGCCGCCTGCAGCGGGTCAGGGTTTGAGCAGTACCGCGGCTGCGGCGATCTCTTACATCACCTTCATCCCGGCAGTGCTGTTCCTGGTGATGGAGCCTTATAACCGCGACCGGTTTGTGCGCTTCCACGCGTGGCAGTGCATCGCGCTGACCGTTGTGGCAGTGGGCGTCCGAATCATCTTCGCGGTGCTCGCGGTGATGTCGTTCCATCTGCTCTGGTGGTTGTTCCTGCTGATCAGGATGGCGCTGGGACTGATCCTGTTCGTGTTCTGGCTGATTGCGCTGATCAAGGCGAGCCAGGGACAGTGGTACAAGATTCCAATCGTGGGCGACCTGGCAGCGAGTTTCGCAGGTCAGCAGCAGTAAGGAATTTTCGGCGTGGGAGGGAACCCCCTCCCACGTCACTTTTTGCGCAAAGTCTAGATGATATTGGACTTAGGGGTGGACCCAAGCTGGGCTCGATTTGCGCAAAGTCCTGGAAACAAAGGTGTTGTGCCAGCAAGACCTCGCAAAGTCTTCAAAACAGGGTGTGTTGGGAGTCTCAGCTCAAAGAACGAAAGCCCGGCAGGATGGCCGGGCGGGTGGATGTTCCCCTACTTCTATTATATGGGGCGGTGTCAAGGGTCGCGCTCCACCTTAGGCGCTTCGCGCCGAAGATGGGGCACCCGCCGGAGGGTAAGTTCCAAATCTGCAGATCTTACTTTGAAGTTTTCAAGTTTCAGTTTTCAGTTGTTTTCAGGATGTCGGTTAAAGCCTTAGACTGGCGCGCATGAGACAAGTGACGGCTGTAGCGAGTGCAGTGGTTGGAGTTGCGCTGGCGGTGTCGAGCAGCGTGGCGATGGCGCAGGACTGGGCGAAGGCGAACCTGGCGAAGAGCCCAAGGCACGGCGAATTCGTAACGATCCATGAAGCCGGCGGACGCGATCTGCAGGCGTGGGTGGTGTATCCGGAGGTAAAGGGCAAGGCTCCGGTAGTCGTCATGATTCATGAGATCTTCGGGCTGAGCGACTGGGCGCGCGAGATGGCAGATGAGCTCGCGGGCGCGGGCTACATCGTCGTCGAGCCGGATCTGCTGAGCGGGTTCGGGCCGTCGAAGATGATGTCGGAGACGCAGAGTTCTCCGCACATGGTGCTTGCGGCCTATGAACCGCAGCAGGGACCGCCGCAGCAATTTCATATGGACCATCCTGGATTGGCCGACGCGCAGAACGCCGGAGCGCCGTATGTGCCGGCGAATCCGGGCGGAACGTCGGCGTTCCCGCCGGACCAGGTGACGCGTGCGGTTTCGTCATTGCCGGATATTCAGGTGCTCGCCGATCTCGATGCGGCGGCGGACTACGGGAAGAAGCTTCCGGCAGCGAGCGGGAAACTGTTTGTTACCGGATTCTGCTGGGGCGGCGGGAAGACGTTTCTGTTTGCAACGCACCGGCATGATCTGAGCGGAGCGTTTGTGTTCTATGGGCCGCCTCCTGCGACGGATCTGATGAAGAACATCACGGCGCCGGTGTACGGGTTCTACGCGGGCAACGATGCGCGCATTACGGCGACGGTTCCGAAGACGGAGGATGCGATGAAGGGCTTCGGAAAGACGTATGAGCCGGTGACCTATGACGGCGCAGGGCATGGGTTCATGCGCGCAGGCGAGGCTCCGGATGCAAGTGCGCCGAACTCGGCGGCGAGACAGGCGGGGTTCAAGAGGCTGGTGGAGTTGATGGGCGGGGTGCATTAGGGAGTAGTTAGTGGTTAGTCGTTAGTGGTTAGTGAATGAGGCGATCGAAGCGCATACCCCAGGGGCTAAAGCCCCTGCTTGCGGCGACTACAAGAGACCCGAGCCTGAAGGCTCGGGTTACCTAGAAGCACGCTTCAGAAACCTGACGGCCGGTGCTGATACGGGGTTCGTGGTCGGAAATGTGTGCAGGTCAGACGCGGCACAGGCAGCGTTGGGGTCCTTCGACTCCGCGCTGCGCGCTGCGCTCAGGATGACAGGTCTATGAGGGTGCGGACGAAATACAGAGCTCCTTCGTGGCTACGGTCCTCAGGATGACGGCGGGAAAAAGGAGATGGGACACGCTCAGACAAAAGCGGCAAGGGCCACGGTAAATTCGTGATCCTTGCCTCCCAAGGGAATCTTTTGTGCGCCGCAGCCGGCGCCCCCTCTATTGCTTCTCGTAAATGTAGGTCTGCTTCTCTGACTCCTTGCCCGGCGTCCAGGACACATCGGTGATCGTCTTCCCGTCGGCGCTCAGCGTCATTACGTCATGGCCGACGTCCTTGCCGTTCAGCGTCACTGTGGACAGCACCTTGTTCGGTCCATCGGACTTGTTGGAGACCATGAGTCCTGGGGGGGCTGTCGGTCCCTTGATCGCTGCCGGCGTCCCGTCCAGCTTGGCCTCGGAGACGCTCTTATAGCTTGGATTCTCATAGTGCAACACATCGCCGTTGACCTTCAGAACGATGATGTCCGCCGCGCTGTTCTTGATGGCGGTTTCCCTCCACGTGCCGACCATTCCGCTACCGCTCCCGACCCGGGTATCGGTCTCGTGATCGGTGAAGGCGGTTCCATCAGGACGCGTTCCCGTGGTTACATCCGTCAGTGTCTTGCCGTCAGCCGAGATGGTGCGCTTGGTTGTCGCTTCGGTCTTTCCGTTGATCTTGAACACGAGCGTGTAGGAGTTGCCGCTTCCGGTGCACGAGACCGACCGGTCCGAAAGGAAGCTGTAGTCCTTACCGTCGCAGCCGAAGTTGAGCTTGATGGCGCCGGTATCCAGCGTATACATACTGCCATTTTGCGTAATGGTCACGGTGGACCCTGTCATCTTGCTCTTTGCCTGATTCAGCTTCCACGTTCCGTCCCAGGACGTTCCTGCGGCGAGGCAGGGAGCAGCGATGAGCGCCAGTGCAGCGCAGACGCAATAGAGTTTTCTGTTCATAAGAACCTCCGTGTGTACAAGATTTTGTGCGAGCCCAACCGCTGGCCCACCCAGCCGGTGGAACAGACCCTCCGGCTGTCGACTGAAAACTCTGCAAATGTCTGAGGGCCACAATGTCATGCCGAATTCCATAGAAAGTCAAGAACATACGGCGCGGGAGGTATGGAAAAAACAAGGCCGGTGGGTCGCGGGTAATTGCTGACGCTGCGGGGAGATTGAGCCTCTTCTCCACCTTCTGGCCGATGACAAGAACGTGGCTGTTTCGTACCGTGGAACGCGCTAGCCCATCAGCATCATTCGCGCGGCGCGTGAGCATCTGAACGCCCGCAGCGTGGAGGCCTATGAGTTCCTCGAAGCCGCTCCTTGTCCTCTTTGCCAGCGCCTGCGTTCTGCTTGCGGCGGGACGTGCTTTCGCGCAGGGTTGCGTGGCCGCGCATGTGAACCAGCGCGTCATCAGTGAGCTGGTGACGACGGACGGCGGCCGGCCCACATCGCTGTTTTCCATTCACAATCTGACCCTCGACATCGGGTATCGCGTCTTCAATTCCAACAAGTACTTCCAGGGCGACAACGAAATCCCGCGGGCCAATGCTGTGCGCAATCACCAGAACATCTTCGGTATCGGCATCGAGTACCGCCTGTCTCCGCGCTGGAGCCTGCTCGCGGATGTTCCGGTGTTCGACGGCACGCGGAATCAGATCTACCCGCCGACCGGCATCTTCCAGGTCAGCGGCCTGGGGGACATGCTGGTGGGAGCGCAGGCGTGGATCTTCCGGCCGCCGACTGAGAATGGCGGCAATATCGCCGTCAGCGCGCAGTTGAAGATTCCTACCGGCATCAACAATGCGACAGGGAACCGCGATGCTGGCGGGCAAGCCGATCAAGGCGACCGCGGATCAGTCGATGCAGCCGGGCGACGGCGGGTGGGGGTTCACGCTCGGCACGCAGGCTTACAAGCGGCTGTGGTCGACGGCATCGGCCTATGGGCAGGCGAGCTATCTGTTCAATCCTGAGGACACCAACAACGTAAAAACCTTTCGCTCGCAACCGGGGCAGAGCGTGATGTCCGTCACGGATCAGTACCTGTATCGCGCGGGCGTCTCGCAGTATGTTCCCAAGGTGCGAGGCGTGGCGCTTAGCCTCGGCATTCGCGGCGAAGGGGTGCCGGTGCGCGACCTGCTTGGCGACAGCAACGGGTTCCGCAGACCGGGCTCGATCCTGTCGCTGGACCCGGGGCTGATGGTGAATTACAAGCAGACCACGCTGTCCGTGAACGGACCGTGGGCGCTGTATCGGAACCGGCCGCCGAGTGTTCCGGAGATTCAGTACCACATCACCAACGGCGATGCGTTCTTCGCCGACTACACGGTGATCGCCAGCGTCTCGCACCACTTCTAACGGCGGCGGCCTGAGCTGCCCACAAGGCGGCGCGCTACACTCGCATCATGCCGCGCTCCGGCCCTGCAATAGCTACAAAGTCGTCGGCCGGTGAGATTCGACTCGGCGAGAACCTCGCTATCCTTCAGAGTCTGCCCTCAGCGAGCGTCGATCTTATCTACATTGATCCGCCGTTCAATACGGGCCTGACGCAGAAGCGCACGCGGATTACGGCGCGGCGGAGTGATGCGGGGACTCGCAATGGCTTTGGCGGAGCGCGCTACGAGACGACGACCGTTGACTCGCCGGTCTATGCGGATAGCTTCGACGACTATCTTGCGTTTCTTCGGCCGCGGCTGGTCGAGGCGCATCGGCTGCTCGCGCCGACCGGCTCGCTTTTTCTGCACCTCGATCCGCGCGAGGTCCACTACGCCAAGGTGATGCTCGACCAGATCTTCGGGCGCGACTGCTTTCGCAACGAGATCATCTGGGCCTACGACTACGGCGGGAAGCCGCGCGATCGCTGGCCGGCCAAGCACGACAACGTTCTCTGGTACTCGCGCTCGGCGGACGAAGTACACGTTCCACTACGACGCGATCGACCGTGTGCCGTATATGGCGCCGGAGTTCGTGGGGCCGGAGAAGGCGGCGCGCGGCAAGATTCCCACGGACGTGTGGTGGATCACCGTGGTCCCGACGAACTCGCGCGAGAAGACCGGGTATCCCACGCAGAAGCCGCTGAAGCTGCTGGAGCGCGATCGTGCGCGTGCACTCCAACCCCGGTGATCTCGTGCTGGACTTCTTTGCCGGGAGCGGGACGACAGGGCAGGCTGCGGCGAATCTAGGCCGGCGGTTTCTTCTCATCGACTCGAGCCGTGACGCGGTGCGGGTGATGCGCAAGCGCCTAGGGAATGCCCTAGGAACCGGCTAAGTTATTGGCTTCTGCCACCTTCGCGTCACTCTTCAGTCACTAACGGCCGCTCAATTTATATCGTTTTGCCCCTATCATTCCTCGCATGGGCCCAGACAATCTTTTGGAGGAATCGAATGTCAGCAAGTTCGCTGATGCCGCATGCCGTGTGTTGGCGCGCGGACCAGCACCTCATCTGGACCATGGTGATCTCCAACGCGATCACCTTCCTCAGTTACACCACCATTTGCATTACGCTGCTCGCGCTCGCACGCCGCACGCGCGTCATCATTGCGCGCGACTGGATCTTCTTTCTCACCGGCTTTGCGTTGTTTATCGTCGCCTGCGGCTCCACGCACCTGATGGAGGTGGTCACAACGTGGTCGCCCATGTTCTGGGTGGATGCCTGGGCCAACATTCTCACCGCTGCGCTGTCCGGCTATGTTGCTCTGCAGCTCATTCGACGACTTAAGACCATCAGCTTCGGCATCAATGACTACGCGGAACGGCTCGAACGCACCGAAGACGAGAAGGCTCAGATGCAGGAGAGCCTCATGGCGGCGCAGAAGCTCGAGGACTGGAGCCGCATGTCCGCAGTGGTCACGCATGAGATCGGCAATCCGCTCGAGGCCATTCAGAACATCCTGTACCTCATCCGTCAGTCCGACGTCTCCACGCCGGAGATCGCGCGCCTTACGCGCATGGCGTCAGAGGAAGCGGATCGCGTTCTTGCCATCTCGCGTTCCACGCTCGCTTTCTTCCGCCAGACCAGCGCGCCGGAGCGCGTCGACCTTCGCGCTGCTTCGGAGAGCGTGCGGTTTCTTCTTGATCCCGTCCTTCGCCGCCGCGAGGTTACCCTCAACGTCCGCGTCTCCGGCGATGTCGTCATCGAGGCGCTCTCCGGCGAAGTCCGCCAGGTTCTCCTCAACCTCGTCCGCAACGCCTGCGAAGCGTCGCCGCGCGGCGGCTCCAACGTCACGCTCACTCTCGCTGGGCAGGCCGAGCATGTCCAGATCACCGTTAGCGACGAGGGCAGCGGCATCGACCCGGCCGCTGCTTCCCACTATCTTCCAGTTCGGCCAGACCACCAAGGGCTCCCAGGGCAATGGCATGGGGCTGTGGACGGTGAAGCACATCGTCGACAAACACGGCGGCAAGATTCAGGTTCAGTCGGAACCGGGCAAAGGCGCCACGTTCATCATTGATTGGCCGCGGAACGTCAATGCGTCGACCCCGCACGCGCGATTTACGAAACGGCTCCGCACCGTCAGCGCTTGAGACACCAAGCCCGGGCTTTCGCCCGGGCTTGGTGTTTCTCGTTCTGCGTCCGAGTTCAATCCTTGTATGGGATCGAACTCGTCGGCTCCTGCCATGGCCACGCCGACCGGCGTAAGCGTGTGCAGGATACGAATGGTGTTGCCCTGCGCGGCAAGCACCTCGTCGAGACGCTTGTAGCAGTGCGGTGACTCGTCGAGACCTCCGCCCTTGAGAACGACGTTCGAGCGCTGCAGCCACTCGTGCATCACTCCTGTCCTTGCTGAATCGACGCGCGTGAACAGCGATCGGGATCGTGCGGTCAGCAAATTGCCTCGAGGTCGTCTCCGAGTACTTAGAATGCTTCGCCTTCAGTGAACCATCCACCACCTTCATTACTGTTGTCCGTTGGTACGCCGTTGCTCCTTGGGTAAAGAATCGATCGGACATGACACCTCCGTAGAAGCGTTCATTTCCCTGAGTCTTCTGTAGATCAGTACCTTCGACGTCGACTCTCTGACAGCTGAGGATCCAGGCTCAGCGTCATTCAGCTCGCTTTGATGAGATTTCGACTTCGTCTTGATCGTCGATCAGACGAGCATCGCAAGCGAATCGCGTGCGAGTTCGCTCGCGAGAGCAACGCATGCTGAGTTGATTCGCTTCGTGCTTCCATCCGCTTGAGCAACATCATATCCTCTGTCTGCAGCGAAAAGCTTCTCAACTGTCGGGCACTTCAACGACAGAATGACGGATCTTGAAAATCGCCGTACGTAAGGTCCCATCATCGCGGATGGTTCCTCGATTAGCCGACGTACACCCTCATCGGACGAATCAGACGTATGCAGTCATCACCGCCTCAACGACTTCGAAATCTGAGTTCTGACAATCGTGCAGGCGTCGAATCGAATCGTTCTTACCAACTCATAGTTGATTGCTTCTCGCCGACTTGTCGGTCTTCCTCGAGGAAGCCTTTCCAAGTCGCGAAGGCATTTGTTCATAGTGGCGCTACGTCTTCCAGTGTCACGCCGTCAATGACGCGTACATAGGAAGCAACGAGAAATCGAACGCCGGATCCCCTAAATCGTCCGCGCGACAAACTGTAGATGGGTGTAACACGATACTCATCCATCCGAAACCTCTAAACACAGAATAGAGAGCCCGGCTGACGCCGGGCCCGTGTCCGTCCCTCCGCTTGTCAGCGGACTCGTCGGTCGCGGCAGGCTTCGCCTGAGCGATGGTGTAGTTCGGGTCGCCGATCTTGAAGCGGGCGAAGCGGCGGACGCGTGATGTTCTCGCCGAGCTTGGCGATCTTCTGCGAGATGAGCTGCTGGATGGTCAGCGACTGCTCCTTGATGAAGGGCTGCTCAAGCAGGCAGACCTCCTCGTAGAACTTCGACATCTTGCCCTCGAGCATCTTCTCGATGATGTTGGCCGGCTTGCCGGATGCGGCAGCCTGCGCGCGGTAGATGTCCTTCTCGCGCTCGATGACCTCGGGCGTGACCTCGTCGCGGCCGACGAAACGCGGGTCGACGGCGGCGATGTGCATGGCGATGTCCTTGAGGAGCTCCTGGAAGTCCTCGGTGCGAGCGACGAAGTCGGACTCGCAGTTGAGCTCGAGCAGGACGCCGATCTTGCCGCCGGCGTGGATGTAGGTGCCGACCGCGCCCTCGTTGGTGGTGCGCGAGGCCTTCTTGGCGGCCGAGGCCATGCCGCGCTTGCGGAGGACGACGAACGCCTCCTCCATATCACCCTTGGCCTCCTGCAGGGCCTTGAGGCAGTCGCCCATGGGGGCGCCGGACTTCTCGCGGAGTTCCTTGACGAGCTTGGCGTCGATCTTGACAGCTTCGGTGGTGGACATAGTTCTTCCTTCCAGTGAAATCAGTGATTAAGAGGCATCGGATGGTGCTCGATGCAGAAAGAGCGTGGCGCTTAGCGGCCACGCTCTCTCGAAGAGTGTTGCGTGGACCTTAGGCGGAGATGACCTGCTCGATATCGGCAGGGGTGGGCTCGGGCTCGGTCTCTGCGGCCGGGGCCTTGCGGATGCCGCCGCCGAGGGCAGCGTTGAGGTCGATCTCCTCTTCCTCGGTGTCCTCGATGGAGTCAGCCGCGGCGCCGGCAGAGATCTGGATCTCGTTGCGGGCGACGTCGTCGTCCTCGGCGAGGAGGTTCGCGTCGACTGCGGCCGGAGTGACGTCGGCGTACTCCTGCGCGAAGGCCTTGTCGGAGACCATCTGCGTTCCCTCGTAGGCGGCGTCGGCGATCTTCGTGGTGAAGAGGCGGATGGCGCGGAGGGCGTCATCGTTGCCGGGGATCACGTAGTCGACCACGGTGGGGTCGCAGTTGGTGTCGACGACAGCGACGACCGGGATGCCGAGCTTGCGGGCCTCGGAGACGGCGATGGCTTCGTTGTTGGAATCAACGACGAAGATCGCGTCGGGGAGACGGCGCATGCTCTTGATGCCGGAGAGGTTGGTCGAGAGCGACTTGCGCTCGCGCTCGAGCTTGATGACTTCCTTCTTGGTCAGCAGCTCGTAGCGGCCGTCGGTCGACATGTCGTCGAGCTCCTGCAGACGCTTGACCGACTTCTGGACCGTGACCCAGTTGGTGAGCAGGCCGCCGAGCCAGCGCGAGTTGATGTACGGCATGCCCGCGCGGGTGGCCTCCTCAGCGATGGCGTCCTGCGCCTGGCGCTTGGTGCCGACGAAGAGGATGAGCTTGCCGCTCGAGGTGAGGTCGGTGACGAACTTCGAAGCCTCTTTGAACATCTTGAGGGTCTTCTGGAGGTCGATGATGTAAATGCCGTTGCGCTCGCCGAAGATGTATTCCTTCATCTTGGGGTTCCAGCGCTTGGTCTGGTGCCCGAAGTGAACGCCTGCTTCGAGCAGCTCCTTCATCGTGATGCTTGCCATGACTTTTTCCTATCTGGGCATCGCTGTCTGTGAGTCCGGCCGTGGCCTAGGCGACAGACGATTGATCCCGTTGGGCTGGGAGATTTGGTTCCTGCCACTCGCGCGTTGCGGGTGGGTGAAGCTGGGTGCGTGCGAGGGATTGGGCACCGGGGATTAGGGATTCAGAACGACAACGCTAATCCCTGCTCCCTGAATCCCTAATCCCTGAAGCGCGTTAGCGCTTGCGGAACTGGAAGCGAGCGCGAGCGCCCTTCTGGCCGTACTTCTTGCGCTCCTTGCCGCGGGCATCACGGGTGACCATGCCGCCGGCCTTGAGCGTCTTGCGCAGTTCGGCGTTGAACTCCATGAGCGCGCGGGCGATGCCGAGCTTGACAGCGTCGGCCTGGCCGTTGACGCCGCCACCCTTGACCGTGGAGAGGATGTCGAAGGTCTCGTTGATGTCGGCGATGCCGAGCGGCTGCTTGGCGGCGGCGCGCTGCGGCGGGAGTGACGAAGTACTCCTCGAACTGCTTGCCGTTGATGGTGAACTTGCCCGAGCCGGGGCGGAGGAAGACACGAGCGATTGCGCTCTTGCGCCGGCCGGTTCCGTAGTACTGAATCAGATCTGCCATTTTGAATCCTCTGTAGGTCCGGGCTCAGTCCCTAGGGCTAAAGCCACTTCGTCGTGCCGATCTCGCGGATCGCTGGCCTGAAGCCCTGGGCTCTGCCGCTGAATTAGCGCGCTCGAGCGCGGTGGGCTGCTGGGCGTGGTGCGGGTGATCGGCACCCTTGTAGACCTTCAGCTTGGTCGCCATCTGGCGGCCGAGCTTGGACTTGGGCAGCATGCCCTTGATGGCCTCTTCGACGATCTTCTCGGGACGGCGGGCGAGCAGCTTGGTGAAGCCCTCCTCGCGCAGGCCGCCGGGGAAGCCGGTGTAGCGGCGGTACATCTTCTGGCTCGCCTTCATGCCGGTGACGTGGATCTTCTCGGCGTTGATGACGATGACGTGGTCGCCCATATCGATGTAGGGCGTGTAGAGCGGGTTGTTCTTACCCGTGAGAACATTGGCGGCGCGCGATGCGAGACGGCCGAGGGTCTGGCCGCTGGCGTCCAGGACGAACCACTTGCGCTGGACGTCTTTGCCGCTGGGAATCGTCGTTGTCTGATTCAGATTCACGTTTACTCCTTACATCTGCCGTCTTCGTGGCCGGCGTGAAGCGCGAAGATATTGTGCCTGCGTTGAGCGGACCTCACAGGGCGACAGGCCGCGCGCAGCACGATTGCCGCGAGGGCTGCCCTGGGAGGGGCCGGAGTTGCCTAAAGGCGCACAGAGCCTGGTGGAGCGATGGCCGGGGAGCAGGGTCTCGGTGCCGAACAGCGAGCCGGAAGGAGCCGGACTCGGCGGGGGACGGCGGAGAGCCTCGCCTCAATGTCCTGTTCCGGGTCTCAACACTGCCCAAAGAGGGCGCACCGAGGTCTCAGGCGCAGGACTGCGCGAGTTTTCAGAATAACCGACCCCCGACCCGAAGTCAACGATTTGTGAGGGAGTTCCGACTGCGCCGACCGAAGGGATCAGTGCATAAGAATGTGCACGATAGCCGAGATGAAGAGCACCAGAATGCCGACGACCGTCAGGAACAGCGCCGAACCGATGAATAAGGCGGCGACGCGGCGGCGCTCAGGGGTCGGCGGGGTGATCCCGAAGGTCATGATGAAGGCATCGGCGATGGATTCGAGGAATTTCAAGGGCGCCGCTTTATTGTAGGCGCGATTCTGATCGAATTTGAGATTCGGAACCGGCACGGTACGAAGGTAACGCTGCCGATGGGTAGCACCGATGGCGCGAGATTGGGAGTGCCTTCGGCGGTTCGGGCAACGGAGACTATCGGAGACAGCAACGAACTGAAGATACCGGGGCTCGGGTGAGGTAAGGATGCGACGACTGTACGCCGTAGTAGTGGGGTCTCTGTTTCTTGCAGGTGCAGCAGCGGCGATGGGCGCCGACATGCAAACGAGCGGACAGGCGATTGCCGAGCGGTTGATCGGCAAGCAGCTGTTTCTGAGGGGCTTCTGGGCTAAAGACAATCTCCGGTTCAATGCCGAAGGACAGGTTCAGTCGACCGCGGAGACAGTTCCGTTCACAGAGTCGGGGATCGACGTGCGGTCGGTGCGGGTGAATGGGAACTCACTGACGATCGAGGGCCAGCGGATGGCGCTGGAGTTCCTGCCGAATGACGAGATACGGCGCGTGCCGGCGAAGACCGAGCTGGACCCGGGCGCGATCAGCATGGAGATTGAGGGCGACGGCAGCGGCAACTTCGACAAGGCGCTCGACGCGGTGTTCGCGAAAGATCTGGCGAGCCTGGCGCCTTCCCTTCCCTCGTACTGGCAGGCGTACGCAATGACGCATTTTCTGCCGGTGACTTCGGGAAGCGCGGCCCATTTGGAGAAAGAGAGCTTTACGAAGGAGAGCTCCACCGAGGTGGAGTTCTCGCCGAGCGAGAAGAGCGCGGTGCATGTGGGCGGGTCAGTGAAGCCGCCGACACTGGTGCACACCTACAACCCGACGTTCACTGACCTGGCGAACGCGCAGAAGTTTACGGGAAGCGTGAAGCTGTATCTGTGGTTCGACTCGGACGGCAAGGTGTCGCACGTGAGCGTGGCAAAGCCTGCGGGGCTGGGTCTGGATGAGGCCGCGGTTGCAGCGGTCGAGCAGTATCAGTTTCAGCCGGCGACGCAGAATGGCAATGCCGTGACGGTGGATCTGTATCTGGATGTGAGTTTCAAGACGCTGCACTCTACTCTGTGGTGAGCTGCGGCACGTTTTCGCCGGCACTGGAGGCAAGCGTACCCGGGGCGGGCGTGAGCATCATGTCGATGCTTTCGATGAGCAGCCAGATATAGCCGGCAACGAGCAGAATCTGCGTGATGAGAAAGACGATGGCCATGGGCTGTCGTTGAGCGAGCGCCTGATGGAAGGGCGCTGCCAGAAACTGGCTGAAGACAGTCGCCCAGATGCTGTGCGTGGTGATCGCCACGATGTTGAACACCGCGAAGCATGCGAGTCGAATGCGCCGATACGAGCCTTCCCCGAAGAGAAGACAGATTGGGAAGAGCGTGAGAACGAGATAGGGCGGCCAGGACTTCTTCGAGAAGATGAGCAGCGCGAGGTTGAGCGAACTGCAGCCGAAGACGGCGAGGCGAAGTAGAGGCGTCTCGAAACGCGCACGAAGGCGTGCCCGCAGCATGACCCCGATGAGGATGAGAAGAACGATGCCGAGGAGCCCGTCCTCGACGACCGCGGGCGGCGTGTAGCCTGCGGCAGATTCGAGCAGGTAGGGAAGGTCGCTGGCGGTGCGAAGGCCACCCTCTGCAGAGAGGGGGTAAAGAACGGGCAGGTGCATTGCCGCGAAGATGCCATAGCCGAGCGCGAGCACGGTGACAAAGCCGATCAGCCAGCGCAGCCAATGACGTGCGCCGAAGATGAACGCGGGTGCGAAGAGCAGCGAAAGAAACTTTACAAGCACTGCGCTGAAGCTGACGAGCGCGCCGGAGAGAGCGTCGCGGCGACGGGCGAGCGCGAGCACGCCGAGGCCGAGCAGCAGCGCGATAACAACGTTGTCCTGGCCATCGATGGTGACGAACTGCAGACTGATGGCGCTGGTGACGTAGAGCGCGGCAGCAATGCGTACGGCCGACTCGGAGGCGAAGAGGCGGGCGACGCGGAGCCAGAGCGGAAGGATGAAGCACTCGACAAGGATGGCAAAGAGGATGATGGCAATGGGCGAGTTCCAGACAAGGACGGGAACGGCATCCATGAAGGAGTGCAGCGGAGCGTAGCTGGATGGGAAGTCGCGGTAGGGCAACCGGTGCTGCAGGAGCCAGTGAGCTTCCGGATAGTAGAAGGCGGGAATGTCTCCGCGCACGGGAAGATGGAGCCCGCAGAAGACACCGAGAAAAAAGACCAGGCGCGAGAGGATAAAGGCGGCGTTCGCTGTGCGGTCGAAGGCGTGACGTGTGATGCGGTGAATCGCATTGCTTGACGCCGCGATGTAACCTGCAACGGCGAAGACGCAACCGAGGGCGGCGCGGGCCTCAAGGCTCTGGATGCCGGTCAAGCGTTGATCCGTCGAGAGGTGAGGTGGGAGTGCATGGGGCGAGTATACGAAAGGCTGTGCGCAAATTGATCAAGACTGGCGTGACTGCGTGATGCATTAGGATGTTGCGCATGCTACGAGGATGGTGTGTGGTTCTGCTATGCGCACTTGTATACGCGTCGGCCGCGTGTGCGCAGAGTGCAGAGGATACCTTTCGAGATTCCTTGGTAAAGAAACAGTTTGTGCTGCGGAACTTCAGCGGCCAAACAAAGGTGAACGCGAAGTGGACCGGCACGCAGATGGAATTCGACGAGCCGCCCTGGCGTGTAGTGGCGGTGATCGATCCTGAGTCGGTTACATTCTCGGATCAGCGAATCGTGATCAAGGGAATCCGGCATGGTTTGATCTACGACGGGGCGGGCAAGCTAGGCCTGATAAACGATCCTGAACCGGTGGAGATCGATGTTGACCTTCCGGCGGGAACAATGGAGCAGGCGCTGCCACTGATCAAGAACAATCTGTTCTTCGCAACGAGAGATGAGGCTTTGGCCGCTGTTCCGAAGGAATACGAGAGCATCGTTCCGACGAGAATGTCACCAATGCCGTCCGCGAAGCCTAAGGAGATATGCGACTGCGCGCGGGCACAGATCGATCCATGCGACAGCAATTCTCCGGATATGAAGGCGCCGCGACTAGTTCATGGGCAAGACGTTTCCGCTACGGAGGCGATGAAAAGGAAGGGCTCCTCCGGGACAGTCAAGGTTGTCCTGACGGTAAACGCAACAGGACATGTAGAGAACTTATGGGTTGCGAAACCCATGGAACACGATGCGGACGAGCAAGTAGCCCTCATTGTTGCCAAGTACGTGTTTCGTCCAGCGACATGTCGTAACAAGCCTGTCGCGGTCACCCTGGATGTGGATATGAATTTCAAAATCGACGGACGACACTAGTGCTGGAGCTGTGTGGTGGCGGGCTGCTGGCCGAGCTTCGTTTGAAGTGGCTTGGGGATGTGGCGGCGGCGCGGGATGGACGGGCGGCGTGGGCGCTTTGGGATCGAGACGATAGACGATGAGCAGGTTGCGGTCGGGGTCGTCGAGCGCGGGGAAGGCGGCGACGCGCACGGGCTGGTAGAGCGGCGTGATGGCGTCGGCCTTGTCGTCGTCGAGCTCGTTCCAGGCGATGTACCAGCCGGGGTGGTATTTGGCGACGCGCGAATCGAGATCGAGCGTGCCGAAGTCGTCGTCGATGGAGGGCAGGCCGGTCATGAGAGTGAGATCGGAGCCGGAGATGGAGAGGATGAGGTGCGAGTGCGTGGGGTCGGAATCGACGATGCGTTTGATGGCCTGTGCAGCGGCTTCGAACTGGTAGGTGGGGTTGCGGACGAAGTCGAGCTGGAGAAGCGCGTCGGGAACTGGCGATGGCGAGCGTGACGGCAGCGACGAGTGTTGCAGCGATGACGGTTTCGACGCGGCCGCGCGCCGTGGCGGAAGTTGTCGAGGCCGAGCGCGACGGCGGCGGTGATGGGCACCGCGATGACGAGGTAGTAACGCGGCTGCAGATTGTTGTGATAGACGAGGAACGCGAAGTAGCCGCCTATCCAGAGCAGGAGTGCGGGAAAGAGCGGCTGCGTGAACAGTCGCGGACGCCAGAAGAGTGCTAGCGCGAGCACGACGAAGAAGGCCGGGTAGAGGATGTGTCCCATCCACATGCCGTCGCCGATGGCGTTGAGGACGACGGTGGCGAGAGGATCGAGCTCAATGCCGGTGTAGGCGTTGGCGGAGAAGAGATAGCGGTAGTCCTCGATGTAGTGCGGATGGACGAAGCCGATGAAGTAGACGAGCCAGAGCGCGATGCCGAGAGCGGCAGGCGGGATTGCGAGCCGAAGGAAGCGGCGGATACCGTATCCGGATCGGGCCCACACCATGTAGAAGACCGCCGGCATAAGGCAGACGCCTGTGGTCTTGGTGAGGACGATGCCGGGGATGAGGAGGCCCAGCGCGAGGGTAAACGCGAGCGCGCGGAGAGTTTCGCGTGGCGGCGAGGTCCGGATGGACTTGAGGCTGAGCGGTTCGAGATGCGAGGCGACGATGAGCGCGAGTGCGGTGAGCGCAATGAGCAGCGGCTCGAGAATGGCCATGCGCTCGAAGACGTAGATGTAGGGGCTGAGGCAGAGAAAAAGGACGCAGAGTGGGCCGGCGAGCGGTGTGGAGCCGGGATGCGAATGCGCGGGCGGCACGCTGCAGCAGAACGTAGAACGCGACGAGCGTGAGGCCGAAGACACAGAGCGTGAGAGCGCGCGCGGCTACGGGCGAGACCCCGGTGAACTTGAAGACGATGAGCTCGAGCGCGGGCCAGACGGGAAGCGCGACGGCGGGGTTGAAGTCGCCCGACCAGTACCAGTGGCCGGTGAGGTAATGGCGGATGGCGGCGTCGCCGTACCAGCCTTCGTCGGTGTACTTGGCCCAGTCCATCCAGGGCGAGCCGTTGGGGAAGTCTGCGGTGAGATGAAGAAAGTGCAACGCAAAGAAGACTGCTGCCACGGCCAGCAGGAGCAGGCCCGGGAGGTATCGAAGGACAGCGTATTTTTGACTTCGCCGGCCCGGCATCGAATCCGATGTGCGTGAGGCGGCGGCCCCTGAGTGGATGGGGGCGGAGCTGGCCAGCGAGGATGCGAAAAGATGATTCAAAGGACGTATGCCGCCGAGATCATCAGCGGCCGCTACCAAAGGTTAAGACGCATCGCAAGGACTCTTCAGCTACTCAGACTTTTCAACTACTCAAGCTCTTAGCTACTCATAGGACAATGCGTCGATGGGATCTTTGCGTGCGGCCTTGAGCGCGGGATAGAGCGCGCCGAAGAGAGCACCGACAAGTGCGATGAGAACCGCGCTCAGAACCCAGCCGGGCGTGATCTGGAAGCTGAGTGTGGGAAAGCGCGCATGCAGCAGTATGCGAAGGAGATAGGTGGCGGCGACGCCGAGGATGACGCCGACGACGGCGAGCAGCCCGGTTTCACGAAGCACGACGGAGACGATGCCACCGCGTCCGGCACCCATTGATTTAAGGATGCCGATCTCGCGCGTGCGCTCCATTACGGCGGTGTACATGGACTGGAAGATGACCAGGAATCCGATGATCACCGCGATCCCGATGACCACGCGCAGAGCGATGTTGAAGCCGGGCATGCGCTCGGGGGTGAGCGTGGAGAGGAACTCCTGAATGGTCTGGACGCTCCAGTCTTCGAGGCCCGGAGTAGAGAGGATTTCCTTGCGGACGTCCTCCTGGTACTGCGGCTGGTTCTCAGTACGGAGAAAGAACTCGGCAGCCTTGCCGGGGTTGCCGTCGAGCTGATCCATGGTGTCGAGCCGGATAAACTTGCGGCTTCCCTTGCCATGCTCGACGATGCCGCAGACGCGGAAGTTGTGATTGAGCGTCTTGACGGTGTCGCCGACGTGCAGGCCCTTGCCGCTGGCGGCCTGCAGGTCGTCGATGATCATGTCAAAGGGCTGCTGGAAGGGGCCGCCGTCGAGGAAGACGAAGGGGCGGAGTTCGTTGTAGCTGGCGTAGTCGATGCCGTAGATGTTCTCGAGCGAGGAGCCGGCGGTGAGCTTGATATTCACCGGGGCGACGACTTCGACATGCGGGAGCTTGCGCAGGACGTCGGCAATACGGACATCAGCCGAGGCCGCAGAGGTGTTCATGAGAGCGGTCGCGGCACCCGGATGGGCGATCATGTCCATGCCGATGCCGGTGGTCTGCTGACGGCTGCCGTTGAGGATGCCGAACATGATGGCGGCGATCGAGAGGATCATGATGACCTCGATCGCAACGGCGAAGGCGCTGATGATCGAGCGCAGGGGACGATGGACGAGATTACCGAGGATGAGCTTGTTCATAACCGCAATTCAGGCGAGAGCCGCAAGGAAAGTGTACGCGAGGAAGGAGGGCGGCGAGCCGGCCTCAGGCAGGCGGCGGAACCGGAAGGAGCGCGCCCTCGGCAGCGTGGTTGGGTTGCCCGCCGAAGAGAGCACCGAGCACTGGCGCAATCTGCGTCGTGAACAGGGCCGCGGCGATAACGCTGATGTTGCCGAGCCAGACGAAATTGATAGCTCCTCCGATACCCCCCTCCGGAGCAACGTGCCCGAAGATGAGGACCAAGAAGAAGACCCCAGGGATAGACGCGGAGATCGCCGGAGACGAAGTCGGATACGAAGAAGAGAAGCCCCCAAAGGAACGGACCCAGAACGAAGAATCCGAACCAACCTTCCCAGTGGAAGAGCTCGGAGGCTGGACTGAACGAGATACCGGTGCTGAAGTCATTCGCCGCGAGAAGCCCACCGATCTCGTGCGCATAGTAGTTTCCGTTTACTGGCAACACCTTATTGGGAAGAATGAAATGAGGAAGCCAGTTCTCCATGTTGTCGAGTATCAGGAGAGAACCCCAGATAATGTCCGCGCTCGGAGAAAGCGATCAGGCCGCTGTCGATCGGCATCATGGTCAACCGATCAAACAGACCCTGATTGGTGTCAAAGTAACCGCCTCTCATACCAAGCGGGTCGGTCCGATCGGCGACTGGGGTGCTCAGAAACTGTTTGCGCAACTGAATAGGATGAGTCATAAGGTCGAAGGAGAACGCGATGCGCTCGTTGACGTCGTATGACTCAGGCACGGTTGCCCGGCCGATCTCGGACAGAGGGGTCAAAATCATGAACGCCAAAATTCCAAAGACGCCCAGTCCGATGATGTGGCGAAGCCTGAGGGGGTAACGCGCACAACAGGCGGGAATCAGCCAGCAGATTACGGGAGAAAACAGACCCTGCTTGGAGAACGTCGCCATTCCGCCGTACACGAACAGGAAGATCATGGCTCCGAAAGTCAACAGGTTAAGGCTGTGACGCCCTTGTGTCCTGCGGATCGTGTGCAGCACGCCGAGAATAATGCCGAGCGGGAAGCTGAGATTCAGGCGGTAAATGATGCTGATAACGCTGCCGCTGCCCGTTGGGAGAATGGCCCCGATAGGAATTAGCAGAATGGCGAATGCCATGCATCCAAGGCTCGCCTGCCCGAGGTCGATAGATTCGGAGTGCAGAAACCCTCCGATGCCCTTGCTGTGGCGGACCCAGCGGCGCGTGAGCAGAACCGCGCCAAGCATCGCCAATACGCAGGCGTCGTAGGCGGCCATCGTGAAATCGGGCATCTCGAGATTGGTGTGCGCTGGCTCCCCGAGCACTGCCTTCCAGATGAGCCCGACAAGTCCCGCAAGCGAGACGAACCAGAAGATATAAGCCCCGGAAGGACGCGAGAAGCCACCGGCAAGATTGAAGGCCACGGTACCGATAAGAACGAACGCGAAAACCAGGGCGCTGAACAGCAGTTCGGTGTGCTCCAACTGCTGAACGCAAAACAGAACGAAGGCAAATATCAATGCCTTCTGCACAGGTATATGCGTTGGAAAAGGGAGGCGCACGCCGCTTTCAGTGTACGAGACAGAAAATGGGGTGTAAATGCGGACGAAGGCGAGTTGCTAAACTTGGTTGACTGCGCGACCCCTTACAAAAAGCTGCGCAGACGGCGAGGCAACTGCTGCGGACGCGGGAAATCTCGGGAGGAGTCGCTGTCACTCTCGTTGTCACGGCGGTGCGACTCTGGTTCGCGCGCAAGGTGACGTTTTGCGGAACACCCGACTCCTGCTATGCGCTGGGAGTCGCCCAAAATCTCGCGAAGTATCACGCTTTTCGAGTACCGTTCCTGTTCGATCTCCAACTACAGCATCTGCAGGTGCCGAATACGGGACTCGAATACTGGCGGCCCGGTGTGTCGCTGGTGCTTCTGCTGCTGAAGCCGTTCGGCGGCGTGACGCTGCACGGCGCGCTCTTCATGACCATGCTCGCCGGGATTGTGTGGGCGCTGGCAGCGTGGTTCATTGCGATGCGCACGACGGGCAGCAGAAAAATTGCCCTGGCGAGCTACGCTCTGTGCCTGCTGCTTCCGGCGGCGTGGGGCGGGTCGCTGACGCCAGACCCGACGTTGTTCTATGCGGCGGCGATCGCGTGGTTCCTGGCGTTATTCACGGTTGAGCCTCAGGGGATCGTGCACGACGTGCTCGCATTGGTATGTGTGGGTGCGGCGTACATGATTCGGAACGACGCCGGGCTTCTGTTACTCGTGCCGCTGGTTGTGGTTCTGGTGTTACGCGTGAGAGCGGCGAACGCATTCGAGAGGAGCGGCGGCCGGGCTCCGGCGGGGAGTTCGGCTGGGTATGGCCTGGCGATGCTCGTCGGGTTTGGGCTCGCCCTGGTACCGATGCACCTGCTCTATAAGCATGTGCTGGGAACGGCGTACCCCCGGGGTACGGGGCAGGCGCTGTATCTGAATGATCTGAGCGACTTCAGCAACTATGGCGTGCCCGTGAGTTTGCAGACAATGCTTTCGCATGGCGTGGCGCACCTGGTGTCCATGCGGGTGAGCGCGACAGCGACCATCATCTACAGAGTGCTCGCACTGGTGCTGGGATATCCGGCGCTGGTGTTCCTGCCCTCGCTGGCAGTGAAGCGCGACGGTGCAACGAATGGCGGGGCGCGGCTGCCGGAGTTGGCCGGGCCTGTGGCGTTCGGGCGTGACGGTGCTGGTGGTCTACTGCCTTGTGCTGCCGGCGGTGGGGGTATTTTCGGCGCTCCGTAGTTCAACGGCACTGCTGCCGGTCGCGTCCGTCGTGGTGGTTGCGGCGATTCTGCGGGCGGCGAAGACACGGCGGCTAGCCGCGGTGCTGACCGGAACGGTCCTCGCGATCTACCTGGTCAGCGGCGTAATGGATGACCGGCGGTCGATTGAACCGATGAACCAGATGGGCGACGTCGATCGGGCCGAGGCCAGGACGCTGGCTGCGATGGGAGCGACGCCGGAGGGCTCGACGGTGGTGATGACCCCGGATCCTGTTCAGTTTTCAGTCACTACCGGCTACCCAGCAATCCCAATGCCGGGTAACGGGTTAGATGCTATAACTAACGAGGCATTGGACTTACACGCAAGTCATGCAATTCTAAACGCCGAACATCTTCCCGGGAGTCTCACCGAGGTGACCGCAAGGCTTCATCCGGTGCAAATAAAGACGGTTCCCGGGCAGACGGTTCTCGTGTTTGAGCTTCCCCGGGAGCCCAGACAACGGTAGTCCCAAGGTCTCGCGGAAATTGGCCAACGCTTCGCGGCGGGCTCGAAACAGCGGAGATGCACGTGGGGTTCGGAAGGGATCTTCAACAGCAACGGGTCGAGCGTGGCGTCGAGTTGGAGACAATCGCCGCGAGTACGCGGGTCTCGATTCGCTACCTGCGAGCGCTCGAGGATGAGCGGAGCTCTGACCTGCCGGGTGGCGTCTTCAACAAAGGCATCCTGCGCAGCTACTGCCAGTTTGTGGGTCTGGAGGAGCGGGAGTGGATGGACCGCTTCGCCACCAGCGAGCTGAACGCAAGCACCGAACCCGACTGGGCGGCGTTTGCCGAGAACGTGCGCCAGCACCGGTTAAGCAACAGGATGCGACAAGAGCGTCGATGGTTCGGCGTGGTGCTGATGGTGCTCGGACTGGTGGCGCTGGCCTGGGTGGCGTGGCACTTCACGGTGCGCCCACGGCTGATTGCACAGCCGAAGGCGACCCCGACAGCAAGCAGCCGAGTCTCGCAGACGCCCGTTCTCTTCCACTACGACTCGGTCTGATACCAACGGTAGCCGTGCTTCTGCTCGAAGTCGGCCTCTCGCAGCCGGCCGACCACCTGCTCCGCGCCTGAGACTGCCGACACCCGCTGTAATCAAGTCAATCAAAGCGATGGGCGCGACGTAGCTCGCCGCAAAGGACAGGCTGTTGATCGGAACGATCACGAGCTCGTCGGCGAAGCGCGCGAGCGGTGAAAGCGGCGAATCGGTGACTCCGATGCAATAGGAGCCGTTATCCTTGGCCCGCTGCACACCTTCGATGGTCATGCGCAGGCCGCGGCGAAAACTGATGCCGATGGCAACATCTTTATTCCCTGTGGAACGCGCGAGGTGGGTGGCGCGGCCGGGGCTCGTCGCGGCGACGACGGGAAGGCCGGCGATCGTAAGGTGGTACTCCATGTACTCGACCAGCGGGGCGGCCATGTCGCCACCAAGGAGCAGCACACGGTCGGCCTGATCGATGCGCGAGGCGATGTTTTGAATCTGTTGGAGGTCCAGCCGCTCGAGGATGAAGTCGATGTTCTGCTGAATCTGGCGGCGTGAGCCCCGGAGGATTTTGGAGGTCTCCGTGTTGCCGCCGGCCTGCATGCTGTCGAGGATGGTGGAGCTCGAGACGGACAGGTAGTGCAGATAATGCTGAAAATCCTTGTAGCGACTCGAAGCCGAGGGCGCGGACGATGCGGACGACGGTGGCCGACCCGGTTTCGAGGCGGCGGGCCATATCGCGGACATTCAGGAGAACGAACTCGCGAGGGCCCTCGAGGACAGGGCGGATGATTTCGCGGCGGGCCTCGCTAAGCTCTTGCAGCTGAAGAGCCATGCTGCTGGGAAAGTGCGGATGTTTGGGTTCTTTTTTGATCGCCATACGCATTCTTCCCTCGCAAAAAGTGCTGCCAATCGACTGCAGGCTCGGGCCACGCACTTCGCGGTACACGCGATCATGCAGACGGTGGGGGTGAATCCGGTGGTTCCCGATGAGCTGGCCTTGGGTTCACAAGGTATACCATTTCTTGAAACATTTGTACCGCTCTGTAAAGGGCGTGAGATTGACCCATATCGGTGCCTGAAGCGGAGGCTCAAAAACGATTCGACTTGCATTGCGATCATGCTTCCGGGATCAGTGCCGAGATGAGAAGAAATCGCGCGTATAACAGTAGAAACCGAGCGCAACGGGACGACTTGTCACATTCCAAAGGGGCAACATACAAAATGCGCTTGACACCATGGTGGTGTCAGCTTAATGTCGGCTTGAACTCTGAAAAATTTACACCACGTGAAACAAATGCTCCACTTGGAGTCTTTCGAGCACAGCACGTGGCATTTTGAACGGATTTGCGTGAAGCTTCCTGGGCCCTCCGGCCCGGAGGCCGTTTTGCTTTTTCTGAGCGCTTTTATGGCGCCAAACAGTTTCCGGGATCGCTGTGTGCAAGATCGAGACGCACCTTTGCGACCGGCAGTTTAGAAGTTTTTGGAGGCAACAGATGATTCAGTACATACGGAGAATGAGAGCGGTTCTTTGTACGGCTTTCGTGGCCACAGCGCTCGTCGCTGCGGGCGCGCAGGACGCTACGAGCGGCAGCATCAGCGGAACCATTACCGATTCGAGCGGAGCGGCCGTAAAAGGCGCGACGGTGAAGCTGATCAATACGGACCGCGGAACGACCGTTCGCACGCTGACCACGAATGGAGCCGGGTTTTATACGGGCACTGCACTGCCGCTGGGCACGTACACGGTTCAAATCGCCGATCAGGGCTTCAAGACAGAGAGCGTGACGGGGATTGTGCTGCACGTCAATGACTCGTTGACGGTGAACCGTCTGCTTTCGGCCGGCGGGGCCAGCGAGACGGTGACAGTTACGGCTGACACGCTTGGGATCAACCTCCAGGATGCAACATCTCAAGGCCTGATCAACTCCGAGCAGCTGAACGAGATGCCACTGGTCACTCGTAACTACGAGACGCTGATGAACCTGCAGCCGGGCGTAGCTTACGGCGGTGCCACAGACGATCTGACTCGTGGACCCTCAGGTTTGAGCGGAGCGTCGAGCACGGTGAACTTCTCCGTGAACGGCGGGCGCAACACCTCGAATAGCTGGACGATCGATGGCGCGGACAACCTGGATCGCGGCGCGAACCTCACGCTCTACACCTATCCGAGCCCGGATGCCATCGCTGAGTTCAAGACTCTGCGCGGCCAGTACAGCGCACAGTTTGGCCGCAACGCCTCTGGCCAGATCGACGTCGTGACAAAGTCCGGCTCGAACCAGGTTCACGGCAGCGCGTATGAGTACCTGCGCAACGACGCATTCGACGCGAACGGATACGCCAACGACTTCCTCGGTTTCAAGAAGACACCCTACCGCTATAACGTCTTCGGGTTCTCCTTTGGCGGCCCGGTTTATATTCCGAAGGTCTATGACGGAAGGAATAAGACCTTCTTCTTTGTCTCCGAAGAGTGGCAGCGCATCATTCAATATGCCTCCGGCGTGCAGGGACTTGTACCGCAGGCCAGTGAGCGTGCGGGCGATTTCACCAAGTCAGGCCAGAAGGTCGGCAGCACCTGGACGACGGGACCCGTGACAGTGTGCACCGCCTTTACGACGAATCCCACGACACAGGTGAACTCCTGCACGGCAACGGGGACCCAGGTGACAAACCTTTCGCCGCTGGCGCAGTCCTACCTGAAAGATGTGTATGCAAAGACTCCTGTGCCCGATGAGGCATACGACATCGCGCACGGCTTTGATCCTCACTCGATCTTTTCCAACTTCAAGAACACCTTCAATAACAACGACACGACGGTGCGTATCGATCAGCAGTTCGGGCAGAAGATCAACGTCTTCTACCGTTACCTGCACGACACGTTCCCGCAAGTTCTGCAGCAGGGGCAATTCACCACGGTGCCAATACCGGGTGCCAACATCGCGACCGTTGTGAATCCGGGCACGCAGCACCTCATCCACGGCACTTACGTCTTCAGTCCAACGCTGCTGCTGAATGCGGGCTACGCGTTCTCAAACGGAAATATCCTTTCGACGAATGCGGGCTTCCTGTCGTCAAGTGAATCGCCGGATATCAAGCCGAACCTTCCGTTCGCCAATACAGTGGGCGTCGTTTCCACCCTTACTGTGAGCGGCATGTCGAACCTTAACCCCAGCATCGCGTACATCGACCATGGCACGAATCACCAGGCGTTCGGTGATGTGACCAAGGTGCTTCATACGAACACGATCATCGCCGGTTTCTCCTACAACCACTACCAGAAGCTCGAGAACAACACGACCGGAACACAGGGCGCGTTTAGTTACGCTAACGATGCCGCATACGCCTGTTCGGGTCCGCAATTGCCAGGATGCGTTCCGGTCAACAGCAATGCCGGCGCAGCCACAGCTCAAGCCTTCGCAAACTTCCTGACGGGCAATGCAAACGGCGGCGTCAGCCAGCTTTCGAAGGATCCCGTGACCGACATCAAGGAGTCGCTCTGGGAAGCATTTGCACAAGACAATTGGAAGGCCACCCCGCGCCTGACAGTGAACCTGGGCGTTCGCTATGCGTATTACCGTCAGCCATGGGATGCCAACCTGCTGCTGAGCAACTTCGATCCTTCGAAGTTTGATCCGACCAAGGCTCCCACGATTGCGACGACCGGCCTGATCTGCTTCACTTCCCCCTGCAGCCAGACGGGGAGCAATGCGGGACAGTCCACGGCTGCGAATCCGAACGCAGATTATGCCGGCATCAATTACATCAACGGCATGATCTTCAACGGGCCGAACAGCGCGAACAACAACCAGGGCTCGCCTTATGGCAATAAAGTCGGCCTGGCGCAGAAGTACAACTTTGCACCTCGAATCGGCTTCTCGTTTGACGTTTTCGGTAATGGCCGCACAGCACTGCGCGGCGGCTATGGCTGGTCATTTGATGACGCTCCCGTGAGCTACTACGAGACGACGGTGTTCAACAATCCGCCCGCGGTCGTGACCTACTCCCTGGGTCAGGCTTCGGCCGATAATCCAAGTGGCGGTGCGACCACGGGGCTGTCGACTACCCCAGGCCGCCTTCAGGCGGTACCGCTCGACTACAAGACACCGTACGTACAGCAGTACTCGCTGGATATTCAGCAGCAGATCACTCCGACGCTCATGTTCGACGTGGGCTACTTCGGCGACCATGGCACTCACCTGTCTGGTGCGCTGAATCTCAATCAGCCGCAGCCGGGATCATGGGTGGGCAAGGTGCAGCCTGCGAACTCCGGCAGCGCTTGCATTGACCCGGATACCAACGCTCAATCCTTCCTGAACTCCACGTGCGATCGCGTGTTGAACCAGGTCAAACCGTACACGGGATATTTCGCGGTCGACTCGCTTCGCACCATCTTCAGCTCGAATTACAACTCGCTCCAGGTGAAGGTCACCAAGCGCTTCAGTGGCAAGAGCTACATCGACGCAAACTACACCTGGTCGCGAGATCTCACCAACGCGCAGGCCGATTACTCCGGCTTCGTCCAAAACATCTACAACATCAACGGCGATTATGGACGCGCGGCGGTGGATCGCACGAACGTCGTTTCGCTTGACGGCGTGTGGGAACTGCCTTGGTACCGCGATCAGCACGGATTCAAGGGGCACCTGATCGGCGGATGGGAAGTTTCCGCCATTTACGCGATCGATTCGGGACTTCCGTTGACGGTTTCGGCAAGCTCCGCGTTTTCGCCATCGTATAACCTGCCGAGTGGCGTCACGAGCGTCTTCAACGGGAAGACGAGCACGGGCTACATTACCGATAATGCCGGACTTGGAGCCCTGGGCAATACGAATGCGGGTATTCGCCTCAACCAACTCGGAAACCCCAACAATGGATACGGCACGAAGATCCATAACAAGGGCTACAACCAGCTCTGGTTCTACTCGGGTGCCTTCGCAGCAGCGCCCCCGAGCCAGACGTCCCAGGCTCCGACGGAAAAGCGCGGCGTGATCGAGGGCCCTGGCTTCAACCGTGTAGATATCGGTATCTTCCGCAACTTCAAGATCTACGAGCGGCTGATGTTCCAATTCCGCGCGGAGGCCTTCAACGCGGTGAATCACACGAACGTCCAGACCATCTCCGTTGCCGCCGGCTCAGCCACGACATTTGGAGAGGTCACCGGGTATCGCGATCCCCGCATCGTGCAGTTCGCAGGAAAATTCACCTTCTAACAACATCGCGGGGACATACTTACGGCGCTCGCTTCGGCGGGCGCCTTTTCTTTTGACAGGCGATTGAAATCGCCGTCTGGTGCATGGGAGACCCGTTCGGTGCGAAATTCCTTCCAATGCGTGATATCTGGGAGCATGGCGGCGCTGCCCAGAGTAAAATAAAGAGGTTCCGCAAATCCGATTCCCATCGGCTGTGGAGCGACCGGAGTCTGCCAAGTCTGCCTGCCTCAGGGAGGTGGAGCGTGTGCGGCGGATGAAACCGGTCGTCGGGTCCTTCGGTTTCTCTCAGGACAGGCTCGCATGCGAACTCTGTTCCTTTTTCGAAGGACGTCCGGCTATCTCATTCAGGAGTTCTTCGCTTTGGCGAATACAACCGATCGTTTTCTCTTCACCTCGGAGTCCGTGACCGAAGGTCATCCGGACAAGATCGCCGATCAGATCTCCGACGCGATTCTCGATGCCTGCCTCGCGCAGGACCCGTTGAGCCGCGTCGCGTGCGAGACACTGACCTGCACCGGACTGGTCGTTGTTGCCGGCGAGATTACTACCAAGGCCTACGTGGACTTCCAGACGCTGGTGCGCGAGACGGTTCGCGAGATCGGCTATGACGACGCGCTCAAGGGCTTCGACTGCAATACCTGCGGCGTGATCTCGACGATCAACCGCCAGACCCCCGACATCGCGCAGGGCGTGGACACCGGCGGCGCCGGCGACCAGGGCATGATGTTCGGCTACGCCACCAACGAGACGCCGGAGCTGATGCCGACGCCGATCTCGCTGGCGCATCGCCTCGCCGAGAAGCTGACCGAAGTGCGCAAGAACGGCAAGCTGCCGTACCTGCGGCCCGACGGCAAGAGCCAGGTGACGGTGGAGTACGACTCGAACTACCGCCCGGTGCGCGTGGATGCGGTCGTCATCTCGACGCAGCACGCGGAAGAGGTCGGGCAACGAGCAGCTTCGCGAGGAGATCCTGGAGCAGGTGATCAAGGCCGTGATCCCGGCCGAACTGCTCGATGAGAAGACGAAGTATCACATCAATCCGACGGGCCGCTTCGTCATCGGCGGACCGATGGGCGACACCGGGCTGACCGGCCGCAAGATCATCGTCGACACCTACGGCGGCATGGGCCGGCACGGCGGCGGCGCGTTCTCGGGCAAGGACCCAACCAAGGTCGACCGCTCGGCGGCGTACATGGCGCGCTACGTGGCGAAGAACATCGTCGCTGCGGGCCTCGCCGACGCGTTGCGAGGTGCAGCTGGCCTACGCGATCGGCGTGGCCGAGCCGGTGAGCGTGCGCGTCGACACGTTCGGCACCGGCAAGGTCAGCGAGCAGCAGCTGGTCGAGCTGGTTCGCGAGAACTTCTCAGCTGACGCCGAAGGGCATCATCGAGAGCCTGAACCTGCGCCGTCCGATCTTCAAGAAGACCGCGGCGTATGGGCACTTCGGCCGCACCGGCGAGAGCTTCACCTGGGAGGCGACCGACAAGGCCGCCGCGCTGAAGAGTGGCGCTGCTGCAGAGCTGGTCGCGAAGTAAGAATCTCACAACGATACGAAAAGGGGAGCCGACTGGCTCCCCTTTCCCTTTTGGATCAACCGCTTGCATCGACTATCGAGGTGGAGACAGCTTGAATTGCGTGGTTCCGCATCTAACAAAGGGGCGGTTCGTGCCTCCCGGGATATCTTTGTGCTCATCAAATCCGAGTTTGACATCCAGTTTCATCTCCCCTTTCGCACGCCCGTCGTGGCGATGCTGCATCTGCATCCCAGCGTACAGCCACGCATCGTCGCTGCCGAGGAGTTGAGGGTGGAGCATGCCGGCCCTGCCGACGACTGTGAAGGCACAACCTCGCTGCACGTCGAGGGTTTCATCGACAGCTTCGGCAACCGCTGCTCAAGGTTCGTTGCACCTGCGGGAGCGATTCGACTGACGGGCTCAAACATTGTTAATGCGAGCGAGCTACCTGATCCCCAGGGCTTCGGTCTCGAGTTGACTCCCGTCGAAGCTCTTCCAACTGAGGTGCTGCCGTTTCTCTTACCGAGCCGTTACTGTGAGGTCGATCGACTTGGTGGAATCGCGCGCGATCTCTTCGGCTGGCTGAAGCCGGGATGGGAGCAGGCCGCCGCAATTCGCGACTGGGTACACGAGAAGGTCACATTCAACTACATGGCCGCGCGGCCGACGAAGACCGCGATGGATGTGTTCACCGAGCGCGTGGGAGTCTGCCGCGACTTTCAGCATCTCGCGGTCACTCTTTCCCGCTGCCTGAATATTCCCGCGCGATACGTCACCGGATATCTCGGCGATATTCGTGTGCCGTACGCCGGCCCAGGCGACTTCAGCGCGTGGTATCAGGTGTGGCTGGGCGGACGCTGGTGGGATATGGACGGGCGTCATAACGAGCCGCGGCTTGGGCGCATTCTGATGGCGACCGGACGAGATGCAGCTGATGTGGCGATCACGACAAGCTATGCGATTGCCAACCTGACACACTTCTACGTCGAGTCCAACGGAGATCGACGCAAACGGCAGGGCGGTTCCGCTCCCGCTCGCCGCGACGACGCTGCAGGCTCAGGCGAGCAGGCCGCCTGCCGTAGCGAGTTGATCGTTAGAACGTAAAGGTGGAGTGGAGCAGTACTGTGCGGTTTGCCGCCGTCAGTGCACTGTAGTCCGTGGCAACCGAAAGCGACTGCCCGAACAGCGGCGAAGAAAGCACACCGACGGGCTGACCGGGATTCACATGGTTGAAGAGGTTTTGTGCCTCGACAGACAAGCTCAACGTCCATGGACGTTCCTGGTGCGACGCGTGGCTGGCGCTTCCAGTGCCCGATTGAGGCGCCGCCTTCATCGCAGCCCGCGGACCGACGTGAAAGACCTCGCTCGCCTGCAGATCGACCCACAGAAGTGCAGCGCCTCGGCCATAGTTGTAGGGAATGATTGTCTGCGAAGACGTCGGAGCTGTGTCGAAGCTTCCGTAAGCTGTGTGCACGACTGAGCTCCGCGAGAGATCGGTCGCGAATGCGGGACGGTCGTTATAGATCGTGTCGCCATTGAGATCGGTGCCGGTAGTGATGTTGAACGGCCGGCCACTGCGTGCAGAGATGAACGGCTGCACGGTGACGCCATACGGCAGATTGATGGCGGCGCCGGTGTAGAAGCTCTGCGCAGTATCTGAATCGTCGCGGCCGTAGTCCTGCCGGATGTTGTAAGGGTTCGAAGCGAACCACGAGGTCCCGTTAGCGTCACTGTGGTCCCGCTGCGCGACATAGAACGCGAAGAGATAGAGCCGGCGTGTGGGATTGAGGTTCAGGTTGGTAAAGAACATCTGGGCATGTCCCGTGCCCTCGGCCGTGTACTGATAGATGTTCTGTGTGCCTCCGAGACGGTCGCACGCCGCTGGCAGGATCGTTTGGATCGTAGGTGCCGGGCAGCGGAGAATTTGCGTTCAACGACAGATACTGATGACGTCCGTCGGCCTCCAGGTAGTTCACCGCGATGTTGCCGATGTGACCGATGATGCGCTCCGCAGTGACGCTGCTGACGAGCGTGTGCGACGTTCTCAACCCTGGATCGACGCGATAGATCGTCGTCGTCGTAAATGGCGACGCAGAGGTCGGGTTCTGGACGAAGTACGCAACCTGGTTGATACCGTTCTGGCGCACGGGCAGGATGAGATCCGTTGCAGTGAGGCGCTGATAGAACAGACCGGCGCCTCCCCGCAGCGTGAGGATAGGTGTCTTCGCTGCCTTAGGACCAATCGCCCAGGCGAAGCCGACGCGCGGCGCGGGATCGCTATGATCCGGAATCGCAGACTGCGTCTCGTAGCGAAGACCGTAGTCCAGCGTGAAGCTGCGTGAGATCTTCCAGTTGTCCTCCGCGTAGAGACCCAGGTCGACCGGTGCTGACACTGGCGCTGGACTCGCCCTGACCATCTGGTTGGACTGCGAAGGTGTCCCGGCCTGATAGGTGGCAACATCCGGATAGATGTACTGGCCGTTGTATCCGGCGCGCGAGTTGTTGCTGTCGCGGAAGAGACGATACCGCAAGCCAGTGCGGATGAAGTGATTCCCGCGATCGACGGACAGATTCTCCTGCAGTTCGTATTGATCCTGATTGTCGTGCAGCATCTGCGTTGGCGAACCGCCGCCGGAAAACGCTCCTTCGACGATGATCGTCGGCGCCAGTACTATTCGGATCCTGCATGCTCCGCGTGCGAATGTACTGAAAGCGTGCATCGTTGACGATCTTCGGGTTGAAGATCTGGCTGTCATCGAGTTGCAACGTCTGCGTCAGCGCGTTGCTGGTGTAGCCCTGTTCAGGCAGGACAAGCAGGCCGACGCCTGCGTTCGTCTGATGCACGCGACGAATTTCATAGCGCCCGTTCATCTGGTTCGCTGCCGTGAACCTGTGATCGAGGCGGAAGCTGTAGTCATCTTCGCGCTGCGGATTCGGTACTGCCTCCGAGACCGTCACCGTGTTCACAATCGCATTGTTCTGCAGATCGCTGGTGTTTCCTGCGAGGAAGTACGACGTGTTCTTCCCAATGGGTCCGCTGACGTTGCCGCGAAAGAGCAGCTGATAGTACGGCGGCTGCGTCTCGGTATAGGGGTTGTTGGAGTTGAGCGCGTTGCCTGTGCCGCCAACATCGAACATTCCGTGAAGCCGGTTGCCGCCGGCCTGCGTCTCAATCTCGACGCGGCCAAATCCCGGGCGGTCGTAGACCGTCGAGTAAGGATCGCTGTTGATGTGGACCGCCCGGATCGCCGACTTCGGAGGAACCTGTCCATTGCTGAAACCATCGACGTAGATCTGGGGCGCGGCGAGACCGATTCCGCCTCCGGCCATCACGATGAGTTGCTGACGCAACGTCTCTGGATCGTCCGAGAGAATCTCAAGCTGATTGCCAGACAGATTCAGCGCGGCCTGTTTGTCCGTGCTACCCGCCCAAGGGTCGACGCTGATGATCTCTGCAGCGGCATTGATGGCGAGGCGAAAGTTCAAATTCTGATGATCGCCAGGGTGCAGGATCGTGTCGCGGCTGAGCTCGCGAAAGCCTGTGGCGCGGACCGTGACGGTGTATGTTCCGTCGGGCAGCGTGACGGTGAAAATCCCGGTTCCGTTCGTGGAGGTATCGCGATCCAGTTTGTCGTTGTGAATGTGAACCGAGGCGCGAGGAATGCGCGCACCTGACGGATCATCGACGGCTCCCGTGAGGATGGCCGGCGCATCAGAGCTCTGTGCGTTTGATCGCGAAGCGCCAACGGTCCAGAAACCCGAAACCAGAAACAAACCTAAACAACAACGCCAAAGCGGCATTCGTCCACCGTACCGACGTGAGCTACACGGAGGGACAACTCAACGTGACCGCGCCGCTCCGGTAAGACTACTGCAACAATCCGAAAAGGGGTACACAAAAGTAGTGGTTGTCGCGAAACCATACACTGGATCGGGGAAGACGCACATAAGGCCTGATTCTTCTCCGCTTGATAATTACATTGAGTGCACGGAACGGAGTGTCACCGGGGCGACATTGGCAGGAATATGGTGACATGGCGACGATGACTGTACTACCGAAAGCAACGATGCAAACACCGATCGCATTCGATTCGGAGGCCGCGTGGCAGCAAGTGCTGGCGCGGGATGCCAGCGCAGATGGACATTTCGTCTACGGCGTGCAATCGACTGGAATCTATTGCCGACCGGGCTGTCCCAGCCGGCGCCCTGCGCGAAACAACGTACGCTTCTTTGCGACCTGCGAAGAGGCGGAGGCGGCGGGGCTCCGCGCCTGCCTGCGCTGCGAGCCCACACGACGAAGCGCGCAAATGGACCCGCACGCCGAGGCGGTAACGCGTGCCGCGCAGATGCTGCGCGAACAGGCGGGAGAGTCGATCCCACTGGATACACTGGCGCATTCCGTCGGTCTCAGCCGGTTCGCGCTGCTCCGCGGCTTCCAGCGTGTACTCGGTGTGACACCGTCAGAGTTCGCACGGGCGCAACGGCGCGAGCGCTTCCGCAACGAAATTCGCAGATCTTCCGCGTCGGTTACGGATGCCGTCTATACCGCGGGTTTCGGTTCTTCGAGCCGGCTCTACGAGAATGCAGCCACTACGCTCGGCATGCGGCCTTCAACGATGAAGGCGCATGGCGCGGGTGAAACCATCCGGTGGTCCACCGCCGAGTCGCCGCTCGGGCGCATGCTCGTTGCCGCGACAGAGCGTGGACTTTGCGCCGTTCTCTTCGCAGATTCCGACAAAGAGGCGGAGCGAGAGCTCAAGGCGCGCTTTGAGAAGGCGACTCTACAGCGCGATGATGTTCAACTCGGCGAGGCTATCCGCGTTGTGCTTTCGCAGATGACGGAAAGCGCGACCGCTGCTTCCCTGCCCTTTGACGTGCGCGCGACCTCATTTCAGCATCGTGTATGGGAGGCGCTGCGATCGATTCCACGCGGCGAGACCCGCACTTACTCACAGATTGCACAGACCATTGGCGCGCCGAACGCCGTGCGCGCGGTAGGCGCTGCGTGCGGAGCGAACCCCCTGGCTATCGTAGTGCCCTGCCACCGCGCGATTGGCTCTGATGGTCGGTTGACCGGCTACCGTTGGGGCCTGGAACGCAAACGGCGGCTGCTCGAAATAGAGCGCGCCGGAGATTAGAATCCTTCACTTGCTGATTCCATTAGGCTTGCGACGACATCGTACGCAGGGAATTGGAACTGACCGGCGCTAATCCTCGTAGAATTAAGGCAGGTCGCCGTGTGCGTCCAAGAAGGTCGCCTGCCATGAAGCTGCGTTCCGTGTTGCTTGTTCTGTTGATCCTCTGTGGTTTCTATTTGCTGTCCACTCACTTCTTCCCTATCGGGACGATTGCCGGCCTGGTGCACGGTTCGCCACAGCAGCCAGACGGCGCTACGACCTCGACAGTGAACGGTCCGCTCGGAACCTTCAGGCTGACCGAGGCCGAAGCGGCGCCCACACTCGACGCCGAAGAGGAGCAGAACATCGCCGTCTATAAGCGCGCCTTGCCTTCCGTGGTGAATATCACGTCGGTACAGGTCGCTTACGACTTCTTCTATCAGCCAGTGCCGGAACAGGGCCAGGGCTCCGGCTTCGTCATTGATAAGCAGGGACACATCCTGACGAACAATCATGTCGTCGAAGGAGCGCAGTCAGTCGAAGTCACCCTCTCGGATAAGAAGAAATACAAGGCGACGGTGCTCGGCACAGATAAGGCGCACGACATCGCGCTCCTGCAAATTAATAACGCGCCGGACCTTCAGCCTGCGACGCTCGCTGATTCGACACACCTGATGGTCGGGCAGCGCGTCTACGCAATCGGCAATCCGTTTGGCTTCCAGGGCACGATGACGCGCGGCATTATCTCCGCTCTGCGCTCCGTGCAACTGCCTACCGGAATGAAGATCGACAATGCAATCCAGACGGATGCTTCAGTGAATCCCGGCAACTCCGGCGGTCCGCTGCTGAACTCGCATGGCGAAGTCATTGGGATCACGACGATGATCGCGGGTAATCCGAACGGCGGTGCCGAACAGTCCGCCGGCATCGGCTTCGCAATTCCCATCTCGACGGCGAAGGCTGTACTCGACGACTTCGCGCGTTATGGTCGCGTGCGGCGTCCGTCGATGGACGCTGTAACACTCGAGATCGGCCCGGATCTCGCCCAGCAGATTGGTTTGCCCGCGGACTACGGTGTGCTCATCGAGCGCGTCCTCCCGAACGGCGCAGCGGAGCGCGCCGGACTGCATGGAGGTTCGCAGCGCGCTTATCTTGGATTTAGGCCCATTGTCCTTGGCGGCGACCTCATCGTTGCAATCGACGGGCACGAGGTTACGAGCAAGCCGGATCTTTCAAACGCGCTGAACGAGCACCGCGCGGGTGACACCATCACCGTTACGGTCTTCCGCGGGCAGCGGCGTATGAATGTGAAGCTGACACTCTCCGACGCGACGCAGCAGCCGACACAGGGCGAGTCGACCTAGCGTTCACTCATCATCGACGAGAAAGAAATGGCCCGGATCGCTCCGGGCCATTCTCTTGTTTGTGTTTCGTTGATTAGAAGAACAGCTTCGCGATGAACTGCATCTGACGTGGACCGTACAGTCCATTGTTCGTACCGGAGGTCACACCAAACGAACTCAGCGGCGACGTGACAAACGGCGAGATGCAGCCCTGGAGGGCAGAGCCCGCAGGAACTGGCGTTGCCTTGCACGGCACACCGCCGGTCGTCGCGCCCGCATTGATGTACTGCGAGTACGTTGTGTTCACCGAGGTGATGATCTGGTGGTTGAGCAGATTGAAGGCCTCCGCCGTCAGCTGCATGTGGATGCTCTCGTGAATCGGGATATCGCGCGACACGCGGAAATCGATGTTGTTGAACCCGGGAGCGTAGATGCTGTTGCGTCCGATCTGCGGCGGACGGCCAGTGGTGGGTGCACCTGAGCTCGAGCTCATGGCGCCGCCATAGATGTTGCCATCTGCGCCGTAGCTGGTAGCCTGTTGCCGGAGTAGACGGTGCCGCTCATGCCCAGGAAGATCGGCTCACCACCGGATGCAATCATCGATCCGGCGAACGTGAAGTCGTCCAGCGTGTACTTCACCCATTTGTTGCCCTCAGCCACATGCGGCGGTACACCAGGCTGCCCGTGAAGCGATTGCGGATGTCGATGTCCGACGGCCCGTTATCGTGGCGGACGTTGTTCGGATCGAGCGGAGTGTCGCCGCCATAGAAGGTGCCGTTGGTGCCCTGCACCTGGCCGGTATCGGTCGCCTTGGCCCACGTGTAGTTGGCCAGAATCTCAAGCCGTTCGCAAACGGACGACGTCCCGTCACAGCCAGCGAGTTGTACCAGGTGTTTGCGACGCTAAAGCCGGTGTTGATGCGAGGTAATCGCCGAGCTGCGGCGATCCGACTGCAGATACACCGGAACCGTGAGCTGCTTGATCAGGTTGCCGCTCGCATCGACCACGTTATAGGTGCGGGTCCCATGCGGAGTCTGGCCAACGAGGTTTGCAGTCGAGGAAGACGGGCAGCCGCAAGGCACGCGTGCCGACGTAGCCAACCGACAGTGACATGTGGCCAGGCAGCGCCTGCTCCACGCTCAGGTTCAGCCTCGTGCGCCAGCGGCGGAACGAAGTTCGGATCGAGGCCGTGGAAGCTCTGCGTGCCGAGAATCGACGGGCCGTTCACAGCAGGCGCCGTGCCTCCGCTCGGGAAGAGCGAAAGCGACAGTGGAGGTCCGGTGACCGGGAAGGGAACGAAGGGATACCGCAGGCTGTTGGCCGCGCTGGGAACGGTCGGGCAACGTGACCCTGAAACCCCCACGCTCGACTGGCAGCCAGTGTAGTTATAGTTCACCTGGACCACACCGTTTTCTACGCGCATCGCGTAATACGTGCTGCCCTGGTTGAGCGCGGAGAACATGCCGTAACCGCCGCGGACCACCGTTCCGTGCAATGGCTGCCAGCTGAAACCGACACGTGGCTGCACGCGATCCAGAACGTTCTTGATCGTCTGGCTGTAGTACGTCGAGAGCGGAGCGAAGTTGTTGTTGACGAGGCCGGGCGCCGGTGTCAGTTGGACATCGTAACGAACGCCGGCGTTCAACGTGAACTTCGGCGTCAGCTTCCAGTTGTCCTCCGCGAAGCCGTCGTACATCTTCATCCAGAAGTCGTCCTTGCCCTGGGTGCCGGCAACGGTGTTCACCTTGTCGATGGTCTGCACGAAGGTGTTGTAGTGATACCCGGCATACGGATCGGTATCTCCGGGCTGCCCGGCGAACGCGTCCTGGATCCAGTCCTGGAAGTTCAATAGTGTGTTGGCATCGCCGTAGCTGTAAATGCCGCCGCCCTGGAAGAGGTTGATCATGACCTCGTGGACGATGTTCACGTCGCCGCCGAACTTGAAGGTGTGGTGCCCCTTCACCGTCGAGAAGACATCCGTAAACTGAATGCGGTGCTCGTCAGGCTCAGCCACGCGAGGAAGCGCGTTGGGCATGCCGAAGGTTACGACGCCGGTGGCCACACTCGGTCCAGCAGCGTTTGCACCTGCCGTCTCAAGGTCCCGACCGCACTGGAAGTGAAACTGGTTGACTGAGGCCTTGCCAATCTGCGTCGTCAGGCCCGCCACCAGGAACCGCTCGTGGTAGCTGGTCGGTCCGTTCGTCGAAGGCGAACTGTTGGTGAACGTCGGCGCGCCGCTGTAGCCATAGGTCGAGTCAAAGTTCACAAAGTTGTAATCGACGAACGCGTCGTTGCGGCCATTGATGTGCCAGTCGAGGCGCGGGAAGAAGAGATTCTGCTTTGCGTACCGCGATGGCGGAACACTCCCCTGCGCAATATTCGAGACCTGCTGCAGGAAGGTGATGCCGCTGGTGCATTGTGTCGCAGTGATCGTCGTGGGGCACTGCGTCGGCGTAATCGTGCTCGTGCTGCTCGTTGGGCCCGAGGGCGTCAGCGAAATCGTATTCGTGTTCGAGTACAGCACGTTGCCCACGCGACGGAAGCCGTCATACGTGAAGAAGAAGAAGAGTCGATCCTGAATGATCGGTCCGCCCACTGAACCGCCGAACTGCTGCTGCTGGTGGATCGGCTGTGTCAGCAGGAATTTTGTCGCTCCATTGTGCAGCGCCTGGAACTTGCTGTACGGGTCCAGAGCGTTCAGTGCCGGATAGCGCAGGTAGTAGAAGACATCGCCGTGAAATTGATTGGTGCCGCTCTTGGTAATAGCGTTCACCTCTCCGCCGGCCGCCTGCCCGAACTCCACCGAGTAGTTCGAAGCCTGCGCCTGGAACTCCTTGATCGAGTCGATCGAGTAGACATACGGCGCACCCGATGCACGTCCGCGCGCCTCGGAGAACAGCATCTGGTTGTTGTTCGAACCGTCCACGTAATTCTGGTTGTACAGACCGCTGATGCCGTGGAAGCTCACCAGGCCCGAGCCGCCGTCCTGCGTCACGTTCGGCGTATTCAGCACGAAGGCGCTCCAATTGCGCGACGCGATGGGAAGGTTCGAGATCAGCTTTTCGTCAATCGTCTGCGAAACCTCGGTCTTGTCCGGATCGAGAATTGGGACGGCCGCCGTGACCTCGACCGCCGAAGTCACCGACCCCGCAGGCAGCGCGGCATCGACCGTGAGGATCTGTCCTACGGTGAGTGTCAAATTCTTGTGATCGACCTTCCCGAACGACGCGGCGCTGGCAACGACTTCATAGTGACCCGGCTTAAGGAAGTTTGCCGCATAGAGACCGTCGCCATTGGTCGTCAGCGTACGCGACACACCCGTGTCTGTGTCCGTAACTACGACGGTGGCGTTCGGAACGGCCGCACCGGAGGGGTCTGTAATTGTCCCCACGATGTTTCCGTTTCCAGATGTCTGGGCTATCACTGGCAAAGTGGAACAAAGTGAAAACACGAAGGCCGTAACGGCCACGCTGAGTGCCTTAACCAAGCTGCGAGACATAGAAGCTAGCTCCTGTTTCCGTTATACGACGTGGCGAGACCCATAAAGATGACTCGCGTTCGCGAAGGGGTGAGGAGGGACCCCTGAGTGTTCGCGCTGCAGAAAACCGAGGTTGTAAGTATCAAGTTTAGGATTACTGACTAGTTCGTTATCTGTCAAGACAATCAGTCTCTTAGGAAGACCCCATGACTGTCATAAAAGCCCCGTAAAGCGTGAGCCTGCCCTAGTGGAGCGTCTCCGGAATCACGGCATACTGCAGGAGCAACTCGAAAGGCACGACATCCAGCGTCGCCTCATGGGTTGCCTCGAGAACTACAGGGCAGGCTGCTCCGGCGCGCTGCACCTGCAACCATCTGGCCGCGCAAACGCACCAGCGGTCACCCGGCTTGAGCCCGGGAAAGCCAAATTGCGGCATCGGCGTCGAAAGGTCGTTCCCCAGTTGCGCCGAAACCCTCAGAAACTCTTCGGTAATCACGCAGCACACGGTATGCATGCCAACGTCTTCGGGGCCCGTCTTGCAGCATCCGTCCCGGAAAAAGCCTGTTACCGGATCGGAACCGCATGTCTCCAGAGGCTGGCCCAGCACATTCTTCTGAATAGAACCGTGTGCTACTTCCATGGCAGGATTCTAAATCGGACTGCACAGCCTGTCTCGGCGCCCTGTCAGTTAACCAAGACTGCAGGCTCCGACGTCAGACGAGATTGCCGCACCACAGGAAGCTGAACCCGCACGGTCGTCCCGCGGTGCCGTCCGGTGGTGCAACTGCGAAGCTGCAGCCGTCCTCCCTGTTCCTCGACGATGCCGCGCGTCACCCACAGGCCAAGCCCCGTGCCGCGCTCGCCCTTCGTCGTAAAGAACGGCTCGAAGATAGAACGCATGTGCGCCCGATCAATCCCATGCCCCCTGTCGGAGATAAGGATGACGGCATTCGCGCCCTCGACGCGCGCTCGCACGCTGAGCTGGCCACCCATGCTCTCCATCGATTCGATAGCGTTGCCCACAAGGTTGGCAAAGACCTGGCGCAGCGCCGGGTCATAGTTCGCGTTGCGCACTTCGTCGTCGATGCGCGCGCGAATCTCAATATGCTGTTGCGCCGCACGCGAACTGAACAGCTGTACGACCTCGTCGAGCATCGTGTACAGATCGAGCGTCCGACCCGGCAGCTTGCGGTAGAAACTCAGCGTTGAGCGCGTAATATGTCCTACGCGTTCCAGCTCACGCGCCGCCACGGCAGAGAGTTCACGCGCCTGCGGCGGCAGATCATGCGCCTGCAGCAGATAAACAATATTCGTCAGCGCCTCGAGCGGATTGTTGATCTCGTGCGCCAGCGTGTTGGCCATGCGCCCTGCGGCAGCCAGCCGTTCGGAGTTGATGAGGCGCGACATCAGCTCTGCCGTTTCTCGCTCCGCCGCCTTACGCGCGGATATATCCTCGACCACCCACAAGAGGCTTGGCGCCGTCGAGCCGTCATGCCGCAACATTGAGACCGTGAGCTGCGCCGGAAACGTCGTCCCATCAAAACGCATCAGCTCGTGCTCCACACGATGCCCGATCTTTTCACCCGCAACGAGGGCGGCGAGTTCCGCTGACTCGAGCTCCCGCTCCGATGGAAGCTGAAAATCTGTAAGCGAGAGCAAGAGAAGCTGTCCCTCCGGCACTCCCAGCATCTCCGCGAGCCGCTGATTCACAAGCTGAAAGCGACCGCTTGTCGTAGTGTGTGCCATTCCCACGGCAGCCTGGTTGAAGGTCGCCGAGAAACGCTGCTGCGCCAACCGCAGCTCTTCCTCTGTACGAATACGCTGCCGGCGTCGTTCGGCATCGGCGAGTTCGCGTTCAATCGCGGGCAGCAGACGATCAAGGTGTCCCTTGAGCACATAGTCGTGTGCCCCTGCGCGCATCGCGTCCACCGCCGAGACCTCATCGATTGTGCCCGACACAATGATGAATGGAATCTCGACGCCAACCTCTTGAATGATGGCCAGCGCATCGCGCGCTCCGAAGCTCGGCAGCGTGTAGTCCGCCAGCACAAGATCGATGGAGCTCGACTCCGCGAGTGACTCGCGCAGTTCGTCCGCCGTCTGTATCCGGCGCGCCTGCACCGCATAACCCGCGCGCGTGAGGAAGCGCTCGAGCAATAGTGCATCGGCCTCATAGTCTTCTATGAGGAGCACTCGGAGCGGCTTCCGCGTCGCGTTTAGTGGAGCGGTGGACATTGATTGAGCAGCAGCCAATACATGCCGAGCTGACGCGTCGCCTCGGCGAAATCAGTAAAATTCACCGGCTTACGGATGTAACTGTTCACACCCAGCCGGTAGCTTGAAACGATATCTCTCTCTTCATCAGACGACGTAAGGACAACCACTGGTAGCAGTGCCGTTTTATCCGCCGCACGAATGTTGCGCAAAACCTCCATGCCCTCCACCTTCGGCAACTTCAGGTCCAGCAGCACAAGCTGTGGCATCGGCTTGGCTCCGGTCGCCGCCGCGTTGAGGTATTCCAGCGCCTCAGCGCCATCATGAGCCACTTGAATCTCGTTTGCGACATTGGCCTTGCGAAGCGCCCGAATCGCCAGAGCTTCGTGGTCAGGATCATCTTCGACAAGAAGAATCATGCTCACTCTCAGTCTCACATTCTGGTTAAGACGGCTCACGCTCAACCACGAGCTCAGGCCGCCAGTGTAAAGAAAAATGTGGCTCCTTTGCCGGGTTCTCCCTCCGCCCAGATGGAACCGTGATGACGGCGAATGATCCGCGAGACGGTCGCGAGCCCGATGCCCGACCCCTTAAACTCGCGCTCGCCATGGAGACGTTGAAAGGCAGTAAAGAGACGGTCGACATACGTCATGTCAAATCCCGCCCCATTGTCACGAATGAAGTATACGGTCTTGCCATCTTGCGGGCTACTTCCGAACGTGACCGTTGCGTCCGGCGTCCGCGCTGTGAACTTCCACGCATTTCCAATCAGATTCTCGAGCGCGATGCGCATCAGGCGAGGGTCCGCCTCCGCCAGCACGCCCGGCTGCGCAATCCAGTTGACCTCGCGCTCCGGATCGCCGGCCTGAATCTCTCGAAACACCAGCGTCGCCAGCTGCGAGAGATCCACCCGCTCACGCTGCACTTCGGAACGCGCCACGCGCGACAGTTGCAGCAGCGAATCGATCAGCGTTCCCATCCGCTGCACGCCGTTGCGGACTCGCGAGATGTGATCTCTCGCCTGCGCATCGAGCTTCTCCCCAAGGTCCTCTTCGAGCGCCAAAGAGAATCCATCAATCGTACGCAGTGGCGCCCGCAGATCATGCGACACCGAATAGCTGAATGCCTCCAGCTCCTGGTTCGAAGCCTCCAGCTCACGCGTCCGTTCCTCCACGCGGCTCTCAAGCTCCTCGTTGGAGATCGTGAGTTGCCGGTTGAGGACAGCGATCTCCTCTGCACTCGCGGCGATCTTCTCGCGGTCTCGAGCGGCTCGGACAAGTTGTTCGAAAGCCGCGACCAGCAGCAGAAAATCCAGAACAAAGGCAAGCGTAAAGGTGCCCCATACCCATCGCCGCGCGGAAGTCGCATCTGCGGTTCGTTTTGCCAGCAGGCCATGTTCTTCGGCTTCAATGTCATGGATCGTCAGCTGCACGCTGTCCATACTGTCCGGTGAATCCTGCAGCACCGGTCCCAGCAGCACTGGATCAAGCGCCCCGTGCGGCTGCACTCGCCGAACCGCAAGCCCCGCATCCAGCGCTGACAGCTTCGCTCCAATGCGGGTGGTGAGCATTGCAATCCGCACTTGCTGCGAGCTGTTGTCCCCGGTCAGCCGCTGAAGGTTCGAGGTGCTCTGGTGAATCTGGCTCTTCGCTATGGCGTACCGCGACTCGTACCCATCCATTCCCGTCAGGATGTATCCCCGGGCCGCACTCTCCGCCGTACGCACCTGCGCAATCAGTGTCTCCGTCTGCGAGATCACCTCAAGCGTATGCGCCTGCCAGAACTGCGCCGCAATCAGCGTGCGGAGAGCGCGCGCCGCCCACCATGTGTTCAGCAACACAAGGGCAAGAGCGCCGATCAGCGCCACACGGTACCAGGAGGTCTTTCCCATCGTTACAGAGAAGGCGGATGCTTGGACTGCGCCTGGGGTTGTGCCCTAGAGCGCCGAGCTTACCAACGGAACGGGTGCCGGTGCATCCAGCAGTTTTTCTCCCGGGCGGTCCTCGAAGATCGGCGGCCGCTTCAGCCCCATGCGCTTCAGCCGCAGATCGAGCGCGGTGCCCAGAACGCCGAAGCCATACTTCACGCTGCGGCTGAAATTGATCGACGAAGCCTCCTCGAAGTACTTCGTCGGGCATGAGATCTCGCCCACGCGGAACCCGAAGTAGAAGGCCTGTGCGAGCATCTCGTTGTCGAAAACGAAATCTTCCGAGCAGCTCAGCAGCGGCAGCCGCTCCAGAACCTCGCGGCTCCATGCACGGTAGCCCGTGTGATACTCCGACAGCTTCTCGTGGATCAGGATGTTCTCAAGCAGCGTGAGCACGCGATTGGACACATACTTGTACTTCGGCATGCCGCCCTTCAGCGCACCGCGTCCCAGAATGCGCGACGCCAGCACCGCGTCATACTCGCCGTACGCAATCATCGAAACCATCGCTGTAATCAGCAGCGGCGTGTACTGGTAATCCGGATGCACCATCACGACAATGTCGGCACCCTCATGGAGCGCCGAGGCATAGCAGGTCTTCTGATTGCCGCCATATCCACGGTTCTTGTCATGACGCAGGGTGATGATTCCCAACCGCTGCGCGATGCGGACGGTCTCGTCCTTGCTGCAGTCGTCGGTCAGAATAATCGTGTCGACGACGTCGCGCGGAATCTCCCGCGACGGTCTTCTCCAACGTCTTTGCCGCGTTGTACGCCGGCAGAACAACCGCAACTTTTTTACCGTTTAGCATGGTCAATTACCTTTTGGATGCACTTGCCGGTGCAGGATTTGCTGCACCCCGTCCAACCAGCGCCGAAGCTGTTTGTTCCAGTCTATAAAGATAATTATTTTCTGCAATCACCTTTGGGGCCGGGAGGGTTTGAAGACTCAACGACCTGCGACAGGTTCAACTTACTGACCAACAGCGCTCGCCATCTGCTGACCCAGACGGACACTCTCTGCAATGCCACGATCTTCCGGATAGTAGTAACAGGTATCCGCGATCTGCAGTCCGGCGATAGGAGTCTGCACCGGCGGTATCTTTGCCGCAAATCCTGGTTCGCAAATGGGCTGGCCGTATCGAAGGCGCGCAACCTTGGTCGCGCGAATATCCTGGGTCGTCAAAGCCGGATTGCCGCGCTGCAGGCAGCGGAAGGCTTCGTCGATCAGCTTCTCCTCCGGCCATGCGAACTTAAGGTTCGTCACCGGCATGTAGTACGGCACGTAAACAATGCTATCAGCGCCCACATTGCGCAGGTTGGTGAACTCAATAAACCCGGGAATCTCCACGCCCGGCTCGGAGACGTTGACCCAGAAGTGCGGGGTGACGGAACGCCGCAGCTTGAAGATGACGCAAATCACGCCGATGTTGTGGATCGCGTCATAGCGCTGCTTCCAGTCGTCGGGAAGAGTCGGGACGAGCGCGGAAACATAGGGTGTCGGCGACGTGCAGATCACTGCATCTGCGGAATAGAAGCTCCTCGCCGTGCGCACACCCGTGACCCGTCCTGCTTCGCTCACAATCTCCGCGGCGGGATCTCCAAGATGTACCCGTCCGCCATGCCTCTGAATCCCCTCCATCAGAGCATTCACGAGTGTGATCGAACCGCCCTCGAGGTAGCCCAATTCCTCTTGCATCATGCTCTGACGCGATCGCCCGATGCGGCGAATGCGCGTCCAGATCCACGAGGCCGAGACATTGTCGGCGTATTCGTAGAACTTGTAGTCGAACAGCGGCTGCCACAGCCGCTGATATACGGCTTGCCCGCACCACCGCACAATCCAGCTCTTCGCGTTCTCATGCTCGATCGCGGGCCACTGGTTCCGCCGCACGGAAACAAGAGCAAATAATCCGTAGCGGAACTTCTGCCATAACGAGAGATAAGGGAAACGCAACAGCGCAACAGGGTCGCCCCAGCGATGCAGCTTGCCTCCGGTCACGATGCCCATCGTGGTCAGACGCCATTTCAGGGCCGAACCGATTCCCAGCTCATCCAGCAATTCAAACGTCGGATAGTCCGTCTTGCAGACGAAGTGGTAAAAGCGCTCGATCGAGACACCATCGAAGTCGAAGTGGCCGGCCATGCCGCCCGGCTCGGGAGCTGCTTCGATCAGGTCCACCTCGTGCCCATTCTTCGCCGCCCGGTAAGCAGCGGCCAGGCCCATCGCTCCAGCTCCCACAACAACGACTTTAGCCATCCCTGGCGTTCCTTAGAGACCGGCGAAGACCATCTCCGGTGGGATACAAGACAGATGTTGAACGATGTCTTCTTGGGCTGAGTCTACGGGAATCCGGGCGAGCTTCCAAACTCGAACGAACCTACCGCGCCGCCAGCGCAAGCTGCTGCTCGTACTCCTGATGCAGAGCGCGATCCATCATTTCGCTGCCAGTGCCAACTGAGATTCGTACTCCTCGTACGGTCCCTTGTGATCGGTGATGTGGAAGTCCGTGGGGCCGCCCTCAAAGTGCCAGATGCGCGTTCCCACCTCTTCGATGAGGTCCTGGTCGTGCGTGACGAGGAAGACGGTGCCTTCGTACTTCTGCAGCGCGGTGTTGAGCGCCATGATGCTCTCGAGGTCCAGGTGATTCGTCGGCTCGTCGAGTACCAGGATGTTCGGCTTCTGCAGCATCAGCTTGCAGAACAGAAGGCGGGCGGACTCGCCGCCGGAGAGAGCCTCGGTCTTCTTCAGGCCCTCTTCACCGCGGAAGAGCATCTGGCCGAGCAATCCGCGAATGTCTTCCTTTGCTGCCTTGGGATCGAAGCTGTGCAACCACTCCGCGGCGGTCGTTCCCTTGGGAATTGATGCCGTGTGGTCCTGCGCGAAGTAGCCGATCTGCGCCTCGTGTCCCCACTTCACTTCACCGGAGTCGATGTCCGTCTTATTGGCCTCATCCAGTCCGGAGTTGGCCAGCAGCGCCTTGAGCATCGTGGTCTTGCCCTGGCCGTTGCGGCCGACGAGCACAACCTTGTCGCCGCGCAGCACAGAGGCGGAGAAGTTACGAATGACGTGCTCCGTCGTGCCATCCGGCTGCGTGTAGCTCTTGTTGACGTCTTCGAACTCGAGCACATGCTTGCCGCTGGGGCGCTCCATCTTGAACGCGATGTAGGGGCGCTGGATGTTCGAGCGCGCAAGCTCAGTGGTCTGCAGTCGCTCGACCTCCTTCTTGCGGGAGTTCACCTGCGAGCTGCGCGTACCGGCCGAGAAGCGCGCGATGAATTCATTGAGCTGCGCAATCTTCTTCTCGCGCTGCTCATTCTGCGATTCGATGCGGCTGCGGATCTGCGTCTTCTGCATGACCATCTCGTCGTAGCCGCCCGTGTACGTGATGATCGTCTCGTAATCGATGTCGGCGATGTGCGTGCACACCGAGTTGAGGAAGTGGCGGTCGTGCGAGATGGTGATAACCGTGCCGTTGTAGCGGTTGAGAAAGTTCTCAAGCCAGTGAATCGAGTCGAGATCCAGGTAGTTCGTGGGCTCGTCGAGGAACAGGGCGTCGGGGTTTCCGAAGAGCGCCTGCGCGAGCAGCACGCGGACCTTCTGGCCGCCCTGCAGCTCGGACATCTTGCGCTCGTGGAGCTCGTCCGGAATGTCGAGGCCCTGCAGAAGGATCGCGGCGTTAGGCTCGGCCTCGTAGCCGTCCTCTTCGCCGACAATGCCCTCGAGCTCACCGAGGCGAATGCCGTCCTCGTCGGTCATCTCAGGCTTGGAGTAGATGACCTCGCGCTCCTCGAGCGCGGCCCAGAGGCCCTTGTTGCCCATGATGACGGTGTCGATAACGCGGAAGGCGTCGAACTCGTACTGGTTCTGCTTGAGGACGCCGAACTTTTTGGGGCGGACGACGACGCCCTTCTGGGCGTCCAGCTCGCCGGTGAGGACCTTCATAAAGGTGGACTTGCCGGAGCCGTTGGGGCCGGTGAGGCCGTAGCGGCGGCCGCCGTGGAAGGTGACGGAGACATCCTCGAAGAGCAGCTTCGAGCCGTAGCGCATGGTGACATTGGAGACAGAGATCATCTCTTATATTTTCGCATGTTTCGGGCGCAAGGGTCTTGGCACCCCCCTCCTCCCGTCAATATTGCGCAAAGTCTTCACAAGATAAGACTTAGGGGTGGACTTCAGTGCGCACCGATCGACGGGGTTTTGAAAGTACGGGTCTCCCGGAGGGTGGGCTTTGTCAAGTCTGGGAGGGCCCGAATAGCGTGCCCTCCCGGGTCTGTCAATTGCTGGCGGCGGGACGCGGACCGAGCGCTGTGGTGCAGCTTACCCAGTACGAGTCGCCACTGTGGGAGACGGTAGCTCCGTCGGGGTGTTGGCCGTTGATCAGGACGCTGGTGGTTGCCGGTGAGTCCTTGAAAGGGCCGAGGCGAATCGAGACCGGGCCGACGGGTTTGTTCGCCGAGATATCCAGGCTCATCTTTCCGGACGAGCGAACGAGACGGTAGTTCAGCAATGCTGTCTCGACCTTACCGTCGTGTGAATAGAGCGCTGGGTACTTATCGACGGCGACTTCGGTCCAACCGTAGGGCATGCGCGGCATGATCCGGAGAGGCTGCCGGGCAATGTTGTCGACACCAAGGTCGTCGACGCCGAGGACGATGCGGAAGGCTTTGACGATCTCGGCCTCCTGCACGCCATTGCCCTGATCGCCGGTGGGAAAAGTGAAGTGGCCGGTGGGGTCAAGCTGAGAGCCTTCAGGCACGATGAACGCGGCTGAGCCGCGACGCGGGTCGTAGATCTCTTTCGCGGTCCAGTCGAACATGGTGGTCGCGTCGTTCATGCGGTCGAGAAGGAGAGCGGACTGGGTGACGAAGCCCTGACCGTAACCCATCGCCCAGCCGTAGAAGCCGAGAGGCTTGTACGTGTCGATGAGGCGCTGGTAGGCAGCCTGATCTGCTGCCTGCCACTTAGGACCGTCGGCATGCGGCTCATAGCTGGTGTAGTCAGCCTGAAGGATGATGGGGCCGAGCACCGTGCTCCGATTCGGCCAGCCTGCGTAGTCGAGCGTCCAGACGGAGCCATACTTTGGATCCGAGATGATGTACTGAGAGAACATGGCGGTGCGCATCTTCGCCGCACGGTCGCGCCAGAGCGTGGCGGACTGCGTCTGCCCGATGGAGTCGGCCATGCGCGCAAGAGCTTCGAGGGCTGTCATGCAGATGTAGTCGGGATATACGGAGTAGCCCTTGCCTGCAGCGGACTCGCCGGTGGTGTAGAGCACGCCGTCCTTGGCGCCCGATAGGTCGGGGTGGTCGAACTGCCAGGGGATCCAGTCACCGGCGGCCTTCACACCCATCCAGTGGGCGCGTAGCCAGTCGTCGCGGTCGGGGAGACGCTGCCAGAGCTTGTAGAGCGCCAGGCTGATGAGGCCGTGACCGTCGTTCTCAAAGGGCGTCCCAGGGTCGGGCCGATTGATGACGCGGCTCCAGTGCGAGGGTAGCGGATGGCCGTGAAAGGTGAGAGACGGGTTCTCCTCATAGATCCGCGCGTCGCGCAGCGCGAGATTGAGTCCGCGCGTCGCAGGATCGAGGAAGCCGAGATCGGCGAGCTCCTGCATGGTGCGGCCGAGGTCGCGGGACCAGGAGGCGTCGTAGTAGACGCCGACGCCGTTGCGCCAGGTGCCGAACTCGGCGGGGGCAGACCATGGAACGCCAGCCCCGGCGAGAGCCCCCTTGGTAGAGGTGTGATACATGCCGGCGGCATCGACCTTGTCGAGCATGTCCTGCACGTTGGCGTAGAAAGCGTTCTGCAGGATGGTGGCGTAGTTGTCGCCTTTGAAAATAACGTGTGGGCCGTTGTAGCCAGCGGGCGCGGGCTTTGCGGCAACGGGCGTCTTGAAGAGGGTGTCGCTTGTGTAAAGTGCGGAGCGAAGATCGTTGAGGCGGGCCTTCGAGGTGGCATCCTCCGCGCCTTCAAGACGCAGAGGTTTTTGCTTCATGAACTCCGCGAACTTGGGATCGAAGCCGTCGAACGGCGTATAGCGCAGACCGGGAACGGCTTGATCCTGCGCGGTCTCCGCAGTAATGCCGGAGATGGAGACCGAGCCCTTCTTGGTTGCGGACGGCACGATCTCGATGCTTGCGAGCGGAGTGGGGCGTGGCTCGATAACGGCGACGTAGTTGCCGTCTTCGACGGGTGCCGCGGGGAAGAGATGCATGGACTGCGCGAAGGCGGCGCGCAGAGGGGCGTCGGTTGGGAAGGGTTCGTTTGTCTGATAGAAGGGCAGGCCGAACCAGACACTCTCGCCAAGGATGAGCGGGAAGTTTTGCATCGACCCGTCGGCGTAGGTGAGCCGGACAGCGCCGAGGTCGTCGCCAATGAAGAAGCGGCGTGACATGTCGAGTGGATTCCACCAGGCAGCGGGCCGCATAGTCTCAGTCATGCCGAGGAGAAAGAGCTTTTCGACCGGCGCGCCGACCTTGATCTGAGAGGCAGATGAAGTTGTGGCGAGGAATGGGACGCCGTAGCGGTAGAGCAGCTTCTGGGTGGCGTTTGGACCGCCGGAGATCGGTAGCACGAAGAATTTGTCGGGCGGGCTGGTGAGAGCGGACGCGGTGTTGACTGTGGTGCTGGTAGTGACGGCGAAGCAAAGATTCGGCGCGATGGCCAGTGAAAGCGCTGCAAACAAACGACCGCGCCGACCCAGCCGGGTGTTCTCCATTCTGTCTCTCCTGTTTGCCGTGAATCTCCGCTGTCGATAAATCCTTGGAGAGACCGGTTGCTGGCTATTGATAGTAATCGATTGAAAAAATCTTCGGTGGGAGGCGAAAACCAGGTTGACAGACGGGGATTGGAGTTGTATTTAACTCATAGGTTATATAACCTACTGGTTACACAAGCCATGAATGACGCAATCAGCAATACGTTTTCGGCACTCGCGGATCCAACCCGCAGGGCGATTCTGGCCCGGCTGGCGCTCGGTGAGACCTCGGTGACCGAGCTCGCAGAGCCCTTCGAGATGAGCATGCCGGCGGTCTCGAAGCATCTGCGGGTGCTCGAGAAGGCCGGCCTTGTAGAGCGCAGCCGTCAGGCGCAGTACCGTCCCGTGAGGTTGCGCGCCGAGCCGTTGCGTCAGGCCTGGGGATGGATCGAGGAATACCGGCAGTTCTGGGAAGAGAGCTTCGACCGTCTGGACGCTTACCTGAAGCGCCTGCAGGCGGAGGAGGCGAAGAGCGCAAAGAAGCGGGCTCCGGCGAAGACTTCAAAGGAGAGACGAAATGGTGACAAGCCTAACTAATATGACCGGCTGGATTGCCCGCCTCGTCCTCTCCGCGACGGTCCTGTGCTTCAACGGGCCGCGCCTGGTGGTGCCCGCTGAGCGGACCTACGGGGCGGCGACGGAACAGGTGATTCCCCACCATGACGCCGGCGGCAAGCACGAATATCACGCGACCGTGACGTTGGGTCGAGGCAAGAAACAGGTGACGTTGCGGCTGGAGTTTGGTCGCGCAGGCGAACGCGACGAAGACGAAGCACTGTAGGGGATGGCAGACCCTGAACCCGGCGGGCCGCGTTTCCTGCAAGGAAGAGCCTGTAAACGCGGCCGCATCAACAACGGTGGAACGAGGAGACGAAGCATGCAAGCCAACAAAATGATCGTTGTGGAGGAAGGGAATGACAGCATGAGCGCAACCGCAGTGATGGAACCGACGACAGGATATGAGCTGAGCATTACGCGAACCTTCGATGCTCCGCGGGAGCTGGTGTGGAAGGCGTGGACCGACCCAGCGATGCTGATGCAGTGGCGTGGGCCGCGCGGATTTGCGCCGACGGAGTTCGAGATGCCGATGAAAGAAGGCGCACGCTGGCGCATGACGATGGAGGGCCGGGTGCCCGCAACGCAGCAGCCCGTGGAGCTGAAGCAGCACGGCGTGGTCAAGGAAGTCCGGCCGCCCGAACTGCTGGTCTACACGTTCGCGTGGGATGACCGCTCCTCCGTTGGACTGCCGGAAAGCCCCTTCAGGGAAAACATGGTGACAGTTCGACTGGAAGAGCAAGGAGGAAAGACAGTCATGCACTTTACACAGGCCCCCTTTGCAACCGAGAGCGAGCGCGATGGACACACGGGCGGATGGAACTCTGCCTTCGACCGCTTTGCAGAGTTCATGCTGGCCGAGCAGCCCAACCGCAAGCCCGCAGCGGATGAGGTGCCCACCGAATTACATCTGCGCCGGTTCTTCGCGGCGCCTCCGGAGATGGTCTTCGACGCATGGACGAAGGAGGAGATGCTGAAGGAGTGGTTCGGTCCCAAGTGCTTCACCATCCCGCTGTGCGAGATGGATGCTCGCAGCGGTGGAGCGATCCGCATCCACATGCAGGCTCCGGATGGAACTGTGTTCCCGCTGACAGGAAGGATCGTGGAGTTCTATCCGCCGTACCGCTTCCATTTCACATCCGGGCCGATCGACAAGGACGGCAGGCAGATCTTCGAGACGTGGACCTCGGTTTACTTCGAGGAGAAGAACGGCGGGACCGAGGTCGTGCTGGATGTGCACGTGACGAAGAGCACGCCAGAGGCCGCGATGTATCTGAAGGGCATGCGCGATGGATGGAGCCAGAGCCTGGACAAGCTGGAAGCGTTTGTAGCGGGACAAGCGGTAGAGAGCAGACAGTAGCGAATCGAAAAAGGAGAGATGCAATGAAGACGAATCTGCACCTTGGATTTTCAGGCAACTGCGACGAAGCCTTTAGCTACTACGAAAAGGTTTTTGGGACGAAGCGAATCATGACCATGCGCTACTCGGACGCGCCGCAGGGAACTCCAGTCCCTGCGGACGCGAAGGATTTGATAATGCACACCTCCCTTCCCGTGGGCAGCCTCACGCTGATGGGCGCGGATGCGCCTCCGGGAAGGGGCAAGCCGATGGGCGGCTTCCAGATCTCCATTGAGGACCAGGATCAGGCCACGTTGAAGCGCTTGTTCGAGGCGTTGAGCGAGGGCGGGACCGTGTTCATGCCGCTGGCGCCTACGTTCTGGTCACCACTGTTCGGCATGTGCACGGATAAGTACGGTGTGGGATGGATGGTGAGTGTACCGGGACAGCCGCCGGCATAAAGCGAAGCAGGCCGCGGCTGGGCTCCGCAGGTGAGAGCTCAGCCGCAGATGGCCTGGTGAGTGGAGTTGCGACGATCGCGGATGTCGGCGATGAGGTAGTTCGCAGCGACGAGTCCGAGGGGAAGAAGTGTAAGGACGATATTCATGATCTTCTCCTATGGTGCTGTTTGAGGGGCCCGTCCATACACGGTTGTTAGCCGTGCATGGATTCGATCAGATGGATGGCCCAAGGTTTCTGTTAATCGTGTGAAAAGTTGATCAACGAAGTCCGCCGCCGGCCTGAAGCAGCGCGCCGGTGACCCAGCGGGCGTTGTCAGACGCGATGAACGTGACGACGTCGGCGATGTCTTCGGGCTTGCCGGACCGGCCAAGCGGAGTGTCGGCCACCGCGTTGGACTCGAAGTCCGAGCCTGCGATTCCTGCACTCTGCGTTCCTTCGGTGATCGTCAGGCCGGGATTTACGGCGTTGACACGAATCTTTCTGGGCCCAAGCTCCTTGGCGAGAACGCGGGTGATGGCGTCGACCGCACCCTTGGTTCCGGTGTAGACCGCTGAGTTGGGCGGCGTGAGCTCGCTGACCACGGAGCCGATGTTGATAACGCTTCCGCCTTCTGACGGAAAGAGCTTTACCGCGGCCTTGGTGGTGAGCAGAAGGCCGGTGACGTTGGTGGAGTAAATGCGGTTGATCTCCTCTTCGGTGATCTCCTCAAGAGGAGTAAAGGCGTAGACGCCCGCGTTGTTGACCAGGATGTCTACCTTGCCGTAGGCCTTCTTGGTCTCGGCAAAGAGCTTGTCAATATCGCCGGCCTTGGCGACGCTGGCTCCGATGGCTACAGCCTTGCCGCCGGCCTTGGTGATCTCGGCAACTGTTTTGTCGGCACCAGACTTGTCTGATGCGTAGTTGACGACGACGGATGCACCTTCAGAGCCGAGGGCCTTCGCGATTCCCGCGCCGATTCCCTTGCTGGCTCCGGTGACGACTGCAACCTTTCCTGTGAGCTTTCCCATGACTCTCTCCTTCAAATCTCTGAATTTCTTCGTTCGAGCTGCGTCGAATTGTTCGACGTATATCGAAATGGATGAGTGAGAGCAGGGAAGGATTCAGGAAGGTTCGATATTTATCGAAATGTTATCGACAGGGATACGACTTACAGCTTCGCGAGCTGCGCCAGGTAGGCATTCCAGAGATCGCGCTGCAGCGTCAGCGAGGCGCAGCGGCCGTCGCGCTGGACGTCGATGAGCCCGGCGTCCGCCAACTCCTTGAGGTGATGCGAGATGGTGGCGGGGCTGAGCACCTTCTGCTCGGCCAGCGAGCCGCAAGCGGTGCAGTCCTGGCGGGCGATCTGCTGCAGGATGGCGAAGCGGCGGGGATCGGCGACGGCGCGGGCGATAGCCTGCATCTGGTCGTCCGTAAGATGTTTTCGCGCCTTCGTCATGATTAGTTAGATGGTAATCGAACGATTTCGGTTCACCTGGACTAATTCTGGGGCTTGCGGGAGGCCGGCATCTGGGCGGGCTGCTCGGAGTGGATGGTGACCTCGTAGTTGCGGCCCAGCCAGCGGTTGGAGCCGGGCCAGAAGAGGGTGAAGACGATGGCGCCCGATCTGGTCGGGGGTAGCCGCGATGTCGGCGAAGGAGCCGAAGTTGTCGACGGGGCGGGCGTCGGTCTTGTTCGTGGTGGCCCAGTTGTCGGGGGTCCATATCACCTGGAAGTGTTCGGGGTCGACGATGCGGAGCGTGCCGCCGCACACCATGGCCGAAATGGGGCGGGTCGTGCGGAAGATCTCCATGCGGCTCTGGAAGGTCCGCTGCTCCTTGGGGACAGCGTAACGCCCTTCGACCACGGAGATGCGGTCGAAGACGCGGCCGTCGACCACGGAGTGGAGGAGCTTGAGGTACTCGGCGTGCGCCCAGCAGAGCGGCTGCGCGGAGCCGGCGGAGCGGCCGCAGAAGAGACCTTCTGAGGGAATGTCCGCATAGTCCCAGACCTGCTCGGGGAGCATTCCGCCGAAGGACGAAAACTTTTCGATGGTGTTGATGAGAGAGCTGATGTCGTTGCCGGCGGCGAGCTCATAATGGGCGCGCTCGCCGGTGAGCAGAGGCCAGGCACGGCCCTGTCCGAAGCCGACGTAGGGACCCCCATCTTTTCGCTGGCCATAGCCGTCGTGGTTGTATCGGCGCCAGCAGGGGCCGTAGGGCGTGTTGATCTTGAGGATGGCGTCGACGACCTTGAGGGAGTCGATGATCAGCGGGTCATCGGCGCGCCGGACGCCGTAACGGACAAGTTCGAGGAAGCCGGCGTCGATGACCTCGCGAGCCTCGAAGTCGGACCTCTCACCGGGCTCGCGGTTGTTGATGTGGATCATGCCGGGAGGGATGGCGGGGTTGTGGAAGGGCTCGCCTTCCGCCGGCGGGCGGATGCGCATGTAGTGGTACGGAACGTCGGGAAGCAAAACGCCGGCGGTCGTGGTGGTCCATTCGTCCAGGTGAGCTTCGATCCAGTCGGCGTAGTCGCAAAGGAAGTCGGCCAGCTCCGGAAATTCTGCGCGAACAATATCTGCGGCGCAGATCGAGCGCAGAGATAACCACGGCGAGCGTCGAAGGCGAGTAGCCGGCGTTTTCCTCCCAGCGTTCCTGCTGCGTGACCGGCGCATAGCGGACAAGAAAGCTGGCAGCGCGAGTGATAAACGGCACAATGTCGAACTCGCCGAGTGCGTTGAGCCTCCAGAGACGCCACGCGAGGATGATCGGAAACGCCACCTCGTCAAGCTGAATACCCGACCAGTAGGGCGTGCCGTCGATCCAGAAGTTCTGCGCGAAGCCGCCGTCCGGATGCTGCGTGCAGGCGAGATAGACCAGTGCGCGGAGCGCCGTCTCGGTCCTGCCGCATGCGAGAAGCGCGGTCGCCGACTGGATCATGTCGCGCGTCCAGACGAGATGGTAGCCGCCCAGATCGTCGTCGGACTTGGAGGCGCCCCAGGGAATGGAGGCCGAGGCGATAAAGGCGCCGGAGTAAACCTTGTCCTCATGCGCGAGGATGACGTTGTGCGAGATGCGCATGAGACGGCCGCTGTCGGTCGATGCGCCGGCGAGACGCTCGCGGTGAGGCGGCGCGATGCCACTGCTCGATGAAGCGCTTGCGGTGGACCTCGTAAGGCGTGGAGAGCGTCTGCGTCATGCCGGCGAGTGCGGCGTGGTGGTTGTCGCCGAGCGCAATGGCGACGGTGAACTCGCGGGTGCAGGCGATGTTGATCTCACCCATCACGGCGATGTTGCCGTCCAGCGCCTGGCCGAAGTCCCAGGTCATGCGTTTATGCAGGCAGATGTCCTGATAGCCGTCGCTGGAGCCGACGAAGCCGCAGCTGGTGCGGCTGAAACCGCAGTCGGAGCCGAAGGCGAGCGAGATGCCGTTCTTCCACGCAAGGATGGCGCGGTGCCCGGCGATGTCGAGCGCGCGCGCCGAGTTCCCCGCGCCCCCGCCGTCGAGGTGCGGCGCGAGCAGGGCGTAGCAGCGAAGTTTCGAGCAGGATCTCTTCGTCACCCTCGATCTTGACGTGCATCAGGACGACCGGGTGGTGTGGGTCGGTGATGAACTCCTTGGTGACGGTGTAGCGGCCGCCGAGATCGTTCGCGACGACACGGACGGCCAGCGCATCGGGGTCGATGTAGTGGAAGTCGTACTCGAAGTCGCGCTTCTCTTCATGGAAGAAGGTCTCCTCATCGGTGAAGAGAAGTTCCATGTCGCGGGTCTGCGGGCGGTCGATCGTGGGGTAGTAGATCTCGTTGAGCGTGCCGTGAGAGGCGGTGAACCAGATGCGGCTGGAGGCCGAGTAGGCAGTGGACACCGCGTCCTTCTTGCTGGAGGTCCACCGCGGTTCCAGGCCCGGAGCACCGAAGGCCGCACCATCGTCGTCCAGCCAGCGGTAGGTTTCGTTCAAAACGCTCATCGAGAGCTATTCGACCACAAACTCAATCGAGCAGGTCGGCGCAGGCGGCCGAGCTTGTTGAACTGGGCAAGGGCGGCGCAGTAATCTTTGACGGGCTTGTGAGCAGGCTTCAGCAGGAATGGGCTCATCGGATTCCTGTTGAGGGTGCAAGGTCACTCGGTGCCTGCGAAGGGTCGGGTGCCTGAACGGTTATCGGCTCCCCCCGTAAGACCCAAAGCGGTCAAAGCGCGTTTGAGCGAGATTCGAGCGAATACCGCGCAAGCGCAACCCATTCTCCACAGAAAACGACATTTCCCACATTTCTTAGTGTCCACTACTCAATGTTCCACGGGGAACACCGGTGTTCCACACTCGGCGGCCGCTCGGCTCGGCGCCGTTACATGCTCGCGCCTGAAACCATCATGCTGCGCTAGCATCAAGGATGCTGAGTCGCACGGAGCTTCCGTGCTGCATCCGGGCGAACAAGGTTACGAGACTTCATTGCGCGGAGATGTGATTCCGCCGTTCATCTGCAAACCCAAGGAGAATTGTTATGGCATTCGAACTCCCTCCCCTGCCGTATGACTACGCCGCACTCGAACCGACCATCGACGAGGCGACGATGAAGCTGCACCATGACAAGCACCACCAGGCCTACGTGACGAACCTGAATGGCGCAGTCGAGAAGCATCCGGAACTGGGCCAGAAGACGCCCGAGGAACTGATCAAGCAACCTGGACAGCGTCCCCGAGGACGTGCGCACCGTGGTTCGGAATAATGGCGGCGGCCACGTGAATCACACGATGTTCTGGCAGATCATGGCGCCCAAGGGCGGCGGCAATCCGACAGGTAATATTGCAGCGCAGATCCAGACAGACTTCGGCGCATTTGAGGACTTCAAGAAGGCCTTCAACGACGCCACGGCGAAACAGTTCGGCTCAGGCTGGGGATGGCTGGTGTGGAAGGGCGGCAAGCTCGCGATTACGACAACGCCCAACCAGGACAACCCACTGTCGCAGGGACTGTACCCGATCCTGGGCAACGATGTCTGGGAGCACGCGTACTACCTGAAGTACAACAACCGCCGGCCGGATTATCTGGCGGCATGGTGGAATGTCGTCAACTGGGCCGAGGTGAATAAGCGCTTCGATCAGGCGAAGAAATGAACGATTGAGTTTCACAACGAGAGGGCCGCTTCGAAGAATGGAGCGGCCTTCGTTTTCGGGCCGGGGTTGTGTGCACGAGTCTCGATGCGAGGCTCGCTCGTCTCACTGAGTATCGGAACCGAGCCCTCCTGAGGCGGATATGTGGATCGTACGACTGGCGCTACGCCGCCCTTATACGTTCGTCGTGCTGTCGCTGCTGATCGCCGTGCTGGGCATCGGGTCAGCGATTGAGACGCCGAAGGACATCTTCCCGTACATCAATATTCCTGTCGTCACCGTTGTGTGGAACTACACCGGCCTGACGCCGACGGAGATGGCCGGCCGCATTGTGACCGTGTGCGAACGCGCGCTGACCACGACGGTCAACGACATCGAGCACACCGAAAGCCAGAGCTACCAGGGCATCGCCGTCATCAAGGTGTACTTTCAGCCGAATGTGCAGATCGCCGCGGCCGAGGCGCAGGTGACCGCAGTCGTGCAGACGATCCTGAGGGCTGTTCCACCGGGAACGACTCCACCGTTCATCATCAAGTACGACGCGTCGTCCGTGCCGATTGTGCAGTTGAGCCTGGGCGGGCAGGGGCTGAGTGAGGCGGACCTCTACGACCTGAGTCTGAACTTTATGCGGCCATCGCTGGCGACAGTGCAGGGAGCGAGCGCTTCCCTCTCCGTTACGGCGGCAAGGTGCGGCGACGTGATGATCGACACCGACCCGAACCTGATGTATGCGCATCATCTGTCGGCGGCGGATGTTTCGGCGGCGATGAGCCAGCAGAACCTGATTCTGCCGGCGGGAACGGTGCGCATTGGCGACCGGGAGTTCGTGGTGAAGACGAACTCGAGCCCGCAGACGGTCGCCGCGATGAACGATCTGCCGGTGCGCGCGGCGAACGGCGCGGTGGTGTACATCAAGGACGTTGCGCAGGTGCACGTCGGCTACGCGGTGCAGACGAACATCGTTCGTGAGAACGGCAGGCGCTCGGCGCTGTTGACCGTGCTGAAGAACGGCAACACATCGACGCTCGACATTGTGTCGAACGTGAAGGCGCATCTGCCCAGGATCGAGGCGGAGCTGGCGCCGCTGAAGATTACGCCTTTGTTCGATCAGTCGATCTTTGTGCGGACGAGCATCGACGAGGTTGCGCGCGAGGCGATCATTGCCGCCGGGCTGACGGCGCTGATGATTCTGCTGTTCCTGGGATCGTGGCGCTCCACGTTGATCGTGTGTATTTCGATCCCGCTGTCGATTGCGACGTCGCTGGTGATTCTGAGTGCCATCGGCGAGACGATCAACGTGATGACACTGGGCGGAATGGCGCTGGCAGTCGGCATTCTGGTGGACGATGCCACGGTGGAGATCGAGAACACGCATCGCAACATGGGGCTGAAGAAACCGTTGACGCGCGCGATCCTCGACTCCGCGCAGCAGGTGGCCGCACCGGCGTTCGTCTCGACACTTTCGATCTGCATCGTGTTTGTTCCCGTGGTGCTGCTAACAGGTGCTGCGAAGTTCCTGTTTACGCCGCTGGCGATGGCCGTCGTGTTTGCGATGATGGCGAGCTACTTCCTGTCGCGCACGCTGGTACCGACGATGATGCACTTTCTGTTGAAGAAAGAGCTCGCGCTGTACCAGGATCCCAGCGAGAGTGACCGCGAGGCGAAACGCAACTTCGTCTGGCGCTGGCACATCAAGTTCGAGCACAAGTTCGAACGGCTGCAGCACCACTACAAGCAGCTGCTGGAGTGGTGCATCGATCACGCAGCTGTCACGCTGCTGCTGTTCGGTCTGCTGGTGTTGATTTCTCTGCCACTGACATTCTTCATCGGACGCGATTTCTTCCCGTATGTTGATTCAGGGCAAATGCGCCTTGAGGTTGAACCTCCGCAGGGCCTGCGCATCGAAGATGCGGAACAGTATTTCGCGAGAGTGGATGCAGAGATCCGGCGCGTACTCCCCGCAGGGCGAGTGAACATGCTGCTCGATAACATTGGCCTGCCGAACAGCGGTATCAATCTCGCCTTCTCCAGTGCGCCGGCTATTTCGAGCTCCGATGGAGAGATTCTGATCGCTTTGAATCCGGGAGCGAAGCAGACCGAAGAGTTCATGCGTGTGCTGCGCGACGACCTGCGGCAGAAGTTCCCTGACGGAACGTTCTTCTTCGCACCGGCCAACATCACCAATCAGATTCTGGACTTTGGCCTGCCTGCGCCGATCGATCTGCAGGTGGTTGGACATGGCAAAGACAACTATGCGCTTGCGACGAAGCTGGAGAAGGAGGTTGCCGCAATTCCGGGCGCTGTGGATGTGCACCTTCATCAGCAGGTGGCGTATCCGACGCTGAATGTGAATGTGGACCGCACAAAGGCGAGGCAAATTGGCCTGACGCAGCAGGACGTTGCGCAGTCCACGCTGATCTCGCTCTCCGGCACATCGCAGGTTGCACCGAACCAGTGGTTGAACCCGCAGAACGGCGTGAATTACAACGTGGTGGTGCAGACGCCGCAGTATCGTATCTCGTCGCTTCCAGAGCTAGCGCGGACTCCGATTACGACACCGCAGGGCAATGCGACGCAGATTCTGGGCAATGTGGCGGAGTTTCAGCGCGATCAGTCGCCGATCATCGTGAATCACTACGATATCGAGCCGGTCTATGACATCTATGCGAATGTCGATCAGCGCGATCTTGGCAGTGTGGCGCACGACATTGAGAAGATTATTGAGCATCAGCAGATTTCCAAGGCCACACAACTGGAACTGCGCGGCCAGGTGCAGACGATGAACGATTCGTTCGCGCGACTGGGATTCGGAATTATTTTTGCGATTGGGCTGGTGTACCTGCTGATGGCGGTGAACTTCCAGAGCTGGCTGGATCCGCTCATCATCCTGATGGCGATTCCGTGTGCGTTCTGCGGAATTCTGTGGACGCTGTTCCTGACGCAAACGACGTTCAACGTGCCGAGCCTGATGGGTGCCATCATGACGATCGGCGTGGCGACGGCTAACTCGATTCTGATGGTAGTGTTCGCGAACGACGAGCGGCTGGAAGGCAAGCACCGCCGCGAGGCCGCGCTGAACGCAGGACATACGCGGTTGCGTCCCGTGCTGATGACCGCGCTCGCGATGATCATCGGCATGTTTCCGATGGCACTGGCGCTGGGCGAGGGCGGTGAACAGAATGCGCCGCTGGGACGCGCGGTGATCGGCGGCTTGATCTTCGCGACGGTGGGAACGCTCTTCCTGGTACCGACGATCTATTCCCTGCTGAAGAAGCATCCTCCAATCGACTACACGAAGGAGATCGAGGAGGAGTACCACGAAGGCGAAGAGCCCAGGCAGCAGACATCCCACGGCAGCACACAGGAGCAGCCCGCGTAAATGGCCGACGAGATGGACGAGCGGAAGAGGGAATACGACGAGCGCGAGCTGGGACGTGAGTATGCCGATCCTGAGTATGCAGAGCGGCAGCAGCTTGCGCGGTCGTTTGAAGACCCGAATGCGCTGGACGATGCGCGGCTGGGCAAGAGCTTTGAGGAGACGAACTCGAGCGGCAGACGGAAGAAGGCGTCGGCTGCGTCGCGCGCGCAGCGACCAACGGACCGGCGAAAGATTGCGCTCTTTCTGATTGTGTTCCTGCTGCTGTTTGTGATCGTGGTGATTGCAGGATGGCTGCCGCGGCACAGGCGCGAACGAGAGATTGAGCGGCGTGCGAAGGAGCAGCAGGACGCGAAGCCGATCGTTGATGTGGCCAAGGTTGAGCCGACGCAGAATCAGCAGGGGCTGGTGCTTCCGGGAACGACGATCCCGCTGACCGAAGCCTATGTGTATGCGCGCGCGAGCGGATATCTGAAGACGCGTCTGGTGGACATCGGCGACCACGTGCGCAAGGACCAACTGCTGGCAGTAGTTGACGCTCCGGATCTTGATCAGCAGGTGGCGCAGGCGAAGCAGCAGCTGATGCAGGCGGAGCGCCAATTGGATCAGCAGAGGTCGCAACTCGCGCTGGCCACCGTGACGGTGCAGCGCTATCGCGTGCTTGTGAAAAAGGGCGTCTTCTCGCAACAGGACGGCGATCAGCAGGAGGCCAACTACGCATCGCAGGTGGCGAATGTACAGGCCGCGCAACGGAATGTGGATGCCTATCGCGCGAACCTGGGGCGAGTGGAGGCTCTGCAAAGTTATGAGTTTGTGCGCGCACCCTTCGCGGGCGTGATCACGCAACGAAACGTGGATGTGGGCGCATTGATTTCGGCGTCGGGAATAACCTCGGGTGCGGAGAATGGACCGGCGCCGCAGGGACAGACTTCAACCTCCGGAGGGTCGCAGCAGGCTGGACAGGTGAACACCGGCGGAAGTTCCGGCGCAACGAGCACGGCCGCGACGACCACGCAGTCACCGGGACAAGGTGGGCCGCTCTTCGGGATCGCGCAGACGCAGCGGCTGCGCATTCTGGCATCGGTGCCGGAGGGATACCTCAGTGCGATTCATGTGGGTGGTCACGCCGAACTCACATTCCAGGAGTATCCGGGCGTGAACTTCACGGGAGAGATCACGCGTACGGCGAACTCTGTCGACCCGAACACCCGCACGATGCTGACTGAGGTGCAGGTGGAAAACCGTGGCGGCAAACTCGTGCCGGGTATGTACACAGTCGTGACGTTTCCGCCGACTTCGGAAATTGAAGGACCACTGCTGGTGAGCGGAGACGCTGTCGTGATTCGGCATGATCGGCCGACGATTGCAAAGGTGGTGGATGAAAAGGTTCACTTGCAGCCGGTGACGATTGGACGTGACTTCGGTGGCGTGGTCGAGATTCTTACCGGGCTGCAGGCAGGCGACATCATCGTAACGAATGTGACCGACGATGTTGTGGAGGGCGCAGAGGTGCAACTGCACTTTGTGAAAACTGCGGAGCAGCAGCCTCAGCAGCCGCCGCACAATTCTCCTCTGGGCCAGAGCACTCGCTACAACAACGAGGGCATGACGAACGAGGAGATGCAAGGCAAGACTTCGCAAGCAAACCAGAACGGCCAAGGGCAAGGACAGAACAGTCGGCAGAATCAGCAGAAACACAGCCAGAGCGAAAGCAAACCGTAATGGCGAACCGTGCAAAGACAGCTCGGGTGTTGCAGTCCGCAGCGTTGGCGCTATGCGCGGCGGCGACGGCGGGAGCGCAGATGCCGGCCGCGACTCCTGCGACGCCGGCACCTTCCTTCACGCTGCCGACGGATATGAACGTTCCGGCGTTGAGTCCCGCGCCGACGCAGCAGAGCGTACCAGCCGGACCCGATGCGCAACAGGCACCCAATTCACAGATGCAACCGCCTCCGATTTCACCGATGTCGCGGCACGTCGATACGCCGGAAGCACCAGCGCCGCAGATTGCGGCGACCACCAACAGCACGGTGCAGCCCGAACGCAACGAAGCGCACGGCCTCACACCAGAGTTTCTGGGCTTTCTTGGACCTTATAAGGCTCCGGTTGTGCCGCCGCTCTTTAGTGGAAGCGAGACCAGATTGCAGTCGCTGATTCGCGACGGAAAACTTTATCTGACGCTGCAGGACGCGATTGCGCTGGCGCTCGAGAATAACCTCGATGTAGAGACAGGGCGGTACGATCTTGTGCTGGCGCAGACGGACGAAGTGCGCGCGAAGGGCGGCGGCAATCTGCGGGGCATCGATTACACGATTGCCGAACCACCGAATGGCGTAGGCGGTCCGGGCTCGCCGTTACTGGCGGCGGAGACAACGAATACGAATCCTGTTGCGCCGACTGTGACAGACCTGACGAGTCTGAACTCGACGACGCAAACAACACAGTCGTTTTCGCAGCTGGGTGCAGGCTTGCAGTATTCGACGGGACCGAACATTCCACTCTTCGATCCGCAATTGGTTGCCATGGCAGGATGGTTGCGCCGATCGGACACTGTGAATCTGACGAACGCAACTGGACCGACCACAGGAGCCGGAGGCAGCACGACTGTGGTGGGGCCGGCGCAGGATTACACCGCGCTCAACGTTGGCTACCTGCAGGGATTTTCGACGGGCGCGCAGTTAGAGGCGATCGTCAACAATGAATCAGAGGTGCTGTATGGGTCCACGTCGAAGTACGATCCGTTCTATGCGCCGAGCACGTCTGTCACGTTGACGCAGCCGCTGCTGCGCGGGCGCGGGCGTAATGTGAATCTTCGCTACCTGCGGATTGCGCGAACGAACCAGAAGATTTCGCGTCTGCTGTTTGAGCAGCAGGTGCTGGACACAATCTATGGTGTGTCGCGGCTGTACTTCGATCTTGTATCGCTCGGCGAGAACGTATTGGTTCAGCAGGAGAATCTTCGCGCAGCGACCAAGCTGCGTGAAGACAATGAGAACCAGGTACAGTTTGGAACGCTCGCGCCGATTGAGCTGACACGCTCGCGCGCGCTGGAGAGCTCGAGTCGATTTGGGATGATCCAGGCGCAAGGGCTCTATAAACAGGAAGAGATCATCCTGAAGAACCAGCTGCTGCGCACGGCGTCGCCAGTGTTCACGGCGCAGTTTGATGAGATTGTGCCGACGGACCGCATCATTGTGCCGGATCGTCCAGTGGATCTGAACGTCGAGGATTTGATCCGTGAAGGGCTGACGAAGCGACCGGATCTTGCGCAGGCGGAGTTGCAGGTGGAGGCGGGGAAGATCAGCGCTGCGGCGAGCCGCAACGCCACGCTGCCGCAGTTGAATCTCTACGGCAACGTGGAAGTGCGCGGCACGACGGAGCAGGCGTTCGAGACGCTGGGCTCACCCGGCACGGGACAACCGACTGTGCCTCCGGCATTGGCGGCGGGTGGACTGCGCACGTCAACGATCTATGAGGCGGGCGTGCAGCTGGAGCTGCCGTTACGTAATCGTGTGGCTGCAAGCGATGCGGCGCGCGACATTGTGCAACTGCGTCAGGTGGAGGGCCGGACCGAGAAGCTGTCGCAACAGATTCGTGAGGAGATTGAGACAGCTTTCGTTGCACTGCAAACAGCGCAGGCCGCGTATGTCTCGGCGACGGCGAGCCGCCAGTATCAATCGCAGCTGCTGGATGCTGAGCGCGATAAGTTGAGTGTGGGGCAATCGACCGAGTTGGCGGTGCTGCAGGATGAGGCGTATCTTGCGCAGGCGAAATCCACCGAGATTGCTGCGCGTTCGAACTGGAAGAAGGCGCAGATTGAGCTCGATCACGACTTAGGCGATCTGTTGGAGAAGAACCACATTGTGCTGGACGATGCGATTCGCGGAACGCTGCCGCAGTAGACGCTACAGATTCAGCTTCTTGAAGACGCGCTCCGGAATGGCGCGGATAACAGACATGATGAGACGCCACTGGCCTGGAACATAGACGATGTCCTGGCCTCGGTCGATAGACTTCACGATCGTGGCGGCGACCTTGTTGACGTCGGCGAAGCGCTCGTGGCCCTTCATGCCTTCAGTCATCGAAGTCCTCACCGGTCCAGGCTTGATGGTCATCACGTGGACACCTTCGCGATCGATGCGGTTGCGGAGGCCGTCGACGAACGCCGTCAGGCCAGCCTTCGAGCTGCCATAGACGTAGTTCGATTTGCGGCCGCGCTCCCCGGCGACGGAGCTGAGCACGGCAAGCGTTCCGGAATGGCGCTGTGCACAGTAGTTCGCGAGCCACGTGAGAATACTGACCGGCGCCGTGTAGTTTGTGTGCACGATGTGAGCGGCATCGTGGAAGTTGCGTTCAGCTTTCGATTGATCGCCGAGCACGCCAAGCGCGAGATAAGCAACGTCGAGACCACCGAGCGAATTGATGGCGTGCGCGAGAAGATCAGCATGCATCTCCGTGCGATCGAGATCGAGCGACCGCGGAGTCGACATAACCGGCGCCGCGCGTGCGTGCGTCGGCAACAACGGCTGCGAGGCGGTTCGCATTGCGTCCGACGAGGAAGAGATGATCGCCGCGGTTCGGCCCAGAGACGAATGCAGGCCTCGGCGATACCGGAGGTTGCGCCGAGGACAAGGATGCGGCGTGGCTCGCTACGGGGTGCCTGCGAATCGCGACGGTTTGGAATCGACGGATCAGGCGCGGGAGTTGTGCTCATCGCATGAACCCCTGTCCGCCGACGACGCGCTCCCAGAAACTGGAGGTGAGCGCGGGATCCTTGTAGCGCGCAAAGCGCTGCCACTGCGGATAGAAGGCCTGGAACTGCGGTGCGGTCATGCGTGCATCCTTGGCTGGATAGAGCCGGCCGCCGAATTCGTAGGTCATCTCAGCGAGCCGATCGAAGAGCGCGAAGCTCTTCTCCGGCTTGATGGGGAAGTCCAGCGCGAGCGTGATGCCGGGCTTGGGGAAGCTCATCATGCCCGGCGATGGAACGTCGCCGAAGGCCTTGAGCACCGCGAGGAAGCTGGCGAGGCCGGACTTCGCAACCTCATGCAGAATGGCGATGGTACCCTCGCGCGCGTGCTCCCACGGGATGACGTACTGGAACTGCAGCAGACCGCGCTTGCCGTACATCTTGTTCCACTTGAGCACGGCGTCGAGCGGATAGAAGAACGGCTCGTAATCCTGCAGCGCGGAGACCCGCTGCTTCATCTGCTTGTTGAAGAACAGCGTGTTGAATGCGCCGACGCTGGCTCCGTTCAGCACCCAGCCGGGAAGTTCGATCGGAAAGACGAGCTTTGGCTCGGACGAAGGCTTCAACTCGTTGGGCACCTGCGAGTGGTCGCCCTGCATGAAGATGCCGCGCGCAAAGTTCTTGCCGGTGGATGTGACGTCGATCCAGCTGACGGTGTACTCGATGTTCTGCGACTGCGCGGTGAGATCGAGGAACTCGTCGATGCCGTGGAACTGAATTCCCTGATAGTCGATCTTGCGGCTGACGATGGGCTTCAGCCGAAGCTGCGCCCAGGTGATCATCCCGGTGAGGCCGAGGCCGCCGATGGTCGCCGAATACATCTCAGGATTTTCGGTCGGCGAGCAGCGCAGGTGTGTACCGTCGGAGCGCACCAGTTCAAACCGCGGCACGTGGCAACCGAAGGTTCCGGCGATGTGATGGTTCTTGCCGTGGATGTCGTTGGCGATGGCGCCGCCGAGCGTGACGTACTTCGTGCCGGGCGTGACCGGCAAGAAGAAGCCGCGAGGAACGGCGAAATCCAGAATCTGCGCAAGCGTGATGCCGGCCTCGGCGGTAAGAACGCCCGTCGCGGGGTCGAAGCCGAGCAGGCGGTTCATGCCGGTTGTCTTGACGAGTGTGCCGTCCTTGAGCAGGCAAACGTCGCCGTAGCTGCGGCCCATGCCGACGGGCAGCGCACCATGATGCACGCCGTCGATGACGCGCGGAAACTGGTCCTGCCAGTGGATGGAGCGCACGTCAGCGTCGTAGACCGGATAACGCCCCCAGGATTCGAAGGGCGGCTTCACGGGAGTTGTTTCGGGTGCAGCGGTGCTTGTGGGGGTCTCGACCGCAGAAGGCATGTTCCTAGGATAGCGGATGCGCTTGTGGGCGCGATAAGCACGAAAGATGTCAGCCGAAGCGCTGGTACTTTTTCCAGAATTCGGGCCACGGGAGGCGCGGCGGACCGCAGAGAAAGATATGCGGGTGGTATTTGCTCTCCTCGTTGTTGAGGTGAGCCGGATAGGGAACATCCGCGGCTGCGTGGCAGTCGGTGAACTCCTCGTTGGCGTCATCAAAGCCAAGCCCGGTGACGATGAGCGTGGTGGGCTGCGGCGTCGGATAGCCGCGTAGCCATGCCGAGTTGGTGAGACTGATCGGCGCGGGCAGTCCATAGCTGCGACCTAAGACCTCCACAGCGCCCTGCTCGCCATAATTAGCCGTGACGATGCCGAGGCTCGCGCGCTGCGCCGGTGTGAGTGTGTCTCGAATCTGTGCGATGGTTTGGAGGAATGTGTCCCAGCCTTGTTCTTCGCGGAGGTCCTCACTGTGAGCCAGCGCGAAATCTTTCAACGGGCCGCTGGAAGCAATTGGTACAAGCACACATGCGGCGTAGACACCGAAGGCGAGAATACCGGTCCAGAGTACGACGGCGATCGTGCGCCGAAGGCCCGAACGCAGCGAAGAGGCCCAGCGCATGATGGCCACGGCGCCGAAGGCAATCATCACCGGATACACGGCGGCCGTGTAATAACCGCGCCCCTTGGTGAGTGCAAAAGAGAGGATGGTGAGGACAAACGCGATGCTGATCGCACGATACCGCACGTTGCGCCAGGCCGCGATGACGCCCGCAATTGTGAGCGGGAGAGCGAATGGGTTTTCAGAGAGGAGCGCCTGAAAGAACCAGAAGTCACCGGCACCGCCGCGGCCGATGCGGAGATCGCGAGCGTGGATGTGTTCGAGGAAGTGCAGCGAGATGAAGTTGTGACGCGCCTGCCAGAGAAGGTTCGGCAGAACCATCAGCAACGTAAGGACACACCCAAGAAGAAACCAACGGCTTGCAAGGTAGCGGCGCGCCGGTGTGAGGAGAAATCCAGCGAGCAGCGCCGCAAGAAAAAAGACCACCGTGTACTTGGCCATGATGCCGAGACCGGTGAACGCGGCGATCCAGAGCCACCAGCGCTCATCTTCGGCGTCGAGCAGGCGGACGACGCCATAGACTGCGAGCACCCAGGCGAACTGCTCGAAGGTGGTGTACTGAAACTCCGTGCCTTCGAAGATTCCGATAGGCGCGAGCGCGACAGCGAGGGCGGTAGTGGCGACGGCGATTCGGCTGCCACCGAGCGCTCGTGCGATGAGACCCGAGGTTATGATGACGCTGACTTGCGCGAAAACTGAGAACAGGCGAAGGCCTTCGGGCGAGAATCCGAAGAGAGTCATCGAGAGCCGCTCGATGAACGGCGTCAGCGGCGGATAGGCAACGTATCCCCAGTCGAGGTGAAGCGCGTCAGAAAGAAACTGCAGCTCGTCCCGATGAAAACCGTAACGCATGTTGGTGAGCAGGTGCAGCAGCAGAATGGCTGCCGCAATCGCAAAGACCGGCAGGAGGTCGCGACCGTTGGCACGAGGTTCCGCAGGATGCGACATAGAATTATTCGCGGAGTCAGTCTTCAACATATGCTTTCGGGGGAGATCATCCCGTTCTCCGAGCAGGGCAAGATTCCGCAACTGCTGCACTGTCTGACCATAGATCCTACATAAGGAACGCGATGAACAATAGCAGCAAAGTCAGCCCGCGCGAAATCTATCAAGGGCGAATCGTCGCGCGGCAAATGCAGGTCACGGCATGGCAGCGGCAGCACGTGCTGCTAGGGTACGTTCGGCTCGTACTGGTGATTGCGGGCATTGCGGTCGGATGGTTCTCGTTCTATGAGCCTCTGCTGTCGCGTTGGTGGCTTGCTGGCGATCTTTGCGGTATTTGTTATTGTGGCGCGGCGGCACTCTGCAGTCCTTCAACAGAGGGCTGAGGCACAGCGGGCAATCGCCTTCTTCGAGCGCGGAATTGCAAGGATCGATGACTGTTGGGCAGAGCTTCCAGCGCGTGCTGTAGAGGTGAACACCGCGCGAAGTTTGTTTGCCGAAGACCTCGATCTGTTCCGGCGAGGTGGACTGTTCGAGCTACTGAACACCGCAAGAACCTCCGCGGGCGACGACGCGCTCGCTGCGTGGCTGCTGGAGCCCGCAGAACGCAGCGTCGTTCTGGCGCGCCAGGCGGCGATTGCGGAGCTTCGCGGAATGACCGAATTGCGCGAACAACTGGCGAGCTCCGGCGACGCGGACTTTGAGCACCTGGATGTCGGCGCGCTGAATGACTGGGCGTTGAGTACGACGCCGCAAATTTCTCTGTCATGGCGATGGATCTCTCCGTTGCTGGTGGCTCTCACGCTGGCAGCGGCAGCACAATATCTTGTAACGAATCACGGGTGGCTGCTGCTTCTGGTGGTGATCATCGACGCCACGATCACCTTCGCTCTGCTGAAGAGAACACAAACATTGTTCGTCAATGCTGAACGGGCCAGCGACAGCTTGAAACTGGCTTCGGTGCTCATCGAGAGATGGGAGCAACAGGAGTTCTCGTCACCGTTGCTGCATGAATTGCAACAGAGCCTCCACTCAAAGTCCGGGAGCGCATCGCATGCCTTGGCTAAGCTCGCTCTGCTGGCACGAATGATGGAGCAGCGCGGCAACTTCATCGTGCGTGTCTTCGATGCACCACTCTTATATTCTGTGCAGCTTGCAAGTGCAGCGCAGGCGTGGAGACGCAAGTACGGCGCATCGCTGCCACAGTGGCTGCAGTCGCTCAGCCAGCTGGAGGCTCTGCAATCGCTCGCAACTTACAGCTTCGAGCATCCCGGCGATCCCTTCCCGGAGCTTGCCGAGGGAGCACCGTGCTTTGAAGCGACCGCGCTGGGGCATCCCTTGATTCCTGAAAGCGTGTGCGTGCGCAATGATGTTTCGCTCGGAGGTGAGGCGCGCCTGCTTCTGCTGAGCGGATCGAACATGTCGGGCAAGAGCACACTGCTTCGGTCCGTCGGCATCAACGCGGTGCTGGCAATGGCGGGAGCTCCGGTACGCGCGGCCGGCCTGCGTATGACTCCGCTCCATGTCGGTGCGAGCATCCAGGTGAGCGACTCGCTGCAGGAAGGACGGTCGCGCTTCTACTCTGAGATTCTGCGGCTGCGTGCCATCTGTGCGCTCGCAGAGGAGCGGCCGCCTGTGCTGTTTCTCCTGGATGAACTGCTGGATGGAACGAACTCCAGCGACAGGCTGACCGGCGCTGCAGGAATCGCGCACGCGTTGATGAGCTCCGGCGCAATTGGCCTGATCAGCACGCACGATCTGGCGCTGACCTCTATCGGAGACGGCGCGCATGCGCTTCGCAACGTGCATTTCGAGGAACGCATCGAGAATGGTGAGATGCGCTTCGATTACAAGTTGCGCGATGGCGTCGTAACCACACGGAACGGAATTGCGCTGATGAGAATGATCGGGCTAAAGGTCTAGAGACACTCAGCGACACATCGCATCGAGCTCTTTCGTGCGATCCGTCATTTCGGGCGTGTCAACGTTGCGCGACTGCGCGACCATCTCGTTGAAGGTGTTGCCGCCGGGAGAGGTGACCTTCGGATCGAAGCTGTAGATCGGATCGGCCATCGCCTGCTCCAGCGTGACGAATGCAAACCCGCGCGAACGAAAGAGCGCGATGAGTTCCGGCAGCATGTGCGCGTCGAAGGCGCCCACATGCATCAACAAGACATAGGGAACATCGCGGCCATAAAGCGTCTGCGCGATCTGGCGATACACGCGAATGGACTCGTCCGCGGCGTCGAGATAGCTGTCATGCAGTGAGTTGATCGCTGCGTCATCGTGCTTCGCGGCACATCGCGCGTAGGAATCGTTCCAGTTGTAGTCCTGAAAGTCCATCGAAACCTCGGCGATGCGATAACCATGTTGCGCGAGCCAGGCGCGCAACTGTTCGCGCTTCTCGATGGTGTCGCCCTCCTCAAGGTACGGGAAACGGAACCAGTGCCAATCGCTGTCCGGAGAGACCCTGCGGAGCAGCGGCTCATTGCGCGCGATGTTCGCTTCATACTGCGCGACGGTGACCTTGTCGAACTCCGGATGCGACCACGTATGGTTGCCCACCGGATTGCCGGCAGCGCGCCATGCCTGCAGGATGTGAATCTGGTACGGATACTGCGCGACGCGAAACCCATTCACGAATCCATAGATGGGCGGCATGTTCTCGCGCTTGAGCGTCGCGATGATGGATTTCACAACTGCCGGCCTTGCCATCCCGGGCGGCAGCGGACCGTGCGCAGGCAGATCGTCAAAGGTGATAGCGATCTGCAACGGTGCCTTTGCAGATGGAGCCGTCTGAGCAGCCGAGACGCCAAGACAGAGCACGAACGGAACAGTCGCGAACAAGATACCCGCACAACGCGGTGTTCGGCGCGTCGACGTTTTTGTAATCACCGCCATCATTCCAGCATCACTCTTCGTCATCGCCGATGGGCATGCCCGGCGGAGCTTCGACCGGCTTGGACGGTACAAATTTCTGTGGATCGCGCTCGAACTCCTGAATGCGCTCGATCATTGCCGCGCGATGAATCGCCTCGGCAGTATCTTCAGGCGGCGGCGTGGTTGTCCATTGCTTGAGCAGATCGTTGACGTGCGAGCGAGCGATCGCGCGAGCCTGCGTTGCCGCCTGCTCGTTGACGGCAAGGGCGAGCATCGCTTCCAGTCCGCGGAACTCGACGGCGCGCTCGACCTCGGAGGACATGCTGTGACCGGCCTCGGGCCGCTCCGCCGTAGTCTTGGAGATGGCCTCGAGCACGCCACGCAGTGAAGGCGACTGCGGAATGCGCATGTGGTACTCGATGAGGCGGCTGGCGCGCTCCGGATTGCAGAGCAAGGCAAGCGTGAGATCCGCGGAGGACTCGGCCGCAGCGATGGGATCGAAGGTGAGTCCCGTGTGCGCGGGAAGCGACTCCTGCGTGCGTGGAAGCGCAGGCGGCCGCGGCGGAAGCAACTTGAGGATGGACTCCGGCAGCGTCAGCGTCCCGGGCGAGAGCGTCTTCAGCACTGCGTCCAGAGCCTTCTTCTGGTCTGCCGGGTCGACGATCTTCGGCAGCATCTGTCCGTCGCCGCGCACGTTGTAACGATAGTCGAGTCCGCCAATCTCTTTCGCCGCAGCTTCGGTCTGGTAGCGGTGAAACAGATACAGCGGAACCAGCGTGTCCTCAAGCTGCGCGAGATCGGTTCCGGGCTTGATCGCATCCTCGCCGAAGCGCGCGAGCGCAGCCGACCGCACCTCCACCACGCGGTTCAGCTCATCAGCAGGATCGGTGCCGTTGTCCCACAAGTGCGCGTGCGGCTGCGCGGAGCCGAGCGGACGCGCGTCTTCATCGGTGATGAAGATGAGTCCAGTCTTCTCTGAGTCGCGTAAGAATCTTGTCGAGCGCGGCCGAATCCTCAACCGGCTTGCCATCGCGGTCGAACTCACGATAGCCGTAGTCGATCGCAACCTTGTCCCACGTTCCGATGCCCGCGGGATACGCATCGCTGAGATCCGGCACGCCATCCTTCAGCGTGACGTACGGATGCGGATAGTCCATCACCGACATCGTCTGCGTGGGTGAATGCGGAAAGCTGGACGCCGCGAAGTTGTGCGCGAGGCCAAGCGTGTGCCCCGTCTCGTGCGCTGCGAGCTGGCGGATACGCTGCAGCACCATCTGCAGCGCGGCATCGTTTGCTGGATTCTGATTGGCCTTGCCGGCGGCATACGGCGCCAGCAGAGCCTCGGCAATGAGGTAATCCTGGCGCGCGCGCAGGCTGCCGAGCGTTACGTTGCCCTTGACGATCTCGCCGGTGCGCGGGTCGGCGATCGCCTCGCCGTAGCTCCAGCCGCGCGTGTAGCGATGCACCCACTGGATGATGTTGTAGCGCACATCCATCGGGTCGGCGCCCTCCGGCAGCAGGTCTACGCGAAAGGTTCCGGGAGCCCAGCCAGCGGCCTGGAACGCCTGGTCCCACCAGCGCGCGCCTTCGACCAGCGCGGTGCGAATCGGCTCCGGCGCGCCGCGGTCAACGTAGTACTGAATCGGGGCGACGGCCTCGCAGGCGTGCGTGCAGTTGGGATCGCGTCTTGATGAGCCGATGACGAATGATGAACTCCTGGTCGAGCCGATCGCCGAGCGGCGCATTGTAACTCGCGATAGCTCGTCGGGAAATAACCGGCTCGCGGCGAGAAGCGGCGCGGCGTGAAGCCGGGCGGCGGCAGCTCCAGAAACGACTGGTGCTCGCGCACGGTCATCGCCGTGCGGGTCGGGCGTGACATCGCCAACAAAATGGCCCTGCGGCTGCGCCCTCGATTGCAAAGGTCAGCTCGGCCTCAACTTCGGTGTTCTTCGGAAACGCCTTCGTGTGGTCGAGCGCAATCGTGGAGCGATTTGCATCGACCTTATAGCTCCCCTGCCTGGTGCGCGTAAGCGTCTGCGCCACGTGGTGGACGTCGCGCAAGAAGAAGTCCGTTGCATCGACCAGCACCGTGCCGTCAGGGCTCTCCGCTTCGACCTTGAAGCCACCAAGAACGGACTCAGGAAACGACTGCATCACCGCGAGCTTGCTCGGCCGGGATCACTGGAACTGGTGCGAAACGCGGAGTTCGGCTCCACCAGCAGCAGCTTGGGGCCGGTGCGCTCGAAGTGCACGATACGGCCGTCGGAGATCTGCCCGCGGTCGAGGAAGAGATCGTTGGAGCCGGTGCCGTAGGGCAGCGAGTCCGTGTAGAGCAGATCCTGGGAGCGCGTGTGCGCTGCGTCGGCGCTCAGCGGCACCTCGAGATACAGCTTGCCCGACTTCGCGTCCCAATCGAGCGGCAGCAGGCCTGGCATGCGCTGCATGGAGGCGGTGCGGGCAGCTATCGTTGGAGTGGGCTTCTCGGCAGAGCTGTTGGGCGGGTTGTCCGTTTGACCGCGAAGCGTGCACGCGAAGAGCATGGCCGGAGCCAGCAAAATAGCTAAGGGACGCATGTTTCCTTGTACCATGCAACCTGCGTCATGCAACGGTCTGCAATCGACGTGACGGAGATCGAGTGCTCGAGAACTTTCGACTGCGGGTGTTTCGCGAGGTCGCCAACCAGGCGAGCTTTCGCCGTGCTGCCGAGGTGCTCTACATCACGCAGCCGGCGGTGACGCAGCAGGTCAAGGCGCTGGAGGAGGAGCTCGGTTCGCGGCTGTTCGATCGCAGTGGCGGCAAGGTGCGGCTCACGGCTGCGGGTGAGGTGCTTCTGCGCCACGCCGGTGAGGCCGAGGCAACTCTGAGCCGCGCCGTCGAAGAGATCGGATCGCTTGAGGGTGAGGTGCGCGGCGCCCTGCGCGTCGCGGCCTCGACGACGATCGCGCAGTACGTCCTGCCGCGTCTGCTCGCGGAGTTCGCGCGGCAGCATCAGGGCGTTCGGCTCGAGCTGGAGAGTGCGAACACGCAGCGCGTGGTGGAAGCCGTCGCGAGTGGTGACGCGCCGATTGGCCTGATCGAGGGGCCGGCGCACCGGCAGGAGCTGGTGGTGGAGCGATGGCTCGAGGACGAGCTGGTGCTCGTAGTTCCGGCAGGCCATGAGTGGGCGGAAGAGGAGATCGCGCTGAGCACGCTCGGATCAGCGAAGCTGCTGGTGAGAGAGCGCGGTTCGGGGACGCGTGAGGTGATCGAACAGGCGCTGAAGCGAGCCGGAGCGCCGATTCAGAAGATGCAGATTGCCATGGAACTCGGCTCGACTGAGGCGCTGCTCGCCTGTATCGAGGCAGGCCTGGGTGTTGGCTTCGCGTCGCGGTTCGCGCTCGAACGGCAACGCTCGCTGGGGACGTTGGCCCTGGTGAAGGTAAAGGGGTTGCGCATCGCGCGCGAGTTCAGCATGGTGCATTCGCGCGGGCCGCAGACCAACGGCGTCGCGGGAATCTTCGCCGCACACCTTACGGCGTTCGCGCGGGCGGTCGAAACGCGGCGGGCGAAGCGGCGCGCCGATAAGAAGGGCTAATCGGGCAACGGAATTACTGCTTGGACTTAGACCATAGCGGGCTCCGACACTGGATATCGGAGCCTCATGAACCGAACTGCGCTGTTCTTTGTTGGAATTATCCTCGCCGCCGTTGGAATCCTTTCCCCTCCGATGGCGCTGGTTGCCGGCTTGATCTTCGGGCTTACGATGGTGCATCCGCTGCCACGAGAGAGCCAGACGGTCGCGAAGTTTCTCCTGCAGGCGTCGGTGGTGTTCCTCGGGTTTGGAATGAACCTTGGCGAGGTTGTTCACGCGGGACGGGAAGGGTTTGTGTTTACCGCGATTGGCCTCGCGTTCGCGCTGAGCCTCGGTCTCGGACTTGGGAAGCTGATGCGCGTGAGCCAGAAGGCTTCTCTGCTCATCACCTGCGGAACGGCAATCTGCGGCGGAAGCGCGATTGCAGCAGTGGCTCCGGTTGCAGACGCCGGCGAAGAGGATATCGCCGTGGCGCTGGGGACCGTGTTCACGCTGAATGCGGTGGCTCTGCTGCTCTTCCCTTTCATCGGATGGCATCTGCATCTGTCGCAGACACAGTTTGGTCTGTGGGCTGCGCTGGCGATCCATGACACAAGCTCCGTCGTTGGAGCGGCCGCGCGTTACGGGCAGCAGGCGCTGGCGGTAGGCACAACGGTGAAGCTGGCGCGCGCTCTTTGGATCATTCCCGTCGCGCTGGTGGTTGCGATGATCTTCTCGCGCCGCACCGGCGGGAAGGCGAAGATCACCATACCGTGGTTCATCGGTCTGTTTGTGCTGGCGGCTGTCGCGAGGACGTATGTTCCGCTGAGCGTCGCAACGTTCACCAAAATGAGCGCGCTCGGAAAGAGCGGACTGACGGTTGTGCTCTTCCTGATTGGGACAGGGCTTTCGCGCGAGACGATTCGCCGCGTGGGTGTTCGTCCGATGGTCCAGGGCATCGCGTTGTGGGTTGTCGTCGCGACGGTGTCGCTGCTGGCGATTCGCGCAGGATGGATCGCGCTGTAGCAGGATTCACGATTTTCCTGAGGGACCAACGGATGAAGTGGGTTAGTATCGAGCACAATCGGCCCGACAACTAAACCACTTCCCTTCCAGAGAGGTGCCTCATGGTCCTTGGACTGTCGCTTCATGCGTTTACTGTCCTGCACGTGATCATTACGCTGGTTGAGCTGTTTGCGGGTGCGGTCGTCGTCCTGAAGATGGTTGGAGGAAGCCCGAGCCGGCTCAATGGATTGTTTCTTATAACCGGCGCGCTGACGACGCTCACAGGTTTTCTGTTTCCCTTCCACGGGATGACGCCGGCGATCGTGCTGGGGTTTTATCAGTCTTCCGTTTCTGCTGCTGGCAGCTGTTGCCTGGTATACCGGGCGTGCGCGCGGAGCGTGGCGGGTGATTTATGTCCTCTCTGCGCTGGTCGTGCTCTATTTCGACGCGTTCGTTGCGGTCGCGCAGTCGTTCCTGAAGATTCCGGCGCTACATGCACTCGCACCGACGGGAAAGAGCCTCCCTTTGCGGCCGCGCAGGGATTGGTGCTGCTGGTGTTTCTCGTCATCGGCTACCTGGCCGTGAAACGCTTCCGGCCCGTGGCGCTGGCGGACGCGAGATAGCTGCTCTCTGAGGAATCAGCGTTCGACCGGCGACAGGACTGGGCAAGCAAGAAGATTCCCTCCGAAACAAGGAAAGACAAGGAACCGCGGCTGCCGAGGCTGCGTACTCCTTTGGGAAGCCCGTATTCGAAGGGAGAGTTTTATGCGCCGGATGGTTTTCGTCTGTCTAGTTTCTCTGTTGACTGTTCCCGCTGTTTTCGCACAGTCGTTTACGACCGCGCCCTGCAGCAATGCGGACGGAGACTCGCATCACTCGTGGGGCTCGCAGGAACGAGCGTGCGAGAGCCGCCGGGCCACGCTGCCGCTGGCCGGTGGGCAACTGCATGTGATCGGGAAGAATGGCGGCATCGAGCTGGTCGGTGAAGACCGCAGCGATGTGGCGCTGGAAGCGCAGGTGGTCGCCCAGGCGTCAACGCGCGAAGAGGCAGAGCAGCTGGTGCGCGACGTGCGCGTTGAGACCGATGGGACGATCCGTGCAGAAGGGCCGAAGACCGGTAACTGGTCGGTGAACTATAAGCTGCGCGTGCCCCGGCGTCTCGACCGCGGAACTGAATACACAGAACGGCGGGATCAGCGTCGCGAACGTTGATGGCACGGTGCGGGCCGAGACGACGAATGGCGGCATCTCGCTGAGCGACCTGGGCGGCGATGTCCACGCAACCACGACGAATGGCGGCTTGAGGATCGCACTGACGGGCGATAGCTGGCAGGGCGCGGGGCTGGTGGCGAAGTCGACCAACGGCGGCGTGCATGTGACGATGCCGGCGAACTACTCGGCGCACCTGATCGCCGGCACGGTGAACGGCGGCACCGACGTGCGGCTGCCGATGACGGCGAATGTGATCAACTCGAGGCGGCACATCGATGGGCAGATCGGCCACGGTGGGCCGCTGGTGCAGGTCGAGACGGTCAACGGCGGCGTGTCGATCGACTAGGCACTGTCGCCTGCTGTTCGGGCGGGATGCAGAAAGGGCGTGGCCGAAGCCACGCCCTTCTTGATGTTGCGTATCGTGTTGCCTATGCGGCAGCTTTCGTGGTCTGCGCGCGGGCGGCTTTGGCCTGCTCGGCGAGAGCGGCGAAGCCGGCGGCGTCGTGGACGGCGATGTCGGCGAGGATCTTGCGGTCGAGGCCAACACCGGCCTTCTTGAGGCCGTTGATGAAGGTGGAGTAGCTCATGCCGTTCAGCTTGGCCGCGGCGCCGATGCGCACGATCCAGAGCGAGCGGAACTGCCGCTTCTTCTGCTTGCGGCCGATGTAGGCGAACTTGAGACCGCGCTCAACGGCTTCCTGAGCTGCCTGATAGAGCTTGGATTTTGTGAGGAAGTAGCCGCTTGCGCGCTTGAGGATCTTTTTGCGGCGATCGTTGCGCTTTGTACTGCGCTTTACACGAGGCATCGTGTGCTCCTTTTTCTTCCCGCGTTGCGAGTTGCGTCGTTCCAGCGGCTGGAGGTAAGGTGTACCTCTTCACTCGCTTGCTGCTTCGAATCTGGTATCGCTTCGCTTGCGCTCCGAGGGGCCTCGACGCTTGAGTGGCCCTTTGGCTTTCGAAACCCGCGGCTCGATTCGAATAACTTCTGCTGCTTCGCTACGCTTTAGGCGTAGGGGAGCATGCGGGCGACCTTCGGGGTGTCGGCCTCGCTCACCAGGACGATCCGGCCAAGCTTGGACTTGGTCTGATTCGACTTCGAGGTGAGGATGTGGCGCATCTTCGTCTGACCGCGCTTGAACTTACCGCTCGCAGTCTTCTTGAAGCGCTTGGCCGCGCCGGAGTGGGTCTTCAACTTTGGCATGGGTGTTCCTAGTGGAGAAACTACGGATAAACAGCAGAAATCAGTATAGCAGACGGTGCAGATTGTCTTTCGCGGAGAGGGTGAGACCCCCCACCCTCCCCTATTTTGCGCAAAGTCTTCCAAACATTGGACTTAGGGGTGGACCTAGATTGCAAAGTATTGATTCTAAAGGGACGGGTGCACATCATGCGTCATCGATGCATAAGACGTCACAATCGCGCACCTCCATGTTGACCCGAGGTCTCACTTTGGCTGACCGGGAGGCTTTGAACCAACTACGGGCATCCTGGAGACATCTTCAGGTAGCGTCCCTTCCGGCAGCTCAGGGTCTCTGGCACGTGGTGGAAAGGCGACACCTGCCGGGCGGATGATCGCCTTCGGATCATTGATCGTGACATTGATCGAGTAGAGACCCGGACCGCCATTCACGGGTCGGGGGAATTCGAGGATGTACCGGTCGCGCAGCATCGATATCGCGCGTCGAATCTGTCCGGTCATCCCATTGGTCCCTTTGTCCGCGGTCAGCACCAACCCGCCGGACGATCCGCATAACCTACCGAATGGATCGGCGTCAGTCATCGTCCACCAGCCATGGGCGCCTGGTTCACTAAAAGGATCGAAGAGAGCAATTCCGGTGCGTTTATCCACCGGCCGGATTCCGAAGATCGTGATGCTCTTGCTTCCTGCAAATCGCTCCACATTCGACCAGTTGTTGTTCACGCTGTGACGGTCGGCTCCATCCGAGAGGACAAGGATGACGCGCCGTCCCGGTGAATCGCCGATGTCCTTCGCCACTGTCGCAAGAACGTCGTAGAGCCGCTTTTCCGGCCAGCAGGACTGCGCTGCCCCATTCCGCGCCTTCTCCCGCCCTTCCGTCAGCACCTTCTGCATGCTGGCTCGCAACTGTTCCGGCGTAGCGGACTTGTCCTCGGTCGTGCGCACCAACTCGCAGTCGTACGCATAGACCGAGATGTAATCGCGTGCCGAAAGCACACCCGGGGGCAGCTTGGACATCGCCTCCGCGAACGAGGTGGACATCGAACTCGGATCGGAGGTCAGGTCGAAAAGAATCGCAAGCGTGATCGAATCATCGCCTTGCCGCCGCACGGTGGTCGGATGGAACTTCGGCCCCTGATCGAGGCGCAGTGAAAAGCTCTGGCTTGTCAGGCCAAGATAGCTGCCGTGCAGCGACGTCAGCACAAGCGTTGGAACCTGCAGCAGATCGGTGTACACGTGGAGCGTATACGCACTGTTCGGAGTCGCGCCCTGGGCAGGGGTGGTCTGTGCTCTCGCCGCTGGGAGCGTAGTCGCCCATCCTACCGTCGCCACCAGCCAGGCCGTCACATGTCGTCGTGCGCAACTCTCGAAGAGTCTCATCATCTCGGCAATATCCTATTTAGGACCGACGATCGTCGAGTTCCCTTCGCGATATTTCGGGCTATAGCAGTCGTGAGGACTGACAGACCTCACGACGAGTGTGACGCGGCATGAGTCGTGGGTCGCGCAGTGAACTTTCGCTTTCTTCGCCGACACGCCCGGGAAATCAATCGTGATGGCATATTTGCCTGCCGGAACAGCGTCGAAATGGAAGGCCCCCTGGGAGTCTGTAACAGCGACCTGAGAGACCGGCGGCGCATTCTTATCCAGTCCGGTGAGCACGATGCCCTTCATGGCTATTGAGGTGTCCTTGTCGTCTGCCAGCGTTCCAGTGAAGACCGCCGGAGTCTTGATGCTGATCTTTTTTTCGAAAGGCACGAGGTCGCAATCTACGCTTTGAGCGACCGCTGATATAGCCACCGAAAGGAATGTACATACCAGCGCAATCTTCACGGGCGAACTCCTTTTGAACTCCTGCGATTGTGACGACCAAACATCCGCCTAAACCCGCCTGTCGCTACTGACGGATTTGGGTGCCGTCGTCATAATGCGGGCGATAGCAGTCGCGAGGAGTGACAGACTTCACGACCAGCGCCACGCGACATGAGTCGGGGGTCGCGCAACGAACTTCAGCTTTCTTGACCGACACGCCCGTGAAGTCGATCGTGATGGCATATTTGCCTGCCGGAACAGAGTCGAAATGGAAGGCTCCGTCGGAGTCTGTAACGGCAACCTGAGAGACCGGCGGCGCCTTCTTATCCAGTCCGGTGAGCACGATGCCCTTCATGGCTATTGAAGTGTTTTTGTTGTCTTCCAGCGTTCCAGTGAAGACGGCTGGAGCCTTGATGCTGATCTTCTTTTCGAAACGCGGCGTGCTGCAATCCGGGCTTTGAGCGACGGCTGAGATAGCCACTGAAAGGAATGCACATAGAAGCGCAAGTTTCATGGGCCGAACTCCTTGGAACTCCTGTGGTTGTGACGGGCTAAGCCTTTGTACGAGACGCAGTTTATTGCTTTCTAAGCGGCCGGATGGCTGGCCTTGACAGGACTCCTGGTTAGAAAGGCTTCCGCGGTATCGGTGAGATGGGCGGCCTCGGGGTCCTTCGACTTCGCTGCGCTTCGCTCAGGATGACGACGTTTGGGGAGGCGAGGGCACCCGGGCAGGAAATACAGGGGTCCTTCGGCTAACTACCCCATCGAGCAAAGAACGCTCGTTGGGGACGCCGGTACGCCTCAGGATGACGGCGCTCGCGGGCCGGGAACGAGATTCAGTCGATGCGGACGAGGTAGGGGGCGGCGTAGGGGTCGGGGTTGCCGATCCAGTCCTGGATGGCGAGGGCGTCGGCGCGGGCGTGGTCGGCGGGGTCGATGCGGACCCAGAAGCCGGTGGGGCCCTGGAACTCGGCGACCCTGGCGGTGCGGTAGCGGTCGATGAGCGCGGACTTGAGGTCGCGGGCGTCGTGCTCCTTGGTGAAGGGGCCGGTCTGGACGCACCAGCGGCCGGGCGGGTCGGCGGAGGTGTGGGCGAAGGCCTCGATGCGAACCTTGGCGACGCCGGCGCGGTAGACGCCGACGGCCTTGGCGGCGCCTTCGGAGAGATCGAGGATGCGGCCGGGAGCGAAGGGGCCGCGGTCGGTGATGCGAACGTAGACCTGCTGGCCGGTCGCGAGGTTGGTGACGCGCACGGTGGAGCCCATGGGCAGGGTGCGGTGGGCGGCGGTCATGCCGTCCTGGTCGTAGACGGTGCCGTCGGCGGCGGCGCGGCGGTTGTAGTTGGGACCGTACCAGCTGGCGAGGCCGGTCTCGGTGTAGATGGGTGGGCCGGAGGTGTCGTCGAAGGACGGTGAGGTGGGGGGAGGCGCGGGGATTGTTTTGGCCGGTGGCTGTGATGTGCTGCGGCGTGTGATGGGCGGCGGGGCCTGATGGGCGACCTGTGGTGGTTTGTGGTGGCAGCCGGCGAGGGGAACGAGCGTAGCCAGACAGAGAGCGAGACGTAGTCTGGAGCCACGATAGGAGCGATCTTCTCGCGCGCTACCACGCGCGATACCCCACCCTTTCACGATGAGGCTGTGAAAGGATGGGCCACCCGGGATCGTCTTGACTCCACCCGAGTTCGCTGTGGTCGGCACGGTCATGAGCTGTGCGAGCCGGGACCGGGGCCGGAGCTGCCTTTGTCGTTGCGGGCGGCGTCGTCCATGCTCTCGGCGAGCTTCTGGAGGCGGACGGCGGCGGCGCGGAGGGCGGTGGAGCTGTTGCGGCGAACTTCGGGCACGACCTCCTCGTCGAGGTAGCGAGTGAAGCGGCGGAGCTCTTCTTCGGCGCGGCGGGCGGCTTCGTGGAGGCGCTGGTCGAATGGTTTCTGGTTGGGCGGCTTTTCGTTCGGAGCGGGACTCATGGGTGCGGACCTCCGGCGCGGCCTGACGGGGCCACCCCTCGATGGTTGATGCGGCGAGATGCTGTGGTCAACGTCACGCGGGCATGCTTGTGCCGTAGTGGTAAACCCTGCAGGTTCCGAAATGATGCGGAACTGAAGGGCTGAAATGATTGCAAGGACAACTCTTGAGGTGGGGTGAGGCGTCCGTTTAGGGACGGCCGGATTCTTTTGTCGAGTTCCGCCGTGGCCGCAGCTCTCAAAAGCGGTCACGAAAAGGACATAATGCACGCGATTCGAGCTTGTACTACTTCTTTCTTTTCAGGCCTGTGTGTTGGCGCAATTCTTTTCGGTGCGGGTGCGCGCGCCATGGCGCAGACGGCCGGGTCGCCGGGCGATATTTCGCTGACGCCGATCTACTCCAACAATGAGATTGCGGAGTTGCAGCCGCCAACGTTCGCGAGTCGTGCTGAGGATGCGTCGTTGCCGGATGCTCCCGAGCCGCAGCAGCGGGATCAGGACGGGAAGCCGCTGATGTCGGTGAGCCCGACCTCCTCGACGACGAACGTGCCGATGGCGCCGATGTACTCGAGGGTGATCCCGGCGGGAATGGCGACGCCGCAGATTCACAAGTGGGACAAGGTCGAGCTGGCAACGCGCAATCTGTACTCGGCGACGAGTTTTGCGAGCATCGCTTTTTCAGCGGGCTGGAGCCACTTGACGAACGGACAGCCGAATTATGGAACGAATAGCGAGGCGTTCGGACAGCGGCTGGGAGCGGCGGCGATCCGCGACAGCACGCAGGCGTTTCTCTCGAACGGGCCGTTCGCGGTGTGGTTTCACCAGGATCCTCGTTACTTCGCGCTGGGACGAGGTCATAGCCTCGTAAAGCGAACCTGGTACTCGATTACGCGTCCGCTGATTACGCGCGACAGCACGGACGGCCATGCGGAGTTCAACACCTCGCTGGTTCTGGGACAGGCGGCCGGCACGGCGTTGAACAATCTGTACTACCCGAAGAGCAACCGGAATTTTCATGACAACCTGGCAAGCTTCGGCGGATCGATGGGCGGGTCGGCGCTGAGTTTCGCGCTGGACGAATTCACGAGCGACCTGCTGAGGATCATTCGTCTGCGTCAGATCGAAAGAAGATTGACGCCATAGCGAAGCCTTCGAGCGCTTTGACTCGTCCATGAGAGCAACACCTGCAGCGGAGCGTTGAGAGCACCGAGGCGGACCGGGTCTGTGTATCGTCATGCGCACGAGTTCACGCGCGGAGCTGGGGGCAAAGCTGAGACGCGACCCTACTGAGATGCGTGGCAGCAGCGCGGAGATGTGGTCCGCGGTGGGCTATTGCTGTTGCGCTGCTGGGACTGGGCACGACAGCGGGCGCGCAGAACACAGCAACCGCGAAGGACGATCTGCCTGATGCGCCGAGCACACAACTGAGCCAGAGCGCAGGCGCAGAGAATCAGTCGCAGTCGTCGTCATCCGATGCAGGCGAGAAGGATGCAGAGGCGCTGTCGAACGCGCCCATGCGCCCGTGCAAGGACTCGGACTACACGATGGTCAAGATGCCGCTGCAGGGACCGCCGCCGTGCATTCCGGAGAATCCGATCTCACCGTTCGTGACGTCGGCTCACATTGAGCCGCTGAACTCAAAGCAGAAGGGCGTTCTGGCGATTCGGGATTTTCTGGATCCGTTCAACTTCATCACGATTGCGGGGTATTCGGCGATTTCGACAGCGGTAGATCCGCACTCGGCGTATGGCCCAGGGTTCAAGGGCTTCGCCAAGCAGACGGGCTATGCGCTGCTGCAGGATGCGCAGGGCGAGTTCTTTCAGACGTATGCGATCGCTTCCCTGGCGCACCAGGATCCGCGCTATCACCGGATGCCGACGGCGAGCGTGAAGCGACGGATATGGCACGCGATTTCACATACGTATGTGTCGCAACATGACGACGGCACGGCGGATGCTGAACGTCGCGACGCTGGGAACGTATGTGATCAGCGCAGAGCTGACGAATCTCTATGTGCCGGGCATCCAGACCGACGCGAAGTCTACGGGGCGGCGAATTGGAGTAGGCATTGCGACAGATCCAGCAGGTGCGATCGTGGCGGAGTTCCTGCCGGATGTGGCGAGACGCATTCACATCAAAATCGTGTTCGTGCAGCAGATCTTGAACCAGGCGATGGTGGGCGCGCCCAGCGTGCAGTGACAAGCAGAAAGGCCGGGCTGTGCGCCCGGCCTTTCGGTGTGTGAGTGCGACGTAGTTAGAACGTGGTCGCGACGGTGAAGCGGAAGGTCTTGCGCGGCTCACGCAGCACGTAGTTCGCGCCGTAGAACTGGACCGCCTCCTGGTAGCTGAATGCAGCGGCGCCCGGAGCGCTGGCGAACGGGAAGAGGCCCTTGAAGCTGGAGCAGTTCGGTTGGGTCGGCGGGCAGGTGTTGGGGAGAACGAACTCCTGCGGGAGCTCCTTGTAGAGACGCAGCGGGTTGTAGGCGTAGAAGATGCGGAACGGCGCGTTGACGATGGGCAGGATGAACGAGAGCTCGGCACCGTTGGACATGCGCGGAACGTAGTTGGTTCCGGGCACGGTCTTGAGATAGAGCGGGAAGTTCACCTGGGTGCCGCCGACGCAGTTTCCGTTGACGAGATTGGGGCAGCCGTAGAGCGGAGCGTTCAACGCAGAGATACCGAGCACGCTCTGGCGAAGCTGGGCGGGCTGCGCGTTGAAGGTCATGCCGAAGTCGGTGAAGAAGGCGAAGGTGACCTGGGCGACGATCGGGATGCGGTACTCGAGGTTGGTGGTGAAGTTGGTGTCGCCGCCGATGGAGGCGAGGCGGTAGACCGGCAAGCGGAACCTGCACGTTGGTGCCGAGCGTGGGATTGCTCGGGTCGCGCGGGACGAGCGAACCATCGGGGTTGGTGAGGTTGAGATCGACGCGCGTGGGGATGAAGGTGTAGGGCGATGCCGAGCGGATGTCGAAGCCGCGGATGTCGTTCTCGCCGCCGCCGTAGATGCGGGCGAAGGGAGGAGCGACCTCGCCACCGAAGCCGGTGACGGAGTTGAACAGGATGCGGTACCCGAGGACGTTGCGGCCTTCGGGGTTGACGCGCAGGCCCTTCATCGGGAAGAACTGGCGCCAGGAGATGGTGGGCGCGAAGTACTTGGTGTTGCCGCCGACGCCAGCGAACTGGAAGGCGGCGTTGAAGTCCTTGCCGCGATGCGGGCCGACGGCGCGGTCGAGCGTGGAGAAGGTGAAGCTGGGCGTGACAACCGAGGTGATGATGCCGTTGAGCTGGTTCTGGCCGGCGATGCCTGCGCGGAAGGCGAGGGTCTCAAAGACATTGCGCGTGTTGTCGTTGAAGGTGGTGATGGCGGAGCGCGAGAGACCGTAGGTGAGACCGACGCGGGCCACGCCGGAGCGGCGGAAGAGCTTGCGCAACGCGGTCGACGTGGAGATGTTGAGGCCTTCGGTCGACTGGTTGTAGTTGGTCAGCAGCGAGTTCTGCGCATTGGTGAGGTTCGCGCTCTGGCCGTTGGTGATGGCGTAGCTCTTGGCCGGGTTGTAGTCGGTCTTCTGGTCGAAGACCTGGATGCCGAGCGAGACCGGCTTGTTGCGCAGGTAGGGCTCGGTAAAGCCGAAGCTGAGATTGCGCGAGAGGTCGCCGATGTTGGCGTTGACCGAGAGCGTCTCGCCGAGGCCGAGGAAGTTGTTGGTCTCGTAGTTGAGGCCGATGAACGAACCAGAGAGACCGCTGATGCCGCCGTTGAGGCCGATGGAGTTCTTGCCCTTCTCCTTCAGCTTGATGAGGAGGTCGACGGTGCCGGTGTCGGTGTTCTGATGGGTCTCGACGTCCTGGTCGGTCTTGAGGGTGTCGAAGTAGTTGAGCTGGTTCAGGCGGAGGAGTGAGAGGTCGACGAGCTGCGAGTTGTAGACCTGGCCTTCTTCCATGAGGAGCTCGCGGCGGATGACCTTGTCGCGCGTGAGGGTGTTGCCGGTGAACTCGATGCGCGAGATGTAGAACTGCTTGCCTTCGTCGCAGTCGATGTTCGAGGTAGATGAGATGCTTGGCTTCATCGAAGCGCCGGGCAGTGGGGTCGGTACGCCGACGAAGTTGATGTAGCCCTGGCTGCCGTAGGCCTTGCGCAGAGCTTCGAGGCCCTTGGCGAAGAGCTTGCCGTTGAACCAGTCGCCGTCCTTGATGGCGAACTGCGCGCGCAGGGCGCGCGGCGTTCCTGAAGGCCTTGTTGTTGGATGAAGGTGATGCCGCCGAGCCGGTAGCGCTCGCCCTCCTCGACGGGGATCAGGATGTCAGCGCGCTTGCCCTTGGAGGGACGGAGGGTGAACGGGTTGATGCCGCCGGCGTTGCGCACGTTCGTTTGCGGCTCGCCGGTGTTGGCCTTGGCGTAACCGTGTTCCTTGTACATCTCGCGGACGAGCTCGGCGTCCTCGTCGAGCTTGGAGGCGTCGAAGGTGCGGGGGAAGATGTTCTCAAGGAAGATGGAGTGCGGAATGCCGATGGGCTTGGAGAAGTGCATCGCCGAGCGAAGGTCGCGGGAGCTGAGCGCGCTGATTGCCGGTGAAGGCGATCTTGCCGACCTTGACCGTCGGGCCTTCCTTGATGTGGAAGGTCAGCTCGACCGAGGCGGGAGGGATGGTCTTCACTTCCGTGCGGATGATGGCGTACTGGTGGCCGTGCTCGCCGAGCATCTCCTTGATGACGACCTCGGCGCGCTTGAGCTTGGTGGGGTCGTACTGGCTCTCGACGGTGAGTCCGACCTTCTCCTTCTTGAAGCGGTCGAGGACGTCAGAGACCGAGACGGCGTTGAGGCCGGTGTAGTTGATGGCGCGGATGGTGGGCTTCTCGCGCACGTAGATCAGAAGCTGAATGCACTTGGGCTCGTCGACGCGCTCGATGCGGACGTCGTCGAAGTAGCCGGTGTTCCAGAGCGAGTTGAAGGTCTGCTCGACGGCGGCTGGATCGTAGACGTCGCCGGGCTGGAGATAGGTGCGGGCGAGCACCGACTCCTTGGGGATGCGGCGGTTGCCGATGACCTGCGTGGGGCAGAGGATCTGCGGCGTCGATGAGGGAGCAGCCGTGAACTGCGGCTTGGCAGCCACCTGTGCCCGGGCGACGCCGGGGGCGAGGCTCAACAGGAGCAGGGGAAGCAGGACCAGGGAGCGGATCGCCCCTGTCAGCAAGCTGACCGGGGACCCCGAGCAGAGGCCAAAGCGGCTCGAGCGCGTGCGCACAGGCTGGGACGTACACTTCAGGGAGCTTGCGCTCACTCGCATTCCGGTAAAAATAACCACACCCTCACAGCACTTTAAGCTCTAGGACATTTTTCCTGATGCTGCGGCCTTGGGCAAACCGTGGAACGCCGTTCTCTTCGTGGAAAACGATACAAACAGTTCCGGCTGCGGGTTACACCTTCAGTAAAAACGTCTTATCCTGCACGCTCTCGGCGGGAAATTAGATTATAGGCGACACATCGCGCCTAGAGCTAACGGCGGCGTCACATTCCTGCCCTAGTGGACGGTGTAGGGAGCCGTGATCTGCACCAGATTTGCCTCGGCGAGGAACGTTCTTGAGGGCTGCTGCGAGCTGCGGTTCGATAACCGACGTGGGAGAGAGGACGTCGAGCGATTCGACCTTGAGCAGGACGGGCACGGGACGCGTGCGATCGGCGGCCATGGGCAGCTCGCGATGCGGCCGGGCGTAGACCAGCGTGACGTGCTCGGAGGTTTCGGAGTACTGACGGCAGGCGCCGGCGTCGCAGACCGTGGAGGCCTCAAGCCGCTGCGTGACGCCGTTGTTGTAGGCGGCGGAGCTGAGGTCGATCTCACCGCCGGGCGAGGCGGCGGCAATCTGGCCGTGCCAGGTGGGGTCCTCACCGCGAGCGATGTGGCATACCTCAGCGTCGTGGACACCGAGCTGCGGAGAGATGCCGAGATCAATGTGCGGCGAAGGCGCGGCTGCGCATGTTGGGTGGCGGAGGGGGCGCGGCGTACTCGCCCCAGATGTAGACGAGGGTGCCTTCGATGGTGGTGTCGGTCCAGGTGCGGACGAGAGTGTAATCTCCGATGCGCTGGGGAAGGCCGGCAGGTGTGGGACGGGTGGCTTCGTAGGCGGCCTGGGCGCGGAGAGCATGGAGAGCCTCGACGCCAAAGATGGCCGAGAGTGCGAGGACGGCGGCGACGCGAGCGAGATAGGGCTTTGCCGGGCGGATGGGCGGCGCGGGTGCAGGTGCGGGGGTGCGCACGTCAGCAGGATCGCGGCGAAGGCGTTCGGCGACCGCGAAGAAGATGACAAGCGCGAGCACGAAGAGACAGCCGCCGATGACGAGGTCGGCCTGGCGAGCGTGGTTCTGCAGCCAGTTGTGGCCGAGAGCGATCTTGTAATAGATGACCAGCAGGCAGAGGCGCAGGAAGTTGAAGAGATAGCCGAGCAGCACTGCACCCGCGACAACCGGAGCGAAGACGAACCAGCGGAAGCGGTAGAGCCAGGCGACGACGATCGCGGCGAGGCCGAGCGTAATGGCTCCGCGAATGCCGTTGCAGCCGGGCGCGATGAACATGCCGAACTCGGGGGTGAACATGAGGCGGAGCTTGTCCTGCGTAAGCTGCTGGCCGAGGGCGTGGGCGAAGGCGCGGGCGACGGAGGCGGCGGCGTGCTGCAGCGGGAGGTCGATAAAGCGGCTGAAGGTTTGGGGCACAGGAATGACCGCCCACATGAGCAGCACGGGAAACCATGCGGCACGGAGCAGGCGGGTGCCACCGAAGAGCAGCACCATTCCGGCGGCGTAGACAACCGCGACCAGCGGAAGGGGCGGGATCTGGAGAAGCCAGTCTTTATTGACGGTGACGATGAAGAGTGTCTGGTCGCGCAGGAACATCAGAGCGGCAGAGATGGCGAGGACGGCAAAGCCCCACCAGCTTCCTTCAGTCTCCCAGCCGAGACGGCGCCACTCGCGGAGGATGAGGGCGGCGCAGACGAAGGGGACGACCATGCCCATGGATTTGAGGTCGTCGGTGCGCCAGATGAGCCACAGCATCCGGACGGAGCTGAAGATGGTGAGCAGACCGGCCGCGGCGGCAAGACATGCCAGCGCGGCGACAGCGCCCGGCTCGAGAGTTTTGGAATCAGAGAATCGCACGCAGGCCGTTAGACACAGGGAAGCTGGTCCCAGATTACAGGAGCAGGAGCAGACACTTCACCCGCGGAGCGAATGGGTTGGATGGAATTACTTCTGTTTTGGGGCGCGGCGAGCCCGAAGACGCGTGCGCAGCGAGGAGACGGCAAAGACGCCTCCGGCAAGTCCAGCCAGCACGAGTGTCGGGTTCTCTGGCGAGTCCTCACAGCCGCTCTGGGCACTAGCCGGGAGAGCGACGACCAGAGGGACCGCAAGCGCGACTGACAGGATGGCTTTAGACAGGATGGCTTTATTCATCGTCGATCCTTGTCTGTCCCGGACCTGGGTCCGTGACGTAGAGTCATTCCTTCGGTGGGGCTTGCGATGCATTACAGCCCTGCGTACAGGGCAAGCATCACTGCTGCCTTGAATACGTGATGTCAGAATATGGGTCAGGGATGGCCAGCGTCAATTGAGTTTTGCCCACTAAGGTATCGCATTGAGCTACACCAAAGGTCGTAGAGGTCTGATTTCAGGGGGGTTGAACTGGCGCACCGGACGGCAACACAAAGTGCGTTTAGAATCGCCTGTGAACGGCAGGAGGTCGCTGGAAGATGGCAACAGGTATGGCTGGCATCGAGGCCCTGAAAGGGCTCTCCGCAGGGCTGAAGACGCGCATGGAAAAGGCTGTGGAAGACTTTCGCAACAACCTTGTAAGCGTGCGCACCGGACGTGCCTCGGTCCACATGCTGGACCAGGTACGGGTGGACTACTACGGTCAGGAAGTACCGCTGTCCCAGGTGGCCCAGCTGAAGACGCCCGAGGCGCAGCTGATCATCGTGGAGCCATGGGAGCAGGCGATGGTCGCTCCGATCGAGAAGGCGATCCGCACCGCCGGCCTGGGCTTCAACCCGATGCACGATGGGAAGGTCATTCGGGTGCCGATTCCGCCGATGAACGAGGAGCGACGCCGCGAGAGCGTCAAGCATCTCGCGACAGTGCTCGAAGATCATCGGACCTCGATTCGCAATATTCGCCGCGACGGCAATGAGACGGTGAAGAAGGCGATGAAGGATAAGCAGATCTCGGCCGACGACGAGAAGCGTGCGAACGAAGAGATTCAGCAGATGACCGACGCGTCGATCAAGCGCGTTGAAGAGATGTTCAAGGCCAAGGAAAAAGAGGTGATGACGGTTTAGGCGACCGTCTCCTCTTCGGCGCGCGCGAAAAAGGTCAGGCTATCGATTCACGCATCCTCGATTCACGCGTCAAAGCCGACGACCTTGCGCATGCTCGGTTCCTCAGCCTCCAGAAGAGCATCAGCGACTGCCGCGGCTTCGCGCCCGGCCTGCACTTCGTGAACGCGGAGTACGTGTGCGCCCGCGAGGATCGCGGCGACGTTGCCGGCGATGGTGGCGACGCGGCGCGCCTCGGGAATCGGAAGATCCGAGCTCTGGACGTGCTGCACAAGGTTCGCGAGGAACCCCTTGGAGGAGAGACCGACGAGCAGCGGGCGGCCGAGCTCATGCAGACGAGGAAGCCCGGCGAGCAGCACAACGTTCTCGTTGTCGACCTTGCCGAAGCCGAAGCCGGGGTCGAGAAGAATGCGCTCGCTGGAGAGGCCGGAGGCTTCAGCCAGCGTCAGCCGCTCGAGGAGACCAGAGAAGACGGTTGGAAGCACCTTGGAAGCCGGCAGCCGCGTTTGCAGCTTCCATTGCGCGGGGCGGCCGCGAGCGTGCATCAGGACGAGGCCGCAGCCAGATTCGGCGACAGTGCGCGCCATGTCAGAGTCCCACTCGAGGCCGGAGACATCATTGACGATTTCGACGCCGAGGCGAATCGCGGCGCGCGCAGTGGAGGCATGATAGGTGTCGACAGAGACGACCGCCTGCGGACGCTCGCGCATCAGGCCTTCGAGTACAGGCAAAAGACGCGACTGCTCTTCGGTGGCGGAGATGGGTATGGCACCGGGGCGAGTGGACTCGGCGCCGAGGTCGAGCACGTCTGCGCCGTTGTCGTGCGCACGTACCGCGGCGGTGACTGCTTCCTCGACGGTGACCTTGCCGAGCCCGTCACCGGAGAAGCTGTCGGGGGTGATGTTGATGATGGCCATCAGGTGCGTACGGCTGCCAAGCTCCAGCGTGTGAGTGCGGAGCTGCCAGCGATACAGCGGACGTGCGGCCAAAGACATCGGCGCCATTGTAGACACCTTCAATGAGACAGTTGTCAATGACCTTCGCACAAAAATTGCGAAGGCCGATAGGGTCGATGACAGGAAGCGAGTCACGTAGACTGCGGCCATGCGAACTCCACTGTTGTATGTGACGCGCGGATTCCTCTCCGCGACGCTGGGAGCTGTTATTTTATGCGGGATTCCGTGCACGGGGCAGACGCCGGGTACGGTCACCGAGACACCGAGCCATCCGGTGTTCCCGACGGGTACCGTTACCCCGCTGGGAGCGGAAATTGGCGGGCTGCTGGCCGATCCGGGCGTTAGTCGAGCGCACTGGGGCATTGCGGTGATGGCGCTCGACGGGACGCCTATCTACGGATTGGATGAGGGTAAGTTCTTTCGACCGGCGTCGAACGCCAAGTTGTTTACGACGGCGGCGGCGATGGCGGTGATGGGGCCAGAGGCGACGGTTTCGACAAAGATCTATGGGGATCTTGATGCGAACGGAACGGTGACGGGCGATCTGGAGCTGGTGGGCGCAGCCGACGCAAACATGGCCAGCGATGATCTGCCGTACGTGCCTCCGGCGCAACGTCCGAAAGGACCGCAGCCTCAGCCTGTTGCGCTGGATGATCTGCGGGCGCTGGCGGATCAGCTGGTGGCGAAGGGAGTAAAGCGGGTGACGGGGCGGGTTGTCGGCGATGACACGCTGTTTCCGCAGGAGCCGTTTGCGGACAGCTGGGATGTCGGCGACCTGGTGTGGGGATATGGAGCGCCGGTGAGCGCGCTGACGATTGCGGATAACGAGATGAAGCTGACGGTGACGCCGGGGACGGTCACGGGCTCAAAGGGCCACGAGCGGTATACGCCGGTGTCGGTGGTGCTGGAGCAGAACGGCGTGCCCTACTACACGGTGAACTCGCAGGTGGATGGGACGGCGGCGGGGACGGGGAGCCATGTGAACGTGGAGCGGATGCCGGGGAGCCGCGAGCTGCGCGTGTATGGGATCGATCGCTGTGGACGCGCAGCCGGATGTGGAGCATGTCAGCATCGACGACCCGGCGCTGTATGCGGCGATGGCGTTGCGGCAGATGCTGGTGGAGCGAGGGATTGCCGTCGATGGCGAGGCCAAAGCACAGCACCAGGTGGTGCAGGATGGCCGCGGATTTTTGAGCGCAGTGAATGAGCCGCTGACGAAGTGCGAAGCGGACGCGATTGCCGGAAACCGATGTGCGCCGAGTTGTCCGGTACACGTCAGGCAGAATGTTCTGGCATCGAAGGTGTCGGCGCCGCTGGCCGAAGATGTCACGCTAACGCTGAAGGTGTCGCAGAATCTGCATGCGGAACTGTTGCTGCACAGGCTGGGAGTCTGGTGGAACGCACCATGCATGGCCAACGCCACGGGTTCTACCGTAGATGGAGCGCGGATGGTGCGCGGCTTTCTGGTGCGCGCTGGGCTGGATCCTGCAGATTTTGTCTTCTATGACGGCTCAGGTTTGAGTGGGCACGACCTGGTGACTCCGCGCGCGACGGCGCAGCTGCTGGCGTATGCGACGAAGCAACCGTGGTTCGCGCAGTGGAAGGCGGCGCTGCCGGTGGGCGGCGAAGACGGCACGCTGTCGTCGCGGTTTCCGGATGCGCCGCTGAAAGACCATCTGTTCGCGAAGACGGGAACGCTGGGAGAGAGCCGCGGGCTTTCGGGCTACGTGGACACGGCGAGCGGGCGCGAGGTGATCTTTTCGATCTTCGTCGACGATCACGCGCCGAATGGATCGAACGATCGCGCGGTGATGGACAAGATTGTGGCGGCGATTGCAGCGAATAACTAGAGATCAGAGATGAGAGAACAGAGATCGGGTTTGAGCCTGGGCTCGAGCCGCGGCCTTTGATCTCCAGTCTCTGATTTCTGATCTCTTACTTGGGCGTGTGCTGCTTGATGTAGCCGCGGAGTTCGAGGTTGAGCTCGAGGGCCTTGTTGACGCCGGACTCGAGCATGCGGAGCCAGTCGCTGGCGGGCTCCTTGAGCTCGGCCATGCTGAGCAGGTAGCTGGTCTGGACGATGATCTCGAGAGCGTTGGAGAGGTCGTGCGCCATGCGCCGGATCTCCAGCGCAAGCTCCTCCGGTATTTGCTGGGCCGATGTTGACGGAACGGCCGTAGAGGACTCACTCATGCGCAACGATGCTCCCTTTGGGTGATTGCAAACTTCATCTTCAACAGACGCAGGCGCGGCTGGCACAGTTTACTCGCGGGGCCCGTGAATTGACAGAGGGAGACGCGTTTGAAACACTAAGACTTCACGCGGCGGATGCGGTGGGCACCTGGTTGTAGTGAGCCGAAGTGGCGGAATTGGCAGACGCGCATGGTTCAGGTCCATGTACTCGCAAGGGTGTGAAGGTTCGAGTCCTTTCTTCGGCACCAAACTCTCTGGGCGACGCGCAATGGCGTGAAGCCTGAGGGTATCTATCCCGGTAAATCTAAAGAAATCATTGGAGACTCGCGCAAGCGGAGTCTCCTTCAGTCATGTCGCTTCGGTTCGGGCGATTCCACCTTTGGGGGGTACCTTCGCAGGCTCTGCCGCGAGACGCTACACCCCTGTCTTCCCTATGCAGACCGGAGCCCAAATGCACAGCCTGCTCGTCGCAGCCGTTTTTGTACTCATGGTTTTATCGCCCTGTTTGATGACACTTCGCTGGCACCCTGAGAAAGATGAGGACTGGGACTAGACGATCCCAGCCTCACCTTCACCTGAGAACGGCGCCTCCCTGCATCCCTCCCGCAAGCCCCCTTCCCTTCCGATCTTCCCCAGTTCTCTCAGTGATAGAGCGCGGCCTCAAAGCTCTTGATCTTGGCTTCGTCCCACTGGTGCGTGGTCTTGCGCCAGGAGTCGCCTTTCTGCTCCATGAAGTTGGGAAAGTTGGAGCGGCAGAAGCTCTGGCGCGCGGCGAAGTCCAGGAAGCCCTGCGGGGTTCCGTCGATGTAGAAGACGGCCTGCATGCCGTCGCGGGACCACTGGACTGTCGCGAGGCGCTCGACGCTCTGGCTCGTCAAGAGAGCGCACGTTGTAGATGAGCATGGCGTCGAGGATGCTCTGCTCCTCGGTGGGGAACGAGCGGTCGCAGGCGTACAGGTAGCCGGCGGCGCCCTCGTCCTCGAAGACGACCGACCACGGAACCACCGCCGAATCCGACTTGAGCCAGGCGCGGCCGGGCGTGAACGTAAGTGAATCCATACACGTTAGGGTACAGGCCGGCGATGGACTGTAGGCTAGAGAGGTGAGAGTTCGAGCTTTTGTGATGGGCCGCGCGCAACGTGTTGCGGCCGTTCTTCTTTTGTTGCTTTTTGCGGAGTGCCTGTACACCATCGCGCACCAGTCGCTGGATGCGAATGACTACCGCTATGCGCGCTGCGGCCGCGAGATGTGGGAGCGGCCTTCGCCGCTGCAGGGCTACTTCACCACCTGCGGCAATCTGAATGGCGACGGGACGCTGGCGTACCGGCTGGCCGGTCTTCCGCTGAGCGCGCAACGGCTGGTTCTGCTGGGGGTCGACCATCTGCGCAAGCCGGAGAACCGGCTGTACAGCAGTGGCTCGCTGAATGGGACGACGTGGGAGGCGCGCCACGAGCTGAACTATGTGAAGTACCTGATGCGGCTGCCGTTTGTGCTGTTCGCGGTGTGGCTGGGAGGCGGGCTGTGGTGGGTGGCGCGGCGGCTGTTTGGCAATGAAGGCGGAGCGATTGCGCTGGGGCTGTATGTGTTGTGCCCGGAGGTCGTTCGCTATGCGACGCACCCGAACAACGAGGTACTGGCGCTGTGGGGACTCTATGGGCTGGTGTACACGGCGATTGGCGTTGCCCATGCGTTGCAGGGGCCGCGGACGCAAGTGGAAGCCACGCATTCTGCTGCTGGCGACGGCGCTGGGACTGACGGCGGCGGCGCATGTGCTGGCCGCAATCATCGGCTTCATCGCCGGGTTGGCGTTTCTCTTCTATCTTGCGGACCGGCGCCGCAGCTACGTTGCGCAGATCATGATCTTCGCGGCGCTGGGTGCGTTTGTGGTGCTGTTCGCGTCGTTCAGTTTCCGGCCGTCGGCGTTCCTGTATGTGTTTACAGGCGGAAGCGCGCGGTTCTGGTTCACGACGCAGGCGCTGCGTAACTTCTGCTCGTCGCCCACGAACGCGGGCATCGTCGTGGCTACGGCGGTGGCGCTGGTTGTTTATGTCAGCAGCCGGCCCAGCCGGTACTTCGGCAACACGACGCCGCTGATTATGGCGCTGGTGCTGTTTCCGATCTACACGACGCAGGTTGTCAGCGCTCCGTGGGTGTGGGCGCTGCCGTTCCTGTTTACCTTCATTGGCGGCGTCTTTGCCGACATCCTGGAGAGCCGGCAGCGGAAGCTGTTTCTTGCGCTGAGCGCCGCGATCCTCATCACGCAGGCTGGGCTTTGCTGGACGAGCCTTGCGGGGCTGACGCTTTGATGGAAGGTACTCGTTTCGGGTCTCCGGAGATTTTCCGCATCTAATAATTTGACAGCCCGTTTACGCTGTTGCTGAGACTCCCGAGGCTGCCCGTTTGATGAAGCGTCGTACGATCTGTTCTTTCCTTGCCCTGCTCCTCCTGGCTTCCCTACTTCCACTTAACGGCTGCCGCGGAGGCGTCAAGGCCCTTTGGGCGAAGTTTCACCATCGGCGCGCGAAATCCAAGGAGAACACGACCGACTACGCCGACACGCTGGCCTCGCTGGCGGGTAATGGGCAAGCTGCAGATTCTGCGCTGGGCGAACTACTCCGACTTTCAGCCGCAGGTGCAGCAGTTTTATGACGGCCGTAATTACGAGCTCGCGTGGACACGCAATGGCCTGCCGACGGATTCTGCAACTGCGTTGATGCAGGTTTTTGCTAACGCCGCGCAGAAGGGACTTGTTCCCGCAGACTACGACGCCGACCGCTGGCCGCAGCGCGTTCAGCAGCTTGAGCAGATTAACAAGAAACACGACACCTCGGATGAAGCGGAGTCGGCCATCGCGCAGTTCGACGTGGCGATGACGGTTGCGTTGACGCGGTATCTCTCGGACATCCACCTTGGCCGCATCAATCCGCAGGCGTTGAACTTCGATATCGATGTGCCGAGCCGGCGCGCGAAGTTCGATATCCCTGAGCTCATCGACGACAACTTCGTGGATGCCGATGCGGGTGAGATTGCTGACGAGGTGGCGAAGCTCGAGCCGCAGAATCCGCTCTACGAGGCAACAGAGAAGGCGCTGCCGAAGTATCTCGAGCTGGCACAGCAGCAGGGTGCCAATCCGCCGCAGCCGTTGCCTGAGGTCGATAAGCCTGTTGGAAAGGGCGATAGCTATCCCGCAGTCGCAGCTCTGTGGAGCCGGCTGCAGTTGGAGGGTGACGCGCCTGCTGATACACCAGCTCCGGCGCGCTATGACTCTGCGGTCGTCGCGGCGGTGAAGAAATTTCAGGAGCGGTACGGTCTGCAGGATGATGGCAGGCTCGGCAACGGCACAATCGATGCGCTGAATGTGCCGATGAGCGAGCGTGTGCAGCAGATCGACGACTCGCTGGAGCGCTGGCGCTGGCTTCCGGATAACTTTCAGAAGCCGCGTGTGATGGTGAACCTGCCGGAGTTTCTTGTGCGCACCTATGACGAGGATCACGAACTGGTCTTCAAGATGAAGGTCGTCGACGGCGAGGCCAAGGGCAATCACGACACGCCAATGTTTGTGCGCACGATGCGCTACATGATCTTCCGGCCGTATTGGAACCTGCCGATCTCGATTATCAAGAAAGAGCTTGTGAATCATCTCGAGCGGCGGCGGCGCGGCGTATATGACGAAGAACGACTACGAGGTGATCAAGGGAGATGGCACGGTGGTGACCGGGTGGACCGCGCACGATCTTGAGCACGGGCGCTATGGAGTGCGGCAGCGGCCGGGCCCGAAGAACTCGCTGGGCCTGGTGAAGTTCATGTTCCCGAACGAGTATGACGTGTACATGCATTCGACGCCGGAGATCAACCTGTTCAATCTTTCGCGTCGCGACCGCTCGCACGGATGCATCCGGTTGAATGACGCGGAAAAGATGGCGAACTGGGTGCTCGATGGGCAGGATCCCTGGGATGAAGACTCGATTCACGAGGCGATGTACGGTCCGACTGATGGCAGCGATCCGCAGAACAATAAGCAGGTCGGGCTGAAGACGCCGCTCACGGTGAACATCACGTACCTGACGGCGAACGCGGATGAAGATGGCACGATGCATTTCTTCAACGACATCTACGGCTACGACAAGCAGCTCGAAGAGGCGCTGGCCAAAGGTCGGCCGTACGAGCAGGCAACGATGAAGATCAATCCGAAGCTGACTCCGGGCGAGACGGAGTAGCTGCGGCAGCCTCGGCGCGGACGCGCTTCATCATGTCCTCGAGCCGCTGGCCGCGCTTCGGCGTGAAGATGCGCGATGTAATTTCGAGCTGCTCGATACGATCGAGGCGAAAGGTGCGGAAGTCGTCGCGACGCTCGTCCCACGCGGCGAGCGTCCAGACACCGGACCAGAACGCGAGAGCGAGCGGGCGTACGGTGCGCTGCTCGGCATGTGATGCATCTTCGTTCAGGCGCGTGTAGGTGAACTCCAGCACCGTGCGGCTGAGGCAGGCGGCGTGGAGTTGATCGAGCAGCTTGCGATGCGCCATCGGCATCCTGTAGCCGGGAGCGTAGAGCGCGATGGCATCGACGCGCGCGGCGAGTTCCGCAGGCAGCACGGCCTCGATGCGGGCGAGCGCGGACTTGGCGGCGACGACAGACTCTGCGCCACCCCACGCCTGCACAAGGCGTGCACCCAGGACGAGCGCGGTCAATTCTTCAGGCGTGAACATAAGCGGTGGCAGGTCGAACTCGCGCCGCAGCGTGTAGCCGACGCCCGCCTCGCCTTCAATCGGCTGTCCTGCGAGCTGCAGGTCGCGCACGTCGCGATAGATGGTGCGCTCGGAAACCTGAAGCCGCTCGGCGAGAGCGCGAGCGGTCTTCAGGCGGCCGGAGCGAAGCATCTGCACGATGCGAAAGAGACGGTCGGCGCGCCTCATGCTGGTAGTTCCCTTTGCTGTGGTTTAGTCGCCGCGGCTATGCAGGCCAACGTGATTGCCCTCCGAATCGGTGATGCAGGCGAAGAAGCCGAACCCGCCGGGAATCTCTGTCCGCGGGACAAGCACCTTCGAGCCTGTAGACTTCGCGCGGTCGACTGCGGCGTTGAGCTGGCCGTCTGCGTTCAGGAAGATGATGGTGCCTTCCGCGGCGGGTTTCAGATCGTTGCGTTGAACGATGCAGCCGGCAACGCCACTTTCTTTGGTGGGAAAGATGAAGCAGGGGGCGCCACCCGGGTATGGAATCAGTTTTGATGACAGAAGATTCTCGTAGAATCCGCGGGCACGATCCATGTCGCTGACGGGAATCTCGAACCACGTGATTGCATTCGCTTCAAACTTGCTCATGACTTTCTCCTCTGCGGAGTGGATTCGACTACGAATCGCAGAGTAAGACAGGGCTGCTGACAGCATACTGTCAGGAGGATGTCAGGAGGACAGACTTTCTTGAGGCGATGCTTTAGACGGTGATCGGAAACGGAATCGTCAGAGGCAGCAGATCGGGCGGCATCCAGCGAGCGTGAGCTTCCGGGGAGTTGAAGACGTCGAAGCTGTAGTAGCGCTCGTGCAGCTTGCTCTGGATGCCGAACGTGGCGCAATTTCGCTTCACAACCTCATGCTGCGGCAAGCCCTTGTGTTTCTGCGCCGCCTCGGCAACGGCGGCCAGCCAGAAGATCGTCAGCGTCTCGTGATAGAAGCCGATCGGCCTGCCGCGCGACAGGAGATGATTGCGAAGCGCCGCGCGGGTGTGCGGCAGCACCGAATCGCCATAACGCGTGAGGTAGACCGTCGCCATCGCGACGTGGGCCTGGTGAGTCCACTCTGCTGTTGGCACGGCTCCTGCCTCAAACTCGCTAAGGAACGCTTCGCACTCCTCCGGCCCGAGCAGGTACGAAGGTGTGTTCGCGTCGCTCAATAGGCATCTCCGCCGGTTTCGCCGTGCATGGTGTCGAGGTTTTCGAAGCGCGTGAAGTCGGCGAGGTAGGCCATATGCACCGAGCCCGTGGGGCCGTTGCGCTGCTTGGCGATGATGATCTCGGCCTTGCCCTTCAGGTCTTCGTTCTCGCGGTCGTAGTACTCCTCGCGATGAATGAACGCGACGACGTCGGCATCCTGCTCGATGGAGCCTGATTCGCGCAGATCGGAGAGCAACGGTTTTTTGTCACCGGTACGCTGTTCGCTTCCACGCGAGAGCTGCGACAGAGCGACGACCGGCACTCTCAACTCTTTGGCCAGCGCCTTCAGGCCGCGCGAGATGGAGCTGACCTCCTGCGTGCGGTTCTCGAATTTTTTCTGCGAGGCGCCGGTCGAGCCGGTCATCAGCTGGAGGTAGTCGATGACGATCAGATCGAGGCCGCCCTCCTGCTGCTGCAGGCGGCGGGCCTTGGCGCGCATTTCGGCGAGCGTGATGCCGGGCGTGTCGTCGATGAACATCTTCGAGCCCATCAGGCGGTCGAGTGCGGAGATCAGCTTGCCGCGGTCCTCGCGCGGGATGAAGCCGGTCTGCAGCTTGCGCGAGCCGACCATCGCCTCGCTGGCGAGCATGCGTCGCAGCAAGCGACTCCTTCGACATTTCGAGCGAGAAGACGGCGACGACCTTGTGCGTCGCGCACAGCGCAGTTCTGCGCGATGTTGATGGCCCATGCGGTCTTGCCCATGGACGGACGCGCCGCGATGATGATGAGCTCGCTGCTCTGCAGGCCGGAGGTCATCTTGTCGAACTCGATGTAGTGCGTGGCGAGGCCGGTGATCTCGCGGCCCTGCTCGTAGAGCGCGTCGATCGAGCCGAAGCTGTTGGCGACGATCTCGGGGATGTTCGAGAGGCCGCGCTGGATCGCGGAGTCGGCGACGTCGGCGAGCTTGGCTTCTACGTTGTTGAGGACGGTGGTCGCGTCCTCGGCCTGATCGGCCGCAGCGGCCATGCCCTCGTTGAAGATGCCGAGCAGCTGGCGCAGCAGGCTCTTGTCCTTGATGATGCGGACGTAGGATTCGATGTTCGGGTGGCGCGGGATGCCCTCGGTGAGGAACGCGAGGTACGCCGGGCCACCGATGGCGTCGAGTTCCTTGCGGCGGTTCAGCGCATCCATCACGGTGATGGTGTCGACCGCGTGGCCTACGGTTTGCAGCTCGAGAATTGCGCGGTAGATGCGCTGATGCGAGTCCAGCAGGAAGTCTTCGGGACGAAGCTTCTCAGTGGCGTCGACGATGGCGACGGCGTCCAGCAGCATCGCCCCAAGGACCGTGACCTCGGTCTGCACGGATGCGGGCAGACCGTCGTTCAGGGACATGGGAATGGGTTGTGCAGCCATTGCGAGCGGGCTCCGAAAGGGGTGATGTCAGTTTAGGTGGATTTGAATGCTCTGGAGCCTGTGAGTATCAGGGTCGATATGCAGGAAAAAGCGACAGCCGGAGCTGCCGCTCTTTCTCTCTTTGATTGAGGGACTTACTTCGCCGTACGTTCCGCAAAGACCTTCTGCGCGGCGATGAGGCCGTCGCCGAACTTGGCGCCGAGTTGCGGGAGGCTCTTGACGATCACCTGCTCGAGCGCGCCGATGAGCGAGATGGTGTCGAGGTAGTCGAAGAAGCCCAGGTGCGCGATGCGGAAGATCTGTCCCTTCATCTCGCCCTGGCCGTTGGTGATGATGGCCGCGAAGCGCGACTTCAGCTCCTTGACGACGACGCCCGAGTCGACGCCTTCGGGAGCGTAGACGGCGGTTGCGGCTGCGCCGGGGCTGACCGCGTTGAACAACTTGAACCCGAGCGCGGTGAGCGCCGCGCGCGTCATCTCGGCGATGAGCTCGGCGTTGGCCACCAGCTTCTCGCGGCCCTTCACCAGGTCGCCATCAGCCTGCGCGGCGATCCAGTCCAGCGCAGCGCCCAATGCGGCGATCAGCGCCACCGCGGGCGTGTAGGCGCTCTCGCCGTTCTTCGCGTTCTTGCGCTCCTTGCGGAGGTCGAAGTAGTAGCGCGGATTGTAGGTGGACTCCATGCGGTCCCAGGCGCGCTGGCTGACCGCGAGATAGCTGAGCCCCGGCGGAATCATGACCGCCTTCTGCGAGCCGCCGATGAGAACATCGACGCCCCATGCATCCATATCGAGCGTCTGCGTGCCGAGGCCGGTGATCGCATCAACGACAAGCAGGGCCTCGGATTTGTTGTCTTTCAATAGCTTCGCAACGCCTTCGACATCGTGGCGCACGCCGGTCGAGGTCTCGTTGGCCTGCATGAAGACGGCGCGCGTCTCCAGCTTCAGCGCAGCCTTCACTGCATCGAGCGTGAACGTCTGTCCGTAGGGCGCGCTGACGACATCGACCTCGCAGCCGAAGGCCTTCGCGAGCGCCGACCAGCGCTCACCGAACTTGCCGGCCGTGAGCACCAGCACGCGATCGCCCGGCGAGGTGAGATTGGAGACCGAGGCCTCCATGGCTCCGGTGCCGGAGCTGGAGAGAATGATGACGTCGTTCTTTGTGCCGACGAACTCTTTGAGTTGCGAGAGAACGCGCTGATAGAGCGCACGAAACTCCGGCGTGCGGTGATGGATGTCGGCCGCTGCCATCGCGAACTGCGCGGCGGGGAGAAGCGGGGTGGGACCCGGCGTAAAGAGGCGCGTCTTGCGAATCATGCTTCTATTTTAGCGAGAACGAAAAGGCTCGCAGGTTGATAAGCTGGTGAGTTGGGGCACAGGAGACGAGATGCCAGAGATTGCAGAGCGCTTGAACAAGGACATCGTTGTGGCAATGAAAGCGCGCGAGGAACAAAAGCTGACCGCGCTGCGCATGGTGAAATCCGCGCTGAAGGCAAAGGAGATCGACAAGCGCGAGCCGCTGACCGATGCCGAAGAGCAGAGCATCCTGACTACGCTGCTGAAGCAGCGACGCGAGTCGGTGGAGCAGTTCACCAAGGGTAATCGGCCTGAACTTGCGGCGAAGGAGCAGGCCGAGATTGGGCTGATCGAAGGCTATCTTCCGAAGGCGGCCGGTGAGGACGAGGTCCGCAAGCTCGTGTGTGAGGCGATCGATCAGATCACCAAGGACAACGGCGGAACGCGCCCGGTCCCGAAGGATATGGGTGCTGTCATGAAGGTCGCGCAGCAGCGCATCCTGGCCAGCGGCATTCGCGCCGACGGCAGGATGGTCAGCGAGATGGTAAAGGCTGAGCTGGCGAAGGGCGCGTAGCTTTATCGGATCCGGAAACGGATGAAGAACTGCTCGGCGGTCGGAGTGTCTCCGTAGTTTGAGCGCAGCGCGGCTGGCGTTCGATAGATCGTGAACTGCACGCCCGGCGCTACGAGAAGGTGCGCGCAAGTCAGAAGGTCGCGATCGTAGCCGAAGGTGTACGCGGCCACGTGGCCGATAGGCGACTCGACGAAACCTTCCGGCAGTGGCGAGCCGGGCGTCAGTTCCAGTTCATTGGAGCGGCCTGCGTTCTCGATGCGCGTCCACACATAATTGCGGCTGGCAAAGCGCAGCAGCGCCTCTGCGAGATAACTGTTCTCCTTGCTGTTGTCCGAGAGTGAGCGCGTGCGTCCCCAGATGAACGTGGTGGCGAGATCGGTGATCGGTTCCGGCGTCATCTGCATGGAGGCCATTGATCCGCTGCTGCTCTGCTTGTGTGGCCCCGGGTTGCCGTTCATGTCCATGCCGGGCATATCGGCCATATCGTCCGTCTTCATCGGCATGTTCATTGAGGGCATCGGCTTCGAGTGAAAGGTGTGATGGTACATCACGCTGGCGGTCTGCCGTTGCTGGTTCTCGCCCGGATAGAGCGCCTCGGGTGAGACGATGTGCGCGATCGAATATTGTCCGCTCCAATCGGCGTGGGCGAGACCGTCAGGCGCGTCGCAACGGAGTCGATTGCATGTCCATTGGGCGAAGGTTCGAAATGCCAGCGGTCCTCTGTCGGCTCGGCGCCGTGAAAGCCCGACAGCTCCAGGCGCGCCCATCGATACGTGAATCCGCCGGTCACGACGTTGAAGGCGATATGCGTCGAGTCCATCTGATGATGTCCGAGCGCCGCGATCGGGTCTTCGCTCGCCGACAACCTGTGCGGGTAAGCGGTTGGCCCAATCGCTGGATCGCCCACCGGCGCTGCGTAAACCGAAAGCAGCGCATTCGGCGAGAGCTTCAGATCGTAGAGCGCGGCGACTTCCATGAAGAAGTCATGCGGATGCTGACCATCGACGATCGGGTCGCCGTACGCGGTCTCACCCTGCTGGAACAGCTCCGGGTAGTTGCGATTGGAGATCGTCGCAGGCTCCAGCGAGAACATTGCGCGAAACGTAATCTGGCCGCGGTTGCCCAGCGCGTGTTGCGCCATCGGCATGATCCAGTTCGTCGAAAAGAATGCGTCGCGATTGCGCGGAGAGTCCGCCTGCTGCTGCGTGTTGGCGACGAATGCCACTCCATGCAGCATCAGCCGCCAGCCGTCGTGCGAACCCATCCACATGGGCACAGGCGTGCTCGCAGGTTCAATGCTGGTGCCCGAAGAACTGTGTTGTTGTATCGCTTCGATGAGCGTATGCGCGGACATCACCTGCTGGCCTTCAGCGGCGACAGCAGAAACACACATCAGGGCAATCATCCAACGCAGGAACATGGCTCTGAGCCAGATTACGCGAGCTTCGGCCGTAACCCCATGAACCCGGCGTGCTGCTGATACGCGCTCGCCAGCGCACAGGCCTTTCCCTCCTCGTACAAGGGGGAGAGGAATGTGATGGATACGGGCGTGCCCGGCCCGCCAACGTTCATCAGCGAGCCGTCCTCCGTGCTGGGAGGCGGAGGCGCGTCGTCACCGCGAATACCATTCGGAACAATCACCGCCGGTTGACCGCAGAGGTTGGTCGCCGTCAGCTGCGTTCCGCCGCTGGGCGCGACGATGACGTCGAACTTCGTGAACAGCTCGTGCATCTGGATCATTGCCAGTGTCCGCGCGCGCTGCGCCTGGATGTAATCGACCGCCGGTGTGAAGCGCGACGTGCGGAACTGGTTTGGCCAGTCAAAGGGCTTCTGTCCCGTGAGCAGCGCGTCGCGACCGGAGAGCGTGAGCTCGTCGAACGCAGCCGCGGCTTCGGAGCTGAGGATGCTCAGCAGCGCGGAGAAGTGGAAGTCGGGCATCTCGCACGGCGTCAGCGTCACGCCCATGGCCCGCAGCCGGTCGAGCGTTGCCGCGTCGTACTTTGCGTCGTAGACGCGACGTTCAAACTGCGCCTTATGATCTGTCTCGCGCTTCGTGCGCTCTGCTTCTGTGAGTGTGGCGAGCTCATCCTTCGGCAGCGGTTGCAGGGTGGGCGTATCGAAGGCGGACTTCACATAACCCACGCGCAGCTTGCGGACATCGACGGTCAGGTCAGCGTTGAAGGCTCCGCTGTGCACGCTCAGGTCCTGGCCGTTGGGGCCGGCGATCGCGTGTAACACCAACGCGCAATCCTCGACCGAACGCGCGATTGGTCCGATCTTGTCCATCGACCATGACAGTGCCATCGCTCCTGTGCGCGGCACACGGCCGAAGCTTGGCCGCAGTCCTGTTGCACCGCAACGGGTCGAAGGCGAAGAGATGGAGCCGAGCGTCTCGGTGCCAATGGCAAAGCCGACACAGCCCGCTGCGGTCGCGCTCGCGGAGCCCGCAGAGCTTCCGCTCGACCCCTGGCGTGGGTTCCATGGGTTGCGCGTGCGTCCGCCAAACCAGAGATCGCCCTGCGCCAGCGCGCCCAGCGTCATCTTGGCGACGAGGACCGCACCGGCGGCGTCGAGCCGCTTCACGACCTCGGCATCTTCATCGATCTGCTGATGCTCGAAGCCCGCTGCGCCCCATGTTGTGGGATAGCCCTTCACCGCGAGCAGGTCTTTCGCACCCCACGGAATCCCGTGCAACGGGCCACGGTCGTGCCCGCTCGCGAGTTCACGATCTGCCTCCTCCGCCTGCTTCAGCGCGCGCTCGTCGGTGTAGGTGATGACGAACTTCAGCAGCGGATCGTAGCGACGCAGACGCGCGAGGTACATCTTCGTCAGGCCGACGGAAGTGACCTTCTTCTGCCGCAGTGCAACACCGAGCTCGCGTACGGTCGCAAACGCCCAGGCTTCATTTGCGATATCTCCGCCCCCGCCTGCGCTCTTCGCCTCAGCGACGATCTTCGCAATGCTGGGCGCCGGGCCGAGCCGCAACGGCTGCTGTGGCTCTATCTGGAGGAGGCGTTGTGCCCGCGGGGATCGGGTTGGTCATCGCGACGGGCGCCACGCCGTTCGCAAGGTGCAACTCGCGCACGCGCAGTGCATTGTTGCGCTGGTTTACCAGCCCCTCGAGCATCATCTGTTTCTGCTCGTCGGTGATATGGACTGCTGCAATGACGGCCGCAGCGTCGATCATCGCAGGCGTGATTGCGGGCCAGCCGTGCAGGTCCTCGTTCGATGTTCCCTGCTGTCTAGCGCCTGACCCTCCTGCGGCTTGTGGCGTTGCGAGCGCGAGCAGGGCTCCGGGAAACAGCGTCTGTCCCAGCCCGGCGGCGGTACACACGGAGAGCAGCGTGCGGCGGCTGACCGCCGCAGGGGAACCATTCGAGGAAATCGGCATGCGTGGAATTATTGCATCCGCGCCGCGAAGGACGATGCATCCTTCGCCGATCCTGCACAACTTTGTGCGAGGATGCTCGAATGAGCGATGCCCTTGCGCAGACCCAACCTGTTGGCGATCCGCCGCAGGAGCACCATCTCCAGCGCCAGCTGCGGCTTCGCGATCTCGTCCTCGCTCAGGTTCTCACCGTTGTCGGCAGCTCGTGGGTCGGACTCGCCGCGGGCCTGGGCCGTGCGCAGACGCTGGTCTGGCTGCTGGCTCTGGCCGCGTTCTACCTGCCCATGGCGGTCGCTGTCTTCTATCTGAATCGCGCGATGCCGCTCGAAGGTGGGCTCTACGTCTGGGCGCGCAGGGCATTTGGAGATGCGCTGGGCTTCATGACGGCGTGGAATATCTGGCTGTATGCGCTCTCCAGCATTGCCACAATTCTCTTTCAGATCCCCAGTGAGTTTTCGTACATGGTGGGGCCGTCGGCCGCGCATCTGCCGGAGAGCCACACGTTCGTGTATTCGCTGCTCGCGGTTCTCGTTGCGTTGCTGGCGTGGAGCGCGTTGCGGGGGCTTTCGCTCGGCAAATGGATCCACAACGTCAGCGGCGCCTCGATGATCCTGGCGTTCACGCTGCTCATCCTCGCGCCGGGCTGGGCGCTGCTGCACGGTCATCCCGTGCACTTCGCGCCGTTCACGTTCGAGTTGCCGCACACTGACAAGGAATCGCTCGCGCTGATCGGCCAGATCCTGTTCGCGTCGTCGGGGCTGGAGTACATTGCGATTCTCGCCGGGGAAACTCACTCACCGGCGCGCGACATCAGTCGCAGCGTCGTTATTGCGACGCCGATTGTCTTTGCGATGTTCATGCTCGGAACGGGATCGGTTCTGGCCTTTCACAACGCGAATCCCGGCACGGCGATCAATTACATCGCGCCCATCCCGCAGACACTGCGGCTTGCCTTTGCCGGAAGCAATGCGGCCACGTTGATCGCGCGATTCACCATACTGCTGCTGCAGATTCGCATCCTTGGGGCGTCGAGCTATTTATTCACCGGCGTCACGCGCCTGCCCATGACCGCCGGCTGGGACCACCTTGCGCCGCACTGGTTTACGCGCCTGCATCCCCGTTTCCGCACGCCGGCGAATTCTATCTACTTTACGACTGCAGTGGTCGCGGCGATGCTCGTCTTTGCATCACTGGGCGTGCGCGCGGCAGAGGCGTTTGACGTGCTCAACAATGCCTCTACCGAGTTCTACGTGCTCGCCTATATCGCCATGTTCTCGATCGGTCTTCTGGGTGCAAATCATCTGCGACGTCATCTGCCGGGTTGGGTCATCGCGTGGTGCACTCTCGGCGGCCTGACCTGCGTGGTCATTCTGGTGCTCAACGCCTACCCTTTCGTCGCTGTCGCCAGCCCGCTCGGTTTTGCAGTGAAGATCGTAGGGACGGTCGTAGGCGCGAATCTCCTCGGCTTCGTCTTCTACCGCCGCGCGGCCAATCGCATGCGGGAAGCATCCAATCTCCGTGCCTGAGCTTCCTGAAGTCGAAACTGTCGCCAATGGCGTGAACGCGCGGGTCCGCGGACAGCGCATCACGCGCGTGTGGACCAGCGGTAAACCGCAGACCTTCAAGTCGCCGGAAGAAGAAATTGCCGAAATGCTGAGCGGTGCGACCATCGAGCGCGTGCGCCGTGTCGGCAAGTCGATCGTCTTCGATCTCACGCGCGCAAAGAAGCCCGCGCCGCAGTTTGTCGTGCATCTCGGCATGACCGGGCGCCTGCTCGTCTCACAGCCGGATGTGCCACTGCCGCCGCACACGCATGCCGTGCTCACACTCGCTGACAAGCGCGAAATCCGCTTCGTCGACCCGCGCCGGTTTGGGCGGCTTTCCGTCGTGCCGCTCAGCGGAAAAGACGGTAAAGGCTACACAGGACCCGGCAAAGAACCTACGACGATTTCCGCTGACGACTTTGCGGAGCTCTTTCGAGGCCGGAAGCTGGCCATCAAGGCGGCGCTGCTGAACCAGTCGATCCTGCACGGCGTCGGCAATATCTATGCCGATGAGAGCCTGTTCCGTGCAGGCATTCGTCCGCGCAAAGCTGCAGGCCGTCTCACGCGCGATGAGCTCACGCGCCTGCACGCGGCGCTGCAACAGGTCCTCGCAAAGGCGATTCAACTTGGCGGCTCGTCTGTCTCGGATTATGTAGACGCCGATGGCGTCCGCGGCTTCTTCCAGCTCGAACACAAGGTGTACGGCCGAGCGGGAGAAGAATGCACCGTCTGCAAGACTCCGCTGAAGAAGCTCACCGTCGGTGGCCGTACCACTGTCTACTGCCCCCACTGCCAGCGCTAATTTGCAGCTGCATCAGCAGCGGGCTAACAGCGGTCGACCGCCTGCTCCGCTGCCACAGCGGCACCCACCACGCGCGCCATCTGGTTGTCTTCCACAATCTCCACCGAGTAGTTCTGCAATGGGCTCATCTTCACCATCTGGTGCAGATAGTCCTTCAGCATCTTGAGGTCGAGAAAGCGCACGTTGTATCCGGTGATGAAGAACCTGCGAGCGCCTGCCTGATGAATGCTGGTTGCAGTTGCCGCAGCCAGAGCCTTGTGCCACAACTGCTTGAACTCTACGCAGCGCGCATCGGTTCTGCGGTTCGCCGCCTCAAAGACCTCTTCCGGCTCCATGTCCAGGAAGCGCAACCGCATCGCGCGATGGCCCATGATGCCCTCAAGATGGCCGCGCCCGCCACACCCGCAGAAGTTCTCTTTGTCGTCGAGAGTCACGACCGTGTGTCCGCCTTCCCAGACGCCTTCCATGAACGGATAGCACCCGTAACCGATGCCAGTGCCGATCGACCACACGCGCACCTGCTGTTCCAGTTTGCCGTGCTGGGAGGCGAGCCCTGCCGCAACCGCGTCCGCGTCGTTCAGAATCGTGACGGGGATCCTCAATCCGCGCGACTCCAGCGCCGCGGACACCAGCTCCTGAATACGCGCGCCCTTCAACTGCGGAAGATTCGGGCGCCTCTTCCACCACGCCGCTGCGAATCAGGCCGGGCAGCGCGATGCCGACGCTCTTGAGCTTCGACTCGTGCCCCTTCGCCAGCTTGAGCGCGAGCTCGCAGATTCCCTCAACCAGCGATTCTGTCGGCAGTTCTACCAGCGCGTCGTCTTCATCGGAGTCATTCGGGATGGGTCCTGACGGATACGACAGCAGCACTCCCTGAATCTTGTGGCCAACCGTGAGCCCCGCGTAGATGCGTTCGGCCACATTGACGCCGATCGCCTGCACGGGCTCAGTCGACCCGGCTGCTGTTTCACCCTCCGGCTTGTTCCGTTCTGTCATCCTCCAGCTCCTCCGGGCCCCCGGGCCCTGGCATTGCAATCGAGATAACCAACAATGCCTGAAACAAGCGACACTAGCGTGCTCCGGGAATAGTCGTCAAACGTCGTTGGCGCGTTCGCCGCGCTCTGCTTCTAGTCCAGCTTGGTGACGCGGTTCAAGCCATTGAACGCCGCCACCTTGTAGCACTCTGCCAGTGTCGGATAGTTGAAGACCGTGTCCACGAAGTACTCCAGCCTGCCGCCGAGCGCCATCACCGCCTGTCCGATGTGCAGCAGTTCGCTCGCCCCTTCGCCGATGATGTGCACGCCGAGGATCGAGTGGTTCTCGCGGTTGAAGATCAGCTTCAGCCGGCCCGTTGTATCGCCGCGAATCTGTCCGCGGGCAATCTCACGGTAATACGCCACGCCCACCTCGTAGGGAACATCCTCTTCGGTGAGTTGCTCTTCGGTCTTTCCGATGAAGCTGATCTCCGGAATCGTGTAGATGCCGTAGGGATAGAAGCTCGGGTTCGACACCACCGACTCATCACCGAATGCCCGCGCTGCGGCAATTCTTCCCTGCTCCATCGAGACCGACGCCAGCGACGGGAAGCCAATGACGTCGCCCACAGCGAACACCACGGGCTGCTTGGTGCGAAAGTCCTTATCCACCGGAATGCGTCCGCGAGCGTCGGCGTCGATACCGGCCGCGGCGAGATTCAGCTCATCCACATTGCCCTGGCGTCCAACGGCGTACAGCAGCGCGTCGCCCTGCAGCTTCTTCTTCGACTCGAGGTTCGCGACGACCGAGCCTTCGCTCTCTTCGACCGACTCCACCTCTTCGTTCAGGCGCATCGTCACACGCGCATCGCGCAGGTGATAGCTCAGGGCCTCGACGATCTCCTGATCGGCGAACTCCAGCAGCCGCGGACGTCGTTCGATCAGCGTGACGCGCACGCCCAGCGCGGCAAACATGCAACAGTACTCCACGCCGATGACGCCGCCGCCCACGATGATCATCGTCTTCGGCAGGTTCGCGAGATTCAGCACCTGGTCCGAGTTCACGATCGTCGTGCCGTTGATCGGAACCTTGGGCGAGCTCGCAGGCTTGGTGCCCGTCGCGATGATGACGTTCTTGCCCTCGTACACAGTCTGGCCGCGCGTGTTCGTCACCTTCACATGCGTCGGGTCTTCAAAGCTGGCGACGCCGGTCAGCACTTCCACGTTGTTGCGCGAAAGCTGTGCGTCCGTGACGTCGACCTCGGTCTTGATCACGTGCTGCACGCGGAAGGCAAGATCAGCCATCGTGATCCGCTCCTTCACGCGATAGTTCATCCCATAGATCGACTTGTAGTTGTAGCCGGAGAGGTGCAGCACGGCCTCACGCATCGTCTTCGACGGAATCGTGCCGGTGTTGATGCACACTCCGCCCACTACTTCGCGCGCCTCGATCAGCGCGACCCTCTTGTTCAGCTTGGCCCCGTAAATTGCGGCACGTTGTCCTGCCGGTCCGGAGCCAATGACGATGAGGTCATAAGGATTGGCCATGCGTCGTTGCGCTCTCCCGTGAAGAATATCTCCGGCACATCCTTGAACCCACGATGCCAGGATGCTGATCCGGCTGTGCCGTTGTCTATCATAGCCCTACGCGAATCCGAGGCCCCGCATACAGCGACCCGGATAAACTGGTCGGATGCTCCGTTGTGCAATCACGGATGGCACCGCATCCGGTTTCGTAAACGCTGCGCAAATCGATCGATTGCAGAGTCAGGTACGCCGCTGGGCCGCTGACGGCATCGACCTCATTCAGCTTCGCGAGAAGAATGTCGATGCGGGCGCTCTGCTCGAACTCGCTGAAGTAGCGCTCCACACATTGCACGAGATGCAGTCGCCAACAAAGCTCCTGATCAACGCGCGCGCCGACGTCGCCATCGCTGCCTGCGCCCACGGTGTGCACCTCACGTCACATCCGGACGAACTCATCCCACAGCAGGTCCGCGAGCTGTTCACGCACGCGGGACTTCCCCCGCCGATCGTCAGCGTTGCCTGCCACACGCCGACTGACCTTGCTCGCGCGCGGCACAATGCCGCGGACTTCATCCTGTTCGGCCCGGTGTTTGAAAAGCGAATCAACGGCGAGCTCGTGAGTGAAGGCGCCGGGCTCGAGGCACTCTCCTTTGCCTGCGCCATCGCGCAACATATTCCCGTCCTCGCGCTCGGCGGAATCACCTCACAAAACTCCGCGGTCTGCCTCGCTTCAGGAGCCGCCGGCATCGCGGGAATTCGGCTGTTCTCCGCGTAGCCATACCCTGCTAGACTTCCGCACAACTCTTCGGCTCCCAACTCTTCGGTCCCAAAAATCTCACTTCCAAGGAGACCTGGCATGGGTCGCAGCATTCTCGCGTTGCTCGCCGGTTTCATCGCAGAACCCCTTCTCGTCATCGCCGCCGACTGGATCTACGGCCGCATCCAGCCGGGCGTCATCAGCCCAGAGGGCTACGTATATGGCAGCGCAGCCGTCATCGTGCTGATTTACGTGCAGATCATCAATGCCATCTGCGGCTACATTACGGGCAGCATTGCGCCAAAGAATCCAGTCGGCCATGCGCTGATCCTCGGAATCATCGGATTCGCGTTGTGCGTCTTTGTCTCGGCACGCCACTGGCATGTGGAGCCGCACTGGTATCTGCTCGGCGGGGTCGTTTTCGCCATTCCCAGTACGACACTGGGCGGATACCTGGCTCGCCGGCAACCGGTAAACAGCCCTGCCCTGACGTGAGAAAATAGAGACAGGCCCATGCTGATTACGCCTGTCCAACTCGCTGAAGAATCCCTTCAACTCAACGAGAGTCTTCCCCAGGGGGCAATCGACTACACCCCCGACGTCCGCCAGATCGGTCCGCTCTCCCTCAACGGCAAGGCCGAGCTCATCGTCGAGCACCGCGGCCCCCGCGAGTTTGTCGAGGACATCCGCCTGCGCGCGCACTTCGAGGGCAACTTCGAGCTCCTCTGCGCCCGCTGCCTGGAGCCCGTCCAGACCCCCCTCTCAGGTGATTTCGACCTCATCTACCGGCCCATTAGCGTCGAAACCGAGGCCGGAGAGCACGCGATTACCGAAGATGAGACCGAAATCGGTTATTATGAAAAGAGCGGCCTTCTGCTGGAGGACGCGGTCCGGGAACAGGTGTTGTTGAGCCTGCCCAGTCGCGCGCTCTGCCGGCAGGAGTGCAAGGGCCTTTGCCCAAAGTGCGGCGCCAATCGCAACCTGGCCGACTGCGGCTGTAGCGAAGCCCCCACGGACCCGCGCTGGAATGCGCTGGCCGGGCTCTCCTTGGGCAACAAGGCCTGAGCGCTTAGAGTTTGTAGTAACCCAAGTTTCCCAGCCACCGCCTAAAACGTTGTGGCTGTTTAGTTTGAGAGGACTTCCATGCCTAATCCGAAACGGCGCCACAGCAAGCAGCGCACTGCCAAGCGCCGCAGCCACGACTTCCTGACCCCGACGGGTGTTTCCACCTGCCCGAACTGCGGCGAGCCCAAGCGGCCTCACACCGTCTGCGCGAAGTGCGGCGAGTACAAGGGACGCGCGATCGTTGCAGCGAAGAACGCCGAGTAAGGTCAGCGGAGTAACTCCGCAGACACGTCGAAGCTTCGTCCGGCTCACATCTCCTTTACACTCCGCAGTTAGGCTCACATCAGAAGCTCAGAGCGCATGCCGATAGACATCGTTCTCGATGCCATGGGGTCCGACAAGGCCCCTGACCCTGAGATTCGCGGGGCACTGCTGGCTGCCCGCCATCTGGACGTCCGCGTCCACCTGGTTGGCCCAGAGGAAGTCCTGCGCCCAAAACTGCGTGCAGCGCTCAAAGAGCACGAAGGCAAGAACGGCAATCCGCTTGAGGCGATCGGCAATACGTTCGAGGCTCTGACGACTTCGAATGGCGGCCGCAAGCGCAAGCGACCATCCGTCTTCCTGGTCCAGGCCAGCGAGTGGATCAGCATGGAGGACAAGGCCGCACTCGCCGTCCGTTCCAAGCGCGACAGCTCCATGCGCGTCGGCCTGAAGATGGTGCGCGAGGGCCGCGCCGGAGGCTTTGTCACCGCCGGCAACACCGGAGCCGCCATGGCCACCGCCAAGATGGTCCTGGGTTCGCTCCACGGCGTCGACCGCCCGGCACTGGCGACTGTGCTTCCCACCGCTGCCGGCACCCCCTGCGTTCTGCTGGACGTCGGCGCCAACGTCGACTGCGACTCAAACAACCTCGTCCAGTTCGCCATCATGGGCCACATGTACGCCAAGGATGTCCTGCACGTCCCGAATCCGCGCCTTGGCCTGCTCTCCATCGGCGAGGAAGAGACCAAGGGCAACACGCTGACGCGCGACGCTTTTCCGCTGCTGCGCGGCCTCGGGCTGAACTTCATTGGCAACGTCGAAGGCCGCGACCTCTACAACGGCAAGGCCGACGTCGTCGTCTGTGACGGCTTCGTGGGCAACGTCGCGCTCAAGACCAGCGAAGGCCTTGCGAAGATGGTCACGTCGTCGTTGCGTGAAAGCCTCAAGGCCACCGTCACGGCGCAGATGGGCGCGCTGCTAAGCCGCAAGGCTTTTCACAACTTCAAGAAGCGCATCGACTACTCCGAGTACGGCGGCGCGCCCTTGCTCGGCGTGCGTGGCGTCTGCATCGTCGGACACGGCAGCTCCAACGAGCGCGCCATCATGAACGGCATCCGTGTCGCTGCTGAATTCGCCCACGCAGACGTCAATCACGGCATTGAGAACGCTCTCCGCCACCGCTGACCCGCCCATCTTTTCATTTCATCTCATTGCAACAGACCTTCGACGAGTCAAACAGGGCTTCAAAGTCGAAGCATCGCTGTCGTACAGCTTGTCGTCCAAAGATGAACGCGCAGTAATCTGACGCGACCACGGGCCTCCTCAAAGAAGTCTTGGACGGATCGCACAAGCGACAGGCTAAAAATCCCCCCAGCACGAAGCTGCTACCTGGCCCGGAAGCTTAACCTTCCGGGCCACTTTTTTCTCCGCTCTCGCCGCTTTCTGACGGCTATCATCTAGCAAGGAATTGTTCGATCTTATGGCACCGATCAAGCAACTTGAGCCGCCGCCGGCTTCAAATCGTGACGCCGCCTCCTTCGAGCTTCTGCGCGTCTGGATCGCCGAGCAGGGACAACATGTCAGCCTTCGCTCCGGCGTGTGGGAGGACCCCTTCGCCTGGGGAATCGTTCTCGCCGATCTCGCGCGTCACATCGTTCACGCCGAGTCGCTCTGCGCGCAAAGACCTCGACGCGGATGCGTTTCTGAAGCGCATGCTGGAAGGCTTCGAGGCCGAAATCGAATCGCCCACCGACGACCCCGAAGGACAGCTCACGCAATAAGAGCCGGTTCACGCAAACAAGCGCAGCGCGCGGTTATATCACGCGCCTGCTACATAACTCTGGCTACGCGCTCCAGTTCCTGTTGAATGTGCTCTGGCTTGCATCCCATGCCCTCAATCGTGGAGGCCACGCGGCGTGCCTCCTGCGACGAGATGCCATAGCCGCGTCCACTCAGAAAACTGGTCAGAATCTCAGCAGCCAGGAACGAATCCAGGTTGCACTGCAAAAGTTCACTGCGGAGTCCCATCAAATCCGATGGCGTAAACTTCTCCGCGGCTAAACGATCGTCGCAACGGTCGAAATCACTCACAACGCCTTCTCCCTTCGAGCTTGCTAAATTCCCTTGGGGTAACAGCGGCCCGACTACTACTGTTGACTTAGAGCGAAAATCGGCCGCTCGAGTTGTCGGGGAACCAAAGAAAACACGCGTGAATAGAGGGGTTCCGCACCGTTTCGTCGGCATCAAAGTCGCTACGCGCTATCCTTCTTGTATGCCGTCTGCTCTCTCTGCCGCTCGTGTTCTGGATGGCGTTGCCATCGCCTCGGAGATTAAGTCCGAAGTCGCTCGCGAGGTCGAAGTGGCGCGCAACTCCGGTTACACTCCGGGCCTTGCGGTCGTCCTCGTCGGCGAAAATCCCGCTTCGCAGATCTACGTTCGCAGCAAAATCAAAACCTGCGGTGAGCTCGGAATCTACTCCGAGATGCACACTCCTCCCGCGAGCATCACCACCGAGGAACTTCTCGCGCTCGTGCACTCGCTCAACGCGCGCGACGACATCGACGGCATCCTGATTCAACTTCCGCTCCCCGACCACGTCGACACCAACCGTCTTCTCGAGGCAGTCGTTCCCGAGAAGGACGTCGATGGCTTTCACCCCATCAACGCCGGCCGCCTGCTCAGCGGCGCGCCCATGGACACCGTGCTCGCGCCCTGCACACCCGCCGGCATCATGGAGATTCTCAAACGCAGCAGCATTCCCATCGCAGGCGCGAACGCCGTCGTCGTCGGCCGCTCGAACATCGTCGGCAAGCCCGTCGCCGCAATGCTCATCAACGCCTCAGCTACGGTCACCGTCTGCCACTCGCGCACGCGCGATCTGCCGAAGATCACGCGCGAGGCCGACATCCTCGTCGCCGCCATCGGCCGCGCAGGCTTCGTGCACCGCGACATGGTGCGTCCCGGCGCCACCATCGTCGACGTCGGCATCAACCGCCTCACCGGCGAGGCCGAGTTCTCGCGCTTCTTCCCTCCTGAGCATCCCGATCACCTCGACGCGCCGCGAGGCCTTCGCCAAACGCGGCTCCACGGTCATCGGCGACGTCGATCCCGCAGCCTTCGCCGCCGCTGGTGCCTACACACCTGTGCCCGGCGGCGTCGGCGCGCTGACCATCGCGATGCTGATGTCGAATACGGTCAAGGCCGCACGCCTGCGCCGTAATCTGCCGGCGGCGCGTCACTAACGCATGCTGCGCGTCGGTCTCACCGGAGAACTCGGCAGCGGTAAGTCCACCGTCGCGGCGATGCTCGCGGAGCATGGCGCAATCGTTCTTTCCTCAGACGAGATGGGCCGGGCCATGATGCAGCCTGGCCACGCGGCGTTCGCGCAGATCGTCGCGCGCTTCGGTCCCACGATCCTCAACTCCGACGGCACGCTCAACCGCCACGCCCTCGCGAAGCTCGCCTTTGACCCGAACAACTCGCGTATCGAAGAGCTCAACTCGATCATTCACCCCGCGGTCATCACAGCACAGGCCGAAAGGGTCGCGGAGCTCGCAGGCACGCAGCCTCACGCGATCGTCGTTGTCGAGTCCGCGCTCATCTTCTCGACGAAGCACACGCCTGAGGGAAGCTGGCGCTCCCGCTTCGACTGCATCGTCCTCGTCACCGCGCCCGACGAGGTGAAGATCGACCGCTTCATTCAGCGCTCAGCCCCTGGCTCAGACCAGGCTCATCTTCGCGACGACGCCCGCCGCCGCCTCGAAGCCCAGCGCGCGTCCATCCCCGCCGACATCCCTTGCTACACGCTCGAAAACGACCGGTCCATAACCGATCTCCAGCGCAATGTCGACACTCTTTGGAACGAACTTCTTACTCTGGAACGATCAACTCACAGCTCCTGAACTCGACACTCGAAACTGAACGAAACCTGTTTTTCTATCCGTTCAGTTTCGAGTATTGAGTTCTGAAGTTACGAGAAAGGGCCCATGCAAGCATTTCAAAATCTTGACGTCTGGCGTAAAGCACATAACCTGACGCTCGATTTGTATCGCATCACGGAAGGCTTCCCTCGCTCCGAAACCTTCGGTCTCGCCGCGCAACTTCGTCGCCTCTCCGCAGACATTTCCATGAAGATCGCGGAGGGCTGCGGACGTGATCGGTCCTCTGAGTTTGCCCAATGTCTCGGCCAGGCCCGCGGCTCCGGCGTCGAACTTGAATATGCGCTTCTGCTCAGCCGTGATTTGGCGTTAATTGCGCCCGAATCACACGAGCCACTCCAACGCCAGGTAATTGAGGTTCGCAGGATGCTTTCCGGCCTGATTCGGTCGGCATCTGTCGCCGCGGTTTGATACCCTTAAGACTGCACATTCACAAGGAGACACAATGGCTGCTACCGCAGTTCTGGAACAAACCCTGCCCTACAAAGTTGCCGACATTTCGCTCGCCGACTGGGGCCGCAAGGAGATCACGATCGCCGAGCAGGAGATGCCCGGGCTGATGTCCATTCGCGCCAAGTACGCGCCATCGAAGCCGCTCAAGGGCGTGCGCGTCACCGGCTCGCTGCACATGACCATCCAGACCGCCGTCCTCATCGAGACGCTGGTCGAGCTCGGCGCCACGGTCCGCTGGGCCTCGTGCAACATCTTCTCCACGCAGGACCACGCCGCCGCCGCCATCGCCGCCGCCGGCGTCCCCGTCTTCGCCTGGAAGGGCGAGACGCTCGAAGAGTACTGGTGGTGCACCGATCAGGCGCTCCGTCACGAAGGCGGCCTCGGACCGCAGCTCGTCGTCGATGACGGCGGCGACGTCACCCTGCTCATCCACAAGGGCTTCGAGCTCGAGAACGGCGACCGCAGCTTCGTCGACGGCAAGGCCGGTTCGGTCGAAGAGTCCGTCATCCAGAAGCTGCTCAAGGACATCCTCGCGGAAGACTCGCAGCGCTGGCACCGCGGTCGCGAAGGACTGGCGTGGCGTCTCCGAGGAGACGACCACCGGCGTCCACCGCCTCTACAAGATGCTCGAGCAGGGCAAGCTGCTCGTGCCCGCCATCAACGTCAACGACTCCGTCACCAAGTCCAAGTTCGACAACCTCTACGGCTGCCGCGAATCGCTCGTCGACGGCATCAAGCGCGCCACCGACGTCATGATCGCCGGCAAGGTCGCCGTCGTCTGCGGCTACGGCGACGTCGGCAAGGGCTCGGCGCAAGTCGCTCCGCGGCCTCGGCGCACGCGTCATCGTCACCGAGATCGACCCCATCAACGCCCTGCAGGCCGCGATGGAAGGCTTCGAGGTCACCACCATCGAGGACACCCTCGGCCGCGGCGACATCTACGTCACCACCACCGGCAACGTCGACGTCATCACGCTCGAGCACATGCGCAAGATGAAGGACCAGGCCATCGTCTGCAACATCGGCCACTTCGACAACGAGATCCAGATGGCCGAGCTCGAGGCATCGGACGTCACGCGCCTCAACATCAAGCCGCAGGTCGACCAGTACACCTTCCCCAACGGCAACGCGATCTTCGTGCTCGCCGAAGGCCGTCTCGTGAACCTCGGCTGCGCCACCGGCCATCCGTCGCTTCGTGATGTCCAACAGCTTCTCCAACCAGACGCTCGCGCAGCTCGACCTCTGGGCCAACAAGGACACCTACAAGCCCGGCGTCTACCTCCTGCCGAAGAAGCTCGACGAAGAAGTCGCGCGCCTGCACCTCGAGAAGATCGGCGTGAAGCTCACGACGCTCTCGAAGAAGCAGGCCGACTACCTCGGCGTCCCGGTCGATGGCCCCTACAAGGCCGAGCACTACCGCTACTAATTCATCAACTCACGCAACAAGAGAAGAGGCCGCCGATATGGCGGCCTTCTCCTTTCAACAGCGTAGTTCTTTCTCGATCGTCAGCCTTACTGCACGTTGCCGTTGTGCTTGTCGCGATAGATCCTGCGCGACTCCTGGTTTTGCTGCCGAGCCAGCGTGTGGCGATCCTGCGCGGTCAAGTGCCCGTTGTCCTCCGCGCGCATGCCCCGCTCCTCCTGGTTGATCCCGCGCTCCTGGTGCTCGAGCTTCGCAGTCTCACCCGCCGTCAGCTGTCCGCTCTTGACGCCCTGCCCGATGCGGTCCTGCTGATTCTCTTTGCGTGCGTTGATGTGGTGACGTTCATACCTATTGGTTTGCGCGGATCCGACCGCAGGAAGTGCAATGAGAACCGTGGCAAGCACAACATGGATTGCTTTCATGACTGTCTTCTCCCGTGTAGCTCACGGCGGCTTCGATCATGCTGCCGCTGTGATACGGAGAAGTGGACACACGCCTCCACGCGCAGTTGCGACGAATTCAAAAACTATATTTCTTCTGGTAACCGCAACTTGTGTTGTCGCGCAGTGTAGGCGCGCTTACTTTACGTCGGTTGGCGCAGGATCGTAGTCGTTCGCCGTGATCGCATCCACGCCCGGCATCGCCGGATTCGGATGATCCACCAGAACCACTGTGCGCACTGCACCCGCGGTATAGCTCGTCTGCGGCCCGGTCATCAACGGCAGCGCCTGGTTCGTCGGCGCCGTCCCCGCAGGCACCACCACCAGCGAGTACGCTCCTGCAGGCACCAGTACGTATCCGGTCGACGCCCCGAACGCCACACCCGCACGCACAGCAGCCGTCGCCTTCAGCTTTTCACCCGCAGGCACCATGTACAGATCCACATTGCCCGCTCGCGTCGCCGCGTCGATCACCCGCACCGCAACGTCACCTGTGGGCGCAGGCGTCGTCTGGTCCGCGTAGATCGTCTCCTGCAAGCTCGCCGCAACGTTAGTCACCACAGCTGTGTACTGCCGCCCTGCGGCCAGCGGTGCATTCGACGCAACCAACATCTGCGTCGAGTTCGCCGTATTCGCGCTCAGCCGCACATTTCCCGACTGCAGCGGAACGTACGTACTCGCCGCGCCGAAGTCCACACTGTAGGCCAGCGCCGTGCCGCCGGCGTAAAAGTCCATGCTGCCCGCGTCGGGCGAGGCGGCAATCACGCGCACCTGCGCCACGCTCTGCGGGCTCATGTCGATGCTCTGGCAGCCCACCATCAGCATTGCTCCAACCGCCATTGCACCGATGCACAGGCGCAACCGCCGCGAACTGTTTGTCCGCACGGCACACACGCCCATCTGGTCAGCGAATGGAGAGGTGGAAGAAGTCACTCGATCCATTTTACCCGCCTGCCGCGCCTTCTCCCACACACAGGAATTGATAAAAACTCAGCGATTGAGGAGCGAAATTCATCGCAACAGCACACCTCCGGAACCGTCACTGCCCCTCCACCCTGCCTGGGTTCGGAGCTTACTTCCCCTTCTTCGCAATAATCTTGTCGGCGATCTTGTCGTAGGTCGCCTTGGGGATAATTCCCTTCGTTACCAGCTGATTCTTCGCGGAATACGGCCGCCCGTCGATGATCCGCTTCGCATACGCATCGCCGATCCCCGGCAGCGTCTTCAGTTGGTCCGCCGTCGCCGTATTGATGTCAATCAGATCCGGAGCAGGCGCAGGTGCCATCACATGCGGCGACATCAGGGCCACGGCCGGCGTCCCAGCCGCCAGCACACCCGGAAGACCCATCAGGAGCCCGAGACAGCCCAGGGAAAACAAACGGTGAATTCGTGTCACAGAACCCTCCTGAAATATATTCCTTAACCTCTGATGCGCCCGCCAGCATACACTGTGCGCGCATTCGTAAACCATGGAGGCCGTTGTGAGAATCCTGTCGGGATTTTGCCTGATCACCGCGCTGAGCACAGGTTTGTCCTTGCGCGCACAAGCGCCGTCGATGACCAGAGATATGGAGGCTCCGCCGCCACCTCGTCCGCACGGAACTATCCAGGCGCAACCCCCGAACGCCTCAGGAACCCGCACTCCCAGCGGCGCTGTCCGCATCTCGGGCGGCGTCATGGCCGGTCAGATCGTCAAACGCGTGCCGCCGGCATGCCGTCCCGGTGAGATTCCGAGTGAAGTTGTCGTGATGCACGCGATCATCGGACCAGATGGAAGGATCCAGCAGCTCGCGTTGATTTCAGGGCCGCCTGACCCTGGCTATACAGCCTCGGTGATGGACGCCGTACGACAGTGGGAATACAAACCTTATCTACTGAACGGCGAGCCGGTTAAGGTCGATACCACGATCACCTTCGATCCGCGCACTAACAACTGCTGATCGGTCCTAACATCTGCTATCTAAAATCTGCCCTTAAACCGGCACCGGAACTCCACGCCCCATCTCCGTCTGCACAATCTGCCCATCGCGCATGTGCAGAATGCGGTCGGCGATCGCCGCCGCCTCCGGGTTGTGCGTAATCATCAGCACCGTCTGTCCCAGTTCGCGGCTCGAGGTCCTGAGCATCTCCAGCACCGCATCCGAGTTCTGCGTGTCCAGGTTCCCCGTCGGCTCGTCCGCCAGCACAATCGCCGGCTTCGTGATCAGCGCCCGCGCCAGCGCCACGCGCTGCTGCTCGCCGCCCGAGAGCTCATTCGGCCTATGCTTCAGCCGTCCTTTGATCCCGAGAAGATCCGCCAGGTGGTCCAGCAGCTCCTTGTCCAGCGGCTTGCCGGTGTCGGCGATGTCATGCGCCAGCTCGATATTGTCGTGCGCCGAGATCGTCGGCAACAGGTTGAACCGCTGGAACACGAATCCGATGTGCGCCCGCCGCAGCTTCGTCCGCTCTGCGTCGGAGAGCCGCGAAAAGTCCTGGCCGCGAATCGTCAACGTCCCCGCCGTCGGCGAGGTCAGCCCCCCCAGCACATAAAACAGCGTCGACTTCCCCGACCCTGACGGCCCCACAATCGAGACAAACTCGCCGGGCTCCACGGCAAAGGTGACATCGCGCAGTGCCGGAACCTCCAGCTTGCCCGAACGATACGTTTTCCCTACATGGCTGGCTTGAATAATCGGAGGCATGTCGCAGCCTCAAGTCTATCTCAGCGTGCCGTCCTGCTCCTCGAACTCCTCGTCGTCTACCCATGTCGAGTCACACTCCAGGCAGCGCCACTCCGCCTCGCTCGGCCGGCGATGCGGGAGCGGAAGACCCTTGATCAGCATCGAGGTCGCCATCACCTTGCGGTCAGGATCGTTCGCGATGACGTCGAGCGAGCCGCACTTCGGACATACCGGTTGCACAAACTCCTCGCCGGAATCGGTCGGAAACTGTTCGGGTGTCGGCTGGAAGAGTAACTCGCGAGCCCTCGCCTCGTCCTTGGCGGCAACCTGCAGTCTCATCCCGCCGATCGCGTTGGACAAAAGCCAATCCGTCCTGACGGTGTTCTCATCTCGCAGCAGGCACTCAATCCCTTCCTCTTCCAGCACTGTGCGCGCTACAACGGCCTCCGGCATGTCTCGATAACGAGCCACGGTCACCAACTCAGCGTCGGCGCCTTCGACCTCCGGTTCCTCCTCCTCAATCAGCGGTGGATCGAGCCCGCGCTGCGCAAATTCCGCGCGCAGCGCCGCCTGTGCCTCATCCACCAGATCGTCGTACTCGCGAGCCAGAATCATCAGCTCCGTCTCGGACATCGCCCTGTATCGTTCCGCAAAGTTCGTCGTTGAACTCATCGCAACGCATACTAGCAGCCTTCACGCCAACGCCGCGATCACGCCCGGGACGGCAATCTCCTCCGGATCCACGAAGCTCATCGTCAGCCGCACGCTCACCAGGCGCGGCGTAAGGCATCGACTCCTGTGCAGCGCCCGCTCATGCGTCCGTAGCACGCACAGCTCCGTAAGCGCCCGGTGACTCAGCTCCGTCATCTCGATACCTGCCTGCGCCAGCCCGCAATAAAAATCGATCATCGCGGCCAGCTCCACCTCAAAGCTGTACTCCAGCGCCCGGGCTCCAAAGCGCTTATAGGCCACCATGCAGCAACCGCAACCTGCAAGCACCTTGTAAAGCCGCTGCAGCAGCACTCGCCGCTCCTCAAGCGAGACACTATGCACCTCAATCACGCATCCGCACGAATCCGTTGCTGCAGTCCGACGTATCATCCTCAGACCTATCGGCGCTGGCACTCCCGCAATCACTTCTGTCTCACATTCCGACTCTCCCCGGTCACGTACACTCGCACACATGATCCTCGGCCTCGGCACCGACATGATCGAGATCGCCCGCATCGAGCACTCGGTCGCCCGCTACGGCGAGGCCTTCCTCCGCCGCATCTACACGCCGGCCGAGATCGCGTACTGCCGGCAGAAAAAGAAGAACTCCGCCGAGAGCTTCGCCGCCCGCTTCGCCGCCAAGGAAGCCGCCGCCAAGGCGCTCGGCACCGGCATCAGCCGCGGCGTCACCTGGTGCGAGCTCGAGGTCCGCCGCCTTCCCGGCCAGCGCCCCACGCTGCATCTCTCCGGCCGCGCCGCCGCTATCGCCGCCCACCTCGGCGTCCGCCATCTCGCCCTCTCGCTCTCCCACACCCGCGAGCTCGCCATCGCCATCGTCGTCGCCGAAGACTGAGAGATCAGAGATGAGAGAACAGACATCCGATCTCTGATATCTGATCTCTGTTCTCTCCTGCTTTATCTCGCTGTTACGATGAAGCAAGGTCCCTCGGGGAGGTGTGTGCTTGCCCAGTCAGGCTGAGGTCCGATGGTCGCAGCTCAAGGTCGGCAGCATCGTCCTTGTGTCCATGCTGCTCCTCGCCACGCTGCTCTTTCTTATGACCAGCGCCGCCGGCATCGGTTTCTTTCAGAAGCGCATCGTCGTCCGCTCGTACTTTGATAACGCCTCCGGCGTCAAGGTCGGCGCTCCCGTCTCGCTCGAAGGCGTCACCATCGGCGAAGTGGCTCATGTCGAAATCACCACCGATCCCGCGCGCAAGCTCACGCCCGTCGAAGTGATCATGAAGCTCTCGCCGCGCTTCCGCGCCTCCGTCCACAAGGACTCCGTCGCCTCCCTGGCGACCACCGGCGTCCTCGGCGACACGGTCGTCGACATCACCAGCCAGCTCGCCACCGGCCCCGCGATTCAGAACGGCGACGAGCTTCGCACCCACGACGTTCCTTCCATCCAGGACGTCGTCGCCTCCAGCCAGGAGACCGTCAAGAGCCTCAACCAGATCATGCCCAAGCTGAACGACATCGCCACGTCGCTCGACAGCGGCAAGGGCTCGGCCGGCAAGCTCATCAACGACCCGGAGCTCTACAACCGCGCCGTCGGCACCGTCAATCAGCTGGAGACGCTGGCCACCAATCTCAACAAAGGCCGCGGCACCGCCGGCAAGCTGCTCACCGACGACACCGTCTACAACAACCTCAAGGACACCACCGCGCGCCTCGACTCGCTCGCCACCGGCCTCTCCACCGGCAAGGGCTCCGCCGGCAAGCTGCTTACCGACGACACGCTCTACAACAATCTCAACACCACGCTCAACCAGACCAACGCCTTGCTCGCTCAGGTCAACTCCGGCAAGGGCGGCCTCGGTCTGCTCATCAAGGATCAGGCCTTCGCCGACCACCTCAACGACACCGTCGCGAAACTCGATCTCCTGCTCACCAACGTCAACAGCGGCAAGGGGACCCTCGGCAAGCTGGCCACAGACGATGCGGCGTACACGAACCTCAACAAACTCCTTGAGAACAGCAACGAGCTCGTGACGATGATCCGGACCGATCCCAAGAAGTACCTCACCATCCACATGAAGATCTTCTAAGCGCTCTTTGTTGTCTTCGCTTTGAAAGGACGGCCTTTAGCCGTCCTTTCGCGCCAGCACTGGATTTGGGGCTTTTAGCCTCAGGAAATCTCGCGGGCCGGTCCCGCGCCGGCCCCAGCCCCGCCACCGTTTTCCGTTGTCGTTCTACGAAACTTCCGGCTATCCTGTCTCGTCCCACCTGCACCACTTCAGCCAGTTGTCCGAAGGAGCCGTCCGGGACCACCCGGCGACCCTGCAAAAATTCAGCCACCTCTGTTTCAAGGAGACCTATGCGCACGCTTCTTATTGCCACACTGCTTGGGCTCGCCGCTCCGCTGTGTCAGGCTCAGAACCTTCCGCCCATTCAGCTCGAGGTGGCAGGTCCCGTAGACCTCGGCTCGGCTCCGACCAAGATCCCCGTCAAACCCGTCGCCTTCGATGTCAGTGCCATCGACAAGTCCGCCAATCCCTGCCAGGACTTCTTCCAGTACGCCTGCGGCAGCTGGAACAAGAACAATCCCATCCCCGCCGACCGCGCCGCATGGGGCCGCTTCGCCGAACTCGGCGAATACAACAACTACCTGCTCTACAAGGATCTCGTCGCCGCCGCGCAGGCGCCCAAGTCTCCCACTGCAGAAAAAGTACGGTGACTACTTCGCCGCCTGCATGAACACCGAGGTGCTCGACAAGCTCGGCGACCAGCCGCTGATGCCCGATCTCAAGGCCATCGACGAGCTCACCAGCGTCAAGCAGCTCCCTGCCTTCAACGCGAAGCAGGACCGCCGCGGTGGCGGCGCCTTCTTCGCCGTCGCCGTCACGCAGGACCAGAAGGACTCCACCCAGCAGGTCGCGGCTACAGGACAGGGCGGCCTCACCCTTCCCGACCGCGACTACTACCTCAATGAGTCGCCGCGCTTCGTCAAAATCCGCGAGGGTTACGTCGACAACATGGTCAAGACCTTCCAA
>CAVZMD010000026.1:0-68549 GCA_963776265.1 uncultured Acidobacteriaceae bacterium | reverse complement strand
CGCTTCACCTCCGGCCACTCTTCCACCACAATCGAAAACCGTTTCGTATTCCTTGGTGTGAAATGAGCCGCCATCCTGTTGCGCGCGCAGCACGCCTTCGAACTTCGCACCAATGCGCAGAATCGCGGTCGCCGACCGCTCATTCCGCTCATCTGTGCACAGGTGCACGCTGCACATCTTCCAAGTCTCGAACGCATGCGTCAGCATCAGCAGCTTCGCCTCGGTGTTCGCCGCCGTACGAATCGCCGAAGTCGTCAGCCACGTGTAGCCGATCTCTCCTGTGTCGAACGCATGCTTGCCGCGGTGCGCTGAACCCTCCGGCCACGGCCACCGTTCCAGTTCGAAGAACCGCGTCGAGCCAATCACCTTTCCATCGGCCTTGCGCACCGTCACGAACGGCAGCGCCGTCCCCGCATCTCTCCACGCGATTGCCGTCTCGATGTACCTCTCGACCGCCTCGCGCCCCACCGGCACAAGACTCCACGTGTACAGCGAAGTTTCTGCCGCCGAAGCCTCCGTCAGCGCCGCAGCGTGGCCGCGCTCCAGCGGCTCCAGCCGCACATGAATACCCTCAAGCCTTACGTCCATCCCCATGACAACGAGCTTACGACGTCGCTCACAATCGCTGCCCGAAGCACACCAGGTCTCCGTCCGGTGCAAGCACCAGCAGCTCGCGCTCGTGGTACGGCTTGTCCGCGGGGCCATGCCACATCACCCTTCGGCAACTTGTCCAGCTTCGGTTTCAGCTCTGCATACAGCGCATCCACGTCGCGAACATCGAAGTAGTAACGAAAATTCCTTACCCCGCGCGGAGCATCCGCTGCATCCTCGCGTCCCCATATGCGAATGCCGCACCCGTCGCGCTCCAGATATGCATAGTCGCGCACATGCCTATGCTCGTTGAACCCGAGCACTTCGCGGAAGAACTCCACCGCGGCATCAAACTCCGCGATTGGAATATGCATGAACTGCGTCGTCTGAACGATGTTCCGCATGACGCGAGCTTACGTGATACACGAGTCACGCGCATCATGCAGCGCATTGCACCTGCGGAAAGAAAACTCTTTCCCTCGCGGTCGCAACGAGACTCTTTGCTCTCTCCGGGCCTACTGCAGCGTATACATCGCCAACCCGCTCAGCAGCTTCGGATAAAAATCCGTCGACTTCTGCGGCATCACCTCGAGGTTCAGCGAGATGTCCTTCATCTGTTCCAGCGTTACCGGCTTGATCAGAAACGCCACGTCGGCCTTCCCACTCTTTACGCGCTCCACCGACTCCTCCGCCTCGCGGTAGTAGCGAATCTTCTCGCCCTTGCGAACTGTCTCCTCATCCATCCCCAGCAGCTTCTCGATCACGACTTTATGCAGCTGCGTCACATCCAGCTGTTGCTGCCGCGGCGAAAGGCCCGCCAGCAGCGGAGCGATCGCGTCAGTCTTCGGTGTCAGCAGCAGATTGCCTTCGCGTGTCGCCGCAACAAACGCCACACCCTTCGTCTCGTTCAGCTTCGCCAGCAGCTGCAGCAGCGTCAGCGAGCCCGGCAACTCCGTCACATCGAAGTATTGCTTCGCTTGCTCTTCGAACCAGCGCAGACTAAATCCCTCGACCCCCGAGACCACGCGATGCGTCGGCAGAATCGTAATGCCCGGGGCATCCATGTTCACGAACGTCATCATCATCGCCTGCTCCGGAAACGCAGGCTGAGGAAGCCCGTCGGGACTCATCGTCGGCGCCGCCTTCGGATCGATATGCTGCTCGGCCGCGCGCTCGTGCATGTAGGCCACCGACGTCTCGTACCGGTGATGTCCATCGGCAATCAACAGCCACTTGTCTTCCATCGCATCCAGTACGCGCTGATCAGCTGATAGTCGGTCACCTTCCACACGCGATGAACGACGTGATACTCGTCCACGATCTCGAGGTCCGGACTCCGCGTGACATGCGGTACAGTCTTCGAGTCGCCCGCCACACTCGGCGGCGCCTCGAAGATCAGCGCTCCGCCGTGAATGTCGGATCCGAGTACAGCATATAAATCTGCTCGCAATACGCGCGTGTCGCCTTGAACAGCGCCAGCCTGTCCGACTTATGTTTCGGGAACGTCTGCTCATGCCGGTAAACAACCTGGTCGGCATAGTCGGAAAGCTGTCCCAGCGCAATAAACCCTCGCCGCTCGCGAATCTCTACCTCACACCGGTCGTTCCGCCGGTTCCGGGCACCGTATATGTCTGCGAATAGCCATAGAGCGCAGGCGAGGTTTCCTCGCGCAGAATGTGCTCCTCGCGCCACTTCGTCAGCGTCTCGGCCGCGCGTGTGTAGACGTTGTGTTCCTCGTTGTCATCGGGCTGCTTCTTGCCAAGCACAACGCGAACCAGGTTGTAAGGGCTCAGGTTGTAATACCGCTCCTGCATTGCGGAGTCGATCTTGTCGTAGGGCTGCGTCACGACATCGGCCATGTTCACAGCGGTGGGGTCGTACCGGAGAGCGCGAAACGGAAACAGACGTGCCATCTCTCCATTGTACGAAGAGTGATTGCGCTTACACTGAGCGGATGGTTTTGAGGAAGGCTGCGCCGCCGGCGGATTACGCCGAGATTATTGATCTCGCGAACCTTGCCTATCGAGGCAGAGAGGGCGCAGTACCAAGCTGGAACATCGAGAAGGGAATCGTCGGCGGACAGCGGCTCGACGATTCATTGTTGAAAGAAGAACTCGCCGCCAAACCTGACGGAGCGCTGCTCGTCTATCGCGAAGGCGCTGACGGTCCGCTGTTAGGAACAGCATGGCTGAATCCTAGAGCGAGGATGTCTGGTCGATGGGACTCCTCACAGTGCGGCCCGAACTGCAGAACCAGCACCTCGGACGCAGGCTGCTCGCTGCGGCTGAAGAATACGCGCGCGGCCGCGGTGCGAAGCGCATGCGTATCGGCGTGTTGCATGTGCGCGACACGCTCATCGCCTGGTATGAGCGCCGAGGCTATCGTGCAACGGGCGAGACCGAACCGTACCCATCCAACGACTCACGATTCGGCACGCCTCTACGCGAGAATCTGCACTTCCTAATCATGGAGAAGTCGATCTGATCCTGCCTCAGCCGCCGGCAATCGCTCCCAGAATAATCAGCGGTTCGCGTCCGGCAACAACTGCTTCGGGCAATGGATCATCCGGCGAATCGTGCGATAAATCTTCGTTGCACGCGAAGAATCGAATGAACGCACGGCGGTCCTGCGTCGTCTGATCGCGAATCGTTCCGCGCAGCGTCGGATGCGCGTGCTCGAGCGCGTCGAGCACGCGCCGCAGCGTTACCGGCGCTTCAATTTCAAGCGACACCTCGTGGCCGGTGGTGATGCTTGCGTGGCGCAACAGCGGCGCTGGAAGCTCAACCCGAATTCGACTCATGCCAGCGTCTGCACCTCAACCGAGAGGACGGGTGGCAGGAACTCGGTGATGGTGGTCCAGTCGTCGCCGCCGTTGGGCGAGCAGTAGACCTGGCCGCCGGTGGTTCCGAAGTAGATGCCGCAGTCATCGAGCGAATCGACGGCCATCGCATCGCGCAGGATGTTCACGTAGCAATCCTGCTGCGGGAGTCCCTTGGTCAGCGGCTCCCACTCGTTGCCGCCGGTGCGTGAACGGAAGACCTGCAGCTTGCCATCGAGAGGGAAGTGCTCGGAGTCGGACTTGATGGGCACAACATAAACGGTCTCCGGCTCATGGGCGTGCACGTCGATCGCGAAACCGAAGTCTGTCGGCAGGTTGCCGGAGATCTTCGTCCATTGATCTCCCGCATCATCCGAGCGCATGACGTCCCAGTGTTTCTGCATGAAGAGCGTTTTCGGTGTCTTCGAGTTCATCGCGATGTGATGAACACAATGCCAGACCTCCGCGGTTGGGTCCAGAAATTTCGAGTTCAGCCCCTTGTTGATCGGCTTCCACGTCTTGCCCGCATCATCGCTCCTGAACGCTCCCGCCGCAGAGATTGCGATCACAATTCGATCAGGATTTGTGGGATCGAGGATGACGGTGTGGAGGCACATGCCGCCGGCACCGGGTTGCCACCCGGGGGCGGTGGCGTTGGTGCGCAGACCAGACAATTCGGTCCAGTTGTTGCCGCCGTCGGTCGACATTAAGAGGCCGCGTCCTCGGCTCCGGCGAAGACCGTGTCCGGATCGGTGAGCGACGGCTCGAGGTGCCAGACGCGTTTGAACTCCCAGGAGTCTGGGTGCCGTCGTACCACTGGTGGGTTCCGGGGACGCCGTCGTACTCGAACTTGGCGCTGACGGGGTTCCAGGTCTCGCCGCCGTCGTCGGAGCGCTGGATCGCCGGAAAAGCAGTGCAGGCGTCGACGACAGCAGCGAGACCTGGAACCCCGTCAGCGCCAAGTTCGAGTAGACGGCGTCCCCGGAACCCACAGGTGTACGACGGCACCCCCACCCCTGGGAGTTCAAACGCGTCTGGCACCTCGAGCCCTCGCTCACCGATTCCCGACGCGGTCTTCGCCCAAGCCGAGATACACCCTCTTCGACAGCGGCGACAAACTGGACCGAATTGTCTGGTCTGCGCACCAAGACGCCGCCCCCGGGTGGCAACCCGGGTCCGCGGGCGCTGTCCCCTCCACACCGTCATCCTCGATCCACAAATCCTGATCGAATTGTGATCGCAATCTCTGCGGCGGGGAGCGTTAGGAGCGATGATGCGGGCAAGACGTGGAAGCCGATCAACAAGGGGCTGAACTCGAAATTTCTTCCGGACCCAACCGCGGAGGTTGGGCATTGTGTTCATCACATCGCGAGATGGACTCGAAGACACCGAAAACGCTCTTCATGCAGAAACACTGGGACGTCATGCGCTCGGATGATGCGGAAACTTCGAGATTGTTCCGGCAACCTGCCGACAGACTTCGGCACAATCGACGTGCACGCCCATGAGCCGGAGCCGTTTATGTTGTGCCCATCAAGTCCGACTCCGAGCACTTCCTCTCGATGGCAAGCTGCAGGTCTTCGAGTTCACGCACCGGCGGCAACGAGTGGGAGCCGCTGACCAAGGGACTCCCGCAGCAGGATTGCTACGTGAACATCCTGCGCGATGCGATGGCCGTCGATTCGCTCGATGACTGCGGCATCTATTCGGAACCACCGGCGGCCAGGTCTACTGCTCGCCCAACGGCGGCGACGACTGGACCACCATCACCCAAGTTGTCACCGTCTCGGTTGAGGTGCAGACGCTGGCATGAGTCAAATTCGGGTTGACTTCCAGCGCCGCTGTTGCGCCACGCAAGCATCACCACCGGCCACGAGGTGTCGCTTGAAATTGAAGCGCCGGTAACGCTGCGTGCTCGACGCGCTCGAGCACGCGCCGTCCGAACAGCTGCGCGGAACGATTAAATGTCAGAACGAACGCACCACGTGCGTTGACGTCGATTCTTCGCGTGCAACGAAGATTTATCGCACGATTCGCCGGATGATACATTGCCCGAAGCAGTTGTTGCCCGACGCGAACCGCTGATTATTCTGGGAGCAATTGTCGGCGGCTGAGGCAGGATCAGATACAACTCTGCAGATCAGGAAGTGCAGATTCTCGCGTAGAGCATGCCCGTAAGTCGTTGGATGGGTACGGTTCGGTCTCGCCCCATTTGCACGATAGCCTCGGCGCTCATACCAGGCGATGACGTGTCGGCGCACATGCAACACGCCGATACGCATGCGCTTCGCACCGCGGCCGCGCGCGTATTCTTCAGCCGCAGCGAGACAGCCCTGCCCGAGGTGCTGGTTCTGCAGTTCGGGCCGCACTGTTGTGAGGAGTCCCATCGACCGGGCATCCTCGCTCTCGGGTCCAGCCATGGCGCGGACCGTCAGCGCCTTCGCGATAGACAAGAGCAGCGCTCCGTCAGGTTTGGCGGCGAGTTCTTCTTTCAACAATGAATCGTCGAGCCGCTGTCCGCCGACGATTCCCTTCTCGATGTTCAGCTTGGTACTGCGCCTTCTCTGCCTCGATAGGCAAGGTTCGCGAGATCGATGATCTCGGCGTAATCCGCCGGCGCAGCCTTCCTCAAAACCATCCGCTCAGTGTAAGCGCAATCACTCTTTGCGATGAGAAATGGCGCGTCTGTTTCCGTTTCGCGCTCTCCGGTACGACCCCCGCCGCTGTGAACATGGCCGATGTCGTGACGCAGCCCTACGACAAGATCGACTCCGCAATGCAGGAGCTGTACAACCTGAGCCTACAACCTGGTTCGCGTTGTGCTTGGCAAGAAGCAGCCCGATGACGACGAGAACGCAACGTCTACGCGCGGCCAGACGCTGACGAAGTGGCGCAAGATGCATTCTGCGCGAGGAAACCTCCGCCTGCGCTCTATGGCTATTCGCAGACATATACGGTGCCGGAACCGGCGGAACGACCGGTGTGAAGGCAGAGATTCGCGAGCGGCGAGGGTTTATTGCGCTGGGACAGCTTTCCGACTATGCCGACCAGGTTGTTTACCGGCATGAGGACGCCCCCGAAACATAAGTCGGACAGGCTGGCGCTGTTCAAGGCGACACGCGTATTGCGACAAGATTTATATGCTGTACTCGGATCCGACATTCACGGCGGACGCATGTTCGAGGCGCCGCCGAGTGTGGCGGGCGACTCGAAGACTGTACCGCATGTCGCGCGGAGTCCGGACCTTCGAGATCGTCGACATCACGTCGTTCATCGCGTGTGGAAGGTGACCGACTATCAGCTGATTCAGCGCGTACTGGATGCAATCGAAGTGGCTGTTGATTGCCGATGGACATCACCGGTCCTACATGCACCAGCGCGCGGCCCAAGCAGCATATGCGAAGGCGGCGCCGACGATGAGTCCCGACGGCTTCCTCAGCCTGCGTTTCCGGAGCAGGCGATGATGATAACGTCCGTGAACATGGATGCCCCGGGCATTACGATTCTGCCGACGCATCGCGTCGTCTCGGGGGTCGAGGGATTTAGTCTGCGCTGGTTCGAAGAGCAAGCGAAGCAATACTTCGATGTGACGGAGTTGCCGGGCTCGCTGCAGCGCCGCTGCAGCTGCTGGCGAAGCTGAACGAGACGAAGGGTGTGGCGTTTGTTGCGGCGACACGCGAAGGCAATCTGCTGCTGACACCGAAGACTGACGCGATCGCTCATCACTGGCGGGCCTTTCGCCGCGGCCACGACACCTGGATGTGACGCAGCTGCATAAAGTCGTGATCGAGAAGCTGCTGGGAATGGGGTGGGAGAACATCGCAAGGGCGAGAAGATTCGCTACTACCGCGAGGCGGAGGATCCGGAGCGCGTAAAGAGCGGGAAGGCCGACGTAGGCGTTTCTGATCAAGCCAGTAACGCTGGAACAGATGAAGGACATCTCGCTGAACCTCGAGGTGATGCCGAGAAGTCGACCGATTTTTATCCGAAGCTGCTGAGCGGGCTGGCGATGTACACGCTGCAGTAAAGGCCCGGGAGAGAAAAGACAGGTCTCGACTGCGACCGCGAAGGAAAGAGTTTTCTTGCAAGGTGCAACGCGCTGCATATGCCGAAAACCCGTCTATCCGTTACGCTCGCGCATGCGGAACATCGTTCAGACGACGCAGTTCATGCGTCTCCCCATCGCGGAGTTTGATGCCGCGGTGGAGTTCTTCCGCGAAGTGCTCGGGTTCAACGAGCATAGGCATGTGCCGCGACTATGCGTATCTGGAGCGCGACGGTGCGGCATTCGCATATGGGGACGCGAGGATGCAGCACGCTCCCGCGCGGGGTAAGGAATTTTCGTTACTACTTCGATGTGCGCGACGTGGATGCCACGGTACTGCAGAGCTGAAGCCGAAGCTGGACAAGCTGCCGAAGGTGACGTGCATGGCCCCGCGGACAAGCCGTACAACGAGCGCGAGCTGCTGATCCTCGCACCGGACGGAGACCTGGTGTGCTTCGGGCAGCGATTGTGAGGTGGGCATCCAGTAAGCTCGTTGTCATGGGGATGGACGTAAGGCTTGAAGGACTCATCTGCGACTCGAGCCGCTGGAGCGGCGGCACGCGGCCGGCGCTGACGGAGGCTTCGGCGGCGGAAGCGTCGCTGTACAGTGGAGTCTTGTGCCGGTGGGGCGCGAGGCGGTCGAGAAGTACATCGAGACGGCACTCGCGTGGAGAGATGCGGGGACGGCGCTGCCGTTTGTGACGGTGCGCAAGGCCGATGGAGTGGTGATGGCTAGACGCGACGCTGGAACTGGAACGGTGGCCGTGGCCGGAGGATTCGCCGCACCGAGGCAAGCATGTGTTCAAGACACGGAGAGATCGGCTACACGTGGCTGACGGCTTCGGCGATTCGTACGGCGGCGAACACCGAGGCGAAGCTGCTGATGCTGACGCACGCGTTCGACACTGGAAGATGTGCAGCGTGCACCTGTGCACAGATGAGCGGAATGAGCGGTCGGCGAATGCGATTCTGCGGATTGTCGCGCGAAGTTCGAAGGCGTGCTGCGCGCGCACAGGGATGGCCGCGAATTTCACGCCAAGGAATACAAAGCGGTTTTCGATTGTGGCGAACGAGTGGCCGAAGGTGAAGCGAGGGCTGCAGGAGAAGCTGCAACGGAGCTTTCAACCATGAGAACGCTTCAGTGCTGACGCATTCCGAACGCGAGCACGCCGAGCAGGACCACTCCGTGTTCCGCTCCAACGAAAAACGCAGCCAAGGAGTTTGCACTCAAAGAAGGATGTCTCTTCGTATCGCGAAGCAAGCCGCCAAGCAAGCGTACATACGATCAGTTCGGAAACCGCGCATATTGAGAAGACAAGCCCCGAGCCCGAGAAAAGGCTCACCATTCCAAGCCATACTCCAATAGCGGCGAGAAAGATACCGACCGCCCAGAAGTACCAGACGTTACGGAACCCGGTTGTTGCGCTCATCGAGAGATGCCTTCGATTGGCGAGCTGGCGCTGGCGTAGAGCTTCTTCGGCATGCGGCCGGCGAGGAAGGCTTCGCGGCCCGCTTCGACGGCCTTCTTCATGGCGGAGGCCATGAGGATCGGGTTCTTTGCGCCGGCGATGGCGGTGTTCAGGAGGACGGCGTCGAAGCCGAGCTCCATGGCGAGCGCGGCGTCGGAGGCGGTGCCGAGGCCGGCGTCGACGATGAGCGGGACTTCGGTGATGAGCTCGCGCATCATGCGGAGCGTGTAGCGGTTCGCGATGCCGAGCCCGGTGCCGATGGGCGCGCCGAGCGGCATGACCGCGGCGGCGCCGACGTCGATGAGGCGCTTGGCGAAGACGATGTCGTCGGTGGTGTAGGGCAGGACGGTGAAGCCTTCGTTGACGAGGACGCGGGTGGCTTCGACGGTGGCCTGGACGTCGGGGTAGAGGGTGGGCTGGTCGCCGATCACCTCGATCTTGACCCAGTCGGAGAGGCCGACCTCGCGGGCGAGGCGGGCGGCGCGGATGGCCTCGTCGGCGGTGTAGCAGCCGGCGGTGTTGGGCATGAGGAAGTAGCGCGTGGGGTCGATGAAGTCGAGGAGCGATTCCTTGGAGCGGTCGAGATTGACGCGGCGGACGGCGACGGTGACCATCTCGGCGCCGGAGGCCTCGATGGCGGCGGCGGTCTCAGGGCCGTCCTTGTACTTGCCGGTGCCGACGATGAGGCGCGAGCGGAAACGGCGGCCGGCGATGATGAGGTCGTCAGTGGTGGCGGAGGGCTCGGCGGGGGCTTTTGGATCAAGGACGGCGTGGCTCATGAGGAGATTTTAGAGGTTAGATTTTAGAGTGTTGAAATGCGGCAGTTCCACGTGGAACCATTGCGTGAAAGTCAGGCAGAAAATCTTCGTGAGAGACACGAAGGGCCCGCCTTGTTCAAGGCGAGCCCTTCAGCGGTGATCTGTTGAGATTGACCTGAGGCATCCGTGCTGGATGGGCCTCGGCAGGAGTATCTGAAGATTGCCAGAACTGCCAGGACTAGAGCGACGGATGCTCTAAGCCTCAGTCACCTCACGTGTTGTGTTGCAACTTGTACTGTCAGATTTCATAGGCTGGATCATCCTCCTTTCCCGTGTACTCATAGGTTAATCCTGAGCTGACGACACGTCAAAGGGTGCAAGGCGGGGCGCATCACTTGAGGTACGCGCGGACGAGGTCGATGAGCTCCTCGCCGAGCTCAGGGGACATGGGCCGGGCGCCGATGTGCAGGCGGATGTGGTCTTCGAGGACCTCAGCCATGAGGCCGTTGATGCCGCCCTTCACGGCGGCGAGGAGCATGAGGATATCGGTGCAGTCCTGGTTCTCAGCGAGGCTGCGCTCGACCGTTTTCATCTGCCCCTGAATTCGTTTGGCGCGGTTGACTAGCTTTGCGCGTTCGCGATCGATCTCCACGAGGCCTCCGTTTTACGGTCTGTTTATACCCTACCGGGGTATACTACATGCTAAAGATATTGGCGCCGGGAAGGCGTGGAAAGGAGAGACTCCCATGAAGAACCTGATCAACCGCTGGGTGCGCCCGGCAGAGAACCAGCCGATGCTTCCGCAGTTCAGCAGAATGCATTTGACTCGGACCTTCGTTGAGACGGGTGACGAGCGCTGCCCGATTGCGGGCATCTGGTCGCGGCTGGAGAACGACGCGACTGCTGATGACAGTGAATTAACGCGGCCCGCTGCCTGGAGACTCCTCCCGTGGCGGGCCTTTTTATTTGGTCCTCATCTGGCCGCTGTACAGTAACTCCCTTTGAAAGACTTCCCATGATCTTGCGCCTGACCAAACTGACGCTGAGCCTCTGCATGTTCGCTGCCCTGATGGCACGGGCGCAGAACGATCCCGTGCCTGCAGATGACGCTGGAGCGGGCGATCCGCCGCATGCAACCAATGCGACGCCGCAGGTGACCATGTTCGATCATCCGGCCAATCACCCGTGGCTGCTATCGGGGTCAGGCGAACATCATCTTCCAGGCAAATCCGCCGATTCACTCGCCCTATGAGGGAACCAACTCGTTCCTGGCGATCGGTGAGTACAAGACCTCGCTGGTGGGGACTGTTTTTACGGGGCTGCAGCTGCACAGGAATCTGCGCTACAACACGGACGCGATCTTCGACCTGGAATCGTCGGGCGGCCGAGGACTCTCTGAAGCACTGGGGCTGGCGGGGTTCACGAACCTCGATGTGGTGCGAAACCCGACGCTAGGTCCGGTGCCGTATGTGGCGCGGGCGCAGATTCACCAGACGATTGGGCTGACGTCGAAGATGGTGGATGCGCTGCGCACGCCGTTCTCGCTGGCCACGGTAGTGCCTGCCCGAAGACTGGATTTCCGTGTCGGCAAGATGAGCCTCCCCGATGTGTTTGACCAGAACAATCCGGGGTCGGACTCGCACCTGCAGTTTATGAACTGGACGGTGGATAACAACGGAGCGTACGACTATGCGGCCGATACGCGTGGCTATACGTATGCGGCGATTCTCGAGTACGACGACGGACCGTGGGCGGCGCGCTATGGCATGGCGTTGATGCCGACCGTGGCGAACGGGATCGACCTGCAGTCGAGCCTGCGGAAGGCAAGGGGTGATAACTACGAGGTGGACTATGCGCGCGGGCCGCTGTCGAGGTGGCTTGACCCGAAGCGGCAGGGAGCGGTGCGGTTGCTGGGCTATGTGAACCGCGCAAACATGGGCGTCTATCGAGAGCAGAATGCGCTGGCACTCGAGGAACGGGCGAACGGGAATCCAGACGCGACGCCAGTGATCACCGACCATCCGTTCGGGACGACGGTAAAGTACGGCGTCGGGCTGAACTTCGAGCAGGAGTTGCCGAAGGATTTCCGGGTGTTTGGGCGGTTCGGATGGAACGAGGGACAGCACGAGAGCTATGCCTACACGGAGGACGACCAGACCTTCGAATGGGGTGGCGACCTGACGGGCAACCGGTGGGGGCGGGCGAACGACCGGGTGGGCCTGGTCTTCGTAACGAATGCCATCAAGCGGGACCACCAGGCGTACCTGGGACTGGGCGGGCTGGGATTTCTGCTGGGCGACGGACGGCTGAACTACGCGCGCGAGGACATCCTGGAGACCTACTACACGGCGCACAACTGGCGGGGTCTGTTCAGCGCGTTTGACTTTCAGTTCATCGACCACCCCGGATACAACCGGGATCGCGGGCCGGTGGCGGTGTTTAGCGTGCGGACACACGTGGATTTCTAAGATTTGACCGCTTATTCATATATCGGACTGAATTAGGCCGGTATTATGGAAGTGAATGTCTGCCAACACTCTTCGCCTCTTTCGGAAGACCCATCTGTACTTTGGTCTGTTTATATCGCCCGCCCTGCTTTTCTTTGCGCTTACGGGAGCGGTCCAGACGCTGAGCCTGCATGAGGCTGCGGGGAGCTCGTACAAGCCGCCGGCGGTGCTGGCTGAACTTGGACAGCTGCACAAGAAGCAGACGACGGTGATGCCGGTGCGGAAGGCGCCGGAGGGTGGGGCTGCCCGTGAAGGGCGACAGCCGGATCATGCTGGCGCGTCGCCCGGCGCGGCACAACCCGCTGTGACGCTGGCGGGCAAGCAGAAACAGCATCTGCCGATGAAGATCTTCTTCCTGGCGGTCGCCGTGGGGCTGCTGACGTCAACGGCAACGGGTGTCTATATGTCGTATAAGTACGAGCGCAGCAGGTTGCTGGTGACGGGAACGCTGCTGGCGGGCCTTGTGGTGCCGCTGGTGCTGCTGAAGTTTTAGGGTCCGGATTACAAGAGATGCAAAACGGCTACTCCGAAGAGTAGCCGTCTGCAACCTTGATGGATTTAGCGGTGTCCGCCGCCGTGCGATCCACCGCCACCGTGGAATCCGCCACCGCCGCCACCGTGGAAGCCACCACCGCCACCGCCGTGGAAGCCGCCGCCGCCGCCAGAAGCCGCTGCCGCACAGCCGCCCGGAGAGCGTGGCCGCCGCCCGCGAAACTCGACTCTCCGCCGCCGGCATATCCGTGGGCTCCCGCCAACATATCCGCGTGCCCCACCAACGTAGCCGTGACCGACGTATCCGCCGCCGCGGATAGCCACAGCACCGATGGCCATAGTAGCCGCCGCGGTAGCCGTAGCCGCCGTGAATCGGGTAGTAGCCGCCGTGGTTGTAGTAGTAGCCCGGCCGGTACCATGGGCCGGCGCCGATGAAGAGGCCGCCTACGAACCAGTTCGGACCGTAGTACCCATAGGGCGCACAGCCATAGGGTGCATAGCCATAGTAGCCATAAGGGCAGACCGGCGGAGCCTCCGCGTAGTCGGGGTCCTGATAGGGATCAGCGTAGGCGGGATAGGCCGGAGCGCCATAGGCCGGAACACCGACTCCCACACCCACCGAAACCTGTGCGTTCGGCTTTGGCGCCGGTGTCAGCACAACACCGAGTACAGCCAGCGACGCAATGTATTTGAGAAACCGCATCTTGTTACCTCCTGGGCCCGAAACTTCAAGGCGGGTTCCGGGGTACTGTCCGGCTCCCATACATAGGAACCCTGGGCACGACAGAATGTTGCTCTCGGGCTGCCTGTGACTTTTGACAGCTATTGGCTGAGTGCCGGGCAACCCGGCGGTCGGCTGCGTGTAGCGACCTATACTCAGAACAATGCTGATATTGCTTGCTTTTGAGCTCCCTGCTTTCCTTCTTGGCCTGCTCTTTGGGAGCTTTTTGAATGTCTGCATCTCGCGGCTGCCGGAGCACAAGAGCGTAGTGAAGCCGCGCTCGCACTGCCCGAAATGCCTGGCGACGATCCGGTGGTATGACAATGTGCCGCTGTTGAGCTGGGTGCTGCTGGCGGCGAAGTGCAGGAATTGCAAAGGCGCGATTCCCTGGCGGTATCCGGCGGTGGAGCTGGCGATGGGATTGTGGTTCGCCCTCGTGGCAAGCCGTTTTTTCTATCTAGGGAATGCCAGCGGATGGGTCGATGTTTCATCATTGCGACCTTACGTCGTTGCGAATTTCTTTGGCCTATTCGCGATCCTGATTCTCGGCTTTCTGCTTATCGGTCTGCTGGTGATGGACTGGCAGACGCACACACTGCCGGATGCGTTCACGCTGACAGGCATAGCGATCGGGTTCTTTCATCGTCTGCGTGCAGGCGATCTTTCTGCCGAGCGGGGCGTATGACGTTCATCTGAATCCGCGGAGTCAGATGAGGCTGTCGAGTCCGGGATCGTTTGCGAGCCAGGGTGATGTGTTTCTGACGGGACCGGAGCATCTGGTGTTCGGGCGGCTGTTGGCGATCTGTGCGGCGGCCGCGATTCCATGGATCATTCGCGCGCTCTACAAGGCGCTGCGGCACCGCGAGGGGCTGGGGCTCGGCGATGTGAAGCTGATGGCGATGATTGCGGCGTTTCTGGGCTTCGCGCCGGCGATGCTGGCGTTCTTTGTCGGCGTGCTTCTGGCGGCGTTTTACGGCATTACGCTGCTTGCGCGGCGGCGGGCGAACTCGTCGAGCCAGATTCCGCTGGGAACGTTTCTGTGCATTGGCGGGCTGCTGGCGGCGCTGTTCGCAGAGCCGATGATTGCCTGGTATCGAGGGTTCTTCTGATCGGCTAACGGTGACGCAGTGCCTGGATCAGCAAGGCGATTCCTACCGCAACTACTCCCGCGTGCACGTAGCGAAGGAAGGCATCGCCGCGCATGCGATGGTTCAACCAGCGTCCGATGAACACGGCGGGGATCGCGGCGAATATCGCGACAAGAAAGTAGTGGGTGACTTCGGTTGTCCACAGACCGGAGATCCAATAGCCGAGCATGCCGATGGCGCTCGCAGGCAAGAAATAGCCTTGCAGTGTGGCGCGAAAATGCTGTGGCGACCATCGGCGCATGGAGCCATAGACCACGAGTGCGGGGCCGTTGATGCCGTAGGCTCCGCCGAGCACGCCTGCCGCGAAGCCGCAGCCGAGCAGCCATCCGTGACTATCGTGCTCCAGATGCGGCGGGCGTTTGCCCAGCAGGAAGAAGCCGGAGAAGAGAATAATCACTACAGCGAGCGCGCCTTTGACGAGCCCCTGATGGGCGCTGTGCAGAAGCCATATGCCGAGCGGGATGCCGGCGAGGGTTGGCACGAACAGCCAGCTCGAACTGCTGACGTGAACCTTGCGCCAGTCCTGCGCGAGAATCACCGCCGCAATCGCAACCGAGATGAGCACCGCAAGCGGGGTCGCGACCTGAATTGGCAAAAACAAGGCCAGCAGCGGGACTGCAATCAGCGCTTCACCGAATCCGAACGCAGAACGAACCACCGATGCCACGAAGACAACTGCCAAAATTTCAACCGTCAGTTTTCCCACACTCCCACCTTAGTGAAATCTGCGATTCAGTGCCTCGCCTTGACCCTTGACGACCTCACTCCTACACTCAAAGATGGCCATGCAGAGCAATCCATACATCTGGCAATACCTTCCGCTCGCCATTCAGATCGTGGTGGCGATCGGTCTCGCGTGCTTCATGGTGGGCGCGTCCTTCTTCCTGGGGAAGCACCGGCGTTCGCGTACGAAGCTCAGCGCCTATGAGTGCGGTATGGACCCGGTGGGCGATGCCCGCGGGCGGTTCTCCGTGCGCTTCTACATGGTCGCGATGCTGTTCATCCTGTTCGACGTGGAAGCGGTCTTCATGCTGCCATGGGCGGTCATCTATCGCAAACTGCCGGGCATCACCGGGTCGCGGTTCTTCGGCTTCTGGGAGATGTTTGTGTACCTCGGCTTTGTGGCTGTGGGACTCTTCTACGTTTGGAAGAAGGGTGTTCTTAACTGGTCGAACGACAAGGCCGATCTCTAATTTCTGATTTTTTCGGAGTGGTTTTAGCCAGAATTAATATGCCTGAATCGATTGACACTCCCGCAACACCTGATGCCATCTTCGGCAAGGAAGCCGTTGCCGCAGCGCTTGCCGACCATGCGGCCATTCAAGGACTTCAGCAGTTCATTACTGATGCGAAGTGGGACCGCGGCGAGTTGACGCTGACCGTTGCGCCCGAGACGATCATTCAGACGTGCGAGGCTGCAAAGGCCGCCGGTTACAACTTCTTCGAAGACCTGACCGGCGTCGACTGGTATCCGGCAGAGCCGCGGTTTCAACTGAGCTATTCCCTGCTCTCGCATCGGCTGAAGCAACGGATTCGGATCGTCGCGCGGCTCGAGGGCGACACGCCGACGATCGATTCCATCACCGGCGTCTGGCCCGCAGCGAACTTCTATGAGCGCGAGGTCTTCGACCTCTTCGGCGTGACCTTCGCCGGACACCCGCGGCTGACGCGCATCATGATGCCCGATAACTGGAACGGCCATCCGCTCCGCAAGGACTATCCCGTGGAGGGTTACCGCTAATGGCTATTGAAGCTCCTGAGAAGCCCACCACTGCGACTCCTGATCCCGACGCGCCGCGTTCGCAGTTTGCCGGCCGGGTGAACACGCAGCAGACCGGAGCGACGCTGAGCGGGTTGCGCAATGCCGAGGACATGATCATCCCCGGCGTCGAGGACGTTGTCGAGGAGTCCGTCAGTCACCACAAGCCTGAGGGATCGGATCCACTGTCCGACCAGACGATGATCCTCAACATGGGCCCGCAGCATCCGTCGACGCACGGCGTGCTGCGCCTGGTGATTGAGGTTGACGGCGAGACGGTGATCTCGATGGCGCCGGACATCGGCTACCTGCATACGGGCATCGAGAAGACGTGCGAGGCCAAGTTCTATGCGCAGGTCACGCCCCTCACCGACCGCATCGACTACCTCGCGCCGATGACCAACAACACCGCGTACGCGCTGGCGGTGGAGAAGCTGCTGGAGCTTGAGATTCCGCCGCGCGCGCAGTGGCTGCGCGTGCTCTTCAACGAGCTGATGCGCATCAACTCCCACCTGGTGTGGCTGGGCACGCACGCGATGGACATCGGCGCGCTCACGGTCTTCCTTTATTGCTTCCGCGAGCGCGAGCAGCTGATGCGCGTTTTCGAGGCCGTCAGCGGCCAGCGGATGATGACGAGCTACATCCGCATCGGTGGGGTAGCGATGGAGCCGCCGCTGGGACTCTTCGATACGATTCGCAAGTTCCTGGTCAGCTTCCCGTCGAAGATCGACGAGTACGAAGGGCTGCTGAATGGAAATCCGATCTGGCAGGGCCGCCTGAAGGGCGTTGGCTGGATCTCGCAGGAGGATGCGATTGCGCTGGGAGTGAGCGGGCCTCCGCTGCGCGCGTCGGGCGTGGACTTCGATCTCCGGCGCGACATGCCGTACTCGAGCTACGAAAAGTTTCAGTTCAAGGTGCCGATCTCGAATGATGGCGATGTGTGGGCGCGGTACATCGTCCGCATGGAAGAGATGCGCGAGAGCACGAAGATCTGCCTGCAGGCGCTGGACGGCATGCCCGAAGGCCGCTACGTTGCCGACGCGCCGAAGATCATCCTTCCGGACCGCGAGCAGATGAAGACGCAGATGGAGTCGCTGATCCATCACTTCAAGATCGTCACGGAGGGCTTCCAGGTTCCGGCGGGCGAGGCGACCAGTTCGGTTGAAGCGCCGCACGGAATGATGAACTACTACGTCGTCTCGGATGGCACGGCGAAGCCCTACCGCGTGCACATGCGCAACGCGGACTTCGCCAACCTGCAGGCTTTGGAAGTGATGTGCAAGGGCAGGCTCATCGCGGATGTCGTCGCGGTGATCGGGTCATTGGATATTGTGCTGGGGGCGATCGATCGATAGCACCCTCCACACCGAACTCTGGACATCCTGGGCGTCTCTGCTTCGCAGTTACGCAGCCGCTCATGGACTCAACGCAACGCAGCACGCCGTTGTTGAAGTAAGTGCAGATGAGATCACCCTCCGCGTGGGCAGCCGCTGGCTCCGCTTCACGCCAGAACGAGGTAACCGCCAGCAATCATCCGCCGCTCGCGTTTCAGTTGAACGAGAACGGCACGGCAACAGTAGGCAGCACGCAACAGGAGATGGACCTCGCAGCCGAGCAGTTCGCACGCGAGATACTCCACGAACCGCAGTAGCAACTGGAATTCGACTATGGCCGCCATCGCCAACACGATCTTCTCTCCCGAGCTCGCCGCCCGCTTCGACAAGCTGGTGACGATCTATCCCGTCAAGCGCTCGGCGCTCGTCCCCATGCTGCTGTATGCGCAGGACGAGGTCGGCTATGTTTCCGATGAAGTCATCGCCGAGATTGCGCAAGCGACTGGACCTGCTCGAGCTCGATGTGCGCAACGTGCTGAGCTACTACTCCATGCTGCGCACGCAGCCAGCGGGCAGCTACAACGTGCAGGTGTGCACGAACATTTCATGCATGCTGCGCGGCGGCTACGAGCTTGCTGGACCACTGCAAGCACCGAGCTCGGCATCGGGCACAAGAGGCGTGACGCCGGATGGGCTGTTTTCGCTCGAAGAAGTCGAGTGCATCGGCGCGTGCTGCTGGGCTCCGGCCGTGCAGGTGAACTACGACTTCCACGACAACCTGACGCCTGCGAAGCTGGACAAGGTGCTGGACGACTACGCGGCAGGCCTTGGAAAGGATGTGCGCTGATGCCAGAACTTGTCTCGCATCCTGACGAGGTCATCGTCCTGAAGCGGCGCTTCGGGCAGGGCGCGGCTGACATCGACAAGTACCTCGAGCTGGACGGCTACAAGGCCGCACAACTCGCCATCGAGAAGGGCCCCGACTGGATCATCAACGAGATGAAGGCCAGCGGCCTGCGCGGGCGCGGCGGCGCGGGCTTCCCTACGGGCATGAAGTGGAGCTTCGTGCCGAAGCAAAGCGCCGAAGCCGAAGTACGTGCTCGTGAACGGCGACGAGTCCGAGCCCGGGACGTGCAAGGACCACGTCATCTTCCTGCGAAGATCCGCACTCGGTCATCGAAGGCACGATGATCGCGGGGCTGGCGATCGGCGCGAAGATGGGCTTCATCTATCTGCGCGGCGAGTATCGCTACCTGCTGAAGATCATGGAGAAGGCGGTCGCCGATGCGTATGCGAAGGGCTTCCTGGGCAAGAATATCTTCGGCAAGGATGGCGTCGACTTCGACATTGTCACGCAGACCGGCGCGGGCGCGTACGAGGTCGGCGAAGAGTCGGCGCTGATGGAGTCGCTTGAGGGCAAGCGCGGTGTGCCGCGGATTCGGCCGCCCTTCCCTGCCGTGGTCGGACTGTATGGCGGGCCGACGATCATCAATAACGCGGAGACGATTGCCAACGCGCCGCACATTCTGCTGATGGGCGGCGAGGCGTATGCGACGCTGGGCACAGAGCGCAATGGCGGCACGAGGCTGTTTGGCATCAGCGGGCACGTGAACAGGCCCGGGCGTGTACGAGCTGCCGATGGGCTACTCGATGCGCAAGGCGATCTACGAGGTCGCGGGCGGCATCAAGGACGGCAAGCAGTTGAAGGCCGTTGTTCCGGGCGGGTCGTCATGCCCGGTGCTGCGCGCCGATGAGATCGATGTGGGGCTCGACTTCGACCAGATGGCGAAGGCGGGAACGATGCTTGGCTCGGGCGGTATTGTGGTGCTCGACGAGACGGTCTCGATCGTAGAGTTTGCGCTGCGGACGATCAAGTTCTACCAGCACGAATCCTGCGGCTGGTGCATTCCCTGCCGCGAAGGCACGGACTGGCTGAAGAAGACGCTGACACGTTTTCACGCCGGCGGCGGCAATAAGAAGGACATCGACAACATTCAGTACCTGGCCGAGAACATGATGGGCCGCACGTTCTGCCCGCTGGGCGATGCGGCCGCGATGCCCACGCTCGGATTCGTCAAGAAGTTTCGCTCGGAGTTTGAGGAGTACCTCGAGGGCAAGCGCACCGAACCGCTGCTCATTCAGATTCAGCCGGTCGGCGAACCCGAGCTTGCAGGAGCACATTGATGGCAGATGTAACGTTCACAGTTGACGGCAAGAAGCTCACCGCACCCGCGGGCACGCTGCTCATTGACGCGTGCAAGTCCGCGGGCATCGAGGTGCCGGCCTTCTGTTACTACCCTGGGCTCTCGCTGCAGGCCGCATGCCGCATGTGCGTCGTGCGCATCGAGAAGATGCCGAAGCTGCAGACCGCGTGCACGACACCGGTCACCGAGGGCATGGTCGTCGCGACCGAGACGCCGGAGATTGCGCAGGCGCGCAAGGCGACGCTGCAACTGCTGCTCGGCAATCATCCGCTCGACTGCCCGGTGTGCGACGCCGGTGGCGAGTGCGAACTGCAGGACATGACCTTCAAGTACGGCGCGGCGGACAGCTTCTACACGGAGCCGAAGAATCACCGCGACGAGCAGCAGTGGTCACCGGTCGTCTTCTTCGACCGCCCGCGCTGCATCCTCTGCTATCGCTGCGTGCGGATGTGCGGCGAGGGCATGGACGTCTTCGCGCTCGGCATCCAGAACCGTGGCAGTTCCTCGGTCATTGCACCGAATGTTCCAGCGGATATTTCACCCGACCATCTGGCGCGTGTGGACTGCGAGCAGTGCGGCATGTGCATCGACGCCTGCCCTGTGGGTGCGCTGACGTCTGGAACCTACCGCTACAAGACGCGGCCGTGGGAGATGAATCACGTCGCCACCATCTGCACGCATTGTGGCGACGGCTGCAAGACGACCCTCGGTGTGCGTTCGGTTAACGATGGCAGCGGAGATCATTCGCGGCGACAACCGCGACAAGAGCGGCATGAACGGCGACTTCCTCTGCAACAAGGGCCGCTACGCCTTCGACTTTGCAAACAACGAGGCTCGCCTGACGCAGCCGATGATTCGCAAGGGCGGCAAAGGCAGTCCGCTGGCGGCTGTGTCGTGGGAGGAGGCGCTGACCTTTGCGGGCAACAGGCTGCGGGAGCTGCGCGATTCGCGCGGGCCGCAATCGCTCGGCGTCATTGGATCCAATCGGACGACGAACGAAGAGAACTATCTTCTGCAGAAGTTCGCGCGCACGGTACTGGGAACGAACAACATCGATCATCACCGCACTGCCGACTTTGTTTCGCTGGCGAGTGCGCTTCAGGGAACGACTGGCCGCTTTGCCTCGCAGCGTGACGTTGAATCCGCGCCGGCGGTTCTGCTTGTCGGCGGTGACCCGACAAACCAGGCTCCGCTGACCGCGTGGAATCTGCGCAGTAATGTGCGGCTGAACAGAGCACGCATCTACGTTGCGAATACGGATGAGATCAAGCTGCGCCGTCAGGCTCGCGCGTTCATCCAGGTAGCACCCTTTGCTTACGGAAGTTTCGTCACTTATCTTGCCGGAGACGACGCCTCTGCCGCCGCTGCCTCGGTCATTGCGCAGGCTGACGAGCTTTCGAACTTCCGCGCATCGGTTCGGGCCGAGGAGAATCTCGTTGTCCTCGTTGGCAATGAGCTCCGCGATGGAGAGCTCGCTCGCCTTATCAATACTCTTCCCAATGCCAAGTTCGCGTGCCTCGCCGACTATGCAAACTCGCGCGGCGCCTCGGACATGGGCCTGTTGCCGGATCTGCTACCCGGGTACCAGCCGCTTTCGAGCTCGACGCTCACCTCTGAGTACAACGCGCCTACAGCGCCCGGCCTCGACATGCTTGCAATGTTCGACGCCGCGAACGCCGGCAATCTTGCAGCACTGTATGTTGTCGGTTCGAACCCTGTCTCACGCTACGGCGTTACATCAGAGGCGCTACAAAATACATTTCTCATCGTGCAGGATCTCTTCCTGACCGAGACCGCCGAGATTGCTGATGTGGTGCTTCCTGCATCGATGCTGTACGAGAAGTCCGGCACGGTCACAAATAGCTACGGCGATGTTCAGCTTGTGAACAAGGCCGGCGACAAGGCTGGCGTGCGCTCGGACTTCGAGCTCATCGTGAGGCTTGCGGACAAGATGGGCCACCCGGTTAAGACGCTCGTGCCCTTCGGCAAGGGTCTCCGCGCCGACGTTGGTCAGTCCAGAGGCGCGCAATCCGGCGAGGCCGACCGCCACTCGGTCTGGCTTACCGCCAATAATCTAGAGCCCAAGCTCTCGCCGTTCGATCCGTTCGCGATCCTCGACGAGATTCAGCGGCTCGTGCCCGGTTACGACAAGTTGCTGCGCCTGCAACTGCTGAGCGGTAACGATCAGCATCTCAGCCCGGCCAGCTCGGGCCTCGTGCAGATTTCCAATGCAACAGCACGCAAGGACCTCGTTCTTCCGTCGTCCGACACACTCTTTACCTCGGGTTCTCTCACGAAGTACTCGCCCATGCTCCTCGACATTCAGAAGCACCAGCAGCGCGAGGTTGCCGACCACTTCGCCGAAGCCGACTAGACATCTGACATGCATCTATCTGACTTCCAAATTTTCCTGCTGCTCAGCATCCTCAAGATAGTCGTGGTGCTGGTCATCACGCTCACTGCAGTGGCCTATACGGTGCTGCTCGAGCGCAAGATCCTCGGTCGCCTGCAGAACCGCTGGGGACCTTCGCGTGTCGGTCCCTTTGGCCTGCTGCAACCGCTGGCGGACGGCATCAAGCTCTTCCTCAAGGAAGACATGATGCCGCTCGCAGTTGAGCGCCCGCTCTTCATCCTCGCGCCCCTCATCGCGCTCTCGTGCGCGTTGGTGTCGATCTCGATGGTGCCGTTCGGCAAGGTCACACCCTTCACGTTTCACGGTGTCACGGTGGACCTTGGTCAGATCTCGGACATCAACATCGGCCTGCTGGTCATCCTCGGTATTACTTCCATCGGCGTGTACGGCGTAGCGCTGTCTGGCTGGAGCTCGAACAATAAGTATTCGCTGTTCGGCTCGCTGCGCGCCTCAGCGCAGCTTGTCAGCTATGAGCTCGCGCTCGGGCTCTCGCTAGTTGGCGTGGTGCTTCGCGCGGGGTCGCTGCGGTTGCGCGACATCGTGGGCTCACAGTCGGCGCACGGAGCGCTTTCGTGGAACATCCTTGGCGGCTTCCAGATCGTTGCCTTCTTCATCTACATCATGGCCGCGTACGCGGAGACGAACCGCACGCCCTTCGACCTTCCCGAGGCTGAGAGCGAGCTCGTCGCCGGCTATCACACCGAGTACTCGTCGATGAAGTTCGCCATGTTCTTCATGGCGGAGTACGCGAACATGATTACCGTCGCGTGCGTCGCCACGCTGCTGTTCCTCGGTGGTGCGAACTCCCCCTTCGGACACATCTTCGACAATGTCGCGGCTCTCAACGGTCCGGTCGTCGGCGCGATTCTTCCGATCTTCTGGTTCGTCGTCAAGATTCTGTTCTTTCTTTTGCTCTACATCTGGGTGCGCGGCACGCTGCCGCGCTTCCGCTATGACCAGCTAATGAACTTTGGCTGGAAGTTTCTTCTGCCCGTTGCCATTCTCAACATCCTGGCGACGGCCCTCGCACTCGCTTACCGAAGCTGAACGCCTTTCGCGTTGTATTGACCGGGCCACATCCGTTCACGCCGCGCGTTTTACAATCGAAAGTACACGCGTACGAAAGAAAGATCCTAAAGACAGCAACGATGGAACTTGCCCTGTTCATCATCTTCGGTCTGCTTGCGGTTGCAGGAGCGCTTAACCTCCTGCTGCAGCACCATCCGATCAATTCAGCGCTTTCGCTCATCGTCGTGATGATGTCGCTGGCCGTGCTCTACTGGTCGCTCGGAGCGGAGTTCCTCGCAGCCGCGCAGGTCATCGTCTACTCCGGCGCCATCATGGTGCTGTTTGTCTTCGTAATCATGCTGCTCAACGCAGGCGAAGAGGATACGAGCCCGGCGTCCAAGTTTTCGCGCGCCGCGACCATCGCAGGCTTCCCGGGCGCAGCAGCGATCTTCTGCCTGCTCACGTTCGTGTTCCTCTCGGAGCGTGACCACCTTGGCGGAACTCCTATCGGCGGCTATTTGACGGGCGCGGTCAACAACATCGAAGTTCTCTCGCATACCCTCTTCACCTCACTGCTGCTGCCGTTTGAAGTGACCTCCATCCTCATCCTCGTCGCGATTCTGGGCGCTGTGGTGCTCGCCAGGAAGGAGCAGTAGCGGCATGGTACCTATCGCTTACTACCTCATCCTGGCCGCCGTGCTGTTCTCGATTGGCGTCTGCGCGTTTCTCATCAAGCGCAACGTCATCACGATCTTCATGTCTATTGAGCTGATGCTCAACGCCGTCAACCTGACCTTCGTCGCCTTCGCCCACATGTGGCATCGCATCGAGGGACAGATCTTTGTCTTCTTTGTCATGGTCGTCGCCGCCGCCGAGGCAGCCGTCGGCCTTGCCATCATCATCGCGCTCTTCCGCGCACGCCAGACCCTGAACGTCGATCAGGTCAACCTCATGAAGGATTAGCGAGCCCGCATACACCGCATGAACGATACTCTGCTCTGGCTCATCCCGACGCTCCCCTTCGCCGGCTTCCTCGTGAACGGAACGCTTGGCCGTAAGTTTCCGCGCGCGCTCGTCTCGACCGTTGCGCTCCTCACTACACTGCTGCCCGCGCTTATCGTCCTGAAACTCTGGATCTATATGAATGCGGCCGGCGCACCTGACCACTTCACGCTCATTGGCGCTCCGTGGATTGCGATCGGCGGTTTCCAGGTCAATTTCGCCTTTGCCATCGACCACCTCACGCTGGTGATGCTGGGCGTCGTCACGGGCGTCGGTTTCCTGATTCACGTCTACTCGGTCGGCTACATGGCTGAGGAAGAGGGCTACTGGCGCTTCTTTGCGTACCTGAACCTTTTCATGTTCTTCATGCTGGTGCTCGTGTTGGCGTCGAGCTTCCTGCTGATGTTCGTGGGATGGGAGGGCGTCGGCCTTGCCTCGTACCTGCTAATCGGCTTTTACTTCAAACGCGACTCCGCTGCGAATGCCGGCAAGAAGGCCTTCATCGTCAACCGCATCGGCGACTTCGGCTTCCTGCTCGCGATGTTCCTGCTCATCACGCACTTCGGTTCGCTCGATTTCGCGAACGTCTTCGGCCGGGTGGATGCCGCTCCGGGTCTCACCGGTGGCTTCCTCACCGCAATCTGCCTGCTGCTCTTCGTCGGAGCAGCCGGCAAATCCGCACAGATTCCGCTGTACATCTGGCTCCCGGACGCGATGGAGGGCCCCACCCCGGTCTCCGCGCTGATCCACGCGGCCACCATGGTCACCGCCGGCGTTTATATGGTCGCGCGCTGCCACGTGCTCTTCGACCGCTCGCCCTTTGCGCTGGCGGTCGTTGCTATCATCGGCTGCGCCACGGCGTTCTTCGCCGCCACCATCGGCATGGTTCAGCACGACATCAAGCGCGTGCTCGCCTACTCGACGGTCTCGCAGCTCGGCTACATGTTCCTCGGCTGCGGCGTAGCGGCGTATGAGGCCGGCATCTTCCACCTGATGACGCACGCCTTCTTCAAGGCGCTGCTCTTCCTCGCTGCCGGCTCAGTCATTCATGCACTCAGTGGCGAGCAGGATATGCGCGCCATGGGCGGTCTCCGCAAACGCATTCCCATCACGTTCTGGACCATGACCGCCGGCGTCTTCGCCATCGCCGGTGTGCCACCGCTCGCAGGCTTCTTCTCCAAGGACGAGATTCTCTACCAGGCCTTCCTGCACGGAGGCGTGCTCGGCTATACGCTCTGGTTTGTCGGTCTGATCACTGCCGGTCTCACAAGCTTCTACATGTTCCGGCTGTGGTTCAAAACCTTCTTCGGCGCGCCGCGCTTCGATGAAGCGGCACTGGCTCATGGTCATGGAGCGCATGCGGGTCCCGACGAGGATTTCGCTCCTGTACACGCGCACCGCGACACGCACGCTGTACTGGTCGAAGAGCCCGAGCACGACAAAGGACAGGCTGCTCATCCGCACGGCGTGCACGAATCGCCCGCTGTCATGTGGGTTCCGCTCGCGATTTTGGCGGTTCTCTCTTTCATCGGCGGCTGGGTCGGCGTTCCTCTGGTTCTCGGCGGACACAACGAGATCGAGCACTTCCTCGGTCCGGTGTTCAATCCCGTCGAGCATGTCGCTGAGCACGCAATCTCGCGCGGCGCCGAGCCCATCCTGGCGCTCATCTCCATTCTCGCCGCGTTCATCGGCTTCTACGCCGCCTATGTACTCTACTATCGCAAGCCGGGCACCGCCGCTGCACTCGCCGCGCGCTTCAGGCCGCTCTACAACCTGCTCGACCACAAGTACTGGGTCGATGAGATCTACGGCCGCCTCATTGTCTCGCCGTTGCTGATGCTCTCACGCGTCGTGCTGGGTGGCCTGGTCGACGGAGTCATTGTTCAAGGCACCGGAGCTACGCTCGCGGGCGGTACGCGCGGCCTCGGCTGGCTCGCACGCCGGATGCAGTCCGGAAATATTCGCTCCTACGCCGGTTGGCTCGCACTCGGCGCCGCCGTCGTCATTGCAATTGTTCTTTTCGTTGTCCACCCGGCAAGCGCCAACACATTGACCCGATGAATCTTGATCACTCTATCCTGACGCTGCTTCTCCTCACGCCGCTTGTAGGCGCAATCATCGTCGCGCTCATTCCGGACCGTGGCGAAGGCTCGAAGCTGCACCACATCATCGCGCTCATCGTCACGTCGCTTACGCTGATGTTCGCGCTGCATCTGCCTGCACACTTTGATTACGCCATTTCTGGCCGCTTCCAGTTCGACCAGAACGCGGAGTGGATTGCCTCGCCCGCCATCCGCTATCACCTCGGTGTCGATGGCCTCTCGATGTGGCTCGTTGTCCTCACCGGCGTCCTGGCACCGCTCGGCGTACTGGCATCGTGGAACGCAATCAAATCGCGTACGCGGCTCTTCTTCACACTCTTTCTGCTGCAACAGGTAGCGATGATCGGCATCTTCGTCTCGCTCGACCTGTTTCTCTACTATGGATTCTGGGAGCTGTCGCTTGTTCCGATGGCGCTGCTTATCGCCACCTTTGGGCGCACAGAAAACCGTCGCCGTGCTGCGATCAAGTTCTTCCTCTATACCTTCATCCCGTCGGCGCTCCTGCTCGTCGCGATGATCTGGCTGTATGCGCGCACCGGCACCTTCGATCTGCCAACATTGCAGACGCTCGCTTCGCAGCACGCGATCTCCACCAACGGCACGGCGCTGCTGCTCTGTTCGCTTGCCTTCCTCTTCGCCTTTGGTGCCAAAGTGCCAATCTTTCCGCTGCACGGCTGGCTCTCTGAGGCGGTGCAGGAAGCGCCCACAGCCGCCGTAATGGTGCTCGCCGGCAAGCTCGGCCTCTACAGCATCCTGCGATTCAGCTTCGTCATCTTCCCAGAGCAGTCGCATTACATCGCTCCGTTGCTCATCGCGCTCGGAGCCATCGGCATTGTCTACGGCGCGCTGCTCGCGCTTGTGCAGACCGACCTCAAGAAGCTAGCCGCCTTCGCCACGCTCAGCGCCAACAGCTTCATCGTGCTCGGCATCTTCGGCTTCACCATTTCCGGCCTCGACGGTGGCACATACCAGATCCTCAACGAATCGCTGATCGGCGCAGCGTTGTTTATTCTTCTGGGCCTGCTCTATGAGCGCTATGGCACCTACGATATGCGTGACTACGGCGGACTCGCCGCGCGTCATCCGTGGATGGTGACCTTCTTCGTCATCACCGGACTTGCAGCTGTCGGTCTGCCGATGCTCTCAGGTTTCGTCGGCGAATTTCTCATCCTCTCCGGCACGATGCAGACCTTCGTCGCGCATCACGTCCTTTGGACCGTGGTCGGGACAACCGGCGTTATCTTCTCCGCGGCCTACATGCTGTGGATGATTCAGCGCGTCTTCTATGGGGCTTTAGGACTTCGACCGGAAGAGACCTCGGGATGGGACCTCAAGCCGCGCGAGCATGTTGAGCTCTGGCCCCTTGCGCTTCTCTTCCTCGTCATGGGTATCTTCTCGCCATACTGGACGAAGGCCATTGATCCGTACAGCCAGACTGTTGCTCGCAACATTGCTGGTCCTGCAGATCGTGTCGAGGTCTCAACTCCTAACGGCTTCGTCGATCCCAATCTTGGCGCGGCCGCGCTCGGCAAACAAGCTCCTGCCGTCGACAAAGGAGCGCGCTACTAATGCCTACCTCACTTCTCTCCATTCTTCCTGAGGTCATCCTCACCGTCTTCGGCGTGATCATCATGCTCGCGGAGCCTGTCATCCCCGCAGGCCGTTCGCGCAAGCCGCTGGGTTGGCTTGCAGTCGTCGGCACGCTCGCTGCGGGCCTTGCGGCGCTCTATCAGCACAGCATGTTCGGCCAGTTTCCGTGGCGCACTATCAGCGCGTTCTACAGCACCGTGCAGGTTGACGACTTCTCCGTCTTCTTCCACCTGCTGATCGCGGCCATCGTCGTTGTGACTTTGCTGGCGACGCTCGATTATTTCGACGGCACGCCCAACTCACATGCGGGCGAGTTCTACGCCCTCACGCTCTTCGGTGCCAGCGGCATGATGTTCATGACCTGCTCGGTCGAGCTGCTCATGGTCTTCATCGGCCTGGAAATCTCCTCCATTTCCACCTACATTCTTGCCGGCTTCCGCAAGGGTCAGGCCACCGCATCCGAGTCGTCGCTCAAATATTTCCTGCTCGGCAGCTTCGCCACCGCATTCTTCCTCTACGGCATTGCGCTCTGCTTCGGTGCGACCGGTTCCACCTCCATCGCTGCCATCCACAATGGAATTGCGACTACAACTACACCGCACCTTGCCATCCTGGCGATCGCGATGGTGCTCATCGGCCTTGGCTTCAAGGTTTCGCTCGCGCCCTTTCACGTCTGGACCCCGGACGTCTACCAGGGCGCGCCTGCTCCGGTCGTCGGCCTGATGTCGACCGCACCCAAGGCTGCAGCTTTCGCCGTGCTGTTGCGTTTCCTCTTCAACGGCATGTCCACACTGCGTCCGCACTGGATCGTTTTGATTGAGCTGCTCGCCGTCGCCAGCATGTGCATCGGCAACCTGGGCGCGCTCGTACAACGCGATGTCAAGCGCCTGCTTGCCTACTCCTCAATCGCGCACGCCGGCTATCTGCTCGTGGCTTTCAGTTCCACTCGTGAAAACGCCATCTCCGCTGCCCTTTTCTACACGGCTGCATACGCTGCGATGAACGTCGGCGCCTTCCTGGTCATCACCGCAGTCTCAGGGTACGGAGAAGAGTCGCGTACGCTGGACGATTACACCGGCCTCGCGCTGCGCCGCCCTGTCCTTGCCGCGCTGCTCGCCTTCTTCCTCATCTCACTGATCGGCATTCCGTTTACTGGCGGATTCTTCGGCAAGTTCTATTCCTTCACCGCTGCCATGTACACGGGCCACGTCTGGCTCGTAGTCATCGGCCTCATCAACTCGGGCATCGCCTGCTTCTACTACCTGCGCCTGCTCGCCGCGCTCTATACACGTCCGGTCGCTGCCTCCGCTTCGCCTGAGGAGAATCGTAAGGTTGCTGCTCCCGCCGGCATCGCGCTCGCCTGCGCTGGGCTGGCAACGCTTCTCCTCGGAATCGCGCCGGGGCGTCTACTGCATCTCACCCAGCGCTCGACTCCTATAACGTTGCCCGCCGCCAGCACCACACCGCCAGAAGCCACCGCGCAGTCAGAGCCCGCGCAGCCAGAGCCCGGCCAGTAACTCATCAAATCGCTTCAGCGCACAGACAGAAAGGCCTCCGCGATGCGGAGGCCTTTCCACTTTCGAATATCCCGAAGCTTAGGGCTTGACCTTCAGGAAGATGATGACGAACGTGAACAGCGCCAGCGACTCGATGAAGGCGAGACCGAGAATCAGGAACAGGAAGATTCCAGGACGGGCTCCCGGGTTGCGGGCCAGTGCCTCAGCCGACGAGGCGGTTGCCTTGCCCTGACCGAGACCGCAGAGTCCAGCCGCGAGGGCCATTCCCAGACCGGCCGCCAGCGGAACCCACTGCGATGCCGGGCTGTACTGACTGGCGCTCTGCGCGAAGGCCGGCGTTGCAATCAGCATCGCCGCCAGTGACATAAAGAGATATTGCAGCTTACGCATTCTTACTCCGTGCTCCCGTTTATCTCGCCATCAGTGGGTGGTTGAGGCTCACCGAGCTGGCCCCCTCACGCTGAACGGCGGAAGTACCCACCGCGAAGAGGGAGCGCCCCTCCGCGGGATCTTATGTGCGGCAAGGTTCGCCGCAAACCTTTAATGCTCGTGCGCAACCGCCAGCCCGAGATAGATCGCTCCCAGTACCGCGAACACATACGCCTGAATGACCGCAACGCCCAGATGCAGCCCGAGGAACACCAGCGGAATTCCAATTGGCACCAGCGAGAAGAACGCCATCGTCAGCAGGTCGCCGGCGAACATATTCGCGTAGAGACGAACCGTGAGCGAGAGGATACGCGCAAAGTGCGAGATGACTTCGATCGGGAACAGCAGCCAGTACAGCCACCACACGGGTCCGAGGAACTGCTTGATGTACGCGGCCTTGTTCACGCGCAGACCATGATAGTGGTAGTACAGGAACGTCACCACCGCAAACCCCAGCGGCACCGATACCTGCGCTGTCGGCGACTCGAGCCCCGGAATCAATCCCACGAGGTTGCAGAGCAGGATGAACAGGAACATCGTCGTCAGATAGCTGGTAAAGCGCTCATAGCCATGGCCGATGATCGCCTCGGTCTGCTGCTCGACGCCCTCGTTCAGCATCTCCGCGAGGTGTTGCAGGCCGTTCGGCTTCTCTACGCTCAGCGACAGCCGCACTGCAATGAAGTACAGCAGCAGCACGAGGAAAACGAGAAACTCCATCGCCACGGCGTTCGTAATCGGAGCAGCTGCGTAGGCCGGCGTCACGTGGAACAGGCTCAACAGCCAGTTCACCTGGGGGGCAAAGGCGTGATTCAGAAGGCGCGTAAACAAAAGCTGAGTCTGCATAAAAACTTCGGAAGACCTGTGTCCTAAAACTGGTCCTGGAGGCCGTTCGATCCTTCTGCTTCAGATGCCGCGTGGCCTAAACCGTCCACGACCTCACCAGCCTCAGTGCCTCAATCGTCAGGGCAATCATGCCCAGCGCGAGGCCCGCGACAAGCGCGTAAACAGAACCATCCAGATACTTAAGACTAACATACAGAGCCACCAGCGCGACGCCCAGCCGCAGGAAGAAACCCACCAGCACCGTGCCCACCGGCCGCGCTTCCGCGCCAGCATCCATGCGGCTGATCACGACGGTCATCAGCCGCGTCCACTCCCACAACCCGCTCGCGCGAGATTGCAGCCCCGACCGCCAACAACGCCGCGCTTTGCCACCCCAGCTTCCACCACGCCAGCACCACACCGGCGACCGCAAGTATCGCCAGCAGACGCAGCGCGCGCAGCATCGCCCGGCGAACATCCTCGTCGGTCAACCCCGCCAGTTCCACCGTCACCTGCCTCGCTTCATAAACTTCGACGCGCGTCGTAAAGATCTGCACAAACCCCGCGACCGCACCGACGATGATCCCGACCACCTGGATCCAGTCCGTATGGAAGTGACGATCCAGCAGCATCCCGATGAACCAGCCCATCACGCAGCCCGCCGGCAGCGCCAGCGCCAGCTGAATCATCGACTCCGCCTGCACCAGGCTGCCGAAGATTCCACCGCCGCCTTCTTCGGCTTGTTCTCATCATCGGCCATCGCCAAACCTTACCACCCGCCCAAGCCGCGCCGCCACTCGCCATATACTGAAGCTTCACACGTTTAGAAAAGCGAGCCTCCGCATTGAGTCAGTTTGAAAGCGACTTCGAACGAAATCTGTTTAAGCAGCGTCAGGAAAAGCTGCGCGAGATCTCCACCATCGGCCAGCGCCTCGGCCTCTCCGCTGCCGAGAGCATCTATCCCAATCGCTTCCCTCTGGCCGATGAGCAAGTAACCTTCGCACATATCCCCGACCTCCTCGCGCGCTACGACTCCGAGTCGGCGCCGGTCTCCGGCGAGACGCTCGATGCCGAGCACCCCGAGTTCGCTGTCGCCGCCCGCATCATGTCCATTCGCCTGCAAGGCAAGGCCGGCTTCGCGCACCTGCAGCAGGGGGGCAAGCGCCTGCAGATTTATGTTCGCAAGGACGACGTTGGCGAAGACATCTTCGCGCTCTACAAACTGCTCGACCTCGGCGACCACATCGGCGTGCGCGGCCATCTCTTCCGGACGCGGACGGGCGAGCTCACTCGGTGCCGGCGGCGAGCCGGCTGTCACTTCCTCGCGAAGTCGATGCTGGCGCTGCCGGACAAGTGGCACGGTCTCGAGGACGTCGAGCGCACGCTACCGCCAGCGCTACGTCGACCTCATCGTCTCGCCCGACGCGCGGAGGACCTTCGAGGTGCGCGCGAGGATCGTCGCGTACATCCGGCGCTTCTTCGACGAACGCGGCTATCTCGAAGTCGAGACGCCGATGATGCACGCCTCGCGGGTGGCGCAGCGGCGCGTCCCTTTCGCACGCACCACAACGCGCTCGGACCTGGCCTCTCCTGCGCATCGCGCCGGAGCTCTACCTCAAGCGGCTTGTCGTTGGTGGGCTGGATCGGGTCTACGAGATCAACCGCAACTTCCGCAACGAGGGTATCTCGCACGCAGCACAATCCCGAGTTCACCATGCTCGAGTTCTATCAGGCCTACGCGAACTATCACGACCTGATGGACCTCACACAGGAACTCATCACTTCTGTCGCGAAGGAAGTGAACGGCACCACGATCACGAACTTCAACGGCCACGAGATCGATTTGGCCAAGTGGCAGAAGCTAAGTATGCGCGAGGCCATCATCAAGTTCTGGCCAACAGAATCACAAGCTCCGGCATCGGCTGACTTTCACAGTACCGCGCAGTTCGCGGCGCGTCTTCGCGCAGCGAGCCGCGAAATGAAAGCGCACCGAGGGAAATCAGGCGACATTCAAACTGCCGACTCGATCGAGGACACAAAACCATCGAGCTCACACGGACGCGAACGTTCCCGGCTCGCGGACATCGAAGTGTACTTCGAAGCAGTGGCTCGCAACCTCGACGAATGCAACTCCTCGACGGACATGGGTAAGATCATCGCCGAGGTCTTCGAATCTCTGGCCGAAGAGCACCTCATTCAGCCGACCATCATCTACGACTTCCCACTCGCCGTCAGTCCTCTAAGCAAGATCAAGCCCGACGAGCCCGACTGGGTCGAGCGCTTCGAGTTCTACATCGGCGGCTTCGAAGTCGGCAACGCCTTCTCCGAGCTCAATGACCCCGACGACCAGCGCCGGCGCTTTGAAGACCAACTGAAAGAACGCGATCGCGGCGATGACGAAGCCCACCAGATGGATGAAGACTACGTCCGCGCGCTCTCCTTCGGCCTTCCACCCACAGCAGGCGAAGGCATCGGCATCGACCGCCTCACTATGATCCTCACCGGTGCGCGCTCCATCCGCGATGTCATTCTCTTCCCGCTCATGCGCCCGCTCACCAAAACTCCAGCCGACGAAGCCGAGGGCGACAACCACACGCACGGAGAGTCCGCCGAATAGCCATGAAGACTGCGATCCTCGCACTTGCGGTAGGCTCGGCTATCCTGCCGCTGACCACATCCTTACTTGCCCAGACACCCATGCCGGTCATCGCGCCGACCGGCCACGTGCATACGCCGGACGTCGACCTCGCTTACTGGGTCTATGGCGAACCACACGCAGGCATCACACCCGTCTTCGCAGTCAACGGCGGCCCCGGCCTCTCCCACATTTACATGGTCCAGAATGACACCTGGCTGCGCATCTCCGCGCAACGCCAGGTGATCTTCTACGACCAGCGCGGCGATGGCGCCTCACCACTCACGAATCCTGCCGCCTCGCAATCGATGGACGCCCAGGTTTCCGATCTCGACGCCATCCGCGAGCATCTTCACTTCAACAAGATCGATCTATGCGGCGACTCCTTCGGCGGCCTGCTCGTCATCGCCTACGCCGCAGCGCATCCCGAGCACGTCCATAAGCTCATCATCTCCGACGGTCTGCCCTCACGAAAGGCTATCGTTCACCTCTTCCCGCAGGTCTATCCCGACAAGATGGAGGCCTTTGCCGCGGCTGAACGCTCGAGCGTGCATGCCAATGCCGAAGATGCGGCGAAGCAAGCCCTCATCGACCACTTCCGCATGCTCTTCTACGATCAGGCGAAGCTGGACCACTACCTCGCCAACGCGCACGACATCGGCTTCTCTCCCGCCACTGGAAATGCCGTAGACAAGGCAATCGCAGATCTCGACCTTACGCCAGCGCTATCGAAGTTCAACTTCCCTGTGCTGGTCATCACTGGCCGCTTCGACATGAACGTCGCCCCGCTAACCGCGTGGCGAATGTACAAGGCCATCCCCGGCGCGAAGTTTGAGGTCTTTGAGAAGAGCGGCCACCTGCCCTCGTATGAAGAACCCGACAAGTACGTCAGCGTCGTCGACGACTTCCTCGGCCGTGACTAGCGATATCTCGCTCCGCTCTTTTTCTACGGCCTGCAGTTCTCGCGCTGAATCGGGCCACCCGCCTTATTGATATGGAACATGTACGAGCAGTTCACCGCGGCCGAGCCAGTCGCAGACGCACCCTGATAGACATACAGCACTCGCGCTCCCGGGTCATAGACCGTAAGCGCATTATTGAGATCGCTCTTCACAAACTGAAAGCTGAGTTCTCCCACGGGCGCGCTACTCGCACGCACGGCCACGTCGCTATGTGCCCACCATCCAATCGCCATCGCCGCAACAACTAATAGGCCATTGCTTAGCCAGCCTGACGTCCTCATACGCCTCCTTTGTGAAGAAGTTCGAATGATAGACGCAATCCGGCAGCTCGCGTTATCGATGTCTCACGCGATCCTGGAATAACTGGCGTCCTGCTGCTGCGCATCCTTGAGAAAGTCTTCGAGCACCTGCGCCACGCGCGCTACGCCCTCCAGCGTCCGCGCGCGCTCGATCTCCCCGCCGAGCGCCAGCCGCAGACCGTGCCGATACTCCGGCGCCGCCGCGCACCACTGCCCGTTCGTTACCATTACGTCCTCAGAGCTAATTGCGCGCTCGACGTCGCTGGGCTCAGCGTCCTCCGGCAGCCCCACCCACAGATGCCACGCCGCACTCGCGCCGGGTGCACACAGGTTACCGAGCAGCGCCCGAGCGGCCTTATTCCTCTGACGGCCCTCCTCGCGTTTTGCCCTCATGATCTCGTTCAGCACGCCATCCTCGCACATGGCCAGGGCCGCCATGTTCTGCGGCACATTCGTTCCCGTGGCCGTGCAACGCAGCGACGCCTCGATTGACGCCGCCGCGTTTTCCGGCGCAATCAGAAACCCGGTCCGTGCACTCGGCGCCAGGCTCTTCGCCAACCCGCGCACGTAGTACGTGCGCTCAGGCGCCAGATCCGCATAACTCGCCGGCGCATTCTCCTCCATAAAGCCGTACGCGTCGTCTTCGATGATCGTCAGGTCAAACTGGCGCGCAATCTCCACGATCTTCGCGCGCCGCGACTCCGGCGTCACAAACCCTCGCGGGTTCTGCACCGTCGGCATCGTGAAGATGCCATGCACCGGCTCAAGCTCCCGCCGCTTGCGGTCGCACAGCTCGCGCAGCGAATCCGGCACAATGCCCTCGTCATCCACCTCGCATGCGACGACCGAGGTCTTGGTCATCCAGCACTGATCGAGAAATCCAGGATACGTATTGCCTTCCACCGCAACTCGGGTCCCGGCGAGCCCCGAAGCCATCAGGGCGTTCAGCGTTCCGTGATGCCCCCCGCACGTCAGCCACGTACGGCTTGCAGCCTGGCCCAGCCAGTTCGCCGCGCGCTCGCGCAGCTTCGCCTCCACGTTGCGGAACGAAGGCCGCAACGACTCAACAGGCTGCGAACCAGACTCAGCAAAGGCAGCCGCAAGATACCGCGACCAAGTCTCCTGCTGACCCGGCATCAGCGGAAAGTTCCACACCAGGTCGATCATTCCGTGAGTCTAGAGCATTTCCCGCAATGTTGCGCCCTATATAAAGCGCAATTCAGTTGCTTTCTTCACAAGAAAATGGGCGAATCGCCTCATCTTCGCCCTGTATTGGCATGTGAAGTGCCTGATCGCATAGAAAGACCCGTATAAACTCGTCCAGTGAAGATTCTGTTTGTAGGCGATATTTTCGGGTCCGCCGGCCGGCACATAGTGCACGAGCATCTGCCCCACCTGCTTGAGACCCACTCCATCGATCTCCTCATCATCAACGGCGAAAACGCCGCCGGCGGCTTCGGCCTCACACCCGCCATCGCTGAAGAGCTCTTCGACCTCGGCGCGCACGTCATCACCACCGGCAATCACGTCTGGGACAAGAAAGAGATCTTCGAGTACATCGACGTCCCCGAAGCCTCCCACGTGCGCGGCCGCCGCGTCCTTCGCCCTGCCAACTACGCGCACGGAACGCCCGGCTTCGGCGTCTACCAGGGCATGCTTCCCAACGGCCCCGCATACGCCGTCATCAATCTGCAGGGCCGCGTCTTCATGAGCTCCTGCGACGATCCCTTCCGCAAGGCCGACGATCTGCTCACCGAAATCCGCGAAAAGTCCGGCGCCAAGGTCATTCTGCTCGACTTCCACGCCGAGGCCACCAGCGAGAAGGTCGCGCTCGGCTGGTATCTCGACGGCCGCGTCACCGCCGTGCTCGGCACGCACACGCACATCCCCACCGCCGACGAGCGCGTGCTTCCCGCACGGCACCGCGTTCCAGACCGACGTCGGCATGAGCGGCCCCTACGACTCCGTGATTGGCGTCGAAACCGAGATGGTCCTCAAGCGCTTCCTCACCGGCATGCCCGGCAAGTTCGAAGCCGCCAAGGGCAACCCCAAGCTCTGCGCCACGCTCATCGACTGCGACGGCGCCACCGGCCGCGCCCGCGCCGTGCAGCGCATCATGCTCGGCGAGTAGCTCCAACCATAATTCCGAGAAGTCGTCATCCTGAGCGCAGCGAAGGATCCCTGTATTTGCTTTTCTGGTTGTCATCCCCGCAGGGGATCTGCTTCTCGTATTCGCTGCTCGGCTAAACTTCTCTCACATGTCTGACAGCATCTCCCGCCGCGCCTTCCTCCAGACCTCTGCCGCACTCACCACCGCTGCCGCGATCACTCCCGCGCTCGCGAAGCAATCCGATGCGAAGCCCGCAGAGCTGCCCTACCCCGAGAACGGCACGCTCATCCCCGACGAAGGCTGGCGTCTCTGGGTCGACGACAAAGCCGAGTGGCAGAACGACGACATCTTCCTGCCCGAAGACATCAGCTGGATCGACGGCAAGCTCTGCGCCAAAGGCCATCCCCTGCCTGTCAACGCTCCCACCGGAGGCTGGACCACACTCACGCACGACACCGGCCTCGAGGTCACACTCCCCACCTCCGTCGAGCAGCACTTCTGGGGCAAGTACGGCGCGGGCGCCGACGGCAAACCGCGCCCCTACACCCCCGAAGAGTACCGCTACGCCGCAACCGATCCGCCCAAGGCTCCCGCCGACGACAACATCCCGCAGAACGGCGCCTACTTCGGCGTCTCCTGGTTCCACCGCCGCATCGACATCCCCGCCGAGCTCCGCGGCAAGCGCATCTTCCTCCACATCCGCGGCGCCCACCTCCGCGCCGAGGTCTACCTCAACCAGAAGCTCGTCGGCTACTCCATCATGGAGGAGCTTCCCTTCGAGTGCGACTGCACCGACGCCGCCAACCCCGGCGGCCTCAACGTCCTCGCCATCCGCATCACCAACCCCTTCGGCCGCTTCGACTGGGTCGACGGCCTCAACGCCAAATGGGGCAAGGTCTCGCTCTACCGCTCCCACGGCTTCGGCGCGCTCGATCGCGGCATCACGCTTTCGCGCACACGACGGCGTCCGGATTGCGGACGCATGGGTTCTGAACTCTCCAGATCCCCATGCGATCAGACTCTCGGTAGAGTTGATTGCCCTTCAGTGGAATCCGTGAAGGACATAGAGACGATGATCATCGATCCCAATAATCCCCGTTGCGACTACATCTTCCTCACCTGTCTCGCCAGTCGACCCGGCCCAGCGAGGATCATCGACGCAGTTCGACTAGCCTGCGCGTCTGGGAGCGAAGCGTCCTGCGACGCCGAAATCACACGCAAGTTTGGTCCGACCTACCGCCAAACCCACCATTTGCGATACAGCTTCGACGAAGCACATCTATGGAGCCTGGCGGATCCATCTTTCTATCACCTCAGAATCAAAGTAACTACAGACCGCGGCCACATCGACACCCGCACCATCGCCTTCGGCTTCCGCTCCTTCACCGTCGACGGCATCGACCCCAACAACCCGAACTCCAACGCCGTCTTCCGCCTCAACGGCAAGCGCACGAAAATCTACACCGCGATCTCCTGGGGCTACTGGGGACTCAACGGCATGTTCCCCGTCCCCGAGCTCGCCGAGAAAGAGGTCCGCTCCGCGCAGGCGCTCGGCCTCAACTGCCTCAACTTCCACCGCAACCTCGCCAAGGAAGACGTCCTCCGCTGGCACGACCGCCTCGGCGTCCTCCGCTACATGGAGCCCGGCGCCGGCAAGATGGCCATCGGCAAGCTACCCGCGCGCACCGACGCCAGCGCCAACAGCGTCGTCATGCAGAAGCCCACCACTGAAGCCGACAAGTTCGCGCAGCGTTACATGTTCGTCAAGTGCGTCGAGATGGTGAAAGCCTTCCGCTCGCATCCCTCCGTCATCGAGTACTGCCTGCAGAACGAGCTCGGCGCCGACCTCAAGAACCCCGACACCCTCGCCATCCTCAAAGCCATGCACGACGAAGACCCCTCGCGCTGCGTCGTGCTCAACGACGGCTTCGTCGCTCCTCCGCGCTCCGCCGCACAAGCCTGGTACGAGCCCTGGGATGACAAGCTGAAAGAAGGCAAGCTCCACCGCAGCGACGAAACCCCTTCGGCGACTGGTGGAACAACCACCAGGGCGCCGGCGACCAGTGGTACGACGAGTTCTACAAATCACCCACCGACTACACCTACAACATCAACCTCCGCAACGTCCTCACCGAGTACGGCGAGATGGAAGGCTGCGCGCGCCCCGACATCCACGGCCTCATGGTCCACCAGATCACCGAGACCTACAAAAAATACGGCGGCGACAGCTACGACCTCGCCGATCACGAAGAGATCATCGCCGGCTACAACCGCTTCCTCGACAAGTGGGGCTTCCGCAAATCCTTCCCCACACCCGACCACGTCTTCCGCGCCGTCGGCCGCACCTGCTACGAGTCCTGGCAGAACTACATGGAGAACGCGCGCATCAACGACGCGCTCGACTTCGCCGCCATCTCCGGCTGGGAGTCCACCGCCATCGAAAATCACTCCGGCATCGTCGACAACCTGCGCAACCACAAATCCGACCCGCACCTCATCGGCGACACACTGCAACCCATCCGCCCCTGCGCCAAGCAGCGCTCGCTCTCCATCGAACTCGGCAAACCCGCAGTCTTCGATCTCTTCCTCTTCAACGACACGCACCAGCCCGCCACCGGCACACTCACCTTCTCGATGATCACGCCGAGCAACAAGCGCATCGAGCTGAAGACACTTCCTGCACCCGCAAACCAAACACCCGACCAGTTCAGCTATCTACTCGAAGGAAGCCTTCACCACTCCGCCACTCACCGAAGAAGGCCTCTACCGCTTCAAGTTCGCGCTCTCATCCGCGCCACTCGCAACGCAGACGAAAGAGCTCTGGGTGACGCGAGCTGGATTCGCCGAAGCTGCAAGCAGCTTCTCACGACTGATCGCGTTGTCCGGAACGCAGCCCTTGAAGCTATCGGTCGCCGTCTCTGGAATCACCCCAGCACTTCGCAAGCAGCTCGACCGATCTGGCGTCACGATCTCCGACTTCAAACCCGGCGAGCACTACGACCTCATCATCTCCTCCGGCATCACCTCGCACACCCACGCCGACGGCCAAGTCGGCGAGACCACCGGCCTCGAAGCCGCGCCACCCATGAAGCCCGGCCACACACCCGAGCCCGGCGAAGAGGCCCAGATCATCGCACTCGGTCACCTGCAAACCGGCATCCTCGACGCCGTGCGCGCCGGCACGCCGCTCCTCGCCATCCCGCAAACCGACACACTCTCCGACGGCGTCGCCAAAGAACTCGCCGCCGCCGGAGCCTTCACCTACCACGGCGCCGTCGGCGACTTCCGCGCTCCCTGGATGGGCAACTGGTACTTCGTCCGCGAGCACGCCCTCTTCGACGGCCTCCCGCAGAACTGCGCCCTCGGCGGCTTCTACCAGTGCAAAGGCCGCCCCTCCAACGGCCTCCTCATCGACCAAGCACCTCAACGGCGCACCCATTGAAGTCATCGTCGGCTACTCACGCGACCACGACCGCAATATCGGCGCCGGCACCTTCACCACGCGCCTCGGCAAAGGCAAGGTGCTCTTCCATCGCTGCCCCGACTTCCATCCCGTCCTGCAGCAGCGCTTCCTCGCCAACGCACTCCGCTGGCTCACGACCTGAACACTCACGTCTCACGCAGCGCGATACCATGAAGTTGTGATCTCATCTCAAGTCATCGCCGAACTCCGAGCAGCCGTCGGCGATGCAAATCTCATCATCGACCGCACCCAGCTTCAGACCTACGAGTGTGACGGCCTCACCAACTTTCGCGCTGTCCCCGGCGCCGTAGTACTCCCGCGCGAAGCCGTGCAGGTCCAGGCCGCGATACGCGTCTGCGCAAAGCATTCAATTCCCTTCGTCGCACGTGGCGCCGGCACCGGACTCAGCGGCGGCGCGCTGCCCACCCCGGGCTGCGTCGTCATCGGCCTCGCGCGCATGAACCGCGTCCCCTCGATCGACCTCGAAAACGCGCTCATCACCGTCGAACCCGGCGTCACCAACTCACAGGTCACCGAGCTCGTTCGCAGCGCCGGCTTCTTCTACGCGCCCGACCCCTCCTCGCAGATCGTCTGCACCATCGGCGGCAACCTCGCCGAAAACGCCGGCGGCGCACACTGCCTCAAGTACGGCTTCACCACCACGCACGTCCTCGGTTGCGAGGTCGTCCTTCCCTCCGGCGAGCTCGTCTGGCTCGGCTCCCCGCATGGCGTGCCCGACACGCCCGGCTATGACCTGATGGGTGTCTTCATCGGCAGCGAGGGCACACTCGGCGTCGCCACCAAAGCCGTGCTCCGCATCGTGCGCCGTCCGCAGTGCGTGCAGACGCTCCTCGCCGCCTTCGACTCCAGCTCCGCCGCAGGCCAGACCGTCTCCGACATCATCGCCGCCGGCATGCTTCCCTCCGCCATGGAGATGATGGACCGCACCTCCATCTTCGCCGCCGAAGCCGCCGTCCACGCGGGCTATCCCGACTGCGAATGTCTCCTGCTCGTCGAACTCGACGGCCCCATCGACGAAGTCAACACGCAGATGCAGCGCGTCCGCGAGCTCTGCACAAAGAACGGCGCATGGGAGCAAAGACTCGCACAATCCGACGCCGAGCGCGCGCCTCGTCTGGAAGGGCCGCAAGGCCGCCTTCGCCGCGATGGGCCGCGTCTCGCCCAACTACATCGTGCAGGACGGCGTCATCCCGCGCACCGCGCTTCCCGCCATACTCGCGCGCATGAACGAGATGTCCGCCGAAACCGGCCTGCGCATCGCCAACGTCTTTCACGCCGGCGACGGCAACCTGCATCCGATGGTCCTCTACGACGGCTCGCATGCAGGCGAAGAAGAGCGCGCACTCGATCTCTCCTACAAAATCCTCCAGCTCTGCGTCGACGCCGGCGGCTCCATCACCGGCGAGCACGGCGTCGGCCGCGAGAAGCAATGCGTCATGAGCTACATGTTCGCCGAACCCGACCTCGCCACAATGCACCGCGTGCGCCACGCCTTCGATCCGCATAACATCGCGAACCCCGAAAAGCTCTTCCCAACACCGCGCCTCTGCGGCGAACGCAGCCGCGGCTCCTACGTGCCGCACCCAATCGAAGCCGCCGGCCTCGCGGAGGTCTTCTGATGCTCGCGGAGCTCAACATCGAAACACACCAGCTCGACGGAATCACCGTCCTGTCGCCGGAAAACACAGACGAAGTTGCATCCATCCTTCGCTCCGCTAACGCCGAATCGCTTGCCGTGGAACCCACCGGCGGCCGCACGAAACTCACCTGGGGCTCGCGCGTCACACCGCGTGTCCAGCTTTCAACCACACGCCTCACCGGCATCCGCGAACACATCTGGCAGGACATGACCACCACCGTCGCCGCCGGCACACCGTGGTCCACGATGCAGCGCGAACTCGCACGCCACAACCAGCGCGTCGCACTCGATCCCGTCTTCCCCGATCGCGCCACTGTCGGCGGCGTCATCGCCACCAACGACAGCGGAGTCCTCCGCCGTCGCTATGGCTCTCTTCGCGATCTCGTCCTCGGGATGACCATCGTCCTCGCCGACGGCACCATCGCGCGCAGCGGCGGCAAGGTCGTCAAGAACGTCGCGGGCTACGATCTACCCAAACTCCTGACCGGCTCCTTCGGCACGCTCGGCGTCATCACAGAGGTCACCTTCCGTCTGCATCCACTTCCTGCAAGCACCCTCAACCTCACCGCGCGCTCGGCCTCCATCATGCAGCTCGCCGACCTCATGCATCGCATCACCGCCGCTCCGCTCAGCCTCGAAGCCATGCAGCTTCGCAACGAGGACGCCGATTTCGCACTCGACATCCAACTCGCCTCCGAGCCCGACGCCCTTCGCAATCAGGAGCAGCAACTCCGCACTCTCGCGCAGGACTGCACACTCACTCCTTCCGATGCCGACGTCTGGTCCGCGCGTGAGCGCCTCTTCGCCGAACCGGACGCCACCGTGCTCAAGGTCAGTCAGCCTTCCCTCCAAGCTCTCCGCAATCGTCGGTGCAGCCGCAGTTGCTCAACGCGCAACCTAATACGCGTGCCCGCTGCATCGCCGAACCCACCGGCATCCCACCGTCGCCTTCTCCGCGACCGCCGAAAACCTCGCCACGCTCACTGACGATCTTCGCTCACGTCTGCGCGCCCACGGTGGCAGCGCCGTCCTGCTTCGTCGCGGCCTGCTTCCACACTCCATCGATTCCTGGGGCGATCCACCGCCCGCCATCGAACTCATGCGCTCCATCAAGCACGAGTTCGACCCCACACCGCATCCTCAACCCCGGCCGCTTCGTAGGAGGCATCTGATGTCACATCTCTCACGAAGCCACACCCTCGCAGGAAGCCACCGGCCTCGCCACACAATCCGCGCTCACGCAGATCACTACCTCCACCGTCCCAGCTCCTTCGACTCACACAACGCTCCCGAGCCCGCCGTCATGGACAAGTGCGTGCACTGCGGCTTCTGCCTTCCCGCCTGCCCCACCTACGTCCTGTGGGGCGAAGAGATGGACTCACCGCGCGGACGCATCTGGCTCATGCGCAAAGCCGCGACCGGCGAAGTCCCCCTCGACAACATCTTCCAGACGCACATCGACAACTGCCTCGGCTGCATGGCCTGCATGACCGCCTGCCCCTCGGGCGTCGAGTACAACAAGCTCATCGAAGACACGCGCGGTCAGGTCGAGCGCCAGGCCGAACGCAGCGGTTCACGCTCGCTCTCCGACCGCCTCTTCCGCAAGCTTCTCTTCGCGACATTTCCCCACCCGAAACGCCTGCGCGTCCTGGGCCTCCCACTAGCGCTCTACCAGCGCAGCGGCCTGCAACAGATCGTCCGCAAAAGCGGCCTCCTCAAGCTTTTTCCAGAACGCCTGCGCGCCATGGAAGCTCTGCTTCCGCCCGTCCCGCTCAACCCCTTCCACTCCCTTCCTCGCATCGTCGCATCGAGCTAACCGATCGCGCGGCCGCGTCGGCATGCTCACCGGCTGCGTGCAGGACGCCTACTTCGCCCACGTCAACGCCGCCACCGCGCGTGTCCTCGCCGCCGAAGGCTTCGAGGTCATCATCCCGCCATCACAAGGTTGCTGCGGCGCACTCATGGTCCACTCTGGTCTCGATGATCCGCAGCCAACTACGCCAAGAAGATGATCGCCACCTTCGAGGCCGCCAGCGTCGACACCATCGTCATCAACGCCGCCGGCTGCGGCAGCACCATGAAGGAGTACGCGCACCTCCTCCGCGACGACGCCGCATGGTCCGCTCGCGCGGCCGCCTTCTCCGCAAAATGCAAAGACATCAGCGAAGTTCTCTCCCCCGTCGAGCCCCTCGACCTATCGCCCCGCGCTCGCCCATCGCCCTGCGCGTCGCCTATCACGACGCCTGCCACCTTCGTCACGCACAAGGCGTCTGGCAACAGCCGCGCAAACTTCTCGCGCAGATCCCCAACCTCGTCGTCGAAGAGATCGCCGAAGCCTCCCTATGTTGCGGATCGGCAGGCGTCTATAACCTGCTCCATCCCGGAGCCCGCCAACGAACTCGGCGATCGCAAGGTCTCGCACCTGCTTGCCACCGGCGCCCAGGCCGTCATCAGCGCGAACCCCGGCTGCCTCCTGCAACTCATGAACGGCCTCCGCCGCCGCGGCGCCGCCGAGCTCCCGGCCTTCCACATGGTCGAACTCCTCGACGCCTCCATCCGCGGCCTCACCGTCGACCAGCTCCTCCACGGACCCCGCTCCCTCGACGTCAACTAGTTCACCATGCGGATAGATGACGTCCGCCGCACTCATCGGCGAAACTAACCTTCGCACGGAGATATCACCCAATGACCGGACCCGACGAACTCCGCATCATCGATGCCGCCAATGCGCTGCTCAACGCGCGCCGCACCGGCAACACCCTCACCGATCTTCCCGCAAACCTCCAACCGCAGTCGCTCGACGACGCCTACGCCATCCAGGACCGGTTAATCGCCGCACTCGGCGACATCGGCGGATGGAAGATCGGCGCCGGCTCGCCTGACGCCACGCCCATGTTCGCCCCCATGCCGCGCGCCTGGATCGCCGCCTCCGGAAGCATGCTCACCGGCGAGCGCTGGCGTTATCGCGGTCTCGAAGCCGAAATCGCCTTCCTCGTCGGCACCGATCTCCCGCCACGCGCACAACCGTACACGCGCGAAGAGACACTCGCCGCGATGGCCTCCTGTCACCCTGCGATTGAAGTGCTTGAGTCCGCCTTCACCGATCCACCGCAAGCGACGCGCCTCTCCAACATCGCCGACCTCCAGATGCACGGCGGCTTCGTCTATGGTCCCGCCGTCACCAACTGGCAATCCATCGACTTCTCCAAAGAGCACGTCGTCCTCGTCGTCGACGGTGTCGTCCGCGTCGAGCGCACCGGCTCCAACACCTCCGGTGATCTCCTACGTCTTCTCCCCTGGCTCGCCAATGACGGTGCCGCACGCACCGGCGGCCTGCGCAAAGGCCAATGGATCACCACTGGCTCGTGGACAGGCAACACCCTTGGATCCTCGCGCTGCGCCGTCGAGGCACTCTTCTCCACCGCCGGCCGCGCCGACCTCCGCTTCGAGTAGCTGTTTGTTCTTGCCGGCATCTTTGCTTTTCTTGTTGTCATTCCCAAAGGGAATCTGCTTTTCTCTGCATCACCGCAACAGCATGAGGCTTCTACCATGACCCTCCCACCCGGCACCGCCATCCACGCCACCACCGCCGACCGCTACGACCGCGTTCTCACCCCCGAAGCCCTCGCCTTCGTCGTCGGCCTCCAGCGCGAGTTCAATCGCCGCCGCAAGCAACTCCTCGCCGCCCGCATCGCCCGCCAGGCCGCGCTCGACGCCGGCGAGAAGCCCGACTTCCTCCCCGCGACACGCCAAATCCGCGAAACTCCGATGGACCGTCGCGCCCCTTCCCGCCGACCTCCTGGACCGCCGCGTCGAGATCACCGGCCCCGTCGACCGCAAGATGATCATCAACGCGCTCAACTCCGGCGCGCAGCGTCTTCATGGCCGACTTCGAAGACTCCACCACGCCCACCTGGGAGAACCTCCTCGACGGCCAGCTCAACCTCATCGACGCCGTCCGCCGCACCATCACCTACGACGACCCCTCCACGCACAAGAGCTACAAGCTCATCGACAACCCCGCCGTCCTCTTCGTCCGCCCGCGCGGCTGGCACCTCGAAGAGCGCCACCTCGTCGTCGACGGCGAGCCCATGTCCGGCTCCCTCTTCGACTTCGGCCTCTACGTCTTCCACAACGCGCAGGAGCTCCTCGCCCGCGGCTCCGGCCCCTACTTCTATCTCCCCAAGATCGAGTCGCACCTCGAAGCCCGCCTCTGGAACGACGTCTTCGTCCGCGCGCAGGACCGCACTCGGCATCCCACGCGGCATCCATCCGCGCCACCGTCCTCATCGAAACCATCCTCGCCGCCTTCGAGATGGACGAGATCCTCTACGAACTCCGCGACCACTCCGCCGGCCTCAACTGCGGCCGCTGGGACTACATCTTCTCCTTCATCAAGAAGTTCGCCGCGCGACACCACCGTCCTCCTGCCCGACCGCTGCGCAGGTCACCATGACCACGCACTTCATGCGCAGCTACTCGAAGCTCTGCATCAAGACCTGCCATCGCCGCCGCGTCCACGCCATGGGCGGCATGTCCGCGCTTCATTCCCATCAAGTCCGACCCCGTCGCCAACGAGCGCGCGCTCACACAGGTCCGCGCCGACAAGGAGCGCGAAGCCACCGACGGCCACGACGGCACCTGGGTCGCGCACCCCGGCCTCGTCCCCGTCGCGCTCGAAGTCTTCGACCGCCTCATGCCCGGCCCCAACCAGATCGACAAGCAGCTCCCCGACTACAACCCCACCGCCGCCGACCTGCTCGCAAGTCCCCACCGGCACCATCACCGAAGCCGGCCTCAAGCAGAACGTCGCCGTCGGCCTCGGCTACGTCGAAGCCTGGCTGCGCGGCATCGGCTGCGTCCCGCTCTTCAACCTGATGGAAGACGCCGCCACCGCCGAGATCAGCCGCGCGCAGCTCTGGCAGTGGGTCCACCACGGCGCGAAGCTCACCGACGGCCCCAACGCCGGCAGCCCATCACCACCGCGCTCGTCGAGCAGACCATCGACGACGAACTCGCCGCCACGCGAACCCAAGGTCGACGCCACGCGCTACTACGCCTACGAGCGCGCCGCCGTTCTCATGCGCAAGCTCATCGAGTCGCCAACCTTCCCGGACTTCCTCACCGTCCCCGCCTACGCCCGCATCCTCGATCGCGAAATCTACACCGCCTGAGCAATTGGCAAACTTTGTCAATCCGGAGTATTCTCCACTCAACGAGCGATTACCATGCCGACACGCAACGTAAACCTCACCCCCGAGCTCGACCGCTTCATCTCCGCGAAGGTAAAGCAGGGACGCTACGAGAACGCCAGCGAAGTCGTCCGCGCCGCCCTTCGCAGCCTCGAGCGCGACGAGAAAATTTACAAAGCCAAACTCGCCGCGCTGCGTGCCGCTATCGACGAGGGCGATGCTAGCGGTCTCGCCAAGGGCGATGTCTTCACCCAGATCCGCACCGAACTTGGGCTGCCACGTAGACGGCCCTAACGATGGCCCGGGCCCTCTTCACGGTTCGCGCAAGAGCCGACCTCAAGGACGTTGCCGCCTATACCCTTCGCGTGTGGGGAAAAGCTCAGGCAGCTAAGTATCTGGATTCGATCGAATCGCATGTGGAACAGCTCGCCGAGCTTCCTCTACTCGGTCGTCCTTGCCCAAGCCTTGGGCGCGACCTTCGCCGATCCGAGCACGAGAAGCATGTCATCTTCTACCGCCGGTCTCCTCACGGCGTCATCGTCTCGCGTATCTTGCATCAGCGCATGCTAGTCGAGCTTCGTCCCGTTGACGACGCGGATAGCCGGCCGTGAGTGGCCCAGATCTTCGATTTCATTTCGCCTAATCGCCGCATTAATAGCCAACTCGCAACGATCTAGCATCCCGTCTTGTTCCGGCGTACCATCCAACTACTTGCACGCTGTATGGCTTCTTACTCGTAAGTAGAGGTGAAGGATGGCACGTCCTTATTGGAGCGGACAGGTAACAATCTCGCTCGTCTCGTTCGGTGTAAAGCTCTTCGTCGCGACTGAGTCCAAGAGCGACATCAAATTCCACCAGATCGATCGCCGCACTGGCGAGCGCGTACGCCACCAGAAGGTGCTCGCCTCCGCCATCGAAAACGGCGCCGACGAAGCCGCGCCGCAGGAAGCCGTCGTCGGCAAAAGCGAGATCGTCAAAGGCTACGAGTACTCCAAGGGCCACTACGTCACCATCGAGCCCGAAGAGCTCGCGAACCTGCGCGTCCCTTCCAAGCACGCCATGGAGGTCACACAGTTCGTCAATGCCGACGAGATCGATCCTGAGTACTTCGAAAAGCCCTACTTCGTCGTTCCCGAAAACGACTCGCAGACCGAGGCCTTCCTCACGGTCCGCAAAGCCCTGCAGGACACTAAGAAGATCGCCCTTACTAAAATTGCCTTCGGTGGCCGCGAGCACATCGTCGCCCTCGCTCCCGCTGGCAAAGAAGGCATGTCCGACACGGAACAGCACGGCGGCATGATGGCCTACACCCTTCGCTACGCCGCCGAGCTCCGCAAGCCCGCCGAGTACTTCGCCGACATCAAGCACATCTCCATCGACAAAGAATCGCTCGATCTCGCCAAGGAGCTCATCAAGAAACGCTCCGGCAAATTTGATCCCGAAAAGTTCGTCGACGGCTACGAGGTCGCCGTCAAAGAGCTCGTCGAAGCCAAGCTCAAGCACCTTCCCATTCCGAAGGACGAGGAGGTCGCTCCGCCGCGCGGCAAGGTCATCAACCTCATGGACGCACTCCGCAAGAGCGTCACCTCTGGCGGCAAGGCATCCGCCGCCGAAGAGGCTCCCGCCAAGCGCACGACGAAGAAGGCCGCCGGCGAGAAGAAGCCCATCTCGATCTCCTCCGGCACCAAGAAGCCGTCGCGCGGCGAGAAGTCCGCATCACGCGCGGGCGGCAAGCGCAAGTCCGCCTAAGCAAACCTCTCGAGCATCGCCGTGAGTTCATCAGGCTGATCGATCATCACATCGTGTCCACACGTGACGGTCGCAGTTTGCCACGAATGATCTTCGCGGCAACGCGCCAGCGCCTGATCGAAGCCCCTACTCGCAAACAGCGGCGCGCGAATATAAAGCTTCTTCGCAATTGACTGATAAGCTCCTGTCACCTTCAGCTTCTGCGTGAAGCATTTCGTCGGATGCGGCGTCGTCTTGCTGTTCACCCAGGCCGCATCTTTTTCGTTGACATGAAAGTAAGAGGCCGGCGGCGCGGGCGTCACCGGCTCGGGCCATGAGGTCCTGCTCGAAAAGTCCGCGAGCGATTGCCCATCGCCCGGCATAAACGCGTCAAGATACACAATCGCTCCAATGCGTTCGTGCATCTGCTCCGCCACACCCGTAATCACCATCCCGCCATACGAGTGCCCCACCAGCACGATGTCATCCAAGTCCTTCCACTTGATCTCTCCCACGACATCGTCAATCTGCATCATCAGATCGATATCTTCGGGCTTCAGGTGAGAGCGCTCGCCCACGCCGGACAGCGCAGGCGCGACCACATAGTGTCCCTTCGCCGTGAGACGATCTGCCACACGCCGCCAGCACCATCCACCGTGCCACGCGCCATGCACCAGCACAAAAATCCGCCGCTTCGTCTCCGCCCGTAGCGTCAGAGGCACCGCGGCCTGAGCCGCAGCAACAGCACCAATAGGCAGAAACTGACGTCGAGAGATAGATCCACAACGCGACATCCTTACCTCGCAGTTCACAAATTTGGGCCTGAAATGATGAGACAGCCTACCATCGAAATGCGCCGCCGGAGCGAAGACGGTTGCTCCATCCTCACCATCTGATACATCTGATACTCCAGATGGAGTGACCGATGGCACCCGCGCGCCCGAAGAAGACCGCATCCAGCAAGCAAGCGAAGAAAACAATCGCCAAGAAATCTTCTGCGAAAAAACAGCCGGCAAAGAAATCCACTACGAAGTCAGTTGCCGCGAAAAAGTCCGCGCCACGTAGAGGAACCTCCGCCGCAGACTCCGTCGACGAGCAACTCGCGCGCTACCGCTCCATGCGCGACTTCAAAATCACAGCCGAGCCCTCCGGTGCACGCGCTCGCACAAAATCCAACGCCGCCAACAGAACGCCTCCCCTTCGTCATCCAGAAGCACGCCGCCTCGCACCTGCACTACGACTTCCGCCTCGGCTGGAACGGCGTGCTCAAGTCCTGGGCCGTCGCCAAGGGCCCCAGCTACTACACCGGCGACAGCCGCCTCGCCGTCCAGGTCGAAGACCACCCCATGGAGTACGGCGGCTTCGAAGGCATCATCCCCAAAGGCCAGTACGGCGGCGGCACCGTCATGGTCTGGGACCAGGGCACGTGGCATCCGCAGCCCGGCTACGAAGACGTCGACGAAGGCCTTGCAGGACGGCTCACTGAAGTTCATCCTCGACGGCACCAAGCTGCACGGCAAATGGACGCTCGTCCGCATGGCGCCGCGTGCAAAATCTTCCGGCTCGCGCTGGGGTTCGTCCGACAAGCCCAACTGGCTCCTCATCAAAGAGCACGACGACTTCGAGCGCCCCGAATCCGCGCCCGCCATCACCGACGCCGAACCCAACTCCGCCGTCACCGGCCGCACCATGGATCAGATCGCCCACCAGAGCGACCACGTCTGGAACTCCAAAGAGACCGCCGGCACTGGCCGCGCCTGGTACCGCCAGGATTCGCACGACGGCGACAGCTCCCCACCCGCTTCGAGTAGCTCCGCCGTCGGCGAGAAGTTCAATATCCGCCCCCGCCGCCCCCCAAAATCATCCGCTAATAACCTCTCCGCTGAGCCGCAGCCCACCTTCATCCCCCCGCAGCTCGCCGTAGAGTCGACGCCCCGCCCGCCGGCCCCTCCTGGCTGCACGAGACTCAAGCTCGACGGCTACCGCATCCAGGCCCGCAAGTCCGGCAGCCGCGTCCAGCTCCTCACGCGCAAAGGCCTCGACTGGACCCACCGCATGCGCGCCGTCGCCGACGCCGTCGCCGCCCTCCCCGCCGACAAGCTCACCCTCGACGGCGAAGTCGTCGTCCTCGACGACCGCGGCATCTCCTCCTTCGCCGAGCTGCAGGCCTCCTTCAACGAAGGCGAGCGCCACCCGCTCACCTACTTCGTCTTCGACCTGCTTCACCTCGACGGCCACAACACCCGCGGCCTCAAGCTCCGTGCGCGCAAAGAGCTCCTCGCATCCATCCTCCCGAAAGCCGATGACGGCACGCTCCGCTTCAGCGATCACATCGAGGGCAGCGGCCCCGCCATCTTCCGCGAGGCCTGCAAGCTCGAGACCGAAGGCATCATCTCCAAGTGCGACGCGCCCTATCGCTCCGGTCGCAGCTCCGACTGGCTCAAATCCAAATGCCTCCTCGAGCAGGAGTTCGTCATCGGCGGCTACTCGGACTCCACCGAAGGTCCCAATCGCTTCGGCTCGCTGCTGCTCGGCGTTTACGACCACGGCAAGCTCGATCTACGCGGGCCGCACCGGCACCGGCTTCTCGCAGAAGTTCAAGCGCGAGCTCTACGCCAAGCTCCACAAGCTCGGAACCAAGCACTATGCCCTTCGCCCGCCGCCCCGCCGACGCGCGCCGCGACGTCCACTGGGTCGAGCCCAAACTCGTCTGCCAGGTCCGCTTCGCCACCTGGACCGCCGACAACCTCGTCCGCCAGGCCGCCTTTCTCGGCCTCCGCGAGGACAAGCCTCCCACGGAGGTCACGCGCGAAATGCCCACTACCAAGCCCTCCAAACGCGCCGCCAAATCCAGCGCTTCCGCTCGCAGCTCGAAGACCGCAGCTCGAAGCACATCGCCCAGACCCGCCGCCACAAATTCCCCCGCAAAAGCCACTGCCGCGAAACCATCTGGGAATCTGGTCCCGAATCCCTCATCCCTAATCCCTGCCCTTCGCCTCACCCACCCCGACAAGATCCTCGACCCCGACTCCCACCTCACCAAGCAGCCAGCTCGCCGACTACTACCTGGCCATCGCCGACCGCATGCTCCCGCACATCGTCGACCGCCCGCTCTCGCTCGTCCGCTGCCCCGAGGGCGCCGGCAAGCCCTGCTTCTTCCAGAAGCACGTCAACCACATGCTCCCGCCCGGCATCACCGGCGTCGACGTCCCCGACAAGAAGACCGGCGCCCCCGAGCCCTACATCACTATCACCTCCGCTCACGCCAAGCCCGAAACCCTCGCCGGCCTCGCCCAGATGGGCGTGCTCGAGGTCCACCCCTGGGGCTCTACCAACGACGACCTCGAGCACCCCGACCGCCTCATCTTCGACCTCGACCCCGACGAGTCCCTCCCCTGGCCCACCCTCTGCGCCGCCGCCGCCGAGATCCGCAAGCGCCTCAAGCGCGCGGCCTCGAATCCTTCCTCAAGACCACCGGCGGCAAGGGCCTCCACGTCGTCGCACCCATCCAGCCCAAACACGACTGGCCGACCGTCAAGGAAGCCGCCCACAACCTCGTCCTCGCCATGGAGCGAGTCCAACCCGCGCGCTCTACCTCACCAAGATGACCAAGTCCGCCCGCGCCGGCAAAATCTACCTCGACTACCTCCGCAACGAGCGCGGCGCCACCGCCGTCGCCCCGTTCTCTCCCCGCGCCCGCATTGGCTGCACCGTCTCGCTGCCCCTCCCCTGGACCGCCCTCAAACTCCCCGAGCGCCCCATCTTCCGCGTCGCCGACCTTGATTCCCCTGACTCCAACCTGCGCAGCCAGCTCCGCTCCGACCCCTGGAAGCCTCTCCTCAGCCTCCGCCAGAACCTCGACCCCAAGGCCTTGGCTGCCCGGTAAACCCCCGTTTCTCCCCGGCTCTGCATCCTATGAGAGTGAACGCTACCTCTGGATGGAGTCCCCGACCGATGGCCGCCGCTGAGACCACCGTTAAGTTTCCGGATATCGCAACTACTCACCCCACATCGCCCGCCGACACTCTCTCCGTTGACCCGTCCACCGCCGAAGCCCTTCTCTCCGCCGTGCAGCTGGGCCAGCGCATTAAGCGCCTCCGCCTCAAGCGCTCGATGGGCCTCGTCGAGCTCGGCCGCCTCACCGGCCTCTCCGCCAGCTTCCTCTCGCAACTCGAGACCGGCCGCGTCGTCCCCACCCTCCGCAACCTCGCCCGGATTGCCCTCGTCTTCAACAAGGATCTCTCCTGGTTCTTCGAGTCCGCCGGCCACAGCGTCTTCCGCATCCAGCGCCGCCGCGAACGCGTCCGTCTCCCCAACGGCGCGTCCGATCCCGACTACATTGCGGAAAGCTTCGGCATCCTCATTCCTGAAGGCGGCCTCCGCCCCTGCCTCGCCGAGTTCCTTCCCGGTCAGGACCGCTCCGGCTTCAACCCCGACCGCCACCCGGGCGTCGAGATGGTCTACGTCCTCGAAGGCGCCCTCGAGCTCCGCCGCAAAGGCGAACCCCATCTCCTCGAAGCTCGCGACGTCTGCTACATCTCCGGCGAAACGCCCCGCAGCTACCGCTCCGCCGGCGACGAACCCGCCCGCGCCCTCATCATCAGCTTCGATCGCGACTCCGAACCCCGCCGCGGCCGCTCCACCTTCGTCAGCTGACCGTCGCTACTTGCCAGAAGCATCGCGAGCCTGTTGCGAGCCCTGTTGCACGTTGATTCGCCGGGCTTCCGTTGCACGGCGAATCCACTCATTGGCTGTGTCGAGATCCTGCTTACGCAGACGCGGCATTCGTGCAGTCAAAGTCGGCACGGCGGCGATACATGAGATTGAGGTATTGCATGGCGTCGTCAAAGGTGGGTCGTATCTCGACCGCGCGCGTGAGCTCAGCGATGCCTTCGTTGACGAGGGGCATGTTGTGGGCGATGAGAGCGCTGCAGATGGCAGCACTCATGCGAGCGTTGCCGACGCCGTCGTCCTGAAGGGAATCGTCGCCGAGAGTCTGGACGGCAAACAAATAGGCATCGTTGAACTCGATAACCCCAATCGTGTAGTGCGCCTCAGCATCATTGGGGTCGATAGCAATGATCCTGCGCTCGGTCGCCACGGCCTCGTCGAATCGCTTGATGTTTCGTTGAATCGAAGCGATCTGGCGCAGGGAGACGAGGTCTTGCGGCTCGGACGCCAGGAGCTGATTGAACTGGTCGAGAGCGCGATTGGCTATCGCAAGGTTTTCAGGAGTCTCGAGGTTGGGAACAACCTGATAGGAGAGTGCAGTGGCTAGGTAAATACGAGCGGTACGCCAAGCGGGTTCGGCATCAACTGCAGACTGAAAGTCACGGGTCGCCTCTTCATAGCGCCCAGCCTTGAACGCATCGACCCCGCGCACGAGGTTTGCGCTGGCGGCTGGGGAGTGTGGGTCCGCCTGAGGTGGGTCCTCCTGACCGTGGGCAGACAGAGTCAGAGCGAACAGCGAAAACCACGAGCGTGCGCATGACAGTTCACCATAACGGATTGACACGGACGAACGGAGGCATCGCTTCCCTTTTTGTTTGCCACAAATAGCGGCGGCAAGTGATAGCCTTCGGCCTCCAGGGAGGAGAGCCATGCGTCTTCGAATGACACACTGTGTTGCAATCGGCATCTTGGGCCTGGTCGTACAAATCCCTCCGGCAATCGCTCAGCAGGCAGCCGCACCCTCCGACGCGCAACAGCAGGCGATGGTCAAACTTGCTGAGGCCGTCCGTAAACAGATCGTCACCAACACGCAATACGGAGTCTTTGACTTCATTCACTTCGCAATCAAGGGCGGTGACACCGTCATTCTGCGGGGACAGGCCTCTCGTCCGATGCTGAAGTCCAGTCTCGAGAATTCGATCAAGAGAATTCCTGGCGTCAAGAGCGTGCAGAACGAAATCGAGGTTCTGCCCTTATCGCCCAATGACGATCGCATCCGCGCGGCCGTGTACCGGTCGATCTACGGCTGGGGTCCTCTGCAGCGCTACACGTCCAATCGCGGCTTCGGTGCAAGCATGAATCAGAACAGCGTGGCTCGACGGGCAGGCGGCATCACCAACGATCCCCCGATGGGGTGGCACGCCATCCACATCATCGTGAATAACGGCAACGTCACCCTCGCAGGCGTCGTCGACAACGACAGCGATCTCGCGATGGCGGGAATGCGCGCCAACATGGTCTCAGGCGTCTTCAGCGTGGATAACAACCTTCAGGTCGCCGGCAAACAGGAGTAAGGATCCAGCGGCCGGAAGCCTCTTCGACAAGCATCCGGCCGCCTTCAGCTCGGCCTCGAGCACTGCCGCTGCACCGCGCGATCGCATCCACGACCCGACCCTGACATCGCTCAAATCGCTGCTACCATAGGTGCTTCCTTCAAGGAGCTACCCATGGCCACTCTCGCGCCCGCCCCCGAAACCACCGCCTCCAAATCCTCCGTCCGCGAGATCACCCACTGGATCAACGGCGCTCCCGTCCGCGGCACGCTCCAGCCCGCTTCGGCGACGTCTTCCACCCCGCCACCGGCACCGTGCAGGCCCGCGTCCCGCTCGCCTCTGATGCCGAAGTGAACGCCGCCGTCGAAGCCGCCGCCGCAGCCTTCCCCTCCTGGTCCGCGCAGCCGCCGCTCCGCCGCGCCCGCGTCCTCTTCCGCCTCCGCGACATCTACGAGTCCCGCATGGACGAGATCGCCGCGCTCCTCAATCGCGAGCACGGCAAGGTCTTCTCCGACGCCAAAGGCGAGGTCATGCGCGGGCTCGAAAACATCGAATACGCCACCGGCATCCCCGAGCTCCTCAAAGGCGAATTCACCGAGCAGGTCGGCACCGGCATCGACACATGGTCCATGCGCCAGCCGCTCGGCGTCGTCGCCGGCATCACGCCCTTCAACTTCCCCGCCATGGTCCCGCTCTGGATGTTCCCGCTCGCCATCGCCTGCGGCAACACCTTCGTCCTCAAGCCCTCCGAGCGCGACCCCTCCGCCTCCATCCTCCTCGCCGAAATGCTCAAGGAAGCCGGCCTCCCCGACGGCGTCTTCAACGTCGTCCACGGCGACAAAACCTCCGTCGACGCCATCCTCGCGCACCCCACCATCCAGGCCGTCTCCTTCGTCGGCAGCACTGCCATCGCCGAGTACGTCTACGCCACCGGCACAAAGCACGGCAAGCGTGTCCAGGCGCTCGGCGGCGCAAAAAATCACATGATCGTCATGCCCGACGCCGATCTCGATCAAGCCGCCGACGCCCTCGTCGGCTCCGCCTACGGCTCCGCCGGCGAGCGCTGCATGGCCATCTCCGTCGCCGTCGCCGTCGGCAAGGACACCGCCGACAATCTCATCTCGCGTCTGGAATCTCGCATCTCGAATCTGAAGGTCGACCACGGCGCTCCCGACACTGCCGAAGCCGACTTCGGCCCGCTCATCACCAGGCAGCACCGCGACAAGGTCTCCAGCTACATCGACCTCGGCAAGACCGAAGGCGCAGAGCTCATCGTCGACGGCCGCGCGCACGCGCTTCCCAAGGGCGACGGCTTCTTCCTCGGCGCCTGCCTCTTCGACCACGTCAAGCCTGAGATGCGTATCTACAAGGAAGAGATCTTCGGCCCCGTCCTCGGCGTCGTCCGCGTCAACAACTTCGAAAAGGCACTCGAGCTCATCAACGAGCACGAGTACGGCAACGGCACCAGCATCTTCACTCGCGACGGCGACACTGCCCGCGACTTCGGCCGCCGCGTGCAGGTCGGCATGGTCGGCATCAACGTTCCCATCCCCGTGCCCATGGCCTTCCACAGCTTCGGCGGATGGAAGCGCTCCCTCTTCGGCGACCACAGCATCTACGGCCCCGAAGGCGTTCGCTTCTACACCCGCCTCAAGACCATCACCGCCCGCTGGCCCACCGGCATCCGCACCGGCGTCGACACCTCCATGCCCACCCTCGGTATGAAACACTCGGCGACGTTCCGGCCGACAGCGCGATCTCAAGCATTCGCCGTCATCCTGAGCCGAAATCGAAGAGAGCGTCGTCTGCGGATTTCGCTTCTACGTGTCTACCGCAATCAGTTCAAAGCCAGAAGCCAGATCTCGATATGGATTGATCGATGAACAAACTGCGATCTGCCCATTCTGTCCAGTAGATTCCGTGATCGGCTCCGCTTCAGGATTCCCGATTACCCGCGAATTCCTCGAGAGAATGCACGATCACTGGTTCTGATGTAGCTCAGAAATTCACGCAAACCGCCAGGACCTACGGCACGAGCCACCCCACACCCAACGCCCAGCAAGCTCCCGCAGCCTACGATCCCGTGTCCATAGCAGGTGTGCGGCGTCAGAAACGTCGACGCAATCAGCGTGCGCATCCACAAACCCGATGCCCTTACCAAATAGCGCGTGCCTCTCGATCATCTGCCGCACCTTCGCCCGTGTGTGCGACCTTCACCTGTGGCAGCATCTCGAGATACCTGAGTGTCTTCGTCCGATCCGCCATGCTCCCCAGCGCAAGCTCGGCAATAACGAACGGATGAATCGCGATGTTACTCGCCAGGAGGTTTTGCCGACAGCTGGAATCGCCCTCACGAAAGTGATCCACCCGAACGGACGTATCCGACCAGAATCATCTACGCCTGCCGCGAGTCGCCTCGCCTGCGCGGAATCGGCTCTCAGCTTCGGCGAATCGCCGCCCATCGCGGCAAGCCGTCCGAGCAGCCTCGCGTTGCACCAGCGCCTCCAAGCCTCGCGCAACAACGCACTCTTCTCCTGCAGGCCGGTATACTCCTGCGCTCGCTTCATGAGTTCGTCATCCAGAGAAACAGTAGTGCGCATTGGGCCCCTCCTGCATCAAAGATAGCATCATTTGATGCGATATAGAGCATCATCTGAATCCACCCGCTTCGCTAGCCCCTTGCTGCGTCTCGACCCACTCGCTCAGCCAGAGCCACAAGCGCCGCCTGCGCCTGGTCATCCAGAGATTCGTTTATCTGCGCGAGATCCGGGATCACATAACTTAGATTCACCGCCAGCAGATTCTCCTGAACAATCTGCGCGATGATGCGCCGCAGGAGACAAAATTCGGTCAGCATCATGCTCGGCGTGTATCCCTCGAAATTCCGTCCGGCTGTGGGCCTCGCAGCAGCATCTTCGTGCTTCAGGAGCTTTTCTCCGCTGTACGTCTGCGCCGCCCCAATGATCTCCGCCAGAACGCCGTGAAGATGATCAAGCCGTCGCTCGCTGCCCAACAGCGCCTTTGACAACGCCTTATCGTCCTCAATCGCCGAAAGCCAGAGCTCCTCGATGCGTTCTATGTGTTCCTGCAGAAGCATCGCCACCCGCTTCGGCGGAGGCAACTGCCGCTGCCTCGGCGGCATTGCCAACTTGCTCTCAATCGTGCTGACCAAGACCGGGATGCTGGCCGGCTTCACGATGTAGTCATCCACCTGCTGCCGGATCGCTTCCAGCGCGGTTTCGAACGCAGGATAGCCGGTGAGAATCATCGTCACCGCCTCCGGCTGCGTTCTCCGCATCGCACTGACCACGGTTAACCCATCGCCTGGATTTCCAATGTTTAAATCCGACAACAATACATCGAACTTCTCCGAGGTTATCTTCTGCAATGCCTCGGCCACCGATGCTGCCGTGGTCACTTCAAAACCGTGCTTTTGAAGCACGGTTCCCAGCGTGAGCCGAATCAGCTCCTCATCGTCCACGCACAATATCCGCCTCTGCATGGCTTCCAGAATACCCTGCACCCGTCTTTTCTGATCTACTGCTTCGCCGCCAGAAACCCCTGCCCTCGCAGCCACGCATCCAGCAGCGTCGGCCACAAATCCAGCGCCGGATCACCACTCCCCAACCCGCTCCCATGCGACCCATGCGCGAAGCTGTGAAACTCCACCGGCACCTTGGCCGCGCGCAGCGCTTCAAAATAATCAATCGACGCCTGCACATCCACCGTCTTGTCATCGGACGTGATGTAGAGGAACGTCGGCGGAGTCGCACTGGTCACAAACCGCACCGGCGACGTACTTCGTCTCAAACTCCTTGCACTTCGCCTCCGCCACCCCATGCACTGTCGGATTGGTCGAGCAGTACGTGATCAGCCCTTGCGTATTCGGCACCATCGCGTTCAGCCACGGATATCCCAGCACCACAAAGTCCGGCTTGCTCGACGCCCGGTCCACCACATCCGCCGCATTCGCATCCGCCGTCTCCCCACTCACCGACTCCATCGCCGCCAGATGTCCGCCCGCCGAAAACCCCATAATCCCAATCCGCTCCGGATCGATCCCATACTTCGCCGCATTCGCCCGCACATACCGCATCGCCCTCTGCGCATCCTCGAGCGGTATCGGATACTGATACTTCGCGCCCATCCTGTACCGCAGCACAAACGCCGTAATCCCGCGCGCCGAAAACCAGTCGGCAACCTCGCGCCCCTCCAGGTCTGCTGCCAGTTCCTTGTACGCTCCGCCCGGCGCGATCACGACCGCCGTCTGATCGCATGCCCCTTACGCGGAGCAAACACACTCAGCGCCGGCACATCGCTTCGGCTCATCTCCGTTCTGTCCCGGAGCTCCACCCGGCCACAGCTCCACCGTATGAATATTCAGTCCCGGATCCTGATCGCCCTGATCTCAATCGCCGACCCTCCGCCGGCAACGATCGATCCCGCGCATCTTGGCCCATACGCCGAAGCTCACCGGACCACCAGCCACTACCCCAACAGCAGAGAAGCCAAGCCGCACATCGCGATCATTCGCATGAACAACATCCTACTCACTCGTCCGCGTCACCGAGACATGCCACCATGCCAGCCCGCTCTCACCCTGGCTTCACGACGCAGTACTGCTTGCCCATATACCCCGACCTCGGCATCTCGCTCAGATACACCAGCCGCCCGTTAAAATCCTTCGCCGCTGTATTCGTCAGCCGCACATCCACCACCATCGCCGGCCGCACTGCGTCGCGCACCTCCGCCTCCGAGAGCAGATGCAACTGCATGTCCCCGCTCGCGTCTGCCCATCGCGAACTTCAATCGCGTACGCAACCGCAAGACATCTCTCGCCCGTGCGATACGCGATGCCACATCGTTTGCCGCAAACGAATCCTGCACTCCGAACACCAGCACGCCTCCCGGCTCCAGCACGCGCACAAACTCCCGCAGATATCCCACCGCCAACCTGCGTGGCATATGTTGCAACACGATATTGCTGTACACAAACGCGAAACTCTCCTCCGCGAACGGCAACCGCTCCGTCACACTCGTCACGTAGTTGCAGTGCGCATATTGATTCAACGTCTCTGCCCTGCGAATCATCTCCTCCGAGATATCCACGCCCACACTCGCCGCAAACCGCCGCGCCAGCGCCTGCGTCAACCGCCCCACGCCGCAGCCAAAATCCAGCGCTGCTCCATCCGTGTCCGGCAAACACCCACCTCACGGAGATATCCCATCACCGTCGCTATCTCGATCTCACCGGTTTCGAAAAACTCCGCAACGTCCCACCCGCCGTCCGTCTTGTCGTCATCCGTCAGGATCGCCCACAGCGCATCGCGCTTCGCCAGCGCATCCCAGTCACTCCGCAGCTCTTCCAGATCGATCAACGCGTCCTCACATTCGTCTCAGCAAGCACAAGCTACCACGCGTTTAAAGAACGAGACCGGACTTTGACAATCGAATTACGATTCGCGTCGCCGCACCGTACCTGCACGCTCCCTCTGACACTTCTTCCAGTTCATGCCCCGCGCTCCGCCCGTTACGGTCAGACCTACGGGAGTGATCGAATGGTCCTGACACGTTTCGGTTCTTCGCTGCTCGCAACACTTCTCCTCGCATCCACCCTCTCCGCGCCAAAACGCCTGCTCCCGCCAACGACACAGAGGCCCTCGCCAAGGCCACGCAGAACCCCGTCGCCAGCCTCATCAGCGTTCCCTTCCAGAACAACACCAACTTCGCCATCGGCCCGTACGACCGCACGCAGAACGTTCTCAACGTCCAGCCCGTCATCCCCACGAAGATCAGCGCGCACTGGATGCTCATCTCCCGCATCATCCAGCCCATCGTGTGGCAGCCTTACTCGTCGCAATACACCGGCGGCGAGTTCGGCTTCGGCGACATGAGCCCCACCTTCTTCCTCTCGCCCGCTAAGCCCGGCAAGCTCATCTGGGGAGTCGGTCCCGCCTGGGCATTTCCCACCGCCACCAGCGACCTTCTCGGCCAGGGCAAGCTCAGTGTTGGCCCTTCCGTCGTTGCGCTGCTGCAGCCCGGCCACTGGACCCTTGGCGCGCTCGTCAACAACGTCTGGTCGATCGCGGGCTCCGGCAGCCGCCCCTCGGTCAATCAAATGGTGCTGCAGTACTTCATTACCTACAACCTCAAAAAGGGGTGGAACGTCAGCAGCAGCCCCATCATCACTGCCAACTGGCATAACCAGGCACCCCTCGACGCAGCCAACGGCGGCGACACCACCTCCGGCGGTCGCTGGACCATTCCCTTCGGTGGCGGCGTCGGACGCATCACTCGCCTCGGCTTCCAGCCCGTCAACATGCAGGTCAACCTCTACGGCAACGCCGTCCATCCCCCCGGCGCGTCCTCCTGGGGCCTCCGCATGCAGATCGCACTCCTCTACCCAAAGAGGCCCAAACCCTGAAATCAACTCGAAGCGGGGTGTCTTCATGCACTCTTCGACTTAAGCCTCTCACCGGCATCGTTGCCGTTTCTCTCCTCGCAGCGATCCATTCGATCTCTGCTACGCCCTCGGCCCTCTCATCTTGCCCGCCAGTAACCTACCGGCCTACTCCGTCCACGCCGTTGGCGGCCAACTCAACTACATCGCTCCGCTGAAAAATCTCACTCTCAACTCAAGTACGAGCACGAGTACCAGGCCTGTTCCCACACCTTGGGCAACACTCTCGTCTTCGGCGGCACCTGGACATGGCTCCATCCGAAGCCGCAACCAGCAAAGCCGTAACTCTTCATCGCTTCACAACCGCTAATCTCTCGCCTATACTCGCCGCGTCAACCAAAACCACACATGCCCATCACCATCCGTCCAGCCACGCCCGCCGACGCCGCCTCCGCCGGCCAGATCTGCTTCGACGCCTTCAACACCATCAGCCGCGCGCACAACTTCCCGCCCGACATCCCCGCCGTCGAGCACGCGCTCCACCTCATGACCATCTTCTTCTCCGCGCCCGGCCTCTACTGCGTCGTCGCCGAAGAAAACGGCCGCATCCTCGGCAGCAACTGCCTCGACGAGCGCTCCATCATCCACGGCATCGGCCCCATCACCATCGACCCCGCCACGCAGAACCGCGGCCTCGGCCGCCTCCTCATGCAGGCCGTGCTCGACCGCTCCGCCTCGCAGCGCGCCGCCGGCGTCCGCCTCGTGCAGGCCGCCTTCCACAACCGCTCCCTCTCGCTCTACACCACCCTCGGCTTCGACGTCCGCGAGCCTCTCGCCTGCATGCAGGGCCGCACCTCCACACGCTCGATTCCCGGCTGCACCGTCCGCCCCGCCACCACCGCCGACCTGCCCGCCTGCAACGCGCTCTCCGTCGCCGTCCACGGCTTTGACCGCTCCGCCGATCTCTCGCAGTCCATCTCCCACGGCACCGCCCTCGTCACCGAGCGCGACGGCCGCATCACCGCCTACGCCACCGTCGTCGGCTTCTTCGGTCACGCCACCGCCGAAACCACCCCCGACCTCTGCGCTCTCATCGCCTCCGCCGACACCCTCGCCGGCCCCGGCATCCTCGTCCCCACCCGCAACTCCGCGCTCTTCCGCTGGTGCCTCGCCAACGGCCTCCGCGTCAGTCAACCCATGACGCTCATGAGCCTTGGCCTCTACAACTCGCCCGCCGGCGCCTTCCTCCCCTCTATCCTCTTCTGACCGGGTGCCCCACCCTCGACGCGCGGAGCGCGGCAGCGTGGTGGTGTCGCGCGTTAAGACGCGCGATCATTTCCACCGATGCCACCTTCGCCCACACAACGGACTCAGAGTTGCAAGCCTGCCGACGACGTGCCCAACCCAGTGACCCCCAACCCACTCGACCCCGCTCGCCCAACTTTCATTGCCGCAGAGCGAGACGTCGCTTCCAGAGCCCGACCATCGACGATCCGTTGCGCGACTGGATTCTCGGTGATTCGTTACGAACTGATTGGCCATGTTCCTTCACCACGCCGAACCAGGCGGCCTGGCCGGTCTGCGGATCGGCCGCGCTCGAGCACCGGCGGATGGCCGCTGATCGTGCGCCCACAGGCCCGTCGCCGATCGTCATGGGCACGCCGTTCTCGGAAAACCGGTTGGGCTCGGCCCAGGGCAGGCCGCCGGCGTGCTGGCGACCATGGCGTCAATGTAGCGTTGCGCGAGGCTGATCAGGCAGGCGCGATCGCAGGCCGGAAACCGGCCGAGATCGCCGTGATCGTGGTGGCCGCATGCCTCGCTCGGCGGCCGTGGAGATGCGCGGAGCGCGGCGCAGCGCCGCGGGAGGTGTCCCTGGTCGCGCCTCATCGGGCCGGCTCGCGGGGTCGCCCAGGGCGAATGCATGAAGTAGGGCACGTAGGTGAAGATGGCCTCGACCCGATAGATCTTGCCGTCGCTGATCTTGAACGCCTCCATCAGCTGATGCGAGTTGGGCCACTTCAGCGCCGTCTTCATCGTCTTGCCGTCGGTGGTCTGGTAGCTGTCGAAGGTGTTGGCGTGGTCGAAGAAGCCGGTGGCCACCACCACCCCGCGCTCCTCGTCGATCAGCGGATAGCGCCGCTCGCGCACCCGCTTGTTGATCCGGTAGATGCCGAGCTTGAACTGGGCCTCGCAGCCCTGGGCGATCGACGCCGCGCCGGCGCCGCCGCGGGTGGTCGAGATGCCGTTCTCGGTGCGCGCGCAGTCGGCATCGAACGGCGCGAACACCGTCCCGTCGTTCAGCTCGACGGTGCTGAAGTAGCTGTCGGCCACGGCGCGCAGACGCTCGCGCGGGCGGCGCTGCTCGGGCGGCAGGACCTCGGCGAAGGCGGGATCGTGGGCGTATTGCGCCGGGTCGCCGAACGGCGAGGGAAGCCCGGTCTGCCGGTGCACCACCGTCTCGACCTCCGCGATCCGGCCGCCGGCGACCTCGGATCGCATGGCGTAGTAGGCCGGCTGGCCGTGCTCCTGGACCAAGCCGAACCAGGCCGCCTGGCCGGTCTGCGGGTCGGCCACCTCCAGGCCGGTCCGCGAGGCGCCGCTGATCGAGCCCCACAGGCCCTCGCCGATCGGCATCGCCACGTCGTTCTCGGTGAAGCATCACGCCCCTGGCGCGAGGGCGCCCGGGCAGGGTCCTTGTGGGCCAGCGCGTCCATGTAGCGGTGCAGGTCCGAGATCAGGCACTGCCGATCGCAGGCGACCGCCTTCCAGGCGCTGGCCTGACCCGGGGCCTGGCCGACCGCCGGTCCGGCGAGCAGCGCCACGACCAGACCGAGCAGGTTTTTCGCCCTCTGCATCATCACTCCCGGCGACTCGAACATGCGTCGCTGTAGGAAAAGCGGCGCCCGGCGCGGGAAGGCAAGCCCTCCGCACCGGGCGCCTGACGGGGAGGGGGGAGTCCTCCTCCGTGGCAGATCAGAAGTTACGCCTCACCGTGATCATCCACTCGCGCGGCATGCCTGGTTGGGCCTCGGTGTACGAAGAGGCGAACTTGTTCAGGTAGTAGAGCCGGTTGCCGAGGTTGGTGACCTCGAGCGAGGTGCTCCACTTGTTGTCCTCCGACCGGTAGGTCAGCCGGGCGTTCACCAGCGTGTAGCTCTCGTTCTTGGTAAGAGCGTTGCAGTTCAGCGTCGCATTGAGGCCGTTGCAGTAGCCCGGCGTGTGGTTGACGTCGAACCGGGGAGTCAGCGTCCCGTTCAGCAGGAACGGGATGTCGTACTGCACCCCGATGCTCCACTTGAGGTCGCCGATGCCGGGCGCGCTGGCGCCGATGATGACGGCCGTGGTCGGCGCGGTGATCTTGGTAAACTCGAACTTCAGGTAGCTGATCGAGCCGTCGATCATCATCCCGGGAATGGGATGGATCTCGGTTTCGAGCTCGACGCCCTTGATCGTCGCATCGCCGACGTTCTGATACTCGCCACACAGGATGGTGCCGAACGGCTCGGGCAGCTGGTTGCCGTTCTTGTCGAGGCAAACCGCAGCAGGCGCCTGATAGGCGAAGTAGTTGTTATAGAACCCGGCCAGGTTCAGCCGCATCCGATGGTCGAACAGCTGGCTCTTTATGCCGACCTCGTAAGCGTTGAGCGTCTCTGGCCCGAAGGCCGTGACCTGCTCCGGGACATAGGGGCGCGGAGAGATGCCGCCGCCTTTGAAGCCGGTCGCGAAGCTGCAGTAGGTCATGAGGTCCGGCGTCCACTGGTAGTTGACGTTGGCCCGGTAGTCCGTGTGACCGCCGTCAAAGACGCCCGTCACGCCGTTGAGCGGATCGGCCGGATTGCTGAGGATCAGGAACGGCGTCTGGCCATCCAGGTTCAGCCGCTCGAAGGTGTAGGACTTGCGTTCGTGCGTGTAGCGAATGCCGCCTTCGAAGGTCAGCTTGTCCGTCGCCTTCCAGCTGAGGTGTCCGAAGCCGGCCTCCGTGTTGGTGACGACGGGGTCGTTCTGAAGGAAGTCGAAGGTGGGCTGGGACAGGGTCCCGTAGATCCCGGCCAGGAACGGGTCGTCCTCGCGTGATGCGTAGATGGTCTTTTCGTGGAAGTAGATGCCACCGACGGCATAGTCGATCTTGTTGTCCAGCACCGATCCGGTCAGCCGAACCTCCTGGCTGAACTGCTCGTGCGTGAAGTGCGCCGCCTCCATGACCTGGATCACCGGAGAGCCGCCGTTGTCGTCGGTGCTGTCGGCGACGTAGTGCCGGTAGGCGGTGATCGAGTGCAAAGAGAACTGGTCGTTTTGATGCCAGTCGATCTGGCCCGACACGCCCCAGGACTGGATTCCGTCCTTCGGCGTGGGCGCACCGGCGCCGTTCGGCGCGCCCGGCGTGCCCGCGGTGTTGATGGGCTTATAGGTGACGCCCGGGTCCGTGAAGTTCGCGTAGGTGACGTAAGGGTTGTTGATCACCGTGTCGCCGCGATTGGGGCCGTAGGCCACGTAGCGGTTGTCGTAGGGCGCGCCGAAGTAGGCGAGCGAGGCCCCTGGAATGATCTCTGCGGCATTGAGGAGGGTGTCGGCCTGGGTCTCGGAGTTGTCGTTGGTCCAGTCGCCGATCAGGTTGACCTCGAGCTTTTCATTGGGCGTCCAGCGCATGGATCCGCGCAGGGCGGTCATGTCCTGGTTGCCCTCGGTTCCGAGCTTGCAGTCCGGGTTCGAGTTGCCCCTGGGGATGGCGCCGGAGATCACATAGGGGTCGTTCGGATGCACACAGGCATAGTCGAGCCGGGTGATGTAGCCGTCGTGGTGGCGTGACACGCCGGCGATGCGCACGAACAGCTGATCCGGCACCACCGTGAAGTCGGCGCTGGCGCGCACGTCGGTGCGGTGCAGGCTACCGAGCGTGCCTTCGACGAAGCCGCCGTTATTGCCGTCGGGCTTCTTGGAATAGAGCTTGATCGCTCCGCCGATGGCATTCATGCCCGACAGGGTGCCTTGCGGGCCGCGCAGGATCTCGACCCGATCCAGGTCCAGAAGGTCGAAGATCGAACCGGTGACCGTGGGGAAGTCGACGTCGTCGACGTAGATGCCGACGCCCGGGTCGAGCGCCGGATCCTGGTCGGACTGGCCGATGCCGCGGATGAAGGCCTTCATCGAGTTGCCCCCGCCGGCGGGGTTCGGCTCGAGCTGGACGTTCGGCGCCGCCGCGGCCACGTCGACGAGTCGGGTTTGGGCGCGGGCGTCCATCATCGCGCCGGTGACCGCGGTGATGGCGATGGGCGTCTGCTGCAGGTTCTGCTGGCGGAACTGCGCGGTTACCACGATCTCGCCGACGCCTGCGTTGGGTTTGTCCTTGTTGTTAGCCGCCTGCGCCATGGCCTGCGGTGCGCCGAGAGCGGCCGCCACGACCAGGGCGAGCACGGACGCGCCCGACGTCCGCAAAGCCGATGACCCACGATTGATGATGATGCCCATGTCCTGTTTTCCCCGCGTTGGAATTGCGTCGCAGCCGCATCGAGGCCGCGCCGTCGACGTGTGCAGAGGCGTCACGTCGCCGACGACCGGCATGTTCGATGTCTGGAAGCTTGTCAGCGCCGCTGCCGCTCGCGGCGGCCAAGCGCGCCTCGCCCTTTGCGCCCCCTATTACCAGCCCGATCCACCGTTGCTGTGGAACTCGTGCAATCTTCAGGGGCAAGGTTCCCTTCGGCAGGGAGGCTGATACGTCGAGGAATCAGCCAATCGACCACCCCTGATCGATCGCCGGTATTCTTCTACGCCGGAGACCGATTGGGGGCCTTGACTGAACTAGAGCAATGAATTGTTTCAGATGGAAACGCCCGTCTTGCCTCAGATACCGTCGTTGCTTGATCTGAGCGAAGTCGATGAAAGCCGGCGCGCGGGGGTCTGGGCGCTGACGGCGGCGTCGGTGTTCCCCGGCCTGTCGGTCGACGACATGCCCGCGTCGGCGCCGATGGGTCAGATTCGCTCGGTCTCGATGGGCGGCGGCTCGCTCTGGACCATCCTCTCGGTGCCGGTCCAGGTCAGTTATACCCCTGCGAACGGGGCGGATGACCCGGGCGCCGAACGTCTCGCTGATGATGCAGATGTCCGGCTCGATGGTGGTGAGCCAGAACCACCGCGCCTGCGAGCTCGCCGCCGGCGACATGTGCCTCATCGACGAGCGCTTCCCGTTCCACCTGCAGAGCCGGGTCAGCAACGAGATCGTCTTCCTGCGCATGCCGCGCCGCGCGGTGCTGGGGCGCCATCCCTATCTCGAGCATCGCACCGCTGGGCTGCTGGATTTCGACGACCCCGGGGTGGAGCTGCTCAGGGAAACGTTGGCGCGCACGGCCCAGGCCGCGTCGCGGCTCCGCGAGGAACAGCGGGGCTCGGTGCTGGGCGCGATGGTCCAGCTGCTGGGTGCGGCGACGGCCTCACGGGCGGTGCAACTCGACGATGTCGGCTGGCGCGTTCGCGCGGCCCTGGCCTTCATCGAGACGAACCTCGGGGACGGCGGGCTCGACGCCGACCATGTCGCCCACGCCCAGGGGATCAGCCGACGGCGCCTCGACCAGCTGCTGCTGCGCTCGCTCGGCCTCTCGGTCACCGGCCAGATCTGGAAGCGCCGGCTGGAGCAGGCGGCGGCCGACCTGGCCGATCCGCGCTACGAGGTCTTGACCGTCTCCCAGATCGCCTTCGGCGCGGGGTTCGAGGACGCCGCGCATTTCTCCCGCGCGTTCAAGCTCAAGTTCGGCTGCTCCCCGCGCGACTGGCGCGCCAGCCGACGCGGCCAGGCGCACTAGGGCCTGTGATCATGGGTCGGCGCGGGCCACCGGCGTCAGGCCCCCCGCGCGACCCAGCATCCGTGGACCGCGCCGCGCAGGCGCAGAGGCAGGCGGATCACGGCGATCGGACCGTCGGCGATGCGGCCGGCGCGGAAGACGCCCACGTCGGACCGGTTCTCGGCATGCCGTTCGATCACCGAGAGGACATAGCCGTCGGTCTCGCCGGGACCGTCCGGGACGAACTGCGGTTCCTGGAAGGCGTCGTCATCTCCGCCGTACCAGGCGTCGGTCTCACCTGTGTCCATATCGAGCCTGCCGACCATGTTGAAGCCAGGGCCGACGGGGCCGGAGATCCGCATGGGGCGCATCGG
>CAVZMD010000025.1:0-95650 GCA_963776265.1 uncultured Acidobacteriaceae bacterium | reverse complement strand
CATCCCCAATTGCTGTCCGTCGATATCAACCCCGACCTCTCGCTGGCCATCTTCTCGCCACCCGCCTGGGATCGCACACCCCTCCAGCAGATGGTCCAGCGCATCTATGACGAACGCACCGACACCACAGCCGTGATGCAGACCTACCGCGACTTCAAGGCTGTCATCGGTCCTGCAATCTCAACCGCCGATGCCGTGGACTTCGTCGGCTATCAATGCCTCAAGATGGGCGAGACGGATACAGCCGTCACGCTCCTCAAACAAAACGTTGCCGACTACCCTCAGTCACCGCGCGCGCACTTCGGGCTGGGACGAGCTCTAAAAGCGCAGAGCAAAACAACCGAGGCCAACGCCGAATTCGATCGCGCCCTCGCTCTCGACCCGAACTTCCTCCAGGCCAGAACTGCGCGTGACGCATTGAAGTAGTAGTCACACGTTTGCCTAAACGGTGGCTCGCATCGAGACCAGGGCGCCACGGACCACCGTTGCCGGTCAATGGCCCCGGTCCTGGCCGAAATCGCCGCCCACGGTGCTCGATAATCGACCAGAAAAATGTCGCCCCATAGGTGTAGCTACCGCCATTATTATCAGTAACTTCTGCATGTCCCGCGCGATATTCCGTTTTTTGGAGATAAAGATTATCCCTGTTCAAAAAAAAGGATTGACTCACCGTTCCGCGGACGATAATGTGCATTTGGGAACGCGCAGAACGGTGCTTTTCGGGGCCGATGCGTTCACCATCCATCGGGACGGGCGGCCGTTCCGGAATCAACCAGGCAGTGACTGGGGGACTTCCTGAGCTTGCGGAGGTTTTTGTCCGCAAGTTGGGTCCAACGCTGCGTTTGAAGGTAGCTCTTTCAAGCGTAGCGATTTGCAAAAAGCTGAATTGGCCTTTGAATCGGATGCATCCGTTCCGGGCCGACTGCGTCTAAACAGATGGGGACCTGCGCCGGACTGCGACTGGCGGACCTCAATCCTGGACGTAGGCCACACATAGAGTGGAGCTCACTGAGGGCAGCCACCTAAGACTTCGCAGAGGAAAGAGAATATTGTTATGCGCTCAGATTTGATTTTTGGAGCCCTCACTCACGTCAACAACCGCTACCAGCTTTGCCAGCTCGCCTCGAAGGCGACCCGCAAGCTTCACAAGCCCAACACCCGTCTCCAGGACACCACCAATGAGGTGTTGGACCGCTTCAAGGATGCCATCCCCATGGGTGTGACCTCCTCTGACGAGCCCGTAGAGACTGTGGCAACGGTTCGCCGCGCGGCCTAAAGGCCGCCGCGGCGGCCCCGCCGTTTTCGGACTGTGTTTTCCTCCGGTCCTCCAACTTCTGATGCCGTGTGATATCGTGGTCACGACCTTCCAGTAAGCCCCTCTGTTTCTCCCCCGCTCCACCACTTCCTCGCGCGATGCTCTTCGCTCCACCCCCTGAGCACGGAATCTCCGCACCGCACTTCAACATCCCCGCAACACCCAAAATCCCTCCAAAGAACGAAAGTCCACAAGACACCCATGACAATTACTGAGTTGAAAGAAAAGAGCATTGCCGAGCTCGGCAAGCTCGCCCGCGGTCTCGAAATCCCCGGCACCAGCGCGCTCCGCAAGCAGGACCTCATCTTCAAGATCCTCCAGGCGCAGAGCGAAAAAGAAGGCCACATCTTCGCCGAGGGCGTCCTCGAGATCCTCCCCGACGGCTACGGCTTCCTCCGCTGCCCGACTACAACTACCTGCCCGGTCCCGACGACATCTACGTCTCGCCCTCGCAGATTCGCAAGTTCGACCTCAAGACCGGCGACACCATCTCCGGCAACGTGCGCTCGCCGCACGAGGGCGAAAAGTACTTCGCGCTCGTCAAGATCGAAGCCATCAACTTCGAGTCGCCCGAAGAGACCCGCAACAAGATCCTCTTCGACAACCTCACGCCGCTCTATCCGCAGGAGCGCATCAAGATGGAGACCGTGCGCGAGGGCATCAGCGGCCGCGTCATGGACCTGCTCAGCCCCATCGGCAAAGGCCAGCGCGGCCTCATCGTCGCTCCGCCGCGCACCGGCAAGACCGTGCTGCTGCAAGCCATCGCCAACTCCGTCACCGCCAACCATCCCGAGGTCGTCCTCATCGTTCTGCTCATCGACGAGCGCCCGGAAGAGGTCACCGACATGCAGCGCTCGTCAAGGGCGAAGTCGATCTCGTCCACCTTCGACGAGCCCGCCGCGCGTCACGTCCAGGTCGCCGAGATGGTCATCGAGAAGGCCAAGCGCCTCGTCGAGCACAAGCGCGACGTCGTCATCCTGCTCGACTCCATCACGCGTCTCGCCCGCGCCTACAACACCATCGTCCCGCCCTCGGGCAAGGTGCTCTCCGGCGGTGTCGACTCCAACGCGCTGCAGCGGCCGAAGCGCTTCTTCGGCGCCGCCCGCAACATCGAAGAAGGCGGCAGCCTCACCATCATCGCCACCGGCGCTCGTCGACACCGGCTCGCGCATGGACGAGGTCATCTTCGAGGAGTTCAAGGGCACCGGCAACATGGAAGTCATCCTCGACCGCAAGCTCGTCGACAAGCGCGTCTTCCCGGCCATCGACATCCAGCGGTCTGGCACCCGAAAAGAAGAGCTGCTCATCCCCAAGGACGACCTGCAGCGCACCTGGATTCTGCGCAAGGTCCTCAACCCGCTCTCGCCGGTCGAAGCCATGGAGCTTCTCTCCGACAAGCTCGGCAAGACCCGCAACAACCAGGAGTTCCTGCACAACATGTCCTCGCTGTAGGCACCATGAGCTCGCTCTAAAACGGCGAAGCTGCAGTGCAGCGAAGCAGCAAAGGCGCGGCGCGGAGGCCGCGCCTTTCTGTTTCGCGGGAACGGCTGTCCGGTGTGGAACAGGGATGTTCCCCGTGGAACATTCATTTGTATGTCACTAAGAAATGTGGGAAACGACGTTTTCTGTGGATCGCCGCTGACCGCCATCCGAATATCGTCCGAAACGCCGGAAAATCCGGTTTCAGGGCTTCAGCCCGGAGCCCCGTCCGCGCCTTTCTGTTTTCTGGCGCGGATTTCGCCTGCTCACGCTATGCTGTTGCGCGAGGTGAGCGGATGCGATTCCTCAGAGTTCAACTTCTGTTCGCTTGTGGGCTGACGTTGCCCATGCTGGCCCCAGCGCAGACCTCCGGCCAGCTTATGCCCCGCGACTATCCCGGCGTACAGTCGCGCATCGGCGGCATCTTCGTCACACCGGTTCCCAACTTCCCGTTCACCGCTGACGTCGAGGTTGTCTCTCACATCAAAACGACCGACGGTAGCGAGCACGTCGTCACCACAACGGAACACATCGCGCGAACATCTTCCGGCCGCATCTACAACGAGCGCCGCATGTTTGTCCCCGCGGACTTCAAAGGGACACCTCGCCTGATGGGCTTTCTCATCTACGATCCGTCCAGCAGGCTAAGCATCCGTGTCGATCCCATGCAGCATCTCGCGCGCGAGGTCACCTTGCGGGCTCCTCTGCAGACCCCTGAAGCCTCGCTCTCTCCGCAGCAGCAACCCAAACTGCCCGGTGTCACCGAAACCGATCTTGGATCGCAGCAGATGAACGGCTTGCAGCTGAACGGAATTCGCAAGCAGCGCACCGTTCCTGCGGACATGAGTGGCACCGGAAAGCCCATCGTCATCACCGACGACTACTGGTACTCACCCGAGCTCGCCATCTACATGACCATCCGCCACGACGACCCGCGCACCGGCGAGCAGCTCGTCGCCGTCACGCACGTCCAGCGTCACGAACCATCCGCCGAGACCTTCGTCGTTCCCCCGGAGTACAAGGTCGTCGACGAGACAACTGACAACTCGCCGAGAGCCAGACAGTAAGGTCTTCTGTGACCCTCACATTTTTGTTTTTCGAATTCCGCGTTGATCGGTAATCTATGGCGATGAATTCTTTGAACACAGAGGAACGCCAGGCGATCGAGACGGAACTCGAACCGTCCGAGCGTGTCCTTTGGGCCGGCAAGCCGAACCCGAAGGTCATCTTCCACTCAGGGGATAGCTTTCTCATCCCGTTCAGCCTGATGTGGGGTGGGTTCGCGATCTTCTGGGAAGCGGGCGTGCTTAAGCAGGGCTGGGGATTCGGTCAACTCTGGGGTATCCCGTTTGTTCTTATCGGCCAGTACCTCATCTGGGGAAGATTCATTTACGACAACTGGAAGAAGCGCCGCATTGTCTATGTGCTCACGGACCGACGTGCGATTGTCATAGTGCGCCCGCCGCAGTCGCAGACGATTAGCGCGCGCTTGGCTGCGGTCGGCTCAATAGAGAAGTCGCTTCGGTCGGACGGCATCGGAACTATCACCATCGGAACGCCAATCGTTAGTTCGTATAGGTCCAGGCGTCGTCAGAACTTCGGGTCGCTCCAGCTTGACGCTGGTCTTCCTGTATTCGTTGATGTGGATGACGCTAATCAGATCTACCGCCAGATCGAGCAGGTCCGCGCGAATTCAGAAGTGCTTCCGGAAGGCCCTGCGAGAGCAGCGGCTCCGCTACCATCATTCACCGGCGGCCTGATTGATCGATGAATCATGCCGCTCGTGCGGCAGCGGCACCTTCACCACCGCCATTCCCGCAGCCTTCGCCGCAGCAACTCCCACTTCCGCGTCCTCGAACACCAGGCATTCCTCCGGCTTCACACCAAGCAGCCGTGCCGCCGTCAGAAACGGCTCCGGGTCAGGCTTGCCCTTCGCATAATCGCCTGCGCACACAAACGCGTCGAAGCGGTCGAGCAATCTCAACTGGCCCAGCGAAGTCTCCACCGAATCGCGCGTGCTGCCCGACACCACTGCAAACGGAATCTTTCCATGCTGGTCCTCGATATGCGCCAGCACCTCGGGGATTGCCTTCAGGTCCTCGATCATCTCGGTGTAGTACTGCTCCTTCACATGGGCAGTCTGCTCAATCGGCATGCTGAGTGCATGCTCGTCATTCAGCGCCGCGATGATCGCGCGCACCGGCATGCCGCCCATCGCGTAGAACTTCTCCTCCGGAAACGGGCAGCCCTGCTCGCCCAGCGCGCGCTTCCACGCCACATAGTGCAGCGGCATCGAGTCGACGATGGTTCCGTCGCAGTCAAACAGATAGGCCTTGAAGTTGCCCTCGGGGAGCTTCAGTTCCATTTCAGTCTTTCCTTGTTGGCTTAATGCGGTCTCAGTAGCCGTTCTCTAACAAATATTCAGTCGTCAACCAATTCGTCGCAGGCACTCGCGACTCTGCCGCTGCCACCGTCACCGCTTCAGGAGTCGCAGCGGTCGCCGCCAACTGCTGCGCCGCGTACTTCGAGAGCACGTCCGTCTCGATGTTCACCGCTTCACCGGCCATCTTCGCGTGCAGGTTCGTGCTCTTGTAGGTGTGCGGAATAATCGCAATCTCAATCTGCACCGAGCCATCCGGCTCCGGCTGATGAATCTTCGCGACCGTCAGGCTGATGCCGTCGATCGTGATCGACCCCTGTGGAATCACCTGTGCCGCCAGGTTTGCCGGAATCTCGACCGTCATCCGCCAGTCGGTGCCGTCCATCTCCTGCCGCAACGGCACCATTGAGATCAGCTTCCCTGTGCCATCCACATGTCCCTGAACCACATGCCCGCCCAGCGGCGACCCCGCCGGTGTCGGCAGCTCCAGGTTCAGCAATGCGCCCGGCTGCAGGTTGGAGAGGCTGGTCCGCTCGATGGTCTCCTGCGCCAGGTCCGCGGCAAACCGGCCGGGATGCGCCTCGGTGGCGTCCTCCATGTCGAGCGCCGTCAGGCAGACGCCGTTCACGGCAATGCTGTCGCCGATCTTCCACCGTCCCGCAAGCTGCGGCGCCGCCACCACCAGCCGCATCGCGCCTTCAGTTGGTTTGACTGCCAGCAGGGTTCCCGTCGTTTCAATCAGTCCCGTGAACATGCATACAGGGTAACGCGGGGGTCGCGCACAGGTCCCCGTCCCCCCTAATTTGTGCAAAGTCTTCATGTCATTGGACTTATGGGTGGACCTAAAATGCAAAGTCCTGATTCCATAGATCTTATAAACTAAAGTCTTTGGAATCAGCGTCTTAGGCGCGCCATGAAGCCCCTCTCCCGCGGGGTGGGGTTTGTCAAGTCCAAGGTGCGTGGCCGACTCTATGGATTTGCGTTTGTCGCTCCGAGCGCTCCGGTCGCCGCATCGCGAACAACAAATCGCACCCGTTGCGTGAACGGCGGAACGACCATCGGGAACGCGAAGCTGAGCTGGGAATCCGGCTTGATGACGTCGCTCGCCGCCAGCTCTTCCTTCATCTCCGCCGCGTGCTGCGCCGTCTCCTTGCCCTTGTTGTTGTAGCAGACGGCCAGGATCGTCACCTCCGCCAGCCGCGATCCGCCGGGCTGCTCGGTGAACTTCAGATCGTTCGCATTCACCATCACCGAGTATCCGTTCCTGGAGCGCCTGGCATTGGTGTGCAGGGCCGTGTACGGCATCGTCGTCCGCGCCGCGCTCATCAGGTCGTACTTCACGTCGTTGGCCTGCTTCGCCTTCGGTGCCAGAGCCACCTCGCGATACCGGAGCTGCATGGTTCGCGAAGTATCCTTCACGCGTAATCACGCGCAGGCCGGGAACATTCACCGTCACCTGGATCTTCCGGAACGGCTGCGCCGCGTCGCTCTCGCCCGTCGGCACATAGGACAGCGTGTAGTACTCCGTCCCCTCCAGCGATACCTGAGCGACTTCCGCATCCAGGTCATTCCTCCCGCCGATAAACCGCCCTCCAGTGTTATCGGCGAACGTATTCATTCCCATGTTGTCGCCGAAGTCGCCGATGGCACTGCCCGACGAGCTCACGTTCGACGGGTCGATCGTGTCCTCCGTCGGATCATCGGCTTTCAGCGGTCCGCCCGGGTCGATGATGTACAGCGTCACGCGCGCCTGCAGCATCCTGTCCGTAACCTGCTCGATCTTCGCGACGACCTTGTCGTGGTCCGCCTCGCTCATATGCGTCAGGTCGTAAGCCTTGTTGTAGCCGGTTCCCACCCAGATCACGTTCTTGCGCCCCGGAATTCCGGCGACGGCCTGCGCGATCTGCAGCATCGCTCCGAGGGTTTTCACCAGGCCGTTCTCCGATCCGCCTGCGCCACCGTTGAGCGTGTTCACGATCTGCGTGAAGTCCAAGGTCGGCGGTGTGCTTCTGAACGCTCTGCAGCAGGTCGGCGCGGCTCTGCGTGTAGTCATGCAGGACGACCACTCTCGAGTAACCTGCAGCGATGAAGAGGGTTGGCACGGGCAGCACAGCAGGCTGCGCCTTCAGGTACTTCTCCATCATCTCCCGCGCGTAGGCCAGTTGATGGAACGGCGTGTCCACCTCGTCAAACACCAGGACGTTTACGGGAGCCTGTCCGATCTTCGGCAGGTCTGCGACGCTGTGCACCACGGCGTCATTGCTCGCGGGCATCACGTGGCCTGAGGGCGGGTCGAAGTCGCGGATCGTCTGCGGGACCTTGTCCTCCGTAATGGAGAACAAGGAGCGGTCAAGGTTGGTTACGGGTTTGCCGCTGCGGTCCAGCACGACAACGTCCAGCACCACCAGCCGGGAGGTCACTGAGAGCGTGCCCTGCGGATTCTCCTGGCTGCCCTGCGGAGCCTGCGCGTGTACCGCGCCAATCGCTATTCCCAGAGCCGTTACACAGACCGTCGCCGACAGCAATCCGCGCTGCAACCCGAACCTTTTCATGAGCATGTTCAATGTACGCAAAAAAGGACCCGAAGGACGCGACAAAGTCTCGCGGGTTCCGTCGTTTCTGGGAATAACAGCTTCCCGATAGACTTGAAGGTGATGTTTACCTCACTCTTCGGCAAACGCGACCGCGAGCCAGAACCCCAGGAATCCGAAGCTCAGGCGCAACCCGAGCCCGAACGCCGCGGCTTCCTGGACCGCATGCGCGAGGCGGTTACGCGCACGCGGCAGTCGCTCTCTGATTCCATCTCCGGCGTCATCGCACTTACTCGCGAGATCGACGAGACCTCGCTCGATGAGCTGGAGTTTGCGCTACTGGCCTCCGACATCGGTGCGCCAACTGCCGACGAGATCATCACGCGGCTGCGCGATCGCGCGCTCCGTCATGGGCTGGCGAACGGCGCAGAACTCAAGGTTGCTCTGAAGGACGAGATTCGCCGCATCCTGGACTCGGTGAACACGCCTGTCCGTCACGCAGCGGCGCCGCCAGAAGTAATCCTGCTCGTCGGCGTAAACGGCACCGGCAAGACGACGACCAGCGGAAAGCTGGCGGCGCTGTACCGGCGCGAGGGCAAGTCCGTGTTGCTGTGCGCTGCCGATACATTCCGAGCCGCCGCCATCGAGCAGCTTGAGGTGTGGGCCGCGCGCTCCGGCGTCGCGCTCATCAAGACGAAGCAGGGAGGCGATCCCTCGGCCGCGCTTTTTGACGCTGCGACAGCGGCGAAGGCGCGTTCCACCGACGTCCTGCTGGTGGATACGGCCGGCCGTCTGCACACGAAGTCCGACCTGATGAAGGAGCTGGACAAGATGCGCCGGACGGCAGAGCGGCAGGTTCCCGGCTCGCCGCATCAGACACTGCTGGTGATCGATGCCACGACAGGCCAGAACGGCCTGCAGCAGGCGCGGCTGTTCACTGAGGCGGCGCATGTCACCGGCATCGTGCTGACCAAGCTGGACGGCACGGCCAAGGGCGGCATCGTGGTTGCCATCGCGCGCGAGCTGCGGCTTCCGGTCCGCTACGTGGGCGTCGGCGAGAAGCTGGAGGACATCCTTCCGTTCGATTCGGGCGAGCTTCGTCGACTCGCTTTTGGATTAGCGCGTCTTTTGTACTAGCTCATGGCGCCCAGACTACCTTTCTGGCCTTGCAATCTTCTAACCATATGAAGGGTTGCGGCCCTCGCCTGACATTCCAAAGGTAATGACTCCTTCGTCAGGGGCCTACCACGCCGAAGGGTCATGATGATTTCGGCGATCGTCAGGCGATACTCAGTGCCGTACCCGCTATTGACCAAGGAGGTTCCTGTGCACTCGATGTTTGCAGCCTTCTTTGCCATGCTCTTTTCGTTTGGTCACGCGCAGACCATGCATCACAGCGAGATGGCTCTGGCCGCCGACAATCATCCGTTCGTTCAGCGTGCCGCTCCGACGCGTGAAGAGCTGAACTACGAGCAGTTCGAGACCGTGACCAGCTATGCTGAGACCTCATGCGTCTCCTGCCGGCGGATGAACGTGGTCTACGACGCGCGCTAGAGCTCGCCAGCGACGCCGCTGCCTTCGCATCTCCGAATCCCACTGTTGGTTGTGTCCTCCTGCGGTCCGAGACCGTGCTTGGGGAGGGTGCACACTTCTATGACAACTTCGACCATGCGGAGATTGCCGCGCTGAAGCAGGCGCGCGCCGCGGGGCATGATCTGCATGGCGCGACCGCGTGCGTGACACTGGAGCCGTGCGCCCATCACGGACGCACCGGGCCATGTTCGGATGCGCTGATCGCTGCGGGCATTGCTCGCTGCATTGTGGCGACCGTCGATCCAAACCCGCTGGTTCGAGGGAAAGGCCTGGAGAAGATGACCGCGGCCGGTGTCGAGGTGCTGGTTGCTCCCACCGACTCTGAGTTCGCGGTGCGGGCGCGAAGGTTGAATGATGCCTTCGCATTCGCGATCCAACATCAGCGGCCGTTTGTAACGCTGAAGGCGGCGCTGTCGGTCGACGGCAAACTTGCTCCGGGCGCGTCGCAGAGAACCGCGGCGGCGCCGCACTGGTTGACTGGAGCGGCCGCTCGCGCGGATGTGCAGCGGCTGCGTCATGCGTCGGATGCGATTCTGACGGGCATCGGCACGGTGCTGGCGGATGATCCGGAGCTCACGGACCGCACGGGACTGCCGCGAAGGCGTCCGCTGCTGCGCGTGGTGATGGACCCGGAGTTGCGAATTCCGCTGGAGTCGAAGCTGGTGAGGTCGGCGGCGTGCAGAGCGGCAGAAGGATCTGCTCGTCTTCTGCGATGAGGTTGCTGATGAGGAGCGTGAATCTGAACTGCGTGCGCGAGGTGTCGAGGTTCATCGGCTGCCGAGGCGCGATGGGCGGCTCGATCTGCGAGTGGCGCTGGATGTGCTGAACGGGCATCACCACATTCGCAGTGTGCTGACGGAGGCGGGCTCGGCGGTGAATGGCAGCTTGTTGCGCGATCAGCTGGCGGACAAGGTGGTGCTGTACTTCGCGGAGCAGGAGCTTGGTGAGGTTGCGATTCCATTTGCGGAGGGCAGCGTCGCCGTATCTGCTGCAGGAGCGGTTGAGCTCCGTCGAGCGAGAGACGTTTCCGAACGAAGCCGCTGAGGATGTTCGCATCAGCGGATATCTGCATGATCCGTGGGCTGGTTTGTAGCGCTCACGAGATCCTGCGGACCCCACCCATGACGACGATGAAGCCGTCGTCATGAATGGGGCACCCGGCTTCGTCGAAGACAGGGCATCCCGGATGGGGCACGTGGGACCGATCGTAGCTACCGGTCAATCGATTCCGGCGAAGTCGGCGATGAGTGGCAGGTGGTCGGATGCGATGAGTGCGGTGGGTGTGCGCACGAGGTGAGACTCGATGAGCTCGAGCGGAGATTCGTAGTAGCAGTGGTCGAGTGTTACGAGCGGGAGCAGGCCGGGGAAGGTTGCCGGAAGGCGCAGGGTGTGGCGCGGGCTGAAGGTCTGGAAGGTGTCGCGGAGCAGATGAGTGGTGAGGCCACGGGTCCACTCGTTGAGGTCGCCGACGACGAGGCGCGGAGAGGTGAGCTGGGGGTTGGCGAGTATCTTTTCGCCGAGCAAGACGCGGGCCTGGCGGCGGCGCTCGTTGAAGCCAGTGCCGAGGTGGACGTTGAAGACATGCAGAAGTTGCGGGCCGAGCTCGATATCGGTCTGGAGCGCGCCGCGCTCTTCGCGGCGTGAGGTGAGGTCGTGGTTGTGCCAGGAGCGGATGGGCAGGCGCGAGAGCGTGAGGTTGCCGTAGGTGCCGCCGTGGAGCGGGCGATTGGCGCCGAAGCGGTGAATGTACTCGGGAAGCGCGCGCTCGATCTCTCCGGCCTGATCGTAGAGATGCGTGCCGGGCGCGTTGACGACCTCCTGCAGGCAGAGGATGTCGGCATCGAGCTCCTTGAGGATGGAGATGATGCGCGGGGGTGAGGTGCGGCTGTCGAGGCCGCGACACTTGTGGATGTTGTAGGTGACGACGCGGAGGCGAGAGGGCGTCATTGCTGGCGCTCGAAGATCCAGCCGAGGAGCTCGGGTGCGCGCTCGAAGATTGGCCGGTGACGCCACTCGTCGAGCGTGACGCGGCGGCTGTGGGCGAGATCCTGCGCAAGGTCGGACTCCATGCGCTGCGCGAGGTTGGCGTCGCGGACGGCGAGGTTGACCTCGTCGTTGAGCCCGAAGGAGCGGTTGTCAAAGTTGGTGGAACCGACGACGGTCCAGAGCTCGTCGACGACGAGAACTTTGGCGTGGATCATGGCGGGTTGGTACTCGTAGACCTCAGCGCCGGACTTGAGAAGCGGGCCGTAGGCGCCACGGCTGGTGCTGCGGGTGAGGAGATGGTCGGACTTGCGGCCGGGTACGAGAATGCGGACTTTGACGTGGCGCTCTTCAATGGCGCGGCAGAGCTCGTGGGTGAGGCTGCGGTCAGGGAGGAAGTAGGGTGTGGTGATGGAGATGGACTGCTTTGCCGAGGCGAGCAGAAGCTGGAAGAGGACACGGGCGCGCGTCGAGCCGCCGATGGTGGGTGTGGAGTTGACGACGAGGGTGACGGTGGGATCGGGGCAGGAGATCTCCGGGAAGTAAGCACGGCCGGCGAGCAGCTCGCCGGTGGCGGAGAGCCAGTTTTCAGCGAAGGTGGACTGGAGGTTGGGGACGGCGGCGCCTTCGACGCGGAGCATGGTGTCGCGCCAGACGGGATGCTTGCCGACGCCCTTGAACCACTGGTCGGCAATACCGGCACCGCCGATGAAGCCGGTGCGGCCGTCGACGACGAGGAGCTCGCGGTGGGTGCGGTTGTCGAGCTGGAGGAGGCGATACCAGGTGGGTGAGTTGTAGAAGGCGAGCTTGCCGCCGGCTTCGAGGAGCGGGCGAAAATAACGCCTGGTGACGCCGGCGCTGCCGAAGGCGTCGAGCACGACGTTGACGCGGACGCCGGCGCGGGCGCGGTCGGTGAGGGCGTCGAGGTAGAGCTTGCCGATATCGCTGCGATGGAAGATGTAGGCCTCGAGGTTGACGCTGTGCTGCGCGGAGCGGATTGCGTCGAGTTCGGCGGGGTAGAAGGTGGGGCCGTTGGTGAGGACTTCGAAGCGGCCGGTGCGGCTGATGGGAGCGTCGACGAGGGCCTCGATGAGGCTGACGAAGTCGTCCGAGGCGTTTGCGGGGAGCTCGTTGCGGGAGGCGATGTCGTAGTTGGGCGATGGGCCGAAGATGCCTGCGAGCATGTAGGCGGCGAGGAGCACGAGGGCAATGACGCCGAAGACGGCAACCCATGTGGGAACGGTGACGGCGAAGAGAAGAGCGCAGATCACGAGAGCCTCAAACACAGTACGTAGGTATGCGATGCAGCCGTGAGACTTAGATGCCTGTTGCGTGGATCGACGCAGTATGCCGTGGGTTTGGCGGTGCGATTGGGGTATTAGGGCGTACCACGAAAGGCAAGTATCTCGACGCGAAAGTTGCACGCAATTGTTGTGGAAAAGGAGCAGAATACTCAAATCGAAATCGCGCCAATGCGACCTGTCGAGAGTTGGGGAATCCTGGAGGCGAGCATGTCTCTGTTACAGAAGTTGTTGGCAAGTTTGCAGCACCGCACCGAGAACACCATGAAGTGTGACGAGAATCTGCGCGCGGAGGACGGGTTTGTTCGTCCGGGTCAGAAGGGCATTCTGCGGATCTACTAAAGATTGCAGAAGGTTTGCAGGCCGGGCTCGGAAGCGAGACCGGGTCTTCAGGCATGTGTACCGTGAGAAACCGCCGCACCTGCGGCGGTTATCTTTTTCAGGTGCGTCTGCAGTCGTGCTGGCTGACGACGTGATGCCGCGCAAGAGCTATTCGGTGCGGCCGGGGCGGGTCATGAGCTCGCGGATGGCGTCGCGCGGACTGCGATCTTTGTGAAGGATGGCAGCCATCTGCTCGGTGATGGGCATCTCCACACCGTAGCGCGCGGCGAGGCCGAGCGCGGCGGTGGTGGAGAGGACGCCTTCCGCAACCTTGCCGTTGAGGCTGGCAAGAATCTCGGGGAGCTTGCGGCCGCGGCCGAGCTCGACGCCCACGGTGCGATTGCGCGACATGTTGCTGGAGCAGGTGAGAACGAGATCGCCGATGCCTGAGAGACCGGCCATAGTTTCGCGACGGCCGCCGCAGGCGATGGAAAGGCGCGAGATCTCTGCGATGCCGCGAGTGATGAGAGCGGCGGCGGCGTTGTGGCCGAGTTCGAGGCCGGCGACGATGCCGGCAGCGAGAGCGATGACGTTCTTGAGCGCGCCGCCAAGTTCAGTGCCGGCGATGTCCTCGTTGCGGTAGACGCGGAGCGAGGGCGAGGAAAAGTCATTCTGCAGGCGTGTGCCGACGGTGGCGTCATCGCAGGCGATGGAGAGCGCGGTAGGCATGGCTGCAGCGACCTCCTGCGCGAAGGAGGGCCCACTGATGACAGCGATGGGGTTGTTGCCGTCGGTGTACTCAGCCATGACCTGCGACATACGCAGGAAGGTCTTTTCTTCGATGCCCTTGGATGCAGAGAGCAGAATCTGGGTCGGAGTAAGGTGCGGCGCGATCTGCTTCATGATCGGGCGCAGCGTCTGTGAGGGAGTGACGCAGAGGACGATCTCAGCGTCGGCGATCGCCTCGGTGAGGACAGGGGTGACCTCGACATCCGCGGGGAGGATGTAGCCCGGAAGGTAGCGAGTGTTTTCACCGGTCCCGGCGAGCTGGCGGGCGTGCTCGGGCGAGTGCGCCCAGAGGGAGAGCTGATGGCCCCCGCGGCGCGCGAGGGAAATGGCGAGTGCTGTGCCCCAGGCTCCCGCGCCAAGGACAGCGATGCGACTCACGCGCGCACCTGCTTGTTCGGGTCAGTGGGCGGAAGAGACTTCTTGCTGCCGAAGCGGCTCTCCTTGCCTTGCATCAGGCGCGAGATGTTGGCGTGATGCTTGGCGATGACGAGCAGTGAGATGAAGATGATTCCGCCGACGAAAAGGGGAGAGCGATCGGGCATCCACAGCAGGCAGAAGGGAGGCATCATGACTGCAGCCATGATGCTGGCCAGCGAGACATAACGCGTGATGGCGAAGATGACGATGAAGACGCCGAGCGCGCAGAGTGCAGCGAGTGGAGCGATCGCGATGAAGACGCCGAGGGCAGTGGCGACTCCTTTGCCGCCCTTGAAGCCGAGCCAGACAGGGAAGACGTGGCCGAGGACGGCGGCGATGCCAGCGGCGACGGCGAGGTCCGACGGAAAGCCGGGCGTGCCCGGAGCGAAGTGGGCGGCAATCTCGACGGCAGCGTAGCCCTTCAGGAGATCGAGCAACAGCGTGAGGACGCCGAGGCCCTTGGCTCCGGAGCGGGCAACGTTGGTAGCTCCGATGTTGCCGCTGCCGGTGGCGCGGATGTCTTCCTTGCGGAAGATGCGCACGAGGAGATAGCCGAACGGGATGGAGCCGAGGAGGTACGCGATGGCGAGGATGGGCAGCCAGAGACGCATGGGATGAGGTGAGTGTAGCGAATCCGGCAGCCCGAGGCTGTGAATCGCGGATTACAGCAGTGTGCGGCGGATGAGTTCGAGGGCGTGCTGCGAGGCCCAGAAGCGGATGTGGTCGCGGTCGCCGAAGAGATTGAGTTGTTTCACCTGCGTGTCTTCGCCGTCGGCGAAGCCGATGTAGACGAGGCCGACGGGCTTGCCGGCGTCCGGGCCTTCGCCGGCGCCAGGGCCGGCGAGGCCGGTGATGCTGAGACCGAGCGAGCAGCCGGTGACGTTGCGGATGCCTTCGGCGAGAGCGCGTGCGACCTCGGGGCTGACGGCGCCGTGCTGCTGGATGAGTTCCCAGGGAACGTTGGCGAGGTTTGTCTTCTGCTCGCTGGCGTAGACGACGGCGCCGCCGTGAAAGCTGCGTGAGGCGTTCGGGATGGCGCTGAGCCGCTGCGCGAGCAGGCCGCCGGTCATGCTTTCGGCGGCGGCGAGCTTGAGGTCGCGCATCTCGAGCATGAGGAGGACGATCTCTTCGAGCGATTCGCCGTGCGAGGAGAAGATGTCGTCGCCCATCTCGTGCTCGATGAGCTCGGCGAGTGCGTTGACGCGGGCTTCAGCAGCTTCCTGTGTTGGCTTGACGCAGACGAAGTGGAGCTGGATCTCGCCGGAGCCGGCGAGGATGGTGGTCTCGACGTCAGTGAACTTCGTGTAGATGGGAGCGGTGCGCGCGTCGACGGTGGACTCTGGGATGAGCGCCATGCGGAGGAGGCGCTTGGCGAGGAAGCGCGGTGGAAGCGATGCGGCGAGGCGCGGGATGCACTCGTCGGTGAAGATTGCTTTGAGCTCTTTGGGAGGGCCGGGGAGCAGGATGATGATCTTGCGGTGCATGTCGCCGTTCGGCGTGGGCCACAGGGTGTCGCGCCACTGGCCGGGAGCGCTGCCGAGGCGGTTGGGGAGGAGCTCGGCGCCGTCGATGATCTCGGCCTGTTTCTCATTGTTCGGCGGCATGGGGATACGGCGCTCGGCGAAACGTTTGTAGAGCGCGGCCATGGTGTCGGGGTCTTTGTGGAGTTCGACGCCGAGCGCGTCGGCGACGCAGTTGCGTGTGAGGTCGTCTTCTGTTGGTCCCAGGCCGCCAGACGTGATGACGATGTCGGCGCGGGAGAGCGCGATGCGGATGGCGGAGGTGAGGTGCTCAGGGTTGTCTCCGAGGACGGTCTTGAACGCGACGGAGACGCCGAGGTCGTTGAGGCCTTCGGTGAGGAAGAGGGAGTTGGTGTCGGTGCGGTACGGCGTCAGCATCTCAGAGCCGACAGCGATGATTTCAGCGATCATGTCGTTGGTTGGATGCTAGCAGGGGTTACTGGATGGAGGAGTCTGGAGAGATGTGTCGTCGAGATCGACGGGCTCCCAGGCTCCTGTCGCAGGTGGGTTCGGCGAAGCCAAACGGTAGATCTCACCGGTTTCTTTGTCTCGATACCAGGATTCTTGACCTAGGCCCTGTGTGGGATGTTCTAGAGGCCAGTGACGATTTCGACAAAGCCGCGTTCGATCGCTTCTCGCAGCATTCGGTTCACTTCATCGAACTCGTGCCATGAGTGAGAACCATCGATATGGATGCATGTCTTGGAAGACGGACATAGAAGAAAGTGCGGTCGTTTGCTACCGCAAACGACACCCCACCCTTTCGCTGCGCGAAAGGATGGGCCACCCGGATTGCTTGCTCAGACAAGCGGTCTGCCCGTGAATGCTGAGGTCGAGGTGGAAGAGGGTGCTGTTGGTGGCGAGCGCGGCGCAGCCGTCGTCGAGGAAGCAGAGGCCGACGAGGTCGTTGCCGGCGATGAAGAGCTCGGCGGCGGAGGCGTCCGGCGTGATGCGGACGATGCCGCGGCGGCCGTGCAGGCTGGCGGCGACGTAGACGTTGCCGTCGGTGTCGAGCGCGAGGCCTTGCGGGCGGCCGAGGCCCTGGTAGAAGACGCTGATGTCGCCGTTGGGTGCGATGGCGTAGATGGGTTGGTTGGAGCTTGTGCTGGGCGCGCTGACGAGGAGGATGCCATCGTCGCGGAAGGCAAGGTGGTAGGCGGCGACGGAGGGCTCGAGCGTGGCGAAGACGAAGACCTCGCCGGGGTTGCGTGAGCCGTAGGGGCCGACCTTGAAGATGGTTCCGGAGCGGTCGCCGACGAAGAGATTGCCGTCGCGGTCGAAGGCGATGCCGGTGGCGACGCCCATGCCTTCGGCGAAGGTGGAGATGTGGTCGCCTTCGGGCGAGATGCGGTAGACGGTGCCTTCGGCGCGCGAGCTGGCGTAGAGATAGCTGTCGGGGCCGAAGGCGAGCGCGGAGACGTTGAGCAGGTCGCGGGCGAAGGGGCGCGCCTGGAGGTCGCGGCCGATGCGGACGATGGAGACAGGAGTGCGTTCGCCGCGCGGGCCGCTGATCATGGCGAAGAGATTGCCGTCGGCGTCGATGGCGGGGTTGGCGACGAGGTGGAGCTCGTCGGCCATGGGGACTGCGATATTGGCGTGGAGGACGTTGGAGACGAGACCGTTCGCGCGGAGCGTAAGGTCGCTGGCGATGGCACCTTCGGGCACCCGAAGAAGGGCACGGTTGGGACGAACCAGATCGAAGTAGGCGGTGGTGTCGCCGAAGGTGGCGGAGGGCAGCTGCGGCGTTCCCGGCGAGCCTGGTCGCTGAGCCGTGAGCTGCTGGGGTGCGAGCTGGGGGCCGTCGTTGGTGACGGGCAGCAGGTGGGAGCCGAAGATCTCGAAGCTGCCGCCGGGAATGGCGGCGCGCGGCGTGAGGCGATCGAGATGCGGAGCCTGAGTGGTGGAGGGCCGGTTGGGATGCAGCAGGCTCATGGGTGAATAGCGTAGACGGGCAACGCGCCGGAGGCAACTGGGGCGGAATCTTGTGGAGGCAGCGGAAGTTAGCGGTGAGCGCGAAAGATGTCGGGTGGCGACGATTCGCAAGCTGCCTGTTTCTTTAGACAGGTCCGTTCGAGGTGAGGCCAGCGCTAATATCTGCGCTGTCCAACGAAGATCTACTCGTGAATCAGGCGCGAGGTTAGGGCCGTTCGGGGACTCTTCACTGTGACACGGCGAGGCCGCGATGAACGCGAAAACAAAAATGTTTCGTATGTTAGCCCGGCAAGTGGTTGGACTGATTTGCATTTTCCTGCTGCTACCGGGAGACACGCTGTTCTATGCGCAACAGCAGCAGGCAAGCCCGCAAGCGGGGCAACAGGCTTCCGCGGCGGCGAAGATTCCGCCTGATCAGTTGGATTCGCTGGTAGCGCCAATTGCGCTGTATCCGGATCCGCTGCTGGCCCAGGTGCTGGCTGCGTCGACCTACCCGCTGGAGATTATTGAGTTGCAGCAATGGCTGCAGAAGAACCCGGGGTTGAAAGACAAGGCACTCGCCGACGCTGTATCGAAGCAGAAGTGGGACCCGAGCGTGCAGGCTCTTGCGCCAATGCCCGACCTGGTAAAGCGGCTCGCAGATGACATCCAGTGGACGACCGATCTTGGCAATGCATTTCTTGCGCAGGAAGCCGATGTGATGACCGCTGTGCAAAGCATGCGGAAGAAGGCGGAGAGCAAGGGCAACCTGAAGTCGAGCGAGCAGCAGAAGGTCGAGACAACGGTGATTGAAGGCAAGCAGACGATTGTCATTCAACCGGCGAGCACCGAGGTCGTCTACGTGCCGAGCTACAACCCGACGGTGGTGTACGGGCCGCCGATATACCCATATCCGCCGATCTACTATCCGCCGCCGGGTTACTACGCGGCAGGGCTGGCGATCTCGTTCGGGATAGGCATAGCGATGGGCGCGTTCTGGGGCGGCGGCTATGGATGGGGCTGCGGCTGGGGTGGGAGCAACGTCTACATCAACCACAACAACAACTTCATCAACAACGGAAACATCAACAGCGGGAACCGGCCTTCACAACTGCCGAGTAGGGGCGGGGCCGGTGGCGTTGGTGGTGTCGGCGGAGTTGGTGGTGTTGGTGGTGTTGGTGGTGTTGGTGGTGTCGGTGGTGTTGAGTTGGTGGCGTCGGCGGCGCAGGCGGAGTTGGTGGAGTCGGTGGAGCTGGGAAACCTGGCGGAGTTGGAGGCGTCGGCGGTGCCGGGAAACCTGGCGGAGTTGGCGGTGTAGGAGGCGTGGGCGGTGCTGGCGGGGCTCGCCCCGGGCAGCTGCCCGCCGGGGGCAGCGCGTGGCAACACAATCCGTCGCATCGCGGTGGGGCGCCGTATTCCGATCGAGCGACAGCGGATCGTTTTGGTGGATCTGCGCGTGGAGATTCGCTGGCGAATCGTCAGGCAGGGGCGCGACAGCAGATCAGCCGACAGGGCGGCAACATGCCGAGTGCTCGTGATGGTGGAGCGGGCGCAGGCAATCGTGGCGGAAGCTTTGGCGGCGGTGGCAACAATGGTTTCGGTGGCAGTAATGGCGTCAGCCGCGCCGGGGCGGGAGGCGGAGCGGACCGGATAGGAAGTCGCGATGTTTCGCGTAGCAGCGGCGGCGGAAATCGAGATGCCTTTGGCGGAGGCAGCCGAGGCTACAACGGATCAAGTGCGAGAGCCAGCAGCTCGCGTGGATCCTCCAGTTTTGGTGGCGGAGGCGGAGGCGGAGGTCGTGGCGGTGGCGGAGGTCGTGGCGGTGGCGGCGGACGGCGCAGGTAACCACGCAGGAAGAGTCATAGGAGCATGGAGATGAGATCTCGATTTGCAGATGAAATTCTTGCCAGACTCGCGTGGGCGATGCGTTCGGTGGTTCTCGCGAGCGTGTGCACGCCGGTCTTATTTGCAGCTCAGCCGCCGAAGGCGAACGCGGCTGCGCCTGCTGCGAGTGTGGCTGGTCCCAAGACCTTCAGCACGCCGGATGATGCGGCGAAGGCCTTGATCAATGCAGCCGCGAACTTCGACGAGAGTGCGCTGACCGAGATCTTTGGGATCCACGGAGCCGAGATTATTTTTACCGGAGAGGTCCCGTACGACCGGCAGCGCGCGGGAGAGTTCGCTGCCCAGGCACGTCAAAAGATGTCGGTGTCGCTCGAGCCGAAGAGCGGGACTCGCGCATACCTCCTGGTGGGGAATGAGGAGTGGCCGTTTCCCGTGCCGTTAGTTAAGAGTGGCGGAAGATGGTCCTTTGATAGTGATGCGGGGCGTCAGGAGCTCTTGTACAGGCGCGTCGGTGACAACGAGCTCGACGCCATACAGATCTGTCACGGATTTGTCGAGGCGCAGCACGACTACGCATACAAGAAGCGCGATGGCTACCAGGTCGCCCAGTATGCGCAACGCATCATCAGCACGCCGGGCAAGCAGGATGGCCTGGCATGGCAGAACAAGGATGGATCGTGGGGTGGGCCCATCGGTCAGAAGATCGCGCAGGCGATCGCTGAGGGTTACAGCAACAGAGACACGCCTTATCACGGTTACTACTTCAAGGTGCTGAAGGGACAAGGTCCTGCCGCGCCGCTGGGACAGTTGGATTACGTGATCAAAGGTGTGATGATCGGTGGCTTTGCATTGGTGGCTTCTCCCGCCGAGTACCGCGTCACCGGAGTGAAGACCTTTATAGTGAGCCAGGACGGCGTGGTGTGGCAGAAGGACCTCGGGCCAACGACTCTCGATCAGTTCAAGGCCATGGAGCTATTCAATCCGGACAAGAGCTGGACTCCGGTTGAAGACGCCCATTGAAAACAGAGTTTGCTTGCGTGCGGCGCGCCGCGATCAGTGAATCCACAGACTCAGGACGTACACGCAGAGGAGAGCAAGGAATCCGGCGGCAACGTCATCGAGCATGATGCCGGTGCCGTCGGGCAGGCGCTCGAGCCTGCGGATGGGCCACGGCTTGAAGATGTCGAACAACCGGAACAGGACTAATGCGAGGGCTGCATGTTTCCAGTCAGGTTTCGCCAGAATCAAAGCGATGAGTTGGCCGGCGGCTTCGTCGATGACAACATATCCGGGGTCCTTCCGTCCGGATTCGCGAGCAACGATGGTAGCGGCGGGAATGCCGATCAGCGTGACGACGAGGGCGGCGGCGGCGGTGCCGAGGGCGAGAGCTGACGGCGCGGGTTGCAACGCATGCGCGACTGCATACCAAAGCAGCAGTGCTGCAATGGAGCCGTAGGTTCCGGGGCCTGGCTAAGAAGACCGGAACCAAAGAAAGTTCCGAGCCGTCCAGGCCCAGAGAGTTTTGCGGGGCTGTGCGTGCATCGATGCTTTGAGTTTAGAGGATGACGCGCAGAGCTACGGATTGCGGTGCAGAACATGCACGGCAATGTCGGGCCAGAGCTCGCGAAAGGTATTGGTAGCGGCGTCGCGGAGCAGAGCGTAGCTGTACTTGGTGGCGAGTTCGCTGGCGGTGCGATCGGAGCTTGGATAGTAGGTGGTGGAGATGCCTTGCGCGATGCCTCGGCCGATGAGCTCTGAGCCGTTGATCGTCAGGTGGCCGTTGTAGTCGGGCGTGACGAAGACGCGGCTGACGGCATAGGCGGCGCGCTTGAGCACCGGCCCGCGGCCGAGCGCGTAGTAGCGTTCGTCTTCGTGCAACACGCTGGGGAGCGCCCACACGACCCAGTAGTTACCGTCGGTCTTGTCGACCCAGCCGCGCCAGGAGTACGCCCAGAAGCCGGGGATGCCTTTGCCGAGTGCAGGATGACTATCCTGCCCTTCAGCGATGGCTGAGGTGAGGCCGACGAAGATGAAGGCGGAGTAGTCGAAGGACTGACGCGTGGCGATGCCGAAGGCCTGACGCGGTGTGGCGGGCGGCGGCTTCACACCCGCGCTGACCGCGCGGTAGTTCGGCATAATGCCGAGGATGCGTTTCGGTTGTGGAAGCGGCTTTGTGTCCGTGTTATTTGCTGCGACGGTATTTACCCCCGCAGCTTCGTCAGCCTGAGGAACGCTCGAAGAAGACGATGCACTCAGAGCATCAGGAGCATCGGGGAGCTCGGCCGTGGCGATATTCGCAGGAGAGGCAGACGATGTTGCTGGCGACGAGGTTTGCTGAGCAAATGCAACAGGGGCCGAGACGAGTAGAAGCAGGGACCAGAGACGACGCAACCATGAACTCCAAAGATGGACTTAGAGCGTTAGATGGTTGCGGATACTGAAAAGACTCGGAATACGAGGTGGACGCAGGTCTAGTCTCTGTCGCGGCCTTCGCGGCGACGCTCAGCGTCAAATTGCGCCTGCTCAACTTCTTCGAGTAGGTCGGGGTCGAGCACGGGCGAGGACACTTTGTAGTCGCCGGAGGCCCACTTGCCGAGGTCGATCAGGCGGCAGCGATCGGAGCAGAAGGGAACGTTTTCGCTGGAGAGGTCGACGGGCTTCTTGCAGATTGGGCAGAGGAGTGGCTTCGCTGACATAAGGACTACTCGATGATTCTCGCGACGACGTCATAGTCGTGCGACTCGGTGATCTCGGCTCGATAGAAGGTGCCGGGGACAAGCTCTTCGTGAGGGCCGAAATCGTTGATCAGAACCTTGCCATCGATCTCAGGCGCATGGTCGAGCGTGCGGCCCTGCCAGAGGAGTTCGGTCTCTTCAGACTCGCCTTCGACGAGCAGGTCAACCTCGCGGCCGACCCAGCTTTTCTTTGCTCGAGCAGAGATCTTCTGCTGGAGCCTCATCAGCTTGCGGCGGCGGGATTCGATAGTGCGCTTGGGAACTTTGCCCTCGTGCGTGAAGGCCTGCGCACCCTCTTCGTCGGAGTAGGAGAAGACACCGAGCCAATCAAATTTTGCGGCCTCGACGAACTTGCAGAGTTCCGTGAAGTCTTCGTCGGTCTCGCCGGGGAAGCCGACGATGAACGATGTGCGCAGCACGAGACCCGGAACGATGCTGCGCGCCTTGTCGATGATCTGCAGAAAGCGGTCGGCAGTGCCTCCACGCTTCATGCGGCGAAGAACATTGGCACTCGCATGCTGCAGCGGCACGTCGAGGTACTTCGCGACGTTGTCATGGCGCGCGATGGTTTCGAGCAAGCGCGTAGTGATCTTGTTGGGGTAGGCGTAGAGAAAGCGTAGCCACTTGAGCCCGGGAAGTGGAGCGAGCGCGTTGAGAAGATCGGCAAGCTCTACGCGACGACCAAGCTCTGCATCCGGGGCGAGGTCTTCGCCGTAGCAGGTGGTGTCCTGTCCGATGAGCGTAATCTCGCGGACGCCCTGCGCGATGAGGTGCTGAGCCTCCGCGACGATGGACGCTATGGGGCGTGAACGGAACTTGCCGCGAAGCTGCGGGATGATGCAAAAGCTGCACGGGTGGTCGCAGCCTTCGGCGATCTTGATGTAAGCAGAGGCCCGCGGTGTAGTGAGGATGCGCGGCGTGTCGGCGGTGTAGAGGTACGTCGGCAGCGCGGTGTGCGCTCCATCCCATCCCTCACGCGAAAAGCGGCCGGCAGCCTCGCGAGCATCGCCTTCGGGCCTGCTTGTGGTCTCGTTGACGATCTGCGCACTGTCGCTCTCGGGGCGCGAGTGCTGATTGACAGATGAGGCGTGTCGTTCGATCTGAGTAGTGGTGAGGATGTTGAAGGGCGAGTCCGGGACGGCTTCCGCTGGTCTCGAAAGCCCCGCTGCTTCCAGGATCGCTTCGAGCTCGCCTGTGCCCACCACGGCGTCGACCTGCGGAATGTTCTTCCGGATCTCGTCGCGGTAGCGCTCGACGAGACATCCGGCGACGATCAGTTTCCTCGCACGGCCGCCGTTGGCGATCTTGTGCTCCACCATCTCGAGGATGGTGTCGACGGACTCCTGCTTCGCCGAGTCGATGAAGGAGCAGGTGTTGACCACGAGAATCTCGGCGTCTTCAGCGCGCGAAGTGAGCTCGGCGCCCCCGCGATGAAGCAGGCCCATCATGACCTCGGAGTCGACGAGGTTCTTGGGGCAGCCGAGCGAGACAAAACCAACCTTCGGACGAACGGTCTCGGGGCTGTTCTGGGGCTCGCTGGATGGCTGAATTTCGAGCGTAGAAGGAGAACTCACAAAGTTCAATTTTAGCAGGGTTTTCCTGCAATTTCAGGTATTTCGAGCGCTCCCGGAGCGATGGCGCGGGAGAAGTTACAAATCTGTGACGCGGTGAGCTTCGTATTGCTAATGAAACATGGAGGGTGCACACTCGCGAGAGGAGATTCTTCGATGATGGTCGAAGGAGCGGCGGCGACAGACGGCGGTGAACTGCGGCTGGTCAAGAAGCATCCGCGCGCGATTCGCTGGATGCACTGGATCAACTTTCCGCTGCTGGCGATCATGATCTGGAGCGGGCTGCTGATCTATTGGGGCGACTCGATTCCGCCCTATCAGCATCCCCATGAGGTCTATCGCATCGGCATCGGCCACTGGACGCTGATGCGATTCTTTCCAGACTGGTTCTGGAATCTGCTGCACGCGCCCTATCAGATCACGACCGGCCTCGGCTGGCACTTCTTCGTGATGTGGCTGTTTGCGATCAACGGAATCGCCTATGCGATCTATCTCGCGGTGAGCGGCGAGTGGCGTGTGCTTTGGCCGAAGCGTCGATCGTTTGTGGATGCAATCTGGGTCACGCTGTATGACCTCCATGTCCCGGCAGCGCGGAGGCGCGGGCTGCCGCGGCAGGGAAAGTACAACGGCGCGCAGAGAATCGCCTACTCCGCCATCGTGCTGATGGGCGCGGGCTCACTCCTGTCAGGTCTGGCGATCTACAAGCCGGCACAGTTGAATTGGCTGACCACCGCGCTGGGTGGATACGAGATGGCGCGATGGGAACATTTCTGGCTGATGATGGGCTTCTGCGGATTCTTTCTCGTGCACGTAGTTCAGGTAGTTCTCGCGGGATGGAACAACTTTCGCTCGATGGTGAGCGGGGCCGAGATTCAGAGCGTGAGGCGCGGACAGCGCATCGACGCACAGAGCGGCGAGCCCACTGGGGCAACCCATGAGGATGAGCCGCCCGCGGTTGGAGTGCGCTCATGAACGAGTTCGATAACGAGCAAGAGACGGAAATCATTCGCGGCGACGCAGAGATGGTGCGCCGTGAGAGCGCACGCAGGACGCGGCGGAGTTTCCTGGTGGGAGGCATTGCGGCTGCAGCCGGGTATGCCGCGTGGCGGGCGGTGGATCAGAGCGCGCAGGTGGGAAGACTGCAGTCCGCGCTGCGTGGCGTGATCGATTGGAACGCCGATGTGAGTCGCGCACTATTTCGTGAGCGCGGATTGTCGCCGACGTATCCGCTGAGCCGCGCGATGCCGCTGCGAATGAATGGCGTCATCGGAATGGAGCAGATGCTGGTGCCCGAGAGCTGGCGGCTGCAGGTTGCAGGTGTGCGCGATGCACCGCAATCGCGTTTCTACTCACCGGATGTGACGGCCTGGGAGTACGGATACACCGGTGCGTCCGCGATGGATGCGATGCCCGACTTGAAGAGTGGCCGCGCTGGCGCCGTTCAAAACTCGGGTGCGCCTTCGGTGCAAATGCCCACGCAGGGCCAGAACCTTCCCGCACAGACCCCGACGGTGAACGGGCGGCCGCACGTGGATATCGCCGCGCGCTTTGATGCGATGGCGCAGGCGATCAGCGGTAAGCGCAGGATGGGGACAGCGGAGGCTGGCGCGTCGGCGAGTTCGTTGAACATCGGCACGCCGGGGCTTCTCCTGACGCTGGATGAGTTGCGTAAGCTCCCACGCGTGGATCTCGTGACAGAGTTCAAGTGCATCGAGGGATGGAGCCAGATTACGCAGTGGGCTGGCGTGCGGCTGCGTGACTTCATCGACGCGTTTCCTCCGGCGCCCGTGAACGGACGCATCCCGCGCTATGTGTACATGGAAACGCCCGACGGCGACTACTACTGCGGCTACGACATGGCGGCGGCGCGGCATCCGCAGAGCACGCTGGTGATGGAGATGAGCGGCCGACCTCTGCTGCCGGAACACGGCGCTCCGCTGCGGCTGCACATGCCGATCAAGTACGGCTACAAGCAGATCAAGCGCATCGGCCTGATCGCCTATACGGACGTGAAACCCGACGACTTCTGGATGAAGCTGGGCTACGACTGGTACGCCGGATTGTGAGTAGAGATAGCCCGGATTAAGGGCCGGTCCAAAGCACAGAGAGACGTTCCACAAGACGAATGCCTGTAGCGCCGTACGGTCCGGTAATCAGAAACCATGCGAGCCAGAGGAACGGGCGCGGTCCGGTGGCCCATGTGCGGAGCGCATCGCGCGTTCGCACATCGGTGAGCGCGAGATAGCAGAGAAAGAGCGTGGCGTCGAGCGCGCTGGCAGCTATCCAGCGGGCAACGTCGTGACCGAAATAACAGAGAGTAAGTGGAAGCGCGAAGAGGATGAGGCGAAGCGTCGTGTCGAATTTGGTATCGCTACGCACAGCGGCAACGCGGCGGAGCAACGCCACAAGAAGCGCGAAATAAGGAATCGAAACAAGAGCGGTGAGTGCATAGAGAATCTGCATACCGCGAAAGCGATAGAAATGGCTGACGAGAGCACGCTGCTGAGCGTAGCTGCTGGCCATGACATCAAACAGCTGGCGTTGAAGAGGAACGGAAGTGCGACGGGCGGCCTCATTCAGCAGGATGTCGGGGCTGACCTTTAGCCGTCCCAAATGCACGATTGCGAGGAACGCTGCAAAGACGAGAACGACCTGCAGGAGTGCGAAGCTCCAGCGAAGGCGTTTATGGCGGCAAAGGTCCACCAGGATGGCGACGATCAACGGATAGTAGGCAAGCGAGAAACCTTCATGGCAGAGCAGCCCAACAATCGCCGCCAGCGTGGAGACGAACGCCGCGCTCGCTGAGCGCAGATGCAGAAACGCGGCGAGCGCTGCGAGCAGCAGGAGATACAGCGTGACGTCAGGCTGCGCGAACAGAGCGCCGATGTGGGGAAGCAGTGCGGGTGCTGCAAAAAGAGCTGCAGCGAGGGCGCGGTCCTGGGCGCTTCCGAAGAAGAGCCGGCGCAGAAGAAAGTAGGTTAGCCCGAAAGCCGCAAAGATAAACGCGAGTTGAAGCGAGATGAGACCGGTGCGGGTGAAATACGGAATTGGCTCAAGGAGCGTGCCGATCAATCCGCGTTTGACGAAACCATGGCGGTAGTTCAGGAAGTAAAGCGCGAAGCCGTAATTGAGGGCAACAGGGCCGTAGGTGTTCGCCAGACCGGCGAGCAGTGGAATCCAGGAGAGCAGAGTCAGCGCGCGGCCAGTCCTCGCAGTGTCAGTGATCTCTGCATTGGGAAATGGTGGAAGCTGCGCTTTGCCTCCGATGGGCATGAACGAATTGGATGCGCCCTACCAGATGCGGACGCGCTTATCCGGCGGCAGATAGAGCTTGTTTCCCGGCTGCACATCAAAGTCCGTGTACCAGGCGTCGAGGTTGCGGACCGTGAGCGGACGAATCTGCGCAGGTGCATGCGGATCGGTAAGCAGCTGACGTCGAAGTGCGGCGTCGCGCGTCTTGCTCGCCCAGACCTGCGCGAAGGCGATGAAGAATTGCTGATCGCCGGTGAAGCCGCCAACGCTGGGCGCAGGTTTCTCGCCGAGCGCTGCGTGATAAGCCTCAAGAGCAGCGTTGACGCCGCCGAGATCAGCGATGTCTTCGCCAAGCGTTTGTTTGCCGTTGACATGCACTCCCGGCAGAGGCTCGTAGGTGTCGAACTGTGCGGCGAGTGCGGCCGTCACGGTCTTGAAGTGCGCGTAGTCGGCGGGCGTCCACCAGTTGCGCACCGCGCCCTTGGCGTCGAAGTCCGCGCCTTCGCTGTCGAAGGTGTGAGAGATCTCGTGGCCGATGACGGTGCCGATGCCGCCATAGTTGGCGGCGTCGGGCGCGGCGGGATCGAAGAATGGCGGTTGCAGAATCGCGGCAGGAAAGTTGAGTCCGTTGTCGAGCGGAAGGTTGACCGCGTTAACGGTCTGCGGATCCATGCACCACTCTTTGCGGTCGACGCGCTGCCCAATGCGGCTAAGTTGATAGCGGTACTCGAAGAGCTTGGCCCGCTGAACGTTGCCGAAGAGATCGTCGGGGCGAATTTCGAGGCCGTCATACGTGCGGAAGTTATCGGGGTAGCCAACGCTGACCTGGAGCCGGTCGAGCTTGGCGAGCGCCTCGGCCTTCGTGGAGGGCGCCATCCACGTCACTGCTTCGACGCGCTGGTGATAGACGGCGAGGAGGTTGGCGACGAGGCGCTGGGCCTTCGCGCGAGCCTCAGGCGGGAAGTAGCGCGCTGCGTAAAGCTTGCCGACGGCCTCGCCAAGGTTGTCGTTGATGAGCTGCACGGCGCGAATCTCACGCGGCCGCTGCTGCTCAGCTCCTCCCAGCTCCGTGCCGAAGAAAGCGAACCACTCGTTGTCGAGCCGCTTCTGCATGTACTGCGCGTTGTCGTCGAGTGCGTGGAGCGTCAGCCAGTCTTTCCAGGTATCGAGTGGCGTTGAGGCGACGAGCGCGGACTCCGCAGCGATAGCCATGGGCTGCCACACGTAGAGGCTCTTCTGCGAAGAGAGACCAGCAGAGTTGAAGAACGCTGGCCAGTCGAGCCCCGGCGCTTTCTTTGCGAAGTCGGAAGCCTGCCACAGATTGTTGGAGCGGTGAATGTCTTCGCACTCTTCAAGCGCAAGCTGAACCTTGGCAATCGCAGTCTCGAGCGCGAGAACTCGCTGTGCACGCTGCGCCGGGTTGTTGAAGCCTGCGAGCCGGAACATCGCCGTCATATGCGCGAGATACTTCGTGCGCACCTGTTTCATGTGTGCGCTGGCCTCGAGGTAGTAGTCGCGGTCCGGAAGTTCGATGCCTCCCTGCATGAGGTAAGGCGCGTAATGATCGGAGTCCTGGAAGCCGGGCGCGACCCACAGGCCAAAGAGATTCGGCGTGTGGAAGTTCGTGTTGTTGAGCGCGTCGGTGTCGTTGCGGACTGTGGCGCCGAGCGCGGCCGAGAGCTGCTGCTTATCGCGAATGGCAGCGATGCGATCGAGCTCAGGCTTGAGCGGTGTGAGCCCGGCGCGCTCGATGGCCGCCTCATCCATATACGAGCGGTAAAGATCGGCGATACGGCCAACGTCGCTGCCCGCGGCGACATTGCTCTTCACCGCGTCGTCGATGATCGCAGCGACCTGCTTGTCGGAGCGATCGGCGAGCTCATTGAACCGGCCGATAGACGTTCGGTCGGCCGGGATCGTTGTGTGGGCGATCCAGTTGCCGTTGGCGTAGAGGTAGAAGTTGTCGCCGGGCTTGACGTTGTGCTGGATGCTCATGAGGTCGATGCCGTGCGTGATGCCGAGTCTGACAGCGGCGGGATGCTTCGCTCCGAGCGCAGGGTTTTGAGCAGGCGCTGCGGCCGTGACGCTGAACAGCAGGGTGCAGAGGACGCGGCCGAGGTTCATATGTTTCTCCAATTGCAAAATTTAAGGCAGGCGCGCCGCGTCAGCGATGGGGTCCCAGCGGGCCTCAGGTTTTGTACCGCGCAGAAAGCTCTGCGGCTCGAAGGCGGCAGCTTCTTTTGCGGTGAGTTGGTGGGACCACGAGACGCGCTGCGAGATGTTCGCGCCGGGGCCGGAGTTGTGAAACTCGGCGTAGTACGCGGTTGGCGTGGTGTTGTCGCGCGAATTCCACGCGGACCAGCCGGCGGGATTCAGATCCGCAGGCAGCTCCGTGTTCATCACAACGACGCGAGCATAAGCGCGCCAGGGCCGGCCGAGACCGAACCCTGTGCCCGCGGTCTTGCCCGGCGGCGGTGGGACGGGGTCGTGCGTAATGTGCGAGTGGTCGATGACGTACCCGGTGGTCTGCTCAGGCGAGGTGCGTGACTGCGCGGTGATCTCTCCATTGCGAATTTCGCTGATGGTGTCGTGCTCAAAGACAGCGGTGGCATTGCCGAAGATGAAGTCGACGCCGCCGGCGATGAAAGAGTCCACGTAGTATTGACGGCCGTAGTCGGCAAACAGTGTGTCCTGGTCGCCGAGAAAGCGGCAGTGCTTGAAGATGGCGCGGTCTGAGCGCACGGCTGCGGCCACAGCCTGGCCCGGTGGGACCTGCGGAGTTCTCGAACGTGACATTGTCGGCCTCAAACTGGTCGCCGTTGATCTGCGCCGTCTCGGTGAAGAATGTGCCGCCGGCCTGCTTGGCATTCATCGAGTAGGTAATGACGACGTCTTCCGGCGATTTGCCGAGGCCGAGCAGCGTGATGCGCGGGCGGTTGCGCGTAACGTTGATGCGCTCGTGATACGTGCCGGGAACGATCTCGATGACCGTGCGATAAGGCGCGGCAGCCTGCGGCGCATGATCAAGCGCCTGCTGGATAGTGGTGTAGTCCGTCGTGCTGGCAGTCGAGCCGGGACCGTGCGGATCGACCTTGACGTGGATGTCCTGCGCCGCGGCGGGCCGAGCCGCGGCGATAAAAGCGAAGAGGATGATTGTGAAGAGCGAGGACTTGACGGCGGGGCGGAATCGGCGAGCTTGCGTATTGTTCATCGTGAGTAAAGGCTCTGTAAGAGTAAAGGCTCTGTAAGGTGATGGTAGCGCGAGGCGGAGTCTGCCTGAAGTTCTTGACGAGTTGAGACGATGACGAAAGACAGAAGACTTGCGATCACTCGCTCGCTGATCTCCGCGGGTGAACGCGTATGCGTGGCGGTTTCCGGTGGAGCGGATTCGGTAGCTCTTCTGCTGGCGCTCGTCGAAGCGAATCATGCGAAGGACTCTCTAGGCGTGGTGCTGAGCGCGGTGCATGTGCACCACGGGCTGCGCGGAGCAGAGGCCGACGCGGATGAGGCGTTCGTGCGGGATCTGTGTGAGCAGTTGAGTGTGCCGCTGATCGTGGAGCGCGTAGATGTAACTGGCCGGCAGGCGGCTGAGCGCGAGGGATTGGAAGAGGCGGCGCGTGAGCTGCGGTATCAGGTCTTCCGGGAGTTGTTGAAGTCAGGTAAGGCCGATGTTGTAGCGACGGCGCACACCCTCGATGATCAGGCTGAAACCGTGATGATGAAACTGCTGCGTGGCGCGTGGACGGAGGGGATCGCCGGAATCGCCCCAGCCGTAGAAGAGTCCCGCCAAGGCCGGTACGGAAGAATCGTGAGGCCGCTGCTGGACGTCAGGCGGTCGGAGGTAGAACGATACCTTCGCGAACATGGACAGACTTGGCGAGAAGATGCGACGAACCGGGACCTATCCCTCACCAGGAATCGTGTGCGGCACGAGTTGATGCCAGCGCTTCGCGGATTCAATCCGGGTATCGATCGTTGCCCTGGCCCGGCTCGCAGAGATCGCCAGAGACGAGGAAGCCTTCTGGCAGGCGGAGGTGGCGCGGGTGTTGCCGCAGGTTCTGCTGCCGGGGCGGCCGGTTCGCGGTGGGGGACGTGCCGTGAGTACCGTTACCGGCAACAGCAGCTGCGCCGTGGAGGTGGACCGCCTGCGGTCGATGGCTCCGGCGTTGCGGAGGCGGGTGATGCGGGCGGCCGCCCGTTCGGTCGGCTTCAGGATTTCGGCCGAGGAGACGGGCAAGTTACTGGCATTGGCGGGGTTGGCTGAGGTTCAGCCACCGGTGGCGGCGCGCACGGGAGTACGCCTGGAACTGGCCGGAGGCCTGCGTGCCGAACGCACGGCAAGGGAGATTCAGCTGCATGTGGATGCTGCGCCTTTCGTTGCAAAGAAGGACAGTAGAAAAGCTGGCGGGGAAACGGCGGGCGAGGAGTAGAATCGAGAATGCGCACGCGCTATCGGCCGCCGACCCCGACCGGCTGGTAAATTGCACCCTCCAGCCAATCTTGCCGTCTAACATCTGAGTGCGTTGGCAGCAAGGCTGGAGACCGCTCCTCAGCAATGAGGAAACGGAAGAGCCCGGCGAAGCAGGAAACGAGGAAGCGGATTGAATTCAACCATTAAACATCTCTTGATTTGGGTCCTTACGGTGGGCTGCCTTCTGGTGGGATGGCGCTATGTCGTGACCAACATGAACCCGGGCCATGACCAGGCGATCAGCTTGACCGACATGACGAACGACGCCCAGTCGGGCAAGATCTCCGAGGTGACGATCAATGGTACGGAGGTAACGGGTAAGTTCAAGGACGGCAAAGAGACCTTCCATACGACCATTCCGGCGAACTATCCCGACCTGTACAACAACCTGATCCAGCATGGCGTGAATGTGATCCAGAAGGATCAGAACGGCACGCTGTGGCTGAATATCCTCTTCCAGATCGCCCCGATCGCAGTGATCCTGGCGCTGTTCCTGTTCATGATGCGGCAGATGCAGTCGGGCGGAAACAAGGCGCTGAGCTTTGGCAAGAACCGCGCGCGCCTGCTCTCGATGCAGCAGAAGAAGGTGACGTTCAAGGACGTCGCCGGCGTCGATGAAGCCAAGGAAGAGCTCAAGGAGATCATCGAGTTCCTGCGCGAGGCGCAGAAGTTCCAGCGGCTCGGCGGACGCATTCCGAAGGGCGTGCTGATGGTCGGACCTCCGGGAACGGGCAAGACGCTGCTGGCGCGTGCTGTTGCCGGCGAGGCGAACGTTCCGTTCTTCTCGATCTCCGGTTCGGACTTCGTGGAGATGTTCGTCGGCGTCGGTGCGAGCCGCGTGCGCGACCTGTTTGAGCAGGGCAAGAAGAATGCTCCCTGCATCATCTTCATCGACGAAATCGACGCTGTGGGACGTCACCGCGGTGCCGGCCTCGGCGGCGGACACGACGAGCGCGAGCAGACGCTGAATCAGCTGCTCGTGGAGATGGACGGATTTGAGTCCAACGATGGCGTGATCCTGATCGCCGCGACGAACCGGCCCGACGTGCTCGATCCGGCGCTGCTGCGCCCGGGACGCTTCGACCGTCGCGTGATTGTGGACCGTCCTGACATCCGCGGGCGCGAAGAGGTGCTGCGCGTGCACTCCAAGAAGGTGCCGCTGGCCGACGACGTGAACCTGCCGATCCTGGCGCGCGGAACACCGGGCTTCAGCGGAGCGGACCTCGCCAACATGGTGAACGAGGCGGCGCTGACCGCGGCGCGGTTCAACCGCAAGGCCGTGCACATGTACGACTTTGAGATCGCCAAGGACAAGGTGCTGATGGGCGCCGAGCGCAAGTCCATGCTGCTGAGCGAGGACGACAAGCGCGATACGGCGTACCACGAGGCCGGTCACGTGCTGGTTGCGGCCAAGCGCAAGCACTCCGATCCGCTGCACAAGGTGACGATCATCCCGCGCGGCATGGCGCTGGGCGTGACGATGCACCTGCCCGAGGAAGACAAGCACACGGTGACGAAGGACTACCTCGAGACGCAGCTGGCCATCCTGATGGGCGGGCGCTGCGCGGAGGAGATCTTCATGGACCGCATGACGACCGGAGCGGGCAACGACATCGTGCGCGCGACCGAGCTGGCTCGCAAGATGGTGTGCGAGTACGGCATGAGCGACCTTGGACCGCTGACCTACGGCAAGAAGGAAGAGCAGATCTTCCTGGGCCGCGAGATCGCGCAGTCGCGGGACTACTCGGACGACACGGCCAAGGAGATCGACCGGCTGGTGAAGAAGTTCGTCGACGAGGGCTACAAGTCGGCACACCAGATCCTGGAAGAGAACCGCGAGGTAATGCACCGGATGGCGACCGCTCTGCTGGAGCGCGAGACGCTGGATGCGGCGGAGATCGAGCTGCTGATTCAGGGCAAGGAACTTCCGCCGGCCAAGTCGCCGCTGGCTGCGGCGGATGGCGACGATACGCAGAAGGTGCTGAAGCCTGAGGGTGGTCGCAAGCCAGGCTACAACGAGGGCACACCGACGACCGCGTAAACCGTTTCGTTGGAAGAAGTTAGAAAAGAGGCAGCCGAGAGGCTGCCTCTTTTGTTTTTGGGTGGCCAGGTAGTCCCCCCTCTCCCCGGAATTTGCGCAAAGTCTTCATGCGAATTGGACTTAGGGGTGGACCTAACTCGGTGGCCCAAGGGGATCAGCGATCCAGGCAGCTCTGACGCGACCTTGCCGGAACCGGAGGCTTGTCAAGTCAGATGGCCGCGTTCGGCTTGGATGCGAAGACCGGCTCGTCTTCAGAGAATGACGCAATGACATTCGGATGACACCTGGATAGCGGTTGCTGCCTATAGTCGGGAGGGTCGGGTGATGGAAACGCGCTTCAATCTGCAGCGCGAGCTCCGATGAGTGAGGAACCATGCTGCCGGGTCACGAGCAGGTTGAGGACGCCCTCTCGCGCATGCTTGAGGCGGAGAAGGCACTGTCCTGTGGAGAAGAGTCGCAACGAAGCTACCTCTCGACGCACCGAACCCGGTTTTGAGGAGATCATGCGTTTGTGCCGGCGATATGCTCCGGACCGGTCAATCCGTGTGCTCGACGTTGGACGCAGCGAACTGACGTGCTACCTCGCAACGTTCTATGGCGATGTTCACACGCTGGGTTTCGATCCCGGGATGGACGACGGCGGACATCGCGAGCGGGATGCAATGGACGCTGTGCCGCACATCACCTTCGACCTTCTGCGGTCGGACCGCGTGCCGGAGTGGCCTGATTGCGGCCGCTTCGACCTGATCGTCTTCTCTGAGGTGATCGAACATCTCTCGATTGCGCCGGAGTACACGCTGACGTTTCTGCGAAATCTGCTGACGGAGAAGGGCGTGCTGATCTGCACGACGCCGAACGCTGCGGAGATTGGAAAGCGCCTGCGGATGCTTGCGGGAAGAAATCCGTATGAACGTCTGCGGCTCTATGCGCTGAACCCGGGACACATTCGCGAGTACACGCGAGAGGAACTGTGCGTGATTGCGGACAGCGCAGGACTTCGGCGCCTGTTTCACGGGTACTTTGATTGGCTTGGTTCCCAGAACAGCGGTTTGATTCGAAGGCTTGGCGCGAAGGTGCTGCGGGCTTATCCGCCGTTCCGGCCGTTTCAGGCGATTGTTCTGGCGCGAAAAGACAGTAGCGCGGCGGCAATGTAAACGAACACGGGTTGGGATCACTTCCCAGGCGTGATGCCCAGCGATTGCATCCAGGTGTCCACAAGTTGGGGCCACGCGGTGACGGGAAGCTTCGTGCGGCGCAGTCCGAAGGCGTGGCCGCCCATCGGGTACAGGTGCATCTCGGTGGGGACGCCGGCGTTGCGCAGCGCGATGTAGTAGGAGAGCGCGTCGTTCACGTTGTCGACGTGGTCATCTTCGTTCTGCAGGAGGAAGGTGGGCGGGGTGTTCTTCGTGACGTGAAGGTCGGGGTTGAGGACGAGGTCGTGGAGTGCGGGCGGAAGGTGGTTGGGCGGCGGGAGGAAGGATTTGTTCTTGCTCTGGCGGGCGTCGTAGACCGTGGCCGAGTAGGAGAGATGGCCGGGGTAGATGGCGATGGCGAAGTCGGGGCGGCAGCTCTCCTTGTCGGCGGCGTCGACGGGCGGATAGATGCGGTGGTCGTAATGGTTGCTGATGGCGGCGACGAGATGGCCACCGGCGGAGAAGCCGAGCACGCCAATCTTGTGCGGATCGATGCGATAGCTGGCGGCATGGAGACGCAAGAGGCCGAGGGTGCGCTGCGCGTCTTCGAGCGCCATGGGCGACTCGGGGTAGGGCCCGGACTTGGGATAGAGTGCCGGGTTGCCGGGGACGCGGTACTTGAGCACGACGCAGGTGATGCCGCGCGGAACGAGCCAGTCGCAGACCTCGGTGCCTTCGAGGTCGATGGCGAGCATCTGGTAGCCGCCTCCGGGGAAGACAACGACGGCAGCGCCGGTGTTCCTGCCTGTGGCCGAGTAGACGGTCATGGTGGGTATGGTCACATTGCGGACACCTGTCGAGCGTTTGCCGCCGATGAGCTCGTTGGGACCGCTGACCTCGACGCGCTCGTGGTTGACAGCGGGGCCTCGGACAGGAGCGGCGTCGGGGATCGCTCCGGGCCAGATGGGGAGCTGCGCGTGGCCGGGCGCGGGCTGCCATCCGGCGGTTTGCGCAGAGGCAATCGTGGCGGCGCAGAGGCAGAGAGCAGGCAGCAGAGAGGAGCAGAGGCGCATGGGCGGGCTCGCAGCAGGAAATTGGGAACGGGATGAGGCGAGTCTAGGCGGGCGGCGATGAGGATTTGCTGTGCGGAAGGCGCGGCGACCAGCGTGGTTAACGCAAGTCGAGGCGATTTTGGGTCTCGATGTTTTAGCGATCGGCTTCGAGCTGTGAGCTTCGAGCTGCGAGTTCCTTGCTGCGTAGCCTCGTGCTGACGAAGTGGATGAGGTCGTCGCTCACGTAGGCGGGTGGGGCGGTGTGGAAGAGGGGTTTGGTTGCGAGGAGGCTCGGGGAGACGCCGGGCCAGGCCCGCCGTGAGCGAATTGAGGGTGGTGCCGGCAGGAACGATGAGGGCGTCGACGCGGTCGAGGTAGCGGAGCGCGGAGGGCTTGAAGTCGGCGACCGTGGGGTCGAGGACGGCGAGCGAGAGGTCGGGCTGGAGGAAGCGCAGGACGCTGTTGGATTCGAGGATGATGTTTTCGGCCTCGGCGATGAGCTTGCGGACGCGGGGCATGGCTTCGGCGAGCTCGCCCTGGCGGGTGCGGACCCAGAAGACTCGCTTGGCGCCGGCGGCGAGGAAGCGCGAGGTGTCGGTGCCGGTTGTGGGGTCGCGCTCTTCGGAGATGGCGAGGGTGTGGTCGGCGGTCTGGCAGTCGCAGGGCTCGCCGTTGGCGGAGCAGACGTTGTGGCCGAACTGCGTGATCTTGATGGCGGTCCAGTTCAGCTGAGGCAATGCCGATATCAGCCCGGCGACGACCGAGGTCTTGCCGATGTTGCGGGTGTGTCCGCCGATGACGATGGTGGGCATTCTTAGCTACCGGATTCGAGATTCGAGGACATCGTCTTATCATTTGTAGTCGGAAATGCGCCAAATGACGAGATGCGCGTTTCCTGATACTGAGGTGGATTTCGATCTCACCGGGAAAGGCCTGCGCTGGAACCGCCGCGCCAGCTTTGACGTACATTTCTCTTGACCCTATGAGCTCAACCGCCGTCCGGCCATCTGACACTTCTTTGCGAGCGGCCCTTCGGCTCGCGCTGCTCTTTGCTGCCATCAAGCTCGTCCTGCAGTTCGCCCTCACGCTCTGGACCCAACACATCGGCTACAGCTACTTCCGCGACGAGTTTTATTACATCGCCTGCGGCCATCATCTTGCGTGGGGCTTTGTCGATCACGGTCCCATCGTCGCCCTGCAGGCACGGCTCGGCGAGCTTCTCTTCGGCGATTCTCTATTCGCCATCCGCATTCTCTCCGCACTCGCCGGAGCCGCCACCGTTTTTCTGACCGGCCTGCTTGCCTGGGCTCTAGGCGGGCGCCGCCCTGCACAGGCGCTGGCGATGCTCGGCGTCCTCGTCGCTCCCATCTACATCGCCGTCGACGGCTTTCTTTCGATGAACTCCTTCGAGCCCGTCTTCTGGATGCTGTGCGCGCTCGCGCTCATTCGCCTCATCGAAGGCGCACCGCAGCGCATCTGGTGGACCATCTTTGGCCTCTCCGCCGGCATCGGGCTGCTCAACAAACCCTCGATTCTCTTCTTCCTCATCGCCGCCGGCATGGGCCTGCTCCTCACGCCGCAACGCCGCGTCCTCTTCACGCGCTGGGCCGCACTCGGAATCGCGTTAATCATCGTCATCGCGCTGCCGTACGTGCTCTGGCAGATTCACAACCACTGGGCCACGCTCGAGTTCTTCCATAACGGCAAGGTCGGAAACAAGAACGTCATCCTCGGGCCTGTGGGCTTCTTCCTCGCCCAGCTCTTGCAGATGCACCCCGCGAACGCTCTGCTCTGGATCACTGGCCTCGTCTCTCTTCTGCGCGCTCGCTCTATCCCCCGCGGCCGCTGGATTGGTTTGACCTTCCTCATCTTCTTCGTGCTCATGTTCGTCCTGCACGCCAAGGACTACTATCTCGCTGCCATCTATCCGGTGCTCTTCGCCGCCGGCGGCATCGCCTGGGAGCGCCGCTTCGCCTCACGGCGTCTTGTCGCAGCCAACCGCGTCTTTGCGTTTCCCATCCTCGAAGGCGCGCTCATCCTCACCGGCCTTCTCATCCTTCCGATGTCCTCGCCCGTACTTCGCCCTGCTGCGTGGGTCCGTTACACCACGGCGCTGCACATGAAGAGCGGAAAGACCGAAACCGCCTCCAGCGGCGAGCTTCCGCAGTTCTACGCCGACCGCTTCGGCTGGCAGCAGCAGGTGGCCATCGTCACCCGCACCTTCAACTCGCTCTCGCCTGCAGATCAGCGCCGCGTCTGCATCTTCGGCGGCAACTACGGTGAGGCGGGTGCGATCGACTTCTTCAACCGCCGCGATCATCTCGGCCTTCCACCTGCCATCAGCGGACACAACAACTACTGGCTCTGGGGCATGCACGGCTGCGATGCCAACCTTGTCATCTCCGTCATCGAAGACTCTCCGGACGATATCTCGAAGAAATACGAGTCAGTCACCATCGTCGGCGTGCGCGACACGCCCTACGCCATGCCCTTTGAGCACGGCAACATCTACCTGCTTCGCGGCCGCCGCCCGTCCCCGCCCTTCCACTGGGCCGACGATCGCCACTACTATTGAGCGATATTTTGCTACTTCAAGCGGCGGATGCGGGCGAGGGAGCGGAGGTATTCGGTGCGGGGTTCGGCGGGTGTTCCGGCGAAGATCTGGCCGGGGCCGTTGATCTCGTTGCAGGGGGAAGACGCCGCTCTGGCCGCCGATCGCTTACAACGATCAGATGTAGATTGGCCAGGCTACTCGATCCGCAGCAAAGGCTTTTTCGTGTATCGCGTGGGCACGGACTCGATGTGATCCGCCAGGGTGGTTTGACCATTGCGGCGAGCTACAAGGCGAATGTATCCGAGGTAGCTGCCCCGATCGGCTTCGAGCGCCGTGATTTCCGATTCATTGTCCGGAGCAATCACCCTGTGCCAATCCAGCCACAGTCGCCAGCCTCGGGCATGGTGTCGGCTAGTTCGATGTCCACGATGCCCGTTCGTTCCCAGTGCCGGCGCCACCAATCCGCCGAATGCAGGCACCAGAGGTCCTGGGTCCACCACCCGCGAAGATGCTCGGGAAGCGGACCCTCGATTTCCCGCGCTCAGTCCGGCTCCCGCAATTCCAATCGGGCCTCCAGGCTTCACAAACCGAGCGAGGTAGTTCAGGTACAGGTCGTCGGTCCCGTAGTACAAGAAGGAATCGATCGACACGATGGCATCGAAGAACTCTGCGGCGAACGGCAGCCCCGGGCATCCGCATGGATCGGGAAGACGCCATCCTCGACGCCGGCATCCCGGATTCGCTCGATGTTCTCCGAGGCGCTGAACCATAGGTCGGTGGCCCAAACCTGCACGCCGAATTCGCGGCGCAGGAAGATCGACGATGCTGCCCGCCCGCAGCCGAGGTCCAGCACTCGCATGCCGGGCTGCAAGTCCATCGCTGTCGTGAGCCACTCGGTCAGCCAAAGGGAATTCGCCGCGCCGCTGACGGCTGGACGATGACCCATTCCGGGTTGTATTTCGAAGAGCGAGGAAAGCGCTCCGAGATGAGCCGCTTGTCTGAGGTCATGTTGCACCCAATTCTCCACTTTAAGGCGGCGGATGCGGGCGAGGGATTTGAGATATTCGGTGCGGGGTTCGGCGGGGGTTCCGGCGAAGATCTGGCCGGGGCCGGTGACGGTTTTGCCGGGGTAGACGCCGGACTGGCCGCCGAGGATGACGCCGGGGCCGATGTGGACGTGGTCGCCGAGGCCGACCTGGCCGGCGATGATGACGTCGTCGTCGATGGTGCAGGAGCCGGAGAGGCCGACCTGTGCGGCGATGACGACGTTTTTGCCGATGATGCAGTTGTGGCCGATGTGGACGAGGTTGTCGATTTTTGTGCCGCGGCCAATCCGAGTCTCGCCTAAGGCCCCGCGGTCGATGGTGGTGTTGGCGCCGATCTCGACGTCGTCTTCGATGACGAGCGAGCCTTGTTGCGGGAAGAGCAGGTGCTCGCCGGTCTGCGGATTGCGGGCGTAGCCGAAGCCGAGCGAGCCGAGGACGGCGCCCGGCTGCACGACGACTCGGTTGCCGAGGTGCACGCCGTGGCAGATGGTGACGTTGGCGGCGATCGAGCAGTCTTCGCCGACGACGGCACCTGCTTCGATCACGGCTCCGGCGCCGACGCGCGTGCGTTCGCCGACGCTGGCGGCGGGATCGATCATGGCGTTGGGGTGAATGAGGGGAGCGTCGTTTCTGGCGGCGAAGGCCTTGCCGGCGAGGGCCATGGCGAAGCGAGGATCGCGGACCCAGAGCACGCGAGAGTCGCTTGTCTCGAGGTCGCCATGTTTTGCGAGGATGGCGCCGGCTCGCGAGGTCAGGGTACGCTCGAGCGCTGAGTCGTCCTGCGCGAAGACGATGGAGTCCGGGGTGGCATCGCCGAGCGCGGAGATGCGATGCAGTTCGGTCGATGGATACTCGGCGACCGGCGCGCCGACGAGGGCTGCGAGCTCAGGGAAGGTGAGTCGGTTGAGGTGGCGTGGTTCCAAGAACGTTTCCTCGGGGTAGTTCAGGAAGGCATACCCCAGGGGCTAAAGCCCCCTTTTCTAATTAGCGAGTTTTACAGCACGGCTGAAGCCGTGCCCTTAACGAGGCGGTCTGTCAGAGAAAAACTCGAAGCTCATCTTAGCCCTTTTCAGGAACATGATCTCAGTAGAGGCTTTCCTCGCCTTCGGGGCGGGTCTTCCAGCGGCGGTGGACCCAGAGCCATTGCTCAGGGTAACGCCGGATCCATGACTCGATGGTAGCGGTGAAGAGGGCGGTGTTGGCGAGGGCGTCGGCTGTGGCGTCGCCGGTGCGGGCGAGGGTGAGCTCGGGGCCAAAGTGGAGCACATAACGATTTTCGCGGGGCTCCCAGAGCATGAAGCCGGGGAGGACAGCCGCCTTGGAGTGCGCGGCGACGCGGGCGAGGCCGGAGGCGGTGCAGGCGAGCGTGCCGAAGAAGGGGACGAAGACGCCCTGCGGCGGCGTCATGTTGGTGTCCATGAGGATGCCGACGGTGTCGCCGCGGTGCATGGACTGGAGCAGGCCCCGGGCGAAGTCATCCTTGTGCAGGACGCGGTTGCCGTGGAGGCAGCGGATGCGGTTGACGAAGGCGTCGACGAGCGGGTTGTCGAGGCGGCGGATGACCATGCTCATGGGATAGCCCATGAGGGAGTGGTAGAAGCTCGACAACTCCCAGGCGCCGAGGTGACCGGTGAGGACCAGGACGCCGTTGCCGCGGCTGCGGGCGGCGAGGTAGTGCTCGAGGCCTTCGTAGCGGAAGAACGCTGTGGCGTCGGCGCGCGAGGCGCGGGGCATGCGGCAGAACTCGGCCATCTGCCAGCCGAGATAGCGATAGAGCGTGCGGAGGATGCGCTCGCGCTCGGTGGCCGCCATCTCCGGGAAGGCGAGCGAGAGATTGCGCAGGCCGATGCGGCGCAGGCGGCTGATGAGGTGCCAGGCGAGGCACCGATGCCGGCGCCGGCGGCTCGGGAGACGGAGCGCGGGAGCCACTTGAGGATGGCAACGATGACGCGAAGGCCGAAGTACTCCAGCCACTCACGGAAGGAGGCGCGTTTCGCCGGATGCTGTTGGGACTGGGCAGTCAACGTAGCTAAGTGTAGCCAAGAGCGCTGCTGAAGGTTGGCGGGGAGGATGGTCTATAGACGATCGTGCGGCCGACATTTATCGCAACGCGCAAAAAACAGCCTATGATTAAGACATTGAGGTGCGAGTGCGACCCTGCTCCAATTGCGGTCACAGAAAGTTCCGGCGCGTGAGACGCGAGGGACTTGTGGACAGTTTGATGGTGATGCTCAGGCTGTATCCGTGGGAGTGCGAGAGCTGTCAGCACAAGACGTATAGCCGGAGACGCGACTCTCACCAGGTGAAGGGCCACAGCGTGGCGTGAGAGCAGCAGACGTTATTCCCCGTTAAATGAAGAACAGGGACGGCTGAATGCCGTCCCTGTAAATGGAAACAACGCGTGCTGGGGGGGGACTAGTGTGCCGCTTTGGCGGAGACAAAGTAGTGAGCGACCGTGCTGACGAAGCGTCGCGCATTCTCCGGAACCGGCGTAGCTCCGTGTAGGACGGTCTCGAAGGGAATAGGGTTGCCATACTCGGCGGCCATATCATCCTTGTTCTGATCGAGAACGGTTCCTTCGAGGTCGAGACCCGCAAACAGGCCCTTGGCGCGCGAGTAGGTGAGGAACTCGGCGTTCATGGCAATGTCCGTACTGGCCTGGGCATTGCGACCCACTGGACCGGCCGCGGCTGAGGCATCTCCACCGAGCTTGACCTTGCTCTTCAGCATGGACTGCAGGCCCCTCTGGTTCATTGCCACGAGCACGAGGTCGGTGGACTGCCCGCCGATCTGCCAGCCAAAGCTGCCACCCTCAAGGCGGACGAAGACGGGAGCGCTCCAGCCACGGGGCGTGCGGCAGGTCGCAACACCCTGACCGTACTGTGCGCCGACGATGAAGGCACCCTTCTTATAAGCAGGGACAACCACGACGCAGGAAGCGCCAGCGAGGATCGATGAGGGAATGCCCTTGTCGGGAGTCCTCATGATCTCCTGAATCACGTCGGCGGCGCTGTTGAGGCGATCGTTGAGTTTGTCCATGTCGGCGGCGTGGGCGGAGAGCGTACCGGCCAGAAGAAGAGAACCGCAGACTGTTACCAGAAGCTTTTTCATCGTGTTTGCCTTTCAGGATCTTTCGGTTTAGGGAAGGGCGAACCCTTTATGCCACAGTGGCTGAAATGGATTCTAAAGAATGGTCCGGTGTCGCGACAGAGCGTTAAAAGAGAAGAAGGGGACGGCGTAAACCGTCCCCCGTTGAACTGAAGTAAGGCAAGGTAACGTCTCGTGAAGGAACTTAGTGCTCCCGCGCGGAGACGAAGTAGCGAGCTACGGTGGAGACGAAGCGTTGCGCGTTGGCCGGAACGGGCTCGCCGCCATGGAGGATGCGTTCGAAGTCGGCGTTGCCGTACTCGTCTTCCATGTCGTCCTTGTTCTGGTACAGCGCTGTACCGGTGAGGTCGAGGCCGGCGAACAGGCCCTTGGCGCGCGAGTAGGTGAGGAACTCGGCCTTCATGGCGATGTCCGTGCTGGCCTGGGCGTTACGGCCGACGGGGCCAGCCGCTGCGGAGGCATCTCCTCCCAGCTTGACCTTGCTCTTAAGAGCCGACTCGAGGCCGTTTTCATTCATGGCGACGAGAACGAGGTCGGTGGACTGCCCGCCGATCTGCCAGCCAAAGCTGCCGCCTTCAAGCTTTACGAAGACGGGAGCGCTCCAGCCGCGGGGAGTGCGGCAGGTGGCGACGCCCTGACCATACTGTGCGCCGACAATGAAAGCACCCTTCTTGTAAGCAGGGACAACCACGACGCAGGAGGCGCCGGAGAGGATGGACGAAGGGATTCCTCTATCGGGAGTATGCATGATCTCCTGAATGACATTGGCGGCGTCATTCAGGCGGTCGTCCATCTTATGCATATCCGCCGCGCGTGCCGGAACCAGGCCCGCAAGCATGGCAACGCCACAGAGTGTACCGAGAAGCTTTTTCATTGAATTACCTTTCGAGACCCTGACATTCAGGGAGAGGTCATCATTCCTCAGCTAATGAGTGAGATGGAATGTCGTGAGGCGCAGGTTGCCAAAAAAAATGGGTTGCAGGCTGACCGCGAACGGCCGGACCTACAACCCTCTTCTCCCAGGTCTGTACTGATATACAGAGTGAGACATCCTTCGCTAATGAACAAGATTACGGAGGGTTGTAGACCTTCGGGCCATTGCATTCCACCCCAACGAGCCCAGAACGCTCGCCGGGGGCCCCGGCTGGAACAGACGCGCTTCGCGCCCACAGGTCGGGGTATAGGGCAGGTCGATACCCGTCGGGTGATTCGGGGCTAGCGAGGGGAACGCTCTTCGATCGCGCGAAGCGTGAGCTCGACGCGGTTGTGCGCGCCGGTCTTGCGGAGCATGCGGCCAAGGTGGGCTTTGACCGTGGCCTCGTCGATGCCGAGAGCTTCAGCGATAGCCCGATTCGACCGGCCATCCATGAGGTGCTCCAGCACCTCACGTTCGCGGGCCGTCATGCGCTTCAGAATGCTGTCGGCGCCCGCGCTCGAAGTGGAAGCCGAGGAACTGCCGCCTTCAAGGAGCTTGGCCAGGACCTTGCGCGGAGCCCAGACGGAGCCATCGAGCACGACCTCGAGGGCCATCCGGATCTCGGCCTCGCTGGCGGTTTCGGCGAGATAGCCCTTGGCGCCCGCGCCGATCACCTGCTCAATGAGCAGAGGGTCGAGGCCCTCGCCGACGACGACGATGCGGACCTGCGGGTTCTCGCGGCGAAGACGGGAGATGAGATCGGGCAGGGCGTCACCGCCGCTGCGTGCCTCAAGCATGAGGACGGCGAGACCGGTGGCGGGGCCTATCTGGTCGAGCTCGAGGGGAACGGGTTCCATACCCGGCAGCTCGGCGAGGATGGCCTCCATTCCGACCAGGCGGAGCGGGTCAGAGGCAACCAGGCCGATTCGTGCCGGTGCTTCGGTGGTCATCGACTGTTGGGCCTCCTGCTGCGTTTGCTTGTCATGGCCCTAGAGCTTGGGAAGAACGATGCCTTGCTGACGCATGTATTTGCCGTTGCGGTCACCATAGCTTACCTCGCAAGCCTCGTCGCCCTGGAAGAAGAGTATCTGACAGAGCCCTTCGTTGGCATACACGCGCGCCGGAAGCGGCGTCGTGTTCGAGATTTCGAGGGTGACAAAACCTTCCCACTCCGGTTCAAAGGGCGTGACGTTGACGATGATGCCGCAGCGGGCGTAGGTGCTTTTTCCTACGCAGATCGTCAGCACGTCGCGCGGGATCCGGAAGTACTCGATCGAGCGCGCCAGCGCGAACGAGTTTGGAGGAATGATAACGCTGGGGGCCGTGACAGTCACGAAAGAGCGCTCGTCGAAGGCTTTGGGGTCGATGATGGCGCTGTTGACGTTGGTGAAGATCTTGAATTCGTCGGAGACGCGCAGATCATAGCCATAAGACGAGAGGCCGTAGGAGATGACACCCGCACTCACCTGTTTCTCGCTGAAAGGCTCAATCATGCGGTGTTCAAGGGCCTGCTGACGAATCCACCTATCGCTCTTAATCGACATCAATTCTCCCGGACAGACGCGTGGAGTGACGCTTGTGTCCCTGTTTGAGAGTAGCTGTATCGTTACTGAGCCTATCTCAAACTGTTGTGTGTTCGTTTGACAAGTGAAAACAGCTTACCTAGCATCGGGGTTGCGGCGCGGTTTTTCAGTGAGTTGCGAAACGCCAGCCCGAGCGAAGACGGAAGGAAGGTGACCGCAGGTGATCAAGCAGGATCTAGTCCAGCGTATCGTCGAGCGCACCGGCTTGCCCCGTACCAAGGCGGAGGCTGCGGTGGACGCTATCTTCGAAGGCATGAAGAAGGCCCTGGGACGCTCGGACCGTATCGAGCTGAGAGGGTTTGGCGTGTTTACGGTGAAGCCGCGGAAGACCGGTGTGGGGAGAAATCCGCGCACAGGTGCCGAGGTGAGCATCTCCCCCGGGAGCGCGGTGCGCTTCAAGGCGGGAAAAGAGCTGCACCTTATCGGCTAGTTTCTCGGCCCATTCAGAGCTTCCTGGCGTTTCGGCGGTCGCGTGAGCGATAACCGCTCCTCGTGCGTGTGAAATCCACAGAAATCGCTCTTTCCCACATTTCTTAGCGACATACTACGAAACGTTCCACGGGGAACACTCCTGTTCCACGCGTTCGACGGGCGTCGTGAGGCTACATCAGGTGGAGTGCGTCGACGTCGATCGTGACGTTGCGGCGGGGGATGCCGCTGGCTTCGATGTGCGCGAGCATGCCGCGCAGAACGGCGCCGAGGGCGTCGCGGCGCTCTGATTTCAGCAACAAGTGATAGCGATAGACGCGCTTGATCCGCGGGAGCGGCGCGGGTGCGGGCCCGAGGACGCGCACGGTCTCCGGGCGATTGGCGGCGAGCCATTTGCCGAGTTCCGTCGAGATGGCGAGGACCTCTTCGAACTGTTCGCTGTGGATGAGGACGTTGGCGAGCGCGGCGAAGGGCGGGTAGCGCATGGCGCGGCGGAAGTACATCTCGCGCGCGGCGAAGCCGGTGTAGTCGTGCTGGCGGGCGAACTGGTTGACGTAGTGGTCGGGCTGGTAGGTCTGGACGAGGACGCGGCCGGGTTTGTCGCCGCGGCCGGCGCGGCCGCTGACTTGTGTGAGCAGCTGGAAGACGCGCTCGGCAGCGCGAAAGTCTGGGCAGACCAAGAGCGAAGTCCGCGCCGACGACACCGACGAGCGTGACGCCGTGGATGTCGTGGCCCTTGGCGATCATCTGCGTGCCGACGAGGAGGTTGATCTCGCCGGAGTGGAGGCGCTGGAGGAGGCGCTCCATGTCGCCGCGGGTGCGGACGGTGTCGCGGTCCATGCGGCCGATGCGCGCGTTGGGGAAGAGTTCCTGCAGGCGTTCTTCGCCTTGCTGCGAGCCTGCGCCGAGGAAGAAGAGATGCTCGCTATTGCACTTGGGGCAGTGACTTGGGACGCCGCGGCGGAAGCCGCAGTAGTGGCACTCGAGGCGAGCGCCGACGCGTGCGGGGCCGGAGAGGTCTTGTTCGTCGCGAGTGCTTGTGGTACGTAAGCGAAATTGCACAGTTTTCGCATTCGATTTTTTCACCGCAGGCGCGGCACATGACGACGAACGAGTAGCCGCGGCGATTGAGGAGGATGATGACCTGTTCGTTGCGGTCGAGCGTGGATTGTGTCTCTTCGATGAGCTGGCGCGCGAAGATTTGTTCCTGTCCGGTCTCGCGGAACTCGGAGCGCATGTCGATCATCTCGACGACGGGGAGCGGGCGGGATTGCACGCGCTGCGAGCATCTCGATGCGGGCGTAGCGGCCGCGCTCGGCGTTGTTCCAGGATTCGAGCGAGGGCGTGGCGGAGCCGAGGACGATGGTGATGCCGAGGAGCTTGGCGCGCATCACGGCGACGTCGCGGGCGTGGTAGCGCGGAGTTTCTTCCTGCTTGTAGCTGCCGTCGTGCTCTTCGTCGATGAGGATGAGGCCGAGGTTCGGCATGGGCGCGAAGACGGCGGAGCGCGTGCCGACGACGACGCGGGCTTCGCCGCGGCGGATGCGGTGCCACTGCTCGGCGCGCTCGTCGGGCGTGAGCTGCGAGTGGAGGAGCGCGACCTCGGAGCCGAAGGCAGCGACCATCTGCGCGGCGGTGGCGGGGGTGAGGCCGATCTCGGGAACGAGGAGCAGAGCGGATTTGTTGTTGGCGAGTGCACGCTGCATGGCGGCGACGTAGACGGCGGTCTTGCCGGAGCCGGTGATGCCGTAGAGAAGGTGCGGCGCGAAGGTGTGGCGTTGCATCGCGGCGACGATGGTTGCGAGGGCTTCAGTCTGCGATTCGTTGAGGGTGTGCTCGTGGGCGAAGCGCTTGCCGTGCGTGGCGAGCGAGGTGACGTGGAAGGCCTGCGCGGCTTCTTCGAGGCGGATGAGACCGCGTTTGACGAGGGTGTTGACGGTGGAGTCGGGGACGCCGCGGCGTTCGAGGCGTGTGCGGAGTTCGCGGAGAAGTTCGCGGCCGCCGCAGCCGGCGAGCTCGGCCATCACGGCGAGTTGGTTGTCGTTGAGCTTGGGGAGGCGCTTGGTTGCGGGCGGCGGTTGTGGTGATTCGGGCGGAAATACGGGGGTCTCTCCACTACGCGCTCCGCGCTCCGGTCGAGATGACACAGTTGAGAGGGAGTCCAGTTCGTTGGCGATAACGGCGACGGTTTCGAGGCGGCGGGCGTCGCGTTGCTCGGTGAGGGGTTCGCGGAGGAGCCAGCGTTTTTTCACCATGGCGTCGAGCATGGCTTTGTTGGCGCCGGTGGCGGAGCGGATGGCGGTGAGCTTTGGCGGACTCGCCGGGCTCGAGGTAGTTGAGGACGGCGTACTCGCGGTTCTGGTCTTCGGGGCTGAGGCGGGAGCGGCGAGAGGAGCCGCGGAGGGCGCTGTCGTAGAGGACGTTGCGGCCCTGCTCGGCGATGCGGTAGACCCAGTGGCGGCGGACCTCGGCGGTGAGCGGGAGCATGCCGCGGAGGACTTCGCCGAGCGGAGCGCAGTAGTACTGCGCGATCCAGCGGGCGAGCTCGAGGAGTTCGGGAGAGAGGAGCGCGGCGTCGTCGAGGAGGCGCTCGATTTTTTTTACTTCGACTGGTTTCGAATCAGCGGCGGGTGCGGGTGGGTTGTCATGCAGCGCGACGACGACGCCGAGGAGCCGCTGGCCGGCGAAGGGGACGAGGACGCGTGCGCCGATTTCGGGGGTAAGGTCGCCGAGCGAGTAGGTGAAGGTGCGGTCGAGCGGGACCGGCAACGCGACGTCGGCGTAAAGGGGCACGTAGTAAGGGTATCGTCTGTGATTGTGCGGAATGGGTTTGCATCCGGCAAACCCGCGTCTCAAAGGCGAGACGTGGGGCACCCGGGCAAGTAGGTCATCGCCTCGCACGCGGGTGTATATGTCGGGCCTTCAGCCCTCTAAATTGTTCCTGAATACGCTTACCTAGGGCTTCGCCCTAGGCTGGTATAGGTCGCGCCTTTGGCGCTTTGCTGTAGAGCGCTGCTGACAGCATTCGTGTTCAGGACGGCGTGACCTTTGGTTGGGTTCTCGCGAGCTCTTGTGTGAGCTTCTTGATTTCCTTCGCCTGCGGCCTTCTGTCTTCGAGGAGTTTTTCGACGCGGGTGGGGACGTCGGTGCGGGAGATGGTGAGGGTGCGGGCGACGGTGTCGAGGAGGTTGTAGTCGCGGCGGGCGGAGCGGACGGCGCGGAGGCCGCAGACGAACTCGACGCGCCAGCCCTGGCGGACCTTTTCGACGCGGCGCAGAAGGATCGCGCCGATCTCGCCGGTGCTGCGGACGTGCGTGCCGCCGCAGGCGTTGAACTCGATGCCCTGCATCTGCACGATGCGGAAGGGGCCTTCGAGGGGAGGGAGCTTGCGGAGGTCGCCGCGGGCGAGCATGGCTTCGGCGAGCGGGCGCTCGACCCAGTGGGTGAGGAGCGGGCGGTTCTCGTAGATGATTTCGTTGGCGATCTCTTCGACGCGACGGAGGTCGTCGTCGGTGAGTTTGTCCATTCCTTCGGGGAGTGCGAGGTCGATGGTGGAGCTTTCGGCGCCGAGGTGGAAGCGAGACGGTGCGCGCGTTGAGCTCGCGGAGGAAGACGGCGGAGAGCAGGTGCTGGCCGGAGTGCTGCTGCTCGTGGTCGGTACGGCGGGCTGGATCCACGGCACCGCTGATACCGGTGCCGGTCGCAAGGGGCTTGCGGACGAAGTGCCAGACCTCTCCGGTTTCGTCTTCGTGAACGCGCTCGACGGGGATCTCGAGCGTGGTGCCGCTGGGCGCGGTGGCGATGAGCAGGCCGGTGTCCCAGGGCTGGCCGCCGCCTTCGGGGTAGAAGGCGGTGCGGTCGAGCGCGACCTGCCAGAGCTGCGCGCTGTCAGGGGCGGCGTTGGGATCTTTTTCGACGAGGCGGATGTCGGTGATGCGCGCGGTGAACTCGAGGATGGGGGAGTCGTAGTAGAGGCGCTGGGCCGTAGTCGACGAGTGGGTTTGCGTGGCCATTCAATCTCAGCTTTCTTTCCTTGCTTTCAAATTCAGCTATCTTTCTTTTTATCCATAGCTTCTTTTTTCACCATAGCCTGCAGGGTCTCGACCTCGACGCGGCTGCCGAGGACGAAGGAAGTGCGCTGGTGGATGGATTCGGGCTGGAGGTCGAGGACGCGTTGCGTGCCGTTGGTGGCGGCGCCGCCGGCCTGCTCGGCGATGAAGGCGAGTGGGTTGGCTTCGTAGAGGAGGCGGAGCTTGCCTTTGGGTGATTTCTCAGTGGGCGGGTAGAGGAAGACGCCGCCCTTGAGCAGCGTGCGGTGGAAGTCGGCGACGAGCGAGCCGATGTAACGCGAGCTGTAGGGTTGGCCATTGAGCTGGCCGCGGCGGAGGCGATTGACGAACTGCTGATAAGGCAGCGGCCAGGAGACCTCGTTGGCTTCGTTGATGGAGTAGTAGGGGCCTTGCTCTGGCATCTTCATGTTGTCGTTGGTGAGGACGAAGGCGCCGATGGCGGGGTCGAGCGTGAAGCCGTGGACGCCGTTGCCGGCGGTGTAGACGAGCACGGTGGAGGAACCGTAGACGACGTAGCCGGCGGCGACCTGCTTGTAGCCGGGCTGCAGGATGGCGGGCTCGAGCGGCTGGCCGGGGATGCGCTTGAGGATGGAGAAGATGGTGCCGACGTTGACGTTGACGTCGATGTTGGAGGAGCCGTCGAGCGGGTCGAAGACGATGATGTAGCGGCCGGATTCGGGGTCGGCGTTGATGATGACGGGCTCTTCGTTCTCTTCGCTGACGAGAGCGGCGACGGAGTCGCGGACGCCGAGGCATGTGCAGGAGGGTTTCGTTGGCGTAGACGTCGAGCTTCTGCTGGACCTCGCCCTGCACGTTGACGGAGCCTTTGGCGCCGAGGACGTCGCTGAGGCCGCCGAGGCGAATCTTGGCTTCGACCATCTTGGTGGCGAGGGTGAGGCCGCTGAGCAGCCAGCTGAACGTGCCACTGGCTTCAGCGAAATTTTGCTGCTGATGGCGGATGTGCTGCTTGCACGGTGGTGATCATTGGGCGGTGGGCTCCTGAGGCCCTGATATTAGGGTAATCGGCGGTGCGCCTACAATGCAGAGATGCTTTCCAGGCGAAAGTTTCTGGTTTCGACGGCTGTGGCTGCGCCGGCATTGGCGATGGAGGCGCAGCGGAAGGGTGGCCAGGCGGCGGCTCCTCAGCCGTGCGTTGATGAGAGTCTGCCGGCGCCGATTGCGGCGCTGACGGATAGGCGCAAGGAGATTGTGCCGATCACGGTCGATGAGCGGAACCGGCGGCTGGACAGGGCGCGCGAGCTGATGACGGCGAACAAGATCGACGCGATTGTGATTACGACGGGAGCGTCGCTGACGTATTACACGGGAGCGCACTGGGGTCAGTCGGAGCGGTTGTTTGCGTATGTGCTGCCGAGAGCGGCGTCGGCGTTTTTGATCTGCTCCGGCGTTCGAGCGCGATCGCGTGGCCGAGTTGCTGAACAACTTTCCGGAGCGGGAGTCGACGCTGTCGTACTTCTGGCAGGAGAACGAGAATCCGTTCGATCGGATGCGGCAAGCTCTGGGTGAGTCGGCGGTGAAGACGGGGACGCTGGGCATTGAAGAGCACACGCAGTTTGAGTTTTCGTATGCGATTGGGAAGGCGTGTCCGGCACTGACGATTGCGTCGGCGACTCCGGTGACGGCGGGGTGCAGGATGATCAAGACGCCGGCGGAGCTGGCGCTGATGAAGCTGGCGAACGAGATTACGCTGAGCGTGTATCGCGCGGTGTATCAGTCATGCGCGCCGGGCGATACGAATCGTCGCTTCACGGAGCTTGTGGACAAGGCGTATGCGCGATGCGGTGTGCGGGGTGAGGTGTCGCTGAATGTGGGGCAGTATTCGGCGGTGCCGCATGGGAGTGCGCAGACGCAGGTGATTCGTGAGGGCGACATTGTGATGGTGGACGATGGATGCACGTGCGATGGCTATACGTCGGACATCACGCGGAGCTGGGTCTACGGCAAGGCGAGCGACGAGCAGAAGAAGGTCTTCGAGATTGTGCATCGGGCGCAGAGCGCGGCGCTGGCTGCAGCGAAGCCGGGAGTGGAGGCGCAGTCAGTGGATGCGGCAGCGCGCAAGGTGATTGTGGATGCGGGGTTTGGGCCGGGGTATGACTACTTCACGCATCGTGTAGGGCATGGCATCGGGATGGATATGCACGAGTGGCCGTACCTGGTGCAGGGGAACACGACGAAGCTCGAAAAGAGCATGGTGTTCTCGGATGAGCCCGGGATTTATCAGCGCGGGAAGTTTGGTGTGCGGCTGGAGGATGACATGCACATCACGGAGAACGGTGCGGAGTTGTTTACGGCGCAGAGTGTGAGTCTGGAAGAGCCGTTCGGGGAGTGATTTGCATTGAGGTGATCCGCGCGAAATACAGAGGTCTCTCCACTTCGCGGAACGCTGACGCGTTCCGCTTCGGTCGAGATGACAGAGTTTTTGGTGGTTCGAAAGGCGGATTGCCTTCGGGAATGACAGAAAGAAAGGCAACGCAGATTCCCTTCGGGAATGACAGAAAGAAAAGCTTAGCGTGGCATGACGAGGAGGTCGAGGGCGCTGGGTGCGTCGGCCTGGTGGAAGATGGTTTCGGTGGCGGGGTGGAAGTCTTCGGGTTTGGCCTTGTAGATGTCGATGAAGGTTTGTGGATTGCGATCGACGAGCGGGAACCATGAGCTCTGGATCTGCACCATGATGCGGTGGCCTTTGCGGAAGGTGTGGTTGATGTCCTGCATGGTGAAGTCGATGTCGGTGACTTTGCCTGGAGTGAGAGCTTCGGGGTGTTCCCAGGAATCTCGAAACTTCGCGCGGAAGGGCTCGCCGCGGACAAGCATCTGGTAGCCCTCCATGAAGACGGGCTCGGCGGCGGTGACGTGCTTGCCTTCCTTCTCCTCGCCGGGCTCTTTGTAGTCCTCGGGGAAGACGTCGATGAGTTTGACGACGAAGTCGGAGTCGGTGCCGGTGGAGGCGATCTTGAGGCGCGGCTTGATGGGGCCAACGACGGTGATGTCTTCGGTGAGCGGTGCAGTTTGATAGGCGAGCACGTCGCCGCGCGTGGTGGCGAAGCGCTGGTCGTCGTCCATGTAGCGCTGCGGGATGTCAGGCCCGGTGATGTATGGAACGAACGGTACCGGGTGTGCGGGATCGCTGATGTAGGAGTCTTTGCTCGCCGAGGATGGTGGGCGCGCTCCAGGCGAGACCGCCGTCGGGTTGCAGGTAGAGCGTCTTGCTAATGGCCTGTGGCGGCGGCCACGCGGCGTACTTCTTCCAGACGTTGGTGCCGGTTTCGAAGGTGTACGCCTTCGGCAGCGCGGTCCACGGTTTGTTCTTCAGCCAGTGGGCGAAGAACGGGGTTTCGATGTTGTCGCGGTAGAAGGCAGAGGGGCTGTCGCCGAACTTGATGTCGCCGAGCGAGGTGCCGGTGCCGCGTGACCATCCGCCGTGCACCCAGGGGCCTTCGACGAGCGTGTTCTCAGGAGCTTCGGGGCTGAGCTTGTCGATGGAGTGGAAGAGCTTGACGGGGCCGGCGAGATCTTCGGCGTCAAACCAGCCGCCGACCTCGAGCACTGCAGCGTGCACGCCGTGCATGTGCGGTGTGAGATTGCGAATCTGCCAGTAGTCACTGTAAGTGGTGTGAGAGACCTGGTCGTGAAAGTAGGAGTTCGTTCCGCCTGCGGGTGAGTCGAGATGCGCGAGCGTGCCCATTTGCAGGTAGTAGGTGTACATGTCCTGCGTGGGGAAGTCGAAGTCGTTCTTCGGTTCTTTGGTGAGTGGGTTTTTCTGTGGTGCGAAGAAGGGGGCGTAGAAAGAATGATTGGCTGAGAGCATGAAGGCGCCGCCGTGGTAGGAGTCGTCGCCCATCCAGAGGTCCATGACCGGCGCCTGCGGGCTGGCGGCTTTGATGGCGGGGTTGGAGTCGACGATGCTGGCGGCGGCGTAGAAGCCGGGATAGCTGATGCCGAGGATGCCGACCCTGGCGTTGTTGTTTTCGACGTGCTTGAGCAGCCAGTCGACGGTGTCGGACATGTCGGTGGATTCGTCGATGCCCTTGCCGTCTTTGGAGGGCGTCATCTCCATCCAGTGGCCTTCGCTGTTCCAGCGGCCGCGGACGTCCTGGCAGACGAGGATGTAGCCGTCATGGATGAGGTTGGGATTGCTGGTGACGTGCGGCTGGATGACGTTGTTGTTGTAGTTGCCGCAGCTGTAGGGAGTGCGCGACATGAGGAACGGATAGGGGCCGCGGTCGGTGAACTGCGCGGCGATGGGCGTGTAGACAACGGTGTAGAGCTTGACGCCGTCGCGCATGGGCACGTGGTACTCGTGCTTGGTGTAGTGCGTGCGGTAGAACTCTTCAAGCTGATGGCGCTGGTCCTGTTGAGAAGGCTGCGCGGTGGAAGAGGTCTGTGCGAAGCAGACTCCCATTGTGCAGATGCACAACAACAATGCTGCTGCGTGGCTCCTGTGAGCTACCGCCATTCCTATCCTCCATGGATCGTCTATCTTGCAGATTGTAGTCGCTCGCGACGGAAAGGCTTCTGCGATAATGCGGTCGATGGTGTGGCGCTTGTCCATTGCGAAGGCTGTGTTGAACGCCTGCGGATGGTCGAGTGTGCTGTTGCTGGGAAGCGCTCGATGCAGCGCGCAGCAGGCTCAACCATCAGGGTGGCAGGAGCAGACTCCTGTTTTCACGCTGAAGGTGTATACGGACCTCGTGCAGGTTCCGACGCTGGTGCTGGATCATGACCGACAGACTCTGCCGCGAATCGATTTCCGGCGCTTCCAGGTGAGCCTGGATAGCGGCAAGGAATTTGCTCCGACACATGTTCGGATGGAGGGCGAAGATCCGCTCAGCCTGGCGATTCTGATTGACGTCGGCGGCAAGGAGCGCAGTGGGCTGGTGGCTGGTCTTGCGGACGCCACGGCCGAGATGGCGAAGAAAGAATTGCATCCGCAGGATCGGGTTTCGATCTACCTTGTGAGCTGCAATTTGCTTCGAACGGTGAACCAGGTTCAGCCCCTTCCTGGACTGTTGAGCGGCTCGATTGAAGGGGGTTTAAAGTCGCCGAAGTTGGGGAAGAACGACGCGGGCGGCTCCTGTGGAACGAAGATCTATCTGTGGGCAGCGATGACGGCTGTCATCAAGGATATGGATGGCGCATCGGGCCGTCGGTCGATGCTGGTGATCAGCAATGGGCGTGATGACGGAAGCGCAGTCTCGTGGCCGAAACTTCACGAGTATGCCGGCTTCGAGGGCGTTGCACTCTTCGGCCTGGGCGAGACAACGCCTGTATGGTCTGGGTGGCAGAGTGATCACACGGACGCATTCCACAGTCTGTGTGAGTCGACCGGCGGCATCGTGATGCATGGAGACCGACGGGACCTTCAAAAGCGATTGCGGCAGTGGATTCAATTGCTGCGTGGACGATACGTGGTGGAGTTTCCGCGGCCGCAAGCGATGGGTGGCGGCCAACACGATATCGTCGTTTCGATTAAGAGAGACGGGATGGCGTTTACGACGCTCGCTGGTGTGTCTATGTCACTGCCCGATCCGAAGATCACCGGAGACCCGAACTACGTACCTTCCGACGAGGGGATGGATATTCCAATCGGTAAGCGGCGGCCGTTGCCGCATTGAGTCGTTAGTTGAGGACAGCGGCCTCGTGCGGCGCTGCAGCCTGGCGGCTGGCGAGGCGAAGAACGAGACGCTCAAGCACAAGGCGTTTGTCGGCAGGCGAAGAGCGAAGTTCGAGATCCGCGCGAGCGATGAGTTCGAGGCCGCGCGTGAGGTCGCTGCGGTCGCGGTAACGGCGGGCCTGGGCGATGAGGGCGTCGGCTGCGAAGGGAGCAACGCGGAAGCCGGGCCAGAGAACCTGCCACATGGCGCGCTGATCGCGGACCTGCTTCTCGTTGAGCACGAGCATCTGACGGAAGGTTTTGGCGAGGGTGAAGATGTGACCGATGGCGGCGTCTTCACCATTCTCGCTGGAGTTCAGGAGGCCATGCAGGAGCGCGACGGCACGCGGCGCGTCCTTGAGGCTGATGGCGTCGGTGAGCTCATAGAGGCTGCGCTGCTTGGCGGCGGAGACCATGGTCTCGACGTCGGTGAGCTCGATGGTCTGCGAGCTTTGTGGCTGGTCCCGGGTTTGGGCGTAAAGCATGAGCTTGGAGAGCTCGCTGGAGAGTGTGAGCATCTCGGCGCCGAGCGCGTCGACGAGCTCGCGGGCGGCGTCATCGGTGAGGCGTATGTTCTGGGATGCCGCTTCGCGAATGGCCCATTGGATTGCGTCCTCTTCGTTGACGCGCTGGAGCTCGACGATGCCGCAGGTGTCGCCGAGGGTTTCGCGGATTTTTTCGGCGCGCTCCTTGTCCTGCATGTCCATGGAGCGGACGTCCTGCGGAAGACGGATGTGGTCGGCGATGAAGATGAGGAGCGCCTGCGGGTTGGGGCGGCGGAAGTAGTCGTCGATAGCGGCGAACTCATCCTTCTTCTGGCCGCGGCCGTAGAGCGTCTTGAGGTTGCGGATGAAGAGAACCTGGAAGGGCGCCATGAGCGAGGGCGTCTGCGCGAGATCGAGCGCTTCGAAGATGGATGTGTCGGCGAGATCGAGATCGTGGAGAGAGAAGTCGCGGAGGTCGGCGGGGATGAGTGCATCGAGGATGCCGCGGCGGGCGCGCTGGAGAAGGAAGGCGTCGTCGCCGAGGAGGACGTAGCCGGCGCGGGGGGTCTTGCCGGCGGCTTCGGCGATGAACCGATCGACAGCGGAGAAGCTGCGGAGTCCGGCGGTCGAGTTGGAGGGAGTGTTCATCGGAACGACTCCATCATGTCACTGACGAGTGCCTGCGCAAAGTCGCGCGCCATGCGGCGCACGGCGGCGGAGTCCTCCTGCACGAAGCCGGTGAGGTCCTGGGTGGACTGATACTGCTCGCGCCAGGCGAAGGCGCTGTTGCGGTAGAGCACATCGCCGTCGTGGCCGATGAGCGCGACGTCGGCGGTGATGGTGACGAGATAGCTGGAGGTCTGGCCGCTGGAGGCGTCGTAGGTGAGAGGCGTGACGGCCTGCGTGAGGATAGTGCCTCGCAGCGTTGCGTCAGCGGGCTGTTCCGTCGCGCTGACTGCGGGGCTTACGTTGGTCAACACGCGATAGCGGGTGCGCGTGTTGAGCTCGCGCACCACGGCTTCGGTGAAGACCGTCTCCGTGTTGTAGGCCAGAACTCTCGATTTGAAGATGGGCACAGAGAGAGTGCGGACGTTCGCGGGAATGTGCGTCGCGGCGCCGACCTGATGGTATCCGCAGCCTGCGAGTGGAAGGAGCAGTGCGAGGGCGAAGAGGCGCTTCATCGAGAGAATCCAGTTGCGCTGGCCGAAAGCACGAGGTCGGTGTGGCTGACGTCGACGTAGAAGTGGTCGGTGTCAACGTGGAATTCGTCGGCGGTGCCGTTCCAGGGCATCGTCTGCCACGTGGTGGTGTTGGGAGTGATCTTCGACCAGTGCGCAGGGTCGCCGACGTTGATGGGCATCGCGAAGGCAGGCTCGTCGGCCTTCCAGCGATAACTCATTGTGTGCTTCGCAGGATCGAAGCGGAGATCGAGCACAGGGAGAGCGGCGTGGCGGAGATATTCGTCGAAGAACGGCGTGAGGTTCATGCCGGTGCGCTGGTTCCACCAGGCGACGACGTCTTCGGTCATGATGTTCTGATATTTGAAGTGCTGGTAGAAGTCGTGGACGTCAGCCCACCACTTGGTGTCGTCGTTGATGATGCTGCGCAGGGTGTTGATCATGAGCGCGCCCTTGAAGTACTGGTCCTGCGGCGGCTCGGCGTTGGTGCCGCGCGGCGGGATGATGGGGCGCTCGTTGTGGACCTTGGGCTTGAGGCCGTTGAGGTACTTGATCGCGTCGTCCTTGCCCCAGCGGTACTCGACGTAGATGCCTTCGAGGTAGGTGGTCCAGCCCTCGTGGATCCACATGTCGGAGGGGTCCTGCGCGGTGATGGCGTTGCCGAACCACTCGTGGCCGCTCTCGTGGATGATGATGAAGTCGAACTTCATGCTGATGCCGACGCCGGTCCAGTCGCGGCCGTAGTAGCCGTTGGTGAAGTGATTGCCGTAGGCGACGGCGGACTGATGCTCCATGCCGGCGTAGGGAACCTCGATGAGCTTGTAGCCGTCCTTGTCGAAGGGATACTCGCCGAGGTAGTGCTCGTAGGCGTCGAGCATGGTCGGGACCTGCGCGAACTGCTCCTTGGCTTTGTCGAGGTCCTCGGGAAGAGCGTAGAAGTCGAGCGTGGTCTTGCCGTGCGGCGGAAGGGTGAAGTGCTGGTACTCGCCGATGTTCAGCGCGACGTCGTAATTGTTGATGGGATAGTGCACGTGCCAGCGCCACTCGGTGTATCCGTCGCCGAGATCCTTTGAGCCCTCGAAGCGGCCGTTGGAGACGTCCATCAGGCCGTTGGGGACGGCGATGTCAATCTCCATGCCGTCCTGCGGTTCATCTTTCCACTGGTCTTTGTTGGGCCACCAGATGCTGGGGCCTTCGCCTTCGCAGGCGGTGGTGATCCAGGGCTTGCCTTCCTTGTCCTTGTCGAAGGAGAAGCAGCCGAAGCGGCCCTGTGTCACTGGATGACCGGAGTACGCGAAGACGACCTCGTAGGTCTTGCCCTTGCGGAGTGTTTCGGGGAAGTCGAGATAAAGCGTGCGTGTGTCGGGGACACGATCGTAGTGAAGGGGCTTTCCGTTGAAGGTGATGCCGTCGATGGTGAGATCGGGTGAGAGCTCGATCTGGATGCGCGTGCCGTCGGCGAGCATGCGGAAGCGAATGGTGTTCGAGCCTTTGATGATCTTTGTGTCAGGGTCGACGCGGAGCTTCAGCGCGTAGAAGAGCAGGTCGTTGTTGGCGCGGTAGGGGCCGTAGGCGCCGCGGAGCAGGTCGCTTTTGGTGGGCGGCTTGAGGACGTCGAGCTCACGGGCGCGTTGCGCGGCGGAGGTTGAGCCGGGCGTGGTTGTAGCGCTCTGGGTTGACTGAGTTTGAGCCTTTTCGGAGGACTGCTTTGTCTGCGCGGCGACATTGCAAGAGCAGACAACAACCGCCTGCGCAAAGGCGGCTGCCCACCATAACCTTTGAAGCCTCATGTGCTTAAGATTACAGCCAAGTCTTGTTTGCAGCTTTGCCGGCATTTTTCGGTCACCGAGCATCACAGCTGAGGTACGTGTCCTGTCCGGCCTCACGGCGTAAGTCCACTTCCCGCAAACCTGAGCAGCCCACCCGAGAGGCAACTATGTACCACCACGTGAAGCAACTGATGTATACCGTCAACGTCGGCACACCTGATATCCGCTTTGGCAGGATGTTGCTGGAGCAGTTCGGCGGAGCCAATGGCGAACTGGCCGCAGCCATGCAATACACCATCCAGGGATGGAACTGCGTGGACGATCTTGCGCGGCGCGATTTGTTGATGGACATCGGCACAGAGGAGCTGAGCCATCTGGAGATCGTCGGCGCATTGATTCGCATGCACCTCAAGAACCTGAAGACGGACCGTGAGGCGGCGGAGGCCGATCCGTTGGTGACCATTGCCGGCGGCGGCGGAGTGGCCTTGTTCAACTCCGCAGGCAATCCGTGGACAGCAGACTACCTGAAGATTTCGGGCGAGCTGGATGTGGATCTGCGCAACAACATTGCGGCGGAGGCGCGCGCGAAGATTGTCTACGAGAGGCTGATCGATCACACGGATGATCCAGGGTCCATTGATACATTGCAGTTCCTGATGACGCGCGAGATCACACATATGAAGGCGTTCACCGCGGCGCTGGAGAGCCTGGAGAAGTCACCGTTCGCAATCGGCTTCCTGAAGCCGACGCCGGGTATCGTCGACGAGTACTTCAATGCTTCGACGGGCGATGGCAATGAAGGCGACACGGACATGCATGGCCCCTGGCAGACGTCGTTCGGGCTGCATCCGGTGGAGTCGCAGATGGCCGGCGGTCCGGGCCTGTCCGTTGACGACATCAAAGGCACGGAGGGCGAGGAGGATCGCGGCAAGCAGGACTCGGGCCAGAAGGCTACGACCTCGGTGTTTGCCGAAGCGTTGAGTCAGACCTCGCCCAGTACAAACAAGCACGGACTGCACAATGGCTCCGGGAATGGAGCCAAGTCCGGCCGCTCGAAGCGAACGACGGTCTGAGACTGAGTCGATACACGAAGGGGCAGCCTGTACGCGGCTTCGCGGGCTGTCCCTTCTGTCTGCGTTAAAGACCTTCGGGCTTTCTGTCGGGAGCTAGATGCTTTGTACGGGGAGCATCATCAGGTCGTTGACGAGCGAGACCTCGCGCTGCACGAAGGGCTCGGCATAACGGACACCGGCGAGCAGGCCGTAGTGGCGTGCGGTAGAGAAGGTGCGCTCGCGGATGTCGTCTTCGGGGACGAAGAGGCCGCTGCCGGTCGACTGGTTGCCATACTGCGAACGATAGGCGAGCAGGGAAGCCAGGCGTGTCTCGATGTGCGGCGTGATGTCGACGACGAAGGTGGGGCGCACGTCAGCGTAGAGCGAGGCGTAGAGAATCTTGTAGGGGCGGTGCGGAGCGCCGTGCTCCGGGCGAGAGATCGAGTTTGGAGAGGCCGGCAGCGAAACAGGCCTCATAGCCAAGCGTGCCGGTCGTGTAGTGGTCCGGATGGCGGCCCTGCCAGTAGGGGAGGATGACGACGCGCGGACGCAGGCGGCGAAGAACGGCGGCGATCTTGAGGCGGTTTTCGCGGGTGTTCTCGACGTTGCCGTCGGGGAGATCGAGCGCTTCGCGATGGCTGACGCGCAGGATGCGTGCGGCTTCCGCGGCCTCGCTGGCGCGATCTTCGGCGGTGCCTCGGGTGCCGGACTCGCCCTGCGTGAGGTCGAGGATGCCGGTACGCCAGCCGAGCGACTGCTGGACGAGCAGCGTGCCGCCGCAGGTCTGCTCGACGTCGTCGCGATGTGCGGCGATGGCGAGGATGTCCACCGTCGTCTGCGAGAGCTCGGCGGTGGGCATGCGTCAGTTGGCGCTGTTCGTCAGCGCATCCATGTAGGCGACGTCGAGGACCGTGCCCTGGATCGTGATGTTGGAGTTGTTTATCTCAGAACCGGCAGGCGGCGTCGTGCCAATGGCGGGGTCGTTGTTTTGGGTGATCGTGCCGCCCGTGTAGAAGGCGTGAATCTGCCCACCGTAGGCGGTGAAGACCTTGTGCATGTTCTGTACCCAGCAGATGCCGGTCAGATCGCCGTAGTAGTAGAGGTTCTGATTGGTATTGGGGTAGGGGACCGTGGTGGAACCACCCGGCGTCAGATTGGGGATGATTTGAGCGGTGCCGACCGGGCCGTTGCTGATATTCACCATGGTGAGGCAGTTGTAGTTCTGCCCCGTGGCGGCGCGCTCCCCGCTGGCGCACTGTTGGGAGCCGACCCAAAGTGTGTTGTCGTCGGCGAAGAGCAGCTTGGTATGCGTGCCGTCGGAGATCGAGATTGGCGTCGAGACGGAGTAGTTGCTTAGATTCACGGCAGTGAGATAGCCGGTGAACAGACCGTCGGGGCGAGGGGATGAACCGAGAGCGCCCCCTGCGCCAAGGCTGTATAGCGACTGGCCGGCGACATAAAGAGTCGTTCCACTGGAAAGCGCGACCGTGGCGCCGCCCGGGATCGGGACAGGGTTGGGTACGCCGAGGCTGGCCATGGGCGACGGAGCGGAGGGAGAAAGCGGATCGACGGTCGGAATGTTGTCGATGAGCAGCGAGCCCGTCTGCAGCACGGTGATGCCGGAAGTTGTGCCGCCGCACTCAGGACCGCAGTTCAGGATGTAGACCGAGTTGCCGTCCAACGAGAAGCTTGCGTTGGTTGGGCGGTCATAGGTGCCGGCCACCGGCACGACGCAGAAGACGGGCAGCAACTGCGGTTCACAGTCGACTGCGCCCGGGGGCACGACCGGGTTGCCGCTGGCGGGCAGCTTGATCACGCGGTAAAGCGTATTGGAGTTCCGCACCATCGCGAGGATCACCGAGACGCCCTGGTTGACGGCGACGCGATAGACGTTCGGCAGATTCAGAGCGTAGGTCGCGCCGCCGGCGGAGACATAGATCTGGCTGTTGATCGACGAAGCAGCGGCGAAGAACGAGCCGTCATAGGCAGCCCCGACGGCCGCCGGATTCGGGGTGAACGTGACGGCGGTTCCGGCGCTGGCCTCGGTGCTGTAATTGATTCCGATGAGCGTTCCGGCCGTCTGGGAGAGCACGTAGCCGTGAGTCTGCTCGGGGAAGTTCAGAATGGTGATCGGCTCCGGTGCAGAGAAGCCCGAGATCGGGAAGCTGGTCTTCGTGTTCTGAATGTTGCCGCGAAGATCGCGGAGACCATCGAGTATCTGCGCTCCGCCAGAGGTGCCGCCGTTGGTGTAGGTGGCAAGGACGCGCTCCAGCATCTGGCTGGGTGGGATGGGCCGGCCTGCAAAGTTAAACTCGGGAACCTTATAAAGGACTTTGCACGCAGTCAGGGTCAGCGTTAGGGCGGTCAGAAAAATGCCCGCAACAAGCTGGGCTGCGATCCTGCGATTCTTCAACTGGACGACTCCGGGAGACACTGCTGGCAGCTGGGAGAGGGCACACGATGCACCTCCGGACGCCGCCTGCGTCAGCCCAAAGTATAACAAAGCAACGCGCCTTGGCCTGGCAGTCCGGTGAGTTCCGGAGGCGGTGTTTCGATGGCCGTCGCGGTATACGATGAGAGAACGACCCTATGACAATCATGACCCCAGCTTTGGAGAAGCTTTTTACCGGAAAACCAGTGCTCTGCGACGGCGCCATGGGCACGATGTTGTACAGCTGCGGTGTGTTCATCAACCGCTGCTATGACGAACTGAACGTAACGCAGCCGGACATGGTTCGCTCGGTGCATGAGCAGTACCTTCTGGCCGGCGCGGAGGTGATTGAAACTAACACCTTTGGCGCCAATTCCTTCCGGCTGGAACACTATGGGCTGCGAGACAAGGTACGTGATTTCAATCTGGCCGGCGCGTCTCTGGCGCGGCAGTGCGTCACGGCGATTCATGAAAAACAGGCGACGGATGCGTATGTTGCAGGCGCGGTGGGTTCGCTGGGCGTAAGACTGGAACCGTTTGGAACTCTGAGCCCGGCTGCGGCCCGGGCCGCTTTTGCCGAACAGATCGCAGCGTTGGCCGAGGGAGGTGTGGATCTGCTGATTCTGGAGACGATGATGTCTCTGGATGAGGCGGAGCAGGCGATCGCCGCGGCGCGTGAAGTGGCGCCCAACCTGCCACTGATTGCGCTGATGACGGTCGATGAGGAGGCGAACTGCCTGGATGGGAGCACACCCGAGCAGGCCGCTCACCGGCTGACGGAAGCGGGGGCGGACGCGATTGGCTGTAACTGCAGCGTCGGTCCGGCGACGGTGCTGACGGCGATCGAGCGCATGCGCACGGAGACGAAGCTGCCGCTGGTTGCGATGCCGAATGCCGGCATGCCGCGGAATATTGAGGGTCGCAATATCTATCTCACGTCGCCTGATTACCTGGCGCGGTTTGCCCGCAAGGCGATTCGCGCGGGCGCGAACTGGGTGGGCGGGTGCTGCGGAACGACTCCAGCTCATATCCGCGCGATGCGCTCAGAGATTCGCGCCATGCTGGCGCAGGATCAGGGCGTGGTCTCCGTCGGCACGACGGGCGTGCATGATCTGGCGGCCGTGCCAGAAATTGAGCCGAAGCCGCTGGCGGAGCGCTCGGAGGTCGGCCGTCGCATTGCGGCGGGAGAGTTTGTCCATCTCGTAGAGATTGTGCCGCCGAAGGGATTTGACTGCTCCAAGGAGCTTGCGGGCGCGTCGCTGCTGGCCTCGCGCGGTGTGCATGCGATCAACGTGCCGGATTCGCCGCGGGCGAGCGCACGCATGAGTGCGCAGAGCCTCTGTCTGCAGATCCAGCAGAAGGTCGGCATCGAGACGGTGCTGCACTACACCTGTCGCGATCGCAACATTCTGAGCATTCAGAGCGACCTGCTGGGCGCGGCATCGATCGGGATCAAGAACATTCTGTGTCTCACCGGAGATCCGCCGAAGATAGGCAACTACCCGGATGCGACGGCGGTGTTCGACGTGGATGCGATTGGCCTGGTGCGCATCGTGCGTGGGCTGAATCATGGACTGGACATCGGGAAGAATTCGATTGGAGGCTCGGCTGGATTCACGATGTCGGTCGCGGCTAATCCCGGTGTGCCGGACATTGATTACGAAGTGAGACGATTCGCGGCGAAGGTGGAGGCCGGTGCGGAGTTTTGCATTACGCAGCCGGTCTTCGATCAGCGATTGCTCGAGCAGTTCCTGCGCCGGATCGAAGGCTTCCGGATTCCCGTCATCGCGGGCATATGGCCGCTGACGAGCCTGCGCAATGCGGAGTTCATGAAGAATGATCTTCGCGTGTCTATGCCGGACTCGATTATGGCACGCATGGCCGAGGCCCCGGATAAGAAGGCGGCGCTGGCCATCGGGCTGGCGATTGCGCAGGAGATGCTCGCCGAAGTGCGCGACGAGGTGCAGGGAGTTCAGGTGAGCGCACCCTTCGGTAACTTCAATGCGGCCGCTGAAGTGCTGGGCCTGCGTGATGAGGCGACGGTCAATGCCTAACTTTCCGACCCCAGACGGCAAGCCTCACTTCAGCGAGGCAAGCTCGCCGGGGACCCCGAAACCGGGCGGGGATTCCGTCAGCTTTGAGGAACAGCTCGCAGAGCTCGAGAAGATTGTCGAGCAGCTCGAGCATGGCGATCTGCCGCTCGAGCAGAGCGTGAGTCTGTTCGAGCGCGGCGTCCACCTCTCGAACGCATGCAAGGCTCAGCTTTCAAGCGCGGAGAGCCGGATTCAGGTGCTGCTCGACCCCGAACGCAAAGGGCCGGTCCGCGTGGAAGAGCTTGCGCTCGCGGTGGACGAGGGCGAGGATGATTCAGACGAGTCAGAAGAGATTGAAGAGGAAGAATAAGGGCTAGCGGTCGCGGCTTGTAACGAAGCCGGGAACCCAGAGCAGCGCACGTTTGTACTCGCTCTCGGGCAGCTCGGCGATGGACTGGCGCGCGGCCTCGGCGTACGCGCAGGCGGTGTCCATGGCATAGGCCAGCGACTCGTGGCGCTGCAGGATTTCAAGAATCTGCTCGTGCGTCACGGTCGCGAAGCGGCGCTCTGCGAGAACGGTGCGGATTGCCTCGCGGTCGGCGCCAGTGCCGCGCTCGAGCGCATGGATGACGGCAAGTGTCGCCTTGCCCTCGCGGAGGTCGGAGGCCGCAGGTTTGCCGAGGTGGTCTTCATCCGCGGTGAGATCCAGCACGTCGTCGACGATCTGGAACGCCAGGCCAAGATTGCGTCCGTATTCGCCGAGCGCGTCCTCAAAGGAGGGCTCGTTGAGGCTTGCGTCGGTCGCGCAGAGTACGGCGCCGAGTTGCATCGATACCTTGAAGAGGCAGGCCGTCTTGCGGTAGATGAGGTCGAAGTACTCTTCCTCATTGATGAGGTGGCCGAGCTTTTCCATCTGCAGCAGTTCGCCTTCGACCATCTGCTGCGTGAGCGAGATGAGCAGGTCGAGAATCCGGAAGTTGCGCTCGCCCAGCGCGGTCTGGAAGGACTGCATGTAGAGCCAGTCGCCCGCCAGAACGCACTTCGCGTTCCCCCAGGTGGTGTTCGACGATGGACGGCCGCGGCGTGTGTCGGCTTCGTCGATGATGTCGTCATGCACGAGCGTGGCGGTATGAAGCATCTCCACCACCGCACCCATGCGGATGCGCGAAGTCGTCCTCGCAGCCGACCGCCTTGGCAGCGAGCAGAAGCATCATCGGGCGAATACGCTTGCCGCCGCCGGCGATGAGGTACGTGGCGATGTCCGTGACAACGCCCACAGGAGAGCCGGACTGGCGCGCGAATTCGCGCTCGACCGCAGCGAGATCGTCACGCAACAGGTCAAAGACCTCAGTCGCGGTCGCAATGGAGATAGGACTCACTGTCTCCTCAGAGTAGCAGGTGAGGCCTTGGGTGGTATCGCGCCAAGAGCAAACTTTCGTTTTGACAAAGCAAGATTAGTTGGAGCGGAAGTTCGTGAACTGAAGATCGACGCCCATGTCCTTGCCGCGGAGCAGGCCCATGATCTCCTGAAGGGTGTCGCGATCCTTCGAGCTCACGCGCACGGTGTCGCCCTGGATGCTGGCCTGCGCCTTCTTCTTCGAGTCCTTGATGGCCGCGACGATCTTCTTCGCAACCTCGGAGGCGATGCCCTGTTTCAGCTTGATCTTCTGCCGCACCGTCGAGCCGGAGGCGGCTTCCACCTTTTCGTACTCGAGGTTCTTAAGCGGGACGCCCCGCTTGACGAACTTCTGCTGAAGGATATCGATGACCGCCTTCAGGGTGTACTCGTCCTGGCTCGCGAGTTGAACCACGTCATTGCCCTCGAGCGCGATCGATGACTTGGAATTTTTCAGGTCGAAGCGCGCATGGACCTCTTTGCTCGCCTGGTCGATGGCGTTCTTGACTTCCTGGATGTCTACCTTGCTGACGACGTCGAAGCTCTGATCGGCTGCCATGGTTCTGCCCTCAATAAAAATCTTTCTATCCGCGAACGGTAGTATCACACCGCGCGGGCGGAAGGGAAAAGCTGGAAGAAGTTTTGGGTCGTTTGCGCGGCGAATTGTGCTGCCGGAACGCCGCGTAGCTCGGCGAGAAACTCGCCCGTGAGCGCGGTGTTTGCCGGTTCGTTGCGCTGGCCGCGAAGCGTGCCGGGTGCGAGAAAGGGCGCGTCGGTCTCGACGAGGATGCGGTCGGCGGGCGCATCGCGAGCGACATCCTGGATCGTCGCCGACTTCGGATAGGTCACGTTTCCCGCGAAGGAGAGATAGAAGCCAGCCGCCAGAGACCGTTCGGCTTGCTCGCGATTGCCGGAGAAGCAGTGCATGATGCCGGGGAGGCCGGTGGGCGTCCAGTGCTCGGCGATGAGCGCCAGCAGGTCCTCCCACGCGTCGGCCGGGCCGAACTTTGCTTTGGCGGCTGGGGTGGCGAGCTCGGACGTGCGGCAGTGGATGGTGATGGGCTTTTGCGCGGCAGCGGCAATCTTCATCTGCGCGATGAAGGCGGACTTCTGGATGGGAATCTCAGGATTGTCGAGATGGTAGTAGTCGAGGCCGATCTCGCCCACGGCGAGGCAGCGCGGGTCTGCTGCGAGTTCGGTCAGCGTGGCGAGCGCTTCGGGCGTGGCGCGGTGCGCCTCCTGTGGATGAATGCCGGCGGTGGCGAAGATCTGCGGATATTTGTGAGCGAGATCGAGGGCGTGATGCATCTCATCGGGCCCTTCACCGATGCCGATTGCAAGCAGCGTGTTGACCTGCGCAGCGCGCGCATTCGCGAGCACCCGCGGCAGGTCGTCGTAGCTATCCAGATGACAGTGTGAATCCACCCACATCGTCTTCATAGGATGCGGCATTCATGCGTTCGCTTCAACTTCGCCCGATTCCAGCGTACGATTTCGTGGAGCGCTATGGATCAACAGAGCCCCGAGCCAATCGACCTCAGCCGATCGCACGTCTTTCGGCTCTCGGAACTGCCGGTACGTAGGAATCCGAACGGAAGCGAAAGCTGGAATGTGATGCATGGCCGGCTGCCCACGGGCGAAGAGGTCGCGCTGCACGTGTCGATGCAGCCGGCAGGAACTGTACCGAATCCGGCGCACCGCATCGAGCACAGCGAGATTATCTGCCTGCGCGAGGGCTCGCTCGACTTCCAGCATGATGGCGTAACGGAGCATTCAGCAGCAGGCGATGTGTTGTTGGTTGCGAAGGGAACGATGCATAGCGTTCGCAACGTGGGCGCAGGGGCGGCGGCGTATTTTGTGCTGGCTATTGGCGGCGATGTAAATCAACAGACGAAGTAAAAGGAGAGACGGATGGCGGAAATGAATCGCAGGGATCTTTGTCTTGCCGCGGGAGCGTTTGCGGCGCTTGGGTTTGCTCGCAGAGGCGCAGACGCAGAGCGCACCGGCGGACACGATCGACATGACGAAGTCGCATGTCTTCCACTTCGACCAAATGGAAGTGCAGAAGCACGACAACGGCGGCTGGGGACGGCCCGTGATGCACGGCACTCTGCCGACGGGCGAGTTCGTCGAGGTGCACGAGACGATGCTGCCGCCCGGCCAGATGCCTCACCCCCCGCACAAGCACCGCAACACGGAGTTCGTGCTGATGCGTGAGGGCAACGTGGAGTACTGGGGCGAGGATGGCAAGCACGAGCCGATGGGGCCCGGCGACATCGCGTACAGCGCGTCGAACCAGATGCACGGCATGAAGAACACGGGCAGCACGAACGCGTCGTACTTCATCGTCGCGATCAGCCGGGGACAGATGTAGCGTCTACTTGAGGCGTGAGCCGAGCGCGATCTCCTCGTCGAAGGTGGCGAGCACTGGCTTGCTGCCTTCGGTCTCGGAGGCGGCGAGCAGCATGCCGTGGGACTCGAGGCCGCGCATCTTGCGAGGCGCGAGATTGGTGATGACCACGATGCGGCGGCCGATCAGCTCCTCGGGCGTGTACCACTCGGCGATGCCGGAGAGGATCTGGCGCTTCTCGTAGCCGAGGTCGACCTCGAGGCGGAGCAGTTTGTCGGCCTTGGGAATGCGCTCGGCGACGAGGATCTTTGCGACGCGCAGCTCGACCCGGGCGAAGTCTTCGATGCCGATGTGACCGGGGCGCTCCGTCTCCTCGGTCGGCGGGACAAGACCGGGTGCTCCGCCGGGAGGGTTGGGCACCGGCGGCGGTAGGGTTGCTGTTCGGCTGCGGGCTGAGAGCTTTGGGCTGCGAGTGCGTTCTTCTCTTCGATTTCGGACATGATGTCTGCCAGTTCCTTCGGTGCGCGGGGGAAGATCGGGGCGAGCGGGCCGAGTTTCGTGCCGGGTTTGAGGCCGCCCCATTCGAGATTGTTCAGTTCGCCGTTCTTCGCGGCGAGTTCGATGTCGCCGAGGCCGAGTTGTGACCAGACGCTAGCTGTGGTGCTAACGGAAGCACCGGATAAAGCAGGGCCGTGATGATGCGGATGGCCTCGGAAGCAGTGTAGAGCGTCGACGGGTCCTTGCTGCGGAGTCAGTTTCGCTTCCTTGCCCTCGGCTGGCTGCGAGGTCATCAGTTGATCCACGAGGCGACCATGCTCGACGCAATGGAGCTCAACTGCTTCCGCGAATGGCACGCTCCTGCAATCGAGATTCTTGCGACATCTCGAGAGGATCGTTCGCGCAGACGCCGCGGACCGAACTGGCATCCGACGTTGAAGCTCTCGGCGACTCGGGATGATCGGAGTCTCTAGTGCTGTTCAGGCCTTCGAAGACGAGTGATCGCCTGCGGCAGTCTTCGACTACGCGCCGATACGTCTTGCGATGCATCGTCAGCGTGCGGCTGACGAGATTGCCGTAGCCATTGGCGAGGTCGGCGTTGTAGCGGGTGACCAGCGCGTCGAAGCTGAAGCTGCCGTCCTGGCCGAAGGGGATTTCGCGGAGCAGGAAGTAGCGCAGGACGTCGGCGGCGAAGAGATCGCGCTCGCGCTTGGTGCTTTCGGGGAACTGCTTGCCGTAGACGTGCTCGCCGAAGGCTTCGAGGATGGTTTCGGTGCGAACGATGTTGCCCTTCGACTTCGACATCTTGGCGTTGTCGAAGAGCAGCCACCCATGCGCGGTGACGGCCTTTGGGCAGCGGCAATCCCGCGGCGAGCAGGAATGCAGGCCAGTAGACGCAGTGGAAGCGGATGATCTCCTTGCCGACGAGGTGGAGATCGGCGGGCCAGTAGCGCGCAAACTCGGCGATGTCCTTTGCGTCATCAGAGCCGTAGCCGACCGCGGTCATGTAATTCGCGAGCGCGTCGAGCCACACGTAGACGACGTGCTTCTGCTTCGCGAGCGAGGCCGCGGGCTCCGGTACTGGAATGCCCCAGGTGAAGCTTGAGCGCGAGATCGAGAGGTCCTTGAGACCGCCGCGCAGGAAGCTGAGGACCTCGTTGCGGCGAGTGTCAGGCGTAATCGCGAGAGTGTTGTTCTCGATCAGTTCAATCAGCGGCTGCTGAAATTCGCTCAACTTGAAGAAGAAGTTTTCTTCAGTGACGGTCTCGAGGAGCCGACCGCAGTCCGGACAGGGAGTGCCGGCGGGCGCGTCGACGAAGGCCTCGTCGGAGACGCAGTAGGAACCCGTGTAGGAGTCGAGATAGATGTATCCGCGCTCGTAGAGCGTCGTGAAGAGCTTCTGCACGCCGCGCTTGTGGCACGTCGTCGGTGGTGCGGATGTAGCGGTCGTAGGTTAGCCCCATGCGGTCCCACAGCGCTTTGAACTCAGCGGAGACCTTGTCCGCGAACTGCTGCGCCGGAACGCCAGCGGCGGAGGCGGATCGCTCGATCTTCTGGCCGTGCTCGTCGGTGCCGGTGAGGAAAAATGTGTCGTCGCCGAGCAGACGGTGACGGCGCGCGAGCACGTCGGCAACAATGGTCGTGTACGCATGGCCGATGTGCGGCCGCGCGTTGACGTAGTAAATCGGCGTGGTGAGGTAAAACTTCTTCTGTTCTGGAGGCATCAGGCTCTACAGCCAGTTTACAGGCTGCAGAGACGAGCCGGGCTACGTCACGCTGAGCGGAATCTCCGGCTCGCGCGGAGCTCCGAGCCGCGGCACGAGCAACTGGAAGATGATCAGCGCAATGACGTAGGCGAAGGCTGCCGACACAAAGATGATCATCGGGTGCAGCGAAAAGTAGTGCGAGACGACCATGGTGAAGAGCGCTCCGCCGCCCGCGCCCGCAGCCCCTCCGATACCGACGACTGTGCTGATTGCGGTCGAGGGGAACATGTCAGTGGGCGTGGAGAAGAGGTTGGCGGACCATCCCTGGTGGGCGGCGGCGGCCAGCGAGAACAGCGCGATAGCCGGCCAGGGGTTCGTCGGGAATAGCTGGTGCATATGCGGCACGAAGAGGATCGGCACAACCGCCAGAGCGCAGACGAGCATGGCGAACTTGCGGCCGGAGTTGACGCTGTGGCCGCGGTTCATCCGCCAGCCCGAGAGCCAGCCACCGCCGATGGAGCCCACGCTCGAAACGCTATAGATGACAATGAGCGGCCACTTGGCCTGGTTCAGATCAAGGCCGTAGTTGTCGTGCAGAAACATCGGCAGATAGAAGAGGTAAAACCACCAGATGGGGTCCGTGAGTCCCTTGCCGATGCAGAAGGCATAGAAGCCGCGATTCCGCAGCAACGCGCTGTAGACATGCCCTTGAGGGATGACCGGAGCAAGCTCGCGTTGCGTAGTGGTGAGGCCACGGCGCAGGCGGTTGTAGGGGAAGAGGAGCCAGATCACGCACCAGCAGAGGCCCATCGAGCCGGTGGTCAGGAAGGCGGCGTGCCATCCCCAGCGCGAGGTAACGGCGGCGATGAGGATCGGCGCAACGAAGAAGCTGGCGTTGGAACCGGAGTTGAAGAGGCCGGTGGCGAGCGCTCGTTCCTCGCTGGGGAACCACTCGGTGACGGCCTTGATGGCTGCAGGGAAGTTGCCCGATTCGCCGAGGCCGAGGAAGACTCGCGCGATGCAGAAGCCCAGGACGCTGGTGACCAGCGAGTGACTCAGCGAGGCACAGCCCCAGATGAGAATCGCGAGAGCATATCCGGTTTTGGTGCCGAGCTTGTCGATGATGCGCCCGGCGAAGAGGAAGCCGACTCCGTAGGCGATCTGGAACCACTCGATGACGTGGCCGTAGTTCAGGTGGTACTGGACCTGGTACTTTGCCTCGACGCCAGGAATCCATCCCATGAAGCCGAGATGCAGCTGCGGCTCGATGAGCGAGAAGACCGAGCGGTCCATGTAATTGATCGTGGTCGCCAGAAAGAGCAGGAAGCAGACGAACCAGCGCACATTCGATTTATCAGGGGCGTGTGCGGTGAACTCAGTGTCCGAGTCGAGACGCGATGCTGGCATTCGTAACAAGCTCCCGGAATTTGCGCGAGTCGCGCGTGCGCAGGCCCGCTGAAGCAGTTCAGGAACTGCCTTGAAATCCGGTCCAGACGTCGTCCTGAGCATAGCCTGCGACGGGCGCCGGAGGCAATGCGATTCGAGTCAGTAGAAGTATGGGTAGAAGAGGAAAAAGAGCATGAGAATCAGCGTCATCAGGTCCATGTAGATGAACAGAATGACGCCCGCGTGATAGAAGCTCCATCGCCGCTGGATGCAGCGAACCGTATCTACGGTGCCCACGATGGCAACGAGAACGGGGAAAACCAGCAGCGGCGCGCGCTGAATTCTCGGGTAATGCGAGAGGGGAATCGCGATGGCCAGGCTGCCGAGCACAAGCACGCTGGCTCTCCGAAGAGAGTGCAGGCGCGGATTGAGGATGGCTGGTGTCACGGGGCCGCTCGGCAGGCCAGGCGGTCGCGATCTGGCCGACCGCCGAGTCGCACCCCACAAGTCTACTGCTTTCCGGTTGGTTGTGGCGTAGCTCCGGCGTTCGGTGCGGGTCCGGTTGCCGGCGTGTTCTGGGCTTGGAGCGGCGGAAGGTGTCCGACCTCGGCGGTGGGGATCTCGACCACGCCGTAATGGTTGCTGGGAACATCATGGATGATCAGCCGCATGAAGCTCTCCTGCTTCACGGGCGCGCTCACCATCAGTTGAAAGCGCACCGGGCGGGACTCAAACAGCTTGTACGTGTCGGGGCTGAGGTTTAGGGAGACTTCCTCGTCGGAGATGTTCAGCAGGTTGCCGTCAACGTCATAGACGAACACGCTGAACTCGATGGCTCCCTTGCGCCGCCCGTCGTTCTGCGGCGCTATCGAAAAACTATCCGGCAACGCAACATAGTCGACGGCGAAGGTACGGTAGGGCGCCTTCATTCTGCCGTGGGGATCAGGCTGGTTCCCCGGCGCTAACGTGTCGTCATTCTTCCCAGTGAGCGGAAGAACGCGCACCTTGAAGAGAATGTCTTCCGGCTCGGGAGCACCGCGACTGATCGCGGCATGCGAGTAGGCCGCGGCTGCATGATCTGCCAAAGCTGAAGCTGTGAGGGTGGCTGGAGCGGCTTTGGTCGGTAGTTCGCCCTGTTTGGGCGGCCGCTGCGGGTCATCCGCGTAGTACCCGTGCCGGTAGGCCAGTTTGAGCCCCTGCGCGGCAGCGGTTCCCGTCAGCTCTACATGAATGTTGCGATACGATCCGTTCCAGTTGTGGTCCGCCGGATTGTAGGTCAGCGTGTAGTAGTTCGAGCCCGCGTCGATCGCCTTTGCGACAGCGTCCGCAAGTCCATTCGTGTTGTAGAACGCGTGGCCTCCGGTATCGCTGGCCATCTGTTCCATGGTCGTGTGCTCCTGGGCCTGGCTTTGGCTGAACTTCAGCAGGTCGTTCGAGAAGGCCGCCCGATTGCTCGCGTAGTTGCTGCCGGAGCTTGCCGCGCTGAACATCGGTTCAGTCATTAAGCCGCGAGCGTCTACAGGGTAGACGGCGGTCTGGGCGCGCGTGAGCAGATTCGTGGTCTCGCGAAACTCCTGGCTGGAGTCCGCCATCACGGCGAAGGGGTCGGTGATTGTGGAATCCGGTTCAATCTGCAGCGGGAACGACCCGGAAAACCAGATGAGGTTTTTTCGGCCGGGAAAGTTCGAGAGATAGTGTCCCAGCGCGTTGAACGCATCCAGCGTGTATTGGGTGCGCATCTGCGTCTGGAGGGACTGCTGTTCCGCCTCAAACTGCTGAACGGAGGCCAGCGTCTGGGCAAACGCGGCATCACCGCCCGCCGGAGCGGCATCCTGCATGGCGTCCGACATGCTCTCGGGAGCGACGCCACTGCCCACCGGGTCATCCAGCAGGGGAGACGCCTTCGAATTCAGGTGATGCTCAACGGCTGCCCGCAGCACGGCCGGATTCGAGGTGAAGCCCTGCAGCATCACAAGGCGGTTCGTCAGGCCGAAGATGGCTATGTCAGTGCCGGGCTTTTCATGTTTTATGTAGTCGAGCAACTGCTGGCGCACGAAGATCTGGTCCTTCATCGGCGTATTCAGCGCGTCGATGAGCAAGACGTTCAGCGTGCTGTCGGGCGCAATCGGCGTGTAGTCGGTAAAGACGCCGGGTGGCATTGCGGGGATCGGCGGCCCGGGCTTCTTATCCGATGCCGCGCTGTGTTCTTCGAAATTGCGGATCGCCTGTGGCTTCTTCTGTTCGCTCAGGACAAAGTTGTCACGCGTCAGTCCATGGATCGGATGGCCGCTTCTGTCCTGCACCACGACGTCCACGATCACCAACTGGGTGCTCGCATGCAGCGTCTGCGCCGGTTTCGCTGCCGGGGCAGGTTGCGAACTCTGCGCAATACATGGCGTGGCAAAACCGATGAGCAGCAGAGCCGATAACGACAGCAAAGAAAAGCTGGGCGAAGAGTCAATCGAAGAATCGCTGATCTTCATAGGACGGACCTGGAAGTCTGTGAAGGCTCCGGAAGAGAGATTGTGGTCGAGAGATACCAGGGCGGAAGTGTAATCCCTCCAGTTACGGCCGCGAAGAAGATTTTGGAGTAGCACCTGTCGCAGGGGCGGGCGCTGCGGCGTATTCCGGCGGCGGCAGGTTACTCACTGCAGAACTGGCGACCTCGACGGCACCGATTCGCCCGGACCCCGACTCCGCGATCCCGATACGGAAGAAACTCTCGCCCTTCGCTGGAGCGCTGACCTCGAGGTGTTCGCGGAAACCGAGCTTCTGGAACTGCGCATACTCTTCAGGTGTGAGATTGAAGCGCAGTGTGCGTGAGACAGCGTTCAGCAACTTTCCCCGGTTGTCGTAGACCATAACAACTGCCTGGACGGCCCCCACGTGATGTCCATCGGGCGCCTCGGCCAAGGTGATATAGCGCGCCGCCGCGGCGCAGTCGACGTCGTAGCGGCGATAGGGCGCCTTCATCGGATCTCTTGCGCTCAGTATGTTGTTCGCAGCCACGGTGTCCTCGGTTGAGGTCGACGCCGGAAGCACACGTGTCGTGAAGGGGATGTCCTGCGGTGCGGGCGCACCATGCAGCATCGCGGCGCGCGAATACAACCGTGACCGAACCAGATGAGCATTTGGATCAATGTTCACCGAGGCCGTTCCTGTGTGGTACGCAGGGACCTTGAGGTCGTCGGCGAAATAGCCCCGACGATAAGAGAGCTGCACGCCCTTGTGCGCCGCTGACTTTGCGAGCTCGATCCGAATACTGCGCCACTCACCGCCGGTCTTCTTCTCGCTCGGCGCATACGAGATGGTGTAGTAATTCGCTCCATCCTCAATCGCATCGCCGACAGCCTGGGCAAGATTGTTTCGGTTATAGAAGGGCTCACCGCCGGTGTCCGACGCAATGGTTTGCATCGTCGTGTGCTCGGAGACCTCGTTTGAGGAAAAGTCAGAACTGGCCTGCGTGTAGGCCTTCCCCTGGTTGAGATTCATGGTGCTGCCGGTGCTGAACGCAGAATTCGCCGACACTCCCCCTGGGGTCGACCGGGTATACAGACACCTGTGCGCGCGTGAGGAGGTTGGTCATCGCGCGAAACTCATCACTGTCTTCGCCGGTGATGTCGTTGTTGTTCTGGATCGAAACCGTTGGGTCAACGCCGAGGGGGAACGCCCCCGAAAACCATATGAGGTTCTTGCGGCCGGGGAAGTTCACCAGCCAATGACCGAGTAAATCGAACGCTTCGATCGTCTCCTGAATCCGCATGCTTGTCTGCGACACGCCGATCTGCTCCAGGAAAGTCTCAACGTTGTCGTTCATCAGCGCGCTACCGGAGCTGGATGCGGCGGTGCCCGCGCTGGGGTCCTCCACAGCGTCTGCCAGAGCGCGGGTGTTGGTTGCGCTGTTCCCCTGCAGAACGGAAGTGCGCCCGCTCTTGACCGCTCCGAGCATCGCCTCCAACTGCCGCGGATCCGAGGTGAAGCCCTGCAGCATGTAGAGGTGGTCCGCAAGTCCGAAGATGGCGATGCGTGTACCCGGCGGAACGTGCTTCACATAATCAGATAGCTGCTGGCGCAGATAAGACTGGTCTGCCAGCGGCGTGTTAATGCCGTCAATCAGCAAGACATTGAGAGGTCCCTTAGCGGGAACCGGCGTGAAGTTGGTGAACAGCCCCGGCGGCAGCGCGGGCATCTGGGGAGGCGTTGGCGGTGTGGCAGGGGCTGCGTACTCCTCGAAGCTAGCGAGGGTCTGGGGCTTGCCCGCCTCGGCGAGAAGAAAATCATCACGCGTCAGCCCGTGAATTGGATGGCCGCTCTTATCGCGGACAACAACGTCGACGACAACCAGCTTTGTGCCGGTATGCAGAGTGGCAACGCCCTCAGTAGGGGCCTGCTGCGGTGGAGTTGTCGGTGATTGCGCGAAGCTGACGCAGGCAAAGGGTACGAGCAGGATCAGACATCGGACACACGTCATGCAGAGCCTCAGGAGCCCGGAAAATTTACAGCGATAGGCTGCGCCGAATATTACACTGCCTGGGGCTCGTGCTCAGAAGACGTTGCGGCTGCGGCAATAGACTCAGTAAACGGTGCCCGCAATACGCCGCGTTCCGTGATGATCGCCGCGATGTACTTCGCCGGTGTCACGTCGAAGGCCGGGTTCTCAATCGCGACACCCTCGGGTGTAACCCTGCGCCCGTGCAGGTGCGTTACCTCACGCGCATCGCGCTGTTCGATGGGGATGCCTTTACCGCTCGTGGTCTCATGGTCGATCGTGTTGAACGGCGCGGCGACGTAGAACGGAATGCCGTGCTCCTTTGCCAGGATGGCGACGCCATACGTGCCGATCTTATTGGCGGTATCACCGTTCGCTGCGATACGGTCCGCACCCACGACGACTGCCGCAATCCTGCCCTGACCCATGAAGTACGCCGCCATGTTGTCGCAGATGAGCGTCGTGGGAATGTTGTCCTTTAGCAGTTCCCACGCGGTAAGCCGCGTGCCCTGGTTAAACGGCCGCGTCTCGTCCGCGAAGACATCGATCTTCTTGCCGGCTTCAACCGCCGCGCGGATGACGCCCAGCGCCGAGCCATAGCCGCACGCCGCCAGCGCGCCCGCATTGCAGTGCGTCAGGACCGTGCCTTCCGCAGGCAGCAGCTCCGCTCCAAACGCGCCCAGCCTGCGCAGGTTCGCGATGTCTTCGTCGTACAGACGCTTCGCCAGCGCCACAACCTCGCGCTTGATCTCCGCAATCGGCGTCTTCTTCGCCGCGAGCTCGTTGTATAGATCGCGCACCTGCGCGATACCCCAGAAGAGGTTCACTGCCGTCGGCCGCGTCTTCGCCAGCGTCTCGCAGATCACCTCAACCTCTTTGTCGAGGTCGGCAAGGTTCGTCGCATTCGAGCGCTCGATGCCGAGCGCCACGCCCATCGCGGCCGAAACACCGATGGCCATCGCGCCGCGCACGATCATGTCCTTGATGGCCCGCGCGACCTCTGTATAGTCCTTGGCGAGAACGTAGGTCTCTTCGTGGGGAAGCTTTGTCTGGTCCAGGAAATTGACGCCTTCGGGCGTCCACTCAAGCGTAGGAATCATCTCTCTTCCAGTTTATCGAACCTTCGCCGCGTTCATCGCACAGGTCCCGCTAGTGGAGAAACTTCTCCATATGCCGGTAGCCATCTGTCCCGACGAACAGCACCACGAAGACCGTGAGGTTATAGGTCGCGTGCATCAGCACTCCTGCCGCCACGGAGTTCGTTCGGATCCTCACAAAAGACAGCACAAGGCTGACCGCGTACAGGATCCCGAGCGCTCCCCACGCATGCTGCAACTGACCAGCGTGCATCAGCGCAAACGGAATGCTCGAGAAGATCGCCGCGAAGATCAGCGCCGCGCGGCTGTGCATCGACGAACTCTGCCACCTCTGCAGTCCAGCGGGCGTGCGCTCCAGAGCCAGCCAGTCATAGGCGATCGCCAGTGCCGGCAGCAGAAATCCGCGGAAGGCAATCTCCTCCGTCACCGGGGCCAGCAGCACTCCAAAGCCCGTCATCAGCCACGCGCCGTGGGTCGTGCGCAGCACCTGGTCCAGCGGCGAGGACTTCGGCTCGGCAACGAAGCGCAGCGCGAACTGCGCCAGTCCGCTCATGCCGGCGCCGACGATCATGATCCAGTACCACCAGCGCTTCGCTGCCAGGGCGTTCCACTCAATGCCCTTGGAAAACGTCCTGTCCCACAGCCTCGGAAAGAGCAGCCACGCCGCTGCAAGCGTCAGGACGTACGACACAGCCTGGCCCAGCATAGCCAGCCCTTGATGTGCCTTGATCTGCTCTTCGGTATGGAGGTGCGCTGCCCCCAGTACCGCAAGCACGCACAAGCTCAGGTTCAGCCACGCAATGATGAAGAACAGCAGCGTGTGGCCGATGTGCGGAATATGCTTCGCCGGGCCGTGATCCCGCGCGGGGTCAGTATCGTGCTGGATGTCCAGCGCCTTCGGTGCACCGATCTCGGGTGTGGTTAAGGGGGTCATTGTTTGGGCGTGCTAACGCGCGGAAGCCAATTCCTGCTCTGTGTTAACCGTCTTCGCCGCTTTCCTGCCAGCTCCTTTCGCTGCTTTCGACTCAGGCTTCTTCTTCGAGGGCGTCGGCACGCCGGTCTTCTTTTCCGGCGCGGCCCGCTTCACCTTTGGCGCCTTCTTCGCGAGATCCGGCAGTTGCGCCGGTGGCAGCGCCGCGGCTCCAACGCCATTCTCTGCGCCATCATAGTAGCGCGCCAGAAAGCGGCCTGTGTGCGATTCCTCGTTGTGTGCCACTACCTCCGGCGCTCCCTGTGCGACGATCCGGCCGCCGCCTTCGCCGCCCTCCGGCCCCAGATCAATCAGGTAGTCCGCGTTGCGAATAATGTCCAGGTTGTGCTCGATGATGATGACGGTATTGCCCAGATCTGTGAGACGGTGCAGCACCTCGAGCAGACGCCGTACATCGTCAAAATGCAGACCCGTCGTCGGCTCGTCCAGCAGGTACAAGGTCTTGCCGGTCTGGCGCTTGCTCAACTCCTTGGCCAGCTTCATGCGCTGTGCCTCGCCTCCGGAAAGCGTCGTCGCCGACTGACCCAAATGCACGTAGCCGAGCCCGACATCGACCAGCGTCTGCAGCTTCTGGTTGACCGCCGGAATGTCCTTCAAAATCGGCAGCGCATCCTCAATGGGCAGATCAAGAATGTCGGCGATGGAGTAGCCGTTGAACTTCACGCTCAGCGTTTCCTGGTTGTAGCGTCGGCCGTTGCAGACCTCGCACAACACGTAGACGTCCGGCAGAAAATTCATCTCGATACGACGCTGACCCTCACCCTGGCACGCCTCGCACCGCCCGCCCTGCACATTGAAGCTGAACCGCCCCGGCTTGTAGCCGCGCTCGCGCGATTCCGGCAGCATCGCAAACAGATCGCGGATCGCGGTGAACACGCCCGTGTACGTCGCCGGATTCGAACGCGGCGTGCGCCCAATCGGCGACTGGTCGATCTGAATCACCTTGTCGAGCTGATCTGCTCCGTGAATCGCCTTATGCTCGCCCGGATCCTCGCGCGAGCCATACAACTCCTTCGCCAGCGCACGGTACAGAATGTCGTTCACCAGCGTCGACTTGCCCGAGCCGCTGACACCGGTGACGACCGTCATCACGCCCAGCGGAAAGTGCGCCGTAATGTTCTGCAGATTGTGCGAGCGCGCATCCTCCACCGAGAGCCAGCGTCCCGACGGCGGCCGCGGAGCCTCGCTCGGCCGCGTCACAATGTCGATCTCGCCCGAGAGATACTTTCCGGTCACCGACGCGGGATTCGCCATAATCTCCGCCGGCGTTCCCGCTGCGATCAAATGGCCGCCGTTCTTTGCCCGCGCCCGGTCCGAGATCGAGCACGTAGTCCGCGTGGCGAATCGTGTCCTCGTCGTGCTCGACGACAAGAACGGTATTGCCCAAATTCCGCAGGTTCTCCAGCGCCGAAATCAGCCGCTGATTGTCGCGTTGGTGCAGACCGATCGAAGGCTCATCGAGCACATAAAGCACGCCCCGCAAGCGCGAGCCAATCTGTGTCGCCAGCCGGATGCGCTGTCCCTCACCGCCGCTGAGCGTCGCCGCGCTTCGATCCAGCGACAGATAACCGAGCCCCACGGCGTTCAGAAACTCCAGCCGCTCGATGATCTCGCGCTGCAGACCGATCCGCGATCAGCCTGTCGCGCCCGACGAACTGCATGGACCGCGCGCCCATCATCGCGCGCTCCAGCGAAAGCGCTGTGAACTCCGCAATCGACACCGACCGTCGCGAGTTCGGAGAAGTTATCGGCTCAACATCACGGTCCTCTCGATTCACTGGAGGATGCTCCGCCGCGTCGGCGATCGGAATCGTTACGGCCAGCGACTCCGGCCGCAGCCTGCGCCCGTGGCAGCGCGGGCATTCCGTCGCGGACATGAATTGCATCATGTATTCGCGATAGCCCTCGGACTTCGTCTCCTCCAGCGTGTCACGCAGCCACGGAATGATGCCGTGAAAGCCCGTGCGCGCAGCCTCCGGTCGCGGTGGACCGTACAGCAGCAGCTCCTGGTCTGCCTTCGAGAGCTCCTGAAACGGCCGCTTCAAATTGATCTTGTACTTCTCCGCCGCCAGCTTGATCAGCCGCAACAGATACTGCGAGGCGGATCCCGGTCCCATCGCTCCGTCCAACAGGGGCTTCGACCAATCCGTGATCGTCTTCGCCGGATCGAAGTCGTAGATCGAGCCCAGGCCGTGGCACTCCGGGCACGCGCCATAGGCCGAGTTGAAGCTGAAGCTGCGCGGCTCCAGCTTCGGCACGTTGATGCCGCAATCCGGGCACGCCATCGACGAGCTATAGAGCGTCTCGTGATACACACCGCCCGGCGCCTGCAGGCCGATGAGCACCAGCCCATTTGCGATCTGCAGCGCTGTCGTCACCGCCGCCTGCAGCCGCCGCGTATCCAGCGGAGCGCGCCCGTCGCCGTTCGGCTCAGAGCATCGGCTTCAGAATGATGCGATCGACAATCGCCTCAACCGTGTGATTCTTGCGCTTCTCGAGGCGCATCCCCTCTTCGATCTCGGTGATCTCGCCGTCGATGCGGACGCGGTAGCCCTTCTTATCCAGCGCCTCCAGCTCCTCGCGGAACTCGCCCTTGCGCCCGCGCACCACCGGCGCCAGCACCGTAATGCGCTCGCCCGGAGACTCCGTCTGGTTGCGCTCCACAATCTGCGCGACGATCTGGTCCGCGCTCTGCCTCGAGATTGGCCGGTGGCAGTTCGGGCAGTGCGGCTGACCCACGCTCGCCCATAGCAGCCGAAGGTAGTCGTAGATCTCGGTAATCGTGCCGACGGTCGATCGAGGGCTGCGCGAAGTCGTCTTTTGCTCAATCGAAATCGCCGGGCTCAGGCCCTCAATCGAGTCCACATCCGGCCGCTCCATCTGGTCGAGAAACTGCCGCGCGTAGGCCGAGAGGGTCTCGACGTACCGGCGCTGGCCCTCAGCGTAGATCGTGTCGAAGGCGAGCGAACTCTTGCCCGAGCCCGAGAGACCCGTGACGACCGTCAGCGTATTGCGCGGAATAGAGACTGAAACGTCCCGCAGATTGTGCTGCCGGGCGCCGCGCACATGGATGTGGGTGAGGCTCATAGGCGTGCATTAGCCGATTGCGGCCATCTTCCTAGGATACAAGCTCCCTGTCGTCCGTCCTACCAGGGCCATTGCTGCACGAATTCCGCTGCACGAATTCCATGACGTCCCTGCAGGTCTGTTCGCGTTACAGCCTTCGGCTTCCGGCCGCCCCGCAAAAGGCTCTTACTGGTTCTGTTAAGGGCACGGCTTTAGCCGTGCCGCCCAAAGCGTTCGAAGAAACGGGGCTTCAGCCCCTGAGGTACTCGCACAGTCCTTTGGTCGAACCTGGTCGCACACGCACGTAATGACCCACGTGGGGAATCGCGAACGCCAATAGTGGGTGCTAGTTTTCCAGAGACACGGCGGTCCGTTGGCCTCAGACTTGTCTGTGGTCGGCACGTCCAACGGTAGAACGCCGCAGCGCGCCGCCTCAGTCGCGAGCTTTAGAGGCGGACGGGCTGGAAGGACGGAAGATGCTGATCTCGTTGATGTTAATCTGTGCAGTCTTCGCTTCGCTGGCGTTCGGCGTTCTAGCGGCTTACGGTGTTTGCCTCGGATTCTTCCGCCTGATGGCCGGCCGGACCAGCCCCGCGGCCCGGACCGCTATCGAGCCCGTCAAGGCCGAGGTCTAAGCCTTCAACTTCGTCTGCTATAACCACGCGCAGATTCCCTGCGTGCTGTCGACGAAACCGTTCCACGTGGAACAAAAAGCGAAACTACTGCGGCGCTGAAGATCCCTGCGGGTTCGCCTTCTTCTGCTGTTGCAGCTGTCTGAGCTCTTCGTAAATCTGCTGCGGCGTCTTCACTCCGTTCGGCGAACTCTGATCGGTCGTCGCCGTCGCGGGCTGCGCGGTATTCGGGTTGTTGTCGGGCGGCGTCTGGCTGGTGAACCCGGCGGTCGTACTTCCAGCCGGAGGCGGGTTCGGCGAGTCCACGATCCCGCTGACCGGCTGCGCTGTAGAGGGCGTCGGCAGCGTACTCATCGGAACAGAATTCGTGACCGGCGCTGTAGAGACCGTCGGCGAAACGTTATTCGGGTTGCCGAGCACATTATTCGAGGGCTGCGGCGTGCTGGATGGCGCTGAGGGCGCTGCGGTCACGGGCGCCGTAGACGCAGGAGCCACCGTTGCCGCGGTCTGCGCCTGTGTCGCTGGCCGTGTAGCGCCTGGAAGCGGAAGCTCGGGTTCGGTCTCGGTCGCGTCGTAGCTCGGCGAACTCGGGGGAGGCGGCGATGGGCCTCCGGTCTGCGGCGTCAGGACTAACTGTTCGGGCGCATGCGCCAGGTTCTCCTGCAGCAAAATGTTCGTTCCCGTGCCGTCGAGAAGCGTCTGCAACACCGTTGCGGCAGGTGCCGGGCCATAGCTGCCGTAGACTCGCTGGTCCGCGACTCCGCCGACAATTTTCATTCCGGTCTGGTGAGAGATGTCGCGCAGAATCTGATTCAGGCTCGAATTATCTGCGCGTACTTCCAGCATGCCATCTGCGTAGGTCACGCGCGCACGATGCCGTTGCTCGTTTTCAGCGCGCGCGGGAGCTGCTGCAATCGGCGGAGTGAGCGAGTTCTGGTTCGAGAAAGTCGTGGGCGGATTCGCGGGCAGCCTGGAGCCTGTCTGGGCGGATGCGGATGCGGACAGCCCGAGCCCACACACCAATCCAGCTACGACCAAACCTCGCGCCGGCATTCGCCGCTGCATACAACCCATCGTTCTATTGGGACGTGGTCGCGTCATCGCAGGTAGCCTGGAGCCCAGCATCGCTTCAGAATACGCTTGTCCTTGGTTGACGAAGGCATTCACCAAGGTGGACTGCTGGACGCCGCGCGGTGCCCACCCGTATGCTGAGGCAGCCGAGCGACATCCGCCCGTAGGAGGCCCTTTCTGCGTCTCGTCCTCAGCCCCGGCCCTTCAAGAATTGTTCTGCGCCGTTGCGTGCCAGCACTGCTTGCTGTTTGCCTCGCGAGCCACGCTTACTCCCAGACTGCGTCACCGGCCTGCACCACGCAGTCCGCAATGACTGCTGAGTTGCGACAGTCTCTGGCCGACGCTGCGCTGGCGATTGCCACTGCGATCAAAGGCAACGATACGGACCGAGTGCGCGCGATGAGCGCACCGGAGATTGCTTCGAACTTCGACTCCACCGTCTTTGTCATTCACCAGACCTCGACCGTAATTGCATACGACAACTTACGCGTGACGCAGCTCTATCGGCTGGACGCCAGCGCACGCAAGCCCAACGATCCCGCCGTGGCGGACTTTGGATGCCCGCTCTCCGGCACTACCGATGAGGTCGATTTCTCCATTCCCGGACTTCCGCCGGGCGTCTACGCCTTCGCGGTCGTTGAAGCTACCGGAGACCGTCCCTGGCTGCTTCCCATGCTGCTGGTGCAGCAGGGAACGGACTGGAAGATGGCCGGCTTTTATCCGCATGCCCGCGCGGCAGCCGGGCACGATGGCCTGTGGTACTGGACCACCGCCCGCGCGGATGCAAAGGCCGGCAAGAAGTGGCTCGCCTGGGTGCTGTATGGCGAGGCTGACCAGCTTTTGCGACCCGCGAACTTTATCACCAGCACGCACCTCGATCAGCTGCGCAGCGAGCGCCGCAGCAATGCGCCCAGTGAACTCAGTGAGGGCATCAGTCCGGACGCACCTCTGGTCATCAAGGGAAAGGATGGTACGGAGTTCCACTTCACTTCGCTGGGCAGTACGGTGACGGACGACGGCAAATCGATCAACCTCGTGCTTCACTATCATGTTGATTCGATTGGGGAACCAGCTGCGGCAGGACCACGCAACACCGCCGCCGCATCTGCCATCCTGACAGCGCACCCGGAGCTACGCGAGGGCTTTTCAGCCGTGAGCATCTTCGCGGAAGCGCAGGGACAGACTCCTTTCATTACCGAACAGAACCTCTCCGAGATTCATTAGGATTACCGCTCGTCGGCGCGTTTGCGGCTAATATGCTGAAGAACGGAATTACAGCGGAGGAAAGAAAGAAATGGCCAATGGACCAAAGTCGCTCGCGGAAGCGATTCGCCAGCGGCGGGCGACGCCCAGCTTCGACGGAGAGCCGATTCCTCCCGGCGATCTTCGCGAGATTCTCGAGGCTGGCCTCCACGCGCCCAGCGGATACAACATGCAGCCCTGGCGGTTCATTGTGGTGCAGCATCCGGAGCAGCGCCGCCGCCTGCGGGCCGCCAGTTACAACCAGGCAAAGGTAGAAGAAGCTTCAGCGGTGATCGTCGCCTGCGGCGACCGGGACGGCTGGCGCCGCGACCTCGACGAGATGCTGCGCATGGGCCGGGCGGCCGGCATGCCCGAGAGCTACGCCGCGCAGGCGGCGACCAGCGTCCCCGCCTACCTTTCCAGTTTTTCGCACGACCAGATGACCGCATGGCTGAACAAGCAGGTCATGCTGGCGTTCACGTCGATGATGCTGATGGCCGAGGTCCTCGGTTATGACACGGCACCGATGGAGGGTTTCGAGCAGGGCAAGGTCTGCGAGACGCTTCGTCTGCCGATGAGCTACTGGGTAGTCGCTCTGCTCGGCATCGGCCACCTCAAGGGGCACGACAAATTCAACGGCGGCCGCTTCGATATTTCGCATACCGTCTTTGCCGAAGAGTTCGGCAAACCGTACCGCTAGTTGTTCCTGCACTTTTGTGTTCTCGCACTGTGAACCTCTGCGCCTGTAGAGTGAATTCAAGAGACATACGGAAGCGAGGAGTTGCGTTACAAGATGAGAACGCTGGGCCGTCTTGTGCTTGTTGTGCTGGTGCTGGGAGTTCTCCTGGGCGTCACGTTTTACCTTCGTCCGCTCTGGGTAATCCAGCAGGGCACACACTTCGGCCTCTTCCTCTCGCGTGTGCAAAGCAACTACGTGCTCACTCCCGAGGGCCGCGTGCATTACTACGAGGCCGAGCCGCGCATTCCCGGCGGCGGCATCCCGATCGTTCTTGTTCACGGGCTCGGCGACCGCGATGAGGCGTGGGCGCCCATGCTCAAGCGCCTGAAGCGTGCTGGATTTCACGTTTACGCTCCCGACCTGCTCGGCTACGGCCGCTCCCCACGGCCGCAGGACGGCGACTACTCGATCAGCGGTCAGGAGAAGTTTGTCTACGACTTCATCCAGGCGCTTGGCCTGCAGAATACTGATCTCGGCGGCTGGTCGATGGGCGGCTGGATCACGCTCAAGCTTGCGCTCGATCATCCCGAGCTTATCGATCGCGTCGTTGTCTACGACTCCGCCGGAACGCGGTTCGAGCTTAAGGACCCCAAGAAGCTGTTTGAGCCGCAGACCACGGACGATGTGCAGAGCCTCTTTTCCACGATGGAGCCGAATGAGAAGCCGTTACCCATGTTTCTGCGGCGCGATCTCCTGCGCGCGATCCAAAACGATCAATGGACCATCGATCGCAACCTGAGCTCGATGACCGAGAACGATCTGCTCGACAGCCATCTGCCATCGCTGACGGAGCCGCTGCTCATTGTCTGGGGATCGGACGACCGTCTCATCCCGCTTACGGTGGGCCAGCAGATGCATCAACTCGTTCCTAAATCGGAACTCGACATCCTTGCGGGCTGCGGTCACCTGGCCCCGAACCTGTGCTCCAGCCGGGCAGCCTCTGCGACGGCTGACTTCCTCAAGGCGAATCCGGTGCCCTCGGGCAGCGTGCGCACGCTGCAGTCGATGCACTAGCGGTCTAGATCGCTGAATCGGCTCCCCAGACGAACGCCCCCTTCTGGGGCAGTCCGACGTGCTGGAGCACGCGTTGCACGAAGTTTTGTGCCATGTCTTCCATCGTCTTCGGCTGATTGTAGAAGGTGGGGATCACCGGAAAGACCGTCGCACCAGCCTCGGTCACTGCGGCCATGTTGCGGATATGAATGAGGTTAAGGGGTGTCTCCCGGACACAGAGGACGAGCCGCCGCCTCTCCTTGAGGCACACATCTGCCGCGCGTTCCACAAGATTTCCAGCGAGGCCGTGAGCGATTCCGGCCAGCGTCCCCATGGAGCAGGGAAGCACGATCATTCCATCCGAGGGGTACGATCCGCTGGCGATGGGGGCGCCGACGTCCTCATGCGCATGCTGAACGATCTTTTCTGCGAAGGCAGTGCTGGAGGCTCCCAAGAGCTTCTCTATCAGTGAGTTACGTCCGCTGATGCCGGTTTCTTCGGCCAGTACCCGCAGCGCGCTTGGCGAGACGACCAGGTGAATCCGGTTCACACGATCGTCTGCCGCCAGCGCCCTGAGCATCTTAAGGGCAAGTACGGTTCCACTCGCGCCTGTTATGGCCAGGGTCAGCGTTTGCGGGGCATTGATTTCCCTGTGGATCATCCTGCGTCATTATCATCTACCGACAGTTGTGAAGATGGGCGTTTCTGGAAAAACTGACAGCGACAATTGGCGAGTTTTTCTGTTTAATTTTTCCATGGCAGCATTCCGCGGATCTGAGTTTTTTATCCGGACGGCTACCTCGGATGTGGGCCTAAGGTCCCTACCGAACGCAATGAAACGTCTCACCAGAGTCGTTATGTTTGCGGCCGCCGCACTCCTTGCAGTGGCAGGGCTGCCCGCACGTGCGTCCGTCTCCGTGTTGCTGGAGCAGCCCTACGGGGGCCTGGGCATGTTCAACCCGACGGGGCACGCCGCCGTCTACCTGGACCATGTCTGTGCCGCGTCGCCGCTCGAGCTCCGCGCCTGCAGGCCCGGAGAACTTGGCGTGGTGATCAGTCGTTATGACGACATCGGCGATCACGACTGGATTGCCGTTCCACTCCTGCCCTACCTGTACGCGGTGGACTCCGTTGCCGATGTCCCACAGAGAGCGAACCACGAGCAGGTGAACCTGCTTCGGGAGCTTTACCGGCGCCATGCGCTGGAGTCGGTCGCGCCCGACCTCCCGGATGGGAGTGCTCCAGGGGGCAACTGGTACGAGCTGGTCGGCTCCGCCTACGACCGCATGATCTACGGCTTCAGCCTCGCCACCACGCCAGAGCAGGACGCCCAGCTGATTGCCATGTTCAACGACCGGCGCAATGTGCAGCGGTACAACGGCGCATTCCGCAACTGTGCCGACTTTGCCCGGACCACCATCAACTACCTTTATCCGCACGCCATCCGGCGGAACTTCATTGCGGACTTCGGTCTTACGACTCCCAAGTCGGTTGCGCGGGGGCTTTCCCACTATGCCGCGAAGCATCCGGACATCGAATTCCGTGTGTTCAGGGTTCCGCAGATTCCGGGCTCTCTGCCGCGTTCGCGTGAAGTCCAGGGTGTAACCGAGAGCCTGCTCAAGCGGTATGGCATTCCTCTCGTCATTCTTTCGCCAGTTGCGACGGGCGTGGTCTTTGTCGCTTATCTGGGCCACGGCCGCTTTGCGATGCCGCGTCATGCGCCGCTGCTTGATCTGAATCCGCCGACAATCGATATCGATGATGCGACGATGGTCGACGCCTCCGACCAGGATCCGCCCGCGGCCCTGCCGTTGCCCACACCGTCAGGCGTAGCCATGCGCTCCGCGCTGCGACCGCCGATGATGTACCACGAGGACCCGCCGGCATTCGATATCCCCATGCGCGGTCCGGCTGACCGGTTTCCAACAGTGTTGTTCGCGACCCCTGCTACGGAATAAGCTCGAATCCAGCCACGGGCTGCAGTTCTGTCATCCTATTGTGGGGAATCGTGCTGACGATGGACTTTCGCGAGCAGCCTTTGGGAAAAAACGTCCGCTTTCTGCTGCCTTCGCTCAAGCTGAAGGAGCCTTGTCCTGGCGGCGGCACGATCGAGCAATCCGTCCACGCTTTCCTGGTTGAACATTTCGGCGGTTACACTGCCGGCTCGGCAACGGTGGCGGGCTACTGGCGCGAGGAGGACGGCAGCCAGTCTTACGGCGAGCATCGTGAGTTTACGGTGGCTCTGCCCAACGACCGATGGTCTGCCCGACCTCAAGCGCTTCCTTGCGCTGACTGCACGCCGTCTGTGTGAGTCCTGCCTTTACGTGGAGGTGGCCGGCAGCGCTGTGCTGCTCTACAGCGCAGAGGATGAGGACCTCGAGGTGGATCAATGCCTGGCAGGCTCCGCGATCGACGAGGAGCCCTCCTCGGCGCTCTAAAGACGGTTACAGATCCGCGTCCTCGGCCAGCACGCGCTCAAAGATCGCATCCACGTTCCTAAGCTGCCGCCGGTAATGGAAGACCTCGGCCAACTTCTCCTTCGACAGCAGCTTTGCAATCTCCGGGTCGGCCTCCACCAGTTCACGGAAGTTGCGGTCGTTGGTCCAGGCGTCCATCGCGTGCCCCTGAACCAGCCGGTATGCGTCCTCGCGGCTCATGCCGGCCCCTGCCAGCTCCAGCAGAAGCTGACCGGAGTACACCAGACCGTGGGTCGATTCGAGGTTCTTGAGCATTCTCGCCGGATAGACCAGCATGCGCTCAATCATCGTCGCCGTCTTGTCCAGCAGGTAGTCGGTCAGGGTCGTCGAATCCGGCAGAACGACGCGCTCGGCGGAGGAATGCGAGATGTCGCGCTCGTGCCAGAGAGCGACGTTTTCCAGGCCCACCTGCGCGTTCGCCCGCACCACCCGCGCCAGCCCTGAGATCTGCTCCGCTGTGATGGGGTTGCGCTTGTGGGGCATGGCGCTGGAGCCCTTTTGCTTCGGCGAGAAGAACTCCTCCGCCTCGCGCACCTCCGTGCGCTGCAGGTGCCGTACTTCGGTCGCGATCTTGTCCAGGGTCGAGCAGAGCACTGCCAGCGCGCACAGGTAGGCCGCATGGCGGTCGCGCTGCAGCACCTGGGTGGCGATGGCTGCCGGTCGCAGCCCCAGCTCCTTCAGGATGGCCGCCTCGTGTTCCGGCTCCAGGTGACCGAAGGTGCCCACCGCCCCCGACAGCTTCCCCACCCGCAGGTCGGCAGCGGCGGCATCGAACCTGCGCAGGTTCCTGCCCATTTCCGAGTACCAGAGCAGCAGTTTCAACCCGAAAGTGGTGGGTTCTGCATGAACTCCGTGGGTTCGGCCGATCGCCGGGGTGTGCTGGAACTCAATTGCACGCTTGCGCAAAATGTCGCGAAGCCGGACAATCTGAGCACGAATCAAGCCAGAAGCTTCACTCAGAGCCAGGGCCTGCGCCGTATCTACTACGTCGGTGGAGGTTAGACCGTAATGCAGCCATCTCGCCTCGGGTCCCACTTTTTCGGCTACCGCTGTCGTAAATGCCAGTACATCGTGACGCAGTTCTGTTTCAAGCTCATGGATACGTTCCACGGTAAACCCGGCACGTGCACGCAGCGCGGCCGCAGCTTCAGCGGGGACAATCCCCGCACGTGCGAGCGTTTCGGTCGCCGCAAGTTCCACGCGCAGCCAGTTTTCATAGCGGTTGCGTTCGGACCAGACCGAGGCCATCTGCGGACGGGTGTAACGGGCAATCATTGGATCTCCAATGGATGAGGGGGATGATATGGAAGCTAAGGTAATGGCAACAGCAACTCTGAGCTCCGCGGCGAGCATCGCAGCCACGAGAGCCCTTCAAAGTCGGAACGTCCTATCCAGTGTAGCCGTACCTGCACTTGGAGAAGTGAATCGCAAATTGTTGCGCGATAGAATGGAGAACACTCTCATGGAAGAAAACGGGCACGCGAACGGAAACGGCGCGGCCGAGATTCCGCGGTTGCGGGAGCTCGCGGAATTCCGTTTCCAGTTACGGCAGTTCCTGAGCTTCAGTGAGATTTCATCGGAGCGGCACGGCATTCAGGCCCAGCAGTACCAGCTTCTGCAGGTCATCGCGGCAGCGCCCGCGGGTCAACCGGCATCAGTCAGCTACCTTGCGGACCGCATGGTGCTTCGCCACAACAGCACTGTAGAGCTTGTGGATCGCGCGGAACGCGCCGGCCTCGTACGCCGTCACACCGACGAACGCGACCTCCGCCGTTCGATCATCAAGCTCACTCCGACCGGCGAGCAAGTGCTGCGGACACTGGTCGCTGAACATGTTCAGGAGCTGGAGCGCCTCGCCGAACGCATCGTGCATTCACTGCGTGCTGTTAGCCACGCCGACCAGATGCCGCTACAAACCGAGGGCGCCGGCACTGCCTGAGCTATCCCTCGCTGACACCGAATAGTTGCGCCATCTCGGCGTGGAGGAACCCACGCCCCGGCCTGTAGGGTTGGACCCACTTGCCGTCGATCACAAATTGGGGGATGGCGCGCTTTCCGGTGTTCCGGATGACCTCGTCTGCCGCGCCCGGCGTGCGCTCAATGTCGATCTCCTGGAAGGGAATTGAGTGCTTGGTTAGAAAACGCTTGGCCTCGCGGCAGTCGCGGCACCAATTGGCTGTGTAGAGAAGAAGGCCCATACCTCTATTCTCTCCGATTCATCGAAGGCAGGCATAACCACTATTGCTCGTGGTAATTGCGGATCAGGCCGCCGTCGATAAAGTATGTCGATCCAGTTACATAGGTCGCCTCGTCTGAGGCGAGCCAGGCTACCAGTCCCGCCACCTCTTCCGAGGTTCCCATTCTTCCGAGCGGGATGTTTCTCAGCAGCGGATCCAGTTTGCTCTTGTCGTTCAGCAGCGACTCGTTGATGGGCGTGATGATCGCGCCCGGCGCCACGTTGTTGACGGTGATGCCCAACGGTCCAAGCTCCACGGCGAGATCGCGCATCAGCATCCGCAGGCCGCCCTTGGCTGCGCAGTAGCTTGGGAAGTGCGGGAACACCATGTCCTCATGCACCGAGGAGATGTTGATCACGCGGCCCGGCTTTTTCGCGTCGCGCAGCTTGCGCACGAACGCCTGCGTGAGGAAGAAGGCGCCCTTCAGGTTCGTGTCCATCACCGCGTCATAGTCGGCTTCGGTCACGTCCCAGAACTCCGCGCCCTTCTCGATGCCGGCGTTGTTCACCAGGATGTCGCAGCCGCCGAGCTGCGACCACGCCTGCTCGATCAGGTTGTTCGTGTCCGCGATCTTCGTCACGTCCGCCTGCACCATGATGGAGCGCGCCTGCGGATTCTTCGCCAGGATCTGGCTCTTGCGTCTGCTTGGCGCCTTCGCCGTGGCCGCGGTAGTCGATGACCACCGCCGCGCCCTCGCTCGCCAGGCGCACTGCGATCGCCTGGCCGATGCCGGAGGACGATCCCGTCACCACGGCCACTTTACCCTCGAAGCGCTGGGGCATCTAGCTTGCCTTCCTGGAGGTCCGCCTCGTGTGGGATCGGCTGCTCGATCTCGTCGTCGACGTGCCCCGGCTCTTTGTGCGTGATGAGCCCGACGACTTCGATTTGCCCTTGGAAGATGCCTTCTCTTCCTTCTCTCGCAGAATATCCTTGGCCTTCTCGAGTGTATGCTTGCGCTCCGCCGAGAGATTTTTTCCGCCGCGATTCTCGTAGAAGCTTAGCATTCGCATCGCCTGTCCGGTTCCTTCCGGCGAGACGGACTTCTTGTCCAGCCCCTCGGCGATCTGCTTCGCGGATTTCTTGAACAGACCCGGTCGCGGGCTTCGTCGAATCCGTCTTCACCTTCGCCGACCACCGCCGCGACGGTGGTGTCGTCGAACGCTTGCCCGACTTGGTGGAATAGGTCTTCTTTCCTGAGGACTGAAGAGGATCGCTTTGTAGAAGACTTCGCGTGCGACGTGCGTGTGCTTCGGTTTGCCATGTGCTGCCCTCCATCACAAAGTGTGATGCAGGTCAGACGGTGCCTGCGTTGGCTCGGCGGCGTCGAAAGAAATCGGTCAGCATAGCCCCGCACTCCTCCGCCAGCACGCCTTCGACGACCTCAACGCGGTGGTTCAGCGCAGGATGGTTCATCACGCTCAGCACGCTGCCGCACGCGCCGGCCTTCGGATCGCGCGCCGCATACAGCAGCCGCCCGATCCGCGCATGAAGAATGGCGCCCGCGCACATCGCGCACGGCTCCAGCGTGCAGACGAGTGTGCATCCCGTCAGCCTGTAGTTGCCGAGCGCGCGCCCGGCCTCGCGCATCGCCACGATCTCGCAGTGGGCTGTCGGGTCGCTGTCGGCGATCACGCGATTCCATCCGCGTCCGAGGACCGTTACGCCGTCCGGCGCCACGACGACCGCGCCCACGGGAACCTCGCCCGCAGCCTCGGCCGCACGGGCCTGCTCGATTGCAAGCTGCATCAGCGCAGCGTCGGGCAGCGGGGTTGCCGCTAGCGGCGAGGGAAGAGAACTCATTGTTTGTTGAATCTAGCTTACGACTGCGGCTGGAGGTGCTCGTTATCGGGCCGCGACCACAACTGATTGAAGTCCAGCTCGAACCGCCGCACGCTCGCCGCATCGTGTGTCAGGACCAGGTCGTTGTCCTGATGTTTCAGCGCGCTCGCCGAGAAGTTTGCGCTTCCGAGCCGGCGGTTCGGTGCCGGAAGCGCAAACTTTTCGGCGAGCGCGGTGAAGCATCAGGACAACGACCTGGTCCTTACACACGATGCGGCGAGCGTACGGCGGTTCGAGCTGGACTTCAATCAGTTGTGGTCGCGCCCCGATAACGAGCACCTCCAGCCGCAGTCGTAAGCTAGATTCAACAAGCAATGAGTTCTCTTCCTCCCGCTACAGACCCCGCTGTCCGACGCTGCGCTGATGCAGTTTGCAATCGAGCAGGCCGTGCGGCCGAGGCTGCGGGCGAGGTTCCCGTAGTGGTGAGGCTCCGGACGGCGTAACGGTCCTCGGACGCGGATGGAATCGCGTGATCGCCGACAGCGACCCGACAGCTCATTGTGAGATTGTGGCGATGCGCGAGGCTGGTGCACTCGGCAACTACAGGCTGACGGGATGCACACTCGTCTGCACGCTTGAGCCGTGCGCGATGTGCGCAGGCGCCTTCTTCATGCGCGGATCGGGCGACTGCTGGCTGCAGCGCGCGATCCGAAGGCCGGCGCGCTCAGCGTGATGAACCACCCTGCGCTGAACCACCGCGTTGAGGGTCTCGAAGGCGTGCTGGCGGAGGAGTGCGGAGCTATGCTGACCGATTGCGCCGAGCCAACGCAGGCACCGTACCTGAGCCTCGTCACTTTTTGTGATGGAGGGCAGCACATGGCAAACCGAAGCACGCGCACAGCGCGAAGTCTTCTACCAAACGATCATCTTCGTCCTCAGGAAAGAAAACCTATTCCACCAAGTCGGGCAAGCGTTCGACGACGCCACCGTCGCGGCGGTGGTCGGCGAAGGTGAAGACGGATTCGACGAAGCCCGGACCTCGGTCTGTTCAAAAAATCCGCGAAGCAGATCAGCCAAGGGCACTGACAAGAAGTTGTCTCGCCGGAAGCGGGCAGGCAATGCGAATGCTGAGCTTCTATGAAAATCGCGGCGGGAAAAACCTCTCGGCGGAGCGCGAGCATACACTCGAGAAGGCCAAGGATATTCTGCGAGAGAAGGAAGGATTCCAAGGGCAAATCGAAGTCGTCGGGCTCATCACGCACAAAGAGCCGGGGCGCGTCAACGAGACGAGATCAAGCAGCCGATCCCACGCCGGGCGGACCTCCAGGAAGGCAAGCTCATGCCCCAGCGCTTCGAGGGTAAAGTGGCCGTGGTGACGGATGGTCCACTCCGGCATCGGCCAGGCAATCGCAGTGCGCCTGGCGAGCGAGAAGTACGCGGTGGTTATCGACTACCGCGGCCATGGCGAAGGCGCCGAAAAACAGACGCAGATCCTGGCGAAGAATCCGCAGGCCCGCTCCAAGATGGTGCAAGGGGACGTGACCAAGATTGCGACACGAACAACCTGATCGACAGCGTGGTCGGCGAACTAGGCGGCTGCGACATCCTGGTGAACAACGCCGGCATCGAGAAGGGCGCGGAGGATTCTGGGACGTGACCGAAGCCGACTATGACGCGGTCATGGACACGAACCTGAAGGGCACCTTCTTCCTCACGCAGGCGTTAGTCACAAGCTAGCAACGCCGAAAAAGCCGGGCCGCATGAGAATCAACATCTCCTCGGTGCATGAGGATATGGTGTTCCCCGCACTTCCCGAGCTTACTGCGCAGCCAAGGGTGGCCTGCGGATGCTGATGCGCCGATGCTCGCCGTCGACTTTGGACCGTTGGGCATCACCGTCAACAACGTGGCGCCGGGCGCGATCAGGTACACGCCCATCAACGAGTCGCTTCTGAACGACAAGAGCAAACTGGATGTTGCTGAGAAACATCCCGCTGGGAAGAATGGGAACCTCGGAAGAGGTGGCGGGACTGGTAGCCTGGCTCGCCTCAGACGAGGCGACCTATGTAACTGGATCGACATATTTTATCGACGGCACTTTGATCCCGCAATTACCACGAGCAATAGTGGTTATGCCTGCCTTCGATGAATCGGAGAAAATGAGAGTTATGGGCCTTCTTCTCTACACAGCCAATTGGTGCCGCGACTGCCGCGAGGCCAAGCGTTTTCTGACCAAGCACTCAATTCCCTTCCAGGAGATCGACATTGAGCGCGCGCGCCGCCGGCGCGGCAGACGAGGTCATCCGGAACACCGGAAAGCGCGCCATCCCAATTTGTGATCAACGGCAAGTCGGTCCGACCCTACAGGCCGGGGCGTGGGTTCCTCCACGCCGAGATGGCGCAGACTATTCGGTGTCAGCGAGGGATGGCTCAGGCAGTGCCGGCGCCCTCGGTTTGTAGCGGCATCTGGTCGGCGTGGCTAACAGCACGCAGTGAATGCACAATGCGTTCGGCGAGGCGCTCCAGCTCCTGAACATGTTCAGCGTCCGCAGCACTTGCTCGCCGGTCGGAGTGAGCTTGATGATCGAACAGCAATACGTCTCGGTCGTTGTGACGGCGTACGAGCCGCACGCTCCGCGCGATCCACAAGCTCTACAGTGCTGTTGTGGCGAAGCACCATGCGGTCCGCAAGGTAGCTGACTGATGCCGGTTGACCCGCGGGCGCTGCCGCAATGACCCTGCAGAAGCTGGTCTTGCTGGCCTGAATGCCGTGCCGCTCCCGATGAAATCTCACTGAAGTTCAGGAACTGCCGTAACTGGAAACGGAATTCCGCGAGCTCCGCAACCGCGGATTGGAGCCGACAATCACGTAACGATCTACCATTAATTCCACAGACGAACGGGTCCGCACCGTCAATAATCATGAGCTATAGTCAGTGGTGTTGGAGGGTGGTGGCACTATGAATATAACTCCTCAGTGACAAAATTCTTGACCTCATCATTGAGACCACCCCAAGTCTGATCATGAACGTTCTTTTTCCCCGTCATCATCCCCATGTTCCGCCACTGCTGGCGAAACTTGAGATGGCGTCATCGCACCCTCATTGACAACACCTGATTCACCTGGACTGCTTCCCCTGCTCATTCGTCTTGTCGCTCCACGAAAACAAGTCACCCAGTTTGTCCTGCTTGTGATTCTTGGAAGTGCTCGAAGTCATGGCTGCGGTTCGAGAGAGTCGCCGTTGGGGAGGGTCGAGATGGTGACTTGTTCGCCCTTGACGCGGTCGATGCCGCTGAGGGAAAGGTCGAGGGCGATGTCGGCTTTTATGGCGTCGATGCCGGACTTTTTTCTTGGTCGAGAATTTGTTGTGTTAGTGCGATGCGGTCGAAAGAGCGCAAGTTGAAGAAGGAGACTAGATGTTAAGCTTGGGGAGGCGGCGAAGGACTGAAATCATGAGGATTGAAGCCTTGACTAGCGATGCTTGCCATGATGGAATGGCCACCGCGAACAAGATGGACATGTATTGAGATGCCATT
>CAVZMD010000024.1:0-47737 GCA_963776265.1 uncultured Acidobacteriaceae bacterium | reverse complement strand
GTAATGCTTTGAAGGGCGCGACCGTCGTTGCACCCTTTTCGCATTTGGACTACTTAGAACCACGCCTTGCCTTAGGTCGCGGTATTATATCTCTTCTTCGATCCCTGGAAGACTTACATCATAGACGCCCAATCGGGCCAAATCCTCTTCTGGATTCTTGAAGCTGGGAGCTTCAGGAAAGACAGGAGCAAGGTAGGAACCGCTCAGCTTCGATTCCTTTTTCGAAGCTCCATCGAGCTTCATAAGGATCAACTGTCCTATTAGTCTGCCTGGATACAAAATCAGCGGTGTATTCGAGACATTGGCGATTTCCAATGTGAGGCCAGCCCCTATACGACGGATCGATCCAGGGAGCTGTCTCAATAACCATGAACGTTCGCGCCACAGAAGACTTAGTAAGTATTTCTCCCGAAAGATCGCACGGAAGCTTTATGAACTCCAACGTGGCGCCGAGAACAGTCTCATGAGCCGGAACAACGAGGAAGTTTCCAAGGGGAACGTGAACCCTGATGTGCGAAAGGCGGCTCGAATCGGCAGAGGGGTAGTTATACGGCTCAGGTGGAACCTGAGGTAGTAGAAAGTACGATCCCAACCTTCAAATCGATTGAATCCAAATCGAGCCGTCGCCGAATAGGCCCTCTTCTTGTAATAGCGGCGTGACGACCAGTGATTCTGGCTCGTTAAATCTTTAAGCCCAAGTCGACGCTTGATCTCGTCGCGATGGATTACGGACATTGTTTACCTGCCGGGTTAAAAGACGATTGTCTTCGAGCGCCTTCAACATCCACAACTCTAGCCTTTGTGCCAATTGACTCAAATCGCGCACAGATTCTGAATCTCTGCCCTCTACATTTTCAAGCAACGTTGCCATGTGTTCCAAGAGAAAGCAATAACCGGCATCAATCAAGACTTGCGGTGTCGGATGTATCCTTTGTCCGTCAAGCACAACAGTGGAAGGGACTATGGCCCGCTTTAGATACTCATAGATCGCTCCAGCTTGCATTTGAAACTCACCAGCAGCCGTCTTGGAATTGCTAACCATATTAACCACGTAATCGACTAGCCAAGAAGCCAGCGACTTATATCCCTCAAGAAATCGCGGATCTGGAATGTCATCACCCTCTTCGATCTGAGCAGTAATGTAAAACGCATCGCTCCATTGTTCGTGTAGCTTGAGCACTTCAATCGGAGCGGATCCTAGATTCTTTATTTGATCCCACCACCCCTGTTTTTTTAAGGCTTCAAGGTGCATATGAAATCGAGCGGCTTCTGCAGGGTAGGAGGAAATTCAACTCATAGAATTCCTGCACCTGTCCCTCAGTTTGCCCAAGCAATACTGAAGCACTACTGTATTCACAAAAAGCAAACGTGAAAGCCGGCCCTATGAGGCAAATCGCGACTAAATCACAGAACGTCTCTTCTAGCCACCGGTCCAAAGTATCCCTGCGAGAGGCTAGAACTTGTTGGTCTAAGGGACCTAACTCCTTGTCCAAGATCTAAGAATGCATCGATCTGCGGAGCCACGGCTTCAGATGACACCTCTTGGTAAATAAAATGACCGAACTCATGAGGTAACAGACAGTTGAGGAGAACCCACCAGTTTGGGAGTAAGGAACACCCACCAACCCGAGGAAGTCGGGAAACTCCTTGCCCTTGACCTCCAGAGCAACATTGTTCGCGACATACTTCGCTAGCTCAGGAGGGACTTCTAAGTAATTCGCTTCGTTCGTATGGAACAGTACAAACGAGAATCTTCGCCAAGGCTTGATCGCATAAAGCATGTCCTCCAGGGCTGCGATGAGCGGAGTTGGCAGATTCAGCGAATCTGCATCGAGAGCCGGCTGGATGTACTCATGGAGGCTATACCAAGCCTCATGAAGAGTTTTCAGTTTTTGCCGCTTCGAGAGCTGAATTGTCGGGACGGTAGTGGCCGCGTAGTCACGAGGGAAATCTTCCAAGAACTCTTGGGTCTGCAGCCCCAATTTCGCTATGTAGCGGAAGAACCTCCGAGACGGAGACGAGAAAACAGGATAGTCCTTGCGCATGTCAGAGCAGGAACGAATGATCGGTTCGATCAAACGATGCAAGTCCGCGGCTTCCTGCCGGACATGATCGAGAGTAACCGTCACCGTACGTTGACTGCGCGACGCTCTACTTGCGGATGGTTGAAACGGTAAAGTGCGCGACGCTCAAGAGCGTCGAAGAACAGGTATCGCTTCAACGGCGCTGTCGCGGCGTTCTTGCTCCGATGCCGAACTGAGAACCCGCTGCAGTCTATGAACAATTTGCTCACGATCCTCAGGCTTGACGACCTCGTTCATCGTAACGATGTTCTCGTACCGCCCAAAAACTCCACTGTCCCGCAGACGTTGAACCGACGACCGCTCTCCAGCAGCCTTTAGAGAGATAAGCATCTGCGGCAACGCGTCCCGAAGCACTTCGGTCTGCTGACCTTTCTCCACTAAGAGGATGAGCGAGTCAGTGACCTTTCGGACATCAAGGGCCAAAGTTAAATACCGTGTATTCGCCTTCATTTCGCCTTCCTCCTTCCTGCTTCTGTTATTATGATGCACCCTTGTGACAGGTTTGTCTTGTCACTTTTCCTAATTTGACACAATTGTGTCAAGAAAAACATGACATGTATCGAATAAATGAACTGATTTCCACAGAATTCCAGCGGGTGCTAGAACGGGAACGGCTGAGCGTGAAGGCGGCCGCCAAGCTGCTATCAGTTTCCCGGCAAAGCATGCACTCCTATCTGAGCGGTCTGTCGGTGCCGCGCGGCGCGCGTGCTTATAAGGCGCGTGACCTTTGGGGCTTCCGAATTACCGAAGGTCAAGTTTCCCTTGACGCCGATGATCCAACGGCAAGGGCCAATGAGAACGAAGCGGTACAGTTGCCTCTCGACTTTCAGCAAACTGTCGACGCCATCCGGAGAGAAGCTTGCACGTAGATTTCAAGCGGAGAGGAGCCACACTCAACATCGAAGTCACGATTGATATACCTGGTACGAAAACATAAGGCGGATAGCGCACTGCTATGCCGAAGGCGGGAGTGAAGCGAAGCGCAGCCCTGAGCGGAGTCGAAGCGACTGAATTGCCTTCCTTTCAGCGAGGCAATAAACCCGTCCTCCGCTTTACTTCTTCTCCAGCTTCTTCTTCAGATGTTTCGCGCAGTTATTGGCCCAGCCTTCATAGATGTAACCCTCAGCCAGTCCCTGATCCACTCGGTTGAACTTACAGGCGAACACCGGCTTGCCCGTACGAGCGTCCCTGATCGAAATGTGGTCCTCCGCCGGGTGGCCCATTCATCGCGGAACGCGATGAGTGGGACACCGCTCTGCCGAAGGCCGGAGTGAAGTCCGCAGGACGAAGCCCTGAGCGAAGTCGAATGGGCTGAATTGCTTTTCTTGATTCAGGCAATACTCAATCCGACAAAGCGGACCGTTTTCTTACCAGGCTCGTCCGGTGAACTCAACCTTTCTTCCACCGAACCTGCTGCCACCACCCCCGCACCCGCTCCAGCAATCGCTTCGCCCACACGTATTCGCACGCGAGCAGCCCCAGCCCTGCCAGCAGCAGCGGAATCCCGGGGATCACCGGCAGCACAAATCCCACCAGCCCAAGGACGACCAGCAGCCATCCACCCGCCAATCCTCCCCAGCGCGCCCAGCCCGTCTTCTTCATCGTGCTTTCCATGCTGGAACTCCGTCGAGCCATCTACAAAAACATCTACGCTGCTGGCCCGCAAGATGCCGTGACCCCGGACACTCCCACTGCACCTGGCACGATGCCATAACGTAAGGGCCCGCCACAAAAAGTGACCCCCACCTGTTAACTCCCCTGAATCCAAGACTTTGCATGTAAGGCACTGATTCCAGATACTTTACCGAGGATCAGCACACAAGGTCCACCACTAACATCAATCGGCTCAAGACTTTGCACACATTTCCCCGGGGAGGGGGGACACCCGCTTTACTTCTTCTCCAGCGTCTTCTTCAGATGTTTCGCGCAGTTATTGGCCCAGCCTTCATAGATGTAACCCTCAGCCAGTCCCTGATCCACTCGGTTGAACTTACAGGCGAACACCGGCTTGCCCGTCCGAGCGTCGTTGATCGAAATGTCTCCACCGCCGTGATCGCTTAGGACCATCCCTGTGAAAAACCCCCGCTTCTTCACACGCGCCCCGCCAGACACTACGAAATCGGCTTTCTCGCGTTCCTTCACGACAACAACGGGCGCCTTCTTCTTGAGTATCGCGTCAGACAGAAACTGCTCAAATCCATTCATCGGCGCAATGAAGAGCCTTGCCCCGGGCGCAAATACAGGCGCGGGTGGAGCGGCGAGAACAGCAGCCACACTCGCCCCGTCCTTACTCGCCCCGTCCGCTTCAGTGGAAGGTGGGGACGCGGTCGGGGATGTCGACGGTGTCGACGCTTGACCCTCAGCTTCCGGCTTGGAAGACTCACCTCCGGCCGCCGCCGGCTGAGTTGGAACTGCCTGCTGAGCCGGAGCCGTTGGCTCAGCCGGAGCCGTCTGCTGAGTCGGGGCCGTGTCCTGAGTTGGAGCCGTCTGCTGAGAGGAAGCCGTCTGCGCGAGCGATGTGGAACTCAACAGAAGGAGCACCGCAAGAAGGCTTGGTGAAGCTTTCATGTGCACCTCGCATCTACGAAATCGCCGGAAGATTACGTCAGCCAGTCCACTGACACAACACAACTTCTGGGGAGCAACGTCGTGCCGCTCCCCGGGTGGCCCATTCATGACGCGGCGGCATGAGTGGGGTTCCGCCATGCATCTAACCTCGCGGAGCCCAACATGATCCGCACGATTCTCTCGATTGCCGCTGCAGCCCTCTTCACCGCCACCGCGCACGCTCAAGCCCCCTGCAGCCTGCTCACCGCCGACCAGATCAAAGCCGTCGTCAACGTGCCCGTGACGCCCGGCCAGCCCGGCGGCACCAAAGACTCCCCCGACTGCACCTGGAAGGACGCCAAGGGCGAGGACCGCGTCTATGTCAGCCTCAAGCCCCGCGACACCTTCAACGTCACCCGCGCCCAGATGGGCAACACCGGCCGCCTCACCTCCGTCACCGGAGTCGGCGAGGACGCCTTCTTCGTCACCTCACCCGCCGGGTCCACGGCCTACCTCTACGCCCTCGGCAAGCACCATCTCCTGCTCCTCCAGATCAATATCCCCAACGCCAGCCGCCAGGACAATGAAGCCGCCGAAAAGGGCGTCGCGACCGAGATTCTCCCCAAGCTCTAGTCACAGCCACCCTGCGACTCGTCACAAAAGTGACCCCCGGGCCGTTAACTCCCCTGAATGGAATACTTTGACTGCAACTCACTGATTCCAGATACTTTGCAAAAAAGTCCAACCCTAACTTCAATGTCTTGAAGACTTTGCGCAAATACCCCAGGGGAGGGGGTCCCAGCCAATTTCGCTAATCGCACGCGCTACAATCCCTCGCATGCGCAAACTTGTCTTCGCCGCACTCCTCATCGCGACTCCTCTCGCCTTCGCCCAGACGCCGCAGAAGCCCCAGCCGATGAACCTGCGCGAGGTCCTGCTCAAGCAGCTCCACTCCACCCACGACAAGGCCGAGTGGTTCGTCCCCCTCGACACCGCCGTCGCCAACCTCACCCCCGACCAGGTCCGCTGGACCCCCAAGGCCGGTGGCCCCGGCCAGATGCACTCCGTCGCCCAGCTCGTCGCCCACCTGGTCTACTGGAACGAGAACGCCCTTGCCCAGCTACACGGCGAGAAGCCGGCCGCCTACTCCGGCAACAACGAAGACACCTTCGTCGGTTACGACGTGAACAAAATCACCGCCGAGGAGTGGACCGCGCTCGTCGCCCGCTTCGACAAAGACATGACCGGCATGGAGCAGTGGGTGGAGTCCGCCTCTGACGCCGACCTCGCGAAAGGTGCGAACATGATCGCCCATGTCGGCACCCACAACGCGTACCACACCGGCGAAATCGTTTATGTGCGCAAGCTGCAGGGCTCCTGGGATCCGAGCAAGGGCGTCAAGTAGCTGGCGTCAAGTAGTTATCGATGCAACTTCGACAGCAGGTAGAGCACTGCTGAGAGCAGCACGCTGAGCACGATGCAGGTACCGAGAGGGAACCACACCTGCACGTTGCGTCCGCGATAAGCAAGGTCGCCCGGCAATCTTCCGAGCCCGAGTCCCGCGCGCTCCAGGCCGAGCACGACAACTCCCACGATCACCAGTGCGACGCCAAACGCAATTAGCAGCCGACCCACGTCATTCCCTCACTGCTCATTAGACTCCTGCAGGTACCTGTAAGGACACACAGCGTTGCTCTATGCGTGCATAGGGTCTACGATAAGGCTCCCTCCCCGAATTCGGGCCCCGCAGCAAGGTCCTTAGCGTCGTGAGAGCTGGCGGAGATGTCAGCTCAGAATCGGGGTTCAGCATGGGCCTGCCTTTTCGTCCTCCGTCACCTCATCTGCACTTAAGTTCTGAGGATGTGCCTCGCGTGGCGAGCGTTGTTCTCAAGTTCGTAATTGCGGCGCTCGTGCTCGCGAGCACGATCTTTGCTGCCGGTCAGGATATTCCGATCGGCGTCACGTACGTGTGCGGCGGCGAACATCTCTTCGTCGAGAACTGCAACATCCGCGATACGTCCGATACGTCGAAGTGCATGGTCGGTCATCCCGACACGGTATTGCCGAACGGGTTGATGAAGTACACGTACGAGACCCGCGGCGATCTCAAGAAGCTGCTGCCGACATGCAAGCAACCCAGCGCACAGCAACTTGCTGCAGCGAAGGCATTCCAGGACAAGCAGCAGGCAACTTATAACGCCAACGTAGCGAAGGCCAATCAGCAACTGCAGGCAATCGAGCAGCAGAATGCTGCGGCATATAGTGGTCATCCGCAGAAGCCGTTGTCCCCCGATGAGCGCGCGATGAACCGCTGCATTACCTCCGGTCGGCTGCCGGCATCATGTACCGGCAACGCGCTGCTTGGTGGTTTCACCTCTATGTTGGGACAGGCCACCCAAATGCTCGGCGTCGCGCCCGTGGAGGCCAAACCGCAGTCGGGTCCAACGATGGCCGGTGTCTTTGTCGGCGCCGGCAACTGGCGCCTGGATTTCGTCGACGGCGGTGTGCTGGTCAACTGTTCCTTCCTGTCGCCGAACCAGGAGAGCTACAAGCTTGAGTTCGCCAACGGTCACGCGTCGCTCGTCATCGCGACCACACCGAAGCCGCTCGTCCTTGCGCTGCACGCCGACGGCACGATCACCGGCCCTGGTCCTGTAACGATCAACGGAGTGGTGGCCACCGGGATGGCCGGCGGCGGATCGACGCCAGGCCACACCGAAACCCAAACGACCACGAGCACGCAGCGCATCAATGCAGAACCAGGCTGGCGCGTACTCCGGCGACCAACTCTCTTACGCCGGCGGCGGAACCTACGACGCTACGCATACAACGACCACAAGCACCTACGTTCCCGGCACATCCACTCCGTCTTATGCCACCTTCTCACCGCGCCGCGCGACCTGCCCCGCGTTGAACTTATCCACCAAAGGCGCAAGCGTCGGCATCCAGACGATGCAGACGGACATGTTGAAGACGATGTTTGGTGGCGATAAGGGACCACCGACGCCGCCAGGGATTCGGATGCAGGGAATCTTTGCGGCGTCGAGCGGATTCAGTGTTCAGTTCTTCCCGGAGTCGGCTGTGCTGGGATGTGGCCCGGATGCTGCACGCGCGTATCCGTACACCGTTACTGCGGGTACAAATGGCGCGGTCGTCAAGATCGATGCACCGGATCATCCGCTGACTCTTACGCTGCGGAATGACGGCTCGCTGGACCCCGGTGCGACAGGACCGTACCAGGTTCACGGTCGCGTCATCACTGGGCAGAGTGATAACGACGACTTCACGTTTGCGCCGATGGAGCAGAGCTGCGAGCTTGCCGCGATGACGCCGAGCAAGGCGATACCGTCGAGCGGAGGAACGGCAGGTACGACGGTCGCGTCCTCGACACACACCGCGGATCCTGGAACGCTATCGACTCCGAAGAATGTGCTGGGCAACGCAACGCTCACGCTTACGTCAGGGTTTCCGACGCAGCCTGGAGCGCCGAATCCACTGGGATCGCATCCGTACACTCTATTGCGCGACAGTATTCCGAACCTCGTGACGAAGGCAGGTGTGGCGATTCCCGCGGGGTCGAATGCGTACAAGGTGTTTGGCGTGGCATGCGGAACACACGCTCCGGACTGCCAGAAGATCATGGATGCGATCAAAGCGAGCGCGGCGTCTGCGGTGCGTGCGGATGCGAATGGCAGCGGGACGTTCCCGGCTGTTCCGGCGGGAACGTACTATCTGATGATCTCGGCGCGCTACAACAACCAGGCGCTGACGTGGGATCATCCGGTGCAGTTGAAGCCGGGAACAAACTCGCTGACGCTGAGCCCGCAGAATGCGACGCCGATGAATTAGGCGTTACTGACTCTCGGACGCGGTGGGATGCGGACCCGTGAAGTCGGAACAGCACGGCGTTCGGGTGGGTTTGAACTCCATGAATTCGACGCGGGTCTGATCGGGGTCAAAGAGATTGAGCTGCACCTTGCCGTCGTGGCCGAACTGGGTCTTGCTGCAGTTAGGGCTGTCACACCCGTTGCGCGCGAGAGTTGCGATCGCGTCGCTCATCTTCTCTTCGCCGAGCGAGAGATGGTCGGACGTACCGGACTGATGCAGGTCGACGGGTTCTTTGACGCGCAACATGAACTCGAGCCAGTCGGTGCCATCGGGGACCTGCTGACTGATCCAGTCGGTCTCGTCGGGCTGACGGCCGCCGTGCCAGTAGGGTTTGAAGCCGAGGAGTCTCGCGCCAGAATGCGGCTTCCTTGTCAGGGTCATGGACGATAAAACCAACGTGGATGATGCGATGGCTTGTCGCGTTTGGTGATGGCTGAGCATCGGATACAAGCTTTGCAACGGAGCCGGGTTTGTCGGATTTGTGCGAGGAATGTGCGGCAGAGCTTTGGACGAAGAAGATGAGGTTGCCTTCGGGATCGCGCACGCTGAACTGGCCGTTGTGGAGTGGCTGTTCGGCTTTGACGCCATGCGCTGAGAGATAGCGTTGGAGGCCAGCGGCGTCGCGCGTGGTGAAGGCGACCGCGGCCAGGCGGTGATTCTCTTCAGGGCCGGCGTGCGGGATGACCTCGATCCACTGCAGCTTGTTGACGGGATAGATCCAGAGGCCGTCGGCTTCGTGGCGTTCGAAGCCAAGCGTCTGCCCGTAGAATTTCTGCGCTGCGGCGGGATTGGTGGTGTAGACGCGCATGAAGGCGATGCCGGTGATCGCTGGGCGTGTGGGTTGCTGCGCGGATAGAGTGGCACTTGCCAGAAGAGCGATGGAAAGAGCGACGAACCTCATCAGAGCACGATAACGCAGCGGCAGCTTTGTCTGCAGCGAGCGCTCTCGTTAGTTCTCCGCCGGGTTGGGATGCGGGCCGGTGAAGTCGGAGCAGCAGGGCTTCATGGCCGGCTTGAACTCCATGTACTCGACGCGGGTCTGGTCGGGGTCGAAGAGGTTGAGCTGAATTTTGCCGTCTTTGCCAGCCTGGATGGCGATGCACTGCTTCTCTTCGCAGCCGTTGGCCTGGAGATCGTGCAGGACGGTCTGCATGCGCTCGACGCCGAGCGAGAAGTGATCGCTCATGCCGAAGTCGTGCTTGTCCGGTTTCTGGTTCGGCATCATCATGTACTCGATCCAGTCGGTGCCGTCGGGCACCTGCATGCTGATCCAGTCGACGTTCGGCGGATGCATGGTGCCGTACCAGTAGGGGCGGAAGCCGAGGATGTCCTTCCAGAAGGCGTCTTCCTTCGCGCGGTCGTGCGCAATGAAGCCGACGTGGATGATGTGGTGGCTGGGCGCGCGTGGTGAAAGCGGTGTGTCGCGAGCGAGGACGGCTTCTTTGAGCGGCGAGTCCTTGCCGACGAAGATGACGAGGTTGCCTTCGGGGTCATGGACTTCGACGAGGCCGGCGTCGGGGGTTTCTGTGTGCAAACCCTTGGATTCGAGGTAGCGTTTCATCGCGGCAACATCGCTGACGGTGAAACCAACGGACGCCATATAGGACTGGCCGTCGCGCAGCTGCGAGGGCATCACTTCAATCCATTGGTGCTTGTTGATGGGAAACACCATCTCGTCGCCGTTATGCTTCTCGTCGTAGCCCATGGTCGGGCCATAGAAGTGCTGGGCGGCGGGGACGTCGTCGGTGTAGACGCGCATGAAGGCGATGCCGGTGATGGCGGGGCGCTGCTGCGCGAGCAGAGGAGTGGATGCGAGAGCTGCTGATGCGAAAAGGGCGGCGATTCTCATGCGCGAAACTGTAGCTGGTTCTATTTGCAGGGTCAAAAGATGAAATTCTGTGCCCTCGGTTCATTCAATATCCGCGTGTTTCCGCAAGTTATGTTTCATGCAAAGCAGTTGAATGTTTTTCTCGCTTGTTGATGTGCCACCCTTTGAGTAAGGAAGAATATGGTCGTAATGCAAGTTCTCTTTCGAGCCGCACAAAACGCACTGACCGAGATCTCTCTTCCAAACAGCGACCTTCACCGATGCCGGAATAAGGCGGGCGTGCTCCTCGTCCAGCCTCGGAGCTCTGGGTTCTACATCTTCCTCCAAATCCTCCAGCAATTTGAGTTTGAACTTGAAAACCCTTCGACGTTCGATCGTTTCCATCCAACTGTCTTCGAGCGCGAAAACGCCGTTGTAGACCCAAATACCAGCTTTGATCTTTTCGTAGACACGAACATGAAGGGGCTCACGATTGCCCCGTCTGAATTCTTGAGCCGCTTCGTGAAACAGGCCATTCTGCGTTAGACGTCCCCACTTTGTCTCTAAAGGTTGATCGACAGCTTTGGGATTCGGGTAATCCTTAGAACGGGGTTCGTCGTGCCCTTCATAGATCAATACACTTCCGTTTTCTTCGAGACGGTCGTCGTATGGAGCACCTGGACGTAGGGAGGACAAAACGACTGCATGACCACCAGAGGTGCGGAAGTTCATACCGCGCTGCAATGACATGGATTCCCTGCCACACATGTCATGGTGGCTAATGATGTCGTCACGCTTCATGTGCGACCATTCTGCCCCTTTTGAGGTCGAAAGATAAAGGCCGCCCGGGTGGGCGGCCTTTGTTGTTGTGTTTGCGCTGAAGGCGCGTCTACCTGGACGGTCAGTCGCCGGCGACGAGGTCTTCTTCCTTCGCGGGTGCGGGAGCGACGGGCTTGATCTCGCCGAGGGAGACGAAGCCGGCGATCTCGGGCTCCTTGAGGATCTCCTTGCGGTAGAGCTTGGCCATCGCGGCGTTCTCGGCGTCCTGCTTGATCTTCGCGTCGCGTGCGCGGATCTTCTCTTCGCGCGCATTCTTGGCGATGCCGGACTTCTCGAACGTGTCGTTGGCGGCGGAGTTGACGTGCTCCTCGTTGAGAACCAGGTCGTACTTGTCCTGCTTCTCGAGGCCGACCTTCTTGCCACCGGCGAAGATCTCGTGACGGCCGTGCTCGTCGTACCACTTGGTGAGCGTGGAGGTCATGTGCATCTTCTCGATGATGTTGCGCCAGCCGACGCCCGTGTTGTACGCGCAGAAGCTGATCTCGCCTTCCTGCGTGGCGTACGGGATGATGCACTGCTCGGTGCGGCGGAAGTCGTAGTTGAAGAGGTCCTGGAACCACATGCCGGCGATGAAGAGGAAGTTCCAGCGGTCCTTGCGACGCTTCTCGATGTCCTCGATCGTGCGGTCGGCGGTGACCTTGCCGTAGTTGCGGCCGGTGGCGCCGAAGCACTTATCGAACTTCTCAAGCAGCGAGAAGATACTGAAGTGCGTGGGAGCGTTCTTGGGCTCGTAGTTGCGGATGAGCGCGAGCGCCGCACCGATGACCGTGAGCACCTTGCCGCGCGACGCGTCGTTCACCTTGGCGATGTCCTTGGCGAGGCGGTCGGCGTTGAGGAACGCGGTGACCGGAACGGCTTCCTTGGTTTCCTTGTCGATCATCAGCGCCATGCCGATGCCGCAGTTCGGATGGCAACCGCAGGAGAGCTGGCCCCAGTCGTGCTCGGGTCCGTGCACGAGGTCGGCCCAGTCGGAGAAGGTGGACATGAAGCTGATGGGGAACCAGTCGCGCGTGGACTCGCCGAGACCCGTTTGATCGCGGATGTCGTGCGCGAGGTGCGAGAGAGTGTAGCGCTGCGCGTGGCGGCGCTCGTCGGAGACGGCCTCGTCGCGGCCGGTAAAGGAGACCGGCTGGAAGGAGAGGAAGTTGATCTTCTTGGGGTTGTCGAGCGCGAACTGGATGATGCGGCCGACCTGCTCGTTGTTGATGCCGTTGACGATGGTCGTCACGGGGACGATGTCGACGCCGGCCTCGTGCAGGTTGTGGATGGCCTGGAGCTTCACGTCGAACGCGTTGCCGACCTTGCGGTGCGAGTTGGCGGCGTTGCCGATGCCGTCGAACTGCAGGTAGGCGTAGCGGAGACCGGCCTCAGCGGCAGCCTTGGCGAACTCCTTGGACTTCGCGAACTCGATGCCGTTGGTCGCGGCCTGCACGGAGTTGTAACCAACCTTGCGGGCGTAGGAGACGGCGTCGAGGAAGTAGGGCGAAAGCGTGGGCTCGCCGCCGGAGAACTGGACCGACATCTGACGGCGCGGCTTGATCTGCACCGCGTTGTCGAGCATGGTCTTGATCTCGTCCCAGGTGAGCTCGTGAACGAAGCCGACCTGGTTGGCGTCCATGAAGCAGGGGTCGCACATCATGTTGCAGCGGTTGGTGAGATCGATGGTGAGGACCGAGCCGCGGCCGTGGGTGACGGTCGACGTCCCGTGGTTGTGGAGCTTCTCATCGTTGTGGGCGCGGATGTCGCGGCCGGGAAAGACCTCTTCGAGGTGGCGCATCATCGGCGGGTCGATGGACATGAGGTCCTCGAAGTGGCCGTGGATGGGGCAATCCTTGACCATGAGGATCTGGCCGTCGCGCTCGATGATCTGGGCCTTGATCTCGCCGACCTTCTCGTTGAGAAGGATCTCGTGCGGCAGCTTGCCGTCGATGATCTGCTGGCGGATCTCAGGGACGCACTTGGGGCAGAGGGAGTCGGTGGTGCGGGGCCAGCCGAGGGGCGGCTTCTCCTTCTGATAGCTCTTGAGGAGCGGCTTATCGGACCACTTGGGGGTGAAGCTCTTGTTAGGGCTGATCGAATTCAGCTTGTCGAATACTGTCCAGCTCGCGCGTGCTCCGAGCACCACACCTTTTTCGAGGAAGCTTAATCGCTTTTCCCATATCCTTCGTCTCTCCTGAAGAGTTCGCTGCGAGCGTTGCCCGCTCAACTCGTATTCGGTCCAGCCTACCGTTGTAAGTCGTGGCCCGAGAAGTACATCCGAGGGCTCACAAAGAGCCCTCCACGGAATTAAGGCTATTGGTTCGGTGTGTAAAAGTCGCCGAATTCGCAGCGAACGGGGAATATGTGCAGCGAACGGCGGCAAGGGGGGCCCGGCTGCGACCGGCTACGCGGCCACCCGTCCGCCCTTTTCGCTCCAGTTCCAGGCGGATGAGCTTGTCAGATGGGCCGGTCTCATCGAGACGGACGGTCTATTTCGAGTTTTAAGGAAGCATGATTAGATCGAGAGATACTAGGCGAACCACAGTTCCGTAATTCGTTGTCGGAGACAGGATCAAGATGATTCGTAAATTGCTGGGGCGAGTTCGAAGACGACTACGGCCCTCCCCGATGGATCACAGCCAGTACGAGAAGTTGTCGGTCCCGGAAACATTTCGAAAGATCTATCGGCATCAGGTGTGGGGTAACAACGGAGAGCAGTTCTATTCAGGGCCAGGCTCCCATGGAGCCGCCTCCGACCTGTACTGTGGCGCGGTGTCCGCGTTTATCCGGGAGAACGGGATCCGAAGCGTCGTTGATCTGGGTTGTGGCGACTTCGCCGTGGGGAGGCGAATCGTGGATGCTACAGAGGCGCAGTACATTGGCGTGGATGTGGTTCCGGAGCTTATCCAGCATCATCGCCAGAAGTTCCAGGGGCCTCGCGTCAGCTTTGCCTGCGCGAACATCATCACGGACGAGCTGCCGGTGGCGGATTTATGCCTCGTTCGACAGGTTCTGCAACATCTCACGAACCAGGAGATTGCGACGGTTCTTGGCCGGCTCTCCCGGTTTCCGAAGGTGCTGGTCACTGAAGATCTTCCCGTGCAGCCGACTTCGGTCAACCATGACATGAGCCATGGGCCGGAGGTGCGATCAGATTTCGGATCGGGCGTCTATGTCGATGAGCCGCCGTTTTCGCTGCCGGTTAAGGAGATTGCCCGTTTCCCGCTATCGGAAACATGTCTCCTGAGAACTGTGCTGATCGAGAATGCAGACGTCACGGTCACGACGTGAGCGCAGCGCGGCAAGTGGCACAGGTTCGAGCCTACTGACGTAGTTCGACGATGGTCGCGCCCTGTCGCTACGGCCCAAAGTTGGCGCGGCGATATTGGCTCTACATTCGCTTTAGGCCTTCGGCGGCGCAGGGGCGGGAAGGTCCGAACTCCAGGTGTCGAGAACGCATTTCCAGGCGCCGTCCGTCTGTTTGCGCCAGATCTCGGCGATCTTTCCGGTGTCGTTGATGGGCGCGCCGGACGAATCGTTGGCGTTGAGGGCGTACGTGCCGTAAAGGTAGGCCATGTCGCCGGCGTCGGCCACGACGACCTTGGTGTCGCGCCAGGAAAGCTGCAGATTCGGCAGTGTAAGAAGCGTGCCGACGAACGCGCGGATGCTGGCGGGGTCGTCCATGCTCTTCGCATTCGGCGGAAGGACGACGGCGTCGCTCGCATAGTATGCGACCCAGCCGTCTACGCTATGCGCGGCAGCGGTTTTCGCCCAGTCCTGGTCGGTCTGGCGGATCTGCTGCTCGATGTCGGTGCGCTCCTGCGCGGAGATGGCGGGCGACGACTTGCAGCCATTCATCAACACAGGGGCTACCAGGACACAACTGAGCGCGAGCACACGAGCAGGCGACGGCAATTTCATGAGAGCTCCAGAGCTGAATTGAAAGGCGCGCCGAGTGTAGCACTCCCTTTACTGCCGCAGCTCGACAATCGTCGCGCCCTGTCCGCCCTCGTTGTAGGGTGGCTCGGTGACGGAGACGACGTGCGGGTGTTTGCGCAGGAAGTCGCGCAGGGTGCGGCGCAGCACGCCCATGCCGACGCCGTGCACGACGCGGATGCGCGGAAGGCCGGCGAGGAAGGCGCGCTCGAGGAAGCGCTCAACCTCCGATTCGGCTTCGTCGGCGGTGCGGCCGATGACGTTGATCTCGGAGCTGAGAGTGTCGTCGTCGCCGGAGCTGGTGGAGAGCGTGATGCCTCCGCGACGACGGAGGCTTTCCGCCGGAGGTTCGCGGACGGGTGTGATTTCGGCAATGTCGGCGCGAGGCACGCGGGTCTTGATGGTGCCGAAGCTGACTTCGAGCGAGTTGGCGTCGATGATGCGAACGACGCGGCCTTCGCGGTTGAGTGAGCTTCAGGCGGACGAGGTCGCCGACGTGGGGTTCGTTGGCGCGAGCGGCCTTGGCTGCCTGCTGGTTTGGGCCCGCGGCCTGGGTGTTGTGTTCGGCGACGGTGGTCTGGAATTGCTCGGAGAACTCGCGGCGCAGCTGAGCGACGCGGAGCGCGGAGTCGCGCGCGATCTTCTGGGCGATCTTCTTGTCGTCGATGGATTTGACGGTATCGCGAAGCTGCGACTCGAAGTCGCGGAGAAGTGATTCAAGTTTGCGTTCGAGCTCACGGGTGCGCGCTTGCTGCTCGGCGCGGCCCTCCTGCTGCAGGCGCTGACGCTCGCTGTTCAGCTTGCGTTCCGTGGCGGCGAGCTCCGCGCGTTCGGCGGTGGCGGCGGTGAGCTGCGCGTGGAGTTCGTCGAGGAAGCGGCTGATGTCTGCCTGCTGGGTTGTGAGCTGCGAGCGCGCGTTGGTGACGATCGCTGGGTCGAGGCCGAGGCGCGAGGCGATGTTGATGCCGGCGGATGCGCCCGGGATGCCGAGACGGAGTTCGTAGGTGGGCGTGAGGGTTGTCTCGTCGAAGCCGACCGCGGCGTTGAGCACGCCGGTGTGACGGGCGGCGTAGACCTTGAGCGCGGTGAGGTGCGTGGTGATGATGCTGAGGACGTGGGCATCGAGAAAATGCTGCGCGACGGCGACGGCGAGTGCGGCGCCCTCGTCCGGGTCGGTGGCGGAGCCGAGCTCGTCGATGAGGACGAGGGAGTGTTCGTCGGCACGTCCAACGATGCGGTCGAGGTTGCGTATGTGCGCGGAGAAGGTGGAGAGGTTCTGCTCGATGGACTGCGCGTCGCCGATGTCGGTGAAGATGCCTGTGAAGATGGGCAGGCGTGCGGACTCGGCAGGAATCGGGACGCCGGCCTGCGCCATGACGGAGAGCAGGCCGACGGTTTTGAGCGCGACGGATTTGCCGCCGGTATTGGGGCCGCTGATGATCATCTGGCGCTGGCCCTCGGGGAGCGCGACGGTCATGGGGACGATGTGGCCGGCTTCAGCGCGCAGGCGGATCTCGAGCAGCGGATGGCGTGCGGCGACGATTTCGAGTTCGGTGTCGGGCTCGGCATCCGCGGCTGGGCCCACCTTAGGCGACTGCGTCGCCGAAGATGGGGCACCCAGATTCGTGGCGGAGTACCCGGATTCGTGGTGGGGGCGTCGGGTGCGTTGAGGAAGATGGGCCGCACGCATTCGAGCTCCTGCGCGAAGATGGCGATGGACTGATGCGCGTCGAGCTCGGAGAGGATCTCGGCGCCGAGCGTGAGTGGGACGGCATGCTGCGCTACAGCGCGGGTCATCGCAACGAGGATGCGATGAATCTCGGCCTGTTCGTCGTCGAGCAGGCGCGCGAGTTCGTTGTTCTGCTCGACGGTCTCCATGGGTTCGAGGTAGACGGTCTGGCCGCTGGAGCTGGAGCCGTGGAGAATGCCGCGGACTTTGCGCTTGAACTCGGCCTTGACGGGGATGACGAAACGCTCGCCGCGCACGGTGATGAGGTCGCTTTGTGTCTCCCCGCCTTCGCTGAGTTGGGCGAGCGTCTTGCGGAGGCTCTCTTCGATGATGCGGTGCTGGCGGGCGAGCGCGCGGCGGATGCGCGCGAGTTCGGGGCTGGCGTCGTCGGCGAGTGAACCGTCGGGCTCGATCTTGCCGCGGAGCGCGCGCAGCAGGTTGCCGAGGTCGTGCTCGATGAGTGGAGCGGAGAGTTCGTCGATTGCCGGCCAGCGGTTCTTGAGATCGTCGGGCGGAGCGATCGCGATGCGGCGCCACGCGTCGATGCGGTCGGCGTGTGCGAGGAGCGATAGAAGCTCGGTTGGGTCGAGTGCAGAGCCTTCGATACGGGCTTGATCGAGAAGGTGAGCAGGATCGAACAGGCCGCGGAAGTCGAACGCTGCGCCGAGCGCAACCAGCAGGCGCATCTCCGCAGTGCGTTGCTGTTGCTGACCGATCCATGCCGGGTCGGCGGAGGGTTCGAGTGCAAGGACCCGGGTGCGGCCGGACTCGGAGCGCGCGGAGGCGGCCAGCCGCTCGCGCAGGCGTTCCCATTCGAGTGCGGCGCCTCCGCGTTCGGTTAGCTGTTCAGGAATGTTGGGTTTGCCGTCCACAACTCCATTAGAGCCGATTGCGGCAGGTTACGCTCGCGGGCGAAAATGCCCGTTTCGAGGCACCTTCAGATGCTCCCGGGGAGTCGCCATGGGGCGTCTCATTGATAAGATGTGGACTGTGACGATCTCCGCCCGGCTCGTCCCGCTGGGTCGCGCTATGGCGATCACGGGACTCGGCCTTCTCCTTACACCTTTTGGCCGTCTGCATGCGCAGGCGACCCCGCCCGCGCTGCCCCCGGCGACCACAAACCAGCCCTCTCAGAGTTCTACTCCGGCTACAACTGCTCAGCCTCAGACCGGGTCGCAGAGCCAGCCTGGACTGCTGCCCCGAGACGAGCCCGCCTCGACGACCCCGACAATACAACTGTTCTCGCGCGAGGTTGACCTGATTTTTACGGTCACCGATCACCGCGGGCATTTCGTCACAGGACTGCAGCAGCAGGATTTCGGTCTGCTGGATGATGGGCGGCCGCCGTCGCGCGTGGTGAACTTCAAGCAGCAGACGAATCTGCCGCTGCGCGTCGGCATCATGCTCGACACGTCGACGTCGATCCGTCAGCGCTTTCAGTTTGAGCAGCAGGCCGCTACAGACTTTTTGTTGCAGGTGCTTCGCACGCAGGATCGTGCCTTTATTGAGGGCTTCGACGTCCAGACCGAACTGACGCAGGACTTTACCAATCGTGTTGATCTGTTGGACACCGGCATTCGCAAGCTGCGTCCTGGTGGCGGAACGGCGCTCTTTGATTCGCTCTACAAGACATGCCGCGACCAGATGCTGACCCTGCAGCAGACGAGCTCCGTCCGCAAGGCGATTGTGCTGGTCTCCGACGGTGATGATGACTACAGCCGAGCCTATGAGTCGGATGCGATCAAGATGTGCCAGCGTTCAGAGACGATCGTTTACACCATCAGCACGAACTATGGCCCAAGCAAGGACAAGGGCGACGATGTGCTGAAGGCGATTGCCGATGCGACCGGCGGCCAGGCGTTCTTCCCGGACTCGGTGGAGCAGGTGGCGACGGGCTTCCACAGCATTGAGGAGGCGCTGCGCAGCCAGTACTCACTGGTGTACGTGCCGGCGGACTTCAAGCAGGATGGCAGCTTCCGGACAATCTATCTGCAGGCAGTGACGGGAGCTTATAACGTGCGGGCGAAGAAGGGGTATTTTGCGCCCAGTGCGCCACAGTAAACGTCGGCGGCGTACAGAACTTTCTGCGGCAAATCGCGTCTGAACCAGCAGCGAGGATTGCGATGAAGCTGTGTCGTGTTGCGCTGTCTGCTGTCTGCTGTGCTCTGCTTGCCGGAGCGGGTTCGATCAAGGCACAGGAGTATTACGATCCGCCGGGTGTGGCCGACGCGCTTGGTGGTCTATCGTCGCAGCGCGCGACGGCGACGACGATCACATTTGATCGGGAGATGCTGGACGCGATGCTGGGCGGCGCAAGCGTCGCCGGCTTCAACGGCGTGAGCTTCGAGCATTATCAGTATCCCGAGCCGGTCTTCTATATCCCCGAGGAGATGCGCTCGCTGGAGCAGGCGTATCACGCGGCCGGATGGAAACACCTGATCGAGTCGAATGTGGGTCCGCGTGAGTCTGCCTCGCCCACGAAGCCGATCGCGGACATCTGGTTTCACTGGCAGGGTGGCGAGATCGACCATGTAACGGTGCTGATCCGCGGACGGAAGGAGATGAACGTCGTTCATGTCTCCGGTTTGTTGCGGCCGATGGATCTGGTGCATATCAGCGGGCACTTTGGGATTCCGAAGGTGGATCCCGGTGCTGTGATGGTGCCGGCGCCGCCGGGTCGATAGGCGCCAGACAAGACGACGCGCTCGCGAACGTACAATTGCCGAGTGCAGATACAAAGATTGATAGAACAGGTGCGCGGGGCTGAACCGCGGTTGCGGGCGCGACTGCGCGAGCTGGTGGAGATCGAGTCTCCGAGTGATGATCGCGCGGCGGTGAACCGCGCCGCGGATCGTGTTGTCGATTGGGCTCGGGAGCTGGATGCCGAGGTGCTGCGGCATCCGGGCGGAACTTTCGGCGATGTCGTCGAGCTGCGATTTGGTGCGGGTGGGAATCGCAAGCCGGTGCTGATACTCGGGCATCTGGACACGGTGTATCCGATGGGGACGCTCGCGACGATGCCGTGGCGTGAGATGGAGGCTGAAGACGGCGTTCGGCTGATGGGGCCGGGCGTGGTGGACATGAAGGCTGGTGTGGTGATGGCGCTGGAGGCGATCGCTGCGCTGCGAGAGCTGAATGCGCTGAACAGGCCGATCACGCTGCTGCTGAATCCGGATGAAGAGGTCGGCAGTGAGGTCTCGCGGCCGCACACGGAGCGTCTGGCGCGAGAGTCGGCGGCGGTCTTCGTGCTGGAGCCGGGCGCAGGGGCTTGCGTACAAGACGGCGCGCAAGGGCGTGGGCCACTTCGAACTGACTGTCAATGGTGTTGCTGCGCACGCGGGTGTGGATTTTGCGAGTGGGCACTCGGCGGTGCTGGAGATGGTGAGGCTGGCGGAGGAGGATCTCGGGCTGGACGGACCTGGGCAAGGGCCGCACGGTGAATGTTGGCGTGATCGCAGGTGGGACGCGGTCGAATGTGATCGCCGCGCAGTGCAGGGCTGAGGTGGATGTGCGCGTGGTGACGATGGACGATGCGGCGCGTGTTGAAGAGATGTTTCGCGGCCTGCGCACGCGCGATGCAGCGTGCACGCTGCGAGTCGAGGGCGGAATCAATCGGCCGCCGATGGAGCGGAGTGCGGGAACGGTTGCGCTGTTTCAGACTGCACAGAAGTTGGCCGCGGAGATTGGATTGGATTTGCAAGAGGCCGCGACGGGCGGAGGATCGGACGGCAACTTTACAGCGGCGATTGGTGTGCCGACACTTGATGGCATGGGTGCGGTGGGCGGAGGAGCGCACTCGCCGGGCGAGTATGTTGTGGCGGGGCATTTGGTGGAGCGGACTGCGCTGCTCGCGGGAATGCTTCAGTCGGAGCTGTAGTTCAGTTCTTTGAGCAGGCGCACGGTTGCAGCGAGCGGAAGACCCATGACGTTGAAGTAATCGCCGTCGATGCGCGGAATCCAGCGCGCGGCGTAGCCCTGGATACCGTAAGCGCCGGCCTTGTCGTAGGGCTCGCCGCTGTCGAGATAGTGCTGCAGCTCGGATTCGTCGATTGCGCTGAATGTGACGGATGTTGTTTCGAGGTGCGTGCGCTGCGCTGGCTCCGATGACGGCGGCGGTGAGAGCAGCGCGAGTCCGGTGTGCACGTGATGCGTGCGGCCGGATAAGGCCTTGAGCATGCGTTCGGCGTCTGTGCGATCGGTGGGTTTCTCGAGCGCGCGGCCATCGATTTCGACGGTTGTGTCGGCGCCCAGGACGAAGGCATCAGGATGCAACGCGTGAATCGCCTGCGCCTTTTCGAGGGCGAGTCGTTGAACATAGGCCGCGGGATATTCGGACGCGCGCCGCGTTTCGTCAATGTGCGCCGGGATGACCTCGAACGTGAAGCCGACCTGTGTGAGGAGTTCACGGCGGCGCGGCGATGCGGAGGCGAGGATAAGCCGCATCAGGCCAGTGCCTCGACGGAGATTGTGGTCTCCATCACATGTGCTTCGCGCGGCTGAAGGGTGAGGGCGTTCTCCATGGCGTTGGCGGACTCGATGCAGAGCATGGCTCGCCAGCCGTCTTCGGGCATGTCAGCGAGACCGGCATTCGCCCACGGGTTCCACACGACCGTCGTATTGGAGTTCGCTTTGGTTACGGTGATGCGGCGGTGCAGCGCAGGGTCGTCGACGACGATGGGTGATGTGGTGTTGAGATACGGGCGGTCGATTGGGCCGGCGAACGTGAGGATGGGCTCGGTCTGGATCTTGCGCGCGAAGTTGTCGTTCTTGTCGAGGTATTCGGCTTCGAAGAGGCCGTGGACGCGCGCCTGTTCGACGTCACCCACGTGCAGATAGGTGTGGAGCGCTTCTTCGATGCGAAGCGGCTGGGTGCCGCCGTTGGCGACAGAGAAACGGAGGCGGAGTTCGCGGCCGAAGGTGATCTGATAGGCGACGAGGAAGTTATCGAAGCCGAGCGAACGGCTGAGCTCGGTGGGCTCGAGCGAGAGAGAAAGATGAAGCTCGCCGGCTGCGTAGGCGCCAAAGTCAAGCTGCCAGGGTTGCGTGCGCGCGAAGCCGTGCTGTGGCCCGTCGCTGCGTGGGCTCTCGGGGGTTGCCGTGCGAGGGCCGAACCAGGGAAAGACGATGGGGATGCCGCCACGGATGGCATGGCCCGGAGCGAATGCGGATTTCTCCGACAAGAAGAGCACGGGCTGCTCGTTCGCTGGTTGCCAGGCAGTGATGTGGGCGCCCTGCAGGTAGAGCTCACCGCTGCAAGCCGGCGTCGTGATCCGCGCGCGAAGGAGGCCGCCGTGTTCGTCGAAGGAGAGAATGTCTGGAATGGCGAAGGAGGCGTTGAGCTGATCAATAGTTTGCATGAGGGATGAGCGCGGGGAACTCCTCTTTGCATCTTAGGTCATCAGGGGTTGTGGAGAGGCAATGGTCAAGGCAGTGCTTTGCGACATCGACGGAACGCTGGTGGATAGCAACTGGCTGCACGCAGAGGCGTGGCAGCGTGCGTTCGCGGAGATGGGCATTGTGCTCGAGCGGGAAGAGGTACGGCGCCAGATCGGCAAGGGTGGCGATGAGCTGATACCGGTGTTCGTGCCGTGGTGGAAGCGAGACGCTGTCGAAGAGCCGCTGAAGCGTTATCGCGAATGGATCTTTCGCGAGGACTTTCTTCCAAAGGTGAAGGCTCTGCCCAAAGCGCGAGAGTTCGCTGCAGAACTGAAGCGGCGTGGAATCAAGTTCGCGCTTGCGAGTTCTTGCAAGAAGAGAGATCTTGAGGACTACAAGCGCATCATGCGGGTCGAAGACCTTGTTGATGAAGAGACATCTGCTGACGATGTGGACCGCGCCAAGCCGCATCCTGATGTGTTTTCAGCAGCGCTGAAACAGCTTGGATTGAAGGCGAAGGATTGCATTGTTGTGGGTGATACGCCGTACGACGCTGAGGCGGCGGGCAAGGCTGGGTTGCGCACGATCGGTGTCGAGACCGGCGGATGGACACATCAGGAATTGATGGATGCGGGATGCGTCGAAGTGTACGCGAGCGTGGCGGAGCTGCTGGAACGCATCGACGAAAGCGCGATTGTGTCTGAGGGTTTGCGTGCCTGAAGTTAGCGCCAGCGATGTCGCGACTTTCAGCTTGACGGCAGCCGCCTGCTGCACGAGCATGGGAAACGGAATTTACCAGGGTCCAGAGTGCTATGCGTGTGTTGAGCGGGATTGTGTTGTGGGGATGCGGTTTGGTCGGTTCGGCCACCGTATTGGGTCAGAGTCCAAGTGCAGATCCGACTGAGACATTGCATACGACGACGCAGCTCGTCGTGCTCGACGCGACGGTCATAGACAAACATGGTCACATTATCGAGACGCCTCTGACGCGCGATGACTTTGAGGTGCAGGAGGATCGTCAGCCGCAGGCGATTCGCTATTTCGAATCTGCGACCGAGCACAACGCAGCGGCTGCACGCGGAGCAATGGACAAAGCGCCGTCAATGATCGTCGTTCTGGACGAGGTGAACTTTCCATATCACCACGCAGAATCGACTGCAGACAATGCAGGAGGAACAGGTAAACGACTATCAGTACCTGCGCGAGGGGCTGGTGCACTACCTGGCGGAGCAGCCCGCGACGCTGAATGAGCCGATGGAAGTGCTCGCGCTCACGCATCACGGGTACCTGATCGTTACGCCGCCGACGTCGCGATCGAGACCTTCTGATCGACCGCGTGAAGCGGCATGACCCGGGACTCGGTTCACCGTTTCGTGACGCGCTGGATGAATACACTTATGGAGACTCAACTCTTACGAAGCTCTCTCTGCAGGCCATGTGGTCGCTGGCGCTCCGGGAGCGCGGCGTTCCGGGACGAAAGATTGTTCTGTGGCTCGGCTATGGCGGCCCTAATCACGCGGTCGAACCGGTGTTCGGCGGTCGGGCTCGCCGCCTGACACCGGGTGAATTGTACTTTCGCGAGATAACCGACCTCCTGATCGACGCGCGGGTCACGCTCGACCTTATTCCGCCTGGGATTACCTCTGGACAGCCGGAAGAGCATCCGGTGCCAGGACAATCGGTGTTGGTGGACACCCCGAACAGTGTCGGGTTCCTCGGCTATACGCAGGCAACGGGCGGCGTGGTCGATCACGGGAACGATGTCAAAGACGAGCTGTCGCAGGCGGTCAATTCTTCAGTCACCTACTACACGATCAGCTATGCACCAGAGAACCACAGGTTTGACGGGCAGTTTCGGAAGATAAGGGTCACGGTAAAGGGCCATCCGGAGTGGACGGTCCTGACGAAGTCCGGATACTACGGGCTGCAGTACGGCGGGCAAAAGGATCTGGAGCACGAGTTGCAGACGGACCTGAGCATCGCGACCTTTGAGGCAATGCCGTTCAGCGCGATCGCAGCGACCGTCGACCAGGTTGGGCGGATTCAGGGCACGGACGAGCACGGTGGCTTCACCGCGCGGTTCGTGCTGAAGTTGGACTCCCACGATCTGCAGTGGCGCTCAACTCAGGAAACGAATGGCCGGGAAGCCGACGTTGCTGTCTCGGCGGCCGCGCTGACCGATGTTGGCACCGCGAATGCGCTGGCATCCAAGGCCGGGGAGTGGCGCCTGACGACGAAGGTTGCGGACCCGAAGGCCCCGGTGAAGACGACAGTCGCTCTCGAGCTTCACCTGCCGGCGAAGACAAAGAGAGTACGGTTCGTTGTGCGCGACCTCGCGAACGGACGCATGGGCACGACAGAGGTCAGCATGAAGGCCGTGCAATCGGCACCGGAGCAACAGGAGCAGAATCGATCTCTGAGCAGCAGGCCCGGAGGCCGCTAGACAAAGCTTCAGAACAGACCTGTCAACTGGAGTTGATTGAGACTCCGCTGGCTGTTGAAGCAAATGGAGCTGCGGACTTGCAGGCGCAACTACTACTGGTTCCTGCGATCCACCGCGGCAGCGGCGGCAAGACACAAGAAGATCAGCGCTGAGAAGATTACGGGCGCCATGAAGAAGTAACGCAAACTGATGAGGAGAGAGCCGGCGTAGCAGAGCGCCAGTCCCCATCTGAGCCAGGGGAGCTGCGCGAGCGTGGCCGCCGGCAACCGACCCAACTCCCACGTAACCACGACGGTAAACAGCAAGAAGACCGTGACGAAGTAGCCGGAGCCAGCGTAGAAGCCGTAGTAGGTCCGATCGAAGCCCTGGATGTGGAACATCGTCCGCTTCAGGACGGAGAGCGCCTGATCCACGCCCCATGATGGATCGGTCTTACGAAAACCGAGCGTGTGGCCAATGGCGAACAGCAGGATCAAAACCGACGAGATACGGTAAAGAATCGATGCGCGCATATTAGGTTAGGTTGGGCACCGATGAGCATAGCAGAACCTGACGCGGCGACGATCAACTCTCTGGGGTGAGGTGCAGCTCGCTCAGGTTGCGCTGGCCGGTGGGGCAGATAGAAAGCAGAGGGCAGCCGTTGCAGCGCGGTTTGTCGAAGGTGCAGAGCGTCTGCGCGTGCAGCTTCACGAGTGCATGATGTTCATCGAGCATGGCGGCGTCCCAGGTCTCGGGGACGAGGCGCATCAGGCGTTCTTCGGTGGTGGCGGCATCGGCACGCGGGACGACACACAGACGTTGGATGACCCGGAGATGGTTGGCGTCGACGGAAAGCGCGCGGCGGCGCAGCGTGGAGAAGTTGACGATTGCGGCGGAGACCTGCGGGCCGACGCCCTCGAACTGTTCAAGCCACGCGCGAATCTTATCCGTGCGATAGCGGTGCAGGAAATCCAGTGAGAGTGCACCGGTGCGTGCGGTGATCTGTTCGAGCGCCGTCTTGAGGCGCAGCGCTTTCTGCTCCGGGAAGGTGACGATGGCGATGGCGCGCTCGATCTCGGGCACGGAAGCATCGCGCACGGGCTCCCAGTTGCCGGGGCCCGCGCCCGGGAAGGCGCGCTCGAGGTCGCGCATCACTTGCAATGATTGCGCGGTCTTGGTCCGCGAGCTGAGCAGCGAATAGATGAACTGCGTGAGCGGATCCCATGGCGTGCGTGCGGGCGGCTCGCCATAGTGTTTGAGCAGGAGGCGATGGATGTGCGGCAGCTTGTCGGCCTGCTCAGGTGTGAGCGGGCGACGTGATTCCGTTTCGGCCGGGCCGTCGGAGTTAGTGAAGAGCTCGGAGGTCATCAAATCGCTGCAGAAACGCTACAGCTATTGTGCTCCACGCAGCTCTCCGACGAGCGCGCCGACAGGGTTGGTGACGGTTTTCTTCGCGATCGTCATGATGGGCGTGCCGCGCTTGTACATGAGGTACGCCGCAACGACGCCCGAAAGAACACTGCCCCAGACAATGAGTTTGCGTACCGTGCATTCCTTCGACATAGAAGCCTCCATAACGATGAGATGCGGCCCTCAGGAGTTTCGCGTGATGCCGAGCTCCTGACCAGCGGCCGTTGCGATGCCCCAGGCCATGCGCGGTGTGTTGTGCGCCAGGCCGAGCGAGCCATCGGGCCCGAGAAGGATGATGCCGCCGTGGCCGCCGAGCCGGTTGAAGAGGTAATCGATGGCGTCGGTCGCAGCCTGCTGCGGCGTGGATCCTGCAGCCACGCGGTCGACCGCCCACTTGCCGAGGACCAGCTTCATGATGGGCTCGCCCCAGCCAGTGAGCGAGACGGCGGCGGAGTCGTTGTCGGCGTAGCACCCGCAGCCGATGAGCGAGCTGTCGCCGACGCGGCCGGGAGCCTTGGAGAGTGTGCCGCCGGTGGAGGTGCCTGCAGCGAGCCGGCCATCGGCGTCGAGCGCGACGGCGCCGACGGTGTCGTGCGAGTGCAATGTCGGGTCGTCGATTCGGACTTCGTCGGGAAGAGCCTGCTCGACTTCGGTGTCGAGCGCGGTGCGGCGCAGCGCGGGATCGATCGAGTTCGCGCTTGGCGCAGAGGTGAACTCGGAGTTGCCGCTGAAAGTCGTGTCGGGATGCCCGGCGAGTTCGGCCTGCTGGAAGCGCATGAGGCGGTCACGTTCGCGGGGGACGATGAGCTCGGTGTTGTCGACGAGGCGCATGCCGTGTTGCGTCGCGAAGCGCTCGGCGCCAGTACCGACGAAGTAGACGTGCGGCGACTTGTCGAGCACCAGCCGCGCAGCCTGAATGGGGTTGCGCAGGCGCTCGACGCAGGCGACGCCTCCGGCGCGCAAGGTGCTGCCGTCCATCATGCAGAGCGTCGAGCTGCACGCGGCCGTCGCGGGTGAGGAAGGAGCCGCGGCCGGCGTCGAAGGTGTCGTCGTCCTCCATGACAGTGATGGCGGCTTCGATGGCGTCGAGTGCGGAGCCGTTCTTCGAGAGCACGGCCCAGCCGGCGGCGAGTGCGTTGGCGATGCCGCGCTCGTGCGGCGCGACGGCGTCGTCCGGCATGGCCCAGGCGCCGCCGTGGATGAGAAGGACGGGTTGGCGGGGAGGTGCCGGCGTGCTCATAGCACTTGAGAGTGTACGGGAGCGGACGAGCCTATGGCGTAGCGACGCCGGCCAGCTTGCGGCGCTCGGTCTCCAGATACGTATAGCGCATGCGGTGGATGACCGTGATCGTCGACAGGACGGCGAGCACCCATAGCGCGGCAGGCATCGCGTCCCAGCGCTCAAAGAGCGCGCCGAGGATGATGAGAACGACGCGCTCCGGGCGCTCCATGAAGCCGACCTTGCAGGAGCCGATGAGGGCTTCGGCGCGAGCGCGTGTGTAGCTGACCATCAGCGATGCGGTCATGACGAACGCGACCAGGAAGACGTAGAAAAAGCGATTGCCGCGCGCGTAGAAGACCAGCAGGCCGAAGAAGAGCGCGACGTCGGAGTAGCGATCGAGCACCGAGTCAAAGAACGCCCCGAAGACAGAGACTTGATTCGTCTGCCGCGCGACACGGCCGTCGACCATGTCGAAGAGCCCCGCGCCGATAATCACCAGCCCGGCGTAGAAGAACATGCGGACGTAGTTGTCCGCGCGCCCGTAGCCGAAGAAGAACGCCGCGACGACGTTGATCAGCAGGCCGATGAAGGTGAGGGTATTCGGCGAGATCCTGGAGAGCGCCAGTCCGTTGACGATCTTTTGCAGCAGCCAGCCGCTGCCTCTGCCGAATGCACTGGTCCAGGTCATGAAATCACTCTGTTCCAGTTTAGTGGACTCGAGACAAATGGGCACGTATCCCGACAGAGGTCGTATATTGTTGCTATTCCTGACTCAGCGAAAGGCGGCAAATGTTGAATTTTCGCAGTGTTGTGCGTTGGAGTGCGCTGTTGGCGATGGGCGTGGCGCTGGGAGCGAAGACGCAGACCCAGATGCCTGAAGACAAGTATCTGTGGCTGGAGGACACCTCCAACCCGCGGACGATGGAATGGGTGAAGGCTGAGAACGCTCGGACCGTCGCAGACTTCGAAGCCGACCCGCGATTCGCCACGGACTATGCCGATGCGCTCAATATCCTGAACGACCCTGAGAAGCTGGCCGTGCCCGGCCTCAACGGCGACTGGGTCTACAACCAGTGGAGGGACGCGCAGCACCTGCGCGGCCTGCTGCGCCGCACCACGCTTGAGGACTACCTGACAGCCTCGCCCAGGTGGCAGCCGGTGCTCGATATCGACGAGCTGAACCGCACGGAGAACGCGAAGTGGGTTTCTCGCGGCGTGAATTGCCTCTATCCGGGGGATGAGTACTGCGTCGCCGTGCTTTCAAACGGCGGCGAAGATGCGACGACGGCGCGTGAATTCAACCTGAAGCAGGCAAAGTTTGTTCCCGGCGGATTCGTCCTCGACCACAGCAAGCAGAGCATCGACTGGGAGGACAAGGACACGCTGCTGGTTGCGCGAGACTGGGGTGCGGGCACGCTCACCAACTCCGGTTATCCGTTCGTGGTAAAGCGCTGGAAGCGCGGCACGCCGCTGGCCTCCGCGATAGAGGTCTTCCGCGGTCAGCCGACCGACGAGCTCAGCTCCTCAGCCGACGTGATCCATGACGGCTCCGGCCACCAACTCGTCACCTTCGATCGAGGCGTCACGTTCTTCACCTCGGAGAGATTTGTCGAGACCCCGAAAGGGCTTCAGAAGCTTGCGATTCCCTCCAAGGCCAGCCTTGCGGGCATGGTTGATGGCCGCCTGCTCATTCACACACGCGAAGCGTGGACGCCGGGCACGGGACAGACGATTCCCGCCGGTTCGCTGGTCGAGGTGAAGCTGGCCGACGTGCTGCACGATCCCGGGCACCTGAGCCCGCAGGTCGTCTTTGCGCCCACCGAGCATGAGTTCCTGCAGAACACGCGGGTTACGCCGCACCATCTGCTGCTGACGACGCTGGACAACGTGCAGGGCCGCGCCTAGCTGTACTCCCCTGCGGCGAAGGGCTGGACCTCGAAGCGGCTGACACTGCCCGAGAACTCCGCGATCTCCATCGTTTCAACGGACCTGAACAGCAGCCGCTACGTGCTGAGCGCGACCGGCTTTCTGACACCCACCACGCTCTATCTCGGCGATGCGGCGGACGGTTCGCTGAAGCCGATCAAGACGGCGCCGGCGCGCTTCGATGCGAGCAAGGATGTCGTCGAGCAGTTCTTCGCGACCTCAAAGGACGGCACCAGGGTTCCCTACTTCGTCGTGCACCCGAAGGACATGAAACTCGACGGCTCGAACCCCACGCTGCTGACGGCGTACGGCGGCTTTGAGGTCTCGGAAACGCCTACGTATAACGCCGTCACCGGCAAACTGTGGCTGGAGAAGGGCGGCGTCTACGTCCTGGCGAACATCCGCGGCGGTGGCGAGTTCGGCCCCGCGTGGCACGAAGCGGGACTGAAGACCAAGCGCCAGGTCATCTATGACGACTTCGCCGCTGTCGGCGAGGACCTCATCCGGCGCAAGATTACGTCGACACCGCATCTTGGCATCATGGGCGGCTCCAACGGCGGTCTGCTGATGGGCGTCGAGATGACCGAGCATCCCGATCTGTGGGACGCAATCGTCATTGAAGTGCCGCTGCTGGACATGCTGCGCATCGAGAAGATCGCCGCCGGCGCAAGCTGGGTCGGCGAGTACGGCTCGGTCAGCGACCCGCAGGTGCTCGACTTCTGGCTGGCGCACTCGCCGTACACCCAGTTGAAACCGGGCGTAAAGTACCCTGACCCGCTCATCTGGACGACCACCAAGGACGATCGTGTCGGCCCGCAACACGCTCGCAAGTTCGCCGCCAGGATGTCCGAGTTCCACGAGCCGTATCACTTCTACGAAGTCATCGAAGGCGGCCACGGCTCTGGCGCCGACGCCAAACAGACCGCTCACACTGACGCGTTGAACTACATCTATCTGCAAGAGAAGCTGATGAAGTAGCCGTCCGCAGCGGAAACAGCGAGGGCATGGCGGAATGCCATGCCCTTCGTTCTTGTATCGTTCGCTCGGCGTCTTACTCCGCCGTGTCGTGAATGGTCGACAGCTTCAGTATCTCGAGCTCGCGCTTGCCGGTCGGTGTCACGACGGTCGCGGTGTCGCCGACCTCCTTGCCGATCAGCGACCGGCCGATCGGCGAAGTGGTCGAGATCAGCCCCTTGGCGACGTCCGACTCTTCGCTGGTGACCAGCTTGTAGGTAAGCTCCTCGTCCTTGCTCGTGTCGAACACCACCACGGTCGAGCCGAAGCCCACTTTATCGTGCGGAATGTTGGCAAGGTTGACCAGCGAGAGCTCAGCCATGCGCTTCTTCATCTGGCCGAGGCGCGCGTTCACAAACTCCTGGCGCTGCTTGGCCATGTGGTACTCGGCGTTTTCAGACAGGTCGCCGAGCGCTACCGCCTTCTTGATTTCGGCAGGCAGCTCGGTGGTGAGCTCGTACTCGAGAGCCTTAATTTGCTCTTGGAGCGACTTCATGATGTCTTGCATGCGTGGGCTGCTTCTCGTGGCCCCGAGGACAGAACTGAGGCACAGGGGATCAAAATTCCATTATACGAGAGGGCCCCTGCGGCCCGTAATGCCTTCGGTCCGCACGGATTAGGCTGCAGGTTCACCGCCCGGGTCCGGCAGCAGGGACGGCCCCGACCGCTGTGACAGAAATGACTCCAGCAGAAGCGTAGCGGCGACCTGATCGATGATCTCCGTTCGGTTCACGCGCATCTCCTTGCCGCGGACGCGCGAAGCCGCCGACCGCGGAGAGCGCCCGGCAAGATCCAGCAGTTCATGCGCCTCGCGGGTCGTCAGCCGTTCGTCGAGCAGATGATGCATCAGCGTCGGGTGCTCCGCCTCCAGCGCCTTCGCAAACGCCTGCGCCTTCGCGGCCTGGGCGCCCGGCGTGCCGTCTGCATGCAGCGGGTTGCCGACGACCAGTGTCGTCACGTTGTGCTGGCGGATGAAGCGCGCAATCGCCTTCAGGTCGGCTCGCAGCGTCGAGCGGTGCAGCGTGAACAGCGGCTGTGCCGTCACGCCGAGCGGATCCGTAATGGCCAGCCCGATGCGCCGGTCGCCGACGTCGAGTGCGAGAATTCGCTCCGCCATGCTCAAGAATCTATCGCGCCCTGCGGTTCTTGCGCAGGATCGCCCCGAGTATCAGCAGGTAGGTGCACAGTTGCGCGATATAGAACCACGAGCGCACAACGTTCGGCTCGCCCAGCAGAACGTTCAGCGTGCTGCCCACTGCCTGGAAGAAGAACGCGCACGCAAACGCGAAGAAGAGGAAGTCGCGCGTCCGCCTCCAGAAGCGCAGAAAGAAAATCGCCGCAACCAGCGATGTCGTCGCCAGGAATCCGAGCATGTATCCATCGATGAGCATCGTTACTCCGAATCCCAGATCAGGCCGTAGAGAAGCACGATCATCGCTACAGCAATCACGCAGCGCCGCAGCATATGAAGGTCCGTGTGCGGCAGCATCACGAGGTCCACGAAGATCAGCGCACTGTGCAGCGCGATCCCCAGGAAGCAGATCGAGCTCCACAGCAGAAGCCGCTGCCGCGACTGTTTGTACCCGCGCGCCAGCAGAACGCCGCACAGCAGTGCCACCAGCATGCCGAAGATATATGAGGCCGCAGCCACTCAGCTCCTCTCCTTTCGAAAGCGGAAGGCATCTGCAAACGCACGAACTCCCGGTGAGGCTTTGGAGTGAATTATGCCTGAGACGCGGATAAGTTCACGGCGATATATGGCATCGACGGCTCCGATCAGCCGGTTACGTTCCTCTGAGTGCGTGTCATAAAAGAACCCGGCTGCGCTGCCATGGTCGCGCGCGATCAGTCCGCGACGATGCAGATCCTCTGCGATCGCTGCTCCCTGACCCGGATGGATGTAGAGCTGTTCGGCAATCTGCGTGGCGGAGAAGTGGTGGGGCGCACTGCGCCAAAGCAACAGCAGCGCCTCCAGATGCGGCACGCTGTCGATCTCATCAATGATGAATTGATCGACCCTTGCGGAATCGCCGCGATCTACGTTGGGCATCTCGTCGTGCATCATTTCGTCTCAAGGGGCCCATACACTGTTCTTTCCATCGTATATCGGTTCACGATAAAACAATTGCGTCATTTGTGGAGTCGTATCTGAACGAAGGTGTATGGCGTCGCCGCGGCAGAAGAGGCTCGAATCAAAGAAAACAGCGACTTAGACTGTTGGCGAGGTTTCCCGGTGCGTGTACTCAAATTTCTTCTGATGCTGATCGTGGTGGCCGCCGCGGCGCTGGCGTTCCTGTTCTTCGTGCCCTATGGCCCGAGCTCCGAACAGTTCGTCGACGTTGCGCCCGGAACCGGAACGTTGGCCATCGGCAAGCAGCTCAAGCAGGCCGGCATTCTGCGCACCGGCTACGAGCTCGAAGCGTTGAGGCTTTCGCGCGGCGGAACCCTCAAGGCAGGCGAGTACAAGTTCGATCATCCCGCGACACCGATGGAGATCTACGACCGTCTGCACCGCGGCGATGTCTACACCATTTCCGTCGTCATTCCAGAGGGCTACAACATCTTCGATATCGCCGGCGCGGTGCAGGCTGCGGGGCTGGACTCCAGCGCGAACTTCCTTGCGGCCGAGCGCCGCCACACCGAGCTGATCTCCGCCTGGAGCCCGCAGGCCTCTTCGCTCGAAGGATTTCTCTTCCCCGACACCTACAAGTTCAACCACCACTCCACGGAAGAGCAGATGCTCGGCGCCATGGTGAAGCGCTTCGCCGAGGTAGCGACACGGCTCGGAATCTCTCCCGCGGACGCCAGGCGCGTCGTGACCATGGCCTCTCTCGTCGAGCGCGAGGTGCGTGTCAAATCGGAGCGGTCTACGGTCGCCGGCGTCTTCGAAAACCGTCTGCGCGCCGGGATGCCGCTCCAGACCGATCCCTCTGTCATCTATGCGTCACTGCTGAACGGCACCTGGACCGGCGCGATTCATCAGAGCGAGCTGCACTCGGACTCGGAGTACAACACCTACACCCACACAGGCCTGCCGCCCGGGCCCATCTGCAACCCGGGCCTCGCGGCGTTACAGGCAGCGCTGCACCCGGCCCAGACGGACTACATGTACTTTGTCGCAAATCCGGACGGATCTACGAAGTTCGCGCGGGAACTCGATGAGCATAATGCGAACGTAGCGACTTACCGGCAGGAGACAAAGTAAGTCGTTTCGGGCGCTCGAATATCGATAAACGGCTCCGCCGTTTTCCAGAGGGGTTACCGAAGCGCTACTTGGGGTATCACACCACGCACCCCAAGGCGTTGTGTCTTCAAACGAGTCAAAAAGTCTTACCGACGGGGATGTCTCGAGGCAAGCGAAGATTCGGCGAAAGGTGAACGTATAACTCCCGCAATATACGCCCAACCCATTCTCTTGAAAAACCTTAGGTTTGTCGGTCCGCTGTGGGAAATTTGCCGTTGACAGGGGGGTGGGGGGGGGTTCTATAACCGCAGAACTCCCTCATGGACGGCGGGGCTCGGAAATTCAGAAATCCGACGGCCGAGATCCAGATCCCGGGAGCAGCGACTGTTGGGGCCGGTGTCTCCCATGGACCGGCCTGACCCAACCGAGACAAACAGACCCCCAGGCTGGGGGTGGCACTGCGCCGAGCAATAGAGTGCAAACGCCGCCGCCCGGAGGTCTCAGCAGCCTGTGCGAGCCCATCCGACCGCTCATTCGAGAGGCTCGTCAGGGGACGTGTGTTCCTTGGAGAAGAACAAATGAAGCACTTTTGCGTTGATTTGAAGGTATGTGAGGGGTGCGGGGGCCTTTGGCTCCGTGCCCATAACCATGGGGTCTATTGCCGGAGATGTGCTCTGCTGCTGTCCGAGTTCCCCGCCCCGCGTGGGCGCAGCCGGGCAGGACGCAAGCGCAAGGTGCGGCTGGTGGTTTGTGAAGGGGGGACGAAGTGACCGTGCGAATCCAGACCAATCGGGCAGTGGGCATCCAGACGAACAAAACGGTGGGAATTGAAAGGAATCAGATGGCGGGCTTGGGAGTGCAGAAGGCAGTGAGTGGATTGCGGCTGGTACATGATTCACGCAAGGTGCAGGCGACAGAGCTTCGCGAAGCAACAACCGGGCGTCCCGTGGCTGTGCCGCGGATCTGGGCGGTGGCAGAGCCTGCCCGCGTCCCGCAGTCGCCCGCTGCGATTCGCGACGTTGTCGCCGAAGGCCAGCCTGTACCTCCTAAAGTCGAGCTGGCGTTCTACCGCAAATACACCGAGGCGATGCTTCGCCGCTATCTGCGCTTGTCCACGCAGGTCGGCCGCACGCCGTCGCTGATGGGGCGCGAGCTCTTTCGCGGCAGCGCCTCTCACTACACGATGACCACCTTCGAAGAGGAAGTCGTCTTCTGCGTGGACGTCGAGCGGTGCGTGGCCAAGCTGCGCAAATCCGATCAGCGCCTCCTCCAGCGGATCGCCATTCAGGGCTACGCGCATGAGGAGGCTGCCCCGCTGCTTGGTCTCAGCTTCAAGTGGTGCGTTATTCACTACGGACGAGGCGCTTGATCGGCTGACCGAAATCTTCCTCGCTGTCCGCCTTCTTGAGCCTCAAAAAAGCTGTCAAGACCCTGAAATGGTGGAAAACTAAATAACTAACCTGCAATCAGTTACTTGGCCGAGGAAAAATCAGGACATGATAATTTCACTCGGCTTGATATTCTAGAGAAGTAAAGATCAAGCGGGAGACCTCACCGGGGTCCCCACCGAGCGTCCTTTCGCTCGATGGGGTGGCCTCACTGGGGTCTCCCGTTTAGTTTTTGGGGGTAAATGGGTGCGTTGTAACGGGAAGAGACAGGGGCGGTGGTCGACGGTGGGAACGGATCTGACAGCGGAGGCCGAGCCGAAGGAATCGCCGGAAAAGCCGCTGCGGCCGCGGCAATGTCACAAATATCTGCAGAAGACGCTGGCGTCGGAATTTCCGACGATTCTGAGCGGTTTCATCGACGAAGCGCGCAAAGGCGGCTGCGCCCACATGAAGCTGGCCGTCGAACTTCTGGAGCCGACGAAGGACGAAGGACGGCGGAAAAAAGGATCGGCGCAGCGGCTTCTTGAAGAGCTGGGCGAATGATTTAGGAACCCAACCATGCTCCGCTGCATCGGATTCCGAGAAGCCGTTCGTCGATATACTTAAAAGTCTGCAGGGATGAAGATTCGCCTAGCTTTGTCGGTGGTGGGGCTCGTGGCAGCGGTCGGCTTAACCGGCTGCTTCCGAACGACGCACGTCGTGCAGCGGACCCAGGCCCCGGACATGTACAAGTCGACGTCCGTAGACAATCTCGAGAGGATCATCTCGGACCGTGACGCCACCATCAAGACCCTGAATGCGTCGGTTCTGCTGACGGCCAGTACAGGCGGCGGCAAAGAAGGCAAAGTCATCACCTATACGTCCTTCAAGGGCTACATCTTCATCCGTAAACCGAACGATTTGCGGGTGTTGCTGCAGCTGCCGGTGCTGGGATCGCGGGCGTTGGATATGGTCAGCTCGGACGATCACTTCACGCTGGTGTACACGTCATCGCACGGGGACGTCTGGCGGCAGGGCAGCAACACGATAAGCAAGCCCTCAAAAAACGGGCTCGAAAACCTGCGGCCGCCGGTGTTCTTTGACTCGCTGACGGTTCCGGGAGTCGGCGAGGATGAGTTTGTCAGCCTCACGGAGTCGACGCGGGTGCTGGCGGCGCAGTCGAAGCACCAGGCCGCGATCGAGGAGCCAGACTACGACCTCGCGGTGCTGAAGCGTGGCAGCGGGAACGCCATGCGGCTGGAGCGTGTCGTGCAGTTCAGCCGTGTGACCCTCCTGCCGTTTCAGCAGGACATCTACGACGACAAGGGCGAGGTCGTGACCTCGGCGACGTACGACAAGTACCAGGACTTCAACGGGATTCAGTTTCCGATGGTGATCAACATCAAGCGCCCGCTCGACGAGTATGCGCTGAAGCTGCAGGTGACGAAGCTGACGCTGAATCAACCGCTGGAGAACGATCAGTTTGAGCTGAAGATTCCGCCCGGGTGTGACCGTGCAGAAGATGGATTAGCTGTTCAGGCGAGGCCGGCTCGGCGGGCGTGGTCGGCGATCTGTTCATTGATCTCAAGTGCAAGCGCAAGTGCAGCCCGTCCGGCAGTGCCGGTTACGCGCGGCTGCGTGCGATGGCGCACGGCAGAGAGAAAGTCTTCGAGTTCGAGCCGAAGCGGTTCGGCGCGCTGCGGGTCAAGCTTCTCGAGCGCAAGGCCACGCGATGGATGCGAGCCCTCAGCTGTACCGGGCGTCGGGAGAGAGGCGCCTGCGGTCAGCTGCGCGAGGAGCGCCGGATCGACCTTGATGGTGAGCAGCTCCTGACGCGCGAAGTCGAGCGACAGGTACTCGTGCGGCTGAAAGAGACGGAGCTTGCGCACCTGCTCGGTGGAGACGCGGCTGGCGGTGAAGTTGGCAACGCAGCCGGAGTCGAACTCGACGCGCACGTTGGCGATATCGACCTTCGGCGAGAGCACGGGCAGGCCAACTGCCCGGACCTCTTTGACGGCCGACTTCGTCAGCGAGAGAACGACGTCGAGATCGTGAATCATGAGGTCGAGGACGACGTCGACGTCAAGCGAACGGGGCGTAAAGATCGAGAGGCGGTGGGCCTCGAAGAACATGGGCCGCGTGATGCGCTCCGCAGCCGCGGTGACGGCGGGATTGAAGCGCTCGAGGTGACCGATCTGCAGGATGCGGCGGTTGCGATCGGCGAGAGCGAGCACGCGGTCGGCTTCAGCGAGAGAGGCGGCGAAAGGCTTTTCGATGAGCACGTCGATGCCGGCGTCGAGGAGCTGCTCGGCGACGGCCGCGTGATGGATGGTGGGGACGCAGACGGAGGCGGCGTCGAAGGGCGCCGCTCCGTTCTGCAGGGCTTCGTCGAGTGAGGCGAATGCGGGAACGTTATAGAGCGCAGCAAACTCCGCGCGGCGAGTCGCATCCGGCTCGATGAGTGCGGCGAGCTGAAGCTCGCCGGGGTGTGCGGATTCCAGCTCGCGATAGACGCGGAGATGGTTGCGGCCGAAGGCGCCTGCACCGACGACTGCGACGCGAATGGGCGGGCGTGAGGACAAGGGCTACTTCTTCGTTGGGGTCGTGGGGGATTCCACGGCCTCACGGCAGCGGGTGTAGAGCTCGAGGAGTTGCGCGATCTGATCTTCCGTCTTGGCCGCGCTGGGCGGCCCGAAGCCCGTGGATGCTGCGCCGGCGCGGCCGACGTTCGCGTGCGGAGCAATGAACTTGAGGAGGTCGAGAGCGATGTCTTCAGAGCGGCGAGCCGAGTTGGTGCTGGATTCCATGGTTGCCTTTCGAGGTGTTCCTCAAGCGATGGTAGCGGTTGTGCGGAGACACGCGCAACGGCGCGTAGTCAGGCCGCAGTTTGGATGCGTTTTGGGTGTGGATGAACGGAAAACGAAGCGAGGTGCAATGCGAGGATTGAAACGGGGATTGACCCTGGTGACGGTGTTGATTGCGTTGCTGGGTGCGTGCAGCGGAGCGGCGGCGCAGGTGGCGACGACGACGATCCAGGACACGGTGTACCGGGCGGATGGGACACCGGCCAGCGGAACGGTAGTGGTGAGCTGGCCCGCGTTTACGACATCCGCGGGGCAGGCGGTGGCTGCGGGCAACACGTCGGTGACTCTAGGGCCAAACGGCGGGTCTGTCCCTGGCGCTGACTGCGAATGTTGGGGCGACACCGGACGGGAGTTATTACACGGCGGTTCTGCACCTGGATGATGGAACGACGAACCAGCAGTACTGGGTGGTTCCGGTAAGTGGAACTCCGGTGACGCTGGCAACCATTGAGAGCCAGGTGCTGCCGACGAGCGTTGCAATGCAGACAGCTTCGCGTGCGTATGTGGACGCGAAGATTGCGCAGGTGCAAACAGGCGGGACCACGGGTACAACGTATGTGCCGACAACGGGCGGAACAATGACGGGTCCCCTGGTGTTGCCGGGCGATCCCGTTACGCCGACGCAGGCCGCGGACAAGCATTACGTGGACACCAACATCACGGCGGTGCTGGCGGGTGTGGGACAGAAGGTCAGCACAGTGCCGTTCGCAACGCAGACGGTGTCGCAGCCTGCGGGAACGCAGCTGCAGGTGAACGCACTGAATGGTGAGCTGTATGCGAGCCAGTATCAAACCGGCGACGGTGGTAACGGCATCGCGAATGCGCTGGCGAGTCAGAACTGCGGAAGCGATTGCATTGTGATCGCGGATCCGGGCTACACGGTGGGAGAGCCGGTAAGACTCGCGCAGATTCCTGACTCAGGCCGTGTCGTGGATCTGCGTTATGGATCGAAAACTGAGACCTATATGAATCCTGTGGGTCCTTCCGGCGGCAGCACCTCGGAGACGCTGAGCCAGATTTCGACGAACTCCGATGTGAACTCGACCGTTGCGGGCAGCGGCGTGGGCAGCACGCGGATGACCTTCAGCGTTTCGAATACGGCGATGGCGGGCGGGGCGAATCAATTGCCGGGCGACATCGAGAACCCACCGTACGGCAAGGCGAACTACGGTGTATCGCTGCAGACCGGCAACTACTTCACTGAAGGTCAGCATGTGCAGGACGAGCACGTAATCAACTGCTACGCGGTCGGTGACTGTCTTGAAGGAAGCTGGTTTTTGACGAGCTCGGGAGGTTACCGGGATATCGCCGACGAAGGCGCGCATCCGTTTGACCTGCAGGTGGCCGAGGACTGGCGAGTCTTTCAGGGAACGTGCTCGACCGGATGCACGACGGGATCGACATCGTTGTTTGTGACGGCGACGGCGGCGGGAGGATCGCAGGGCGAGGGCCGATTCCTGGTCGACAAGAATCCGGCGCGGACGATCAGCACGGGGCAGCTTGTCTCGGGCGGCGGGGCCGCGTTGCCACTTGCGAACTTTACGGGAACGAACTTTGCTCTGAGTGTCTTTATGCAGACGGCGGCGGCGGCTACCTCGCAGCCGAAGAACCTTGCTCCGGGAACGGTCACGCTTCCGATGGTTACGAGCGGAGCTCCGGCCGGCTTCGCGGTGAGTACAAGCCAGCTGCCGTCGCAGTCGGGCGTAGCCTGCATCGCCGATACGAACGATGGGCGCTTCCCGAACTTCGAGACTGCGAACTACACGGTGGTCGATGCGAGTCACATCACGTTCACGTTGAACAAAGTTCACGCGAGCGGAGCTGTGATTGCTGTCGGCGGACTTTGCGGGTATGGCATCGAGCAGACGGTCGACACGGCCGGAGCAGTCCGGCAGGTCTTTCCGGTGGTTGGATCACCGACGGCCACGTCACTCTACTATGCGGCGGCAAGCACGCCGGTGCTCGGTGATGACAACCTTCAAAGCACGAGCGGTTACCAGAATATTTCGTCGCAGATTGCATCGATTGCGCGTCATGGCAATGTTGTCACCGTCACCCTGGCCGGCAACACGCCGGTGGATGTAAATGGGTTGACGATGACGGTGAGCGGTGTAGCTGACGCAACCTACAACGGCAGCTTCAAGGTGACTTCCACCGCAGGAAACCAGGTCACTTACAGCAATACCGGACCGGACAGCACCAGCACAGGCGGAACGCTTTCGCTGCTGACCGGAGGGTACGTGCTGTATCCGATGGCGGAGATCCTGAGCGTGTACGACGCGAGCACGAAGCAGGTGGATGGACAACTGACGCTCGCGCCAAACACCGTGACGTGGGCACCAGGCGATGCGGTCGAGATTCCGCACTACTACCAGCAACTGACCTCTGCTGATTTAGAGGCGATAACGCAATATGTCCCTCGGCCGCTCCAGTACAGCAGCGCCGGAAAGGTGTACGCGGGACAAGTAGGCCCCGGGATGCGCGGATGGCAGATTCAAAACGCAGTGCCGGCGAGCAACTATCTCGGCGCCGGCGGTACGCATGAGTTGCCGGACGAAGCCTATGGGGTCTCGGGAGCGTGGAACAACGACTTCGAGGTGGATGCCGGAGCTCTCTCGGTGATTCGCGCGCACTGCAACCTTCACGGGTGCAACCGCTGGGACTCGGGCTATTCGCTGTTTGCGCTTGACTCGGCAACGGGCGAGGACTTCCTGTACTACTCTCCAAACTCCAGCACGGCCACGTGGGGGTTGGGAGGGCAGTCGTTCACGTTTTCGCCGGCAGGCTTCACCGCGCCCGCGATAAACATCGGCCAGATGAACGCGACACAAGGCGGGTTTGCGACGACAACCAAGTCACTTGCACTGAGCCAGTCGGGCGATACCTATGGTGCAACGTCGCTTACACGTGAGAATCGCAACGGCCTGAACGGTGCCTTGTTTCAGAATGCGGGAATCGAGCTGGTGGATTTCGGCTTCCTCGATTCGGCCGGGTATCAGAGCAACATGCGCGCGGCGTCGACGGATTTACCAATGGATACAACAATGCCAACGGTGAGTTCGACTTCCTCGTGAACGAAACCGGAAAGGAAGCGCCCGCTGTGAGCACGCTCTATATGGGAGCCAACAGCGCGCAGTTCTATCAGTCTCGCAAGGTCAGGTGTCGATCAACGTGCCGGCCAAAACATATCCGCAGGCGGCGCTTGCAGTGAACGGGTCGGTGTCGGTCGGAAGCTACGCCGGAACGGTAGCGGCGCCGACCAACGGCTTCATCGTGTCGGGAAGCGTGGGCGTAGGCAGCGCCAGCCCGGCGGGTTCGTCGGTCGAAGCGCCAACCGGTTCAGGTCGGACGGTTCCGGTGATGTCGTGCATCGCCAGATTGCGATCCGGGGCAGCGCCAACGGTAAGCGCTCGAGCGGCGCCGGTACCGGAGCCGCGCACGATCAGCGGCCACGTTGATCTCCGGCGGGTGAGCGTGCAACGGAACGCGTACATCGTCGTCGTCGGTGACCTTCTGAACGTCGGCTGGGCGTTGAGTTCAGAAACGGCACCGCAGGGCTGCTGGTTGACGCCAAGGAATGCGGCGGCCGCTGCGGGAGGGAACGATGTTCACGGGCGCGCCGAGCAGCGTGGATCGGCAGTTAGTGGGGAGCAAACGCGCTGGCAGCGTCGACGAGCTACTCGTGGTCATACCAGTGCTTCTGATGAGGAGATGTGGCGAAAAGAAGGTGGGATGAAGTTGATGCACTGAGCGAGATGGGCCGCCGGATAAGAAACCGGCGGCCCAATTATTTGGTCGGGCCAGCGGAGAAGTGGCTGCGCATTCGCACACGCGAAGGACAGTTGAAGCGCGTTGATTGCGAATCCGGCGCAGCGGATGTTCGAGGAGCGATGCGGACGGCAGAACATTGTGCTGAAGGCGCGGCAGATGGGCATCACGACGTGGGTGTCGGCGCGGTTCTTTCTGCGCACGATCACGAGGCCCGGCACGCTGACGCTGCAGGTGGCGCACACGCGCGAGGCTGCGGAGTCGATCTTTGCGACGGTGCGAAGGATGTGGGACGGGCTGCCGGAGGATCTGCGCGAGGGTCCGCTGCGGCTGTCGCGTGCGCAATGCGGGGCAGATGGTCGTTCGGTGAGATCGACAGCGAGTTTCGTATCTGAGCGCCGCGGAGTTGAATGCAGGTCGTGGGCTGAGTGTGCAGAACCTGCATTGCAGCGAGGTGAGCCGCTGGCCCGGCGATGCTGCGATGACGCTCGCGGGATTGCGGGCTGCGCTTGCTCCGCAGGGAGAGATGGTGCTGGAGAGTACGCCGAACGGAGCGTATGGCGCGTTCTACGACGAGTGGTGTGCGGCGACGGATGAGGCGAATGCGGAGGACGGCGTGGTGCGGCACTTCTTTCCGTGGTGGATGGAGCCGGCGTATCGCGGGCGCGCTGTAGCCGAAGAGGCGATGACTGCAGAGGAGCGCAGGCTCGTCGCGGAACATGATCTGAGCGCGGAGCAGATTGGGTTTCGGCGCGGTCTGGAGCGCACGTATGGCTTGTTGCGAGCGCAGGAGTTTGCGGAGGATCCGGAGACCTGCTTCAGAACCACGGGAGCGTGTTGTTTTGATGTCGATGCACTGGACCAGCGGATGCGAGAGGCGCCGGACCCACTGGAGCGGAGACGCAACGGAGCTTTGCATGATGTGGCTGAAACCAGTGATCGGCCGCGAGTACGTGGTTGCCGTGGACTCGGCGGGCGGAGGCGAGGACGGCGACTTTGCGGCGGTTCAGGTGGTGGAGATCGCAACGGGCCTGCAGTGCGCGGAGCTTCGCGAGCGGCTGCGCCCGGAGGACCTGGCGCGTGTCTCGGTAGAGCTGGCGAAGGAATACGGCGGAGCGCTGATTGCGGTGGAGCGCAACAATCATGGCGCGGCGGTGCTTGCGTACGTCGAGACGCGCGAGAGCTACGCCGCCTGTACAAGCAGCAGGGCGAGGCCGGCTGGCTGACTTCGGCTGCGTCGAAGCCGGAGATGGTCGCGCGCCTGGGAGTGCTGCTGAGCGAGACGCCGGAGCGGTTCATGAGCCGGCGGTTGCTGGCGGAATGCAGAACGTTCGTCGCGGATGAGCGCGGACGTGCTGCGGCGGCGGCGGGATCGCATGATGACCTGGTGATGGCGATGGCGATTGCGCAGGCAGTGCGCGCCGAACATTGCTGGAGCGACGCGACTTCGGAGCCAGCCGAGAGACGGCATCGGAGCACGTGCGTGAGATGCGCTACTCTGCTGATGAGGGGAGTTCGGGCCTTGGCGGTTGTGGCGGTGCAGGCGATTCGCAGGATGCGCGGTGGAGCGCAGAGCCAGCTGATGCTGGGAGCGGACGGGAACCTGTGGGTTGTGAAGTTTCAGAACAACCCGCAGCACCTCCGCGTTCTGGCGAATGAGTTGATTGCAACGCGGCTGGCGGAGGCGATCGGGCTGTCTGTTCCGAAGAGCGATGTCGTCGAAGTGAGCGACTGGCTGATTCGCAACAGCCCGGGGATGGTGCTGGAGTTCGGCAAGGGTGTGCGTGAACTTTGCGCGGCCGGGCTGCAGTTTGGCAGCCAGTTTGTCGGCGGCCTGATGCCTGGGCAGGTGGTGGACTATCTGCCTGAGGCGCAGATGGAAGAGGTGCGCAACCTGGCGGAGTTCGCAGGGATTCTCGCGCTGGACAAGTGGGCGGGCAACTGCAACGGCAGGCAGGCGGTGTTCGAGCGGAGACCGCGCGAGCGCAAGTATCGCGCGGTCTTCATCGACCAGGGATATTGCTTCAACGCGGGCGAGTGGAGTTTTCCGGATTCGCCGCTGCGCGGAGTCTTTCCACGCAACCAGGTCTATGCTCGCGTGACAGGATGGGACAGCTTTGAGCCGTGGCTGTCGCGGATCGAAGAGTTTGAAGCGGGACGGCTTTGGGCGATTGCGGAGGAGGTTCCGCCGGAATGGTACGGCGGCGACCTGAGTACGATCGAGCGGCTGATGGAGCAGATGCTTAAGCGGCGCGGCAGAGTGCGGGAGTTGATCGAGTCGTTTCGTGATTCGGATCGCGAGCCATTCCCAAATTGGGGCGCAGCGAAAAGTATTGTGGTGCCGAGGCGCTTTGCAGTTGCGAGCGCGGCTGGCAATCTGGTGATGTAAACCAGTGGTATGGTTAGTGGTTAGTGGTTAGTGGTTAGGAAGCTAGAAGCTAGAAGCTAGAAGCTAGTGGCGAGGCGAGGAGTGTTGTTTGGCGGAGCGGGTACAGTGCGAGTTCTCTCTGATCCGGTATGTGCCGGATGTGGTGAAGGGAGAGTTTGCGAACATCGGCGTGGTGCTGCGAGAAGCAGGGCAAGCCGATGGCGCGACCGTGCGATTCACGCGCGACTGGAGCCGTGTGCGCTGCCTGGATCCGAATGCGGATGTGGAGCTGCTGGAGTCGCTGGAGTCGGAGATTGCGGAGCGGCTGCGCGGTGGCGTGAACCCGCGTGTGAACGCGAAGCCGATGCTCGAGCTGCTGGAGGACACGCTTTCGAACAGCGTGCAGTTGACAGAGATGCGCGGGACGCTGGCGGAGAGTCTGCCGGCGGAGCTGGAGCAGTTGATGCGGATGTATGTGGAGCCGCTGAAGGCTCCGGCGGCGCGAAGGAAGACGAGCGGGCGAACGGCGATCGCGGGCAGGATGCGCGATGAGTTTGAGCGCGCGGGTGTGTGGGAGCTGATGCGGAAGCGAATTTCCGCTGCGCAGTACACGCGGCCGGGCGATCCGCTGAAGATCGACTGCGGTTACAGGAATGGACGCGTGCGCATGTTCCAGGCAGTGTCGCTGGAGAACGATGCGGAGTCGGCGAAGGGGCTGGCGTACTCGGCGGAGGCGTTGCGCGCGGGTGTGAGCAGGGTGGAAGGCATTGAGTTGGAGCTGACGGCGGTGGTCGAGCCGATCGCGTCGGTGGGTGACGCGGAGATGTATGGATTCGGCGTAGGAGCGATGGAGAGCGCGGCGATTCGTGTGCTCACCACGGCGGATCTTGGACGCGTTGCTGAGACGGCGCGACGGGAGTTGCGAGTGTAGGCGGGAAGTGAATAGTGAGTAGTCAATAGTGAATAAAGCAAAGACGCTTTGCTAACTTTCTGACTCCTCACTTCCTGACTTCTTTTGAGCGGCGTGGCTTCGGCTGCGCCGTTTGCTTTTCGAGCGAGAGGAGAGCGGATGGGTGTGGGTGCGGCGGTGCGGGAGATGTGGGACCGCGTGACGGGAGTGCAGGCAGCGCAGGAGGCGGAGGGCACGCGCAAGACGGTGGCTGCGCCGCTGGCGGGATCGATCTTCGCTCCCGTCCGCAGCGGAGCAGGCGTGAACACGCTGCCGAAGCCGACCGCGGCGAACCTGCGACGGTTTGCAGAGACGCCGGCGGCGAGGCGCGCGATCAACTGCATCAAGGACAAGATCGCGTGCATGGAATGGCGGCTGGAAACCAGCCGGATGCAGGCGATGAGAATGCGGAGAGTCGTGCGGAGCGTGCGCGTGCGTTGCGGCGCGCGTTTGAGACGCCGAACGAGAGCGACAGCTTTCGCACGTTCATCGAGCAGGTGATCGAGGATGTGCTGGTCGGCGGCTTTGGTGCGGCCGAGATTGAGGTGACCTCGGACGCTGCAGCGCCGGTGCGGTTGTATCCGGTGGATGGAGCGACGATCAAGATCAACTCGCAGTGGAACGGCGATCCGACGTCAGCCGCGCTATGAGCAGGTGACGGGACGCCTCGGCAAGGATGCAGTGATGCCGCTGCTTGATTCGGAGCTGATGTATGTGCGGCTGAATCCGCGCACGCACACGCCGTTCGGCCTGGGCAAGATGGAGGTTGCGTTTGAGACGATCACGCAGTTTCTGGAAGCGCACCGGTATGCGGGACGGCTGCGCGTCGAACAGCGTGGTGCAGTATGCGCTGTGGATGCAGGACCGGACGCCGGAGCAGCATGAGCGGCTGATCCGGTGGTGGCAGGATGAGGTCGAGGGCACGGGGCGCGTTCCGGTGATGAGCTGCCGGAGACAGCGCCGCAGGTGCTGCGCTTCGGCGGTGGGACGGACGCGGATCTGCGGCTGGCAGTGGCAGCAGTTTCTGCTGCGATGATTGCGAATGCGTTCGATCTGCCGCCGATGCTGCTGGGGTGGCGGCAGGATGTGAACCGCTCGACGGCGGCGGAGATGGCGGATGAGGCGTTTCAGCAAGCGGTCGTGCCGCTGGCGAAGCTGATCGCCGACCACCTGACGCGCGATGTCATTGTGAAGCGGCTGGGATGGGACGATCTGCGGTTTGTGTGGAACGAACTGGAGAGCCGCGATGAGATCGACGGAGGTGCAGATTCAGGTGGAGCTGCTGAAGGCGGGCGTTGTGACAGTGGAGGAGGTGAGGACGATGCGGGGTCTGCCGGATGGCTGACTGCGCAGGGGCAGTGGGAACAGAGAGATGTAACAACAGCCAGGAGGAGTGATTGAGAGAGATGGAGGCGCGGCTGTCGAGGACGCGCGGTTTGGCTGTGGCGCGATGGCGGTGGAGTTTCCCGAGGTGACTGGGCATCCGAATCGTCTGCCGTTTGAAGGGTGCCTGACGCTGGTGGATGTGCGCGAGCGATCGGGCTCCGAGCGGAGCGCGAGGACATCGCGTGGTGCTGACGAAAGAGGCCGCAGAAACGGCGCTGCCCAGCCTGCTGGGGATGGCGGTCGATTACAAGGCAGGGTGGGACGGGCATGATGCGCGGCAGAAGTGCGGCATCATCACGGCGGCGCATCTCGAAGGACAACGGCTGATGGTCAGCGGCTTTCTGTTCGCGCGCGACTTTCCTGAACTTGGAGAGGCGCATGTGGGCGTGAAGGCGACTGCTGACGGCGAGATGGGCATGAGCTACGAGCTGGCCGATGCGCACGTGGCGGATATGCGCGCGCAGGTGTGGACGCTGACGCGAGCGACGTTTACCGGAGCGGCGATTCTGCTGCGGGAGAAGGCGGCGTATCGCAGCACTTCGTTCAGACTTCGCAGACGTATGCAATGGACGAACAGCGGCTTGAGAGCAACTGAAGGAGAAGGAATGGAAGAGATGACTGCAGGTGAATTGCAGACGGCGGCCGAACAGGCTGATGGAAGCGGCGTCGGCCCTGGAGCGGACTGTGGTGCAAATGGCGGCGCGGATGGCGGAGCAGCACGTTGCGCTTGCGGCTGAGGCGGAGTCGCAGGTGACCCGCATCGTTGCCACGGTGGAATCGCAGCGCGAGGCGGAGCTGGAGCGAAAGCTTGCGGAGGCCGAGGCGAAGATCGCGGAGCTGCGTGCGTCTGCAGGCGCGCAGCCTGCCGGCCGCAAGACGCTGCCGACTTCGATGGCGACGATGCTGGCGAAGCAGGGCGTAGTGATGGAGTCGGTGATGCGGGTGCAATCGATGGCGCGCTCACGAGCCTCAGCATCGAGCAGCGGATTGCAGTGAAGTCGGAGCTGATGCGTGTCGGCGTGCTGAATCCATCGGACCGCGGGTAAGTGCCGGCGAACGATGCTCGACTAAAGAAATGCGCGAAGAGGTGGGCACGGCACAGGCTGTGCCCTTCTTCTTTGCGAAGAAGATCTGCAACAACAACAAGGAGAATGAATGAACGCGAAGTTTACTGAGATCAGCGCAGCGGCAGACTACATCGGACCCGGCGCAGTTGAGGTTCCTCTTTACCAGACTGAGATTGTGGACCTGGTTCGCCGCCGTGGCCCGTTCGGCCAGCGCATCAAGCAGGTTCCAGCGACTGGTCACCCGTCACGCTACTTTGAAGAGCAGGCGATTCCCTCGCCCGCCGCGTCCGCAGGATTTATGGATCCGCGCAATCTTGTGCCGCCGGTCGTGAGCCCCACCCGCGTGGAGCGCTCGGTGCCGTTGAAGGCGCTGGTCGCGCAGATCAACTACAACCTGTTCGATCTGGAGCTCGGCAAGCAGCAGGGCCAGTTTGCCTATCTGCAGGCGAAGGACCTCACCGACACCGTCGATGGCGTTCTGCGCACGCATGACGTTGCGCTGTGGAACGGCACGGACACCAGCCTGAGCTCGCCGACGACCGCGCAGTACTTCGGCGCTGCCGGGCAGATTGCGGCCGGCGGCAACACCGTGACCATCGGTGCT
>CAVZMD010000023.1:0-39799 GCA_963776265.1 uncultured Acidobacteriaceae bacterium | reverse complement strand
GTACGCCAGAGGCTCCGGGATCACGGAGCGTGCAGCGGCCGCCAGGCTCAACGGTGAGCTCTTTCGCACTAAACTTCTGCTCGCCGCCAATCGTTCCGTAAACCACCCAACGGTCGCTGTAGTCGTGCCCTTTTCCGCCGGCTGCGACAATGGGCTCGATGTAATGCTTGCTCTTGAAATTAGGGTCGGTATTGCGCTCCCAGTCGACCACATCGCGATGAAGTCGAGGTCTTTATGCCTTTCAGGTGGGACATCCTGGGTTAGAAGGTCGTGCTTGACTTGGCGGCCATCGACCATGGACTGGAACATGGAGAGTACGTCGCTGCCCCACTGCGGTTCATAGGTCAGCAGCGATCCTGGTGCGTGCAGAACGCGCGTAGGCACCATCCAGCCCGTGCCGGGAACAAGCTTGTAGGCTTTCGCGAAGCTGAGGATGTTGTTGTCTCCCTCGTTCCAGCGCGCGAGGCAGTTGCGAATATCTGCTTTGGTTGTCCCGGGTTCCAGACCGAAATATGTGTGCGAGAAGTTGCCGAATGTTGCGTTGAGCTGGGGCGGGAAGTAGTAGCCTTCGGGTTTGCCTTCACGGCCGACGAGACGCGCCTGTTCTTCACTCTGGTGTAGGTGGTGAGGAATGGGGCCGAGGTTGTCGAAAAACTTGCTGTACACCGGCCAGCGTTTGTACTTGTCCCAGATCGCTTTTCCGACGATGCGCTCGCCTTCGGACTGCACTGCATCCTTCAGGGTGAAGCGATCACCTTCCGAAACGACGAAGCTTAGGCCTTCGTCCGGTGTGCGTCCTTCATTCATCGCGAAGGTTGTGGAAGCGAGCCAGCGCTCGTCAATGCCGCCCCGCTCCGCTCCATAGGCGTAAAGATCGCATGTGGCCAGCTTCAGACGGCGCCCGGGAACAAGATAGGAACGCGGCACCCATGTAGGTGCCAGTCGCAAGACGCCTTCGCCAGCTTCGAGAGCGCAGCGAACTCGTGTGTTGATCGAATTATGACTGATCATCTGGCCTCATGACGGCAGTTTTCTGTCGCAGAAGTTCACGAGAGAACGGTCTCTCCATGTTCCAACAACGTATATGCGCACCCGTTGCCCGGTCAAGAGAAATTCGCGATCAATTGCCATTTCGACCAAGCCCATTATTTTCATTAGGTGCACCAGATAAGGAAGCATTGGGAACGGTTAGCTCTGGGGGCCTTGTCATTCCGTGCAGTCACTTCTGCTGCTTCGGAACCCGGTCTCTGATTCCTTATGAAAGATAGAGAGCGGAGCAGCCGCAGGCGCTTTTGGGGGCGAAAAGAAAACACCGCGAGGTCGGTATTTCCGACGCAAATGATCGACGCGTTACCTTTGAGTTAGGTCTATGTCGAACGCCTCGCGGATGATTCGTTGTTGCTAGCGAAGCAAAAAAGCGGGCCGCCGAGAGCCAGCTCTTCTCCAGGCCCAAAACGGGATTCGCAATCCGCGATATCAAGCGTTGGATTGCTGAACGGCGCTCACAACTGAGCGGATACGCCAACTCTAGCATTTCGGCCCGCCGAATACGTGCATCTATCCGCTCTTCGTACCTACCAATCTCCCCTGTGGTACAAGGGTTCGCCTGTCTCCGTGAGATCGCTGGCCAGAGGCAGCCAAATAAAAGAAGCTGTAGACCGGTCACTCACGACAAGAAGGTTGCTCTATGCAAGCAAGATAACGCATGCAAATGAAAGAAGCCAAATACCGCTTCAAAAACTACGTCGTCTTCTGGTATGGTTTTTCTGGTCTGAAGTCAAGCGAGTATAGAAACCGGTCTCTGCATCAGCCACCCAGCCGCCAACTTCAAGGAGAGAGTGAAGTGATGAATCGCCGCTCGTTCAATAAGCTAACGGGACTGAGCGGCTTGGGTTTGCTAGCGAGTCGCTCCGTGCTCGCTGGGACACTCGGAACTCCAGCACACACAGCGCCGTCGCGAAGCGGGTACATGTTAGGGACTTCGTACTATCCGGAATGGTGGCAGCCGAGTGAGTGGGAGACGGATTTCGCACAAATGGCAGCCTTGGGGCTAAATACTGTTCGGATGGGCGAATTCGCGTGGGCGGGATTCGAGCCGGAGCAGGGTAAATTCAGTTTCGACTGGATGGATCACGCAATCGATATTGCGAACCATCACGGAATTCAAGTGATCCTGGGGACGCCAACCGCGTCTGTGCCACCTTGGCTGTACGCTCTGCACCCGGACGTGCTCGGCGCGAGTGCTATTGAGGCGTACAGCTATGGCGGCCGAAAGGGTTATTGCGTGAACAGCGCGAATTATCTGGCCGCTAGCGCACAGGTTGTGTCGGCGCTGGCAAAGCACTATGGGCAGCATAGTGGGGTGATCGGATGGCAGCTAGATAACGAGCCGGGGATCCCATTCGAGTGCCTCGACGAGAACTGCGAGCATGCGTTCCAGCGCTGGCTCCAGCGGAAATATGGTTCCCTGGATCAACTCAATCGAACATGGAATGGGGCGTTCTGGAGCAACAAATACTCCGACTGGTCGCAGATCCACTTCCCCAAGAACTCTGCTGAGGGAGGCTGGCAGCCCGCGATTACGTTGGACTATAGAAGGTTCTTTTCCGATTCCTACCTAAACCACCTTAGGCGCCAGGCGGAGATCCTGCGCGCGGACACGCGTGGGCAGTTCATTGCGACGAACTGGCCGAGCGCAACGTGGTCCGTTGACGTGTACGAGGCGGGGGCGCAGTTCCTTGACATGACCGCGTGGGACAACTACGTCAGCGCGCCGGGGCTAACGGAGTTTCAGCACCAATACATCTCATGCATGAACAACGACATGAGTCGCAGCGCCAGCCCTGGACAGCGCTTTTTCTGTGCCGAGCAGATTGCGTATCTGCCACCGAACGCTCTGCCAGAAGGGCTGCGAATGCAGGCATACCTGAATCTCGCACATGGCAGCCGCGGCCACTTGTATTTTGAGTGGCGGCGTCCGCTGGCTGGCAATGAACAGTACCGGCCGTCGTTTATCAAGGGTTTCGACGGCGAGATAAACCCTCTGAAACCAATCTTCAAGCGGATAGGTAAAGAGTTTGCGGAACTCGGACCGAAGCTCGGCGGAGCTGTAACCAAAGCGGATGTGGCGCTGCTATACGACTTCACGAATGAGTTCGCGCAGGGTTTCTGGTCGGTGGGGCAACCAGGTGAGCGTTATGACGGTGGCTCGTCGCGCGTCTATGCGGGACTGAAGCCGCTGCAGCGGAACATCGATATCGTCCCACTAGACGCGCAGCTTTCGCGTTACAGAATCGTGGCCGCGCCGAACCTGCGGCTCATCGACGATGCTATGGCAGCTAAGCTTGAATCTTACGTAGCGGACGGAGGCGTGCTAATCCTGTCGCCCCGCTCTGGAACCCAGAATCTGGACTGCAGCATGCGCCGAGTGGTTTCGCCGGGCGTATTTACGAAAATCGCCGGAGTATCGGTAGATTCGAAACTGGATTTGTCGGAATACAGCTCTGTGCGTGGACAAATGGACAGCACGCATGAGGCGGAGTTGGGCGTCACGTTTGCGGGCAGCGACGCGAGCTTCCGTCCGCGGCTTCTCATGGAATCGCTGGTCTTGCACGGAGCGCAAACGGTTGCACGGTTTCGGGGTGGGCGGATGGAGGGGCTGCCCGCTGTCGTGCGCAACCGCTATAAGCGCGGGTGGGTGATCTATCAAGGGACGGATAGCGCTGACTATGGCTTTCATGAAGCGGTGGCGCGACTGGCCGCAGATGCAGCGGGGCTGCGGCCGCTCATTGATGTTCCGCGAGGAGTTGTGGTGACGACGCGAGAAGACGACCAGCATGTGTACACGTTTCTGTTAAACCTGACAGAAACGCCGCATAGTGACATACACCTGCCTCGCGCGATGCACGATTGTCTGAATGGCGATCTCGAGTTGCAGTCGATCAGTCTGGAACCGTTAGGCATTGCAGTGCTCGCGGGGCCGCAGGAACGAGTTTCGTAAGGAGAGCCTTTGATGAGGATGTTTTTTCCCGCCGCCCTGGTCGCAGTAGTGAGTTTGGCTGTATGGGGTCAACGTCCGGTGTTGGCGCAGACAGATCAGGTGATTGCGACGTTTTCACCGGCGGCACAGACGACGCTCAACAAGCTTTCGTCGCTTGACCATCTGCCCGGTGGGATTTGGCGATATCACACTGCTGATATTGCGCACGGCGAAGAGCCTGATCTGGATGATTCGCGTTGGTCCACGGCGCAGCAGGGCACAGACTATAGCCGGGAAGCGATGTGGTTTCGGAGTTGGATTGAAGTACCGAAGCTCTTGAATGGTTACGACCTGACGGGAGCGGCGATCTGGTTCCATGCGTCGATCGATGCCCACTTGCCTGTGACGCAGATCGTGTACGTAAATGGGCAACAGATCGCGATGGCCGACAACATTGATCCGGTGGAAATCATTCCCCATGTCAAGCCGGGCGACCGGATATTGGTGGCGGTGAAGGCACTGCCGACCGTGCATCCGAAGCGGTTCAACGGCACACAGGTCACGATCCGGTTTTCCGTGGAGCGCCCCAACCCATTGGATGTACGCGACGAGATTCTCTCTGCTGCGATTCTGTTGCCTTCGATCGATCCTGGCGCCAATGACCGGAGCGTGCTGGAAAAGGCGATCGCGGCGGTTGACGCTCGGGCACTGAGCGATGGAGACCAGTCGAAGTTCGATGCGTCGCTGCGGACGGCACAGGCGATCCTGGATCCCCTGCGGCCAGCGATGCAAAAGGCTTCAGTGTCTCTCGACGGCAATGCCCATATTGATGCGGCGTGGCTTTGGCCATGGACAGAATCTGTGGATGTCGTCCGGCGCACTTTTTCAACCGCTCTACAGTTGATGAATGAGTATCCAAACTATGTCTTCACGCAATCCGCGGCTGCGTATAACGATTGGCTGGCGCAGAAATATCCGGACGTGAATGACGAAATTGCGCGGCGGATCAAACAAGGACGCTGGGAAGTTGTCGGCGGAATGTGGGTTGAGCCCGACCTGAACCTTCCAGACGGGGAATCCACGGCGCGGTCCATCTTCATAGGTAAGCGTTGGTTTCAGCAGCACTATGGCGTAGATGTGCGAGTAGGCTGGAACCCGGACTCATTCGGTTACACCTGGCAGCTGCCACAGATCTACAAGAAATCGGGGATCGATTACTTCGTTACGCAGAAGATGAGCTGGAATGACACGAACCAACTGCCCCTCAAGATGTTTTGGTGGGAGTCTCCAGACGGCAGCAAGGTTCTCACGTACTTTCCGCGAGGATATGCGAACCGCGACGAGGGCGCGCTGCGGTTATCGGCGGACATGGCAAAGGCGCGACAGTATGCACCGGGAATGACCAAGATGCTGGACCTATACGGTGTTGGTGATCATGGCGGTGGACCGACGCGCATGATTCTTGATCAGGCGTCGCGCTGGATGCAGCCGGATCGAGTCGCGCCGCAGATGCATTTCGGCACCGCAGCCGGGTACTTTGAGGACGTGGAGAAGCAGATCGCGCCGCACTCGAAGGAGTGGAACTATGCAAAGCTGGCCCAGGGCTACGATGCGCCGGAACCGGTGGCCGGCAAAATCGCGATCCCCACTTGGAACGATGAGCTATATCTGGAGACTCACCGCGGAGTTTACACAACACAAGCTACTCACAAAAGAAACATTCGGCAAAGTCCAGAGTGGACTCTGAATGCAGAGAAGTTCGCGTCACTGGCATGGCTTGATGGAGATGTTTATCCGGCAGAGCGGATCAACGATGCTTGGAAGAAAATCAGCTTCAACAATTTTCACGATCTGGCCGCAGGCTCAGGCATCGCGCAGATCTATAAAGAAGCGCAGCAGGATTATGACGACGTTCATTGGATTACACAGGAGATTTCACAGAGCGCATTAAAGACGCTGGCCGCCCACGTGGATACACGGGTGCCGTCCGGCGTGCCAGTGTTTTTGTTCAATTCGCTCTCATGGAACCGGGGCGGACTAGTAACTCTGGACGTGCAGATGCCGGCCGTTGCGAATGATATTGCCGTGACGGACCAGTCCGGTGTCGTGCTGCCATCCCAGGTGATGGCACACGATCCAGCGACCAATAGCTTCAAAGTGCTGGTAGATGTGAAGCAAGTGCCGTCGCTAGGTTATACAGTGTTGCGGGTGGTGCCGGAGCATCGTCCCTTTGATAGCGATCTACGAGTACACGGGACAACGCTCGAAAATGCAGCGTTGCGCGTCACGGTGGACCCAAAGAGCGGTTGTATTACAAGCCTGTTCGACAAAAAAAGTGGATTTGAAGCGCTGGCACCGGGTGCGTGCGGCAATGAACTGCAGGCGTTCAAAGACACGCCGAAGTTATACGATGCCTGGAACATCGATCTTGACACCCTTGATCAGCCCCCGATGCCCATCGATGAGGCGGAGTCGGTGAAGGTCATAGAGAACGGACCGGTGCGTGCAGTGATTCGCGTGACCCGCACCTGGCAGAACTCGCATTTCCTGCAGGACATAGTTCTCTATGCGGGCGCTCATCAGGCGGAAGTGGACAACGACTTTGACTGGCATGAAACGCACATTTTGCTTAAGGCGGCATTTCCCCTGGCGGCGACTGCGCCATTCGCGACCTACGAAATTCCATTTGGCACGATTGAGCGACCGACGACGCGCAACAACTCGTTCGAAAAGGCGCGGTTCGAGGTGTCGGCACAGAACTGGGCAGACCTCGGCGATGGAAAGCACGGCTTCACGTTAATTAACGAGGCGAAGTACGGGTACGATTCGGTGGGCAATCTGTTACGCCTGACGCTGTTGCGATCCCCCGTCTATCCCGATCCCGAGGCGGACCGGGGACACAACCGATTCCGGTACGCGCTGTATCCACATCCGGGTACGTGGAAGGATGCGATGGCAGTGCAGCGTGGAAATGAGTTCAATTACGGACTCATTGCGATGCAGGTTGCCGCGCATATAGGCGCGATGCCGGCCGACCACTCGTTCGTGTCAACCTCGGCGAACAATGTAGTGATCACCGCGATGAAGAAAGCGGAGGACAGCAACGCGCTCGAGTTCCACCTTTATGAATGGAAGGGAACTGGTGGTGACGTCACCGTAAGGGTGCCGGCCGGCGCGTCTGCGGCCAGAGAGACGAACCTGATGGAGGAGCCGGAGGGCGGAGATCTGCCGCTCAAGGACGACTCGGTGACGGTGCATGTGCGGCCGTTTGAAATTGTAGCCTTTCGTGTCGACTATGCTGAGCGCGCAAAGGCTGCGCCGCTGTCCCGGTGACGGAGCAATGTTGAACTGCCGCAGGTTTCTCCACAAGACAGCGCCGCTCGCGCCAATGATCTTGCACGTCGCGTCGCGCGAGACAAGGCTTGGCCACCGCACCGCAGGCCCCCCAACCTCGAGTCTGCTTCCTGTCGAATTATGAGCATGACTATGAACGCACGCATCCTACAGACTCTCGCCATCTCGCTTTGTGCAGCCTTCGGTTTGTCCACCGACGGTCAATCAATCGCACTTCCGCGGTTGGAAAAGACCGGTCAACATTACCGACTGATCGTCGACTGCAAGCCCTATTTCGTGCTGGGCGCGCAGGTACACAATTCGAGTGGCTTCCCAGACGCGCTCCGGATGGCTTGGCCTTCTATTCACGCGATGCACGCGAACACTGTGATGATTCCGGTCTACTGGGAGGTGATCGAGCCAGAGCAAGGGACATTCGATTTCAGCACCGTCGATGCCGACATCGAACAGGCGCGTGCAGAGAGCGTTCGCCTCATCCTCTCCTGGTTTGGCACTTGGAAGAACGGCGCAATGACGTATGTTCCTGCATGGGTTAAGAGCAACCCGGCGGCGTATCCGCTCATGCAGGACGCTGCACACCAACCTGTTCAGGCGCTTAGCCCGATGTCCGACGCTAACCGCGACCGCGACCGCACAGCATTTGCCGCGTTCATGAAACACCTGGAGCAGATCGACGGCACGAAGCACACCGTCATTCTGATCCAGGTTGAGAACGAAGCCGGCACGCTCGGGACGGACCGGGACTACTCGCCGCAGGCAGACGCTGCGTTTCACGGAACGGTTCCACGTGAAGTGCTTTCTTCGCTGCATAAGCAGGCCGTGTCCGGCGCAAGTTGGCCGCAGGTCTTCGCCGAGCGCGCGCCGGAGATCTTCACGTCCTACTACACAGCCCGATACATGGAGTCGGTCGCGAACGCCGGAAAAGCCGTCTATCCGCTACCGATGTACATCAACGTCTGGCCCCGTGAGCAACCGGGATTGTTGCGCCCGGGTTACTCTTCTCCGAGCGGTGGAGCTGTCGCTTGGTTGTTGGAAATGTGGAAGCGGCTCGCTCCTGACATCGATGTGATTGCACCAGATATCTACGACGAAAACCAGCGCACATACTCCGAGCTGCTCAAACTTTACAGCCGGCCCGATAATCCTCTCTTCGTGCCTGAGACCGGTGGCTCGGTGTTCCACGCGAAAAACATGTTCCTTGCCATTTCATCGAACAATGATTTGGGAATCTCCATCTTCGGTGTTGATGGCGCAAACGCTGAAGACCTGAAAAATTACAAGGGATGGGGCAGCGAGATAGCCATGAATTTCGCGCTCTTTGGTTCCACTGCATCCGTCTGGCAAGATCTGCGCGACGCGGGCCATGTGCAGGCGGCGATTGAAGATGAGGGATGGGCAAACCCTACGCTGACGTTCGACAGCTACGACGTCGCGGTGCGCTTCGGCCCGGTTACGAACGGCTATGGGGGTTCGCGCGGGCGCGGTAACCCTCAACGAAACGGCCGTATTCTCGTTGGGCAACTCGCGCCCGATCAATTCTTACTCGCAGGTATGAATGCAAACGTGATCATTGCTCCGCGCCTTGGCGCCGCACAAACTCGGGTCATGTTAGTACGAGTTGAGGAAGGCCACTTTGTCGATGGTTTATGGCACACCGATCGCCTGCTCAATGGTGATGAAACAGCCTTTGGCGTGACACTTCCTCCTCATGGCAAGACACTAAAGGTCACCGTGGGCAATTATTGAATCAGATCAACCAATAGAACTGAGGCTGTGAGTGCGTCATCATCTGTCTGTTGCGCTGTTCAGTGGGTTATTATCTGTTTTTGCCTCACTTCCGCTGAATGCTGAATACCACACACTCTGGGAGATAGGTAAGTCCGATCAATCCAGCTTCGAGTTTCATGCAAATCCAGCGGAGCACATCCTCTATCGAGTCGGCGAGAGTGATTGGACTCGGGACTGGCCGAGCCAGCAGCGGCTGGGCACGTCACGTGAAATCAAATTCACTCTTAAGGATGCTCCGCGGGGACGGTTCGCGCTAAGAGTGTCCCTGCTGGTCCGCTTCGCGAACCCGGACCTGCAGGTTGAGATTAACGGTCATCGTGGACTCGCGTTCATTCGTGCGCAGCCTCTTTACTCCGGTGACGGGGGTGCATGGGACGACAAGACGATTATTCTTCCCACGCGGTATCTGGTGAAGGGAGTGAACACTCTGACTCTTTCGTCCCTGGTGCACAAAACGCCTTCAGGCCAAACTGTAACGCCCGGCGGGCCCATCCGCTACGACTACCTGAGCCTCGCTCAAGACGCGACCGCGTCCTACCTGAGTGATGACGTTCAGGCGCGTGTGACGCCGTCAATGTTTTATCGCCGAACGGAGAGTGGGGAATTGGTCGAGGTTGTCAATGTAGACTTGCACTTTTAACGGCGAGGTCCGGTCTGGCGATGCCACGCTGAAAGTGCAAGGGCAGACTTACCGCGCAACCTTCCAAGAAGAACCGCGATTCGGCGATGTACTTCTCGAATACGAGGTTCGCGAATGGCAGGGAACAAGCGACGCGACGCTGGAAGTCTCGGCTCCTCGACTTAAGACATTCCACTTCTCTCTAACTCCGGGCAAAAAGTGGACAGTCTTTATCGTTCCGCATACCCATGTCGACATCGGTTACACCGACTTCCAAGGCAAGGTTGCGGAGGGTCAAGCCGTCGCTCTGGAAGAGGCTTCGAGCCTCATCGAACGAAATCCGGACTTCCGTTACTCGACTGACGGCTCATGGAATGTGGAGCAGTTTCTCGATACCCGAACCGAAGCAGAGCAGAAGCGGATGTTAGACCTGATTCGCACTGGCAAGATTGGTGTGCCCGCTGATTACTTCAACCTGCTGACCGGCTATGCTTCGCTCGAAACCCTTTACCGATCCCTCTTTTATACGAAGCGCCTATCTGCCGCGCGGCACATCCCATTCAACTACGCCACGACGACGGACGTTCCTTCCTACAGCGGCGCCTACCCAACGGTTCTCTCTGGCTCAGGAATCAAATATTGGGCGGTAGGTGGAAACCAGGATCGCGCTCCTGTCCTCGCAGGCGAGCCATGGAATCAGGCGTCGCCTTTCTGGTGGAAAGGACCTGACGGCCAGAAGGTGCTGTTCTCATACTCCTGGAGCTACTCGCAAATTGGGCGATTTTTCTCGCTGGAACCGACAAATGCAAGCATTCACGAATCCTTGCCGGTCTTTCTTGCGCAATTTGGTCGGCCGTCTTACAAGCCTGACGCCGTGTTGATGTACGGCGCGCAGAACGAAAATACTGCCCTTCATCCCAAACTTGCGACGTTTGTGTCTGCATGGAATCGTGAGTACGCCTATCCAAAGCTGAGGTACGCGCTTTTTGAGGATTATTTCAATTACATCTCCCAGCACTATGGCGACCAATTGCCTGTACGCTCGGGAGACCTTGGATCGTACTGGGAAGACGGAATCGCTTCCGATGCGTATTATGCCGGACTCGATCGCGAAAATCAGGTGGAGGCATTGTCGGCGGAGATTGCATCGGCCGCGGCCCACATGATCAATCCGCACTATCATCCTCCGGCCGAGGAACTCCAGGCTGCATGGAACCACATCCTCCTTTTTGCCGAACACACTTGGGGAGCCGGCAATTCCATCTCTCAGCCCGACAGTATGGAGGCTGTGCAGCAACTCGCCGTCAAGGACAACTTCGCTACACAGGCCCGCTTCGAGTTGGACGATATCAAACATCGATCCATCTTCGAGCTGGCGAGAGCCATCCGCATCCCTAACGGCGGTCTCGTTGTCTTCAATACTCTGAACTGGAAACGTTCAGGTTTGGTTGAAGCTGATCTGCGGCAAGGAGAAGCGATCGAAGATCTGGCGCTCCATCAGGATGTCCCGTTCGAGATCATAACCACCCGTGATGGCTTGCTCCATGTGCGCTTCATGGCTAGAGACATTCCAGATGTCGGTTATAAGTGCTATCAGATTCACGTAGCGAATCAACTCGCACCAACGGCTGTTACAACGACCACTGAGTCGGTCGAAAATCAGTACTACCGGATCGTGGTCGATTCAAAGACCGGAGCTGTCCGAAGCATCCTCGACAAGGTACTGAACCGGGAGTTAGTGGATACATCCAGCCCGTACCGCTTCGGCGAATACCTTTATGTCACTGGTGGAGACCCGAACGGAAACGGCCAGACGCAGATGATTCACCCAAACAAGGCGCTACCGGTGGCGGATCTTACCGTGCACGGATCGACAAGTGGGAAGTACTTAGGTGCGCAGAAGACTCCCTGGGGTGATCTGATTCGGTTACAGGCGTCAAATGTGAACACCCCGACGATCTCCTTAGAGATTCGACTCTTTAATGACGAGAAGAAAATTGAATTCGACTATCACATCGATAAGACAGAAACGAGGGCGAAGGAGGGTATCTATTTTGCCTTCCCGGCGGCTGTAGCGCATCCAAGCTTCGCGTACTCCTCGCAGGTTGGTTGGATTGATCCTGCGCACGATATCCTCCGCGGCGGTGATCTGGAGTGGTTTAGCGTGCAGCATTGGATGGCAGTCCATAATTCCGAGCTTGCGATTGGCGTCGTTCCGGTCGATGCTCCGCTCGTTACATTCGGCGATATCAACCGCGGTCTGTGGCCGGTGAACTTTAACCCGAGGAGCGCCACTCTGTTTTCGTATGCCATGAATAACTACTGGCATACGAACTATCGGGCGCGTCAGGGCGGACAGTTTCACTTTCGCTATGTCCTCACTAGCAGCCATGACTTTAATCCAGCCGGGCTGACGCGTCTGGGAGTGGAAAGCCGGCGCGACTTGTCTTTCGACCGAATTGAGAATCAGGACAAGACCGGAACTTCCAATGAGTCTTTGCCTGCGGAAGGAACGAGTTTTCTCCACATCGACAATCCAGACGTTCTCCTCACAGCTTGGAAACTAGCAGAAAACGGAGAAGGAACGATCCTGCGCCTCGAAGAAATCGCCGGCAAAGCGGAGCACGTCTCACTTCATTTTTCCAGTGCCACCGTTCGCTCGGCGCGGCTGTGCGATGCGATGGAAGACGATCTGGCAAATCTGCCTACGAAGAATCTACTGATTCAAATAACAATGAAACCCCATGAGGTCGTAACGATCAGGGTGATTCAGTAAAGAACACTTATGCGCGTTGCGGGTTCCACTTCATCAAAACATTGAGGTCAGGACGGAAAGGAAGCCGGATTGTTTCAGCGTAGGGAGTTTCTTAAGGTCGCAAGCGGATTTGCCATCTCGTCGTTCGTCACGCGGCCGTTTGCCGCACAAACCGCCGCCGCGGACGGCTTTCGATTCACATCCCAAAGCATCGACGCGCAACTGTCTCCAACATCACCGGAGTTCCTCGGTCTCAGCATCGATGGTCTCGGAAAGGGCCGCCGCGGCGCGAACATCGTCGCCAATACCAAGGGCGGCGGCTATCAGGCCTCCGTCTCAAACTTCGGCAGCACGCACCGCGTCGAATACCGCGTCGATCGGGCCGGCAGCGACAGTACTCCCGCCTGGACCATCGAGTTCTCTCCCAACCGCATCGTCCTCACCTCGCAATGGTCGCCGGAGTACCAGCCCACACGCTTCTTCTTCCACTTCAATCTGAACTCCGTGCACAGCACCGTCCTCGGTCTCTTCCAAAAGGATGGCCTTCTCGCCGCACCCGCGCTCATGCATTTCCCCGGGCAGGGTTCCGTGCGCGTCACTTCCAGCATTCCCAACACTGGACTCACCTACGACTCGAACCGCCCGCAGCAGACTGCCCAACTCTCGCTTCCCGCTGCGACCTTCGAACACCCCCGTATCATCTACACCCTCGACGTCACCGCCATCTACCCCCAACTCCCAGGCGTCGCCAACGACGAGCGTTTCGACGCCTTTCGCCGAAACTGGCTTGACGTCCTGCAACTCAACCCTCGTTTGCAGGCCCTATCCAACAACACCGCCAGCGACAGCTGCGCCTTCTGCTACTACGAGTTCGCTGACATCGCCGCGCTCACGCCGCCGCTCGCCCCCGGCCTCACCGCCCTGGACATCGTGCGCCAGACCCTTGACAGGATGCTCGCTGGCGGCTGGGCGTACGGTCTGCCCGCAATTCCCGATCGCCCCAGCGTCACCTCAGACACTTATCCGTCGATGATCATCGCCGCCGCAAACTGCGTCCGCGCCGGCCACAGCGATGCGTGGCTTGCTGCAAACTACCTTGGCATTCGCGACTGGATGGAGTCTCTTCTCGCCACCGACATCACCGGGAACGGCCTCGTCAAATACGGCCTCAGCGGCAACTCCGGCTCGTGGGGCGAGATGGGCTTCCCAAAACTTCGCCCATCCAACTGGTGGGACACCATCGGGTTCGGCTATGAAGACGCCTACGCCAATGCACTCACCTACCGCGCACTCCATGATATGGCCATGATGGCCCGCAGGCTCGGCAAGACCGCCGACGCCGTGCGATATGCCAAAGCCGCCGACAAACTCCGCGCCATCTTCTACGACCACTTCTATAACCCGGAAACCGGCATTCTCGGCGGCTGGCGCAGCGCCGACGGCAAGCTTCACGACTACTACTTCCTCTGGGTCAACGGCATTGCTATCCACTACGGCCTGGTGCAAAAGCTGCAGGCCAACGCCATTATGGACAAGCTCCTCGCCAAAATGGAGCAAGTCGGCTACGACAAGTTCAGCATGGGACTGCCCGGTAACCTCATCACCGTTGCGCTCCCCGACTACGTGCACCGCACCAAGGACGGACGCTACGGCGGCGGCGTACTGCCCGACAACTCCGACGGCTTCCAGAACTATGAGAACGGCGGTGCCACCGGTAGCTTCGCCTTCTTCACACTCGCCGCGCTCTATGACCTCGGCCGCAAGGAAGACGCCGACAGGATTCTTTTCCCAATGCTGAAGACGTACGGCGAGTGTGGTTTCGAGGGCCGCGACGCAAAGGGCAAATCGAACGACTGGCGCCGTTGGGACGGCACTCCCGAGGGCTACGAAGGCCTCCTCACAGACAACTATTACGCCATCCTCGCAGTTGCCGCGCGGCAATCAACGGTCCCGTGGACTACAGGCTTTCGCCCCCTCATCAACTGAGAAATGGCTGATACGTCGATTGGCAGCCTTCCGTGAGGGCGCATTCGCCGGCGGGCGCGGTTGCGGGTTGGTTGAATGGACGCGATAGACTCTGCATCGTGGTGTGCATGCGCGTCCTCCATGCGCCGAAATGATGCAGGAGTTGACCTTGGTCGAGTTCCGCTCGGGTAATGTTCGTATTGCTGTGGCTGTCGTGATCGCTCTGGGTGTGTGCCCGTCGATGCAGGCGCGGGGGCCGGTCGATGAGGTGGATCCGACCATCGGCAATGTCAGCATCCTGCTGGAGCCGACGCGGCCCACGGCGTAGCTGCCAAACAGCATGGTGCGGATGTATCCCATGCGCAAGGATGCGCTGGATGACAGGATCCAGTACTTCCCCCTCACGATTCTGTCGCATCGGCAGCCGGAGTTGTTTGCCGTGATGCCTGGCAGCGATACGCCCGCAGTCTATGACGCGGAGCACGCTACGCCTTACTTCTACTCGACGCGGTTCGAGGCGAAGTTTCCGGATTCAACTTCGATGATCGGCGAATTCTCGATGGCGAACGAGCCGAGCCTGAACATCCCATACATCTACGACCGGCTCGGCGCGCCGTGGAAGACGCAGAAACGCATCCGCGCGATTCTGGATGCGTATTTCCGCGATGATCTGCAGGGGATTCCGGGTGATGAGGACGGCGGTGGGTTAAGCGCGTTCGTTGTCTTCTCCATGATGGGAATCTATCCTGTGATGCCCGGTGTGCCGGTGTATGACGTGGCCAGTCCCGTGTTTACGAAGGTGACGATCCACCTGAAAAACGGAAGAGACTTTGTGATTGCCGCACCTGCTTCTTCACGCGAGAACAAGTATGTGCAGAGCATCCGCTGGAATGGCAAGGCACTGGACCGTCTTTGGATCGAGCACAAGGACGTGGTGATTGGCGGGACGCTCGAACTGACGATGGGCGATGCCCCGAACACCTCGCTGGGCTCGCAGGAGAAATCCCTGCCGCCTGCTTCGATGACGGTGGATCCGTCGCGCTTCGAGTAGGCGTGGCTCCGCATCTGCTCAAATTCACGCTACAGTGTTGGCATGCTCCGGCGATGTTTCCTGCTCTTCCTCAAGCTAATGATTCCGGGTCTTTGTCTTGCGCAAGGATCGTTGGGTGCTGCGAGCGCAGTGCTTCAGCGCGAGATGCCTCACCTTGCGGATCAGTTCCACCTGTCCTTGCAACAGGGCGACTACGGCGGAAAGACGGATGGCTTCCGCGTGTCTGGCACGCGAGGCAACATTCGCGTACGAGCCGCTTCGGTTCCAACGCTGCTCTTCGGCGTGAACTGGTACCTCAAGTATGTTGCACATCTGAACGTGTCAACGAATGGCAGCCAGCTCGGCCACCCCGGCCTGCGCCTTCCCGCGGTCTCCGGCGTAATCTTGCGTCCAGCTCTGTACCCCTTCCGCTATGCGCTGAATGAAAATACGGACGGCTACACGACACCCTACAGACTCCACCAGCGGACGAATGCTGTGGACGCCAAGCCCGATCGAGCGCACACTGACACCGGGATTGTCATTCACGAGGTGTAGACCATGGGTCTGATTGCGCGTATGGCGGCGTTCTGGGTCTGCGATAACTGCAACGTCGAGTGGTATGCCGGCTCTGATACCGGCCCTAGGCAGTGCCCGTCTTGTAACAGCCGCCGGTGGAACGAAGGCGAGTTGGCCCTTGCCGATGCCTATGCCCGTGCCCTCCAAATTCGACACCTCAACCCTTACCGCAAGCCGCTCTCCGTGAAACAGAAGGCCGCATTGCTGCGCCGGAAGCCTTAGCCGCGCCGCGGTGTCTAAGCCTTGACGCAGTGCTTCTAGCAGGCCGGCAGTATTCACTTCAAGGTTGAGGGCGAGTAATTCAAATTTCGCAATTAGATCTCCTTCTTGCTCAACTCCACATCGAGATGTGGTTGCAACCCACGCCCTGCATGAACTGAGAGATATGTTTGCGGCCATCCCTTTACGGTTCGCAGCGTCCTGGATAAGAAACCCGACCGGGACGCAAATATCCTTCGCCATCCCTCAAGTCCGGGCGTTCTATCGAAGAAAGAACGGGGCCCGGCGATGACACGAGTCCAAATTTTGGACTCCTCCCCCTTAGAGCCCAAGGGCGTCTGCAGACCGCCGGCGTGGCTCAAGGCGGTTCTGAGGGCGCCATTTCCAGGCGAGCAGGGAGGAGGGCCGTGAGCGAACGGCACCGACCTGCATAGCCGGGATCAGGGCAGCTTAGGGAGCCAAGGATGTGGCGAGGCGGACAAGTTGTTCCATATCGCGTTTGGTGCTGCGGACAGATTGGTGATTGGGCTTGCTGGGGCCAGTTGCACCCGGAAGGAAGTGTTCTAAGCGATGGATGAGCCAGTCCCCGTAGGCGTCGTTGACAGCTTTGAGGCAATACTCCAGGCCGCGCCGGTGCGCCTGGTAGGACTCGATCAAAACGCTCCCGTCGCCTCTGTCCTGCGATGAGCGACGCATAACTTGGGCCAACCAGAGAGCTTTGATCGCTTCAGCGGAGAGAGGCGCATGCGACGCCAGCAGCAGGTGAAAATGATTTGGGACGGACATTCCGTGTCGCCGGGGCATCGACTCTTGACCGGCAACGAAGCACACCCGGGCGCGGTGGTGCCTCTCCAATCCGTCGATGCACTGTCTGAGCTTGCAGACTGCTGTTTCGGATTTCACATTCCAAGGAAACGTGAGTGTGACGAACCATTGCCAACCGACGGGTCGGAGCCACTTAGAGATGGCGTCCACTGCGATTCTGTCGCGAGGTGTGAGGCGTTCATAAAAATCCGGTGTGTGGTACTTCATCATCCCGTCCTCGTCTGAACTCGGGGAAGCATCATCCCTTACCCCTCGGACTAGCCCTGGCTCCCCCAACTACGATGTGGACATACTCTTTCCTATAGGGTTTGGGATTTACGCTCAGGGATCGGTTATCCACCCCTCCGGGAGACAATGCACATCTCTCAGAGGCCCTTTTGCGATTGAGTATTAACGGTCGTTGAACTGAGCAATAGAACGCAGGAAGATGCAGTCTAGCCCATAGATGCCTGACAGTTAGCCTCTGGATTGCACTGTGCGATGAAGTCTTGCAAGTCACGTTCGGCGATCATCACGCGGGAGCCGACTTTCGTCTTGCGAAGCCGACCTTGCGAAAGCCACGAATAGATCGTCCACCGCGAAACGCCGCCCAGCTTGATGGCGGCTTCTTCGACACTTAGGAGCGCTTGGGTCATACAAATCCTCCAATAACTCTCAAAGAATGCCATTGAAGGCAAAGCCAAACCAGCATATTGTAACGGCTGCATGAGATCGACGAAGCGTCCGTTACAGGAAACTGCAACGCTCGGCTTATCCATTACGGATTTGCTAAGGGGAAGCAAACCCGACAGGATGCGTCAGGCGGAGTCCACGGGACAACTCGTCATCGCATCCCTCAACGCCAAACCCAATGCAGGGACGAGGCGTGTTGAACACCTGATCAAAGCCTGCCATCAGATCAGCAAGCTAGTAGGAACCCTCAAGAGGTCTAGCGGTCCAAGCAGCGCGCAAGATGCAGAGGTGAGCAAGGCGGTCTTGGAACTGAATATCGCGCTCGGAAGATACAAATGGCACCCCGACGTATCGGGGTCGATGGCTGCCGGTTCTCACTTTAGGGTTGTTTTCGGCATCGTTGGCTTGGCCTTTGACCCTGAGCTTGCGATGGCACATTATGCGGTCCAGTGGATCGTCGAACACGTCGACGATGTCCAGAGAGTTCGTCGCTGCCAAGTTCAGAAATGCCAAAAGTGGTTCTATGCCAAGAAAGCTAACCAGAAGTATTGCGGGGACAAGTGCCGCAAGAAAGATGCGTCAGAAGGAGATGCCTTCAAAGAGCAACGCCGGATTTACATGAAGGAATATCGAAGAGAGGAAGCAAAACGGAATGCACGATCGAAACGGATAGCAAATCAACGGTGAAAGGGGAAAGGCAAATGAGCATCTTCAAGCGTGGCAACGTCTACTGGTTCCACTTCCTGAACGATGGACAGCACGTTCAGCGGAGCACGAAGCAGGGCAATCCTCGCATCGCTCGCCAGATCGAAGCGGCGTACAGGACTGCGCTGGCAAAGGGCGAGGTCGGCATTACGGAGCGTAAGCGGATTCCATCGTTCGAGGAGGCCCTGAAAGCGTTCCTCGCATGGTCGAAGCAAGAGCATCGGGCGAAGCCGGCAACGCACGGCCGCTACGTCACCAGCAGCGTTGCGCTGGGGCGGGCGTTCCGCGGCAAGCATCTCGACAAAATCACCGTCTCCGAGGCGGAGGCGTTCAAAACGAAGCGGCTGGAAGAGAACAGCACGGTGCGCGGCAAGGTAAAAGGCACACGCAAGGAAACGAAGAAGAAGATTCAGCCCGCCACGGTGAACCGTGAGCTCGCCTGTCTTCGTCTGGTCTTCAACCATGCCATCAAAGGCGACGTGCCTGTAGCCAACCCCGTTCGCAAGACGGGAGCGAAGGCATACCCCGAACAGAACGAACAGACGCGCGTCCTTACCTACGACGAACAGGCCCGCTACCTGGCGAAGGCAACGCCCCTCCTTTTCGACGTGGCAACGCTCATGCTGGAAACGGGGATGAGGCCGGAAGAGGTGTACCGCATCCTACCTGAGAACGTCCACCTTGCCGGGGGCTATCTATTCAACCCCTACGGCAAGACGCGAGCTGCGCGCCGGCGCGTGGCGCTCACTAAAGCGGCGCACGAAGTTATGGTGCGTCGCATAGCTCTCGTAGAGCAGACCCGCGACGCTCTGCGACGGAAGGGAGAGAAGCACGATGTCCGGTATCTCTTCCCGCACGCGGCGGACTCAAGCCGGCCGGTACCGAAGGTGAACAATGCCCACGACCGTGCGGTGAAGGACAGCAAGATCGCTCCGTTTCGTCTCTACGACCTTCGTCATACCTGGGCGACTCGCGCAGCGCAGTCCGGGGTCGACCTCGTGACGCCGGCGGCGATGCTCGGACACTCGAAAATCAATATGGTGATGCGCTATGCCCACCCCACGCAAGAACATCAGCGCACGGCAATGGCTCGCCTCGAAGAGTACGTCGCTGCTCAGCGCATCGCGGAGGCCGAGCGTGTCGCACCGCAAACATCACACGCGATTCAGTAAGAGCAGAACAGTGCAGGGAACACGCAAAAGCGCGGCAGTCGCTACATTTTCCGCTACAGAAGAAAAGCCCTCCGGTTTGGAGGGCTTCTATCTTGTTGATCTTTTGGAGGCGCGGGCCGGGATCGAACCGGCGCATAAAGGTTTTGCAGACCTCTCCCTTACCACTTGGGTACCGCGCCTTACAGCCCACACGCTCATCTCGCGATGCAGGACTCACAAATTGACTTGAGGAGTGTACCGCAGAGGAGGTGTTTTTTGGAGCGGGAGACCGGGGTCGAACCGGCGACATCTTCCTTGGCAAGGAAGCACTCTACCACTGAGCTACTCCCGCCCTGCCACTACCGAGTATAGCCAGAAACCGTGCAGCTTGCAACGCGAATGGTATCACTGCGGAGCCGGTGTGGGCGATATGCCTGTGGGCGGTATTGCGTTACGCTGCGGGGCCGCATTGGGTGGAATCCCATTCGGTATCGGCGTGGGCAGCGGATTTTGCGGAGCCGGTTGCGGCGTCGGAGGTGGTGGCGGCGGCTCTATGAATGTCGACGTGCTCGGAGTGGGATTGTAGGGCAGCAGCAAGGGCCGGCTGGCGATGCGCAGTCCACCCTCGCGCACGAGGTGCGGCGTGATGGTAATCAATAATTCGCCGGTGCTGACCGTCTTATTCGTGTTGGTCGTGCCTTGAAATCCTGGTAGTTCACTCAGTCCCGGGAGTCCTTGCACGGAGCGCATCTCGGTGCTCGAAACCTCACTGGCGAGCAGCGCCGTCTGGCCCACCGGGATCGTCGCAATCGAGGTGAGTTGACGGCTGTTCAGCACCGGAATGTTATTGATCGTGCCGGCCCCCAGCGACTCAAGCTTCAGGTCCAGCTTCAACTGCACCGTACCTGCGCGCAGGACCACCGGCGTCGCCTTCACGGTCAGGCCAAGGTCCTCATACTGAATCTGTGGCACACTCACCTGATTGTTGCCAAGAAACTGCTGCAACAGCGAACCCACGCTGGTGCCGTTGATATTCAGCCCCGCTACGGAGGAGGCCACTGAGCCTTGAACTCCGTAGGTGTAAATAGAGGTCTGGATCGGATAGCGCGTTCCGGCTCGGAAGGTCGCGTCCTGATTCGTGCCGGCGCGAACCTGCAAGGCATCGAGCATACGGATGTCGCTGGAGTTCAGCAGCAGGTTAATCGTGAGGGGTGAGCCGATGTATACGCCCGAAAGCGTAAGTCCGCCACCGACGATACCGATCAGGTTGCCGAACTGCGCGGCGCTGGCGAGACCGGAGCCGATCAGGAACGCCGCCTCGGTCAACAGATCTGTCAGCGGATTCCCCGAGAGCTTGATCACTCCGGACGCAATGGCCTGATTGATCACCGACTGGTTTGCCGTGACGAGCTGCTGAGCTTCCTGCGCAATCGAGAAGATACCGATCGACGAGGGAAGCTGGAAGCCGATGTTCCGCGTGTTCATGCGGTCGACCTCATACAGCTTGATATCGAGCATCACATCTGTGCTGCCGCTCAGCAGGCTGTCGTAGGTCGCGTTCAGGATCTTCAGATTGTCGGGATCGCCACGCAGCACAATGGTGTCAGTCGCCGGACTTGCCGTCACGGACGTGAGGTCGAAGACGGCACGAGCCAGATTGGCCATCTCGGTCATCTGGTTTTCCTGCAGGCCCGGCATGTAAAGCGTCTCTTCGATCTGCGGCTTCAAGCGTTTGCGATTGTCCTCCGTATCCTCGGCGATCAGAGCGGTGTGCGCCTGGACAGGAATGGCGAACGTCTTGGTCATCTCCGAGGCAATGCGGGCCGCCTGCTCGAAGGTCACACCTTCCAGGTCGAGACGAACAGGGAAGACGCTTCTTACCGAGGAATCCATCGACGCCGCAATACCGAACTGCGCATACAGCTGTTGGAGGATCGTGGTCGCATTGCCGCGCAGGTGAACATCCTGCGTGCCGGGCTTCGGTTCAAGTTTCACGGGTCCGCCCAGTGAATTCGCGACAGCGTTGCCGGATGGAAGCTCGGAGGCCATTGGAACAGCCGAGGGCTCGAAGTGCTGCGCGATGACGGCATTGTCCGGGTCGAGCTTGCGCGCCTGCTCAAGCAGCTCCTCAGCGCGCTGAGTATTGCCCAACTCCCGCTGCTTCGCCGCCTGCTGCACCAACTCGGTCAAACGGTGCTCGCGCGTCACGATCAGCGCCAGCGCATAATCCCGGTTGTTCGGGTTGAGTTGAGTCGCCCGGACAAAACTCTTCTCCGCCGCCTCGAGGTCCTTGCGGTCAACCTCCTTGGCGCCCTGCAGATAGGCATCGTCGGCCTCACGCGCCTGCTTCGCGGAGATCGTCGGCTCCGGGGGGACGTTCGGTGCCTGGGTCTTCGGAGGTGCAGGCTGGTCAGCGCCCGCCGGAACACTGGCCGGCGTATTTGCCGCCGACTGCGCTCCTGCAACCGCCCCACCAGCCAGCATCAGCGCCAGCGTGCCGCACAAAGGCAGCAGGGCAGGGCCGTGGCGAAGGCTTCGGCGTGAAGGGGTTTGCATCTTCCTTTCGATTAGACGAGGCAACTCGCCCGGCGGCGTTAGCGGCCGCCTACAACCTGCAGTCCCGGGCGGGCGAGCGGCCGGACCGAGCGCGGCGGACGGCGGATGCCCTTGCGGATCTGCGCGGAGTCCAGGTCAAGCTCCGCCAGCGTGCGGCTCAGCGTATTGCGGTGCATGCCGAGCTCCTCGGCTGCCTTACATTGATTGCCACGATGACGAATGAGTACTTCGAGCAGAAACCGCTTCTTGAACTCACGAACCGCATCGGCATAGCTGATGCCCGCGGCGTGCATCTGGAGGACGAGGTTGTCGAGTTCGCGCTTCACTCGCTCGGGTTCCTTTTTTTAAACTTAACTGACAGTGTGCGACGACGAGCCGTAGTTGATCCAGTTCGGTGTTGTGTGCTTTAGCCGATCCAGACCTTCCACCAATTGGCGCTTCAACTGTCGCGGCATGACGAAGGATACAGCATGAGACGCGCGAAGCAAATAGGGAGAAAATTTTGACCCCTGTACCCAGGGCGCCGTCGGCAGAAAGGCCGTAACTGCCAACAGTAACGCCGCTCCCAGCACCAGCCCTCGGGCGACGCCAAAAGCCGCTCCTCCAAGTCGGTCCAGCGCGCTGAGCCCAATTGCCGACGCAGTGCGATGAATCACTGCAGCCAGCAGCGCCGCCACCACCATCACCGCTGCAATGATCAGCAAAAATGCGCAAAAGTCTGCCAGCGGTTCCGAGTTCACCAGCCCGCGCAGAAGCTCGGCCACGGTGCGGTAGTACCAGCAGGCCAGCAGACATCCCATCAGCAGTCCGCCAAGCGCGAACAACTCCCGCACCAGCCCACGCATCGCCGCCCGGATCGTCGAGTAGGCGAGCAACACTGCGAGCAGCCAGTCGAGCGGATTCATAGGATCGTGCGTAGCCGCGCTGCACTCCGCAGCTCTCCTTCCTTTCTAAGAAAGACGAGCGCTCTGACCATCCGCCGCGAACGTGTCTCGTCGCGCTTCGCCGACAGAATCCAGTTGCGGTACTCTTTGCGCCGCGTCATGCTCAGCGCCTCGAACTTCGCCAGCAGCCGCTCTGTTCGGAGCAGTCGAACAAACGCTTCCGGCAGTTCGACAGTGCGAGGCGAGTCGTCCCTCCAGAGTTCGACCTTTATGAGGTCACCGGGAGCCTTCTCAAGCTGCGCGCAAATCTCCCTGGGAACGGACAAGCGATGGTAGCCCGCAGTGGATGGCATCAGCGATCCCGTATACGGAACTCCGCCAAGAAGCGCCTGCACAGGTACACGTCCTTTGCGATGGAACTCGGCCTCAGCATCGTGCGGAAACAGGACGAAGGCACCCCAGCCTGTACTGCGCTGAATGGCTGCCTCGAACCTGTATCGCCTCATGCCTACGCCGCCGTGCGCTCTTTGCCCCGCGCTTCCTTACCCACGCTGCGTCCACCCAGCGATACCGACACGATCTTCGACACGCCCGGCTCCTGCATCGTCACGCCGTACATCACGTCTGCCTGTTCCATCGTGCGCTTGGAGTGCGTGATGATGACGAACTGCGTATCCACGGCCATCTCGCTGATGAGGCGCGCAAAGCGGCCGACGTTCGTCTCGTCCAGCGGAGCGTCCACCTCGTCCAGCACGCAGAAGGGCGCCGGCTGGAACTGGAAGATGCCGACCAGCAGCGACAGCGCCGTCAGCGCCTTCTCGCCACCCGAGAGCAACAGCACGTTCTGCAGCTTCTTGCCCGGCGGCGACGCGATGATGTCGATGCCGCTCTGGTCGCTATTCTCCGCCTCCGGGTCGGTGAGGCGCATAAACGCCTGGCCGCCGCCGAAGAGCTTCGTGAACGTCTGCGAGAAGTTCTCGTTGATGATCTTGAACGCCTCATCGAACTTCACGCGTGACACCTCGTCGATCTCCTTGATCGACGCCTGCGTATTCTCGATCGATTCGACGAGGTCCTTACGCTGCGACTCCAGGAATCCATGTCGTTCCGCCGTCTCGTTGTACTCCTCGAGCGCCATCATGTTCACCGGACCCATCGCCTCCAGCCTCTGCTTCAGCCCGCGCGCCGCTTCGTCCTCCGCGGTCAGCGCCTCGCCCTCCAGATGCGCAATCGACTCATCGCTGCGCAGAGTTGTTGCCTCGACCGAAAGATCCGCAACGCACGTCGCCTCGAGATGCTCGATGTCCGAGCTCAGCTTCGCTGCGCGCGCCGTCAGCTGTGCCCGTTGCTCACGCAGCGCCTCAGTCTCGTGGCGCAGCGTGCGCAGCTTCGTGTCGAGCTCCGTCATCGGCCGCCCGCAGCGTCGCCGCCTCCGCCGACAGCGTCTCACCCTCGGCAATCGCCTGCGCGCGCATCTCGGTCAGTTCGGTCTGCTGGGCCGCGAGCGCAGTGTTCTCCTCCTCGCGACGCTGCTTCTCGCCCGCCGCGGTCGCAATCTGCTGTTCGAGCTGTCCGATCCGCTGCGAGTGCGACTCGTACAGGCGGTTCGTCTGCTCGAAGTTCGCATTCGCGTTGCGGCGTCGCTCCTCGAGGCCCGCGAGCGCAGCGTTCGCCGCTGAAGCCGCGGCCTGCAGCTCCTCGCGGCTCGCACGCATGCCAGCGATTCGTTCGGTCAACTCCGACACCTGCCGCTCGATCTGTTCACGCTCCGCTTCGAAACGCTCGGCCTCTTCACGCTTGCGGCCGATAAGATCCTGCCGCGCCTGCCGCTGATCGCCGTTGCGGCCCATCGCGAGCTGCCATTCCTGCAGCCTGCGCTCGATGCGCGCAGCCTCGGACTCCATCTGCCGCAGCGCCGCTCCGGAGTTCGCGCTCTCATGCTCAGCCTCGCGGCGTTGGTGGCTCTTCAATTCCATCATTGCGTTGAGCTCCGCAATCTCACGCGCCAGCGCAGCGGTCGCCAGCTCATTCTGCGAGAGCTCCGCCTCGATCCCCGACAGCTTCGACTGCACCTCAGCGAGATCGCGCTTCAGCGCCAGCGGTCCTTGCTCACGCGGACGTCCGCCAGTCACCGTGACGTTGTGGAACGTCTCACCCGAAGGCGAGAGGAAGAACGACTGCGGATTGGAGAGAGCCAGCGAGCGCGCGGTTTCGGAATCCGGCGCCACGAAGCCTTCGCGCAGCTTGGGCAGGATCACCTCCAGCGACTTGCCGAAGCCGTCCAGCACGCGAATGCAGTCCTTCAGCGGAACGATGCCCCTGGTGGTGTGCGTGGCGCTCTGCATGCCTTCGGCGAAGGGGAAAGCAGCCTGCGCGTCATTCGGATGCACCAGGAAGGTGGCGCGCCCGGCAACATCAGAGTGCAGCATGCGCATGCCCTCGTCCGCTGCGTCCCAGCTCTTCACCACGATGTAGTTCAGCTCGTCGCGCAGAAACTCGTCGACCACGCTCTCGTACTGTCCCTCGACCTCGAGAAAGTCGGCGAGCGTTCCCACCGGCGCAATACCGCCGCTCTGCTGCCGCTGCGCGTTCGCGCGGAACAGATTGCGTACCGTGTCCGTTGAGTAGCTGTGTTCGCGAATCAGCGACTCCAGCGAGCTGCGCCGTCCCATCAGCGTCGCCATTTCGGCGCGCAGCTCATCGCCGCGGCGGCGCGACTGCGTCTCTGCTGCACGCTTCTGCTCCAGCGTCTGCCGAACCTCAATGATCTCGGCCTCCAGCCGCTTCAGCCGCTCGGTCACGCTCTCAAAGTTCATCGCAACCTGTCCGCGCTGCGCTCCCAGCGATTCAAGCTCTCCACGCGCGGTCTCGGACTCTGCAGCAAGCCGCTCGTTCTCGCGCTCGAGCCCTTGCAGCGCAGCCTCAGCCTGCGCGATCTCGTTGTTCGCCTGCGCTGCACGCTGCATCGACTGCATCGCCACACGGCGCTGATTCTCTGCAGTCGCCTCCGCCGCGAGGACGTTGCGTGTCGCCTCGTGCGCCTGCGACTGCTTCGCCTGCGCCTCTTCGCGCGATGCGTTTGATTCCGCTGTTGCGTTTTCAAGGAAGCTGCGGTGCTGCTCGCGTTCGAAGGCCAGCGTCTCGAGCTGTCCGCGCGCGCTTGCAAGATCGTCGTTCGCGGTCGTCATCCGCTGTTCGAGATCGGCGATGCGGTCGGTGTTCGATCCCTGCCGCGCCGTGATGCGCTCCAGTTCCACCGCGCTCGAGTTCGCACGCGAACCGGCTTCGCGAATCTGTCCATCGAGCTCGTATCCGCGCGCTATGCCCGCGGAGTGCTCCGCGTCCATGGTCTCGAGCTCGGCAGCTTGCGAATCGATCAGACCAGCGAGGCGAGTAATCTCCGCGCCAGTCGCGGTCTGCTCCGCATCCATCTGCGTCAGGCGGCTGGCAATCACAACGCGCAGCTTGCCGCGCAGCTCGTCGCGCAGAGCGCCGTAGCGTTCGGCCTTCGAAGCCTGCCGCTTCAGCGAACCCATCTGCCGCGTGACCTCTTCGAAGATGTCGTTCACGCGCGCAAGATTCTGTTTTGCAGATTCCAGCCGCAGCTCAGCAAGCCGCTTCTTGGTCTTGAAACGCGTAATACCCGCGGCCTCTTCGATGATGGAGCGGCGATCGAGCGGCTTCGAACTCAACAACTGACCGATGCGCTCCTGCCCGATGATCGCGTAGGTCTCGCCACCGAGGCCCGTGCCCATGAAGATGTCCTGGATGTCGCGCAGCCGGCAGATCTTTCCGTTCAGCAGATACTCGCTCTCACCGGAACGGAAAAGACGGCGCGTAATCGTGATCTCACCTGCACGCACCGGCGCGCGCCCGAACTTGCGGCGCCGCACCTTCAGCACAACGTTGCTGCCGGCTTCTGCTTCCGTCTCTGCCGGAGCATCCGTCTTCTTCGCTTTGACTTCGGTCTCGTATGTTTGACCCGGCTGCGCGTCGATGACAGCCTCTTCGGTCTCTTCTGCAGCCTGCGCACGCAGAGCAGTCTCATCCCAGTCGCCGTTCGAATCAGCCCGCACAGAGATGGGCTCGTTATCGATCACGACCTCGGGCTCGGCGTTCTCCTCAAATGGCGCGAGCGTCTGGCCGTCGTACACCTCGGGATCAACAAGGGTCAGCGAGACCTCGGCCATGCCCGTGGGCTTGCGCTCGCGCGTGCCCGCGAAGATGACGTCCTCCATCTTGATGCCGCGGAGGCTCTTGGCCGATTGTTCACCGAGCACCCACGTGATCGCATCAGAGATATTGGACTTGCCGCAGCCGTTGGGCCCGACGATGGCTGCAATGCCTTCACCGGCGAGCTGCACTTCCGTGCGGTCGCAGAAGGACTTGAAGCCGAGGATCTGTACTTTTTTGAGCTTGAGCAAAGGAGGGTACCTCGTACAGTTTAAGGGGACGCCTGCGTGACGGCGACTGCTAGCTGAATCGTATGTGGGGGAATCACCCAAATCAACACGTGCGGACGACATCTTGTGGATAAGGCGTCCCTATGTCTACATCTTGTGATACAGGTGTAGATCGCCCCATTTGGCGGTTGCGTTTAGGGGGCTTCCGTTTAGACTCCAGAAACTGCGGTTTAGAAGCGGAATTTCAACCAGCGCTCGCTTTTTGGGGGACCCGATGAGCTGTTACATGAGGCAAATACGGGCGTTGGTTGCGCGCAGAGCAACACCGTTTCTATAATCCGCATCATCGAGCGTAGGTCGCGAGAAACCTGGGGCGCGGTCGAAGCGCCAGGCTGGCGGTGCGTTCCCAGGCAGAAACTATTGATTTTCGAGGAGCTCTCTTTATGAAGAAGGTCGTACTGGCTTCGCTGCTCTCAGCGACCGCTCTGATCCCTTTCGTCGTTCAACCCGCCGCCTTCGGGCAGGCCGCTCAGGGCAACATCCAGATGTCGCAGGAGGAGTATGCAAAGTACAACGCTGCGGTGACCGCGGCTACTCCTGCTGCGAAGGCGCAGGGCTTTGAGGACTATCTCAAGGCTTACCCCAACTCGGCAGTGAAGACCGACGTGCTGAACCAGTTGCTCTACGCCTACAACCAGACCGGCGACCAGGCGAAGACGCTGGATGCGGCTGACCGGCTGCTGGCTGTCGACCCGCAGAACCTCCGCGCGCTGACGCTCGAGGTCTACTACCGGCGCGCCGATGCGGAGAAGCTGACCGATCCCGCGGCGAAGGCTGCTGCGCTGGACAAGGTAGCGACCTATGCGCAGACCGGGCTGAACGCGACCAAGCCGAAGGATATGGCCGATGCGGACTTCAACGCCCTCAAGGCTGCGGCGCAGCCGACGTTCGAGTCTGCCATTGCCGCCGACGACCTCGCCAAGAAGGACAATGCGGGCGCGATCGCGGCACTGAAGACCGAGGTCGACGCGCATGAGCCGGACACGGAAAAGCCAAGCCCGGTGCTGCAGGATGTCTACACACTGGCGCAGGCCTACTACACGTCGACTCCGCCGGACTACCTGAACTGCGCGTGGTATGCAACGCGTGCGGCGAACTTCGCTCCGGATCCGTACAAGACGCAGATCGGGCAGCTGGCGTCGTACTGCTACACGAAGTACCACGGCAGCAAGGACGGCTACGATGCGATGCAGACGGCCGTGAAGACGAACCTCGATCCTCCGGCCGGCTTCCTCGACACGATCAAGCCCGCGCCGAAGCCTGAGGACATCGTCTCCAACCTGATCTCCACGACGCCTGATCTCGCGACGCTTGCGCTCAGCGACAAGGAGTTCGTGCTGCAGTACGGCAAGCAGGCCGATGCGGACAAGGTGTTCGACACGGTGAAGGGCAAGGCTGTCGAGATTCCGGATGCGATTGTGGTTGCAGCAACACCCGATCAGCTGCAGGTTGCAGTTTCGGATGATGCGAAGCAGGCGCAGCCCAAGCCGGTTGCTGACTTCACGTTCAACATGAAGGCGCCTTTGACGAAGGTGCCGGCTGTGGGCGACAAGATCACGCTGGACGGAACCTATGCCTCCTACACGCAGTCTCCGCTGATGATCACGATGAGCGACGGCTCTGTGGTGACGCCGAAGGCGGCTAAGCCTCCGGTGCATCATGCGCCGGCCCATCGTCCCTCGGGCAAAGGCCGCTAACCTTTCAAACTCAGAACCAACGAATGGCCTCCCTCCTGGGAGGCCATTCGTTTTTGGGGGTGGTGCCCCCTCCCGCTTTTTGCGCAAAGTCTAGAGCGGATGGGAGTTAGGGGTGGACCTAATGTGCGCGGAGGGGTGTTTTTGTGCAAAGTCTTGAGCGGAAAGGGGTAATCCGCGCAGGTGGTCCCGGTCGCGACTTCTAAACCTTATGGATTCAGCAGGTTGACGAAGAGGCGGAAGGCGCCGGGGACGGCTTCGGGGAGCTGGCGGTAGAGGGCGAAGGCGCAGTAGGTCCAGCGGCCTTTGCCGAGGGGGGTGGTGATGAGGCCGCCGCGCTGCGGGGCTTGTGGCTCGATGTGTTCGGAGGGGGCTCCGGGGTCCCCCGTCTCGGTGAGGGCGGTGTAGTGCGGGTCCCAGGTGTCGAGGAAGCCGTGGCCTCGCTCTTCGATCCAGCCGTTGAAGTCGGCGGGGGTGATCTTGTTGGGGGTGGTGAGGAGTTCTTCGGCGAATCTGTTTTGCGAATCAGTTTTCAGTTGTGAGTTTTCAGTTGTCAGTAAGGCGACGGGGGCGGTTTCGTCGATGACGCGCTCGTTGTGGGTGGTGAGGGGGTAGGGGGCGTCGGCGGCGCCGAACTCTGGGGTCTGGTACTGGACGACGACGTTGCCGCCGTTGCGGGCAAAGTCGAAAAGTGCCTGGGTGGGCGCGCCGTGGAGGTCGGGGTGGGCGTTGTAGGTACGGACGCCGAGGACGACTGTGTCGAAGGCTTTCAGTTTGTCCGGGGTGAGGTCGGAGACCTTGAGGATGGTGGGCGTCAGGCCGATGGAGGCGAGGGCGGCGGGGACGTCGTCGCCGGTGCCGGGGAGGTAGGCGATGCGGCGCTTGTCAGGCGGCGGGAGCTTGAGGTCGACGGGGACGATGCGGAGGGTTGCGGGTGTGTAAAAGTTCGTGCGCGGGAGCGAGCCGTAGCCGACGGGGCGGAAGCCTTCGGTGATGTGATCGTTGTCGCGAGTGCGAGCGACGGCTTTGAGGGTGACGGGTTGGAGGGCGGATGCGGGCGCTTGAACCGTCAGCAGGGTGCTTCCGGAGTGCAATGGGGTCGTCGCGGGCTTCACGGTCCAACCATCAGGGATGGAGGAGAGAAGGGTGGATTTGGGAATGACGTCGTCGGTGGCGTGTACCTCTGCATGGAGCTCGAGCCACCGCACGGCGAGCGGAAGTGCCTGGGCGTGAGCTGAGAGAGAGAGATTGAGCGGAGGAACCAGACGCAAAGGTTGATTGCCGGAGTGAACCACGCGGCCGATTGAGACTGCTTCGCCGCGATAGTCGACGTTCGCCCAGGCGATCGCCGCAGGCGGGGTGGCAGGCGCATTGCGAAGTGACGGAACAATGAGCTGATAGACAGACTCTTCGATGTTGTTCCGGAAGAAGTAAGGACGAGTGGCGGACTGTGTTTGCGAGGCGGGGATTGTGAGTGTGCGCTGATCCGCGTGGTCATTGGCAAGGGGTCGATCTGCCCGGTCTGCTTCGACTGGCCGTGAGCGCCCATCCTCACCGACCTGTATGTGGACCTCTTTGATGGAGAGCGGAATCGGAGCGGTCTCTTCGATTCGAGCGGAGACTTTCACGATGCTTCCTGTGCTCGGATCGGCCTCGGGGGCGGTTGCGTCGAAGTTCAGGCCGAGCGCGAGAGCAAGGGCCTCTTGAGCCTGCGCGCGCTTGACGAGGAGCTCATGACGAACGTTTTCCTTTGCGCTCTCGGATAGAGGAAGACCGTCGACGCTGTCGAGGATGCGATCGATCTGCACGGCGACGTCTGCGAGGTTGGGGGCAATCTTCGCGGGCTGCTGGGGATCGAACTGCGCTGAGAGGGATGAGAGCATCAGCGCGACGTGCGACAGTTGCTGACGAAGCGAGGGCGCGTTGGGTGCGAGCGATGCGATGCCTTCGAAGCTGGTGTCGATGCCGTTGAAGAAGGATGGTTGGTTGGCGAGGGCGGGGTTATAGGGCGCGCCCTCAGCGCCTGGTTCTTCGTTGTCTGTCTTACCCGGGGCGTTGCCTTGGGCTGGTATAGGGCGCGCCCTTGGGGCTTCCGATGGTGCTGCGTCGTTGGATGGTAGGGGTTGGGAGACGAGGTGGAAAAGGGGTGAGCGGTTGTGGCTTGACTCAGATCCTCGGGGTTCTTCGACTCCCTTCGCTTCGCTCCGGTCGCTCAGAATGACGGCGTTTGGATTAGCAGCTCGCGTGAGCGAGCCTTCGCTGAGGATGACGGAGTTTGGATGACGCGAGCTTGTGTTGTTGGCGGGTGAGCAGAGCTTGGGAGTGGGGTTGGGGAGGTTGGGGGCGCAGACGCGCGAGCCGTAGAGGTGGTAGCTGACATCAACCCGGCCGGCGCGTGAGACGCGATCGCCGCCGCCGATCTGGGAGCGCTGGAGGCCGAGGCCGATGCGGGCGAATTGCACGTAGGAGAGCTGCTCGTTGAGATTTGCGGGCCTGGTGTGGAGGTCAGAGAGGCTCGCGGCGGCCCAGGTGAGCAGCGGGTCGGGTTGGCCTTCGTTGATGGTGACGTCCGCGGTGGGGGCGGTGGTGAAGGTCTCGCCGGTAACGTAGTTGGTGAACTGCGCGGGGACGGTCTGGCCGGTGGCGTAGTCGTAGAGGCCCTGCGCGGTGACGCGGGAGAAGGGGACGCGGGCGTAGACCTTGAGGGGCTGCCAGGGGAGGATGCCTTCGTTGGTCAGCTCGGGGAAGACGTTGGGGTCGCCGGCGGCTTTGAAGACCTCCTGGGCGATCTGGCCGGAGACCTGGTGCTGGCCGTGGCCGTCGGTGACGGCGCCGGAGAAGACGGCGGCGATGACGAGCGGGCGGTAGATGCGGACGGCGCGCACGGCGTCGTAGAGGACGCGCTCGTGGTTCCACTTGGCGAAGGCTTCGGCTTTGGTCTTGGTGAAGCCGAAGTCGACCTCGGTGCCGAAGAACTGGTCGACGCCCATGTAGCGGTCGGCGGAGAGGAGTTCCTGGGTGCGGAGGAGGCCGAGAGCGTCTTCGAAGTCGCCGGTCATGGCGTTCTGTCCGCCTTCGCCGCGGGTGAGGGTGAGCACGGCGACGCGGGCGCCGAGGCCGCGGGAGTAGTAGGTGAGCATGCCGCCGTCTTCGTCGTCGGGGTGGGCGACGATGAGCATGAGCGAGGCGCGGGTCGGAGGCGGCGGAGTTGCTGGGCGAGGCCGAGGGCGTTGTCGGGCTTGTTGTCGGGGCCGAGGCCGCCGTCGATGGGGAGCTCGCGGCCGTTGCGGGGGCGGACGCGCTCGCCGGCGAGGTTGGCGGGGTCGGTGAAGCGGCCGGTGGGCTGCGGCGCGCTGAAGGGTGTCTGAGCGCGGAGGAGCGCCGGGGCGGTTGCGGCGAGGAGGGTCGCAAGGGCGACGGGCGCGAATCGGTGCATGAGGTTTAGATTCGCACAGAGTTGAGGCGGATGCGGAGGGATTAGGTCAGGTCGGTGGGCCAGTTGACGAGGGTTTCCTCGAGCGCTTTGCGCAAAACGGGAATGTCTCGCTCGCAAACCTCCCACACAGTCAGGAGACGGAGAGACACATACCCATGGATTAGTCGATTCCGGGTGGCATACATGATGTCGAAAGGAATGGAAGGGAACCGAGCTTTCGCATTTGGGAGCACATCGAGGAGTTGCTTGGAAGCTTCCCCCAGAAGCTCAAGATTACGAATCAATGCATCCTGCAATAGCGAGTCATTCAAAAAGTCGTCGAGGTTCTTGCCCTGGATGTATTGCAAGATCCTGGTCGAGAACTGCCTTAGATCGGACACATAGGCTTTCGCTGTGCGACGTGGTGCGGTCATACAGGAACAGCCTCAGCCAAGACGCCCTCGCGGAAGTCGGGATGAAGCTCGTCGGGTAACCGTACGTCGACTTTGATTCCCAGAGCATCGGTAATTGATAACTCGAGTCTAGCGAGGTCGAACAGACTGATGTGGTCTGGGGCATCGACGAGGATGTCGAGGTCGCTGCCGTCGGTGTCATCGCCGTGAAGGGCGGAGCCGAAGAGGCGCGGGTTGGACATGCCGTGCTCGAGCACGAGCCGGCGAATGGTGTCGCGGTGCTGTGCGAAGGCTTCGGACGGCTTCATGGGTCCGATTGTAGCGTGAGCGATGGGAGAGCTCACGCGCGGCGGTGGGTGAGCTCGCGGTGGTTGAAGGCGAGGTCGCAGCCGACGAGCATGAGGATGCAGACGTAGGCATCCCACCAGGCGAACTGATTGGGCGTGAGATTGAAGAAGCGGGGCCAGAGGTTGAGTACGCGGTTGGCGATGAAGGTGAAGGTGATGGCGTAGGAGCGGATCATCCACTGGCGGTGGACGGCGATCTGGCGGTTGCGCGCGGTGATGAAGGCGACGAGGGTGCAGAGGATCCAGAGAGAGATCTGGACGATGACGCCGGGGAAGTCGCCGCGGCTGTGGAGCTCGAGGATGAAGGCGAGGGTGGCGGCGGTGAAGACGGAGAAGACGTAGACGCGGCCGAGGATGCGATGAAATTTCAGATAGCGGGCGCGGAGGCGTGAGGAGAACTGCAGCGGGCCGGCGATGAAGGCGAGCGTGCCGGCGATGGCGTGCGGGATAAGCAGGGCGCGGTCCTGGATGAGCTGGAGGCGGTAGGGGTGATAGAGCGGGTAGTCGAAGGCGAGGAAGAGGTCGGTGGTGATGAAGACGAAGAGTGTAGCGAGGCCCATGAAGAGCCAGAGCTTGTGTTTGGAGGTGAAGCGGCGTGCGGGCGTGGAGCGCGCAGGCGGAAGCGCGGTGGTGGGTGCAGCCATCGTTGGCGTTCCTCTTATTTTTATGTGGGCCGTTGTGTGGAAGAGTAATGCGGGCGGATCGGAATTGTCGATGAGAATTTGACGGGCGTGCATAGACTTGTCTGAGATGAATGGTGGGGAACCGAGGCTCGAGCGGACGCTGACACTGCGGGGAGCGGTGACGCTGAACATGCTGGACATGATCGGCGTGGGGCCGTTCATCACGCTGCCGCTGATCCTGGCGGCGATGGGCGGGCCGCAGGCGATGGTGGGCTGGATGCTGGGCGCGGTGCTGGCGCTATGCGATGGCCTGGTGTGGGCGGAGCTGGGCGCGGCGATGCCGGAGGCGGGTGGATCGTATGCGTATCCTGCGAGCAGATGTATCCGGGGCGCGTGGGACGCGATGGCTGGGGCGTTTCTGCTTCTGTTCATCTTTCAGCTGACGTGTTTCGGCGCCGCTGTCGGTGGCGTCGGGTGCATTGGTGCTGGCGCAGTATGCGGGCGTATCGTGGCCGGGGTTGGCGGGGCATGCGGCGCGGGTGGCGCACGTGGGCGTACAGCGTGGGGGTGGCGGGGGCCGGCGACGCTGGTGGCGATTGCGGCGGTGCTGGTCGCGGTGTTTCTGCTGTATCGCGGGCTGCGGCTGCGGGTGGTCGCCGGGTGATGTGGTGCGCGGTGATGGCGCTGATTGCGTGGATCGTGGTGACGGGGCTGCTGCACGGGCACATCGCGGCAGGCGTTCGCGTTTCCGCCGGGGGCGTTTCACGCTGACGCCGGATTCTTTCTGGGGCTGGCGAGTCGGCGATGCTGATCGCGACGTACGACTACTGGGGCTACTACAACATCACGTTTCTGGGCGGCGAGGTGAAGGATGCCGGCGCGCACGGTGCCGCGGGCGATGCTGATCTCGATTGCGCTGGTGGCGGCGATGTACCTGGCGATGAATGTCTCGGTGCTGGCGGTGCTGCGTGGCCGGGGATCGATGGCGGCGCAGAACTCGGAGATCGCGGCGGGCGATGATGTCGGACGTTTATGGAGATGGCGTATGCGCCGACGGTGGGTGTGGGCCGGCGCTGATCGGGAAGATTGGCGGCGGTGCTGGTGATGGTGACGGCGTTCGCCAGTGTGTTCTCGCTGCTGCTGGGGTACTCGCGGATTCCGTATGCGGCGGCGCGGGATGGCAACTACTTCCGCGTGTTCGGGAGGCTGCATAGACGCAGGGGTTTCCGTATGTGTCGCTGCTGGTGCTGGGCGCGGCGGCGATCTGCTTCTGCTTCTTCTCGCTGGCGGATGTGATTGCGGCGCTGGTGGTGGTGCGGATTCTGCTGCAGTTTCTGATGCAGCATGTGGGCGTGATGCTATCTGCGGAAGAGACGGCCAGAGATGACGCGGCCGTTCCGGATGTGGCTGTATCCGCTGCCGCCGATTGTGGCGATGGTGGGGTTTGGGTACATCGTGTTCGTGAGGCGAGGGTCGGCGACGGCGTTGATGATCGCGGGCGCGGTAGTGCTGGTGGGAACGGTGATATTTGTACTGCGGAGAACGATCGGGCGCGAGAAGGATCGCACCCCACCCATGACGACTTCGTCGTCATGAAGGGGGCACCCGGCGAGGTTGTTTCTCTCCGGTCAGGATCGTTGCCCCACTCATGCGCGGGAAACCGCGCATGAATGGGCCACCCGGAGCGTTGTAAGACAGGCATCCGATGCGGCGGGTGAAGCGTATCCTTAACGGAAGAGTTGAGGGGGTAGGGCGGATATGCTGATTCGCAAGAGGACTGAGATTCCGTCGTCGGAGATTACGCCGAAGGCGACGTACCGGGCGTTTCAGATGAGCCGGCGAAGGCTGCTGGCGGGGCTGGGGGCGGTGGGCGCGGCGGCAGCGACGGTGGGGCTGCCGGAGAATGCGTGGGGGCTCGACAAGCTGACGACGGTGCCGTCGAAGTACAACGTGACGGACCGTGATGTGACGCCGCAGGCGAAGGCGCAAAACTACAACAACTTTTATGAGTTCGGCGACGGAGAAGGGCGATCCCGGCGCACAACGCGGGCAAGATGAAGATCCGGCCGTGGACGGTGAAGATCGAAGGTCTGGTGAAGAAGCCGCAGACGCTGAATATTGACGACATCCTCAACTATCGGCCGATCGAGAACCGTGTGTACCGGTTCCGGTGTGTTGAGGCGTGGTCGATGGTGATTCCGTGGGACGGCTACCCGCTGAGCGAGTTGATCAAGTTTGTGGAGCCGCTGCCGAGCGCGAAGTATGTGCAGTTCATCTCACGACGACGAAGGGGCAGGGAATGACCCTGCCTTCGGGGATCGAATTGTCCGTACTCGGAGGGACTGCGGATGGATGAGGCGATGCACCCTCTGACGCTGCTGACCTTCGGAGCGTATGGTGAGGTGCTGGCGAATCAGCAGGGATCGCCGATACGCGTGATTGTGCCATGGAAGTACGGGTTCAAGTCGGCGAAGTCGATTGTGACGATCCGCTTTGTGGGCAAGCAGCCGCAGACGACGTGGAATGAGATGGCCCCGGACGAGTATGGTTTCTACTCGAACGTGAATCCGAAGGTGGATCATCCACGGTGGTCACAGGCGCATGAGCGGCTGCTGATTCGAACAGCGTCTTCCCGAAGACGATGCCGACGCTGATGTTCAATGGCTACGACGAGGTCGCATCCATGTACGCCGGCATGGATTTGCGAAAGAAGTTTTAGGGCAGCAGTAGAGTTGCAAACATTGGAGGAGTGCAGCGCATGACGCGCGGGATGAACGGGAGTCGAGTGGTTCGGGTCCGATAGCTCTGCTGCTTGCCTATGTCAAATGGAGCGATTCCGTATCTGAAGGCTGCGGTGCACGTTGTGTGCCTGCTGCCGGTCGCGTTCCTGTGGAACCTGTATCGCACGGACGAGCTGGCGGCCTGATGCCGACCCGGTGAACTACATCACGCACTTCACCGGCGACTGGGCGCTGTGGCTGCTGCTGGCGACGCTGATGGTGACGCCGGTGCGGCGATTGAAGCCGTCGCTCGGGCGGCTGATCCGGTTTCGGCAGGATGCTGGGACTCTACGCGTTCTTTTATGCAACGCTGCATCTGCTGACGTACGTGTTTCTCTTCTCCGGCTATGACATGCAGGCGGCGATTGATGGTCTGCGCACGGGGCATGTCGAAGAGCCGTTTGTGCAGTTGAAGCTGTGTGGCCAGGCATGCTGGACGATGTGGAGAAGCGGAAGTTCATCCAGGTGGGGCTGGCGGCGTGGCTGATTCTGCTGACTGCTGGCGGTGACGAGTACCCAGGCATCGGTGCGCGCGATGGGTGGATGGGTTTGGCAGGGGGTGCACCGGCTGATCTACGTCGCGGCCGGGCTGGCGTGATTCATTACTGGTGGCTGGTGAAGAAGGGCGTGCGAACGCCGTGGAAGGTAACGCTGGTGTTCGTGGTGCTGATGCTGTGGAGGGTGGGACTATCGATCCAGAAACGGGCGCGGGCGAAGATGAGGGAGAGAGAGGTGTGGTCGCAGGATCAGGCGGTCCGGTGAGGAGGATGCGATGAGAGCAGTGCGTGTGCTGCGGTTTGGTGGTCCCGAGGTTGTCGAGGTGCAGGATGTGCCGGTGCCTTCTCCCGGGCGCAATGAAGTGTTGGTTCGCGTAGCAGCTGCAGGTGTTGCGCCGTGGGACCCGATCATTCGCGAGGGGAAGAGTGAGGTCAGTGGGTCAGCGCCGCTGACGCTGGGGTCGGACCTGTCGGGTGTTGTCGATCGGGTCGGTGACGGGGTCACGGATTTTCGAGTTGGCGATGCGGTCTATGGTGTGACGAATCCGCAGTTCGTGGGAGCGCAGGCGGAGTATGCGGTTTGCCAGGCGGGCATGATTGCGCCAAGGCCGCGGGGGCTTGATGATCTGGCGGCTGCATCTGCGCCGGTGATTGCGGTGACTGCGGCGCAGATGCTCTTCGAGTATGGAAAGTTGAAGCCGGGCCAGAGTGTTTTGATTATGGGCGCGGCGGGCAACGTAGGAGCCTATGCGGTGCAGATGGCGGTTGGTTCCGGCATCAATGTTGTTGCTGTTGCACGGAAGCGAGGACGAGCAGGTGCTGCGTGCAGCTGGGAGTGAAAAACATTGTGGATTCGGATGCGCCGGATTTTGCGCGCGGGCTTCCCGCGCGTCGACGCGATTCCGATCTGGTGGGCGGCGAGACGCTGCAGAAGAGCGTGGGAGCGTTGAAGGAGAACGGGAAGCTGATTTCAGTTGTGTCGGGCGACGAGTCGTTCAACGAGCGTGAAGCCGGTGTTCTTCTATGCCGAGGTGACGACGGATCGGCTGCGCAAGATCACGGAGATGTTTGAGAGCGGGAAGATTCACGCGCGAGTGGGGTCCGTGGTTCCGCTGGAAGAGGCGCGGCGGGCGTATGAGATGCTCGCGGGCGCGCCTCACGAGAGAGGCAAGATCATGTTGCGCGTGAGGTAGAGTCCGGAATTCGGCTCAGGATTCGGAAGTTGTGTCAGCGACGCCTTCGAAGAGGTCGGTGCTCTGGCGGGCGGGCTGCGGGGCGACGGCGGCGGCGAGGGTGTAGCGCTCCTCGGGGCCTTGCTTTTCAAAGATGGGATAGGCGAGGTGCATGAGCGGGGCCTGCGATTTGTGCTGCGCGAAGGCTTCCTTCTTTTTGTCGAAGACGGAACTGATGTCGAGGATGTGGGTCCAGGGAGAGAGCAGCGGGGCGCGGCGATCGGGGAGAAAGAAGTTGGTGGTGAGGTAGTAGAGGCGCTGCGGCTGCCAGAGGTCGCCGGTGGTGATGTAGCGCTTGGGATTGCCGGACCAGTGAAAGGCCGCGGTGGTGGCGGCGGAGATAGAGGTGTGGTCGGGATGGGAGTTGAGCGCGCCTTCGCCGCCGAAGGTGATGAGACGTGCGGGCGGAGGCGGCGGATGTGCGAGACGAGAACACCGGCGAGGTCGGAGAGGACTTCGCACTCGAGCTTGCCATCGTGGTAGTCGAGGACCTGGTAGTTGGGACGCCGAGGACCTTGCAGGAGGCCTCGAACTCGGCGCGGCGGGTCTGGCCGAGCTCTTTGCTAGAGGAGGCGTCGCCGCGATTCGTTGCCGCTTGGCCGTCAGTGAGGCAGAGGACGGAAGCCTTACGATGACTGAAGTGATTCCGCTCAGCTGCGCCTTGTGAAAGAAGGCAGCGCCGAGAATCGACATGGATGATAATGCTAGGCCTGCAAGTATGTGGAAGACAAGCATGATTCCAAAGGAAGTTTTGCTGAAAACACCCACACAGAGAATTATTGCCATCACGATCCATCCTGGGCCATACAACAGATCGAACGAAAGATGGTTCGACATGATACGTGCCATCTGTGGTTGCCAACGAGCTGTATTTGGCATCATACAATCCAAGAGCTGCGCCATGCCGATTTCTCGCTCAGTAGCGATCAAACCAGTCAATTGGTAAGTGATACCAACCATGCCGATGAGGAATGCGACTGCCAGAATGTCGATAATTCCACTCATATAGCGTATCCGTATATTAGTCTGACGTTGCTGCTTAGTGAGTGAGGTGTATGAATACTCCAAGACCTCATCTGGGAGGTTGGCGATGTCAACACTACTGTTGAGCCCAGCGATAGCAAAGTCGATGGCGTGCTGCAGTGGCAGAGCGTAGATCTCTACATCATTCGTGCTTGAATCTGTCACTATCTTGCTTTCCAGTGCCCCATCAGTCCTGATTGTGTAATTCCATTTGCCAGCCGGACCTTCATC
>CAVZMD010000022.1:0-55222 GCA_963776265.1 uncultured Acidobacteriaceae bacterium | reverse complement strand
CTCAAGCTTTAGTCGGACGAATGACGCGGGGATCTTCCCGATGAGCCAGGTAGTGCAAGCCGCGCTGCAGGGCCTTCCGAGTTCGCCATGGCTTTATCGGGTGACGTTTTCACCGGATACTCTGAGGGCGCTGCATTCAGGTGACGCTTCCTTGATGCACAGTGTTCACGGCGATAAAGCCGCGGCGGTGCGGGTGAATGGAAAGGTCGCGAGATTGGGAACGTAACAGCGACTGGAATCGACGTCTGGTGTGCGTGCTTCGCTACCGCTTCCCTGCTGACGGGCCAATACACCTCGTTCTCCTTGAGACTGGCCTGAAGCAGCCCGAGTCACGCGAACCTTTGGGCTTCGAAGAACATTTCGGTGCGACGGTCGACAAGGTTCAAACCACGTTGCCGCCAAAGCTTCGTGGGTGTGGCCCTCCCGAAGAGAAGGAGCCCTGCGGAGAGAAACGACAGAAGCTACAGACAGAATGATGCGCGGCATGGTCGCGTTGGAGGCGAGTCTATGTTTCCAGGCAGCCTTGGAGCCGGCCGTTACCTCGCCCAAAGCCGCGCAAATGCTGTCGACGAAAAGACGACTCGGTGTCGTGCGGCGGAAGTTCCATACGCAATTTCCAACGAAAAAGAGGGCATCGCTTCGTGACTATCCATACTTCGATTCGGACAAGAAACGAGATCTGCTAGAACAAGACTTGAAGTCGTTACTCGGAGCGATGGACGCCGGTTGGGAAAACGCCGGAAGAGTTAGAGCGGGCAGCTGGCAGAACCGCTCCAAGGGTCTTCTGAAAGCTGTACGTCTTGGGGGACGAGTCGGGATGTCCCATGGAACTCTTTCTTCCCGAAAGATGACACTGCGATTGTGAATCCAGGCGTTGTTGGCCAGGCACCACCGTCCAGGAGGTCAACAACCTCCTCCGCCAGCACGCCCAAATGGCCAAACTCTTGATACCTGCCGCGCGTGACACTAACTAATCGCGGCGGAATGAGACAACTTGTCCCTCAGTCCTGATCCGCTGAGACTCTTGAATCCTGGCAGAACCGACGCCGAGTACCCGGTTGAACGAACTTGCAGAAATCCCGACTTTGCAGGAACTACTAATTACCCTCGGTTTGTCCGCCACTCGGGAGACTAAAGACGGGTGCCCTCAATGAGTGCATTGGCGATTGCGCGCACATTGACTTTCGCGACAATCTGCTTCTTGACCCAGTATTACTCTCTATCTCTTCAGGTCTGGAGATATATACCCGTCCATAGCTGAGCCTCTGAGAGGAATGCTCTACCGAATGGATAGAGATGGCACGTAAGGAGATGATCTCCTTCGCCGCCACCCCCGGTTGCCACGACACGCTACTTCAGGCAATCGACACCCTAGGAGTCTCGCAGGGCGGCAAAGGTTGCTATATACCGATTGCCTGGATAGTATGTGACGGAAAATTCCAAGGGGATATTGTCTACCGAGTAGCTCTTTCGATTAATTGCAAGCAACGGACTGGCTACGTTCAGGTTGAGCAGATGTGCCTGCTCGCGGTCCGCAGGCACAGCCATAATCTCCGAGTGACACTGGGACAATTTGAACCTATACCGTCCTTCAATCACCGAGTAAAGAGATTCTGTCTCCCAATTGAGCGCCTCGAGTCCTGGAAATAGCTTGTATGGAAGTTGGACGGTTTCGATAGCTAGTGGAAGCTGGTTGTCATAACGCAGGCGCTTTATCTCAAAGGCACATTCTCCGGGACCCAGTCGGAGAAACTCCGCGGCGTCCGGGTTAGCATGACAGATGCCAAGGCTTAGTAGTTGTGAGGAAGGATTCCCACCACGTGCTCTCACCTCTTCACTGAAGCTAAGCATGCCGGAGATCTTTTTCTCCATTCGCGAACCAAGGACAAAAGTGCCGACACCACGCTGGGCCTCCAGGCATCCCTTCTGAATGAGCACGCTGTAGGCCTGCCGGAGAGTCATTTTACTAATGCCGAGGCAGTCGCAGACTATCCGTTCCGCCGGCAGCAGCGTGCCCGGCGAGAAGGGAGTTTTCTCCAGTAGGTCCAGAATGAAATTCGATATCTGCAGATAAATGGGAAGCCGGCTTCGTTTATCGATCTGGAATGTAAGCAACCTATCGTTCAGCGTGTTGGAGTTGGCCACGGTCGGACTTGGCGTCGTTCCGCGCATCCGAGCCGCTGGTGATCGCGGCAGGCCGTTCTTCCGATCTTCCAAGGTTGCGTGGGTCATTTGTGTCGTCCCGTTTTGCTGTCGGCTTCCGCGAGCAAGTCGACGCCCCTGGGGGGGAGCGTGAGCCGTCTGCCATGGAAGGCAAACTGTTTTGTCGCATAGGAGCCGTTGAAAAGTGTATAGACGGTTTCGCCTCCACCACGAAAAGAATTGATAAGAACTTGTGAATCGGGGGAGTTTACGAGCGGCTCAGCATGGCCGGCGAAGGCTGCTGCATGTTGATGAAGTAGCGGGTGCGCCCAGCGCAGGAACGTCAGGATATCCTCCCCGTACCAAGTGTTGGAGCGACCTTTGAGCCAGACACCGTCTCCCATCCAGAACGCGTAGCGGAAATCTTCCGCGGAGAGGATGTGTGGCTCGACCCCGGAACTGACCATGTCCCAAAGGCGCACCTGCGGAAAGGCAAAGCGCCATAGGTTGAGTTTGACTCCGTAGGCGCTCGGCGGCGATGAGGGTAGCGCATAGGTAAACGAACCATCGACGAAGGGAGCGGCAATATCGACGGGCGGGCATTCTGTGTACACGATGGTCGAGGTCATGCCCGCAGCATCAAGCGCCTCGCGCACCTTGCGTTCCATGCCAATCTCACCGGCGATCATGTTCGCGCCAATCGGGTGGCCGTGATTAGGCGCATAGCATCTTCGATCGCGGCAGCCGAACTCATCCAGATAGACCGCCTGTGCGCCGGTCTCTCTCGCCGTGCTCGCCATGCGCCCCGAAAGATACGTTTGCCAATCTGGGACGCGGGGACACACGAACATCTCAGGGCTGCCATGAGGCCACCACAGGCCTTTGCCATCCTCTCCGACGATCTGCCACGCAGCACCGTGAGCGCGACCCACGTCAGAGTTCTTGTCGATGAGATATCCCTCGAAGTAGAGGCCCGTGGGAATGTGGTCGCCGGTTGCTGTCGCGATGTTGCTGCGCAGATTCTCAAGCCCGCCGAGTTCAATTGGATAGTCCCCCACGCGTCCGTGAGTGTCGGAGAGAGCCCATCCCGAGATATCGATGAAGTCAATTCCGCCGAACGCTTCGCCATCCTTGATTAAACGCCCGAAGGTATAGCGATTGGTGACTTCATCGAATAGTAGATTGCTCCCACCGACCGGATAGTCGCGACGCATGTAGAACGAGTTTTGCAACCACGCCGAGTGTGTCGTGTGCGGTTTATACCAGCTGGCCAGCCACTCTTGATATGCGCGGAAACCAGAGTGCCAGTCGCCATTGTGCAGAACGACGCGCGCGGAAGGCAGTGAGTACGTCTGATGAGCGGGAATGTGAACCACATAGTCGGTGTGGTTGAGGATCGTCGCTCCTGTCTTTGCGAGAGCGAAGGTCTTGGGTTGACCGGTGGTGTCTTCTACGACTACCGCTACTCCGCAACGTGCCTGGGCTGCAAAGGCATCCGTGAACTGCAGAAGAAAGTCGGGACCGTAGTCTGCTGAGAGACTTTGGTCTGCCGAAGAGATCGTTGCAAGCTTCCGCGGGAATAGATAGGAGACATCTGTCGCCTCAGAGGAGAGGTGCAGATTCACCAGGGGAAACGAGACGGTTGCCATGATCTCGTGATCGGTCGGATTCGTAAGAGAAAGCGACAGATGGAGACCATTAGGCATCGCGCTCTTCTTCAGCGAAGGTTCCAGAGAGGCAGAGCCGGACACCTTGAACCACGGCGAGCCGCTCAGCGTAGACGGAACGGTACAACTTCGACTAATCGCCCGCGCGGATGTAGGAGAGGGTTGATAGTCGATGGCGGTTTCCGCATGATCGGAGATCGCAGCATGATAAAGCACCATCTGAACGTGTGGGCTGCGGTCGAGCAGTTCTATCGACAGCAGTCGCCGGTGTGGGTCGAGTTGCACAGCGTAAAGTGAGCGCTTGCGGTTCAGCAAAACATGCCGGTGCTCGGCGACGAGAATTGGAAACTGCTGTTCCACCTCGGAGGGTGTGTCCACGTAACGTACGTTGACAACCGCAAAGGAGGGATCGCTTGTAGAGGAAGGACGGGAGGGTGCGGATGCTACGTAGTTACTGAAGCCTGCCAAATAAAAGTACAGGTCCAGATAAAGAGTAGTGGCGCTTCCTTGTGCTTCAATTTTCAAAGGTTCACGTCCGCGCAGAGATGTTGCGGCCGCTTCTCCGCACGACAGCGGACCTTGTACGCGCAACGGGTGTGTGTTTGGGGGCAGTTGGTTCTGCGCGGTTGTTGCGCAAGGTATGAAGCCGGGATCGGCGAGAAACTCCAAACGATCGACAGTCAACTGGACGCCAGCGGGAAGCAAGAACTCCAGAGCATCGATCTGAGGCGTCTTGAGCTTGCTCGCCAGGTCAATGTGAAGGGTGTGCGGCTGCCCATCCAACTTGAGATCGCTTCCGTGAACAGGAATAATATCGCCGCCGGAGGCGAACGGATTCTCAGGGTTGTCGGCATGCGGTGTCACGGGTCCGACACTTCCGGGTCGCAACGCCAATACTGAAGCCTCCGCTGCTATCTGCCCGGAGCCGCGATACTGCAAAACCAGTGTGTGGTAATCCACAACCCAGATCGGGTCGGTGGCAATTTGCGTCTTGACTGGCCCGTCCAGATGTTTGTTCGCCAGGGAGTAGCCGCTCAGTAGCTGCGCCGTTGCCGTGCATGGCGACGCTAGAGTCCAACAAACAAGACTCACACACAACGTCCAAAGCCAGTCTCTACTACAACCGGCTATGAGCTTCGCCCGCCTACTTATAGAGAAGCGCGGACGCGCGACCTCGTTTGAAGTCTTCCAAAGCATCGCGATCATTTTGGGTAACCTTACGTGGATCTTCACCAGATTTTAAGCGATTGGACCGCTTTCTGGTTCAGCAGAAGCTGATCAATCTTGTCGATCTGGAACGTTTGCGGGAAGAGCTTATAAAGCGCCGAGGCAACCTCGAGACCAAGCTCCGGCGAATCGAGCAAATCGCGATCTGTGATAAAAAACTCGACGCCCTTGCAGACTTGTCCGTGGAAGGGATAGGTACCCCCCGGAGTGAATTGGACGGGGATGAACCGTACGCCTGGAATATTGCGGGCGTTCAAATAAGCCGCTGCAGCACGTTCATCCATCCATGGCGCGCCAACCCACTCGAATGGCGTATCTGTTCCGCGCCCGACGCTGAGATTGGTGCGCTCCAGAATCCCGATACCTGGGTAGAGGATCGCCTGTCTGAGGCTACGAAGGTTCGGCGACGGATTAATCCACAGTTGTCCTGTTGCATCGAACCAGTCCGTGCGCTTCCACCCGCGCATCTGTACGACCGTGAGATGTGAGTCCAGATGCCTGGCGGCCTTGAAGTAAGTGGCAAGCTCACCCATCGTCATTCCCTGACGCACGGGTTCAGAGATGAAGTTGATGTAACTCTCACGACCCGGCGAAGACACGATCCCCTGCACTGCGACGCCGCCGATAGGATTGGGGCGATCTAGCACCACGACATCGACGTCGCTCCCTGCAACTGACTCGAGAAAGCGTCCTATTACAGATTCGTATGTGTAGTAGTGGACTCCCACATCCTGCAGATCAATGAGCACGGCATCCAGCCCCGCGAGTTGCTCCTTCGAGGCACGGCGCTGTGCATCGGTTGCACCGAAGAGACTGATTACCGGCACACCGGTCGCGGCGTCACGGTCATTTCCAATGCTGTGCTGGTCCAAAACACCATTGATGCCGTGCTCTGGGCTAAACAGCGTTACGAGCTTGAATCCTGGCACGGCGGGAGTTGCATCGGAATACAGTACGTCGATCGTTCTGCGATCATGCCCGTCCATGCCGGCTTGGTCGGTCATCAGCGCGACGCGAAGATGGCCTCCATGTCTGGCGGCAAGCGTCTTCAGTGCCGCGAAGTGGTCGCTCTCCAGAACGTCGATTCCATTCAAGACGGGGGACTGCGCTGGTCCCTGCGCCCGCGCGCAGAAGCCAAGCAACACAATTCCTCCGCAGAGCCATTTACTTCCTAACATTGCGTCGCTCCAGGTAAGGCTGTCGTGCAGCCGGTTTTGAGATACCTGCAACCGCGCGCGGTCCTATTGGCTCAGAAAGACAACCGAAGTGACCCCTGAATCTGGCGCGGTGTGCTGTTGGTGCGGGTGCTCGTGATAGTTCCGAACGTTGCTGATGGGAACACCGCACTAGGCTGCCCGAAGTTTGGAGTATTAAAGATGTTGAATGTCTCCACGCGTGCCTGCAAGTTGATTCGATCGCCTAGAGCAAAGTCCTTGTTGACAGACAGATCGAAGTGGCGGAAGTTCGGTCCGAAGAGCATGTTGCGACGCTCCGTTCCGATGGTGCCCAGCGTTTGGCCGGCGAAAGCAGCTGTGTTGAACCAGTGGGTGCGGGTATGGATGGGCAGGCCTGAACTCCCAGCCGAATTGGGATCGCTAATCTGATTAGGGCGATCGCTGCCGATGCCCGTGTTGCTCAAGGGGCTCGAGTTGGTGACGGTGAACGGCTGGCCCGTCTGCCACACATCGATAGCATTAATCTGCCACCCTTTAACGAGGGCAGCCTGCGCACCATGCGTAGATTGCCCGAAGGGCAAGGAGTAGTTAAGCATCATTGCAAAGCGATTCTGTACAGAGAGTTCGCTGTTGCCATATTCAAGCGTCGCTGTTTCGTTCGGCACAGCGCTTGCGTACAAACCACCAGCCGAAAAGGCTTGAACGTCTCCAAGAGCCTTGGACCATGTGTAGTTGGCGTTGAGCGTCAGACCATGGCCAATTGTTCGCGCGAGAGTCGTTTGGAGCGCGTTGTAGTTCTGGAAACCAGAGGTCTCATTGTGCAGAATCGACGTCACATTGGGGTACTGAGAGTAGTACGGCCGGCGTGTCACGTAGCTCGGCGAAGTAACGGTAGACGGAGCAGCGACATTTCTGTCCGGCGAAATGCGAAGCTTGTGCCCGTACTCCCCGACGTAGGCAACGCTCACGACGAAGGAGCCCACCTGTTGCTGAACGTTCAAGTTGGCCTGCTCTACAAAGGAGTTACGGAAATCAAGCGCCATTCCGCGCAGAGCGCCGGAAGGATTCGTATAGGAGCTTGGGACCGGAGTGGGCAGCGGCGTGGTGAACGTCGTTGTCAGATTGTTAGGCGAGTACGTCGCCACAAAGGGCGGATTTGAAAAAGGTACACTCGGGCCGGTGTTATCACGGTAGAACACAAGCCCGAAGCCGCCACGAATCACCGTCCCGGGTCTTGTGTTGACTGCAAATCCAAGCCGCGGGCCGAAGGAGCGATAGTCGGTCTGAATTCCGGTTGTTGCTGAGGAGTTGACGCCGGCGACGAGAATCTTCCCTGAAGGCGGATCGAACTGCGAGATGTTGTTCCCCAATGCGACATCGGGCGTAATGATGTCGTATCGCAAGCCAATGTTCAGCGTGAGTACGGGTGTAACGCGCCAATCGTCCTGCGCGTAGAAGCTTGGCTCCCAACTGCGCAGATAGCGGGGAGCAAGTTGCGTGACACGAGCAACGCTAAGGTTGGTGCCCTGAAGAAGGTTAATAAGAGGAACAATGCTGGACACTTTGGTGGCGGTGTTGTTTGGGCTTGATGTAAAGCTGTACGTACCCGAACCAGAGCTCGGCTCCTCGTTGAAGATCTGGCGCCGAATCAACACGGCGCCGTATTTCAGCGTGTGGCGGCCCCTTACCTGGGTCAGGCTGCCGCCGTACTGAAAGGTTCCATCTCGATCGTAAAGCGGTAATGAGGTCGAGACGCCGAGTCCCGCGAAGCCGGTCACGCCTACATTTGGAAGCGCAGACGTGAACAAATCGACATTCGCGTTCGGTACGCCCATGGCATTGCCGAAATATGAACCATAGTTCAGCGGAAGCGAAGAGTTGGAGATGTAGGTATACCCTGCCTTGAGTTCGAGACTGGTTCTCGGCGAGAAGATGTGCGTGAAGTTCAGGATTGCTTGATCGGCTGTATCGACTGAGCTGCCCGGATAGGAGACGGAGCCACCGGGTTGAATTACACCGATGTTGGGCAGGGTGACGTCAGGCAGAGCGCTGGGCGTCGTGACGGTAACTCCATTGTAGGAGTACCGCACGAAGAAAAGGTTGTTGTCGCTAAATCGATAATCCACGCGACCGTCGCCCGTATTCCCGTAATAGACGCCGTTGGGGCTATAGATGAAGCTGTTCGTCCCGGAGTTTGGAACCGGATACAGCTTGAAGTAGTTCAACCCGGGAGTACTGAAGGTGGAGGAAGAGATAATTGGGCCGCCGACGTCGGAGAAGTTTCCTGGATTGGCAACTTCAAATGCCGTGGGAACGGAGTTCACCGTTGTTGTGCCCTGGACGACACGGAGGCCTTCGTAATCGGCAAAGAAGAATGCTCTGTCCTTGATGATCGGACCGCCAACACTTCCGCCGAATTGATTCTGGCGGAGTTCGGGACGGCGCCCAACGGTTGCAAAGTAGTTGCGCGCATCGACCGCATCGTTGCGAAGATACTCAAAAACTGACCCATGCAGCTGATTGCTTCCACCGCGTGTAATGAGGTTGACTACGGCGCCGGGAGTCTTTCCCGCTTCGGCGGGATAGAGACTTGTCTGGACGCGGAACTCGGCAATCGCATCGATCGAGGGACGGACACCGATGGTGCCGATCGTGCCTTCGTTGTTATCCACGCCCTCGACCATTTCGTTGTTCAGCGTGTCAGACCATGCGCTGACGACGATGGCCGAAGACTGCCGCCGATCGTCCGGACGATTGCCGTTCGTAATCGCGGCGGCCGTTCCTTCGTTCGCTCCGGCGGCAAGATCGGCGAGCTGAACGAAATTGCGCCCATTCAATGGCAGATCCTGCACGGCCCGCTGCGAGACAGCCGTGCTCAGAACCGAGGAATCGGTTTCTAACGACGGAGGTGTAGCAGAAACCTCGACCCTTTGCTCAACACCACTCACCGTCATCGCTACGACGACACGGCGCCGGTCGCCCGCAGATAGCGCGATAACGGGAACCTTGGACGGCTTGAAACCGCTTGCGCTCACATCAATCGAGTATTCTCCGGGCTGCAGCAGCGTGAAAACATACTCGCCGGCCTGATCGGACTTGATTGTGTGGTGTTCCTGCGTCTGCGTGTTCGTCAGCACAATCGTCGCGCCAGGTAACGCCGCTCCGCTGGGATCATTGATGTTGCCCAGGATATCTCCAGTGGAGACCTGGCATCGTACAGCCAAGGGCGACATAAACCCTACAGCCAGAAGAACCACGAGGAGGCGCACGTACAGATGTAGTTCTGAGCTGAGGCGTGAGATTGTCAGGTCGACAATCTCAGAATCGCGTGGATCACTGGCGCTATACATAGTCCCTCCTGTGGTGGCAGAGAGAAAGGCGAACCAGTTCGCGGATACGAGTTTTTACAGAGAGGCTGCGAAAAGATTCGCTAACTCTTAGAGAGCCGCAATGAAACTACAACGACCCGAGGTGACGTCCTTGATAAGGACTAGCTATATAACTAGATGTCTAGACTGTCAATGATTTTTGCGGGCGTCCTTATGAATTCACGCGGTTGCTCCTTCAGTTGAGGGCAGGAGATATGCAAGTTCAGTGCGGAGTCGACCAATTCGCATTTCATCCCGGCTCGTGGAAGCACCGCCGTTTCGCGATGGTCACCAATCATGCGGCGAGTACGGCCTCATATGTTCCAAGTCGTCAGGCGCTTCTGGATCAGGGTTGCCAAATCGTCAGGCTCTTCTCGCCCGAGCACGGCTTGGACGCCGTTGGTCCCGACGGACATTTCATGGCTGGCGGCGCAGATCCCCTCACTCATCTCCCGGTGGTCAGCCTTTATGGCGAAAAGTTCGCACCGGATGAAGAGGATCTTCGCGATGTTGATGCAGTGTTGTTCGATCTGCCCGACGTCGGCTGCCGCTGTTACACCTATCTCTGGACTCTTTCGCATGTGATGGAGGCCTGCGAGCTCTGGAATACACAGCTGATTGTGCTGGATCGTCCGAATCCAGTCTCCGGTCTGATGGCGTTAGCCGAAGGTCCCATGCTTGACGAGCGGCACTGCTCTTCCTTCATCGGTCGCTGGAGTATTCCGCTTCGCCATTCATGCACATACGGCGAGTTGGCTGGCTTCTGGCAGGCGACTCGAACATCATCCCTGGAGCTTGAGATTGTGCCTGCGGCTGGATGGCGTCGAAGCATGTTTTATCCCGAGCAGCAGAGTTCATTCGTCCCGACCTCACCTGCAATTACCAACTTTGAGGCATGTCTGCTCTACTCCGGCCTCTGTTTGCTGGAGGCTACGAACCTTAGCGAGGGCAGAGGAACTCCGCTATCCTTTCGCGTCGCTGGCGCGCCGTGGCTCAATTCGGTCGCCGTCACATCGGCGCTCAACCGTTCAGGAATCGCAGGAGCCGTAGTCCGCCATGTCACCTTCGTGCCTGAGTCCGGCAAGTATCGTGATGAGGGCTGTAACGCAATCATGCTGCACGTCGAAGATGCGACCGTCTTTCACCCCGTCTCGACCGCGCTGAAGATCATTTGGCAGATTCGTCAGATGCATCCTGATCACTTTGAATGGGCCCACTACCCTACTCACGCAAATCCCACAGGAGAAACACATCTGAACAAGCTCTTGGGAATTCGCGATGCCGAGCACCTGTTCGATCAGCAGCAGAGTGACTTTACTCGATCCATCGAATCGCTGCTCGATGTCAGTGCCTGGAGTGAAACAATCGGACCACATCTTCTATACAAGGACTAGGACCGCATATGGACCTTCACTGCAAAGGAAGTTGTGATGAAACGTGCGCTTCGGCCTGATCTGAGCGGAAAAGTTGCGCTTGTTACAGGCGCCGGCCGCGGCATCGGCGCCGCCATCGCGCGTCAACTGGCTTCGGCTGGTGCGCATGTGATGGTCAACGATGTGATGGAGAAGAGTGCGCGGTCCGTCGCCTCCGGGATTCAAGGGCAAGGCGGAAAAGCGATCGCATATTCAGCTGATGTCTCGGACCCCTCCGCCGTACGTGAGATGTTTCTCGCGATCTCGAGTTGGGGACGCCGGCTCGATATTCTCGTTTGTAATGCGGCGGTCACAAACTCCAAAAATATCTTTGCCGTGAGCCTGCGAGAATGGGAGGCGGTTTTTCGCACGAATGTTACCGCCCCCTTTCTTTGCGCAAAATACGGTATGCAGCGGATGCGCAGACAGAAGACCGGCGGCAGGATCATCTTCATTGGCTCCGGAGTTGTTCATCAGGGCGCGCTGACCGGATATGTAGCCTATGCCGCCAGCAAAGGCGCGATTCATTCGATGGCCAAGACGCTCGCGCGCACGGGAGCTCCCTTTGGGATCACTGTCAACACGGTTGCGCCCGGCATGACCGAAACCGAACTGCTGCGAAAGGCACACACGAAATCTGAAATTGAGTCCATTGCCTCGACAATCCCTTTGGGCATCGGTGTACCGGAGGACGTTGCAGCTGCCGTAGCCTATCTGGCGAGCGACGCAGCACGGCACTTGACAGGCACCACCTTGGACGTCAACGGTGGCCAGATTATCCGTTAGGCTCACGCAGTCATCGGGAACACGGTGTCGTCGCAACCAGTGAAGGTGGTCATCTATTAAGCGGCTGGTGCGTAGAACGGCATATATGGTTCTTGTGTAGTCCAGAGGCGATGGAGCTTCGGGTCCGATGCGTGCGCAGTTCATTCTGTCGGGCGACGGTTTGTGCATCGGCTACGATAGTGGCGATGCAGTTGCCGCCGACTACAACTCAACCTCCACAGTCCCGCGCACTGGAGCCAAAAACGGTCTCAGCTCAATGGCAAGCCACAACGTCCTCGAACTGCCCACCTGGAACCGCAATCGCTGCTAATCCCTGCGCGCATGCCAGAATCCGGTGATCCAAAGGATCGTTATCGAGCAAGTCGGTTGGCACGTAGGTCATGCTCCTGCGCATCTCCACAAGCCGGTCGCTCAGTTGCCGCATGTTGATCAACTGGTTCTGCAGCAGCGGAACCGCCTTGCGGTCTGAATCCGTCGTTGCCGCCGACGCTGCAATGGCGATTGAGCTCTCAGCACCTCTCCTGAGCGGAGACACCCAGGAATCCTGCACAGGGTTGCTCGTCCTCACAGCGTTCTCTATCGCCGCGCGCCACTCGCGAATTTCACTCATTGCTTCAATTCCGGCTCGCAGAAAGTCACGCGAAAATCCCGTCTTCGCGGGGGCCGTTGGGGATGGCGCGGAAGAACTTGGTCGCGCAAGCGCTCCTGGGAGCGTCAACACAATCTGGCTGCCTTGAAATCCCAGTGTTCCGCCCGTTATTCGCGCCAATCCCTCCACGTCGACGTACGAGCGCCCATCCTTCTGGATCACAGGCGCCTGCCCTGGATGGCCCATCACCGTAAACGTCGAACTCGTTGGCTGCTGAGCCTGCGCCAGCCCCGCTGCCTGCAAAACGCCTGCGCCAGCCAGGACCGCGATTTTCCAGAGCATATTCATGGGGACTCCTTTCGACGATTATGCCTGCGCAAACTCGTCCCGCCGCAATGCCCTCGAAATCTTGAAGGGATCAGATCTTTCGCGAAACAAGGAGCGCTTTCACTCGAGAATGCGCGAGGCGAAGAGCGCCCGGAAGGCCACCCGCCACAGTTTTCGCTACAGTCGATTGTCTAAGGGATGCGCTCACGCGCTAAGTGATTGATTCAATGGTCGGGGCGGAGGGATTCGAACCCCCGACCCTCTGCTCCCAAAGCAGATGCGCTACCAGACTGCGCTACGCCCCGACATCCTCATTTTCCCATACACGCGCCGCATCGCCCAACCGGATGGCGACGTTTCCGCACTGCAAACTTTAACGCCAGCCAGGCGCGCCAGCCTGATGCAGCAGCGCTCCGCCAAGCCACAACAGCAGAATGAACGGCAGCATCGCCATCGCCATCAGGCCCACGCCGATCAACAGCATGAACACCCAATCCTTCCACGTGTCCCGCCGCCCCGCTGCAAGACTCCGCTCCAACAGAAAATAGTTGCGCCGGTTCGCTCGCCACGCAATGTCGAACAGATTGCCCGCGAACGGAATTGCGCCGATGCCAACCTCGATACCCAGGTTCGCTACCATCCTCGCGACGGTCACCAGGGGCACGCCGCGGAAGAACGCTGCCAGCACGATGATGCAGCTCGCCAGGCCTCCAAGAAAATCGCCTATGCCCGGAATGAATCCGATGATGCCGTCGAGCCCGAAGCGGATCGACGTGCCCGGCACGCGAAACCACGTATCCAGCACGCGCGACAGCAGGTCGAGGTTCTCATCGCGAAACGCTCCGCCGGCTCCGCGAAACCGCGGATTCAGCCGCCCAGAATCCACCATGCCTGGAGGCAGAACCTCGCCATATCCCGTCTTCGTCGTCATAGGCCCAGCGCTCCTTCGTCTCCAGCAGATTGGATGCTACAATCAATGACTGTACGGCGGCTATAGTTCAGTGGCAGAACGCCGCTCTGTGGCAGCGGATGTCGTGGGTTCGAACCCCACTAGCCGCCCCAATTCTTCCCCTGCACAGGGCCTCATCCTCTTAGACGCTGCGCTTTATTTTTCGCGCTCGGCTGTTCGCGTCTGTTGTGAGATCAACGTTGCCGCGCGCCGCAAAAGCTCCCGAGCCAGTCTCCACGCCACCGCCCTCCGCACCGAACCTCTTCGTCGGCACCTCCGGCTGGTCCTATCCGACCTGGAAACCGGCCTTCTACCCTCCTAAAGTTCCCGCGCGTTCGTTCCTGAACTACTACGGCTCGCAACTCACCGCAGTTGAGGTCAACTACACCTTCCGCGCCTTTCCGACGAGCACGCAGCTCGAAAACTGGCAGGCGGCCGTTCCCTCCGGCTTCCGCTTCAGCTTCAAAGCTCCGCAGCGCATCACGCACTTCGCCCGTCTGCGCGACTGCGATCCGCTCGTCCAGAGCTTCCTCGGCGCACTCACGCCCATGCGCGGCGGCAGCCTTGGCCCTCTGCTCTTTCAGCTGCCGCCAAACTTTCAGGCCGACCGCGATCTCCTCGCACGCTTCCTCGAGCTCTCCGCATTCCGCCACTCGCACATTCCCCTCGCCTTCGAGTTCCGCCACAAGAGCTGGTTCACCGACGAGATCTTCTCCCTCATGCGCGAGCACAACACTGCGCTCTGCGTCGCCGAAAGCGACGACCTCTCCACTCCCGACGTGCAGACTGCATCGCATCGCTGCTATCGTCTGCGCCGTTCCGGCGGCTACACCGAAGCCGAACTCGACGAGCTGGCCGAGCGTTTCGTCGCACTCGCTCGTGACGGCGAAGTCTACGTGTTCCTCAAGCACGAAGACGAACCCACCGGAGCCATCAACGCCATGCACCTTCAGCAGAAAGCGGCTGCGTTATCCTCTCGAACATCGCGAGGCGCCAACGGATGAGCGGTTCCTGCAACACAAGCACATGGCACTCCGAGTTTCCACCGTTTCATCCGCGTCGCTGGCTTACAAACGGTCACCTGCAGACCATCGCCGGAAACTTCCTCCCACGGCAAAATCATCTTCCTCCACCTGTCGCCGAACTTGTCGAAGTCTGCCCTGCGCGCGGCACACAGATTGCCAGCCGCGTTCTTTGCGAGTGCCACTGGCAACCCACCGGTGTTCGCGCCGAACGCGCCACCGTTCTCATCCTCCACGGTCTCGAAGGCTCCTCGGAGTCCCAGTACGTCATCGGCAACGCCAACAAGTTCTGGAGCGCCGGCTGCAATGTCATCCGCATGAACATGCGCAACTGCGGCGTCCACGAGCACGACACTGCAAAGCTCACCCCGACGCTCTATCACTCCGGCCTCTCCAAGGACGTGAAGCGCGTCATGGAGTTCTTCGTCGAACGCGAGCACCTTAGGAGCATCTCGCTCATCGGCTACTCCATGGGCGGAAACCTCGTCCTCAAGCTCGCCGGCGAGTTCGGCGACTCCGCTCCACCTCAACTCACGAGCGTCGTCGGCGTCTCTCCTGTCGTCGATCTCGCACCCTCCGTCGACGCGCTGCACCAGCCTCAGAATCGTCTCTACGAGCGCAAGTTCCTGCGCGCGCTTCTCAAGCGCTTCCGGCGCAAGGCCGCGCTCTTCCCCCGCGCCTTCGATCCCCAGATCGCCACCGGCATCAGCTCCGTGCGTGAGTTCGACAACCGCATCACCGCCCTCTACTCCGGCTTCCAGTCTGCCGATGACTACTACTATCGCGCCGCCGCCGCCCGCGTCCTCGATCGCATCGCCGTCCCCACGCTCATCATCCACGCCTGCGACGATCCGTTCATCCGCTTCACGCCTGAAACCCGCGCCATGATCGAAACGAACCCGCACATCACATTGCTCGAGACCGAGCACGGCGGCCACTGCGCCTTCCTCGCCACGCCGGAACCGGCCAATGGCAACGACGGCTACTGGGCCGAGCACAGCGCGCTTCGCTTCGTTCTCTCACACACCCGGGGAACCCCGCACGATGCTCCCGCGCATCCGTTCGCAACAAACCCTGTATCCTGAACGCACATGCATGCAGAATGGACCGCCGAGTGCTCGGCTGACGACCCGATGCTGGTCGTTCCCTGGACTGATGCCCAGAATGATGCCCCGCGTGGTTCCTCCCAGCCCGGCCTGCACTTCGTCAATCTCCGGGACGAACCGTATTCCATCGCCGAAATTCCGGAAGCCGACCGCTTCCCCGACCTCGCACGCGCGCTCCGTGCGCTCAACGCGAACCGATCGCCCTTTCTCACCGCCAAGTGCGACGCGTGGCCGATCGCTCCGCGCGATGGCGCCGACGAACTCGAAGCCATGCGCAAAGAGCTCATGCTCTTTGAAGACGAAGCCACCTACGCGTTCACCAGCTATATCGATCTCATCTGGCGCGAGCGCGCCATCTATGCCTCAGCGCATCAGCAGCAGGATCGTCTTGACCGCATCGCACGCCGCGCCGCCAAGCTGCCGCACGCCGAATCCATGCTGCAATGCGTCCTGCGCCCCGCCATGGTGGACCTCGGCGCTCCGCTGGAAGGCTTCGCGACGACGCTCTACGTGACCTCACTCGGCCCTGACGCGGAGATCGCAAATCGCCGCTGGGCCAGCGCCCTCGAAGATGTCGTCGATCTATTGCGCAGCCGCGAGTTCGAGGTGAACCGCACCTCCGTTACAATCGATTCATAGCTTTCTTGTTGTGGAACAGCGATGTTCCCCGTGGAACATTGATTAGTGGACAACTAAGAAATGTGGGAAACGCAGTTTTCTGTGGAATACCGGTTTCGCCTGGGCGAATAACGGGCGCGTAGCTCAATCGGATAGAGCACCGACCTTCTAAGTCGGGGGTTGCAGGTTCGATTCCTGCCGCGCCTACCAGTCTCAACGCGCACTACTTCGGCGGATAACTCTTGAACAGCTTCGCTACAGCTTTGTTGAGGTTCTTCTCGTTCTTTTCCTGATTGGAACTGGGGTCCATTGACTTGGTCACAGTTCCAGTCCAGACGAGCTGCTTTGTCGACGGATCATACATATCGACGACCAGGCTTCCGATGTTGATTGTTGAGCTCGTAGCCGTTGCCATTCCACCGCCCCAGCGAACTCCCCCGCCCATGCCGTATCCGGTCCACTGCTTTTGCTGATCGACAGCGATCTGATAGCCGACATACATGTCCGCCTTCTCATCGCTGGTCTTGGTCAACCCCTTTGCTGCCAACTGTGCGTCAACCGACTGTTTAATTTCTGCGTCCATGATCTGGTTAGGATGGGACGCGCCTTCGATAGCCACCCATTTATAGGTGTGAAACTTCGAAAAGTCAGTTCCGGGCATGCCGTTCGAATGCACATCCTGCGCCAGCAAACCTGATCCGAACGAAAGCAGAATTGTCAGAAACATCGATGGAAGGGCCCGACCCGCAAGTCGTGTGGACATAGAGTCCTCCTTAGCTTTGTCGAAGATAGTGAAGCACTGACCAGCGTCGTAACTGTCATTCCGCGACAGTCGCGGCAGGACTCTCTGTCCGTCGGACAATCACTTCTAGCACACCGGCATCACGACACAGGCGTCCATCCAGCCGGATCGAACTCATTCATCGCAGTTGCGGTTGCTGCGGTGTCTTTCCCCAAATCCTTTTGGAGCAACACGCCGTCCTGGTTAATCATGAAGCTGATCACTCCCGAGTTGCCATACTGCGCCGGATAGGCGACGAAGGCAAATCCACCGGTCATCTTCCCATCCATCACATACTGCTTCGTCCCGCCCGGCGCGTTGCTGCTCTGTCCCTTCAGCATGTGAAAGTAATAGCCGTGGAACGGTGCGTGGGCATCGGGCTTCACGCTATACCCTTCGGACGTTGCGAACGCGGCCAGCGGCCCCAACGGGCTTTCGGGCTGGCCGTCCGCTGACTTCCAGTACAAACCATTCTGCTTCCCTGGATCGCTGATGAACTTCTGCGCATATTGTCGTGCCGTCGCGCCGTCGTGAACCTGCGAGTAGTACTGGTGCTGAGCATCCGCCGCGGCCAGGCAGGCCTCGATCGTTGCCAGTTCATTTCGTCCAACGCGACGATTGAGGACCTCTTCCCTTCCCGCCGCCGTATCGAAGAACCATTGCCCCTGCCCATTCTTCTTCAGCGGGATCGGAAACGGAAAATTGTCCGCGCCTACGATAAGGACTTCGCTTCCGTCCGCCATCTGGCGCCAGCGGTGCATCACGTCATACGCGGTTGAAAATTTATTGGCAGTGTTTTTGTCCTGCACGGCGTCGCCGGAGAAGATCACATCCTTCGAATCCGGGCCGAAGATTGCCAGCAGCGTGTCTCGGTCGCCCGACTTCGCCGCTGCCAGGAGGGCCTTGCCTGCATCGTCCGTTGTTGCGAAGGCGTTGGTCGACGGGGTATCGGGCTTGTTGGACTTGCACGCGACCTGCGGAATGACCGCCAGCGCGAGGAGCAACAACTTCGCCGTAAGTGCAGCTCTACTGGGTAAACACGACATCTGACGCTCCCAAATATTCGAGTATCAACGCTCCTTAACAACACGACCCTTATCTGCGGCGACCTCCCCCATATCCGCCTCCGCCTCCACGGCTTTCCGAGCCGCGGGCACTATCCGCCCTCGATTGCCATCCGCTCTCCCCTCCGCCGAAGGCTGACCCACTACTCTTTTCCTGCCCTCCATAACCGCGAGCAGCAGCGGAGTTGGCGCCCGAGGTGCTTGACGCGGAGCTCTGGTGAGGAGTCCCCTGGGTTTGCTGCCAGCCGCTACCCGTGTTCTTGTAGACATTCCCGTTCGAGGCCGCGTATTTGTTCCCGTTTGCCGTTTGTCCGGCGGCGGCGGTGTTGCCGTACTTGCCTGAAGCGGCGGCGGCTGAGCCTCCTGCCGAAGTCTGGACCGACCCCGTTGTGCCGTTCGCCGTGGTCTGATGCTGGCTGTACGCGGTATTGCCGTTCCTGGAGACAACCGAGCTTCCTGCGCTTCCATACGCGTTCGCGCCTTGCGCCGTCGCAGCATATGTCCCGGTCCTCGCGTTGTATGCCTGACCAGCCGCTGCGGAACCATTGGGTCCTGTCCCGGACACACCGCGGGCAGCAGTCCCTGTTGTGGGGTTGTAGCCTTGAGCCGCGCTCCGCGTGCCGTAGGGGGTCGCGACAGTTCCGCCTCGCGCATAAGCCCCGGTCGCCGGGTTATAGGCCGTGGACCCATAGGCGCCGCCGCGCCATGCGGTGTTTCCATAGTAGGCGCCGCCGCCGTAGTAGACCGCACCACCATGCCAGTTGCAGTTCCAATAGCTGTAACCCCATCCGCAGCAACTGTTGTTCATCATCGCGCCGATCGCGATTCCCGCTCCGAACGCGAGCAGGCCGGTGGTGACCACAGCCGCCGTGCTGTACCCCGGCGTCACATACGTCGTGCCGTAGACGACGGTTGGATTGTATTGCGGCACATACACGACCTGCGGATTCGTGGGCTGAATCACGATCGTTTGCGGCGACTCCTGCACGACCGTAATCTGCGAGCCGGACTTCAGATTGCCCGCGGCCTTCGCCTGTGCACGTAACGTCTGCACCGCCGTCATCACGGCGGCCGCCTGCAGGTGATACGCCTCGCCCAACGACGAGGTCCAGCCAAGATTCTTCGCTAGATCGTCCAGCACCGTCGGAAATTGTGTGAGCGCTTTTACGCTCGGATCCCACGGCTGGTCGTTGACCGCCTTCATCAGATTCTCGCCGGTCAGCTTCTGGTTCTGAGCAAGCCAGAGACTTGCAGCGGCCACCTGGTCCGGAAACGTCGCCGCTCCGAGAACCTGCGCCACCAGAGCATCCGGGTACAACGCGATCGGCGCCACCAGTTTCTGCAGTTCGCTTGCGGACAGAGGCGCAGGTTGTTCCGAGTTTGCCGGTGATTCCGCGGTGCCGGTTGTTGCGCCGCCATCTTCAACCGTTCCACAGTTCGCGACCAGAAGAAGCGCTAGCGCAGACGACAAAAGTTGCTTCGCAAAGGTGCCGGGCATCGTTTCCCCCACAGGACGGGGACCATCTCAGCCTGAGAGTCGGGTGCGTATCCGCATCCCTCAGCCATCGACGATTTCCTTACGCAAATCCTATGGTGGGAAGAGCGTGCCTTTCCGCTGTCACAATGCGCAGGGGATGGCATCCTCTCACAGCGCCGAAGCCAGATTGCCTAGTCTTCAAATCAGTCGTCGCGTAACCCGCCACTTCACAACGCCGGTTCGCTCTCACTCGCAGGCATGTGTACCACGGGCTGCGGATGCCGCTTGCTGAAGCCCTGTCATGTGCCGCACACCGGCCGCCGCGATAAACGTCAGTTCCAGTGCACACACGCCGTCCCACTGCCATCGCGACCACGCCAGCGTCGCCAGAGCCGAGCCCAGCGCGCCACCCACGAAGTACATCGTCATGTAGATCGTGTTCAGCCGGCTGCGCGCCTGCGCTCCGAGCCCGAAGATTCGCGTCTGGTTCGCCACCTGCATCATCTGTGCGCCGACATCGAGCGTCACCACACCGATCACCAGTCCCAGCATGTGCATCGCAGCGTCGCATGCGCGCGCTCTGACAACCACAGCAGACGCGTACGAAGCCGTCAGCACTGCACCAGCCGCCGTCACCACGTAGCGCGTCCCACGCTTATCCGCGAGCCGTACCCGCCAGCGGTGCCGTCAGCGCTCCCGCCGCGCCCACGAAGCCAAACGTTCCGGCGACTCCCGGCCCCCATGCCGTAGTGCGCCTGCAGCATGAACACCAGCGTTGTCCAGAAGCAACTGAACGAAGCGAACACCAGCCCGCCCATCACGCCCGCCTCGCGCAGCAGCGGCTCCGTGCGGAACAGCGTCCACAGCGACCGCATCGTCTCCCTGTACGTCAGCGACTCTCGCGGACGCATGCGCGGCATCCCGCGATAGATGAATGGAATAAACGCCGCATTCATCACCGCGGCCACGAGAAAGACTGTCCGCCACCCGTTCAGCCGGCTCAGCCATCCTGCAAAGCTGCGCGCCAGCAGAATTCCCAGCAGCAGCCCGGTCATCACCGTGCCAATGGCTCGACCTCGCTGCTCGTGCGGCACCAGGTCGGGTGCCATCGGCAGCGCTACGTGCGTGACGGACGCCATCAGGCCAATCAGCACGCTCGCGCCGATCATCCACGGAAGATTTTGCGCGAACGCAGCCAGCACCAGCGCAACGGTCACGCCGACGTACATTCGCAGCATCAGTTTGCGGCGTTCCGCGACATCTCCCAGCGGCACAAAGAACAGCAGCCCAGCCGCGTATCCCACCTGCGTTGCCACCGCAACAAAGCCCACCTGCCGCGCGCTCGCACCCAGGCTGAGCCCGATGACAGACAACAATGGCTGGTTGTAATACAGGGACGCAACGCCGACCGCGCACGCCACCCCCAGAAAGGGCAACGCCCACCGTCCACTCAGCGCTCCCTTGGATCCCTCCACCATCACACTCAACTCTTTGAGTCTACACAGTCGCGGGCCCAAACTCTTCCACCGTCTGACGACCTATCGTGACCATTTATCATGAAGTGTTGGGCACATGCAGAGCCAGATACAGACCGAAACCATTGCGATTGCCATGTCCGGCGGCGTCGACTCCTCGACCGTCGCCGCGATGCTGCACGCCCAGGGGCATACCGTCGTCGGCCTCACCCTGCAGCTCTGGAACCAGCGCCGCCTCGCCGGCCGCGAGGGTATGCCTGAGTCCGTTCAGGGTCGCTGCTGCTCCATCGACGACGTCTACGACGCCCGCCGCGTCGCCGAGCACCTGGGTATCCCTTACTACCTCGTCAACGCGCAGGACCGCTTCGAGGCCGAGGTCGTCCGTCCCTTCGTCTCTGAATACCTCGCCGGCCGCACGCCGATCCCCTGCACGCTCTGCAATAACCACCTCAAGTTCGATCAACTCCTCGCCACCGCCCGCCAGATCGGCGCCGAGAAGATCGCCACCGGGCACTACGCGCGCAACCGCTTCGACCCAGAGCGCCAGCGCTGGATACTCTCCCGGCCTTCAGACCGCTCCAAGGACCAGACCTACTTCCTCTTCGGCCTCACGCAGGAGCAGCTCTCGCGAACGCTCTTCCCTCTCGGCGAGCTCCAGAAGCCCGTCGTCCGCGAGATGGCCGCCGACGCCGGTCTCGCCCTCGCCGCCAAGCCCGACTCGCAGGAGATCTGCTTCATCCCCGGCGGCAGCTACTCGCAGTTCCTCAAGGCCTATCTCGACGAGCAGGGTCGCGAGCTTCCCGACTCTCCGGCGAGCTCGTCGCCGCTGGCACCGGCGAAGTTCTCGGCCATCACGAGGGCATTCACAGCTTCACCGTCGGCCAGCGCAAGGGTCTCGGCCTCAGCTCGCCCGACCCGCTCTACGTCCTCAAAATCCACCCTGACTCACACCGCGTCGAGGTCGGCCCGGACACCGATCTCTACTCGCGTACCCTGCGCGCTAATCGCCTCAACTGGGTCTCCATTGCGGCGCCCACCGAGCCCATCCGCGTCAGCATCAAGATCCGTCACCGCCACGAGCCCGCTCCCGCGACTCTGCGCCTCCTCGATGACGACACGATTGAGGCCATTTTCGACGAGCCGCAGCGCGCCATCACGCCAGGCCAGTCCGCTGTCTTCTATCAGGACGACGAGGTCGCCGGCGGCGGCTGGATCTTCTAGCCGTAAGGCGTCATCCGCTTCGTCTCGACCGTCTTTGTCTCGACAGTCGTGGTCGTATAACGCGATGGTTCGACGGGCGGCGGCGTGTCGTAGGCTGTAGCGTATTCTCCTGCAGCCGTCTGCACGTGCCGCTTGAACGGCGAGCGATCCACCAACGTCTCCACACCCTTCTTCACCGCAGCGACGATCCCCGCAATCTGCTGCACCGGCTTGCGCACGCTTTCCTGCACCGTGCGCGAGACGTTCTGCGCCGTGTGCAGCGCCTCGCTCACGATCCCATCAACACGAGACACCTGGGCCTGCGTGCGCTTGTTCGCATCCTTGACCGTGCGGTTGATCTCATCCGCCGTTGCGCTGAACTCGTCCACCTTGCTGCGCACCGTGTAGCTGATCTGCTCGGCATTCGTTGTGATCGTGCGAAGCTTTGGTCCCAGTTCCTCCACCAGCGCGTGCGTCTTGTCGATCATCGGCGAGAGCTTACCCTCTATCCGCTCAACCAACTGCTCCGCCTTGACCATCAACTGAAGCAGCTTGATGCCCGCAACGCACATTCCCAGAAATCCAATGACCACAGCAACGGCGACGATTCCCAGAAAAATCGTCATCAGATGGACGTTGTGATCCAGCACTGCATCGCTCTGCAAAAGCGCCAACCCCAGGCAGCCAAGTGATTGCATCATTCACCTCTTTGGATTCATTGTGATGCCTGCGCCCAACCCTCGCAACATTACGATCAGCCGCCGCCAAACAGAAGGGCCGGTCTCGACGAACCGGCCCTTCGCGTCCTGCTCCGAAGAACCTCGACTATGCTTGCGGTGTCTCCGAGGTCTTCTGCACATAGGCCTGCTTGCCCGCGTCAACAGCGGCGGACACCGCATCGGTTTGGGTCTGGACCAGGTCCTTCCCTTTATCTACGTACTGCGACCATTGGGTGCGGCCCTTGTCGTAGTACTCCTTGCCCTTGTCGACATACTGCCCCATCGCATCGCGGCCCTGCTGCACATACTGGCTCGCCTGCTCCTTGCCCTGGGCGTACATCTTGTTCGCCTTGTCGCGAGCCTCCAGTGCGCCCGCTACAAGATCATCGCGAGTTTCCTTGCCCGACTTCGGTGCATACAGAACCCCGACGAGCGCGCCTATCCCGAGGCCCGCCAGAAACCAACCGAACCCACCTGCGCTGCTATTGTTATCCGCCATTGTCATCTCCTGAACTTCATGCTGCGATTCACGACTCTCTTCGAGGCAACTTCGACCAGAGTCGTACCGGGTTATACCTTGGCGCTGTGCCAGGCCCTACGCCTCGCAAAGGCACCCGTCCATGCGGGTAGATGCCAACCGGGTCGCCTTCGGTTGCGTTTCCCTCAGGCTTTGCCAGTGCAGTGGAGAGTAGCACAATCGTTGTCACCGCGCATCTCGCAAAGCGCATCCTACTCCCGAAGAATCTTCAGCTTCCGCATCCCGGTTGGGTCTTCGCCCGTGTCGCGCGTACGACACAGCCCACCCTCCGCTGCGGTAGTACACTGCCCACAGGAGCGCTCCCGCTCCCCCTACCCGTGCGCTGGCCGGCCCGGCGCTCCCTGAGATTGAGATCTGTGACTCAACCACTCAAGCCGCGTGGGTTCCTCACCATCACCCTGCACGCGCATCTGCCTTACGTCGTCAACCATGGCAGCTGGCCGCACGGGATCGAATGGCTTCTCGAAGCCGCCGCCGAAACCTACCTTCCGCTGCTGCGCGTGTTCGATCGCCTCGACCGCGACAACATCGCGCTCCACTGCAATCTCAATCTCTCGCCCATCCTGCTCGAGCAGCTCGCACACCCCGTCTTCCGCGCCGAGTTCCCCCGCTACCTCGACCGCAAAATCACCGCCGCCCGCGAGGACGAATCGTTCTTCCTCTCCATGGGCGAGCACGGCTTTGCCGAAACCGCGCGCTTCTGGCAGAGCTTCTTCAGCGACGCCCTGCAGCAGTTTGAGGCGCTCAACCGCGACATCGTCGCCGGATTCCGCTCCTTCGCCGACCGCGGAATCATCGAAGTCATCACCTGCGCTGCCACACACGGCTACATGCCCTTGCTCGGCACTGATGAAAGCCTTCGCGCGCAAATCCGCGTCGCCGTCGCCACGCATGAGAAGCATCTCGGCCAGCGTCCCCGCGGCATCTGGGCGCCCGAGTGCGGCTACCGTCCAGCCGGCCTCTGGTCCTACCCTGTCGCGCCCGAAGGCAGTCACCGAGCCTCCCGGTTTTCTCCCGCATCGGCATCGAGCAGGCGCTCAGCGAATCCTCGCTCGAGTTCTTCTTCGTCGACACGCATCTCGTGCAGGAGTCCGCGCGCATCCACTCGCCGTACGAATTCCTGCGCCGCTCTTCCGGAGACGCCGGCCACATCGACACCGGCTTCCATCCCTCTGACGACCGCCGCCTCTACCATCCGTTCTACGTCGAAGGCGCCTACAACAATCGCGACGCCGTCACCATCTTCCCTCGCGATCCCCGCACCGGTCTCCAGGTCTGGTCCGGCGAAAACGGCTACCCCGGCGACGAAAACTATCTCGACTTCCACAAAAAGCGCTGGCCCGGCGGTCATCGCTACTGGCGCGTCACCGGTCCCGGCGTCGACATCGGCGACAAGCAGCCCTATATCCCCTCCGCTGCGGCCGCGCGCATCCGCGAGCACGCTTCGCACTTCGTCGATATCGTCTACCAGGCACTCTCGCCCGGCTTCAACGACTCCGTTCCGCCCGTCCTCTGCTCGCCCTTCGACGCCGAACTCTTCGGCCATTGGTGGTTCGAAGGCGTCGAGTGGCTCGAAACGGTCGCGCGCATCCTGCACGACTACGACACCGGCATCGCTCTCACCACCGGCTCTGACTATCTCGACCGCTTCCCGCGCGGTGGCTTCCTCGCACTCCACGAAGGCTCCTGGGGCGCCGAGGGTAACAACCAGGTCTGGATGAACAACGAAACCGCGTGGACCTACGCCATCCTCTACGCCGCCGAAATCTCCTGCCGTGAGATCTGCAGTTCAACCGAGTGGCGTGACGGCGGCCTGGGCGAGCGCATCGTCAAACAACTCTGCCGCGAGCTCCTTCTCCTCGAATCCTCCGACTGGCAGTTCCTCATCACCACCGGCGCCGCCCGTGACTATGCGGAGCTCCGCTTCAATACCCATCACGAACAATTCAACGACCTGCGCAGTCTCTGGTTCGCACTCCGCCGTGAGGGTTCACTCAATGACGAGCAGCTCAACCGTCTCGCCGCCATCGAGGAACGCGACAACATCTTCGCCGACATCGATCCGAGTCTCTGGTCCAAGGGCTCTCACGCCACTCACATGAGGACTAACACCAACGGCTCTCCCAAAGTCTCGCCAGAAACTTCCCCGAATGACCCATTGATCGAAGCTCCGATCACCGACGCCTCCATCAGCGAAGTTCAGAAGTTCGTTCTTCCGATCGAACACAGCGCCGAGGACGCGGATGACCCCGCTTAATCCTCGCTCCAACTCGCAATCGCCGAACGAAGCTCCGCACGCGATTCAATCCGGTGTCCAGCCACGCCCCTCCCTCAAGCTCGTCGAGCGCACGCCACAGCAAGAATCCCCGCGGCACACACCGCTCGCTCTCTGGCACCTTCTCTCACTCGATGCACCCTCCGTCGCCACTGTTTGGACCATCGCCGTCGCCTCCGCCGTCGGCCTCCATCTTCCCTTCACCGCTCCCGCCGCGATGTTTGTCGCCGTCTGGATGCTCTACGCCGCCGACCGTCTGCTCGACGCGCGCCCTCTGCCCGGCGGTGCACCGCCACCCGAACTCGAAGAGCGCCACCGCTTCCATCATCGCCACCGCCGCGCATTTCTCCTCCTCATCGCAATCGCCGCCTGCGTCCTCGTCGTCCTGCTGCGCGGGCTCGACCCGCACGCTATGCGCCTCTACACGCTGCTGGCCACGCTGCTCGGTGCATGGTTCCTCATCATTCACGCGCGCCCTCTTCCCGGCGACGGCGCACATCGTCTCCCCAAAGAACTCGCCGTCGGCATCTTCTTCCCCGCCGCCGTCTTCATCCCCACCGTCGCGCGTCTTCCGCAACTTCGACTCGATCTCCTGCCCATCGCGCTTCTCCTCGCCGCCACCTGCTCACTAAACTGCCTCTTCCTCTACGCCTGGGAACACCCCGGCCCGCGCATGCGTGCCCACTGGTCCACACGATGGGCCACCAATCACCTCGTCGCACTCACGGCTGCCGTCGCCGCGCTCTCGCTTCTCCTAATCCTCACCTCACCGTTTCTCGACCCCTCCGCACAACTTCACCGCGGCACAACCGTTCTCACCTCCTGCATCCTCGCGAGCTCGCTGCTGCTTCTTCTGCTGCATCATCTTCGCGACCGCGTCGTCCCCATCCACCTTCGCGCACTCGCCGACCTCGTGCTCCTCACGCCTCTCATCCCGCTCGCCCTCTCGCTCTTCGCTTGACGAACCCAACCCAACCAAACTTCGATCGCATCGCCACGATCTACCGCTGGGGCGAGTACCTCTCCCTCGGCCCGTCTGCTGCAGCGCACGCGCACACGCCTCCTCGATCAACTCGGCGACCCTCGCCACGCACTCGTCCTCGGCGACGGTGACGGCCGCTTCCTCGAGCAACTCCTCCTGCGCTATCCGCAATGCACCGCCGTTGCTGTTGACATCAGCGCCGCGATGCTCGATAAACTCCAGCGCCGCTGCCTGCACTCCGTTCCCAACGCCGCCACTCGCCTCACCACGCTGCAGCGCTCCGCACTCGAGCTCGATCCTCAACCCTCCAGCGATCTCCCAACGCCTGACTTAGTGGCAACCCACTTCCTCCTCGACTGCTTCTCGCAATCCCAGGTCGACGCTCTCATCACCCGCATCGCATCGCAGCTCTCTCCCGGCGCGCTCTGGCTCCTCAGCGACTTCGCTCTGCCCAACAACCAATTCCTGCGCCCCTTCGCTCGCCTTTACATTGCATCGCTCTACGCCGCCTTCCGCCTGCTCACCGGCCTTCGAGTGAATCGACTACCCGATCCGCAATCTTCACTGCACCGCGCCGGCATGCGCCGTATCACGCGCATCACCCTCCTCGGCGGTCTTCTCTACACAGAGCTCTGGCGGCGCGAGTAGACTCGTACATACGCGCAACCCACATGGCTGCGCGAACATCCACCACCGTATGAGCTCTCCCACTCAGCCATCGCGGAACCCATTCAATGCCGCCGAATGTGATCCTGTGTCGGATCCCGAGCCGCCGGCGCCAACCTTGCCTGAGCCTGACCCCGGCGTCTTCCATCACGAACCCAACCAGGCCCCCACTAAGCCGGAAAAAGGCTGCGCATGAATCTGTTCATCCTTCGCCACGCCAGTGCGGGGACACGCCGCACCAATCCCGCTGTCGACGTCAAGCGCCCTCTCGACAAGGACGGCAAGCGCCACTGCATTCATCTCGCGCACGTCCTCAGCGCGCTCCCCGTCAATTTCGATCTCATTGTCTCCAGCCCACTCAAGCGCAGCCTGCAAACCGCGCAGCTCGTCGGCACCGAGACCGGTTACGAGACCCCCATCCTCATCTCCAACGCCCTCGCACCCAACGCCACCTACCCGCAGTTCCAGCGCCTCCTGCACGAGTGCGCGTCCTACGAGAATGTCATGGTCGTCGGCCACAACCCCAACATCACGACGTTTCTCGTTCATCTGCTCAGCGGCAACGGCCACGACGGCACGCGCAACCAGCCGCGCATCCGTCTGCGCAAAGGCTCCCTCGCGCGCCTCAACATGCAGCGCGGCCCTGCGACGTTGCAATGGCTGCTGGACCCCCGCACCGTTAAAGCGCTCTACGCCACCTCAACAAAGAGCTCGCGCCGAAAGACCTCGCGGAAGTAAGGCGCTTCTTTCTTCAGCGACCACAGCTCCAGCTCTGCCCCGCCGCGCGACGGAATCAGGTCCATGATCACGCGCTTCGGATACACCCTCGTCTTCACGCGCACTGCGGCCGTCGTTCCGCGATCCTGGTTCAGCGTCTGCGCCAGCCGCAGCAGCACAATTGCGCGGATCACCTGCGTATGCTCCTCCAGCGGCACCGTCCGCATCACGCGGTCCAGCGGATCCGGCCGTGTCTTGCCCTGGTAGCGCGTAATCGCTGCCACAATCGCCCTCTGCTGCGGCGAGAACCCAAAGACCTCCGAGTTCGCAATGATGTACTGCGAGTGCCGGTGCCGTCCCTGGTGGTTCATATACTTGCCCACGCCCTGCATCATCGCCGCCGCGCGCAGCCACAGTCTGTACTCCTCCGGCAGTTCATGCACGCGCTCCAGCTGATCAAAAATCTGCGCCGCCTGCTCGCTGTGCGGTCGTCGCCTTCTTCAGATCCACCCCATAGTGCCTGCAGAGCTCCAGCACGCCCTTCCACCGCTCGGCCTCCATCGTGCGATGCACGCTCGCCCGCGTGTCCGTCTCCGCCAGCATCTGCGCCAGCATGCCGTCGCGCAGTCCCAGCCGCGAGTACCGAAATCCCTTCAGCCCCATCCGCTCCAGCAGCGCCGCATACACCTGCGCTCCGCCGCAGATAATCTCCGACCTCCGCGGCCCGATGCCCGGCATCGCCGCTCTCTGCGCGTTGTTCATCTTCAGCAGACGGTCCGCAATCCTCCGCACCGCCGCCGTGCTCGTCATCAGCGAAGCATCACTGGCCGCACGCCCACGCTTGCCTTGCGCCCCCTTGGTTGGCGCCCGCTCGATCACGCCCTCAGCCGGCAGCGCATGCGAGGCCTCTGCGAGCGCCGCCGCCGTTCCGGACGTCGCAATCACCAGCCCCACCCGCGGATGTCCCAGCTTTCTCTCCGTGCGCCGCAGTTCGCGATCGATAAACTTCCTCAACCTCGCTACATCGGTCTTGCTTGGCGGATCGGTCCGCAAAAATTCCTGCTGCAGCCGCACTGCGCCCAGCGGCAGACTCACCATGCCCTGAATCTGTCCACGGTCCGAGAACGTCACCTCGCAGCTTCCGCCCCCAAGGTCGACCAGCATGCAGCGCCCACGCGCCCCTGGCTCATGCGTCACCACACCCAGGTGAATCAGCCGTCCCTCTTCCAGACCCGAGATAACCTCAACATTCCATCCCGTCGCCGACTTCACCCAAGCCCGAAATGCCTCCGAGTTGCGTGCATCGCGCATCGCACTCGTCGCCACCACCCTCACGCGATCCGCTACATGAACCTGTGCCGCCTTATGAAATCTCTTCAGCGCCTTGATGGTATTCGCCATCGCCTCTGGCGAGATCACTCCAGTCTCGAAATACACTTTCACCAAGCCGTGTTACTTCACGGTCTTCGTACAGCGTCTTAAGTCTGTGCTGCTGCACCGACGCAATCGCAAGCCGACAGGAATTCGAGCCGATATCGATGGCTGCGAAGGTTGGCATTTAACTTTGAATCCTTTTTCCCCTGGGTTCGTCCTTCATTAGCAAGATACATGGATGCCCGATCGCTTCGCATGAGACGCACATCAACCCCTGCATTCCCCGCTGAACGACTCGCCCCGACTCCGCACCTGCGCGCCGTCGTCGCCGAGCCTCGCTCGCGCCCCGTGCTCTACGTCGAGAGAACACGCTCCACTGCGCCGCAAGTCGAGCCCTGGTCACTGCGCAGCATCATCATTCTCGTCTCGCTCTGGGCCGCAATCTTCCTCGCCGCCTCCGCCACACCCTCACTGCTCGACGACGCCGACGCCACCCACGCGCAAGCCGCACAGGCCATGCTTCACACCGGTGACTGGGTCACGCTTCACGTCAACGGCATCCGGTATCTCGAAAAGCCGCCACTCCCCTACTGGATCGCCGCAATCAGCATGCGGCTCTTCGGCGAGAACACCTTCGCCCTTCACCTCCCGCTCGCGCTGACCATACTCGGCCTCGCGCTCCTCGGTTACGCCTGGGGACGCCGCGCCTTCAGCGCCCGTGACCGTTTTGATGCCCGTGGCCAATCTGACGACCGCGCCGGCTTCTACGCCGGTCTCTTCACCCTCACCTCCGCCGGCGTCTTCCTCTTCACACGCATCTTCATTCCGGACGCTCTGCTCTCATTGCTCCTCGCCCTCTCCATCTACGCCGCACTTCGCGCACTCGATGTATCGACACTGCATCCGCGCCGCTGGGCCTACCTCATGTGGAGCGCTCTCGCCTGCGCCGTGCTCACCAAGGGCCTCGTCGCCATCGTCTTCCTCTTCGCCTCCGTCGGTCTCTTCCTCATCCTCACCGGCGAGTGGCGCCGCTGGCGTCTACTCCATCCCTTCACCGGACTCGCGCTCTTCTTCGTCATTGCTGCACCGTGGCACATCCTCGCCGCGCTGCGCAATCCGGCAGTGCCTATGCCCGCAAACTCCGGCTTCCCCTCACACGCCGGCTGGACATGGTTCTATCTCTACAACGAGCACGTTGCGCGCTTCCTCGGCACTCGCGTCCCGCGCGATTACAACAAGCTCCCCGCCGCGCTCTACTGGGCACTCCACATCGTCTGGCTCTTCCCCTGGAGCCTCTTCGCTCCCGCCGCCATCGCCGTCGCATGGCGCGAGCGTCGCCGCCTCCGCGACTCCAACTGGCGTTCCTTCACCGAGCGCTCGATCCTGCTCCTCCTCATCTTCTCCGCCATCATCCTCGGCTTCTTCTCGCTCTCGACCAATCAGGAGTACTACACCTTCCCCGTCTACCTCCCGCTGCTTCTCCTCACCGCCGCAGCACTCGCTCACGTCGAGCAAAATCACGCGCAACAAAATTCACGCCGCCCCGCGATCACCTTCGCGCACGCCTCATTCACCATCCTCGGCCTTGCCATCTCCGCCGCGCTTGCCTACGGCCTCTGGACCTCACGCCACCTTCCCTTCGTCTCCGACATCGGCTCCGAGCTCGCACATCGTGGCGTCGGCGACTACACCCTCTCGATGTCGCACTTCTTCGACCTCACAGGCCCATCCTTCGCCGCTCTTCGACTCCCCGCCGCGCTCGCCGCCATCGCCTTCGCCATCGGCCCGCTCACCGCATGGATTCTCCGCGCGCGACGCCATCCACTCGCCTCCACCGTGACCATCGCCGTCACCGCTGCAGCATTTCTCCTCGCCGCGCACATCGCGCTCATCCGTTTTGCGCCCATGCTCTCCTCGCGCGACTTCGCCTCCACCATCCAGCACCTCGAAGCCGATCACTCCATCGCGCCCGACAGCCAGGTCCTTCTCTTCGGCGACCAGGCCTACGGCTCCTCCATCCCCTTCTACCTCGGCCATCACGTCTCACTCGTCGACGGCCGCAGCACCTCCATGCTCTTCGGCAGCCTCTTCCCCGACGCGCCGCACATCTTCCTCACCTCACAAGATCTGCTCGCCCAATGGGGTCACGGCCCGCGCAAGCTCCTCTTCGTTCCCGCTCGAAAAACGCGACGACGTCGACCGCCTCCTCGGCCCGCACCAAATCCTTCTCCACGAAACCTCCGGGAAGGCGCTCCTCACCGACCGGCCCCTCGATCACTCATCCGACGAAGAAGATTTTGGAGTGTTCTGAAGAGTGCAGATTTAGTTGCCACTGAGCGAATGATGAACCAAACGATCTCATTCCGATGAAGCCTGTCCCGCGTTGACAACTCTCTCCGTGAGACCATAGAAGAGAACCCCTCGCAGTGACGTCGACTTCAGCAGTTTCGAATCCTCCGCTCTCCAGCCGAGGAGCCACCCCCGCGACTCGACCGTGGCGCTGGTCCTCTCTCGGCCTCATCACCCTTCCCTGGCTCATCCTCTACTTCGGAGGCATCTTCTCCCCCGGCCTGCTCGACGACGTCGACTCCGTCTACATCGAGATCGCCCGCGAGATGATGCTCCGCCACGACTACGTCACGCCCTACATCGACGGCATCCGCTTCTTCGACAAGCCGCCCCTCATGTACTGGCTCGCCGCCGGCGGGATGCATCTCTTCGGCGTCCACGACTGGGCCGCGCGTCTCCCCCTCGCCCTCGGAGTACTCGCTCTTCTCCTCGCCGTCTACGCGCTCGGCATCCGCCTCTTCGCCGCCGTCTCGCCCTCGCACGCGCCCGATCGTGGCGGCCTTTACGCCGCTCTCGCCATCGCGCTCTCCATCGGCCCGTGGCTCTACACCCGCTTCTACATCCCGGACATCCTCATCGCCCTCTGGATGACCCTCGCGGTCCACCTCTTCCTTATCGCCCTCGACCGCGCCCGACCGCCAAATCTCTCTGCACTCCTCCCGATGCCCTCGGCCGGTTCGCCGCCGTGCTCGCCCTCAACCTCCTCACCAAGGGCCTCATCGGCATTGTCTTCCCCATCGCCTTCGTTCTGCTTTACCTCGCCTTCACCCGCGAGCTCCCACTCCTTCGCAAGCTCAGCATCATCCCCTCCACTCTTCTCTTCCTTGCCATCGCACTTCCCTGGCACATCCTTGCCGCACTTCGCAACCCGGCCATCGCCATGCCGTCCGGACTCGGCTTGCCACAGAAAGCCGGCTGGGCCTGGTTCTATCTCTACAACGAGCACATCGCGCGCTTCCTCGGCCGCCGCATCCCGCACGACTACGGCCAGGTCCCCATCCCGATCTTCTGGCTTCTGCTCATCCTCTGGCTCTTCCCCTGGGCAGCCTTCCTTCCCACAGCCGTCATCGGCGCCATCAAGCAACTCCGCGACCGCAGGCGCCCGCTACTTACCCTCCGACCATCGTCCGCAATCGCGTCCTCGTGCCCTTCCGCATCAACGAAGCCTGCCTCGCTCTGCTTCTCTGGGCCGGCATCATCCTCGGCTTCTTCACCCTCTCCTCGCGCCAGGAGTACTACCACCTCCCCGCGCTTCCCGCGCTCGCTCTCCTCGTCGGCGGCCTTCTCGGTACCGTCGACAGACACTACGCCAGCAATTATCCCTTTCTCGAAGACCCGCAACGCCGCACGCTCCGAGCCTCGCTCTACGGCCTCGTACCCATCGGCACGATTCTCTTCCTCATCTGCGGTTACTTCGCCATCACCGCGCCAGCACCTAAGCCCGGCGTTACGCTCAACGACCTCCTCAGCTCTAACCCCGCGCTCTACAACCTCTCACTCGGCCACATCTTCGATCTCACCGGCAACGCCATGGGCTTCTTCCGCTGGCCCCTCGCCGTCGTCGCCATCTCTGCGCTTGTTCTCGGTCCCATCCAGCACCTCATCCGCCGAATCAATAAACCAGGCCGCATCTTCGCCGCCAACCTCCTCATCGCCGCCGCCATGACCGGCATCCTCCTCGCTGCGCATGAAGGCTACGCGCGCTTCAATCCCATCCTCGGCTCCAAAGACATCGCGCTCGCCATCAACGCGCAAAAGCATCCCGGCGACCTCATCCTCATCGACGGCGAGCTCACCTCCGGCTCTTCGCTGCTCTTCTACACACGCGAGCCCGCGCTGCTCGTCAACGGCCGCGTCAATGGCCCCTGGTTCGGCAGCTTCTTTCCAGACGCCCCACACATCTTCCTTACCGACGCCGACCTCACGCACCTCTGGTCCGGCCCGCATCGCATCTTCCTGCTCACCTACCATCCGACCGAGCGCCAGCGAGACCTCTCGACCTTCGGTCCCGTCATCGACCTCGCTGACTCCGGCGGCAAAACCCTGCTCAGCAACCGTAAGTAGTTGGTGGTTAGAGGGTAGTGTTAGTGCGCTTTGAAAGGGAGCGGCTTGAGCCGCGCCGAAATGCCATCTTTATCACCGGGCCTTAGCCCTTGAGGGTCCCAACTGGAGCCACCGCAGCACTCCATCAAAGTCATCAGCCTCTTGCAGGAATCAGCGACGACTGGCCGCTACGACAACCATGCGATCGCCACCGTCAACGACCACGAAGTCCGCATCAGCACAATGACCGAGCCCTATCACTGGCACCGTCATCCTGACTCCGACGAAAGCTTTCTCGCACTGGAAGGCGGCCTCTTCATCGACCTCGACGACTGCACCATCGAGCTCCCGCCCGGCCACATGATCACGATCCCCCGCGGCGTCCGTCATCGCACGCGTCCCATCGGCGAGCGCTCGGTCAACCTCACCTTCGAACGCGCCAATGCACGCAGCGAGCCGCTATCTCCGCCTAACCTCTAAAATCTAATATCTAAAACCTGGCTCTACTCCGGCGCCTCCACCCTTCCACCTTCCTTCAGCTTGTAAATCTTCCCTCTGTAATAAAAATTCTCCCCGCCATAGCTCGCGATCCACAGCACGCTGCCCAGCAGATCCCGCAGCGGATAAATCGCCGTATTCGAAACCCACTCCGAGTCGCCCAGCGCCGTCAGAACCGCCCCCGCCTGCACAAACCGGTTCATCACCATCGCCACCAGCCACACCACGCCAAGCGCCACATGCCCGCTCAGCAGCCCCCACAACAGCCCCAGCAACCCGAACGGCATCGAGAACGTCAGCCCGCTGCCCAGATGTCCCCACGGCCGTGAACGCCGCGTGCTCTGCATCCATCGCAACTGATTCCGAAAGCTCAGCGCAAACGGCGAATTCTGCACCATCAGCCGGATCACATGCGTCGCCATCAGCACGCCTGTCCCCTGCGCCGCCAGCCGATTGCCCAGCACAAAATCGTCGGCATAAAACTGGCCCAGTTCGGCAAAGCCGCCCACATCCTGAAAGCTCTTCCGCCTCACCGCCATCGTCGCGCCCAGCGCAAACTTCGTGCCCTCGATCATGTCCGCCACCAGCACGCCGCTCGTCATCTCCACGCTCTTGCCCACCGCATCCAGCCGCGACGAGAAACCCGCGCCCTCATGCGGCGTGCCCAGGTACACGCAGCTCGCGAGCCCCACATGCGGGTCCTTCAGGTTCTGCACCATCGCCCGCAGATAGTTCGGACGCACCCGCACATCCGCATCGCTCGTAATGAACAGATCGTTCTTCGCTTCGGCGTTCAGCTTCTCCAGCGAGAACACCTTTGCGTTATGAAACTTCGGCATCGGCTCGCCGCACGTCACAAATCTCGCGTTCACATGCGGATATCTCTCGCCCACCCGCTTCGCCAGCCGCAGCCCCTCATCCGTGTCGTGCCGCGCGCAAAACAGCAGCTCGAAATCCGGATAGTCCTGCTCAAAAAACGTCTCGAAGTTCCGCTCGATGCCCTCTTCGGTGCCATGCACCGGCTTCAGCACACTCAGCCTCGGCAGAAAATCGGCAGGTTTCGCCTCATCACGCCGCCGCCGCAGCCCAAACCGGGCCGCCGCCGCGACCACCATGCCGCAGTAGATCGAAGAGGTTACCGACCCAACGGCCGCAACCCAGAACAGAACGCGAAGAGCAATATGCATCGTTGAAGACGGGCTTCCCTCTGGCGACTTCAGCCGCAAAACCCCGTCTCCTCAGTTTATCTGGTCGCCCGAAGCTCAGCGCCTACTGGCCACTGACAACTGGAAGCTGAACGACCAGCTCTTCCGCTTGCACCATTTCGTCAATTCCACAAACCTCTTGAACAGGGGCTTCCGTCGCGGGCTCGCTGTCGAACCCTGCCATCGGCGGGTCAATCTTCAGAACTGTAATGCGAACCGTCTTCACGACGAGGTAGATAAACTTCGCAATGACAGCGGCGCCAAAAAGCGCGAGCGCAACGAACTTCAAATAGGCCACTGGAATCCCTTGGAACTCAGCTGGGAGAATGCTGGAACGCGTGCCCAATGTCGCACTCCGAGCCGACGGAACTCAATGGAAAAAGAGTCACATCCGCTGGTTACCACGGGTCCGTTGCGTTCCGCGCCGCGTCGCCCCCTTTGCGGGATTTCTCACTCCGCGCGTGGCAACCTGAACTACCATGTCGCACATGCGAGCCGTGCTCTCTCTGCTCATCCTCGCGCTCAGCCCTCTCGCCATCGGCCAAAGCTTCGACTGCAAACTAGGCCAGACTCCGCGCGAAAAAGTCGTCTGCTCCGACACCCGCCTCTCCGCGCTCGACGCCGAGATTGCCACCAACTTCAACAACCTCCGCGCGCAACTCTCCCCTGAATCCGCCGCGCTCATCCTCTCCGATCAGCAGGAGTGGCTGCATTGGATTGATCTCGTCTGCCCCGCGAACGGCAAAGGCGCCGCCGCCGATCAGACATTTTGCTTGCAGAACCAATACTTCACCCGCGCGCACGACCTCGAACAAGACCGCACACCTCGGCGACACCGTGATCTTTCCCCGCGCGCACTTCCTCTTCAAGCCCGGCACCGCCCCCTCTACCAACCCCATCGACCCCGGCTTCGGCTACGGCACCCTCCGTTGGCCCCAAATTGACAAACCCAATGCCGCCCAATCCGCCTGGAACGCCGCCGTCAAAACCAAAGCCGAAAGACTCCCCGTCGACCTCTTCGCAGAGAAGAGCTCCACACCCAAAAACGCCACCTTCGACACCTTCGTCGACGCCGGGGGCAGCATCGACGCCTACTACACCATCCAGGCCGCCAACGACCGCTTCATCGACGTCACCTTCACCGACGGCATCTTCAACTGGGGCGCCGCTCACCCCAACTCCGACAACGCGAGCTTTCTGTGGTGGCTCGACCGCAACCGCGAAGCCACCGTCTCGGACATCTTTCTCCCCAACACCGGCTGGCAGCAGAAGCTCGCATCCCTTGCCGTTGCCAACCTCCGCTCCCAACCGGACCTCAAGGACGTGCTCGACGAGGACCACCTCAACCAATGGCTCAGCGCGGCAAAAGACGCAAAAGAACAACCCGGCAATCCCCACCCCAGCGGCTGGTCCATCACCCGCGACGGCCTCACCATCACCTTCGGCCAGTATGAGATCGCCCCCTACAGCGCCGGCATGCCGCAAGCCCACATCCCTTGGACCGACCTCAAACCCTTCCTCTCACCCACCCTCCACCCCTCCGCCCTGCCCGCACCCATCCCCAAAACGAATCCCTGACCAGCGCATCTTTCCTCGTTCTCAAGATCTGCCCTCTGCCTGATAGTCTTGGGCCCAGCCTTCCGATGCGCTCGATCTACACGCTTCTCCTCACGCTCGCGCTCTCCTCGCTCGCCGCCGCGCAGAGCCTCGACTGCAAGCTCGCCCAGTCCCCGCGCGAACAAGCCATCTGCGCCGGCACACGACTCTCCGCACTCGACACCGAGATCGCCACCGCCTACAAGTCCCTGCGCGACGAGCTCTCTCCGCAAAGCTCTGCCCTCGTCGAATCCGATCAGCGCGAATGGTCGCAGTGGATCGACCTCGTCTGCCCCGCTCAGGGCAAGGGCACCTACGACCTCTCGCACTGCCTCCAGGACCACTACGCTGCTCGCGCGCGCGACTTCAAAAAAACCGTACACCTCGGCACGGCGATCATCTTTTCCCGCGCCCACTTCCTCTATAAATCCGGCGGCCAACTGCAGCAGGCTTCCGTCTCCCGAGTACCCTGGCTTCGGCTACGGGTCGCTCCGCTGGCCCCAGATCGATCGCAAGACCGGTGATTTAACACCCGCGGAAGCCGCGTGGAATGCCGCAATCAAAGGGCAGGCCGCCAAATTCGGCGCCGGGATCTTCGACGCCGGGCAGAACCTCACCTTCGACACCTCCGTCAACGCCCTCGAGGACCTCGACGCCGACTATGTCGTCGTCGCCGCCAATGATCGCCTCCTCGAAGTCAGCCTCATCGTCAGCAGCTACCTCTGGGTCTCCGGTGCCTCGTCGCTCACCGTTCGCAGAAGCTTTCTCTGGTGGCTCGACCGTAACCGCGAACTCGCCCCTGAAGACATCTTTCTCCCGGTAAGCGCCTGGCCGAGTTCCTCGCCTCCGTCGCGACCGGACGCCTCCATGACAATGTCCGCCTCAAACCCCTGCTCCGCGACGACCCCATCGCTCCAGAGGCCGGCCGACGACAGTCCGCGCCCCAGACCTCAAACTGGACCCTCACCCGGAACGGCCTCACGATCACCTTCCTTCAGGGCATGGTCGCTGCCAACGCCGCCGGAATGCCCCGGGTCTTCATCTCCTGGGAGGACCTCAAGCCCTTCCTCGCAGCCCTCACTCCAGCCCGCAACCCTGCCCGTCTTGCCTCCCGAGACCCTGAATGGTCCCTTCAGCTTCTCCAGAAGCACTCCTGCCGCCTAAAGCCGCACATCTTCCTCAACAATTACTTCATCCCTGACCTTCAGAGCGGTCTGCCGGAACAGCTCTGCGTGCCGGCACGTTGCCCGGGACACCAGCGCGTCTGCCACGTTGATGGCAAAGTCCATCTCCTGATCCCAGTCCCGGTTCGAATCCCGTGGATCGTAGATCGGCTCGCGCCGCGCCGTGCGGATGGCAAGAATAATCGCCGCCCCGATGACAAGAACGCCACCCAGCTTCTCGAGGTCGATTTCTTTGTCCGGACTCAGATGACCCATGCGGTTCACTATAGGCGAAGAAGAAGCGAAAGTGAAGTGCCTATGGTTTCTGATTCAGTCAACTTGATCCGCAGATTTTGCCGCGCATTTGGTCCACCGCTAAGTCACTTCGATAGAAGACTTTGCGCAAAAAGTGACGGAGGGGCCCCTTACCGCCGCTTCCGCCCCGTCGTATGTGTGTCGCGGACTGGGACCGCCACTGGTCGCCGGATCGGCACCAGCCCCGCCTGCTGCGACTGGGCCTGGTGCATCCGGTGCAGCATCTCGGTCCTTACGTACTCCACGAACCCCTGCATCTGCCGGTTCATCTCCTCCATGCGCTCGCGCATCTGCAAAACAATCGCAATCCCTGCGATGTTCACACCAAGATCGCGGGCAAGGTTCAGAATGAACTCCAGCCGTTCCAGGTCCTCGTCCGTATACAGCCGCGTATTTCCCTCCGAGCGCGACGGCCGCAGCAGCCCCTCACGCTCATACAGCCTCAGCGTCTGCGGATGAATGTCATACATCTCCGCCACCGCGGAGATCATGTACGCACCCTTTGCCTTGCGCCTCGTAGCCATCGGCACAAGAATACCCCGAGCAGCGCTCACTCGCATCCAACCGAGGAACCACACTCTGCAAGGAGCACCGCATGGCCCGCTCGCTGAACCCCTTCTTCCTCGCCGGCCTGGGAGCCGGCGCCGCTCTCGCCGCCATCGCCGCCACCCGCGCCCTGCGCTCCGCCCCGCCTCCCGACGGCGCCGTTATCCTCGTCACCGGCGGCTCCCGCGGCCTCGGCTACGCCATCGCCTCCCACTTCGCCCGCCGCCCGGTGCGCCTCGTCCTCGCTGCCCGCGACCGCCTCGAGCTCGCCACCGCACAGGACTCGCTCCTCGCCGAGCATCCACACCTTCGCCCCGAAGACTTCTACCTCGTCGACGCCGACCTATCCAACCCCAACGAGTGCCACCGTCTCATCGACGAAGTCCTGCGTCACTTCGGCCGCATCGATGTCCTCGTCAACAACGCCGGCATCATCGAGGTCGGCCCCGCCGAGTGCCATCATCTCGACGCCTTCTATCGCGCCATGCACCTCCACTTCTACGGCCCGCTGCACATCCTCTGGGCCGCGCTCCCGCACCTGCGCCAGCAGTATCCCGCGCCGGGCTGGTCCCGCCGAGCAGCCATCGTCAATATCGCCTCCATCGGAGGCAAGGTCGCTGTGCCGCACATGCTGCCCTACACCGCCTCCAAGTTCGCCCTCGTCGGCCTCTCCGAAGGTCTGCACGCCGAGCTCCGCAAGGACAACATCCTCGTCACCACCGTCTGCCCCGGACTCATGCGCACCGGCGGTGAAGAGCACGCTCACTTCATCGGCGACGTCGAAGCCGAGCAGCGCTGGTTCAACCTCGGGGCCAAAACGCCGGGTGTCGCCACCTCCGTTGAACACGCCTCCTGCCGCATCTACTCCGCCGTCAGCCGCGGCTGCGCCGAGATCACCATCACCCCGCACGCCTGGCTCGCCGCCCGCGCCGCCGGCCTCTGCCCCAACTCCACGCAGTTCTTCACCGGCCTGGTCAACGAGCACATCCTTCCGTCAGCACCGTAGTTCGACGGAATCAGAGAACAGAAATCAGAGATCAGTAGCCGAAAACCTGCATGCTCTGCTGATCTCTAATCTCTGTTCTCTGATCTCTCATCTCTGATAGCTTTCTCCGCATGAACGAAATTGAAGCCGTCGGCGCGGAAGCCGTCCTTACGGCAATCCCGCCCCGGGAGAGCTCTGCTCCGGATCGACCAGAGCGTCCCGAACGACCGTGGATCTTCGGCTTCCTCATCGTTCCCTCCGCGGTCGTCGCCAACGGAGTCATCCAGGGCGGCGTGCTCGCCTTCCTGCTCAGTCAGCAGGGCATCGGCAGCAAGGTGCAGTCGCACGTCATCGGCCTGCTCGCGCTGCCCACAATGCTTTACTTCCTCTGGAGTCCCATCACGGACTTCTTCGTGCGGCGCCGCACATGGCTCCTCATCGGCGGTCTGCTCTCAGCGGTCCTCATGGCGCTCGGCTTCCACCAGAAGGACCTGAGCTCGAAGTACGCACTCCTCTTCATCCTGCTCAGCGCCTGCCTCTGTCAGCTTGTCGTCTCCGCCTGCGGTGGCATGATGGGTGCCCTGCACTCCGAGCGCTCCAAGCGTGTCGCCAGCAGCTTCTACCAGGCCGGGTCGATGGGTCTGGGCGCGCTCTCGGTCAGCATCCTCATCGGTCTCAGCTCGCGCGTCTCGAGGGATATCCTCGGCCTTGCAGCCGCAACGCTCATCGCTCTGCCGGCGCTCTTCGCGCTCGCCGCTCCACCGCAGGACGAGATCCACACCGGCTCCTTCAGTCGCACCATGCATAACGTCTGGCTGGAGTTCAAAGCCACCTTCCTGCGCTGGGAAGCGATTCCCTACACGCTCTGCATGCTCTTCCCCATCGCCAGCGGTGCAGCCATAGGCCTCATCCCCGGAGTCGCCAGAGACTATGGCGTCAGCGGCGACAACGTAGCCTGGGTGAACGGTCTGCTCGGCGGTCTTCTCACTGCGGCCGGCTCCCTGGCCGGAGCCACTCTTCCCGCGCGCATCTCCGCGCCTGTCATCTACCTCAGCGTCGCCATCGTCAACTCCGCCACGCTGGCCGTGCTGTGGCTCGGCCCCATGACACCTGCCACCTACTATCTCGGCGTCATGCTGTACCTGTTTACCGTCGGGACGGCCTACGGCCTCTTCACCGCCGTCGTGCTCGAGTTCCTCGGCGCCTCCGGCAAGAGCGGCTGCGGACGCTACTCCATCATCAACTCACTCGGAAACATCCCCGTGCTCTACATGATCGTCGTCGACGGCTGGGGGGCGGGCCGCTGGGGCGCGCGCGGTCTGGCCGGAAGCGAATGCGTTGTAGGTGGTTTGGGAGCAACGCTGCTGCTCAGCTACTTCCTGCTGCGGCGCAAACCTGCGCCTGCAGTCAGCACGATCTGACCTGCGACTACTGCTTCGTCAGCTTTCCCGTGCCGGTATCCGCACCGCACGGTCCGGTCAGCGACCAGTTCGTTACCGTCAGCGTTGTGCCGTCGGCGGAGAACGTGCCCGTCGCCGTCACGCTGTTGCCCTTGGTGTTGTCCGTGTACGTCAGGATGAAGGTTCCACCCGTGACCTGCGAGTTCACCACCGGCACCGGGCTTACGAAGCACGGATTCGTGCCGAAGCTGCCCGTTCCGCTCAGCGTGAAGTTGCCATTCGCGTCCGCGTCCGGCGACTGCGACAGGCTCGCCGTCACGTTCATCACCGGCCCGGTCGCGTCCGAGAAGGTCCCGGCATACGATCCGGCGACAGAGCTGAAGTTCTGCACCGCCGCCTGCGCTGCCGTCGCGAAGGCACACTGCCCGCCCGAAACGTTCACCGTGGCCTTGGACAAGGAGCGCCCGTCCGCAGCCAGCGTGCCTGTAACCGTCAGTGTTCCGCCCGCGATCGGTCCCGTAAGCGTCGTGATGCCCTGGCTGTCCGTTGTTCCGGTGACATTGATGAGATCGCTTACCTTGGCGCATGCCGACGCCATGTTCGCGTGGAAGATACCCTTCACAGGCGTGGATCCCAGATTCACGGTGCCGTTGGTCAGCGAGCCCGAAATCTGCGGCAGGGGAACGCTCCCCGTCGCACTGACCTGCCAGTTGCCGTTCACGGGGTTCTGGGGCGTGTCCCAAACCACGCCGTCATCGGCGCAGCCGGCCAGCGAAAGCATCAAAACCAGGGTGGAAACGGAAATCAGGGGACGGCGAAACGGCATGGGTAACTCCGGCATTAGCGGCTACTAATGCAGTTGGCCCGAGTATTGCAAGCCCCTTCCCCCGACGCCATTCCCCGGAACGGTTACCCTCTCTGGCCCGCCAGGAGCTCTGGAAAGGCCCCCGGGCGGCATTTTGGCTCGACATCAGCTCGAAAATTGTGTCCGGACAGCATCCAATTGTAGGTTAGAGCATCAGATACATTGACAGTACTTCACTCACATGCAACAGTGAGGGAGGTCGCAAAGACCCTCCGGGCCGGATCGCCCGGAATCCAGGAGCAGGACTATGGCAAAGATTATCGGTATTGATCTCGGCACGACCAATAGCTGCGTGGCCGTGATGGAAGGTGGAGAGCCCAAGGTTATCCCCAATGAGGAGGGCGGACGGACGACCCCCTCGATCGTCGCGTTCACCAAGAACGGCGAGCGGCTCGTTGGCCAGGTGGCCAAGCGCCAGGCGATCACCAATCCGCAGAACACGATTTACTCGATCAAGCGCTTCATGGGACGACGCTTCAACGAAGTCAATGACGAGATGAAGATGGTGCCCTACAAGGTCGTCCAGCAGGGCGATCACGTCGCCATTGAGGCGCAGGGGAAGCAGTACACACCGCCCGAGATCTCGGCGATGATCCTTCAGAAGCTGAAGAAGGCCGCCGAAGACTATCTCGGGCAGACCGTCACCGAGGCCGTCATCACGGTGCCCGCGTACTTCAACGACGCGCAGCGCCAGGCTACGAAGGACGCCGGCAAGATTGCCGGTCTGGACGTGAAGCGCATCGTCAACGAGCCGACGGCGGCCGCGCTGGCCTACGGGCTCGACAAGAAGAAGGACGAGACGATTGCCGTGTATGACTTCGGCGGCGGAACGTTCGATATCTCGATCCTTGAGGTCGGCGAGGGCGTCATTGAGGTGAAGTCGACCAATGGCGACACGCACCTCGGCGGCGACAACCTCGACCAGCGCATCGTCGACTGGCTGATCTCGGAGTTCAAGTCGGAGTCAGGTCTTGACCTGACCTCCAAGGGCAACGAGATGGCGCTGCAGCGTCTGAAGGACGCCGCGGAGCGCGCCAAGATCGAGCTCTCGACCGCGCAGGAGACGGAGATCAATCTGCCGTTCATCACGGCAGACGCCTCCGGGCCGAAGCACCTGGTGCGCACGCTGAGCCGCGCGAAGCTCGAGTCGCTCGTCGATGACCTGCTGCAGAAGTCCATCGGACCGTGCAAGCAGGCCATGAAGGACGCGGGCGTTGACGCGAGCAAGATCGATGAGGTCGTGCTCGTCGGCGGACAGACGCGCATGCCGAAGATTCAGCAGCTGGTGAAGGACCTCTTCGGCAAGGAGCCTCACAAGGGCGTGAACCCTGACGAAGTGGTCGCGATCGGCGCGGCGGTTCAGGCCGGTGTACTTGCCGGCGATGTGAAGGACCTGCTGCTGCTGGATGTCACACCGCTGACGCTCGCCATCGAGACGATGGGCGGCGTGGCGACTCCGATGATCCCGCGCAACACGACGATCCCGACGAAGAAGACGGAGACCTTCTCGACGGCGGCCGACAACCAGACCGAGGTCGAGATCCACGTCCTGCAGGGCGAGCGGCCGATGGCTTCGCAGAACCGCACGCTTGGCAAGTTCAAGCTCGGCGGAATCCCTCCTGCTCCGCGCGGCATGCCGCAGATCGAGGTCACCTTTGACATCGATGCGAACGGCATCCTGAACGTGACGGCGAAGGACAACGCCACCGGCAAGGACCAGAAGATTACGATTACGAGCTCTTCGGGTCTAAGCAAGGATGAGGTCGAGCGCATGGCGAAGGATGCCGAGGCGCACGCGGCTGAGGACAAGGAGGCCAAGGAGAAGATCGAGGCTCGCAATCAGCTCGACTCCATGGTCTACAACGTCGAGAAGATGCTGCGCGAAGGCGGCGACAAGGTCGCGGCAGCGGACAAGAGCGATGTTGAGACCGCGCTTGCCGATGCCAAGACCACGCTGGCCGGTGGCGATCCCTCGAAGACCGAGATGGACGCTGCACGCGAGCGCCTGACCACGGCCAGCCACAAGCTCGCCGAGGCGCTGTACAAGGCGCAGTCTGCAGCTGGGACACCTCCTACTGACGGCGATGCAGCCGCAGCGGGAACGGCAGACCAGCCGAAGGACGAAGGCGTGATCGACGCGGAGTATGTCGATAGCGAGAAGTAAGAAACAGATAGAACCGTTTAGCTCGGCCGCACGTATTACAAGGAGGAGGGCTTCGAAACTGAAGTCTCCTCCTTGTTGCATCTTGGTGCGTGCGGAGCGACAAAGCTGTGACAAACAAACGACACGGAACTGACGGCTAAAGCGAATCAAAATCGCGCGGAGAGGGTTCTAATAAGTAGCCGGAATCGGGGCTGGAAGGGTGGAGGAGGAATGACAAACGAAAGAGCAAAAAACGACGGAGCATGGCCGCAGGGAGTGAATTGGGACCTCGGCTTCGGACAGGGGCACATGGGGGAAATCCTTTGGCGGTGTGACGCTCTTCGAGCCGGCCGCCTCTATCAGCGCAGTCTCTTTGCAACACGCGAGGAAGCAGAAGAGTTCGTCACTCGCATGCAGCAGGTTGAGCCGGACCAGGTCTTCAACGTGGAGGCGATCAAGGCCAGCACGGTCTGGAACTGAAGTTCTACGCATCTCATGACCGCGGCTCCAACCAGGGCCGCGGTTTTGTGTATCTGATTCCCTCGGAGTTTCGCAAGATGACAATAAACTGGGTGGCCGTGCAGGCCATCGCAACCGTTGTGCTCGTACTCACCAGCGGCGGGGCCATCGCTTATGCGGCGCTGCAGCTTCGCCATGAGCGTGAGTACCGCTCGGTGAACAACCTCGAAAAGCAGCTCAGCTTCTTTCTGAGCGCTCCATTCGTTACCGCACGCCGGCGCCTCGCACAGGCACGTGTAGGTCAGGACGGTCTGGTCCCCTGGACCATTGATGAGCCGCCGGTGGTTGCCTTTGAGGTTCTCGACTTCTACGAGCACCTCGGCCTGCTCGTGAAGAAGGGCCACCTCGACGTCTACGACGTCTGGCACACGTTCTATGAGTGGGCGCAACCTGTGTACTTTGACCTGCGGCCGCTCATCGAGGAGCAGCGCAGCCCCTACGCGGTTCAGTACAGCGACCTGCGCAAGCTTATCCGCAACATGGACGAGATTCAGATTGGGCGCATGCACGCCAAGCGCACCAGCCCGTCAGCGCTCTGGACGCCGGAGCGCATCCTCGACTATTACCGCTACGAACTCGAGACCTCCGAAGCACCCGTTCAGCCAATGAGCCGCCGCGCACGCCGCCGCGCAGAAACTGCAGCACGGGAGCGCGACCTTGCCTGAAGGCAATGAGATCCATCGCTGGGCGGAACGACACAACACCGCCTTCGCCGGAAAGAAGCTGCGCGTCGAGTCGCCGAACGGTCGCTTCGCTGACGCCGCGGCACTCGACAACCAGAGACTGGAACGCGTCGTAGCCAAGGGCAAGCACCTCGGCTACGTCTTCGGCAAAGACCGCATCCTGCATGTGCATCTCGGCCGCTACGGCGACTGGACCGAAGGCCAGCTGCCGCTCGCCGAGCCGAAGGGCGCGCTGCGGCTGCGCATGTGGCCTGCCGGTGCGAAGCCCCGCAAGGACGCCGTCACACCCAACAAGCGCCATGGCTGGTACTCGTCGGACGACGGCACGAGTTCGCTCGCGCCGAGCGACATCGACTGGCTCGAGCTGCGCGGCGCCGCTGCGTGCGAGCTCTGGACCGAGTCTCAGTGGAAGGCGCTGCTCAACCGTCTCGGCCCCGACGCGCTGGACGGCGACGACCCGAAGCCCGCCTTCGAGCGCATCCTGAGCGCCAAGACGCCGATCAGTGTGCTGCTGATGGACCAGTCCGTCCTGTCGGGCGTCGGCAACATCTACCGCGCGGAGCTGCTGTATCGCGCACGGCTCGACCCATTCGCCGAAGGCCGCGACGTGCCACGCGCGACCCTCAAGGCCATCTGGAAGGATTCCATTCCGCTGCTGCGCGCCGGCATGGTCGACCGCCGCATCGTCACCACCCGACCGAAGGACCGCCCGACGAAGAAGTCCGGCCAGCCGCTCAAGGAAGAGGTCCACTACGTCTACCGCCGCCACGGCAAGCCATGCTTCGTCTGCGGCACAAAAATTCAGCGGCAGGAGATCGCCGGACGCAGCTTATATTGGTGCCCGGTGTGTCAGGCCGCGACACCACGATGAAGCCGTCTTACCTCACGGCGCATCAGTAGAGTAAGTTTGAGAACAACACTATGGCAGGACCACAGACCAAGGACTACTACGGCACACTCGGCGTCAAGAAGACGGCCACGCAGGATGAGATCCGCAAGGCCTTCCGCAAACTCGCGCGCAAATATCACCCGGACGTAAACCCAGGGGACAAGAAGGCCGAAGAAAAATTCAAAGAGATCTCGGAAGCCAACGACGTCCTCTCCGAGGAGAAGAAGCGCAAGGTTTACGATCAGCTCGGCTTCTACTCCGACAACATCGACCCCGCCGCGGCCGAGGCCTACGCTCGCGCCGGTGCGGGCGGCGGCGGCAGACGCTCCGCTGGCGGCGGCCAGGAAGTTCCCTTCGACTTCAGCGGCTTCGACTTCTCCGGCTTCAGCCCGGAAGGCCGTCGCGCCACGCAATCAGAGTCGGCTGGCTTCGGCTCCAGCTTCAAGGACATCTTCGGCAGCATGTTCGGCGGCGGCGGTGGTCGTCAGCCGCGCGGTCCGCAGCCTGGCACCGATCTTGAGTACCAGGTCGAGATCGACTTTTGGACTGCCATTCGCGGCGGCGTCACACGTCTCGAAATTCAACGGCAGTCCCCCTGCCCCACCTGCAAAGGCACCGGCGCCGTCGGCAAGCCGATGGAGTGCCCCGAGTGCCACGGCACGGGCCAGGTGCAGCAGACCGGCGGCCGTATGAAGTTCAACATCCAGTGCCCGCGCTGCGGCGGCTCCGGCAAAGTACAGAACAGTTGCCCCACCTGCGATGGCGCCGGCGTCATCACTCGGGTCGAGCCGCTTGAATTCCGCATCAAGCCAGGAACGCGCGACGGCCAGCGCATTCGACTCGCCGGCAAGGGCAATGCCGGCACCGAGGGCGCGCCTGCGGGCGATCTCTACCTCATCATCCGCGTCGGTCACCACAAGCTCTTCCGCCGCGTTGCAGACGACATTCACGTCACCGTTCCTGTCACTGCAATGGAGGCCGCGCTGGGCGCACGGATCGAAGTTCCCACCATTGACGGCGAAGGCCATCACGCCGGCCGCGCGCAGCTCAAGATTCCGCCGGGCACGCAGACCGGGCAGAAGCTGCGCATGCGCGAGAAGGGCGTGCCCAGCGCCACCCGCGAAGGCCAGCGTGGGGATCAGATCGTCGAGGTCAAGATCGTCGTTCCGAAGGTGCAGGATGAGCGCTCGAAGGAAATCCTGCGCGAGTTGCAGAAGCTCAATCCGGAAGACCCTCGCGCCGATATCTTCCGCGAGATTTAGCCGGTCCGCGTGTAGTGGCAGACCGTCTGGACTGCCACTGCACGCCAAGTTGCTGATGCCTTTATGACGCGGCCGTCTGTCCCACAAGAGCAGGCGCCGTCACCCTCTGAGGGCGCAGCAGCAGGTAGAATGCAATGCCGTGCGTAATCATCAGCACCGGCACATAGAGCATCGGGATCACATAGGCAGCGCCTAACTGCCCGGCCACGAACGGCAGGCCCTCCAACCACGGCGTGATAGTAGTCGATGAGTATGTCAGCCGCTCCTGCAACGTTGAAGGCGACAACGAATACCCGAAAGACCGAAGGCATCTCCGCGCCGTAAGCAACGCGATGATCGCCAGGACTCGCCGTTACGAAGTCCCCGTAGGCGGAGAACGGGCCAAAGTTTGCAGGCAGCGTACCTACGACGCCCGGAAGAATAAAGACGAGCCCGAAGAAACGGAAGCTGTGCAGAGTAGCGATCGCACGTTGAGCGTCAATCCAGCTCATCGACCTTAGCTTCGGCATCACGTATGCACCGAAGAAAAGCAACCACGCGACATAACCGAAGATGAGCTGGATCCGGAAGATAGTTTCAGGCGTCATATTGCCTCCTTGCTGCATAGGATTACATACATCATCCAATAGGTTCTACTTTTTCTTCGGCCGCCTGCTGAGAAAACCGGCCCCCTTTCGCCGCCTTGAGATGATCGCCAGCATCCTATAATCAGCCATGCGTTACAAGCCCGAACACAAATCCAATCCGCCAGAAGATCGTCAAAGACGCCTCCCGCCGTGTCCGCGCACAGGGCTTATCAGGCGCCGCAGTCGCCACCGTAATGCACGACGCCGGCCTCACCCACGGAGGCTTCTACAAGCACTTCACGAGCAAGGATGAACTACTTCTGGAATCGCTCGGCTCAGGGTTCGCCGAGATAGCCGATTCTCTCGTCCAGGCCGCAGAACGGTCCCGCCCCGGAACCGCGTGGAAGACAATCGTAAAAATCTACCTCAGCCCGGAACACTGTAATCACGCCGAGGCCGGTTGCCCGCTCGCCGCCCTCGCCCCCGAACTTGCGCGCGTGGAGAAGCCGATGAAGCCGCGGGTCGTCACGAACTCGTAACCTACAAAAACCGTCTGCTGCCCTTCATGCCCGGTCGACGCGCGGCCGACAGAGAGCGCGCCTTCGTCGCCATCTTTTCAACCATGCTGGGAGCCATCGCAATCGCGCGCATTCTGCCCGATCCCCGTGCGCGAGCCAGCGTGCTCGCCACAGCGAGAACGTTTCTCCTCCGCAGCTTCTGACCTAAGCCGCCAAAGCGGGCGGCAGCTTACTGAACTCAATGTAACTTGCTCCGCATGTCCCCCGCGTTGACTCGTCGCGCGTACAAACGTAGCCTGACCTCGATGCCCTCTGCGCGCCTTCGAGCGGCCACAGGCCGCCGCGATCCTGCACTTGACGGTCTGCGCGGCGTTGCGATTCTGCTCGTCTTCATCTTTCACTACGGCGGCGGCCTTCGTTCGGCGAACCCCCTCGTTCGCGCGCTCGGCTACTTCACGGAAACCGGCTGGACCGGCGTCATCCTCTTCTTCGCGCTCTCCGGCTTTCTGATCACCGGCAGCCTCTGGGACTCACGGGACGAGCGCAACGTCCTCCGGAACTTCTATGTGCGCCGCGTCCTGCGCATCTTCCCGCTCTACTACGCGGTCGTGCTTATCGCGCTGCTCGCGTCGGTCGCGCGCGGCAACCGCCTCGCAGAGCTCTCGCCCGTTCTGCTTTACGCCGGCTTCCTGCAAAATCTTCCTGGCCTCGTCACCACCGCGCTGCTACCCATCTCGCCACTTCCGCTTTTTCATCTCTGGAGCCTCGCCGTTGAAGAGCAGTTCTATATCCTCTGGCCTGCGCTCGTTCTCTTCTCTGGCACTCGATCACGCGCGCTCAACCTCAGCCTCTGGATCGTCGCGCTGTCTGAGGTCTTTCGCATCCTCACTCACCTGCCCATTGTCCCGCCGGAGTTCGCCGCAACCCTGGATCCCTCCATCTTCACGCACGCAGGCACTCTCGCGCTCGGCGCTGCTTTGGCGCTCGCTCTGCGCGGTCCTCACTGGCAGCTCGTCGAACGCTGGGCCGAGCCTGCGTTCTGGCTCGGGGTTGTGCTCTATCTGCTCGCAAGCTGGCGCTCCGGCACCTTCTATCTCTCGCCCTATCCGCAGTTCACCGTCGGCCTTCTCGGAGTCGGCATCGCCTCCGCCGCTATCATCCCCATGGCAATGCGAGCCGGCCGTCTGCGCATTCTTCTCTCTTCGCCTCCTCTACGCTTCATGGGCCGCATCAGCTACGGGTTTTACGTTCTCCACATCTTCATCGAACCCATCATCGACGTCCTCGGCGAGCATCTCGCGCATGCAACCTTCGGCGCCAGGTATCAACTCGCGCGTTTCGTGATCGCGTTCCCCCTCACCGTCGCCCTCGCTTCGCTGTCCTACTTTTCTTCGAGCAACCCATCCTCGTCTACAAGCGGCGTTTCCCCATGCACTCGCCGCTTCCGCCCGCCGACCACACCGTCACTCCGCAAAACTCGTAATCCGTCCCTAATTCTTCGGCCGAACATCGCTCAGCTCGCATCCGTTTGCCCCCTTCGGCATCCAAACCTGAGTGGCGACCTTGCTCGCCCAGACCCCCGCACGAAGGAAAGCAGACTCCAGACGCATGGCCAGCGCTAGCGCCACACTTGATCAGTCGTCTGCGGCCGCCGAGGGCCACACAGGAGGTCACGCAGGGCGTAAACCCCTGGCTCATCGCGGCCTCCGTCATGCTCGCCAGTTCATGGAGGTGCTCGACACCGCGATCGCATCCGTCGCGCTGCCCTACATTGCAGGGTCCCTCTCCGCCTCCACTGACGAAGCCACGTGGGTCCTCACGAGCTACCTCGTGGCCAACGCCATTATCCTCCCGGCGTCCAACTGGTTCTCTGTACGGCCGCAAGCGCTTTCTCATCTCCTGCGTCGTCATCTTCACTATCGCGAGCTTCGCCTGCGGAGCCGCACCCTCCCTCGCTTTCATGCTGCTCGCACGCGTCGTGCAGGGTGCAGGCGGAGGCGCGCTGCAGCCGCTATCACAGGCCATCCTGCTCGAGAGTTTCCCCCCACGCAAGCGCGGCGCCGCGATGACCAGTCCTTGCTTTCGGTGTCGTCGTCGCCCCGGTGCTCGGCCCCACGCTCGGCGGCTGGCTCACGGACACCTACTCCTGGCGGTACGCCTTCTACATCAACATCCCCGTCGGCGCGATGGCCGTCTTCATGATCAGCCGCTTTGTCCACGACCCGCCGTACATCTCGAAGGCCAAGGTCTCACGCTTCGACAAGATCGGCTTCGGCACGCTCGTCGTCTGGAGTGGATGCCTGCAGGTCATCCTCGACAAAGGCCAGGAGGTCGACTGGTTCGGCGCCGTCTGGCTGCGCTGGGCCTTTCTCGCGCTCATCATATCGTTCGTCTGGTTCATCTACCGTCATGGTGGGGCAAGGACCCGCTCGTCGATCTGCGCGTCCTCAAAGACCGAAACTTCCTCATCGGCTGCATCCTCATCTTCCTATTCGGCATCGGCATCTATTCGACCGTCACCGTGCTTCCGCTCTTCTATCAGGAGCTGCTCGGCTACACGGCATTCACCGCGGGCCTCGTCGTCGCGCCCGCGACCTCGCGCAATCTGCGGCATGCCCGTCATCGGCTTCCTCTCCAATAAGGTCGACCCGCGTTATCTGCTCACCTTCGGATTTCTTACCTTCGGCCTCACCACGCTTTACTTCGGTTCCATCACCACAGAGATCTCGCCAACGACGCTTTTCCTTCCGATCCTCATCACCGGCTTCGGGCTCAGCTTCGTCTTCGTGCCCATCAGCACCGCGGCCTACGGCACGCTGCGCAACGACCAGATCGGCAATGCCAGCGGCCTTTTCAATCTCATGCGCAATGTGGGGGGTTCCATCGGCATCTCCATCGCCACCACCCTGCTCGTGCGCCGCGCAGACGTCCACCAGAACGAGATCATCAACCACGTGCCGCGCACCGGCCTCGCCTTCCAGAACAGCGTCCAGGGCTCGCAACACTTCCTCAGCGGCTACTTCGGCGCCAGCAACGCTGCTGGCCCCGCGCAGGCCAGTCTCTACGGCCAGCTTCTGCGGCAGGCATCCACGTGGCTTTCGTCGACGTCTTTCGCTGGCTCTCGATGCTCTGCGCCGGCTGCGTCATCGTCGTCTGGTTCTTCAAGAAGGTCAAGCCGGGCCGCGGCCCCGCAGGGGGCGCACTAACTTCAACCGAAAACAAGAAGACCCTGCAGTTGTAGCAGGGCCTTTCTGTTCCTGGTTGAGCAACGAACCTAGCGCACCGAGAACGTCGCCTCCAGCGGCAGCTCTGCCGACGACCCGCCGGCCATCACCTTGTACTCGCCGCTCGGCCTCGTCCAGCGCTTCGCCGCAACATCCCAGATCGACTCGTACGTCGGATCAACCTCCATCGTCACGGTCTTGCTCTCGCCGGCCGCGAGCTCAACCTTCTTGTACGCGATCAGCCGCTTCATGGCTCGCCCGCGCTCGCCGGCAGCGTCGCATACACTTCCGCGACCTCCGCTCCCGCGCGCGTGCCGCTGCTTCGTCACCGTCAGCGTCACCGACTCGCCATCCTTACCCACCTTCAGGTTCGAATAGCCGAATGTCGTGTACGAAAGCCCAAAGCCGAACGGAAACAGCACCGGCTTCTTCTGCGACTCATACCACTTGTACCCAACCGCTGCGCCCTCGATGTTGTAATCCACCTTGAAGCTCAGCACACCATTCTTCACCGGCGGCGGAGGCTGCGCAATTGTCTGCCGCGGCAGCTCGTCCTCGCTGCGTGGGAAAGTCATCGGCAGCTTGCCGCTCGGATTCACCTCGCCAAACAACAGCCGCGCCACAGCATCCGCGCCCTTAGACCCACCGTACCAGGCCTCCAGCACTGCGCTCGTGCTGTCGAGCCACGGCATCGTCACCGCCGTGCCCGTCTCCAACACCACAACCGTGTGCGGATTCGCCTTCGCCACTGCCGCAATCAGCTTGTCCTGATTCTCCGGCAGCGACAAATTCTCGAGATCGCCACCCTCTGACTGCCACTGCCACGCAAACACAATCGCGACATCCGCGCCTTTGGCCGCCGCAACGGCATCGGCCACGTTCTCGCCGGAACTGAAGCTCACCTTCGCCTCAGGAGCCTTCGCGCGAATCGCTTCCAAGGGCGACGTTGGGAACCAAATGTGCGTCCGCCATTTCGTGCCGCCAATCTGCCCCGGCGCGTCCACCTGCGCCGACCCGCCGCCCGAGATCATCCCCGTGTCGGCATTGAAACCAATCACCGCAATCGACCGCACCTTCTGCGCATCGATCGGCAGTGTCGCATGCTCGTTGCGCAGCAACACCGCGCTTCCCTCTTCAACCTTCTGCGACACCTCAAACCCGTGCATTACATCGACCACACCCTTCACCTGAGGATGATCGACCAGCCCGCTCGCAAACTCCGCCCACAGCACGCACCGCACATGATCGTTCAGCTCCGCCTGCGAAATTTCCCCGTCCTCCACTGCCTTCTTCAGCGCCGCGCCGTAAAACAGATCCAGCGGCTGCTCCTGATCGAGCCCCGCATGCGACGCCTTCACCGTGCTGTGAGTGCCCTCCCAATCCGACATCACAAATCCCGGGAACTTCCACTCACCCTTCAGCACATCGTGCAGCAGCCACGTGTTCTCGCACGCGTAATCGCCATTCACACCGTTGTAACTGCACATCACGGCATTCGGATGTCCGGTCTTCACGCCAATCTCGAACGCCAGCAGATCGCTCTCGCGCCCCGCGCGCTCGCCGATGATTGCATCGACCTCCTGCCGTCCGCTCTCCTGGTCGTTGAACGCGTAATGCTTGATATCGGAGATCACATGCTCGCCGCCCTCGCAGCGAATGCGCGAGCCCACCATCGTTCCCGCCAGCACCGGGTCCTCGCCCATGTACTCAAACGTGCGCCCGTTGCGCGGATCGCGCGTGATGTTTGTTCCACCGCCCAGTGTCGTGTTGTAGCCCTGCATGCGCAGTTCATCGCCAATCAGCTTGCCGTACGCGCACGCCGCATCCAGATCCCAGCTCGCCGCCGACCCAAGATTCGAAGGCAGTGCGGTCGAGTAGCGCCCGTTGTCCGCGCTCTGCCGCACACCATACGCCGCATCGGTCATCTGGATCGACGGAATCCCCAGCCGTGGCACCCAAACACAAATCCTGCGCCACCATTCGACTGATCCTGCACCGCCTGATCTCCCGGTGGCAGATTCTTCTGCCGCGCCATGCCATTGCCATGCAGCAGACCGATCTTCTTCATCCAGCGTCAACTGCTCGAGCACCAGATCCGCGCGCCGCTCCGGCGACAGATTCGTGTTCATCCACGGCCGGTTCTTGGCCACGCCGTTCGTCTGTCCCGATACCGTCAACGCCGTTGCGGCTAAGCAATCCCAGCATGGCTGCCCGATGGGCTATGTTCGTCACGCGTTCGCTCCTTTGTAAATAAGGCAGCCAGTCTAGCATTTTCCATGCAGGACTGGCTGCCTCTCATTTCCAAAGAAAAACGATTGTCTTTCGATTCAGCTCAGCGGTCTTCCGCAACCTACTGGTTCACACCACTCGCCAGGAATCCGCCATCGACCACCAGAATCTCGCCCGTGACGAACGTCGCCGCGTCTGACGCGAGGTAGATCGCCGCGCCCACCAACTCCTCTGTCTTGCCGAAGCGGTTCATCGGTGTGCGCATGCGCAGCTCCTTGCCGCGCTCGCTCTTGTCCAGCAGCTCCGCGTTCAGCGCCGTGCGAAACACACCCGGCGCAATCGCATTCACTGTCACGCCCTGTGCCGACCACTCCACCGCCAGCGACCGCGTCAGCGCGCCCACCGCAGCCTTCGAGGCTGCATAGGCCGTCACTTCCTTCAGCGACACAAACGTGTTCAGCGAGGCGATGTTCACAATGCGCCCGTACCCCCGCTCCAGCATCTTCCTGCCGAAGATCTGGCACGAGCGCAGCGTCCCCGTCACGTTCGTGTCCATGATCGAGTTCCA
>CAVZMD010000021.1:0-38041 GCA_963776265.1 uncultured Acidobacteriaceae bacterium | reverse complement strand
GTACTACAACAGCGCCTCGTTACTTCGGGTCCGTCGGGCGTAGTGTGACTTGCGGGCGGCTGCCTGGCGGTAACGTCTCCAGTCTGACCACTGCTCGTGGAATGCGCGGGGCCGGGTGATGTGGACGTGCAGGTTGAAGAGGCGGCGGGCCTCGGCGGCGGTGAGCGGGATGAGGTCGCGCCCGTTATCGTCAGTTATGAATGTCGGCGGGGCGTATGTCCTTGGCGGGGCGAAGATCTTTCCACAGGGGTCAGGTCCCCTTTTTTGGCGGTCGTGCCGCTGTCGTTCCCGCTGGCGGGGGCGTTTCCCGGCGGCGGGGTGCCGGGGCGGGAGGCGCGGGCGGTGACGGCGAGGAACGCGTGCGCGAGCATGGACAGGGTGACGTGCCGGTACCAGGCGCGGTACCTGCGGACCTGGTAGTGGTCCAGGCCGGCCTCGTTCTTCGCCTCGGCGAAGCAGTCCTCGATTCCCCAGCGAGCGCCTGCCACGGCGACCAGCTCGGGCAGCGTGACCGGGCGGGGCGACCAGCAGCGGAAGAATGCCAGCTCAAGCTCGCCCTTCTCGCTGAGGGCCAGGGAGCGGCGGACCAGCAGGTGGTGACGCGGGCTGTCCGTGCCGATGAGCGCCCAGTCGTAGAGCCGGGGCCCCTTGGACCCGTCGGCGCAGCTCAGCCGCTGCCACCCGTCCCGCGGGACCAGCGCGGCGAGCTTGCCCGCGCGCCTGGCGCCTGCCGCCACCGGGATCATCTCACTGCAGGCCACGGCCATCACGTACGGGATGCCCTGCTCCTCCAGCCACGGGCGGAGCTTCGGGTTGCCGCCGTAGACCTCGTCGGCGGCCACCCAGGAGAACGGGACGCCCGCCTTCACGGCCCGCTCGATCATCTTCCGGGCCAGCTCCGGCTTGGTCGCGAACGCCACGTCGTCGCCGATCCCCGCGGCCCGGCACCGGTCCCGGTCCCCCGTCCACTTCTCCGGCAGGTACAGCTCCCGGTCGATCAGCGCCCGCGACCCGTCCGGCGTGACATAGGCCGCGAACACCCCGACCTGGCAGTTCTCGATCCGGCCGGCGGTGCCGGTGTACTGCCGGGCCACGCCGGCCGACATCCTGCCCTTCTTCAGGAACCCCGTCTCGTCGACCGCCAGCACCGCCGCCGGGTCGCCGAGGTTCCGCACCACGTAGCGCGACAGCGCGTCCCGGCAGGCGTCCTCGTCCCACGGCGAGAAGTTCAGCAGCCGCTGCATCCCGTCCGGCGACGCGTCCCCGGCGAACTCTGCCAGCCACCACGAGTTCTTCCGCTCCGCGTGCGACAGCAGCCCCAGCAGGTACCACCGTCCGTGCCTGCGCACCGCCGCATTATCGAAAACCCCGGCGACCTGCAGGAACATCTCATTGAACGACTCAGACCACGCGGCATGCCCGTCCCCGGGCCGGATCCGCGCCTCATCCACGACACCCAGCATGCCCCAAGCCTGGCCGGCCAGGACGGTCAGATCACGCAGCCACGCCGACCAAAATCACAACCCGCTGCTGTAGTACTAGCTCCCCCAGTCCCACCTTTCCGGACCTGCACCCGCCAGGGTCGTGCGTGTATCTGGACCAGTGGGTATGGATCCGACTGGCACGGGCAGCGAATGGGGAGCCGCGCGAGGACTCAGATCCCCAAGTGCTGGCAGCGGTTCAGGACGCTGCGGAGAACGGCGTAGCATTTCCGCTTTCCACGACTCATTACATTGAGACGAGTAAGATCACCAACCCTCGGAGTCGGCTTGACGTTGCCCGGACCATGGCCTCGATCTCGCACTGCCGTACCCTGCGCGCGCGCAAGGTCTTGCTGCGCCATCAGATGCTGCACGCCATGCACCTGGCCTTCGGTCGACCGGCCTTCCGGCCTCAGGCCCCGGACGCACTCGGCACGGGCATTCGCTGGGCGTTCGACGGCGAGCCCGGCCCATTGGTTCTCCGTGGTCCTGACGGCCTGGTCGATCCGGCCACGATTGACGGGATGCCCGAGTTCTTGCGCAAGGCCAACCAACTCGCTGAACTGATGATCCTGGCAGGACCCGGCGACGAGGAAGTGGGCATCTTGCGGCAGCAGTACGGCTATCGGCCCGATTCAGCAGTAAGTCAGGGATTAGGGAACAGGGATTAGGGATTAGCGAATCAAGCCGTCGCCCGAAGTTGGGCGGCGGTTTTGTTTTGTGCGACAGAGAGTGAGTCGTGGGAAGCTGAGGGTGGAGCGAGTTACTGCGTGAAGGGAGTTGGGATGAGCAAAGCGATTGAGAATCTGCAGCAGGCGATCGACCGCGCGGCGGCGATTCGGCCGAGGGTGGGAGGGTTTCCGTATCTGGCGGAGACGTTGCGGCAGGCGGGAGTCACCCGAAATCTATGGACGCTGCCGGCGTGTCAGAACATCTTTCTGACCGAGAACGGACCGGTGGTGATCCAGGGAACGCCGCTGGTGACCGGCGCGGCCGATGTGCCGAAGTTTGATCGTGAGGCTTTGATCCAAGCGTTGCGCACGGATCAGGCAGGCGAGAGCTCGTTTCCGGAATTCTTGAGGCGTCGTGGCGTGCGGGTGTGGTGGGCTACGACGTGGATTTTGCGGCGAGGACGGTGAAGTACTTCGGGTGTGAGGGCGAGGAGTATGTGGAGTCCTATCGGGCAGTGAAGTTCCAGGAATAATCACGCCGGTCGGCAGTTCAGCGGTGGGCGGGGCGGCCCTCGTTGGAGGCGCGCGAAGGTGGGGAACCGTTGCGTTCGGCTTCCGCCTTTTGGATCTCGGAGTTCATTTCTCCGCCAATGAGCAGGGCACCGTTCGAGGCGTAGAGCCAGAGCAGAAGCATGACGACGCTGTTTAGCGGACCGTAGCTTCGGCTGTAGTCGTTGATGTGATCGAAGTAGAGATGCGCGGCGAAGGTGGAGGCCAGCCAGAGGATGAGCGCGCAGAGGGCTCCGGGCGTGCTCCAGCGAATGGCGTGCTGAGGAATATTGGGGGCGAAGCGATAGAGCACGGCAAACGAGAAGTAAAGGCAGACGGCTACGGTAAGCCACTCCAGCGCGCGGAGAAAGTGAGTGCCGCCGTGAACATGCTCCTGCAGGAAAGCGCTTGAGAAGAGGAGCAGAAGGCCGATGGACGCCATGACGATCAAACAGGCCGTCAGCAGGACGATGGTGACGCTGAGATTCCACCAGGAGCGGCGTTCTTCGACCTCATAGGCGCGGTTTAGACCCCAGATCATGGCCCATGTGCCGTTATGCGCAGCCCAGACGGCCGCGGCGCAGACAGAGAGCAGTCGAAGGCCGAAGCGGGGACGCTGTTTGAAGTCGGTGACGATTCCCTGGAAGAGTTGGGAGACCTGATTGGGGAACAACTGCGTGGAGAGGTCACCAAGCGATCTGCGCAGATGGTGCGCGAGGTGAGGAATGTGCGTGACGAGCGTGAAGGCGATCAGGAGAGAGGGGAAGATGGCGAGGAACTGGTAGAAGGCCATCCGTCCACCCTGGCCGAAGACATCGTCGCGCCAGGATTCGAGGATTGTCCGGCGAAGAAGTTCGGGAAGGGAGAGGCCGCCGAGTGTCCATAGGTTGGGCAAGCGGTTCCGCATGTGCGTCACTTTACGGATGGGCGCGCACGGAGAGCTGTTGCCCGGGTTAGACGGGGAAGGCTTCGATGACGCAGAACTGCGCGTTGGAGGGAATGACCTGATTGAGCCGGAAGCCGGCGCTGGCGAGCAGAGTCGTGTATTCGGCCTCGGTGCGTTCGCGGCCGCCGGTCAGCGAGAGCATGGCGACGTCGAGAAACTTCCCGAGGGAGGGAATGTTTTCGCCGCCGAGCGCGAGCTCGACGAGAAGCAGCACGCCGTCAGAAGGCACCGCTTTTCGGCAGTTGGTGAGGATGACGCGGGACTGTTCGTCGTCCCAGTCATGGATGATGCTCTTCATAAGATAGGCTCTGCAGCCGGAAGGAACGTGCTCGAAGAAGTTGCAGGGTTGCATGGAGGCGCGGGCCTCGAGATCGCCGCCGAGGAACTGGTGCTCGCGTGCGCGGTCGAGAACGTGCTGCTGATCTGCGAGGACGCCGCGCAGAGGAGGATGCGCGCGGAGAATTTCGGAGAGCAGGAAACCGTTGCCGCCGCCGACGTCCATGAGGCTCTCCCATGCGCCGAAGTTGTAGGCTGCAGCGACGGGGGGGCCGATGAGTTTGGACATGGCGGTCATGGCGTCGTCGAAGATGCGTGCCAGTTCCGGGTCGCGGCGAATCTGCTCAAAGCTGTCATCGCCGGAGAGGAGGGCGGGGGCAGATTTTCCGGTCTCGACTGTGCGCGCCATCTGGCCGAAGCTCGCGTAGCTGAAGTCACTGCCCCAGAAGATGAAGAGAGCGCGAAGAGAGCCCGGGACGTCAGATCGCAGGAAATGCGAAACGTCTGTATTGCGGAAGCAGCGCTCGGCGTTTTCTTCAAAGATGCCCTGGCCGGCGAGGAGGCGCAGGATGCGGTAGAGGGCGTCCTCATTGACCTTGAATTGGGTGGCCAGATCTGCGGCAGAGCGCCAGCCGCTCTGCAGGTGGTCAGCCACGCCAAGGCGAGCTACGGCATACAACGTCTGATGAAGGATGACTCCGTTGCGGGCGTTGAGGAGGACTGCGGGGGGAGGAGTGGAAGGAGTTTCCTGGGCCATTGATTTCCTGTGGGTTGTGCAAGGGTGAAGTTCGGCTGCAGAGCACTATACGTCCTGGACGGGCGGACGAATAAGAGAAAAGCCTCTTCCTGGCTAGCTGGCGTTAACATGGAAGGACATGATCACGCTTGAGGCTCGACGAGGCCAGGCTGCGGATGGAGATGCGTGGGGCGCGGTGGGGCTGTCGAGGAGTGGGCTCGCGCGGTTTCTGGGTGAGGCGCAGCGGGTGGTGGGGCTGGCCGGCGCGGTGGATGTGCTGCTGGCGGATGACAGAGACGCTGCGGCGGCTGAATCGGGATTTCAGAGGCAAGGATAAAGCGACGGATGTGCTGAGCTTTCCGGCCCGGAGGAGTTGGCGGGAGAGGCACGCTGGGGATCTGGCGATTTCGCTGGATACGGCGGCAAGGCAGGCGCGGGAGCATGGACATGGATTGCGCGACGAGGTGCGCGTGCTGCTGCTGCATGGGCTGCTGCATCTGAGTGGCATGGATCATGAGACGGACCGCGGTGAGATGGCGGCGAGAGAGGCGGAGCTGCGAGAGAGGCTGCGGCTGAAGAGTGGATTGATTGCGCGGGTGGCCGCAGTGCAGGGATCGAAAGGCAGATTCCCTTCGGGAATGACAACAAGAAAAGCAAAAGCAAGCGCAAAGAAAAGAGTGAAGCGATGAGCTGGGGGCTGACGATCTTCGGGTTGCTGTGCCTGCTGTCGCTGGCGTCGTATGCGGACGAGATCTACACGGCGATGGGGAAGTTTCTGTCGCGCGAGTATGCGGACAATGTAGAGGCGTGGGAGCGGACGGTGGAGCCGCGGCTACGGCTGAGCAGAGAGTCGGCTGCGGTGTCGGCATCGGTGCTGCGGCAGGTGGCGCTGGTCGCGGTGGCGTTTCTGCTGGTGATTCGGCTGCATGGGTGGATGCAGCACAGTCCGGCGGAGATTGCGCGCACGGTGTTCGAACTGCTGCTGGTGTTGGTGTTCTTCGACCGGCTGATTCCGCAGGTGTTGTTCGTTCGCACGCGCGGATGGTGGGTGAGGCGGATTGTGATTCCGCTGCAGGCACTCTTTTATATGGTGCTGCCGGTGACGCTGACGATCGGGCTGCTGCTGTCGATTGTGGGGCTGGCGGAGAAAGAGGAAGCAGAACCGGAGCATCCGAGCGAGGCGGTGGATGCGCTGCTGGAGGCGGGCGAGGAAGAGGGGATCCTGGAGGAGAGCGACCGCGAGCTGGTGCGGAGCGTGGTGGAGTTTGGCGACAAGGTGGTGCGCGAGGTGATGACTCCGCGGCCGGAGATGTTTGCTGTGCCGGAGACGATGACGCTGGCGGAGTTCACGCGGATGGTGAATGAGCACGGGTTTTCCAGGGTGCCGGTGTATCGCACGTCGTTGGATGAGGTTGTGGGCGTGGCGTTTGCGCGCGACCTGCTGGCCGTGAAGGACGTGGACGCCGAACGCAGGACGGTGAGGCAACTGGCGCGGCCGACGATGTTTGTTCCGGAGACGAAGAAGGTGAACGAGCTGCTGCGCGAGATGCAGCGGCAGAAGCAGCATATGAGCATGGTGATTGACGAGTACGGAAATGTCGCCGGACTGGTGACGATTGAGGATTTGCTGGAGGCGATCGTCGGCAACATTGAAGACGAACACGATACGGAGCCTGAGGAAGAGCCGGTGAAAGACCCGGATGGGTCGTATGTCGTGCCCGGGAGTTTTGAGGTGAGCCGGCTGCGGGGGCTGTTTGAAGATCAGCGGCAGCCGGTGCGGCGAGTGTCGCCGAGCGAGGCGGCGGAGGCGGAAGACGGAGCGGAGTTTGGCGAAGAGACTGAGGCTCCGGATCAGGGACTGCCGCAGTTGTTGACGGGATACGACGCAGCTACGGTGGGCGGGCTGGTGAGCGAGATCGCGGGCCATATTCCGCTGCCGGGAGAGGTGGTGGAGGATGGTCCGCTGCGGATGGAAGTGCTGCAGTCGACCGACAGGAAGGTGGAGCGGGTAAGGGTGGCGATGGCGAGTTAGAGGCGAGAGAACAGAAATCAGAGATCAGAGATCAGAGATCGTAGAGCGGATTGATCTCTGTTCTCTGTTTTCTGATCTCTCATCCCTAATCTCTCATTTCTGTTCTCTACAATAGCGGGATGGCGCTGCGTACGGGATTTGTGTCGATTGTGGGAAGGCCGAATGCCGGCAAAAGCACGCTGCTGAATGCGCTGCTGGGACAGAAGCTCGCGATTGTGACGCACAAGCCACAGACGACACGGACGCGCATCCTGGGCGTGCTGGAGCTTCCTCTGCGCAAGAAGACGAAGACGGATGCAGGCAGGCCGGCGGCGCAGGTGGTGCTGGTGGACACGCCCGGCGTGCACAAGCCAACGACGCAGCTGGACAGGCGCATGATGCAGGAGGTGCAGGATGCACTGGAGTCGCGCGATGTGGTGCTGTTCATCGTGGACGCGACGCACAGATTGCACGACGCGCAGCCGGAGGGCGGAGCGAAGACGCCGGGGCAGCAACGCAGGGCGATGTCGCGGGCAGAGGATGAGTTCGCATTGCAGTTGGTGAAGCGGCTGGATTGCCCAGTGGTATTGGTGCTGAACAAGATTGACGACGTGCCGAAGCCGGCGCTGCTGCCGCTGATTGCGCACTGGAGCAAGCAACATGAGTTCGCGGATGTGATTCCGATCTCAGCGAAGAAGAAGCAGGGGCTGGAGCTGCTGCTGGATAAGGTTGTCGCGTTGTTGCCGGAGGGGCAGAGATATTTCCCGAAGGATCAGGTGACCGACCAGCCGGAGCGGTTTCTGGCGGCGGAGTTGATTCGCGAGAAGGTGCTGATGCTGACCGGCGAAGAGGTTCCGTATGCGGCGGCGGTGGTGATCGAGCGGTATGAGGAGCCGAAGTCGCTGAAGAAGACGAAGGACGGGAAGCTGCCAGTGACGAAGATTGCTGCGGCGATCTTCTGCGAGCGCACGGGGCAGAAGGCGATTCTGATTGGGCGCGGCGGCGAGATGCTGAAGCGCATTGGAACGGCGGCGCGCAAGGAGATCGAAGCGCTGCTGGGGACCAGAGTGTTCCTGGAGCTGTTTGTGAAGGTGGAGAGCGAGTGGAGAGCGTCGCGCGGATTTGTGGAGGAGCTGGATTGGCGGCGGCAGCTGGAACATATTGGGGAGAAGCAGGGTAGAGAGCAGAGATCAGAGAACAGAGATCAGGAACAGCAAGAGGATGGGCAGGCTGAATGATTCGCCTGTTGCGCCGAAGGGTGGGAGACCTGACGACCGCGCGGCTGCGGCTGGTGGCGATTACGCCTGCGATGTTGAAGGCAGATGAGGCTGGGGATGGATCGCTGGCGAAGATTCTCGGCGCAGAGGTGACAGCGGATTGGCCACCGGAGCACTGGGAGCCGCACGTGTATCACTTCATCGAGAAGCAGTACGAGGACGAGCCCCGGACGCGCGGATGGCACAGGTATGTTCTGCTGCCGAAAGAGCGCGGGTGGGTGTTAGCAGGCGCGGTGGGCGCGTTTCCAAAGCTGGAGGGCGATGCGGAGATCGGGTATTCGACGATACGGAGCTACCAGCGGCAAGGATATGGGACAGAAGCAGCGCGCGCGCTGGTGGATTGGCTGCTGACGCAGAAGGGTGTGAAGAGCGTGAGCGCGCAGACGTATCCGACCCTGCCGGAATCGATCAAGGTAATGGAGCGCTGCGGCATGACGTATGTTGGGCCGGGCGAGGATGAAGGTACGGTGAGGTATCAGCGCCGTCGCTAATCAGGATGCGGGCCTTTGTAGATGGCCCCGCTGGTGCAAGTTTCCTTCACGACGACGCAACTGAGCCCCGGCAATGTGGATTCCAGTCTCTCCCAGATCCACCGCGCGAGAACTTCGCTTGTCGGATTCTCGAGTCCGGGGATGTCGTTGAGGTAGTAGTGATCGAGCTGCAGGTACAAAGGCTCAAATGCTGCCTTCAGGTCGGCGAAGTCGCGAACCCAGCCGACGGTTTCGTCCACCTCTCCGCGGATGTGAATTTCGACGCGAAAGGAATGACCGTGCAGCCGGGCGCATCTGTGTCCGGCGGGAACGTTCGGCAGGCGGTGCGCTGCCTCAAAGCGAAACTCTTTAAATATTTCCATCTGACTCAGTTTCTATCTCTCCATCTCTTCCAAGTTTAAGTGAAGCGTAATCGGCACGGTAAACTTAAGAGATGGCTGAACGCAGAGCTGTTGTTTTATTGAGTGGGGGACTGGATTCCTCCACCGTTGTTGCGATTGCGAAGTCCGAGGGATTCTCCGTCTACGCTCTCAGCTTCGACTACGGACAGACGCACAAGGCGGAACTGCAGGCAGCGGCGCGAGTTGCAGCCAAGCTCGAGGTCGCGCAGCACGTCGTTCTCAAAATCGACCTGAGCACATTTGGCGGCTCTGCACTCACTGGGGGTGCCGCGATTCCGAAGCATCGTTCTTTGGCCGAAATCGGCGAGGGCATTCCGGTTACGTATGTGCCGGCGAGAAATATCGTGTTCCTTTCGCTGGCGCTGGCGTGGGCCGAGAGCCTGCAGGCAACGGACATCTTTATTGGCGTGAATGCTCTGGATTACAGCGGATATCCCGATTGCCGTCCGGAGTTCATCCGTGCGTTTGAGGCGATGGCGAATCTCGGAACGAAGATCGGCAGCGAGGGCGGACGGATCAGAATCCACACGCCGCTGATTGCGATGTCGAAGGCTGAGATCATCCGTGCAGGGTTGGAACTCGGCGTGGATTATGGGATGACGGTCACCTGCTACGACGTGTCCAACGAAGGAGAGGCCTGCGGCGCGTGCGATGCATGCCTGCTGCGGCTGAAGGGCTTTGCGGAGAACTCCGCGACGGACCCGGTGAGATATCGGAACGCTTAACTGAGCTACGCAGTCAAAGAGATCTTCTACACGTTGCAGGGCGAGGGCATGAACGCAGGCCGCGCCGCTGTCTTCTGCCGCTTCAGCGGATGCAACCTTTGGAGCGGACGTGAGGCAGATCGCGCGCAGGCCGTCTGCAAGTTCTGCGATACCGACTTCTTCGGAACGGATGGCGACGGCGGAGGCAAATTCGGCTCAGCGCAGGAACTCGCAGAGGCGATTGCGCAGCAGTGGCCGAAGAACGACAGCGGACAGCGGTTCGTCGTCTGCACTGGCGGCGAGCCTCTGCTGCAACTGGATGCGTCGCTGATTGAGGCACTGCATCAACGCAATTTCTGGATAGCGGTGGAGACCAACGGAACGATCGCTGTTCCGCAGGGCGTTGATTGGGTTTGTGTGAGCCCGAAGGTTGGATCGCAGCTTGCGGTGGCGCGTGGCGATGAGCTGAAGGTCGTCTATCCGCAGGGCACTGATCCAAACGAATATTTGAAACTCGACTTCAAACACTTCTTCATTCAGCCGATGGATGGCCCGGACAGCAAAGCTTCGCTGGCGGCGGCGATTCAGTTCTGCCAGGACAATCCTGTATGGCGGTTGAGTCTGCAGACGCACAAGATGATTGGGATTCGCTGAGCGCGTTAACTCCTCTTGAAGAGTCAAGTTGTCGAGCGTGTGCGTGCGACGAGATCCTGTGCGGCTGCAGGCCATGCGGGGAACGCGAACTCGAAGCCGTGCTTGAGCAGAAGTGTGGGGACGACGCGGCGGCTCTTGAGGACGAGTTCGCTCTCGGAGTGCATGAGGAAGGTGCCGATCTCGATCATCCACTCCGCGGCAGGAAGGCCAATGGGGATGTGCCACGCTTCGCGGAGTGCGCGCATGAAGTCGCGATTAGGGAGCGGTTCAGGTGCGGTCATATTCACAATGCCGTCAGTCTCTTCGGTGATCTCAGGCTGGGTGAGAAGCAGATCAGTGGCGCGGCAGTAGTCGAGGTCGTGAATCCAGGAGACGAACTGGTGGCCGGAGCCGATCGATCCGCCGAGGCCTTTGCGAACGAGACCGCGAGAGCACCGCGAAGACGCCGCCCGGGTCGGGGCTCATGACCATTGAAGAGCGCAGGCGAATCTTGCGCGTGCGCGGTGTGGGAATGGAGAGAAAGGCTCGCTCCCAGCTGGAGGCGACGTCGATGGAGAAGGACCAGGTTTCGGGAAGATTGACGGGTTCGCGTGTGCCGCGCTCCGAGGGCAGGTCGCCGAGCTCGCCGGTGAACTCGTCCTGGGGGCGATCGAGTGCATGGCGATAGAAGGTGCTCGTACTGGCGTTCATCCAGAGACGCGGCGGTGTGGGTGAGGCCGCGATGAGTTTGCCAAGCAAGAGCGTTGGCTTGATGCGTGAGTCGAAGATGGCCTGCCGGTTTTCGTTGCTGTAGCGGCAGTTGACGGAGCGGCCAGAGAGATGAATGACTACATCAGCGCGATCGATCTCTTCGGTCCACGGGCCGGGAGTGAGGCCGTCCCACGCGAGCGTGCGCCATGGATGCGGGAAGTGCGTTCGTGGCGTCCGCGAGAGCACGGTGACCTCGTGGCCGCTCATGTGGAAGTGACGTGCAAGGATCGTTCCGACTTGTCCGGAGCCGCCAGGAAGAAGAATTCGCATGGCGTTATTGGAGCAGTGCCGTGGCGACGGCGGTCATGGCGTTGACGCCGGTGCGGAGTGTGGGTTCGGGGTCGGGTTCGAACTTGCTGGTGTGCGGGCCGGGAAGCAGTTTGCCTTGCGGCTTTGGCGGCAGCGAACCGGTCAGGGTACATGGCGCCCAGGCGGAAGTAGCCGACGGGGATCTTGCCGTCGAGGCCGAAGATGCCGACGTCTTCGCTGCCCATGACGGGATGCATCGCAATGACGTTTTCCGCGCCGAGAGCCTTCTCGAGAGCAGCGCGCTCGCGGGCGGTGAGAGCGGGATCGTTGTACTGGACTGGAGTGGACTCGTTCTCGAGCACCGTGACGGTGGCGGCCTTGTCGGGCGGAAGGCCGGCGGAGGTGGTGATGCCGGCGGCCATCTGCTGCAGGCCGTCGATCACGCGCTGGCGGCTGGTGGCGGTGAAGGAGCGCGTCGGTGAGTTCGAGCTTGACCTCGTCGGGGATGATGTTGCGCTTGGTGCCGCCGTGGATGTCGCCGACGGTGACGACGGTTGGGTCCTGGGGATCCTCTTCGCGGCTGACGATGGTTTGGATCTGCGTGATGTAGAGCGCGGCGAGGGTGATGGGATCGCGGCCGAGCTGCGGAGCGGAGCCGTGGCCGCCGATGCCGTGGATGACGACATCGATGGAGGTGGAGCTGGCCATGGCGTTGCCCGGGAGGAGACCGACCTGGCCCGCGGGCAGTTCGTTCGTGTCGTGCAGGCCGACGACGATGTCGGGCTTGCCGAAGCGCTCGTAGAGATGGTCGGCGAGCATGGCCTTGGCGCCGTCGATGGTCTCCTCCGACGGCTGGCCGACGAGCATGAGCGTGCCGTGCCACTTGTCCTTCGCAGGCGGCCATGGCGCGCGCGGTGCCGATGAGCACGGTGGTGTGAACGTCATGTCCGCACGCGTGCATCACGCCGACCTCCTGCCCGGACTTGTTGTGCACGAGGACGTGCGAGGCATAGGGGACGCCGGTCTCTTCGACGATGGGGAGCGCGTCCATGTCGGCGCGCACGAGCAGCGTGGGGCCGGGGCCGTTCTTGAGGATGGCGACGACGCCATAGGCCTGCGAGCCGTCAGGATATTTGCCGATGTGCTCGGTGACGGTGTATCCGGCTTTGCGGAGTTCGGCGGCGAGAAGCGCTGAGGTGTGCTCTTCGAAGTGCGAGAGCTCCGGGTGCGCGTGAAGATTCTTGTAGAAGTCGAGGAGGTCGGGGGAGAGCGATGGCGACTGCGCGGGCATGGCGGTCGCGAGGAGAGCTGGGCCGAGCAGCAAAGAAAGGCGCGCGAGTCTCAACCTGAGACCTCCGAAGATGAGCTGTGAGTGGCGGCCCTAAGAATAGCAGCGGCTTGCCACAAGCAAACGCAGATCTACTGCGCCGGATGGTAGTCGATGAACTTGTCGGCCCACTGGATGAAGTACTTCATGTTGGGTGCGTCGGTGTGTCCGCCGTCGTGCTGCCGCCAGGCGAGCTCGCCATCGAGCAGCCCTTGATTCACGGGCGGCATGACGGCGGTGCGATAGTCGCCGGTGAACATCGAGGCCATGCGCACCGAGCAGCCGGAAGACGCGGCTGGCATCGACAGTTGCCATCCAACTGCCCTGATGGTCGAGCCACTTCGCGTCGCCTTTGGCGGGCACGCCGTAGCTGATGAAGGTGAGGCGCGGCGCGCAGAGAGCGATGAGCTCGTTGGAGTCGACGGGAATCTGACCGGGATTGCCGTTGGGCTCGGAGGCGCCGTACTTCATGAAGTTTCCGGCCATCCAGTAGTACTCGCCGGTGGTTAGGCTTTCGACAGCTTCTCCGAAGTTGCGGCGCAGCAGTGTGGCACCGCCTTTGCCCGAAGAACCTACAAGGGCCATGGCGAAGCGCTGATCAAAGGCCATGGTGACGAGCGTGGCCTTGCCGTAGCGCGAGACGCCTTCGATGCCGACGTGCTTCGCGTCGACGGCGGGATTGGTTTCGAGATAGTCGAGCGCTCGGCCGGCGCCCCAGGCCCACGCACGCAGAGCTCCCCAGTCGTCGGGCTTGCGCGGTTGGCCCTTGTTGACGAGGCCGATGATGCCACGCGTGAGGCCGGCGCCGTTGTCGGCTTGAACGCTGGTTGGATCGAGAAGCGCAAAGCCCCAGCCAGCGGCGACGAGCTGCCAGGTGTTGGGAGGGTCGCCATCAGCGTTCATCTGAGGGAACTGAAAGGGAGTGGGCTTGAAGGGCTCCCACGCGGGGTGATTCGCGAAGACGTCTTTCAGCGAAGGGTCCTGCTGGATGAGCATCGCCTTGTACGCGGCGTTGATGCGGTCGAACTCCGCTTGCGAGGGCTCGTGCGGGTTGGGGAAGCCCGCGCGCCCGAACATGATGAGCACGGGCACGGGACGATGCACATTCTCCGGGGTGACGAGCGTCATGTGAATGTGCACGCTGATCGCTGGATACGCGGAGTTGTCGACTGTGCCGATGAGGTCGGTGGCGGTGACCGGCGTGAAGCCGATCATCTCGTGGTCGACCGCCGTGGCGGACCAGGTGACCTTCGGCACATCCGTCGGCACGCGCCCGTAGACATACTTCGAGAACATCTCGACAAGCTGCGGGCGGCGCTGCTCGTTCCACATCGCGGCGGTCGTGACCTTGGTGCCGTCATTCATCACGAGCGGATCAGGCACGTTGGGGTAAGGGTTCGCCTTCGACTCGTCGTAGTTCGCGTGGTTGGGGGCGTTCTCGTTGCCGCTGGGGCCGGGCCGCATCGCCTTGATGCCGAGCTGATCCATCATGTTCTGGTGGTCCTGCTGGTCGGTGAAGGTGACCGGCGGTGGCGTCGAGGTCTGCTGTGCGGCGGCCACGACAGTGATAGAAAGACTCAGCGAGAGGACGAGGAGAAGAGGTTTCGAGAAGGGCACGCAGGACTCCGGGCAGCAGAGTGACGGATGAGAACGTCAATTTGTTGCGGACCCATAATAATGCGCAGGATATTTATCTGCGAGAAGAAATCCGTCAAGCTCAGCGCGTTGCGGCGGTTTGCAGCCAGTTGAGCATCTGTTGGGCATCGACGAGGCCAGCCTGCTGCTGCACGAGGCGGCCCTGCGAGAAGACCGCGAAGTTAGGGATGCCGCGCACGTTGTAACGCGCAGCGAGTTGCGGATTTGCCTCAGTGTCCACCTTTAGAACAATGCCTTTGCCAGCGATTTCTCGTGCGGCGCGCTCGACGTGCGGCGCGGCCATGCGGCAGGGGCCGCACCAGGAGGCCCAGAAGTCGACGAGCACCGGAACCTTCGCGTTGTTGATGATGTCGTCGAAGAGCGCGACGTCAGCAGCGATCGGTTCGTTGACCGCCGCGAGCGGCTGCTTGCAGTTGCCGCAGCGGCCTGTGTCGGCGAGGTGGGCGGCGGGGATTCGGTTCTTCGTTCCGCAGTTGGGGCAGCTTCGAATGAGGGGCATTGTCGACTCCAACCTTTTGATGACTGCACGCGCCTCTATGGATGCGAGTAGAGGGCCCAGGCGCTGGCGAGGTCCTGAACGATGTGTCCGATGGACTTGTAGACGGTAATCTCGTCGGGCGAGCGGCGGCCCTCGATCTTGCCTGACAAGCACCTCGCCGATCTCCGCGACGATGTGGTCGTCGCCGATGAGACCGGCTTGCTTCGCGTGGAGGAACTCGGCGCCTTGACGCAGGATTCCTTCGCGGCTGTCCACGATGAAGCGCGAGTGAACGACGAGATCGTCGTCGACTTCAGTCGGGCCGGGGTAACTGGACCCGACGACGTTCACGTGAGTTCCAGGTCGAAGCCATGCGCCTTTCAGGATGGGCTCGCTCGCGCCAGTGACCGTGCAGAGAATGTCGGAATTCGCGGCAGCTTCTTCGGGGTCTGCGACGGCGGAGATTGGGAAGCTGAATTCGCCTTGATGTTTTACGGCAAAGGCCTGTGCACGTTCGGGCGAACGTCCCCAGATGACTGCACTCGTGAGGTTGCGGACCTTGGCGATGGCACGGAGGTGCGTGAGGGCCTGCTCGCCGGCACCGAAGATGGCGAGGCGATGAGCGTCCGGAAGTGCGAGAGCGTCGGTGGCAACGGCGCTTGCGGCCGCGGTGCGAATGGCGGTGATCTCGCCGCCGTGGACGACGCAGACGGGAGCGCCGGAGTCCGGATCGAAGAGAAGCACGAGACCCTGGTGCGACTGCTATGCCCTTCGCAGCGTTGTCGCGGAAGACGGAGATGAGCTTGGCGCCAAAGGGGGCGTGCGCGCCGAGCGCGCCGGGCATAACGCCGAAGATTCGGCCGTCGGAGAGCGGGATGTACGAGCGCAGAAGCTGCTTCGTTTCGCCGCTCGAAAAGGCGATCATCGCATCGCGAACGATGGGAATGCAAAGCTCGTAGGTGAGGCGGCGCGCAACTTCGTCGCGGCCGATAAAGCGGATGGTGTCAGAGGAGACGGACGACATGGGGGCATGCTACCGCAGGCGAATGAATACGAGACGGCGATGTATTGACGGAGAGGGCAGCGACAACGGGAGAGATCTCCAACACATCCGGAACGGTGTGTCGCGCGTAGTTCAAAATGGTGGGTGCAGCGAGCGGCTGCAACGCATCGGGTCCCGAAGAAGCTGAATCGGGAGTGACAGTATGGCGAGGCTGGGAGCGTTCTGTTTTCCGGGGACAGGGCACCTTTATCCGATGACGGCGCTGGCGCGGCGGCTGGAAGAGCGCGGTCACCGGGTGGTGATCTTCGGCATCGCCGACTCGGCGGCGGCCGTCCGTGCGGCGGGCATTGAGTTCGCACAGATTGGTGCGGAGGAATATCCGCCGGGAACGCTGCGCGCTCTGGACCAGACAGCTGAGCGAGCTGAAAGGGCTGGCGACGTTCCGCTTCACGGTCGAGCGCGTGAAGAACACCGCGCGCATGGTGTTGCGCGACGGCCCTCGCGCGGTGCGCGATGCAAGGTGTGACGCACTGCTGGTGGATGAGGCCGACATGGGCGGCAATGTCGCCGAGCACCTGGGGATGCCGTTCGTTTCGCTGGCATTCTTTCCGCCGCTGGTGCAGACGGACCGCATTCCGCCATTCTGCTTTGGATGGAAGGCGGGGCAGGATGTGCTGAGTCGACTGCGCAACCGCATGGGCATGCGCCTGCTGAGCCACGTGGCGAAGCCGATCTTCGCGGAGGTGAACAGACAGCGTGCGGCGTGGGGGCTGAAGCCACTGAAGCGATCGACCGATGCGTCTGTCAACGCTGGCGCAGATCGCGCAGATGCCGCGAGGGCTGGAGTTTGCCACAGCGCCGCAGCCCGAGAAACTGCACTACACGGGACCCTGGGTGGACGCGCGGCAGAGGCCGATGGTGGAGTTTCCGTGGGAGCGGCTGGATGGCCGTCCACTGGTGTATGCCTCGCTGGGCACGCTGCAGAATGGATCGGAGATGCTCTTTCGCACGATTTCGAAGGCTTGCGAGGGTCTGCATGTGCAACTGGTTTTGTCGCTCGGCGGTGGGATGGAGCCAGAGAGGCTGGGCCAGTTGCATGGGGATCCGATAGTGGTGCGCTATGCGCCGCAGCTGGAGCTGGTGAGGCGCGCGGCCGCGGTGATTACGCATGCAGGGCTGAACACCGTGCTGGAGGCGCTGAGCGAAGGCGTGCCGCTGGTGGCGCTGCCGCAGGGCAACGATCAGCCGGGTGTGGCGGCGCGGGTGGCCGCGAGCGGGGCGGGCGTCGTGCTGACCCGGAGAAACGTGACAGAGGCGAACGTTCGCGCGGCAGTCCGCGCAGTGCTTGAGGAAGAACGGTATCGCGAGGCGGCTGGCAGACTGCGAGCGGAGATGAAAGCGGTGGATGGGCTGGCGCGCGCGGCGGACGTGATCGAAGAGGCGCTCGGGATTGGCGACGTATGATGGCCAGTGCCCGGAGGCTCCATGCTGAACCGACGCAATTTTCTCAAGAGTGGATTGACTGCAGGCGTTGCACCGCTGGCGGCGCTGAGCTATCTCGATGCGATGCCGGCTGCGGCCGACACTGAATCAACGGGCGTCGTTGTTGAGCTTCCGCAGCGGTTGCCGCCGAACAACTCTGCGAATGTGCCGTGGCAGCAGAAGATTCGGCGCGTAGGACAGACGAACTTCACGGAATACGATCCCGCTGTCATGAACGTCGATCAGTGGGCCGACTACTGGCATTCGGTGAAGGCTGACATCGTCTATGTGAGCGTCACGGGGATTCTGGCGTTCTATCCGTCGAAGGTGAAGTTTCATCGGCACGGAAAATTCCTGAAGGACCGCGACCTGTTCGGCGAGTGCGTGACGGCCGCGAAGAAGCGCGGTATGCGTGTCGTTGCACGGATGAGCCCCGACCTCAATTGGGGGGACGCGCTGGAGGCGCACCCCGAGTGGGCGATGCGCTATCAGGATGGGACGGTGCAGCACAGCAGTGAAGACCCGCGACTGTTCAAGACGTGCATGTTCACGAGCTACATGGATGACTATGTGCCGGCCATCATGCGCGAGGTGAACTCGCTGTATGACGTGGATTGTTTCTATGCGAACGGCTGGCCTCCGCTGGGCAATCTGCCAGTTTGCTACTGCAGCGCCTGCAACAAGCTGCCAACGCCGGGAACTCCGGCATATTGGCGCGTCTTCACAGATCGTGTGCTCTCGCTTTGGCAGCGGTACGATGCGATTGCGAAAGAGAAGAAGCCTGATAGCTTCTTCTTCGCGAACTCAGGAGGCAATGTTCGCGGGGGACCGAATCTTGATCGGCTGGCGAAGACCACGTCATGGTTTCAGGCCGACAACCAGGGCCGCACGTATGACGAGCCCGCGATCTGGGGATGCAGTCTGCAGGGGCGCGTGTGCAATGCGGTGCTCGATGGCAAGGTTGCAGCGAATGTAACGGCCGCGTACTCGACAGGACAGCCTGGGTGGCGGAATGTGTCGAAGAGTCCTGCGGAAACGAGGATGTGGCTGAATCAGTCGGTGGCGAGCGGCATGCTGCCGTACATCCACTTCGTAGGCGACGAAAACGGGTTCGGTGAAGACCGGCGATGGCAGGCAGTCGGTGAAGAGTACTTTCCGTGGACCGCACAGCATGATGCGCATCTGGCGGGGAAGCGCTCGATCGCGAATATTGGTGTGGTGATCGGGCAGAGCACGCAGCTGCTTTATCCGGGGCCGGCGACGGCGCATTCGCGAACCTACATGCATGAGACAACCGAAGGGCTGTATCACGCGCTGCTCCAGGGCCGCTTTGCGTTCGACTTTGTGCATGAGGACCGGCTGGAACCGGAGCGGCTGGCGAAGTACAGGGCGCTGTTGCTGCCGAACGTCGCGATGTTGAGCGATGCGCAATGCAGGCAACTAAGCGACTATGTGCGCGCGGGCGGATCGTTGATGGCCAGCTTCGAGACGAGCCTCTATGACGAGAACCTGAAGCCGCGCGAGGAGTTCGGTCTGGCGGAGCTGATGGGCGTAAGCAAGGCTGGGGCAGTGGTGGGCACCAACGGCAATGCGTACTCTGCGCGTCTGGAGAAACCGCATGCAATTCTTGAGGGCTTCAGTGAGACGACGTGGATTGCGGGTGCACAGAATCGCGTCCCGCTGAAGCCGGTGCAAAATCCGGTTGCGACCGTGGTGCCGGGCTTTGTGCGTTATCCGCCGGAGCTGGCGTATCCGACCGAACGGCAGACGGATGAGCCTGCAGTGGTTCTACGCGAGTCAGGGAAGAGCCGCACGGTGTGGTTTCCTGGAGATATCGAGCGCACGTATTGGATCACTGGGCACAGCGATCTTCTTCGAATGCTGGAGAACGCAATTCGCTGGGTGAGCCACGACGAGCGCGTGGTGCATGTGGAAGGTCCAGGGTTGGTCGAGGTGTTCTGCTGGGAGACTGCTCCGGGTTATGCGGTGCATCTGCTGAACTACAACTCGCCGAATGCGTTTCACGGATGGCTACAGTCAGAGACTCCTGTAGGGCCGCAGAGGCTGACGATGAAGCTGCCGAGTGGAGTGAGTGTGAAGACGGTGGAACTGCTCAGGTCCGGAGAGAAGCCTGCATTCATGTTCCGGAATCAGATGCTGCAGTTCACGGTGCCTTCGCTGGGAGATTATGAGGTGGCTGCAATCACTGTGGCCTGAGCCTCATCTTCCGTCTGGCACAAACCGAAAGAAGTTGAAGTCCCAGGGCGCGAGTTCCACGTAAAGGCCGCGTGATGCCATATCATTGCCGTCGCGCGCGTATGTGATATCCGAAAGCGCATCCGTCAGCTTCCATGCCCTGCCCGCGGTCCATGGGATGCGAATGAGCGCCTGCAGCGGAGAGTCGCTGAGATTGACCGCAATCACGCAGCGCTCGTCGCCCTTGGCCCAACTCCACGCCACGAGATTCTGAAAGCTCGAGTTGTCAGGCCATCCGCTGCGCTCGCAGAGGCTCCAGTTTCCGTCATGGAAGAGTGGTTGGTTCGCGGCGGTGAGCAGCTTGGCGTAGAAGTCGTGCAGGGACTGATCGATGCGCTCGTGTGGGCGTCTGCCGAGGAAGACGGGCGGCCGGACCTTGCGGCCTTCGAGCTGACCCTCGTAGAAGAGCCTCGCTCCGGGCAGAGTGAACGTCGTTACGGCAACGGCTCTCTCTTTTGCAGCGGAGAAGGTTACGGCGGCGCGGGGTTCGTCGTGGTTCTCGATGAAACGGAGCAGTTTGTTCTGGTAGGCCATGTCGGCGCAGAGGTGCAGGCGCACGCTCTCCGCGGGGCCGTGTTCGAGACGATCGTAGAGCTTCTTGTCGTAGCAGAAGTCAAAGCCGAGCTGCTGCAGCTGCCACTCCAGATCCCAGTAGGCTTCGGCGATGAAGAGGAATCCTGCGTGGCGGTTTTTCGTGGCGGTGATGACGTCGTTCCAATACTCGGTAGCCGGAGGCTGGCCGGCGAGATTACTCCAGGTGCGGGAGAAGACGGAGTTAAGGAGAAGCATGGCCATGTCGCAGCGAACGCCGTCGCACTGCCCGGCGATGCAGGAGAGAGTTTCGATGATCGCTTGTCGTAGTTGAGAGTTGAAGGCGTTCAACTGCACGACGTCGGGCCATGGCGGAAAGAACGGGTCGCGTCCGCAGGCGCAGAAGGTTCCGTTGACGCAGATGAAGGAAGCGGGGTTGTTGCGGGCGTCATCGCTGGTGCCGCGAACGAAATACTCGGGGTGCTCGGTGACCCAGGGATGATCGGGAGCGACGTGATTGGGCACGAAGTCGAGCAACAGGTTCATGCCGCGTTTGTTGAGCTCGGCGCGCGCGGCGGCGAGAGCTTGTGGGCCTCCGAGATGCTGGTCGACGACGTAGCGGCGTATGGCGTACGCAGAGCCTACGTTGTCTTCAGGGCGGAAGTCGGGAAGGGCGCGGCGGAAGTCGTCGAGCAAGCCGGGATTCTTATTAGCGATCGCGATGCCTGCGGGGCTGCGCTCCCAGACTCCCATCAGCCAGACAGCGTCGAAGCCGTAAGCAGCAATGGCGTCCCACTCTGCGGGCGGGACGGATGCGAGGTCGATGGTTCTGCCGTACTTCTCGGAGAGATCGGAGAGCCAGACCCAGGTGTTGATCTCGTACAGGCCAGGGTATCGAGGCCAGACAGATCTGGCGGCGGGCGCGGTCTTCGGTTGCGGGAGGGTTGTGCTCATCGCGACTCTTGTTACTCGAAAGATAAGTCGCTGTCCACTGTTTCAACGAGCAGGGGTACATGGCGGGCGCGGAATTCACTCGGCGGGGCGGTATCTCTTGAGGAAGAGGTCCATTGTCCCACCTTGAATGACGATGGAAAAGACGACGACGATATAGGTGGCCGCCAGAATCCAGTTGCGGCCGAGCCGGTCGGGAACGCTGAGCGCGAGAGCGATGGAGAGGCCACCACGCAGGCCGCCCCAGACGAGAACCTTCAACGAACTGCGGTGGCCTCGCTGGACAAGCCGGACGAGTGAGAGGACTGCTCCTGTGGCGATGAAGCGGGCAGCGTTGACCAGGGCGATTGCGAGACCGCCGACAAGGAGTGCTGCGCCGGTGAAGGAGACGGCCAGAAACTCGCAGCCCATGAGGACGAAGAGAACGGAGTTCTGGATCTCGTCGACGGCGGTCCAGAAGTGTTCGATTTCATCGTGCGAGATATTTGCAGGATGGCGGCTGTTGCTCCAGCGGAGTGCAAGGCCGGCGGCCACTGCCTCGAGCGGAGCGGAGAGGTGCAGGTGGTCCGCGATGGCGTAGCCTCCGAGCGCGAGAGAGAGCGTGAGGAGAATGTCGATGTGGTAGCCGCAGACGCTGCGCATCATTCGCGAGACCACGAGGGCAAGGACGACACCCAGCAGCAGTCCTCCGCCGGCGTCGAGCAGAAGGATCCAGGTGACGTGGCCGATCGAGGGGAGGCGGCTCTGCTCTGCAATCCCCAGAAGTGTGAGGAACAGGACGGCGCCGACGCCGTCGTTGAAGAGGCTTTCACCGGCGAGCTGGGCCTGGAGATAGCCAGGCGCGGCGACGCGACGCAGCATTTCGAGCACAGCGATGGGATCGGTGGGCGAGATGAGAGCGCCGAATAAGAGAGCTTCGAGAAGCGGCGGGTGAAAGCCGACGAGCGGCGCGGCGAAGTACATGCCTGCGCCGACGATGGCTGCCGACAACACAGTTCCGATTCCTGCGAAAAGCCCAACCGCGAATTTCTCATGCGCGAGGTATTTCAGGTCAAGCAGAAAGGCGCCCGCGAACAGTAGCAGCGAGAGGAGGCCGTGGAGGATGAAGCGCTCGTAGTCAATCCTGAGGAGAGAGTGGATTGCCCAGTCGTGGGCGCGCGGGAAGGCGCTTCCGGTGATGACGAGACCTGCGGAGAGCAGGACGGTCAGCAGCATGGTTCCGATGGACGTAGGAAGCCGCAACCATCGCGTACTGATCAGGCCGAAGACGGCTGCCAGAGTGACGACGATCGCGACGAGAGCGAGCATGATCCGATTCTATTGATGGGAATCGGCTCAAACGCCATCTGAGCTCAGAGAGCGGTAGCAGCGTCTCTCGGGAGACACCCGCTTCGACCCGTCCTGTAATCCGACGGCCGGCACGTCGTTCAACGGGTGTGAAGATCCGAGTTAGGAGCGAAGCCAGTTGGAGAAATGTACTGCTCCCAGCAAATCGGCGTGTTCGGGAACGAGCGCATTCTCGGGTATTTGTCCGCCGAAGTAGCCGAGACTCGGATCGGTCACCACCTCGCGCGGATCGCTTCTTGCTTTGAGAAACTCCCTTGCCAATTCGTCCTGCGTCAGGCGGTCTGGTCCGGCGACGTTGATGTAGCCGTTCTTTGGTGGCTGGAGAGCAATCTTCGCGACGGCCCCTGCAATGTCCTCCGCTGCGATGGGCTGCATCAGCACATTGGAGATGCGAACGGTGCCGCCTGAAGTTGCGGAATCCGCGAGCGCGCCGATGAATTCGAAGAACTGCGTTGCGCGCACAATGGTGTAGGGAATTCCCGAAGATTTGATGGCGTTTTCCTGCGCGACCTTGGCTCGCATATAACCGATGTTCACCATACGGTCGGCTCCCACGATGGAAAGCGCGACGTGATGGCTGACCCCGGCCGCCTTCTCGGCGGGGAATAGATTGCCCGCGGAAGTGGTGAAAAAATTCATCACTGCAGCGTCTTCGAAGGAGGGCGAGTTTGTGAGATCGACGACTACCTGTGCGCCTTGCAAGGCTTCCTTCAACCCTTTGCCGCTGAGCACGTCAACGTTGCGCGCAGAGGCTGCGAGTACATCATGATGTTGCTCTTGAAGGATATGAACAACCTTGCTTCCGATAAGGCCGGTGCCGCCTAACACTACGATCTTCATGGTGTCTCCTTTTCGTTATTCGCCGCGGCGAATCGTTCGGTTCGTGTGAGCCTTCACCTCCGCCGCTGCCAGCTCTCACCGATCTCATCTCACTGATCAAGGATGCGTCCGCGCCTTCGTTTTGTCACAAAGGCAACGGCCCACTCCAGCAGCACAAACAGGCGATTGGCAAACCCGATCAGAAAATAGATGTGTACGGACACCCAGACAAACCACGCCGGAAATCCCGCGAAGCGCACAAAGCGCAAATCTGCAACGGCGTACGTGCGGCCGACAATGGCGAGATCGCCCTTGTCCCAATACCAGAAGGGAGCCGGCGCCCGGCGATTCGTTACTCGGTTCCGGATCAGTCGCGCGACGTATTGACCTTCCTGAATGGCGGGCTGCGCAGTGCCAGGAAGAACCATGGTCTCGCGTGATCGCAGGCCAATCAGATTGCGGGTATGCGCAACGACATGCGCGGTGTCGCCGATTGCGAAGATCTCCGGATAGCCAGGTACGGACAGATCCGGATTCACATTAATTCTTCCAGCGGCATCGCTTGCGACGCCGAGCCATTGGGAGGCAGGGGATGCGACTACGCCGGCTCCCCAGATGACCGTGGCGGTGGGGATGGTTTGCCCATCGGCGGTGATTCCGGAGCGGTCGATTGCGGTGACGCGCGTGCTCGTGTGGATCTCGACGCCGAGGCTGTCCAGATGCCGCTGCGCATCCAGGGACAGATTCTGCGGGTAAGCTGCGAGCAGGCGCGGTTGCGCTTCATACAGGAGGATTCGAGCTGAACGCGGATCGATATGACGGAAGTCTCGCTTGAGCGCCATGCGAAACATCTCGGCCAATGTTCCGGCCATCTCGACGCCCACAGTCCCGCCACCTACCAGAACGAATGTCAGTTGCCGCCGGATCTCCTCAGGAGCTGCGTTGCCGGAGGCGGCAAGGTTCTCGGCCCGCTCCAGTGCCTCGAATACCTTTGTGCGGATGACGTCTGCCTCTTCCAGCGACTCCAGAGGAATCGCAATCTCGCGCCATTCGTCATGCCCAAAGTAGTTGTAGTGGATGCCCGTGGCCAGAATCAGAAAGTCATAGGGCACGTCGCGATCCTTCAAACGAACGAGGCGGTTCGCTGCGTCGACGCCGATGACTTCGTCCATGAGTACATCCACATTATGTTGATTGCCGAGGATACGGCGCAGAGGCGCGGCAACTTCGTCCGGCGAAAGCAGGCCGGATGCGACCTGATAGAGCAACGGGCGGAACAGGTGGTAGTTTCGCAGGTCGATCAGCGTCACCTGGACAGGTGCACCGGCGAACTCGCGCGCAGCATAAAGACCACCGAATCCGCCACCAACAATGACGACATGGGGTGTGGGCACAGGATCCTCCCGCTCGATAGGATGATGGTCATTGCCCGTCCGCTCCACTTGCGGCGCATGTATCGTCCCCCTCACCCTGTTTTTTGCACAAAATCTTCCATGTACCGATGGGGCACCCGGCACGCGGCGCTCGGTTGAACTCCGTCTCGCCTGTGCTAGGCTTCGACCATCTGTGGCCAACTTCGAAAAGGCGCCGGCAGAGGTTCAGGAGATTCTTTCCAAGCCGATTCAGCAGCTGGGGCTGAAGCTGGAAGGCTCTCCCCTGGAACGCTTCGTCCAGCAACTTTACAAGGAACTGGACGCCAAAGGGCTCAAGAGGTTCCGCCCGAGGTGCTATCTCAGCGATGAGTGGGGCTGCCCGAACATGGAGCCCGTCATCGGAATCCCTTTCTACCTGGCCGATCCGAAACTGCAGCGTCTTGAATCCGCGATGAACGACATTGAAGACTCGCGGCAGATCATGATGTACATGCGCCACGAGGCCGGCCACGCTTTCAATTACGCCTACGTGCTTTTCAAAACGGAAGAATGGCGCAACCTGTTCGGTCCGTTCCGCCGGCCTTACCGGGACAGCTACAAACCGGTTCCGTTCTCTCGCCAGTTCGTACGGCACATGGAGGGCTGGTACGCGCAAAAGCATCCCGATGAAGATTTTGCTGAGACGTTCGCTGTATGGATGACACCACGTTCCAACTGGCGGCAGCGGTACAAGGGCTGGGGCGCCATGAAGAAGCTGCTGTACATGGATCGTATTGGCCGCAAGTTCGGCGGCGTCGACCCTATAGTTGCACACGGCGATACCGATATTACCGTCGACGAAATGGATGTGACGGTGGGCGAGTTCTATCAACGTGCGTTGGATGAGCAGCTCAACCCTGGGGAACTTCCGCTCGATACTGATTTGCAGGACATCTTCAACGTGTCAAAGCACCGCAGGAAAGACGTTCGTCCGGCTGTCGATCTTCTTCGGGAGAATCGCAAGGTTCTGATTGACAAGGTGAATTATTGGACCGGAGTTCAACGTCCGCTGGTGAAGAGGCTGGTGGAATCCATCGAAGCAAAAGTCAACGATCTCGGTCTGCGCGCGGACATGAAATGTGAACGAGAACATCTGACCGAACTCACTGTATACGCGACCGCGCTGGCGATGAACTACATCACTCGGGGCAAGTTCATTTCGCCTTGAGTTGGTGATTCTCATCTGCGGTTGACGCAGATGTGGCGATACGGAAAAGGCGCAGGGACATCATGAAAATTACGATATTGCACGAATGTTGGGAAGATGGGCCGCCGGAACCGGAGCCGGCACCGGTGAAGGCGACGCGCGGCAAGGATGGGAGACGCCGGAAGAAAAAACATCCGTTGTACGACCGCGAAGAGATCTTCGAGTCCCTGACAAAGCTGGGGCACGAGCCTTCGTATCACGTGCTCGACGGCAAGAATCAATCGCTGCTTGCGCTCGGAAGGTGTAGTGCGGACCTTGTCTTCAACCTCACAGAGTCGTACGCCGGCCACGACACGATGGACAAGAACATCGCCGCCTATCTGGAACTGCTGCAACTTCCTTACACCGGTGGTGGACCGCAGGGACTGTATCTTGCGCAGGACAAGTCGATCGCAAAAAAGATCTTCGATTTTCACAAGATAAAGACTCCGGACTTTGCGACGTCGTATAAGGGCCTCACCGATCACTCGCACGATATTAAATTTCCGCTGATTGTGAAGCCTGTTTCCGAAGACGGATCCATCGGGATCGACAACGGTTCCGTTGTCGGCAGTGTGAAAGAGCTGATGGAGCGCATCCATTACATCCACGAGGAGTTCGACAGCCCAGCGCTCATTGAGGAGTACATCGAGGGGCGCGAAATCTACGCCGCTATTCTTGGAAACGATGACCCCGAGGTGCTTCCGCTTATAGAACTCGATCTGTCGAAACTTCCCAAAGGGACTCCGCGAATCGCCGGCCAGGACGTTAAGTTCGATCACGAATCGGAGGCCTACCGGATGACGAAATCTGCGCCGGTCGACGATCTCGATGAGGACACCACCAAAGAGCTTCAGGACACCGCGCTCGCCGCCTATCGCGCTCTCAAGCTGCGCGACTATGGCCGAATTGATATGCGCCTGAACGAGAAAGGCGAGGTGTACGTCATCGAAGCGAACCCAAACCCATGGCTCGCGAGCACTGCCGAATTCGCCATGGCAGCCAGGAAGGCCGGCTACACCTATACGGATGTGATTCAGAAGATCGTAGAACTGGCGAGCGCGCGGTCGATGTAGTTCGAAGCTGCCGTCTCGCCTACCATTTTAACCCTTTAGAATCAGCAGGTTTGTGTTTCCGGGGCGGGGGATTTGTCAAATTCTGTGGGATTGTTTGGGGCGCTCAGAACGATCTATTCATCCTTATTTCAGGCATGACATCGAGGCTCTTGAGGCGTCTTAACTTCAGAGCCCTGCTGAGCACACAGGGAGATCCCAGCCGTCCCATCGGGCGGCGAAAGAAGGTTGGATCGGGAGTGTTTCTGGCTTCTCAGCTCACTGAAATATCAGGCCGCTATCCAGCGCATGTGCAGGACGTACGGGAGTTCCTGCTGAAGGAAAAGTTGGCGGTCCCGTCGCCTGATGCGATTCCGCAGCTATCGAGCCGCCTCGAAACGGATGCGCCGTTCCGCGCTGACGTTGCGTCGCTTATGCGAGCAACGTTGTACCAGGAGCGCGAGGGGATCGGCTATGAGGACCTTCTCGGAATCCTGGTCGCCGCCGCTGCCGGGACTGAGCATGATTTGAAGAGCGACTCGCAGGAGGCAGACCTCCGCGAGCTGCTCCGTTTTCTGCTGCAGTCACGCCGCTCAACGTTTTCTCCGGGGCCGGAATCAGAGTCAAAGATCCCGGTTGAACCTAAGCCCAGGGAGTCAGTGCCGGTCCGCCCCGCGCGGGTGAATTCGGAGCCGATGCTGTACACCAGGGGGACGCCGCCCGCCACACGTGCGACGAAACTTGAACTGAGGAACGACGAAGCGGCGGTCGCTGTTGCCGAGGACGACAGCCGTAGGGCAGGCAGTCGGGAGGCAGACGATGTAGTGTTGCCGCCGTTCCTTACGTCAGGATTGTTTGCCGCGCAGATAGAGTCCGAAGCTCCGCGGTGGAGAGGGCGATCGGTATGGATCGTTGGCGTGGTTTGCATCGCGCTGGGTCTTGGCTTAGGTGCGGTGTTCCACCGTGTTGTTTCTGCCGCGGAGACGCACATTGTGAAACGTGCAGTGGACACTTTTTCGAGTAAGCCGAAGACGGCTAACTCCGTTGCGCCAGCTGTTGCTTCGCAGGAGAGCGCTGGCGAAACGTCGAAGGTTGCGAGTTCGCAGAACGTCCTCACGGCGACTCCGCAACCAGTGGCGTCCGGCTCCGCACCGCGGCCGGCCACTGCGGAGGCGAGTTCTGGAGTGCCGGTCACGGTGGTGAAGCAGGAGGTTACTGCATGGCCGAGTGAGCCGCTTGGTTCCAGAGAACCGAGCAGTGCCGCGCCGTCATCGGCGAAGACGCGATCCATTGTGCACGAGGGGTCGGCGGGGATGACGGCTGCGAATGTGATCTTCAGCCCGGCGCCAGCGTACCCTCCTGCGGCGTCGGCGGCCCGCGTAGAGGGCCAGGTGACGGTGCAGGCTGTTGTGAACCCCGAGGGCAAGGTGGTTTCTGCGCGTGCCGTGAGTGGACCACCGGAGCTGCGCGATGCAGCGACTGAGGCGGTGCAGCGGTGGCGTTACAGCCCTCTGCTGGATAACGGCAAACCGGTCCCGGTAACCACGGTGGCGATTCTGGATTTCAAGGTCGCGGAGTAGATGAGGCGTGGAACAGGAGTGTTCCCCGTGGAACATTCAGTTGTGGACAACTAAGAAATGTTGAAAACGCAGTTTTCTGTGGATATCGCTTCGGTGCGTTTCGATTTTCGGACGCTAGGACCCAAACGAGTCGTTGCGGGCTTAGGGGATGAGCTTCGCGATCTCTTCTTTGCCCTCTGCGCGGAGGCCGGCTACAACTCCTTCGCGGTCGGGTGCGGAGCGATTCTGGCTCATCTTGCGTTTGCCGTACAGCTTGGTGATGGGCATGCGAAAGCCGACAATGCCGCGAAGCTGATTGCGGATGAAGTCTGATGGGGCGTCGTTCACGTCCCAAGGCGTGGTTCGCGTTTGTTCGTGGCGACGGGTGAGCAGGGTGACGATCTCGAGTAGATGCGCTTCGTCGTGGAAGAACTCCAGGTTGCCGTAGGCGTGGACGGCCTCGTAGTTCCAGGTGGGGACGACCTTTCCGGTTTCGGCCTTGGTGGCGTACCAGGAGGGTGTGATGTAGGCGTCCGCGTTCGAGAAGATCGTGAGGGCCTCGCCGACGATGGGCTGGCTCCAATGAGAGTTGGCCTTCGCGAAGTGGCCGATGAGGGTTCCGTACTCTCCTTGATTGCGCATGAGCAGGAGTGGCAGCGGCGTGGCGAGAAGCTGGTCGCCGGTCCAGGTGATGAGATTGGCGAGGCCGCAGGCGTCGATGCAGTCGTGGATGGCCGATAGTTCACGCATTTCGAAATGCGGAGGCAGGTACATGTTGGTACTGTACCCGGGGAGTGGCGGTGGCTCGACGGCTAAAGCCGTGCCCTTCCGGTTCGTGCATCGTTCGATCCCACATCTCTGCGATCAAGCCGCTTTGTTGGGGGTGACGGAGAGGCGAAGACCGAGGGCCTGGGCTACGCGCATGACGGTGCCGAACTCGGGGTTTCCGTCTGTGCTGAGGGAGCGGTAGAGGCTTTCGCGCGAGACGCCGGCTTCGCGGGCGATCTCGGACATGCCGCGGGCGCGGGCGATGACGCCGAGGGCGTCGGCGACGAAAGCGGGGTCGCCGGTTTCGAGGGCTTCGGTGAGGTAAGCGGCGATGGCCTTCGGACTATCGAGGTATTCGGCGGGATCGAAGGGTTTGGTTTTCACTTTAGCGGCGCTCATTCGATCTCCTTGGCTAGCTGTTTCGCGATTTCGATGTCTTTCTGCTGCGTTTTCTTGTCGCCACCGCAGAGAAGCACGATGAGAATGGTTCCGCGCTGCACGAAGTAGACGCGATAACCGGCCCCGTAGTGAATGCGAAGTTCGCTAACGCCTTCGCCGATTGGCTTCACGTCACCGGGATTGCCGAAGGCGAGACGACGAACGCGAGCGGCGATTCTGGCTTTGGCTTGTGCATCGCGGAGAGCTGTCAGCCAGCGAGAGAAGGTGTCCGTTTCGCGAATTTCGAGCACTGGGTGATTGTAGCCTAGAAGCTACAGCTTGTCATCCGGCCATTGTTCCATCCCGCTCATCGCTGCGCGATGAACGGGGGCACCCGGCCAACAAACCGGGATACTGCGTCCCAACGTCAACGGCACGATCACAAGTCCGTGGCCAGCAATCCCCTCACGCTCAATTCCTCGACAGCCCTCTGTCCCTCTTCGCTGAGGTTGGATTTGCCCACCTGGATGGTCACCTTGTTGATCTTGCCGGTGAACTTGTTATCGCCCACCTTGTAGTCGTCGCTGACGGCGGTATAGAGGTTTTCGCCTACATCCGTAGTTTCTGCACCAAACGCGTTCGGATGAGTGTGTTCGATGCGCCCGGTGGCGACCTCCGCACCGTTGACGAGCAGCAACCCGTCTCCTCCCGCGCCAGGCCTCCCACCGTCGTAGGCAAACTCGAAGCGGAGCATCACCGGGCCGGACGGAAGACGAGCGGAGCCGACGATCTTGTAGGTCTCGCGACCGAGAAAGTTGTAGGCAAACCTCGGCGCGCCGTTCTTGACGTAGAGGCTCCAGCCGCCCATCTCTCCGCCCTGGGCAATGATCACTCCTTCAGCGCCCGCCTGCGGGATCTCGATGTCGGCAGTAATCACGAAAGAGTGGTTCTTGAGATTGATGAAGCCGTTCTCGGGGATTCCCTTCATCCCTTCGTAGACCGTCATCTCGGTGCGGCCTTCCATCAGATCCGGACGGCCCGCCAGTGCGGCGTTGAAGCGCTCCCAGGCGCGGTCGTCGAGCGGAAGCACGTTGTACTTGACGGCCTCTTGCAGAAAGACCCCCTTCAGCTCTTCAAGTTTGTCCGGGTGAATCGCAGCAAGGTCATGCGCACAACTGAAATCTTTCTCTACGTCGTAGAGTTCCCACTTGTCGTTTTCAAACGTAGCCCGCGCCTTCGGCTCCCATGGCGGGCGGTGCACTGTAGTAGCGAACCAGCCGTCCTGGTAGATGCCCCGGTTGCCTGCCATCTCGAAGTATTGCGTTGTATGGCGCGACTTCGCGTCGGCGTTATTAAGTGTGTCGAGCATGCTCACGCCTTCGATGGGTTTCTGTTTGACGCCATGGACGACGTCTGGCTCGGGCACGCCGACTGCCTCCAACACCGTGGGGGCGATATCGATCATGTGGTACCACTGCGTACGCAGTCCGCCCTTCTCCTCAATCCCCTTCGGCCAATGGACCACGATGGGCTGACAGATGCCGCCGTAGGAGGCCACCTGGTGGCCCCACGCAAACGGCGTGGCTCCAGCGAAGGCCCACCCGTTGGGATACAGAATGTGCGATTGAGGTCCGCCGAACTTGTCCAGGTTCTTCAGCGCGATTTCAAGCGGTTCCGGCAGGCCGTTGAACACGGACAACTCATTGAACGCGCCGTTGGGTCCGCCCTGAAATACCGAGCCATTGTCGCCGGTGATGTAGAAGACCAGCGTGTTGTCCATCAGTTCCAGGTTTTCGATCGCGTCCAGAAACCGCCCGATTTCGTAGTCGGTCACCTCGGCAAAGGCAGCATAGATTTCCATGTACCGGGCAAAGACCTTCTTCTCGTCGGCCGTCAACGCGTCCCATTCCTGAATCCCCGGCGGCTTGGGTGCGAGTTCGGTTCCCGGCGGCACGACTCCTAATTTGATCTGGCGGTCCAGCGTTTCCTTTCGCACCTGGTCCCATCCCTGGTCGAACTTGCCCTTGTATCTGTCGCGCCAGTTCGCGGGCACCTGGAACGGACCATGCGTGCCAATGGCGGAGTAGTAGACGAAGAATGGCTTGTCGGGCGCGAGCGAATGCTGCGAACGCACCCACTCGATGGCCTTATCTGTGATGTCGGTGCTGCCGTAGTAGTCAGGGTCGGGGTGCAGATCCAACCTGTTCATGTTGTCGTAAATGACCGGATGAAACAGGTCAGCCTCGCCCGCCATGAAGCCGTAGAACCGCTCAAACCCGCTATGCAGCGGCCAGCGGTCGAACGGACCGACGGCGCTGGCTTCCCAAGGTCCCAGCTCGTGACACTTGCCGAACATGGCAGTGCTGTAACCGTTCAGCCGCAGGATATCGGGCAGCATCGTGACGCTGGCGGGACGCATCGCCGTGTATCCCGGGAACGCTGTGGCAATTTCGGAGATCACGCCGAAGTTTGCGCTATGGCTGTTGCGGCCGGTAAGCAAAGCCACGCGGCTGGGCGAACACAACGGCGGCACTTTGAAATTGTTGTAACGCAGCCCGGTCTCGGCGAGCCGGTCCAGCGTCGGCATCTGGATCGGACCTCCGAACGTTGAGCTGTCGCCGAACCCGAAGTTGTCGAGAAGAATTACAACCACATTGGGCGCGCCCTTCGGCGCCTTCACCTGGAACCGTGGCGGAGCTGTTGCATCGTGCACATCAAGCGTGGTGATCGGTGGATACTGAGGTTCCGGCACGGGAAGCACGGTACGGTCCACGGACGCGGACGCGTTGAGCGCACTGCCTTCGGCTTCTGGATTGTTAGGCACGCGTTACCCCCGGTAGTCCGGCTGGTCCCTGAGTGAAAATGCGTTTCATGGTTGCAGCGCGCCTCTCACTGCCTTTGCTATGGCTTATATGGCATGAACCAGGGTCGACCTACTGGCAAAAGCCACAGGCGCGCAACGCTCGCCTAAAGGATGCGTGAAACGTTGAAAACCGTGAAGTTCCCTGGAATCGCTGCCGGTCACCTACGGGCATGCCAAGCTTCGCGCATGTACTCTCAACAAACGCTCGGATCACGTGCCAACGGAAGTTGGGCCTCGAATGGTGACAACAGGCCAACACTCATCGACCGCGGTTTACGCATCCGCAAATGGACAGGTCCCGAGAAACGCGCTTCGCTTGACTAGCAGGCAATCCTTCGGTGGCGCTACTCGCCTAAGTGGATGCCGAGGGTTTTCATTTTGCGGTAGAGGTGGGAGCGTTCGAGGCCGAGGGCTTCGGCGGCGCGGCTGATGTTGCCGTGGCACTCGTCGAGTTCTTTGAGGATGTAGTCGCGCTCGTAGGCTTCGCGGGCTTCGAGCAGGGTGGAGAACTCTTCGCGCGAGCCGGAGCGTGTGGCGGCGTCGCGGGCCGGTGTGCCGTCGGTGCGGTGGACGAGCATGGGGAGGTGCTTGCGCTTCGATGCGCTGGGTCTTGGGGTTGAGGATGAGGACGCGCTCGATGAGGTTGCGGAGCTCGCGGACGTTGCCGGGCCAGTGGTACTGGCGGAGCGCGGTCGAGGGCGTCGTCGGTGCATCTCGACGTGGGGGCGGCCGTACTCGCTGCCGAACTCGGCGAGGAATTCCTTGACGAGGAGCGGGATGTCTTCTTTGCGGTCGCGCAGGGGCGGGACGAAGAAGGGGATGACGTTGAGGCGGTAGAAGAGGTCTTCGCGGAAGTTGCCGCGGGCGATCTCCTCTTCGAGGTCCTTGTTGGTGGCGGCGATGACGCGGACGTCGACGTGGATGGGGTGGTGGCGCCGACGGGGTAGAAGCGCTGCTCGTCTAAGGCGCGGAGGACCTTGGCCTGGGTCTTGAGGCTCATGTCGCCGACTTCGTCGAGGAAGAGGGTGCCGCCGTCGGCGCGCTCGAAGGTGCCGCGTTTTTCGGTGGGCGTGCTGGCGGGCCGCCGGGGACGGCGCCGTGGCGGTAGCCGAAGAGTTCGGTCTCGATGTAGTCCTCGGGGATGGCGGCGCAGTTGAGCTCGACGAAGACGCGGTCGCGGCGGAGGGATTCGGCGTGGATGGTGCGGGCGATGAGTTCTTTGCCGGTGCCGGATTCGCCGATAGATGAGGACGCGGCCGTTGGTGGGGGCCATGAGCTTGATCTGCTGGCGGAGGGCCTTGATGGAGACGGAGTCGCCGGTGACGGTGTGGCGGACGGCGAGCTGCGCGGACGAACTCCTGGTTGTCCTCGCGGAGCTGGCGGGCCTTGATGGCGTTGCTTGAGGACGATGAGGGTGCGGTCGAGGGAGAGCGGCTTTTCGAGGAAGTCGTAGGCGCCGAGCTTGGTGGCGCGGACGGCGGCTTCGATGGTGCCGTGGCCGGAGATGATGATGACCTCGGGGAGCGTTGGCGGCGGTGTCCATGGCTGGCGGATCTCGGCCGAGGGCGTCGAGGCCGTCGCGGTCGGGGAGCCAGATGTCGAGCAGGACGACGTCGTAGATCGGCGTCGCGGAGGAGGGTGAGGGCTTCGGCGGCGGTGGCGGCGGTGGTGACGGCGTAGTCCTCCTCGCGGAGGATGGATTCGAGGGAGTCGCGGATGTCGGCTTCGTCGTCGACGATGAGGACGTGGTTCATAGAAGAGAACAGAGATTAGAGATCAGAGATCAGTCGTTCAGTGGTTAGGTTCATGTGGCTCGGATTCGGTGGGCGTCGGACTCAGTTGCTGAGGCGTGGCGGGGCGGAGTTCGATGATGAACTTGGCGCCGGCGGGGACGTTCTTTTCGGCGCGGATGGTGCCGCTGGTGTTCCTGGATGATCTTGGCGGCGATGGAGAGGCCGAGGCCGGTGCCGCGCTGCTTGGTGGAGAAGTAGGGGAGGAAGAGGCGCTCGCGCATGCTCGTCGGTGAGGCCGGGGCCGGTGTCGGCGACGGTGAGCTCGACCATGCCGGAGGGGAGCAGGCGGGTGGAGATGCGGAGCTCGCGGAGGAGCGAGTCCTGCATGGCTTCGGCGGCGTTGTCGATGAGGTTGCCGAGGGCGCGCTTCGAGGGCTTCGGGGTCGGCGAGGACGAGCGGGAGGTTGGGCGCGAGGCGTGCGGCGGACGCGGATGTTGCTGCAGGCGGCCGGCGAAGAGAGCGAGCGAGTTTTCGACGATGGTGTTGAGGTCGGCGGGGCGCAGGCGCGCGGTGGGGAACTCGGCGAGCGCGGCGAACTGGTCGACGAGCGAGCGCATGCGTCTCGACCGAAGATGAGATGACTTCGGTGGAGCGGCGGATGACGGCGAGGGAGTTGGATTCGATGTTGTGCTCGGTGAGCAGGGGCTTGAGGCGGCCGATATGGCGATGGATCTGCTCGGCGGTGAGGGCGATGGGCGTGAGCGGATTTTTGATCTCGTGGGCGACGCGGCGGGCGACCTCTTTCCAGGCGGACTGCTTTTGCGCGCGGAGGAGTTCGGTGGCGTTTTCGAGGACGAGGACGTAGCCGTGGTGCTCGTGCGCTTCGAGCTGGCGTCGGCCTTCGAGCAGAGCGACGGTGGCGGAGATCTGGAGCGGGCCGGAGCGGCGAGGACATCTCCATCTCGCCGGAGGCGGAGCCCATGCGGTGGCGGCGGCGGAGGAGGCGGTCGATGGATGTCGAGGATCTCGGCGGGGATGGCCTGGTCGAGGCGCAGGCCGACGAAGGGGATCTGGCCGCCGGGGTCGAGCAGTTCGGAGAGGGCGCGGTTGGCGAGGACGATGCGGCGGTCGGGCGTAGAGGGTGGCGACGCCGTTGGGGATGGTTTCGAGCATGGTTTCGAGCTCGGCGCGGCGGGCTTCGAGGGTGGCGTTGGCGGCGGAGAGCTGGAGGTTGGACTGCTCGGCGGCGCGCGCGAGGACTTCGAGGTCGGCGGCCATGTGGTTGAAGCTGCGGACGAGTTCGCCGAGCTCTTCGGTGGCGGTTGGTGCGACGCGGCGGGCGTAGTCGCCGGCCGCGATGGCCTCCATGGCGTCGGCGAGGGATTCGACGGGCCTGGTGACCTGCTTGGAGAGATGGAGCGCGAGCCAGCTGCAGGCGAAGAGCGCGAGGCCGGTCATCAGGAGCAGGAGAGCATGTAGAGAGCGCGGACCTGGCGGCGCTCGCGGAAGAGAATCCAGTAGGTGTCGGCGGCGGAGCGGAGCTGCGCGGCGGTGTCGGAGACGCCGGGCGGCATGGGCAGGCCGACGACGACGAGGCCGCCGTGTTGGACGCCGGCAGTGGCGAGCGAGTAATCGGCCGAACCGATGGAGAAGAAGGGCTGGTCGGTTTGCTGTGCGGCGGTGCGCAGGGCTTCGGTGAGTGAGCCGTGGACGGGTCGGCTCTGGATGGGCGGGTGGGGTTGCGGATTTTCGTCGGAGGCGTTGTCGGGCGGAAGCAGGGAGCGGAGCTCGGCGGGGCCGGAGCGAGGAGGGTAGATGAAAGGATGCGACGGCGCGTCCCTGGCTGTAGACGATGGCGAAGCCGCCCTGGAGGGTGATCTCGTGGCGCAGGAGGACGCGGTTGATGGCGGCGACGTCGGGGTGCGAGGTGGCGAGATTGAGGCTGGAGAGCTCGATGGCGATGGATTCGGCCTCGGACGCGGGCGTTGGCGGCGGCGTAGCGGAAGAGCTCGAAGGTGGCGCGGTTGGCGTCGTCGCGCATCTGGGTGACGGGTTGCGAGAACCAGCGGTCGACGGCGCGGTTCATCAGCAGATAGCTGAAGGCGAACATGAAGACGAGTGGGACGAGGGAGACGAGGACGGCTCCCCAGAGCATGCGGGTGCGGAGGCGGGTGCCGAGGACGCGGCTGCGCTGGTCGGCGTAGAGCTTGAGGACGTTGCGGACGAGCAGGATGAGGACGACGACGAAGAGGACGAAGGCGAGCGTGGAGAGGGTGATGAAGACCAGCGTCTGGAGCGGGGACGCGGGGTTGAGGAAGTTGATGTTGAAGGCGTTGAGGGTGGCGAGAAAGATGAAGAGCAGAAGGCACACGCCCAGGCCGATGAGGAGCTTGCGGCGGGTGGTGGAGGTGCCCATGCGAGGAAGTTTACTCGGTTAGGAGAGTGGCTAGTGGTTAGTAGTTAGTGGTTAGTGAGTCGCGTGGTTCGTGCGGCGGTGGGTGGTATTCTGGCGCTCCTTCGGAATTGCTGTTGTTTTGAGTCCTCAATCACAGGTGACGAACGCATGTCTGTGTTGGTTTGGGGGATGGTTGGGGCGGGTGTTGCCGCGCTGGTGGCGGGGCTTGTGCTTGTGCGGGCGCGGTTTCGGGCGGCTGCAGGCGCGGGCAAGCTGATCGTGCTGGGGCCGGTTTTCGAGGCCGTTTCGCTGGCGATCTTTTCGGCGGAGCATTTTCTGGCGGCGCGCGGAATGATGGGCCTGGTGCCGAAGTGGCTGCCGTGGCCGCTGTTCTGGGTCTACTTCTTTGGTGTGGCGCTGGCGGCTGCGGCGATCAGTTTTATTGTGTGGCGGGGTGTGCGGTGGTCGGCGGCGCTGCTGGCGCTGTTTTTTCTGCTGATTGTGGCCACGGTTGATCTGCCGAACCTGGGAAAGGGGCTGCATGAGCGGCTGTTCTGGATCCTGACGGTGCGGGAGACGTGCTTTGCAGGTGGGGCGATGGTGCTCGCGGGCCATTGCATGGAGCGGACGCTCATGTGGTGAAGGCTGGGCGCGGGTGGGGCGGATCATCGTCGGGGCGACGATGGTGTTTTATGGGATTGAGCACTTCTTCTATCCGCGGAATGTGCCGGGAGTGCCGCTCGAAAAGATGACGCCTGCGTGGGTACCGGCGCCGGTGTTGATTGCGTATTTTGTCGGGGTCGTTCTGGTGGTTGCGGGTGTGGCGGTGTTGATTGGGCGGAGGAGTACGCGTGGCGGCGGCGAGTGCGGGGTTGGTGCTGTTGCTGCTGGTGGTGTTCTTCTATGTGCCGATTTTTTTGACGGAGATGCACACGCCGCTGGCGCTGGAGGGGATGAACTACGTCGGGGATACGTTGCTGTTTGGGGCGACGGTCCTGTTGGCGGGATTTGGCGCTGAAGGTCCGGCCAATTTGAAGAGAGCATACCCCAGGGGCTAAAGCCCCATTTCGTTTGGGCACGAGAGAGACCCGAGCCTGAAGGCTCGGGTTACCTAGAAGCAGAGCGACTTGGTGGCCCGTCCGAGGACGGACACTTCCGCTTTGTTCAGTTACCCGTGGTCAGTTTCCAGTTGCCAGTTTTCGAATGAGAGAATGGCTGGCGATGAGGGCGATGGCGCGGATAGTCGGGATGGTCTTGTTGGCGGTGGGAATGGCAGCGGCACAAGTTCAAAAAGCCGCGGTATCGAACTATCCCACACAGTTTGAAGTAGCTTCAGTGCGGCTGGTGGAGAAGCCTTCGGGGGATGGGTATACGAAGATCAGCGATCCGGGGGCGGTGCTGTTTACGGCGCACAACGCTTCACTGGATTTCCTGATGCAGATGGCTTTTGGGGTGCAGGCATATCAGATTGAAGGACAGCCGGCGTGGATAGGATCGACGGTCTATGACGTATCGGCGAAGCCCGACTCAGAGAAGGGGCCGACGTACGATCAGCTGAAGCCGATGTTGCAACAACTGCTGGCGCAGCGATTTCATCTGCAGACCCACGCGGGCGAGAAGGAGATGAAGGGCTACTCGCTGGTGATCC
>CAVZMD010000020.1:0-140502 GCA_963776265.1 uncultured Acidobacteriaceae bacterium | reverse complement strand
GCCCCCGCCTTCGCATCCGCACCCACAAAGGTCGCCGCGACGCTCCCGCTCGCCACCGCATCGCCCGTCTGCTGCATCATCCGAACTGCGTCAGCCGTTACGCTCGTGTCTCCACGAGTCAGCCGCGGACGCCCGCTCAATATCAACACATCGTTCGCCCCATCCAGTTGCGCCCGCTCCGCCACGCCCTCGCTCGGCTCGACTCCCGGCTTCCCCGGCACACTCCGAATCTCCACATGCCCCGTCTGCTCCGCCGACGCGATCTCCAGCCCACGTCCCGGCTCCTTCGCAAAGCTCGCCTGCAGCACATCGCCCGTACTCGTCTGCACCGTCCCGTCCGGCATCCGCTGCTCAATCCTCGTATGCCCATTCCCGCTCAAGCTCTGCGGCTGATCCTTACCCGCCGCATCCTGCGCCAGCGCCAGCTGCAGATCATCGCCCGCGACCGACGTCAGCTTCAGTCCCGCTCTTTCGACCAGCCGCGGGCGCTCCCGCACTTGCCTGCACCACCGAATTCCCCCGCGCCCACGCTCCGCCCTGCGCATGCACGCCAGACACCCTGCTCCCGTGTCCGGGCCGCGGCACGCGCTCCATCGTCAGCGTCACGTGCTCCGCACCCATCTGCCTGCCCAACACAGGCTCACCGCCAACCTCCGCTCCTCCATCGTCAGAGCCACCGCGCCATCCATCGCCACCTTCGTCGGATACCCCGCCTCATCGCACGCAATCTTCGCCATATTTGCAATCGCAGTGCGTCGGCCGCTCCGCATTCGTGTCCAGCAGCGCCACGCCGCCTCCCAACTCCGCATGCTGCATCTGCGATCGCTCATTCATCGCTGCATGCAGAGTCGCCGCGGTGATCGTCCGCGTGTCCTGCATTCAGCGTCACCCCGCCCGACGCCTCGACCATCTCCACCGACCCATCCTTGCGCAAATGCAGTACCGCCGACGTCGCACTCCCCGTCCGCCCATTCGACTGCACTCGCGGCTCCGTCAGGTCAATCACATTCTCATCTCGATCCAGATCCGCTTTCGTCGCCGTCAGAGTCGCTCGCGTCCCGCCCCCTGATCCAACAGCCCCGCGCACTATCCCGTCGACACGCACATCCGCCAGCAGATGCACCACGCTCTGCCCCGTGTCGAACTCCGCCCCCCGCGCATGCCCATGCATGCCCGCGTAATCGATCTCCACATCCTGATCCGTCGCCGCCACGCCCAGCTTCTTCACATACGTCAGCCCGCTCGTACGCACATGAATCGCCTGCGCCGTATGGCCCTCTGGACCCTGGGCCCTGGCCCCTGAACCCTGCCGTAAAAGCCCCTCCGGCGGCTCAATGTCCATATCGACCTCGCCCGCCGCATGCGCCACACCCTGCTTCTCGTCGTACTCAAACTGCGCTCCCGAAATCCGGTCCGATGGCTGCCCATCGCGCCCATACAGTACAAGCATGCCGTCTTCCAGCGTGTACCGCCCCTCGCCATGCGGTATCGCCCGCTTCGCGTGCAGCGTGAAGATCGTCTTCCCGCCCACTGCCTGTGAGTACGTCACACCGCTCGTCTCATGCGTAATCGTCGCGCCCGAGCGCTTCACAATCTGCTTCCACGCCTGCACCGCGCGATACCGCCCATAGCTCAGCAGCACCACCACCACGCCCACCAGCAACAGCGCCCCCGCCAGCAGTCCCCACCGCAACCTTTCCACTGACAGACGCATCGCTTGCCTCGGTCCATCTTCTCATCTCAAATCACTTCCACAGCCACTGTCACCTCGCCGACATACAATTCACCTCATGGCCGACCAGCTCTACCTCAGTCTCTGGTTCCCCAACTTCCGGCTCCAGGCCCTCCCCGACGCACTCGTCTGCGTGCTCCGTCAGTTCATCGCCGTCTCACGCGAAGGGGGCGCCCAGCCCGAGCTCGCCCGCGTCGCCGCCGCCTCTGCCTATCCCATCGACTGGGCCGAGTCCCCCATCTACCAGCGCATCTACGTCAACGACGAACGCAGCGAAGCCTCCGAAGCCGACGCCTCCCTCCCCGAAAACGCCGTCGCCGAAGCCACCGAACAACTCCACGACGACACGGCCTATGAGTTCGAAACACGCTGGCGCCTCTGGGTCCCTGAGCCATCCCCCGCCGGCCTCGACACCGCCTGGCGCCTCGAGCCCGTCCGCGTCCGCATCGTCGGCTTCGGCCCCAACTTCGACCTCGGCTCCTACGAACAGAACGGCCACATCCGCGTCGACTTCGGCCTCGATACTCCCTGGACCTTCGAAGGTTCAGAAGAAGAATCCCTCGACGAAGACACCACCAAACGCGTCCAGCAGAACGTCGAAAAGCTCCTCGCCTTCACTCTCTCCGTCGAAAAGCACTGCGGCATCTCCAGCCGCCTCCTCTGGACCGAGTCCGGCGAACCCCTCGCCGAAAAACTCATCGCCCGTCTCCAGCGCTTGAACTGATCAAGTAAAATGGGGAAAGCAAATTGAGCAGCCAAAATTGAAGAAACAAAGATGCGTCATCTCGACCGGAGGCTTCGCATAGCGAAGCCGAAGTGGTGGAGAGACCTGCATTTCGGATCACCGCGCGCTGCATAACGTCCTACAACACATCATCGAGACTCGGCCGGCATACCTCCGGATTGCCGACCAATCAGCTGCCCTTCCTAACACGAAGATGCAATGCCCCTCCGTCTGTCTCGGATGTCTACTGCTGAATCAGACCGTTACCGCCTGGATCAGGCGGCGGTAACGCCAGAAAGAAGTTGTCCCTTATGCGTCTCCTTGCAACACTCCCCTTGTGCGTAGCGATTTACTGTGCGCCGCAGTACGCGCTCAGCCAGGCGCTCGTATCGACTTCGGGGAATGCCATGATCAACGGCATCGTCATCGACCGCGATGGCGGCTGCATTCCGGGAGCAGCAGTTTCCCTCGTCGGAGAAAAGAGCGACTACAAGTCTTCCTCAACCGCCGACGCAAACGGGCATTTCACGCTCGACAGCCTCGACGCCAGCAACACCTACCGCGTCACAATCACCGCTCCCGGCTTCAGCGAGTGGGACTCTCCCGAAATCGCCCTGCAGCCTGGCCAGCACCTCGATCTCGACGACATCGAAATGACGATCTCCGCAGTCGAGACCAGCGTCACCGCTGTCTTCGCCGAGCACCTCGCCGCCCAGCAGGTCAAAGAGCAGGAGACACAGCGCGTCCTCGGTGTCGTTCCAAGCTTCTACGTCGTCTATGAAAAAAGCAACGTCGTCCCGATGCCTGCGTCCCTGAAATTCCATCTCGCCATCAGGGCCGAGACCGACGTCGTAACGTTCACCGGAGCCGCGCTCCTCGCCGGAATCCATCAGGCCTCAGACACACCGGCCTACCCACAAGGCTTCAAGGGATACGCGCAGCGTTACGGCGCTGCCTACGCCGGCGGCACCTCCGACATCCTCATCGGAGGCGCAATCCTTCCCTCTCTCCTGCATCAGGATCCTCGCTACTTCTACAGCGGCGAAGGCACAACGCCACACCGAGTCGCGCACGCCCTGCGCGCCATCTTCCTCACGCACGGGGACAACGGAAAAATCGAATTCAACTACTCAGGCATCGGCGGAGACATGGCCTCCGCAGCCTTGGCCAACACCTACTACCCCTCCGCAGACCGCGGCCCCCACCTCTTCCTCGCCAACTGGGCAGTCCTCTCCGCCGGCAGAGCAGCCAACACTCTCGCCCAGGAGTTCCTCGCCAGACTGACCACTCACTCCCGCGCAGAATGAACCACCGGCAACAGCCCACAATCTGTTCGTCGGGTACCCGCTCAGGGTGTCAGAAGACTCGTCGCTCCCATGTTCTCTGGCAGGTTTAGCCAACGGTACAACGCAAGCGTGTTCCAGTAGGAGCGCGAGCGCCCATGCAGGTCACGGAACTGCATGCCGTTGTCCCAGCGGACCGCCGAGCTCGGCTGAACGCGCACGCCCCATCGCCCGGGGAAATCCCACCACGGCGGAAATACATAAATCGCGTCCTTCTCATCGCCCGCAGCGGACGGCAGCATGCTGAAAGTGTGCAGCACCGGATCCACGTTCTTTCCACCGGAGCTGACCGTCGTCGTCCAACCGGGAACAGTCGTCGGACCCGTGGGCGGCACGAAATCGTTGTCCGGCCCGGTCGGAGAGTACGTCGTACCGTGCGCGTGGTTTTCCTGAGACAGGACGTAAAGGATGATCGCAATGATCCCGGTGATAAGTTGCAATGGCCCGATAAGGCCGGTGGCCCCGCTAAAGAGGCCGAGGATCCCTGATCCCTCCTGCAAGTTCGGGTCCGGCCCCAGATCGACATCCGTGGCCGTGTCCGTAGGGCCGAACATATTCTTGTGCGTTCCGCTGGTCACGTACACGCTTGGCCGCCACGGCTCCACTGGTCCCACCTGCCCAATCACCCCGGTACCGAAGCCCCCGCCAGTATTCGTAACTGGTCGCTGCGGCCATGTGACGGCGGGGTCGCTCGCGAGGCGCACGTTTGCCAGAGGCGACGGGTCGTCGGCGCGACCCGTAAAGCTGCCGGAGAGAAACAGGAGCGGCGCCACCGTTGTCGTGCCGGGGTCTCCAAATTCCGGGATGTCAATCTCGATGCCCTCCAGCGTAGTAGGCCCTGGTTTCAGGCTCGAGCTGTCGGGGTCGATCCTGATGTACAGTGACACCGCCTCCCATTGCCCCTCGCGCTGGACGACCGAGGGCCCGGGTGCGCTGGTCTGCCCGGGCGGCGTGTCCGTCAACGGGTAAAAGAAGTAATAGGTAAAAACGATCAGCCGGTCGAGCAAGTCGCGCAGCGGGTTCTGTGGCCCGAAGTCGTTTTCCACCCGGTCAGAGAGCCGCGTGAATCGCCCCGCCCAGTCGATCTCCACGTACATCACCGGCGCAAGTCCCTGCGGCACCATCGGGATCGTGTTGTCAGGATTCTGCAGCAGGTCAGGCGTCGCCGGATTCCCCGCCGAAATAAAGTTCGCGAATTTCGAGAAGTGCGGGTACACGCGGTCCGGATTTCCTTGCGTGAAGTCGGCTGCGGCTGTGCCTCCGGCCTCGGTCGCCCATCCTCCAAAGTTAAGAAAGACGTCTTCGCCACCGTTCAGCGCCGTCTTTGCGGGTCCGGTCAGCTCCTTCAGGTCGGACGGTCGCAGCCTCTGGCCGGCGGGAAAGTGCGAGCCGCCCATCACGGCGCCGGTCGGTGGATAGCCCGCCGGAAAGGTATCCGTATCAGGAGAGTTCATCACGGCCGTTCCGCTGAAGTGGCTGCCGTGCGCAGTCCAGCTCTCTGCGATGGAGTTCGTGATCCACGCATCCACGTCGCTCGGAAAGAAGCGCTCACTCGGCGCAAAGGTTAGATACGGGACGTAACGCTGAACGAGGTTCTTGACGGTCGCTGCTGAGATCATCTCTTCCCTCCGTCTGTACTACTCGCAGTCGGCACCTGCAGGCACATCGCAGCCGCCAGTCGCGTGAGCAGGTCGCTCGAAAGCCCGGCCTTGTCGAGCACGCCCTTGATGCCGCTCTCCAGCGTCGCTATCTCCTTGGCGCTGGCAGCATCCGTCGGCGCCATCTTCGCGAGCTGGCCTTGCAGCTGCGCAAATGCAGCGCTGTCGCGGGCCTGAAGCGCGCGGTACAAACCCTGGCCGATCTGGTTGACGCTCCGCGTGCTGTCGACCGTGTTCCCTCTCAGAAGAGCGATGAGACGCGCCAATTGCTGCATCAGCTGCCAATACCCACCACTCGCGTTGAGCACTTTATTGGCCTTCAACTCCGCAAGAATCGCGTCGAACGCCTTTCCATCGAAACAGCAGGGATTCAGCAGGTTTTGGAAGTCCTTGCTCGGGTCATAGCGATACAGCTTCACCTCGTCGATGTAGCCCGCGAACGGATACTGGCCACGGTCTGGCCAGTTGCCGATCGCCACGCCGAGATTGCCTACGCTGCGCACCGGACCATAGACGTTGCGCGCGACGGCGACCGTCGCTCCGTCGCACTGCAATGTCAATTGGCTGATCCCGTCATGCGTGAGCCACGCCTCGTGCCAGGCTCCCTGCTTGACCAGGCTCACCGGGCTTGTCGTGCCCGTCCAGGCATTGTTTGCGTCAACAATCGTGCCGGTCAGCGCGCCCGACGGCTCTACAAAGAGCGAAAAGCTCATGAACCCTTCCATCAGGTTCAGCCGCGCTGTCATCGCGCCATCGATGTAGAAGCGCACCATCGCAGCAACAGCAAAAGGGTTGTTCAAACTTTGCGAGGGTGCAACCGTCACCCTGCTGTCCGACTGCTGAAAGTGAAGCGAACTCGCGAACGCCGCTGTGCCCGCAGTCACCAGGTGCGGCTGCCCGTGGTTGCCGAATGTACTGACGTCAAACGTCGAGCCAAACGTGTAGTTGTGGTGCAGGATGAGCTGATACATAGCGCGAAGGTCCTCATCTGCTGGCCGCGCCGTTAACCCGGAAAACGTACAGCGGAGCCAGACTTGACCATCCCGAAAACAGACCCCCACTCCTAGGCCACGCCGTACACAACCGCGGCATTCCAACATACGTAGAACACTGAGAAGGAAATGTGTACTGTCAGTTAGCGCAATCATTCAAGAATGCACTCAACTCAGGACTCACTGAGTGACTCGCCCTGGAAGCAACAACTGAGAATCAGTCATGGATTGCCGTCGAGGCGCCAACCGTGCGCAATCCGGGAAGCAGTTTTGCGCCACATAGAAGACACCGTCGGGAGTGACCCATTCACGAGACCCTGACCTGAAGCGGCTAGGGAGTTTTCCGCGTGTTACGCTCAATGCGGAATTCTCCGGAGGCAAAATGTTCATTAAGAAGCGCGCGCTTGCGCTGTCTGGAGTCCTTGCGATTGCAGCGTCAGCGGCGGGACAGAACACGGCTCCTGCGCCCGATCTATCGGCCGATGTCCAGCAGCAGTTGACCGCGCTAACCGAGACCTATAAGCACCTGCATCGTAATCCCGAGCTCTCGCGCCACGAAGAAAAAACCTCGGCCTTCCTGGCGGCGGAACTGCGCAAGCTCGGTTACTCCGTGACGGAGCATGTCGGCAGGTATACGGATGGCTCACAAGCCGACGGCGTTGTTGCAGTCATGGAGGACGGCCCGGGACCACGTCTGCTGATTCGCACCGACATGGATGCGCTTCCGGTCGAGGAGAAGACCGGGCTCAACTACGCATCGACACTTCGATCAACTAATGAACAGGGCCAGGAGGTCGGCGTCATGCACGCCTGCGGGCATGACCTGCACATGACGGTGCTTCTAGGCGTGGCGCGCGAAATGGCAGCACGCAAAAGCCAATGGCATGGAACACTCATCCTGATCGGCCAACCGGCTGAGGAGGTCGGACAGGGTGCAAAGGCAATGCTCGCGGATCATCTGTACGACCGCTTTGGTCAGCCAGATTTTGTCCTTTCAGAACACGACTCGAATGATGTTCCGGCAGGTTCCGTAGCGATTAAGGGAGGGCCATTGCTGGCCGGTGTCGCCGGCATTGACGTGACCATCCGCGGACTCGGTTCACATGGCTCGGCACCCCAGGAAGGCAAAGATCCCATCGTGCTCGCGTCAGAGTTTGTCCTTGTGGCACAGACCATCGTGAGCCGCCAGATCGATCCGCAACGGCCCGCCGTGTTAACCATTGGGATGTTCCACGGCGGGACCAAGAACAATGTCATACCCGACGAGGTCAAGCTGGGATTATCGCTGCGCACCTATTCGCAAGACGTGCAGGATCAGATCATTGCAGACATACGCCGGACCGCAAACGGGCTGGCTGAGGCCTACGGAGTTCCCGCGGACCGGTTGCCAATTGTCACCGTGTTGAGTACCGGGCCGGTGACGGTGAACGATGATGCCATGGCCGAACGGCTGCGTCAGAGTGCAGTTTCGGCGCTTGGCAAGGATCATGTGGAACAAGCCAGGGCCATGATGGCAAGCGAGGACGTTGGCCGGTTTACTCTTGACGGCAAAATTCCGGGCGTTATGTATTGGCTTGGTGCAGCGGATCCTGAGAAGCTGGCGGAGAGCCGGAAATCCGGTGTGGCCTTGCCCAGCTTGCATTCGCCGCTCTTCGCGCCAGTCTATGCACCCGCGATCAAAACCGGTGTAACCGCGATGACCGCCATGGCACTCGACCTTCTGAAGTAGTCCTTTCAAGAACGAGGGCCGCCTGCAGTTATTCGACACATCCACAAGCGCCTGGTCCATAGCCGCGTGAGCGCGGTATTCCTGCGGACGACTATCCGGGTTGCCCGTCATCTGTCCCGAGTCTTGATCGCAATAGTGGCTATGGGAGGTTACGTTCACCGAATTCGTTTCCATGTGAGGTGCGCGTGCCAAGCAGGCGAATCAGCGTCAAGCGATAAGCTGTCTCCAGAAATCTCGAACGCGCGCGTCTGATTCTGACCTACCCAGTTGGTCAACCAGGCGCCCTCGATGTGATGCGTGATGATGCCCGCTTTCGCATCGATTGTGTACGTGCCCCAATAACCGATGTAGTTTCTCCAGGCCGAAGCAGCTTCCTGGTCGGTCGCGCCTAACGGGTCATCGCTCGCGAAGGCCATCGTCTCGGGGCGCATCAATTGGGCCGACATTTGGCCGTTCGGCTCGTAGAGAATTCGACCGACAGGGTGTGGTCCAAACGGTGTCGTGATCTTTCCCGAAGACTTCAGGCGAAGTTCGTACGAGCTAAGGCTCCAGGCTCCAGGCTCCAGCTCCGCTCCAGGCTCCAACGATGAGATTGCGATCCTGGGTGGTCTGAGTCGGCTTGACCTGACCCGGTGCAAGAAAAGCGAGCGTTACCCAGACGAGCATGGATTTCATCGGCCGATTCTATCGTGCAGCATGCCATTTAGGACAACGCCGCGGTGAGGTCATGGTTCGTCGGCTATCCGGAAGGTCATAGCGTCGGGCTTCTCGGTTGGTGCAGAATCGCCAACGCACTCATCGAGTGTCGATTAGTACCGGGAAGTCGGTCTCTCGGAAGCGGCTGACGGGCATCTTAAGCGAGTACATAGCGTCGGAGTTGCTCCGATGTGGCGCATCTTGGTGTTGGCGGCTACATTCGTGGAATGTAATTCAGGCGCTTCGTATCGTGATCGCAGGTCCGCCTGGCTCGAATGGGAGTGCGCAGATGGACGTGAAGTGTTCCGCCGATCGCAGATGGCTTCGCTGCTCTCTATTGCTGGCTGTCGCGCTAGCCGGATGAGGGCTTGGGCGGGTCGCGGTCGCCCAGGGAGCCTCGGCTTCCAGCGAAAAGCCGCTTGCGTTCGAGGTCGTTTCTATTCGGCCGGACTCATCCTCCGTCGCTGGCCACGAGGAGATTGAGGTTACGCCGGATGGCTGGCACATGGCCGGTGAAACACTCACGGCGGCGCTGCTGACTGCCTATGTGCCTACGACCAGCGACGCGATGATGTACACGGTCAGTACCCTCGCCGGAATTCCCAATTGGATGCGAACGGAACGGTACAGCATCGACGCCAAGGTTCCTGAGTCGCGACAAGGCAGCTCTCTGGCCGTTCCTCAGCCAACGCTTGATTCAGAAGCTGGAACAGCGGGGGGACCAGATGGTTTCCTGGGCCTCTCCTCGCAACGACGTCGCGCGCGCTTCTACCATCGGCCATCCTTCAGGTGGTAAGTGAATCCGATCTTCCACCCGATCTGATCCATGCCGGGATTGCTGGGCGCCAGATAGCCATTCGATATGTGGAAGAACTGGAAGGGCTCGACGCGCAGGTCGTACCTTTCGTTGAGGGCATACTGCACGCCGAACGAGGCCTGAATGTTGAAGTTTGCGTACGTTGCATTCGGAGACAGGACCTTCTGCGTGAACGCAGCCGCCCCGACCTTGCCCATAAAGAATGGCCTGATCTTTTTGCCATCGCGATACAAAAACCGCATCCCGATGGGCGTAATGGAAATTCCGGGAACGAGTTCCTGTTCCGGCGTCAGGCCGTTGCCCCAGAAATCGGCAACCTTCGGCTGGCTCAGGATCATGAGCGGAATAACCTCCGTTACCCAGTCGAACCGCGCGTAGAGGATGTGCCCGATTCTGCGGTCATACTCCACACCCACGGTCCACGCATGGCAGCGCACGGTGGCGCCGAACAGCCGGTAATCCCCGTCGGGGATCATCCCCATGACGGCGATTTCGCCTTTTGGCGCGGGCCATACATGCTTTCTCTTTGCGGCCGGGCTGGCAATCGAGTCGGTCGCTCCACCGGAATCATCGGCCACAGCAGGACTGTCTGGCACATCCGCTTGCTGCGCGGCGGCCATCGGTGAAGCAGTCAGCAGCGCAGTCATGGTTGCCAGCAACAGGCATCCAGAACTGCGCAAAAAGCGCCTGAAGCGTTTTGGAGAGAACCAGGGAGACTCTGTTTGGCCCATAGGCAGAGAATCTTACCCGGGATGGGTTTAGCGCAATGGAAAACTTTAATGCAGAGCTCCGCAAAAATTGCGCCCACGAATATCGGGAGGTTATGGCGCATGGCCCGGTCGCCGAAGCGACAAACAGCCGCACTAAGCTGGATGCCGGTCCGGAGTGCGCATTATGTCGCGAAGAGAGTTTAGGAGGACTTATCGTCCACTGCACTTCGGCTGATACTCGCGATTTTCAGAGTCAGCCAGGTGCGTTTGGCCAGGCGGCAGTTACAGAGGAACTCGAACCTCGATTGCCGTGCCACCATTGGACTTCGAATCAAAGTTGATTGTTCCATTCACCAGCCGAACGCGTTCGCGCATGCTGGTCAGACCCAAACCTTTGCCAAGCGATGCTGCTTCGACATCGAAACCCTTGCCTGAATCTCTAATGACCAGGTAAAGCGCTTTGGAATCTTCTCGCAGTTGAACTTCAACGCGTTTTCCGGCGCTGTGCTTGACCGCGTTTTGCAGCGCCTCCTGCAGAACTCTGAAGAAAGTAACACCGATTTCCGGCGGAAGTGAGCTGCACGAATCGGCGGAGAAGGCGAGTTCCAGATTGTGGCGCTGGGCAAACTCCCTGATCCAGCTCCTCAAGCCTGCGACCGCACCGAGATATTCCAATTTCTGCGGGTGCAGATCGGCCGCGAGGGTATGTAGATCCGCCGAAATTTCGTCTATCTGCTTTCGGAGTTCGAGTCCGCGATGTTCGATCTCCGAGGGTTTTGCGAGGAGTTGGTCGACTCCCATAGATACCAGACCGAGTCTCTGGTTGATATCGTCGTGTAGTTCTCTAGCTATCCGGGCGCGCTCTTTCTCCTGCGCCTCGACCAGCTTTCGAGTCACATCGGAGAGCGCCTCCTGCATCTGCACGCGCTGGCTGATGTCCTCCACGAAGATGAGGATCCCACCGGTGATCCCGTCGAGACTCCACCACGGACGAATCTCCCAGCGGAACCACTTGGTACCGTCTGCACGATCCCAGCGGTCTTCGTCGCAGCGCAATGTTTCTCCAGCGATACCACGCCGATGCATTTCTTTCCACCGATCGGGAAGGTCAGGAGAAACTTCATAGTGCGAGCGCCCCAGTAGTCTGAGAACTTTGAACGGAGTGGTCTGCACACCAGCGGTCGCTCACCTGGAGATAGCGCATGTCACGGTCGAACATCGCCACTCCCGCGGGCGCGTGTTGGACGAAGATTTTCAAAAACTCTTCACGTGATTGCAGCAATGCCGCCTGTTCCAGCAAAGTGTCTTGCGCCCTCTTTTTCTCCGTAATGTCCTCAATCAGTGCGAGAACAAGAGGAGAGGCGCGACCGTTCAGCAAGGAAATGCTTAGCCGTCCCCAGGTCAGCGAACCGTCGCGGCGAAAATAGCGCTTTTCAAGTTGGTAGCTATCTATCGAACCGGCGCGCAACTGCTGAAAAAGTTCCCAGTCCTTCTGCGCATCCTCAGGAGGAGAAAAGTCCTGACAGTGCTTGTTTCGCAATTCCGTCTCAGTGAAATCGAGCATCGCGCACAGCGCGGGATTAACAAAAAGTGGCTGGCCTTGCATGGTCTCCACCGCAATGCCAATCGGACTCGAATTGAACGCATCAGAGAAGAATTCGCGGTCCGGAATCGGAAATGCGGATACCTTTGCCATTTGATGACGTGTATAGCACTTGTATCGCCCAGGGACAATAGGTGATTTTCGCCATTCAGCGGTGACTCCGCAGGCGCCCTCACAGCGGTTTGGCAGGGATGGGACAAGCTGCGCGAAGAGATCTTCGCCCGCCAACTGGCGTCAGGATTGATTCCGAAGGATTGCCAACTCACGAAGCGGCCCAAAGAGATTCCGGCGTGGGACGACATGCCTGCCGATCTCAAGCCGGTGCTCGCGCGCGAGATGGAAGTCTATGCCGGTTTCATGGAGCACACCGATCACCATGTGGGCCGATTGCTGGATTCTGTGAAAAAGCTCGGAATTATGGATGACACGCTGGTCTTCTGCATCATCGGCGACAACGGAGCCTCCGCTGAGGGCACACTGAACGGCACGTATAACGAGATGATCAACTTCAACGGTGCGGCGGCCATGGAGACGACTCAGTTCCTCATTGACCATATAGATAAACTCGGTGGGCCGGAACCGTATAACCACTATGCGGTTGGATGGGCGCACGCTTTGGATACTCCGTATCAGTGGACCAAGCAGGTTGCGTCGCACTGGGGCGGAACGCGGAACGGCACGATCGTTCATTGGCCCAAGGGAATCCAGAAGAAGGGCGAGCTCCGCACCCAATTCCACCATCTGATCGACGTTGCGCCGACGATCCTTGAAGTGGCCGGCCTGCCCCAGCCGACGTTCGTGGATGGAGTCCAGCAGCATCCGATCGAGGGCGTGAGCATGGCGTATTCGTTCAACGATGCCAAGGCCGCCGAGCAGCACGAGACGCAGTACTTCGAGATGTTCGGCAATCGCGGCATCTACCACAAGGGCTGTCCGAATCGCGCTGGCGCGACAATAGGCGCCGAAAGCAAGTCTCTTTGAGAAGCGGCCTGGGAGTGAGGCCGTTGATCGCACATCTGCGTCGGTCGAAATCTGCTCGAAATCGAACATCATCTGAGGCAGTTCGGCGTTTGACGCAGTTGAGGGTCAGGTCTGAGCGCTGAGGAGCTGTTGCCCCGGCCAGTACCAGAATTGACCCGATTCAAAAAACTTCTTGACTGCGGTCAAAAACAAGCATGTAATTTGACCATGTTCAAGAATGAACCGCCAACGACGAAAGGCGAACAAACTCGCACCGCGATCTTCGAAACTGCATTGGAGCTCTTTCGTGACCGGGGCTTCGACGGCACGACCATGCAGGACATTGCTGTCGCGGCGGGCGTCGCCAAATCTGCAGCGTATTACTACTTCCCGTCGAAGGAGGCCATCGTCACGGCCTATTACGACGCTATTCAAACCGAGCAGGAACGCCTCTGTGCCGAAGTCTTTGCGCAAACCAGCGACCTGCGCCGCCGGCTGGAAGCCGCGCTGATGACCAAGTTCGACCTGGCCCACAACGATCGCAAGCTGCTGGGAATCATCTTCCGCTATGCGGGGGAGCCTGCGCACCCGCTCTCCTGCCTGGGCGAGGCTACGGCCGATGTCCGGCAGCGCGCGATGCGGAGCTTCTCCGACGCGCTTTCCGTCGAGCGTCTTCCGAAGGATCTGGAGCAGCTTCTGCCGCTGGCGCTGTGGTCGCTGCAGATGGGTTTGCTGGTGCTATTTCTGTACGACTCAACGAAGGGGCAGCAGCGCACCCGAAGGCTTGCGGCCGGTGCGCTGGGGCTGACCGAGAAACTGCTCGCGCTCGCCAAGCTCCCGATTCTCAAGCCAGTCCGCACCCGCCTGCTTGCGTTGCTGTCTGAAGCCGATCTTCTGCCCCAGTTCAACTAGACCTCTACACAATGGCGGCCCGCAAAGGAGAGCCCAATGAACGACCCGGAACAACCCACTCCGGTGGAGCGCAAGGAAAAGCTGCGGAACGTTCTCATCGTAGCGGCCGCCTATACAGTCAGCGCGCTGCTCTACAAGGTGCTCTTCCACGAAGGATTGGGGCACTCCTCGCTCCTGTTCATCGGCCTTCCTGGAGTGCTGGCGATCCTGCTTGCAATGGCGCCGCGCGCCGGGACTGCAAAGGGCGGCATTGTGAAGGGCATCACGCTTGCGCTTCTGCTGATCGCGCCACTGGTCGGCGAAGGCTATCTCTGTATCCTGCTGGCCTCGCCGCTGTTCTATGCCATAGGACTCGCTATCGGCGCCGGCATCGATGCCAGCCGGAACAAAACCACTACGCTGAGTTGCGCGACGGTCATCGTGATCCTTCTTTCGTTCGATATGATTCTTCCGCTACACACGCGGCAGGAGACTGTCTCTGTGACGCACGTTATTTCGGCGCCGGCGGCCGAGATTCAGGAGGCGCTCGCAAAGCCGCCGGACATCGCAACGCCACTGCCGCGATTTCTGCGTCTCGGTTTCCCGCGTCCGATTGCCGTCTCGGGGTCCGGTCTTGCCGTGGGCGCAATTCGCACCATCCATTTCACCGGCGCTGAAGGCGACCCGCCCGGCGACCTCACGCTGCGCGTTGCGTATGCGAACGACAATGAGGTTCTTTTTCTTGCCACACGTGACACAAGCAAGGTCACTCAGTGGATTCGGTGGCAAAGCAGTTCCGTCCGCTGGCAGCCTGTGGACGCCACGCACACACGGGTGACCTGGCAGACAACGTTCGAGCGTCAACTTGATCCATGGTGGTACTTCACGCCGTGGGAACGTTATGCGGTCCGGAAGTCCACAGAGTATCTGCTCGACGCGAATGCGACACCTGCCGCGCTGCGCGGAAAAGGACACCGATGATGCAGGGCGAAACCTCGTGGGTCGCGCGCATGCTTGCGGGAGAACAGGAGCGCGCCGCCCATATCCGCGCCGTCTCGCTCTACGTGCCCATTGCACTCTGCGTCGTAGCCTACTTCCTTCGCGTCACGCGCATTCGCACGTTCGCATCGCCGCTGCTCAGCTTTCTGTGGGCGTTGCCGACGCTCCTCATCCTGCAGCGGCTTAACCTGCATTTCGAGTGGTGGGGCTTCGACACGCACACGGCCTGCGTGCTCGGCATGCCGGTCGCGCTCTATCTCGGCTGGGCAATCTTCTGGGGACTGCTGCCGCAGCTTGCGTGGCCGAAGCTCGACGTTCTTTCGATCGCCATTGTCGCCTTCAGCTTCGACTTCCTCGTGATGCTGTCTCTGGGACCTGCACTCGAAATCAGTCGACGCGCCGTTGCTGGTGCTTCCGTGCCTTCCTGGCTTATCGGCGAAGCGGTTGGCATTCTTCTGGTCCTCGTTCCGGCGATGCTTCTCTTCCGCTGGACAGAGAACGGCACGCATCTTCGTCTTCGGGCGGCCGGGCAGGTGATCCTCTCCGGGCTCATCTTCCTATACCTTGTGCCGGAGCTTGTGTTCGCGCTTCGTCCTGGCACTCCGGGATGGCAGCCGTTGTTCACGACTTCACGCTTCGTGCGCCAGCTTTGGCTGCAGATTCTGTTGCTGCTGGCGGTCCCGGGTATCAGCGCTGTGCAGGAGTTCGCCAACCGCGGAGGTGGCACACCGCTGCCTTACGATCCACCTCGCACCCTCGTGATGAGCGGCATTTACCGGTATTGCGCCAACCCGATGCAGCTCTCGTGCGCGGCGGTCATGCTGGCGGAGGCGCTCATGCTGCGGAATCTGTGGCTGGTAGTCGCCGCGGTGGTGTCCACGATTTACTCGGCGGGACTGGCGCACTGGGACGAGGAGATAGACCTCGAGCGGCGTTTCGGTACGGCAACGCGTCTAGCCGCGTCGGACGAATCCTCCGCGACCGAGCCACCGCCGACGAGTTGGGCAGACTACCGCGCTGCCGTTCCGGCATGGAGAGTTCGGTGGCGTCCGTTCACGGCCGAACCTCCGGCCGTGCTGGACGTTGCGGCAACCTGCCCAACCTGCCGCGGTGTTCGCGAGTTTCTCGAGCAGCGCAATCCGGCCGGCCTCACCTTCCGCGATGCCGAATCGATGCCGAACGGATCCATCCGGCGCCTGCGATACGTCCCGGCCTACGGTCCGGCAGAGTCCGGTGTCCTCGCCTTTGCCCGCGCCCTCGAGCATCTCAACTTCGCCTGGGCCTTCTGCGGCCTACTGCTCCGGCTGCCGGTAATCCACCATACGGCCCAGCTTCTTACGGACGCCGCGGGCTTTGGCCCGCGCGCGCTGCGCTCGACTTGCTCTACGGAATGCGAAGCCATCAAGGGCAGCGGCGAAGCGGAATGAGATCGTGCAGGCAGCTGATGAAGGGGGAGCGTGAACGAGAGGTTGAACCTGGTGAGGGGAGGGCCGTCAGCTGTCAAAATGCGCTCGGCCCGTTTGGGGAAGCGGATGGGTAACCGCTGAGACTCAGGAGAGCGCTTGGCGGGCGCGGCGGAAGATGAGGAGGCCGCCGCCGAGAAGGGCGGTGGCAAGCAGGATGAGAGTGCCGGGCTCGGGGGTGGGGCTGGTTGCCGCTTCCGAGCCGGTGTTGTCAGTGATAAAGGATGGCGTTACCTGGAAGCTGCCCGTGACGAGCGGGCTATCCAAGTTGCTGCCGTAGAGGGAGAAGCCGTTGGCGAATTCGACGGTGTAGCTGGCGGGCGCCTGGCCGGCGGCCTGGCTGAAGTTGATCTTGCTGATCTGGCCGTTGACGAACTGGACGGAGGCGGAGGGGTCGCTGGAGAAGTCGAAGGTGTGGCCTCCGACGGAGAAGGTGAGCTGCTGGAGCTGCTGGTTGCCGAGGGTGTCGGTGGTGACCCCGGAGCTGGCCGGCTGCCCGGCGAGCGTGAGGGTTCCGGAGCCGGTGTAGCCGCCCGAGGTGAAGGTCATCTGGTAGGTGATAGGGCTGGCGTGGAGGGCAGGGACGGCGGCGAGCAGGAGTGCGAGAGCAAAAGCGGTTCGAGAGAGGGACATAGGGAACTCCGATATAGTGTATCGGCGAGTGTAGGCAGAGATCTGAGGGAGGCAGTGTCCTTTGTCAGGGCAGTGGAGGACAAAGGTGGGAGATCGAAGGGGCGCTTGAAGATGATCCCGGCGGCTGAAGTCGCTGTCCGGGCGCGGCATTTTCTTGACAGGGTAGGGCGCAGCGGAGATGCTTAAGGCTTAGGTGTACGTTGCCTCGGGAAGGCCGACGTGTCTCCAGAGCTGAGCGATCGGTTTCCTGGCGACCGTCTTGATGCTGCCTGCGCGGCGGCGAAACTCCTGAGAGTTCGTAGAGAGATATGGCCAGGGAGCGTCCGATTTGTGGCGCTTCCCGCCGTGGTGAGTAAAACCGCGTGATTTCAAGTGTATCGGCGTTAGGGATGGCGGCTGCAGCGGGAATGTTCAGTTCGCTGGGCGGGCTTCCTCTGCTTCTTCTGATGTTTGTGGCGATGTATTTTCTGCTGATTGCGCCGAATCAGCGCAAGCAGAAGCAGTGGCAGCAGATGCTGTCGAAGCTGAAGCCGGGCGACAAGGTGACGACGAACGGCGGGATTCGCGGGACGATTGTGAGCGTGAAGGACGATGCGCTGATTGTGAAGTGCGCACCGGACAACGTGAAGCTGGAGATGGTGAAGAGCGCGATTGCGGCGGTCACGACGGATGAGGAGCCGAAGTCGTAGCGGGCAGGACAGGCAACGGCTTTGACGCAAGGTTCGCAAAGGAAGACGCAACGAAGCGCCACGGCGTTTCGTGAGTTGAGCGGGAGCAGGATTAGAGACGGACGATGGGAAAGAATCTGAAGGGTAAGACAGCATTCATTATTGCGGTGCTGGTGATCTTTGTTTACGGAATCTTCGGGATTCCGAGCGGCGGCCTCAAACAGGCGCTGACCAACCGCATTCATCTGGGATCTGGATCTGCAGGGCGGAACGCACCTGGTGCTGCAGGTTCACGTGCAGGAGGCGGTGAACTCGGCGACGGACCGCGATGTGCAGGCGCTGAATACGGCGCTGCAGCCGCTGGGCGCGCAGGCGCAGAAGCTGGACCCGGCGCATCCGGAGGTGATCACGGTCACCGGCGGCTCGACCGCGCAGCAGTCGGCGATTCACGATGTGCTGACCGGCAACGAGTACGCGGCTTACGAACTGACCAGCGCGCCGAACGGCGGCTACACGATGACGATGAAGCAGGCCGCGATTCGCGACCTCGAAGCGCGTACGCTGCAGACCTCGATCGAGACGATTCGGGAGCGCGTGGACTCGCTGGGCGTGTCGGAGCCGGTGATTGAGCAGTACGGCCTGGGCGACAACCAGATTCTGGTGGAACTGCCGGGCGTGACGGATCTGTCGCGCGTCGAGAGCATTATTCAGTCGACGGCGAAGCTGGAGATTCATGCGGTGCTGCCGGGCGGACCGTGGCCGGACCAGCAGCAGGCGCTGGCGGCGCTGGGCGGAGCGGTGCCTCCGGATGAGATGCTGATGAGCGGCACCAACGGCGTGGGTGGACCGGAGCAGTGGTACCTGCTGAAGCGCGCGTCGATTGTGGAAGGAACGGACTTCCGCGGAGCGCAGCCTTCGACCGACCAGAACGGGCAGCCGGACATCACGTTCACGCTGACGACCGAGGCGGGCGACCGGTTCTACAAGTACACGTCGGCGAATGTGAACACCGGCATGGCCATCGTGCTCGAGAACAAGATTCGCGAGGTGGCGAATATTGAGAGCGCGATTCGCGACAGCGGCGAGATCCGCGGCGGATTCACGCAACAGCAGGCGAATGACCTGAGCCTGATGCTGCGCACGGGATCGCTGCCGGCGTCGATCTCTTATCTTGATACCAATACAGTTGGACCGTCGCTGGGTAAGCAGAGCATTCACCAGGGCGTCGTGGCCGCGATTGCGGGCATGGCAGCGGTGATGATCTTCATGCTCATCTACTACAAGGAGTCGGGCATCAACGCGGACCTCGCGCTGATTCTGAACCTCGTGATCCTGCTGGGCTTCATGGGCTTCAGCCATGCGACGCTGACGCTGCCGGGAATCGCGGGTGTCATCCTGACGATTGGTATGGGCGTGGACTCGAACGTACTGATCTTCGAGCGTATCCGCGAAGAGTTGCACGCGGGCAAGACGACGGCTGCAGCGGTGCATGATGGGTTTGCGCACGCCTGGGTGACGATTCTCGATACGCACATTACGACGATTGTCTCGGCGGCGATTCTGTTTATCTTCGGCACCGGACCGGTGAAGGGTTTTGCGGTGACGCTGACCTTCGGTCTGCTGGCGAACCTGTTTACCGCGGTGTTTGTGTCGCGCGTGATCTTCGATGCGCTCCTGGAAAAGCGCGGGCGCGCGGCAACGTTGTCGATTTAGGGTTTGAGAGAACAGAAATCAGAGAACAGAGATCGGCGGCAAATGGCGCCGCGCAAGGATAGAGAGCACAGTGGAATTTTTTCATGATGTAAATATCGACTGGCTGGGGAAGAAGTGGTACTTCCTCGGCTTTTCGCTGATCTTTTCCGTGGCCGGCGTGCTGAGCCTGGCGTTCTGGCATCATCTGCCGCTGAGCGTGGACTTTCGTGGCGGCACGCAGATCGGGGTGCGCTTTGACCAGGCGCCGAACGAGGACCACATTCGTGCGGCGATGGACAAGGCGGGGATTCATGACGCCACGATTCAGCGCATCGCGGGGGCGGGCCACAGCACGAACGACGTCATCGTAAAGCTGCCGCTGAGCACCGCGATGGATACAGCGCACGACCAGGGACGCAGCGAGGTGGAGAACGCGCTGACGTCGAATTATCACGACTCCGGCTTCACCATTCAGCAGGTGGATATCATCGGACCGACGGCGGGCAAGCAACTGCAGCGTCAGGCGTGGCTGGCGACGGTCTACTCGCTGGCGGGAATGCTGATTTACCTGTGGTTCCGGTTTGAGCTGATCTATGGCGTTGCGGCGGTCGTCGCGGTATTTCACGACACGCTGATCACGGTGGGCGCGTTCTCGCTGACGAATCAGGAGATCTCGCTGACGGTGATCGCGGCGATTCTGACGCTGATCGGTTACTCGATGAACGATACGATCGTCGTATTTGACCGTATCCGCGAGAACCTGGCGCTGAACCGGCGCGAGAAGCTGCCGGATGTGGTGAACCGGTCGATCAACCAGACGTTGAGCCGGACGGTGCTGACCTCGGGCCTGACGTTCCTCACGGTGCTGAGCCTGTATCTGTTCGGCGGCGAGGTACTGCATGGGTTCTCGTTCGCGCTGGTGATCGGCATCCTGATTGGAACGTACTCGTCGATTGCCGTGGCGGCGCCGATGCTGGTGGCCTACCAGGACTGGAGAGCCAAGACCAGCAAGAATGTCAAAAAGGCCACCCTGCCCCCGGCAAAGGGAGTGCGGCGGTAAGGCAGGGAATAGGGGATCCGATCATGGGGCGTCGCGGAAGCGGCGCCCTTCGGCTTTTTGAGAATCGCTTCGGGGCGGACATCTGGGGCGATTTCTTTGGGATCAAAGAGATAGCGCAGGAGTGGAATTGACGGCCTCTGCAGAGTAGCCGCAGTTGTGAAAATCCTGTTATTCTCTTCGTCACCACGCACAGGATGGCGGCCAGTCTGAGCATTCTTTGTGGCCCTGTCCGATTCTGGGAACAATTCAAAGGCCCGCGGTGTCTAACGCTGTTAGCTCTCCCGCGTGGGAGGAGGTGCTTATGTTTGAAGACTCTCTGATGGAATCCAGTGGACGGATCAAGACCAAATCCAAATGGTGGATGATCGCGACGTTCACGATCAACGGCGCCATCCTGGCGACGATGATTCTGATTCCGCTCCTTTATCCTGAGGCGCTGCCCAAGGGCTCTTTGACAGCGTCGCTGACGGCACCACCCCCGCCGCCGCCTCCACCTCCACCGCCGCCGCCTCCTGCGGCCGTGAAGCCGATCAAGATTGTTTCGGAGATCGACCAGGGCCTGCACGCGCCGACGAAGATCCCGAAAGACATCAAGATGATTAAGGAAGAGGCGCCTCCGCCTCCCTCGACCGGTGGTGTTGCCGGTATGAGCGGTATGGCGGGCGGAGCTCCCGGCGGAATTCTGGGCGGCATGCCCGGAGGCGCAGGGAATGGGCCAAAGATTAATGTCGAGCCACCGAAGCCCAAGGGTCCAACCCGTATCTCGGGCGGTGTGATGGCCGGCCAGATTATCACGAAGACGACGCCGGTTTATCCGCCGATCGCTCGTGCGGCCCACGTGGGCGGAACGGTTGTTCTGCACGCAATTATTGCCAAGGACGGCTCCATCCAGCAGTTGAGCGTTATCAGCGGACCACCGATGCTGGTGGGATCCGCCACGGATGCGGTACGTCAGTGGAGGTACAAGCCCTATCTGCTGAATGGTGAACCCACTGAAGTGGATACCACCATTACGGTTAACTTCAATCTCAATGGCGGTTAGGAGGGTGCCGCTCAGGTGGCAGATGTGCTACCTGAGCGGCATTGCCTCTGACCCGCCTGGTCGGTAACGTAGGCGGTGTCGAATGAATGACACCGCTCTTCAACCTCCCCGTAGGCGCTTGTTTGCGTCTTACTTAAAGTCTTAAGCTCCGGGCCCCCTCCGGACCCCTCTCAGTTTCAGAGCATCCGAGAGTCATCTCGATGCTGATACCCGCATGACTCCCCAGGAGGAACGAATTCCGTGATTCTCGCTCATCTCGCACACACCCCCGCATCTCTCGCCCTGTTCCTGCAGGACCAACAGCAGGCCGTTGGTTTCAGCCCCATGGAACTCTGGGGCCACATGGGCAATCTGGCCAAGGCCGTCGTCGTCATTCTGTTCATCATGTCGATCTGGTCGCTGGCCGTCATTATCGACCGCGCGCTGTACTTCTCGGCCGCACGCAAGCAGTCGCGTGAGTTTGCTCCGCGCGTTGCGGGCGCCCTGAAGGAAGGCCGCCTGGACGAGGCGATCAAGGTTGCCGACCGCTCGAAGAAGTCGCACCTCGCTGAGGTTGTCACCGCTGGTCTGACCGAGTTCCGTTCGTTCGGTTCGGGCGGCGCGATCACTGAGGAGCAGGTTGAGAGCTCCAAGCGCGCTCTCGAGCGCTCTGAGGCGATCGTTCACGCGAAGCTGAAGAAGGGCCTCGGCGGTCTGGCGACCATTGGATCGACTGCACCGTTCATCGGGCTGTTCGGCACCGTCGTCGGCATTCTGAACGCCTTCCAGGCGATCGCTACGCAGAAGACCTCCGGTATCGGCGCTGTGGCCGGCGGTATTTCGGAAGCCCTGGTAACGACCGCGTTCGGTCTGCTTGTGGCTATCCCGGCCGTTATGACATTCAACTACTTCACCAACAAGGTGGAAGCGTTCGACGTGGAGATGGACAACAGCTCGTCGGAGCTGGTGGACTACTTCATCAAGCAGTCGCACCGCTAAGCCGATGGGCGCCGGAGAGCGCCCTGGGGTGAATTTCATCTGCGAGATCACGAGAGTGGCTCCGGCTGCCAGCGAGGCAGCCGGGGCACGAATTTAGGGCTCGCAGAATAGCTAAGAAGCCGGATCAGAAATGGCCGGCGGGAGTTAAGAGCTATGGCAATCTCGAAGCGGGAAGAGGGCAAGAAGGTCAACTCGAACATCAATGTCACGCCGATGGTGGACGTGATGCTGGTGCTCCTGATCATCTTCATGGTCATCACCCCGATGTTGAACAACAAGGTGAACGTGACTCTGCCGGTGGTTTCCGCGGCGACGATCATGGACAACGCCAACAAGGAGGACGCCATCACGGTGGCGATCACTCGCGACGGGCACGTGTTCCTGGGCGGCGATCAGGTTTCGTTGAGCGATCTGGGCCAGAAGGTGGCCGATCTCGAGGCGAAGAAGACGGATCCGTCCGCGGACAAGTCGGTGTATCTGCGTGCGGATGAGCGCTCGAACTACGGCAAGGTGATGGACACGATCGACGCACTGCGCGTCGGCGGCGTGAGCCAGTTGAACATGCTCACCGACAACCAGGCACAGTAGTAGCGGCTGGTAGCCCGGGCGTTAGCGACCGGGCTGACTCGCAGAGAGGAATTGAACGATGGGAATGAGTTCAGGAGGTCCAGGAGGACTTTCCTCCGATATCAACGTAACGCCGCTGATCGACGTGCTTCTGGTGCTGCTGATCATCTTCATGGTGATTGTGCCGGTGACGCCGCGAGGACTTGAGGCGCTGGTTCCACAGCCGCCGAAGAATCCGCAGCAGGACCAGCCGAACGATCGCACGATCGTGGTGCAGGTGATCTCGAATGGCGCGGCGCTGCCTCAGTACAAGATCAACGACCAGCAGTTTCCACGCGCGGACATTGCGCCGGAGCTGCAGAAGATCTTTGCGACGCGGTCGGAGAAGGTGATGTTCGTGAAGGGCGATAAGGACCTGGACTTCGGGACGGTCGCCCAGGTGATCGGATTCGGTCACCAGGCGGACGTGACCAACATCGGCATCATCACGCCGCAGGTGGAAGCCGGACACTAAACTGTGCTGCGGTAGCGTGCATTGAATTCCAGAAAGGCCATTCTCACGCCGAGAGTGGCCTTTTCTGCGTCTCCGGGAACATGCAGGACCGTGCGGGTGTCTAAAGCTTCTAACCGGAGCTTGCAAATGGCTTACGGGACGCGGCTCTCGTCGGGCCGTTGTTCTTCTTCAATGCAGCAGATGGATGAGTGCTCGCCATGCTCCTCATTTCGCTTGTGAGGTGCCGTCATGGCCTTTTCTGCCTCGAACTCGACGCAACAATCGGAGATCAACGTAACGCCGCTGATCGACGTGCTGCTGGTACTGCTGATTATCTTCATGGTGATTGTTCCGGTGACGCCGCGCGGGCTGGACAGCCGTGTGCCGCAGGATTCCAAGGCTCCAGCGCCGGCGCTCGGTCCGGTGAGTCTGCGGGTGCTCGGCGGAGCGGGGCAGGCGGACGGAGGGATCAGGTATCAGGTGGAGGGACGCGCCATCGACCAGGCTGAGTTAAGCGAGGCGCTGTCGGCAAGCTTGCGTGTTCGTGCGGAACGCAGTGTGTATGTGAGCGCGAGTCCGCAGGTGAGCTATCGCGAGGTTGCAGCGGCGGTGGGAGTCGCGAAGGCTGCCGGGGCGACCACGATCGGACTGGGAAGGTTGTGACGCACGAACAGGCGCGGCGTAGGCTGTCCGCATGCGTCTGTTTGTGGGGCTGGCGGTCGACGAGGCGGTGAAGGAGACGCTGGAGCGGCTGACGTTGCGGCTGCGCGCGAAGGACGATGGTCTGCGATGGTCGACGCCGGACCAGTGGCATGTGACGCTGGTCTTTCTCGGCGAGGTGAACGATGAGGCGCGCGCACGGCTGGTGCGGGAGTTGACAAAGGTGCGGCAGACTTCACTGACGTTGAGGATCGAGCGGCTGGGTGTCTTTGAGCGCTCGGGAATATTTCATGCGGAAGTGGAGGTTTCTTCGGAGTTGCTGCGGCTGTATGAGGCTGTGGCAGCGGCAGTGAGGCGAGTTGGGTTGGAAGTGGAGGACAGGCCGTACCGGGCGCATATCACGCTCGCGCGCGCTCGAAATAAGGATGGCAGAAAGACGATTGCGCGGTTTCAGCGATCGGCAGAGCAGCAGAAGTTGAATGCGTGTTGGGAAGCTGCGGAGTTTCGGCTGTATGAAAGCCAGCTTTCGCCGAGTGGATCGCGATATGTGGTGCGCGAGCGGTTTGAGCTTCAGGGACAAGCGGGCGATATCGCGGAAGAGTAGCCATGGTTAGCGGCGCCAGTTGCCGGAGGCGCTGCCATCCGGGCTGGCGACGACGACGATGTAGCCGTCGGGATCACGCATCCAGCACTCCCAGTGGTTGGGGCGAGGGTTGCGGTGAGGCGGCATGACGAACTCTACTCCCATCTCTCGAGCCCGTTGGACCGCGGCGTCAAACTCGTCGGTTTCAAACCAGAGGAGCAGACCGTTGCCGTAAGGCCGGTCGTCAGGATTGCCGATGGGAACATGGTCGTGCTCGGCGTCAAAACTGTGAAGCTGCAAAATGAGCTGGCCGTTCCAGAAGAGGCGCGCGTACTCCGGGTTTCCTTCGTTACTGCTGAGGCCCAGGAGGCGCCGGTACCACTGACGGCTGGCATGCACGTCACCAACGGCTATGAGAGGTTGAGGGCGCATCGTGTCTCCTTGATCGCGCGCTGCACGATGACGGCGCAGTGCCGGATCTGGCTGCATTTATAGAACACGGACGACGGAAAATAGAATGCGATCTTTAGAGGGCTGGCCGGCGGGCTCACTCTTATGCGACCGTATGGCTGGGGTGTGGGAGCGATTTGTGCTGACGCTCCGGAGGAGGTCTGCTAGGCTCAGCGGGTGCCCCGCCGGCCCGGTATTTATGTGGAGATTTTTTTTGCGCGCTCCTCTCGACGAGGTGTGGCGGCTGACGCAGCAGCCGGCTGTGCATCAGCGCTGGGATCTGCGCTTCTCGGAGATTCGGTATCTGCCAAGGACGGATGAGAGCGAGCCGCAACGGTTCCTGTATGCGACGCGCATCGGCTTTGGGCTAGCCATTCGTGGAACGGGAGAAAGCGTCGGCGAGCGGATTGCAGCGAGTGGCGAAGCGACCTCTTCGCTGAGCTTCGCCTCACAGGATTGGAAATCGCTGATCAGCACAGGCTCGGGGTACTGGCGCTACATTCCGCTGGAAGATGGTGTGCGGTTCTTCACGTGGTACGACTACGCGACGCGGTTTGGCGTTGTGGGACGCGTGGTGGACCGTTGCGTGTTTCGTCCGTTGATGGGCTGGGCGACGGCGTGGAGCTTTGACAGGTTGCGGCTGTGGCTGGAGCAACGACAGGCTCCGGAGACATCGTTAGCCTTGGGCATGGGTGTATGCACTGGCGCGATTCACAGTGGCGTTCGTATGGATTTGGCATGGGCTGGTGCCGAAGTTGATCGCGCATGATGCGGCTGAAAGACTCATGCTGGCGCAGGCAAGAGTGTCCTTGGGTCTGCTTGTGCCGATCGGCGTGGCGCCGATTCTGTTCGGGCTCGTGGTGTTGCTGCTGTGGCGCAGCCGATGGCCGCTGGCGGTGACGGTTGTCGCAATGCTGTCAGCGCTTGCTACGGTAGTGTGGCGCTCACCGCAGTTCGTAACGGCAGCATTCAATCCGGTGACACTGAATGCGTTGGTGATTGTGGTTTGCGCGATTGCGTGGCTGGCGATGCCGCATGTTCCTACGGCGAAGCATTGCCTGCGCGTTCAGCCAAAGGAAAAGGCATGATGTCGATCTATCGGCGCGCGCTGGGATCCGAGTTTGCGAAGCTCCATCCGCAAATCCAGCGGCGGTTTTCTCTGACGGCCGACGGTGGCGCGGCATCCGTCGGCCGCGGGCGCATGGAGCGCCTTTGGCATGGCAGGCTCTATACGCTGCCGTTTCTTTATATCGGCACGTGGCGCAGCATCATGTTTCCCGAGCATGGCCGGAATGTGCCGTTTACGATCGAGAACTATGCCTACCGCGACGCCCTGGGTCGCGAGACGGTGACGTGGGTTCGCACGTTCGAGACACGCAAGCGGCGGCGGTTCGATGCGTACATGATCTGGAGCGAGAAGCGGCGCTGCATTGTGGACTACCTGGGTACGCACCAGCATCTTGCAGTCGACCTCGAGGTGCGAGTGGCGGAAAACGGGGGCCTGCGCATCCGCTCGGGCGAGCAGCGATTCTACGAGGGCAAGGCGGGATTTCGGTTTCCGCTGTTCTTGTCCGGCGTTGCCGAGGTGTGTGAGTGGTACGACGATGCGGAGCAGTGCTTTCGGATCTCGGTTTCGGCGGAGAACCGCGTATGGGGCAAGCTGTTCGGCTACGAGGGCAGCTTCCAGTGCGAGTGGCCGCAGGTCAAGCCGGGAGAGGTACCGGTAGAGATTCTGCCGAAGCGCATCGAGGCGCGTGAGTAGATGCGTATCGTTTCGCTGCTGCCGTCGGCGACGGAGATGCTGTTTGCGATGGGTGCCGGCGATGATGTGGTTGGGGTCACGTTTGAGTGCGACTATCCGGCGGAGGCGCGTGGGCGGCCGCAAGTGGTCGGCTCGCGGATGCCCGAGGGGCTCTCGCCGGCGGAGATCGATGCGCTGGTGAAGGCGACGGGAGCCGAGGGAAATAGCCTCTACTTTGCGGACTTCGAGCTGCTGGAGCGGCTGGCGCCGGAGTTGATCGTGCTGCAGGACCTGTGCCACGTGTGCGCGATCGATAGCCCGACGCTGGCCCGAGACCTGAGCCGGCTGCCGTCGAGGCCGCGGGTGCTCTCGTTGAATGCAAGTAGTTTGGAGGGCATCTTTCGGGAGATCGAGGCGCTTGGAGATGCCGCCGACTGCGCGGAGGGTGGACGGAGGCTGACTGAGAAGCTTAGAGCGCGAGTGGCGTCTGTAGGTGACAGCGTTGCGGAGACATCGCGGCGACCGAAAGTGCTGTGCCTGGAGTGGCTCGACCCGCTGTTTCAGGGCGGGCACTGGGTACCGGAGATGGTGGAGATCGCCGGGGGTGAGGCCGTCCTGGCGACACCGACAGAGAAGAGTGTGCGGATCACTTGGGAGCAGGTTGCGGCTTCGCAGGCCGATATTGTTGTTGCAATGCCGTGCGGGTATCACCTGGCGGAGACGGTGGCGCAGTTTCGTGAGATGGAAGCGGGATTCCCTTCAGAGTGGAGAGAGCTCCCAGCGGTGCGGGAACGACGCGTGTATGCGGTGGATGGGTCGGCATACTTCTCGCGGCCGGGGCCGCGCGTCGTGGACGGGCTGGAGATTCTGCGGGCGATCGTGAGCGACAGCGGATGGGAGCACCTGCCGGCGGAGAGCGTCGCAAGGCTGTGATGAGCAAGAAGAAGGCCTCCCGCGGTGGGAGGCCTTCGATGTTGTGATGAAGAAGAGCGTTACTTGCCCTGCTCCATAACGACGCCGCCAGCTGCCTTCTTTTCCTTCTCGGCTTCGTTGCGCTTGCGAGCACCAATGGCCTTCTGGACCCACTGATCGGCCTGCGCGAGGTCATCCTTGCGCGCGGCATCATTGGGGCACTCGAGGTCGGCCTTGCGCCGGTAGTTGAGGTTCAGGTACTGCATGGCGTCGTCGTAATTAGGGTTGATCTCGACGGCGCGATTGAGGTACTTCATCGCTTCTTCGACGAGCGGCGTGTTCACTTCCTTGATCTTGGCGCAGGTGGCCTTGTTCATTTTTACGTTGCCGCTGCCGTCGTCCTGAAGATTCTGCTCACCGAGGATCTGCACGGCGTTCTTGTAGGCCTGCGTCCAGTCGATAACGCCGATGGTGTAGTTGGCCTCGGCATCGTTCGGGTCGAGGGAGATGATCTTCTGCTCGGTCGCCTTGGCCTCATCGAAGTGTTTGATGTTGCGTTCAATGGAGGCAATCTGGCGCAGGGCGTCGAGGTCGTTGGGGTTCTTGGCGAGGACCTCGTTGAAACCGTCCATCGCTTTCTTTGCGGTGGCCAGGTTCTCGGGGGTGTCGAGGTTCGGGACGACCTGATAGCTGTAGGCGGTCGCGAGGTAGAGCCGCGCCGATTCATAGTTAGGATCCAGAGCAATCGAGTTCTGGAAGTGACCGACCGCTTCCTCGTAGTGGCCCGCCTTGAACGCCTGCACACCCTTGACAAGCTGATCGCGCGCCCGCAGCTTCGTACAGCCGATGGTGCTACCGAGCACAATAAGCAGCGCAAAGCCTGCAGTGATTCGTGCGCTAAGTTTCATGAGAGAACCTTCCCCTTCGACAATCTTGCTCTTTCGCGTCGCCTAAGCGCGCCTGGTGGAGCCCCAGCTTAGTGGCCTTGCCGTCCGATTGTAACCCACGACGCAAAGCCTCATCTTACAGGTTACAGGGCGGCTACGTCTTCCGAGAACGTCCTGGATGTTGGATAGGGATTCTGACGAAAAAGGTGTGCCGCAGGACGCGGCCAAGGTCCGAAAAACCCGGTTGGTAGCATGGATGCGGACGGGGCTGATGCCCCCAAAGAGGCAGAAGATGGCGAAGCAGGGATGGAAGGCCGCGGCGATGGCGCCGCAGGCGGGCAAGACGGTCCTGGTGACCGGCGCGAACAGCGGCGTCGGCTTCCAGGCGGCGCGGGAGCTGGCACGGCACGGGGCGCAGGTGCTGCTTGGCGTGCGCGACGTCGCGAAGGGCGAGTCGGCACGCGGCCGGATTCTGGCAGAGATACCGCAGGCGCAGCTGGCGATTGTGCCGCTGGATATGGCGTCGCTGGCGTCGATCCGGGGATTTGCCGGGGAGTTTGTCTCGAGCGGGGCCAAGCTGGATGTGCTCGTGAACAACGCCGGCGTGATGGCCCTGCCAAAGCGGGAGCAGACGGCGGATGGCTTCGAGCGGCAGTTTGGCACCAACCACCTGGGACACTTCGCCCTGACGGGCCTGCTGGTGCCAGCGCTATTGCGGGCGCCCGCGCCGCGAGTGGTCACGGTGGCCTCGCTGGCGCACCGTAACGGCAAGATGGAGTGGGACAACCTGCAGAGCGAGAAGAGCTACTCGCCGTGGGGCGCGTACAACATGTCGAAGCTGGCGAACATTCTGTTTGCGAGGGAGCTGGATCGCAGGGCGCGCGAGGCGCACAGCAAGCTGATGAGTGTGGCCGTGCATCCCGGCATCTCGGTGACGAATATCGCGGGGCCCGGGAGTGACTTTAAGAGCCGGTTTATGCGAATGTTTGGCCGTTTCCTGTTTCAGAACGATGAGATGGGTGCACTACCGACGCTGTATGCCGCGACCGCACCCGAGGCACAGGGCGGAGAGTACATCGGGCCCGATGGTTTCGGCGAGACGGGCGGGTATCCGAAGGTGGTGCAGCCGCGGCCGCAGGCGCTGGATGAGCAGGCAGGACGCAGGCTCTGGACGGTCAGCGAGGAGTTGACGGGCGTGGTGTATCCGCCGCTAGCGTAGAGATCAGACGTTCTGACGAACGGGCGCGCCGGTCTTGGCGGCGAGCTGGTCGAAGGTGACCTCGGGAGCGAGCTCGACGCAGACGAAGCCGTCGGGTGTGATGTCGATGACACCGAGGTCGGTGATGACGCGGTGGACGACCTGCGTGCCGGTGAGCGGAAGGGTGCAGGCGGGCAGCAGCTTGGGGCTGCCGTCGGGCGCGGTGTGCTCCATCAGAACGACGACGCGGCGGACGCCGTTGACGAGGTCCATCGCTCCGCCCATGCCCTTCACGCGCTTGCCGGGGATCATCCAGTTGGCGAGGTCGCCACGTTCGGAGACCTGCATGGCGCCGAGGATGGCGAGGTCGATGTGGCCGCCGCGGATCATCGCGAAGGAGTCGGCGGAGGAGAAGGTCGAGGCACCGGGCAGGAAGGTGACGGTCTCCTTGCCGGCGTTGATGAGGTCGGGGTCGACCTCGGAGTCGAGCGGGTAGGGGCCCATGCCGAGCAGGCCATTCTCGGACTGAAGGGTTACGGTTACGCCCGCGGGCACGCAGCCCGCGCAGAGAGTGGGCATACCGATGCCGAGGTTCACATAGAAGCCGTCCTGAAGCTCGCGGGCGGCGCGCTCGGCCATCTGTTGGCGGGACCAGGGCATGTTTAGTCCTTCCTCACGGTGCGTCTTTCGATGCGCTTCTCGGGGTGGGGATTGTGGACGATGCGCTGAACGAAGATGCCGGGTGTGTGAATCTCGTCGGGGTCGAGTTCGCCGGGCTCGACGATGATCTCGGCCTCTGCGACGGTGATGCGGCCGCAGGTGGCGGCGTTGGGGTTGAAGTTGCGGGCGGTGCGGCGGTAGATGAGGTTGCCCTGCGTATCGGCCTTCCAGGCTTTCACGAGCGCGAGGTCGGCATTGATGGCGCGCTCGAGCAGATATTGGTGGCCGTCGAACTCGCGTACTTCTTTGCCGCGCGCGACGTCTGTGCCGACGCCGGTGCGGGTGTAGAAGCCGGGGATGCCGGCGCCGCCGGCGCGCATGCGCTCGGCGAGCGTGCCCTGCGGAGCGAACTCGACTTCGACCTCGCCGGCGAGGAACTGTCGCTCGAACTCGGCGTTCTCGCCGACGTAGCTGGAGATCATCTTGCGGATCTGGCGTGACTCGAGCAGAAGGCCGAGGCCCCAGCCGTCGACGCCGGCGTTGTTGCTCGCGACGGTCAGGTTGCGCACGCCGGTGTCGCGCAGAGCGAGGATGAGCGACTCGGGGATGCCACAGAGGCCGAAGCCGCCGACGGCGACGAGCATGCCGTCGCGAACGAGTCCTGAGAGCGCCGCTTCGGCGCTGGGATAGAGTTTGTTCATGCGATCTCCACCGCGCCACACTATGCGCCAGCGGCGGCAGGGATGGCAAATCGGCGAGGACGCCGTGGCAGCGTTCTGTCGCGCCACGGACACTGTGCGGAGTGCCTGAGCAGGCACTCCTGCTCTTACGTTTACGTCAGATTCGTCGAGAGCATTTAATGGTGTTGGAACGCCTTCGCGAGTTGCAGAGGTACATCAGCCCGGGAGCCGCATGAAACGCAGTCTCTTTCTTCAGATCTTCGTTCGAACGGCAGTCGCCTGCGCCGTACTATGCGCGGCGCTGCTGCTGACGCACGATCTGTGGGTGGCGGTTGTGGTTGGGCTGACGGTCTCCCTGGTGCTGGCGGTGAGCATCCTGCGGCTTTCCCGGCAGGACGAGACGGCGCTGGAGATGGCGGTGAACGCGCTGGGCGACGGGCGCGATATCGAACTGCAGCCGGCGTTCAGTGAGCACGACCGTCTTGCTTCGACGATCCGCATGGCCGCCGATGAGCTGCAGCGCAACTTCGCGGTGAGCGCGGAGCGGCGCGAGAAGCTGGAGGCGCTGCTGGACTCGATGCAGGATGCGGTCACGTCGATTGATTCGTCGGGACGCATCATCTGGGCGAACAAGGCGATGCAGCGACTAGTGGTTGACTCGTTTGGATCGGTGCGCGCCGGCTACTCGCTGGTGCAGACGATTCGCGCGCCGGAGGTTCTGCATTGCGTGCATGAGGCGCTCGAAACGAGGAAGTACTCGGAGAGGAAGCCGGTTTCGCTGGTCCCGGGCAGAGTGTTTGCCGTCAGTGCGTCGCCGATGCCGGAAGGCGGTGCTGTTGTCGTTCTGCGCGATGTGACGCGTATCGAGCAGGTGGAGCGTACGCAGACGGAGTTCGTCGCGAATGTTTCGCATGAGCTGCGCACCCCGCTGACGAGTATCCAGGGTTATGTGGAGATGCTGTTGGAGAACGAGGGAGCACCGCTGTCCGCGGCCTCAGAGCATGAGTTTTTGCTCGCGATTCTGAAGAGCGCGCGGCGCATGGCGCGCCTTACCGACGATCTTCTGGCACTGGCGCGAGTCGAGTCCGGCGAACAGAAGCTGGAGCCGAGGCCGGTTGCAGTGGAGGCGCTCATCCGCGAGACCGAGGCGGCGGTTGCGGGCGTGATGAAGGAGAAGAGTGGAACGCTCGAGGTCAGCGTGACGGCGGAGGGCGATGTCGTCGCTGACGCGGATGCGGTGGTGCAGATTCTTAGCAACCTGATTGAGAACGCGCTGAACTACGGCAGGGGGCCGAATGGAGCGCGGGTGCAGCTGACGGCGGAGTCGTTTGCCAGTTATCCGCAGGAGGTTCGGTTTCGCGTGCGGGACTTCGGCAATGGCATTGCGTGGGAGCACCTGGGCCGGTTGTTCGAGCGCTTCTACCGGGTGGACAAGGCGAGATCGCGGGAGTCGGGTGGCACTGGCCTGGGGCTGGCAATTGCGAAACACCTGGTGGAGTCGCAGCGTGGCCGCATCTGGGTGGAGAGCGAGCTGGGGCATGGCAGCAGCTTTTATTTCACGCTGCCCACGCAAGTCAGCGGAGGTCTGTTGCCGCAGCCTGAGGCCGTGTCTTTGCCGTTAGTTAAGTAGCGGTAGACGCAATTTCCCTGGCTGCGGCTCAGCGACGCTGATAAGAAAAATTTACGAGCCATCAGTTTTTACACTCCGCTTACATTCCATTACCCATTTATTTACGTCGGCTTGCGAGCATGATAGTCACAGGACACCTTGAGCAAGGGAAGCGCCGGCTCTGTTGCTCGGCAGCTCTGCCCTGCGCATACCTTAGCCGTGTCCATCAGGGGATTCATGAGATCAGCCAGATTGTGGATAGCGTTGCTCGTTGCAACGCTTCTTGTGGGGTACGCCCCGGCTCAAACCTCTACCCAGGCAACCAGGCAAACAACAAAGAAGACGAAAGCGCGCAAGGAGAGCCCGATCGAGACTGAGCTGCGTGAGCTCCGTGAGCAGATGAAGGCGCAGCAGGACGAGATCGATGCCTTGAAGCAGCAGCTTTCTGGAAGGGATCAGCAGGTCAGTCAGGCGCAGCAGGCGGCATCGACAGCGCAGAGTCAGGCTGAAACTGCGACGACGGCAGCCAACCAGGCGCAGCAGGCAGCAACTGAAACCAGCACCAAGCAGCAAGCGCTCGAGAGCAGCGTGACGGACATGAAGACGGCGAATGCAGGTCTGCAGGAGACCGTCGTCAACAACCAGGCTGCCATCAAGAGCGAGATCGAGAACCCGCTGACGTTTCACTACAAGGGCTTGAACATTACACCGGTTGCGTTCTTCGCGTTTGAAGGTGTGTGGCGTCAGCACACGCTGAACTCGGACATCAACACGCCGTTCAACAACATCCCCTTCCCGAGCGCGAACGAATACCAGGCGAGCGAGCTGAACTTCACCGCACGTCAGAGCCGTCTCGGTGCGCTGTTCGAAGCACATCCGAACAAGACGAAATTGACGGGCTACGCCGAGATGGACTTCCTTGGTACCGGTACGACGTCAAACAATAATCAGTCGAACAGCTACGTGATGCGCGTGCGCCAGATCTGGGCACGAGCGGCGTTCCAAAGCGGTCTTGCCGTGACTGGCGGTCAGACGTGGTCGCTGGTTACAGAGAACCGTCGCGGAACGGACGTTCGCACGGAGGTTCTGCCGATGACGATCGACTCGCAATACCTCGTCGGCTATAGCTGGGAGCGTCAGCCGGGCCTCCGCATCCAGCAGCACTTTGGCAAGGATGAGACTCATGGGCTGACCGCGGCGCTCTCGCTGGAGCAGGCACAGATCACGAACTTCACGGCGAACGGAACGAACCCGAACCAGTATTTCTTTGGAGGCCTCGGCCAGAACGGCGGTCTGTACAACTCGGCTGCAAGTTCGGCGGGTTCGACGACGACGACCTGCACAACGCCTACCGCCACCACGACCTGCGTGACGTCGGTGACGACGAGCAACATCACAGCGTACGCAAACAATACTGCTCCGGACCTGATCATCAAGGCGGCGTACGATCTGCCGAAGTTCCACTTCGAGCTCGGCGGACTCGGCCGCTGGATGCGCGACTACTACTATCCCGTTACGTGGGGAGGAACGGCCTCGGCGCCGACCTTTACCTATAACCAGAACTACCAGCAGCACACCTCGGCAGGCGGCGGCATCTTCGGAAGCGTTCGTGCCTATGCCGGCAAGTACGCCGAGATCTCCGTGCAGGCGATGGGTGGCCAGGGGACCGGCCGTTATGGCTCTGCTCAGCTCTCGGATGTCACGCTGCGGCCCGACGAGACGCTTGAGCCCATTCGCGATTACCACGGCCTTCTCAGTCTCGAAGGGCACGTCAACAAGAACTTCGACATCTTCGGCTACTACGGTGGCGAGTACGCGCAACGCACGGTCTACACCAGCCCGGTCGGTTCGCTCGTCGGGTACGGTCCGCCGAATCTGAACAACGGCGGATGCAACAGTGCCCCGTTGCCTCCGTCGTCTACCATCGGCAACGGCGGCTTCACCGGAACGCTCGGCGCCAGCACCTGCAACTCGCCCACCCGCTATATTCAGGAGCCGATGTTCGGTTTCGCGTGGCGTCCGGTGAACGATCCCAAGTACGGAAAGCTGCAGTATTCGCTTACCTACAGCTATCTGAAGCGCGGACTGTGGTCCGGAGTGGGCAGCACGACGACTCCGGCTGCACCTTCAACCAGCGACTCCATGGTCCACTTCCAGATGCGTTACTACATCCCCTAGCAACGGCATTGCGCGGCGCGGCTGACGCTTCGCCGCGCGATGGCGTCCTAAGGTAAGACAGGCCAAGGTTTTGAACTCGATGCGGCGCAATGAAGCGTCGCCCAACTCGGAGGATTCAAAGTGAAATTGAAACTTGCAACTGCTACCGCGATTGCGTTACTCGCGACTGGCGCATGGGCGCAAAACATCAACGGCGCGGGTGCGACCTTCCCGAACCCGATTTATTCGCGCTGGTTCAGCGAGTACGCACAGCAGCACCCGAACGTGCACATCAACTATCAGTCCGTCGGATCGGGCGCCGGCATCCGCCAGGTCTCCGAGAAGACGGTCGACTTCGGCGCGTCGGACGGGCCGATGTCGGATCAGCAGCTGGCGGAAGCCAAGGCCAAGGGAGTGAACATCATTCACATTCCCACGGTGCTCGGCGCAGTTGTGCCGGTCTACAACCTGCCTGGCGTGACCCAGGATTTGCATCTGGCGCCTGAGGTCATTGCAGGCATCTACCTCGGCAAGATCACGAACTGGAACGATGGCAACATCCAGCACGACAATCCGGGCGTGAAGTTGCCCGACCATAAGATCCTGCCGGTGTATCGCTCGGATGGATCGGGCACCAACTATATCTTTACGGACTTCCTCTCCAAGGTCGTTCCAGCCTTCCAGCAGGAGGTCGGCAAGGGCACTTCGGTGAAGTGGCCCCTCGGCATCGGACAGAAGGGCAATGAGGGCGTCGCCGGAATGGTGCGCAGCAGCCCGTACTCGTTTGGCTATGTGGAGCTGATTTATGCGCTGCAGAACCATATGGCGTTCGGCCTGGTGCGGAACGCGTCGGGCAAGTACGTGAAGGCTTCGACCGAGGGTGTGACGGCGGCAGCGGCGGGTGCGGCCAAGAACATGCCGGCCGACTACCGTGTCTCGATCACCAACGCACCGGGCGCGGATGCCTATCCCATCTCGTCATTCACGTGGCTGCTCATTCCGCAGCACTGGGATGACGCCGCCAAGAGCAAGGTCATGGTCGATTTCCTTCACTGGATGCTCGATCACGGCGAGCAGGAGGCGACGAGCATGAGCTACGCCTCGCTTCCGAAGGCCGTAGCCGACAAGGTTCGCGTGACGATCAACGAGATTCACTAAGTCATGGAAAAGCCGCCGGATAGACAACTCTCCGGCGGCTTTTCTCTTATACCGATTTACCGTGCTTTCACATTTCGCCCCTACCCTCATAAGGGCACGCTATGACTCAACCCAACCCAGTCACCCTGCCGACACCGATGGTTAAGCCTGCAGGGAAGGCACCCCAGCAGGATCCGCCTGCGCCGCCCCTGTCGTCTGAACCGTCCGAGATTCGGCGATTTCTTCGCGAGCGCAGCTCCGGACGGGCAGCTGACGGTACGTTCGGCGGCCTGATGCTGGTCTCTGCGCTCAGCATCTTCGTGATCGTCGCGCTCATTCTCTGGGTTCTCATCCACGACTCGCAGCTCTCGATGCATGCCTTCGGCTGGAAGTTCTTTCGGAGCTCGGAGTGGGATCCGGTCAACGGCAGCTTCGGTGCGCTGCCGTTCATCTATGGAACGCTGGTCTCCTCGTTCCTCGCCCTGCTGATCGCCGTTCCACTGTCGCTGGCGGTTTCGATCTTCGTGCTGGACATATGCCCGCCGGTCCTGCGTGGCCCGATCTCTTTTCTTACCGAGTTGCTGGCAGCAATTCCCAGCGTCGTCTACGGCCTGTGGGCTCTCGTGGTCCTGGTGCCGATCATGCGCGATAACGTCGGCCCCGTGCTCGAAAAGTGGTTTGGATGGACCGGACTCTTTGCCGAGCCCAACTTTGGGGTCGGCATGCTGACTGCGAGCGTGGTGCTCGCGATCATGATCTTCCCGATCATCTCCTCGATCAGCCGCGACGTAATGAAGGCAGTTCCGATCCATCAGCGCGAAGCAGCGCTTGCACTCGGAGCAACGCGCTGGGAGATGCTGCGCATTGGCGTTTTGCGGAACGCCAGGATCGGCATTGTGGGCGCGATCATCCTGGGCCTTGGCCGCGCACTGGGTGAGACGATCGCCGTCACGATGGTGATCGGCAATCATCCTGACATCGTCAAGAATCTCTTCAACCCGGCATACACACTGGCCAGCGTCATCGCGAATGAATTCACGGAGGCCACGGGCGATCTGTATGTGAGTGCACTCATCGAGATCGGCCTCGCACTCTTCCTGGTGACGATTGTGGTGAACGCGATTGCACGAATTCTTGTGTGGGCAGTGACGCGCGGCAACTCAGCGAGGACGGCATGATCAGCGCACTTCCAGAACGCTCTCGACAGATGGAACTCGCTATCCGCCTGCGTCGCTCACTCACAAACCATCTGGTCACGGGATTGGCTGTGCTCAGCACTGTCGTCGTGCTGGTTCCACTGGTGGCCATCCTCGCTTACCTCCTGTACAAGGGCACCAGTTCGCTCAATTGGGCGTTCTTCACGAAGATCCCGGCACCGGTGGGTGAGCCGGGCGGTGGTATGGCGAACTCGATCGTTGGATCCGGAATTATCCTGGCCATCGCGAGCGTGATGGGTATACCGCTGGGAATTGCCGGAGGAGTCTATCTTGCCGAGTACGGCCGGGGCGGATTGCTCGGCAATGTCATCCGCTTCACCGCGGATGTGCTGAACGGAGTTCCGTCGATCGTAATGGGCATCGCAGCGTACGGGCTCATCGTCGTGCACTACAAGTTCTCGGCACTGGCCGGAGGCGTGGCGCTCGCCATCATGATGGTGCCGACGATCACGCGCACCACCGAGGAGATGCTGGCAACCGTTCCGCATGCACTCCGCGAGGCTGCGCTGGGCCTGGGCATCCCGAAGTGGCGCACCATTCTGTCGGTGAGTCTGCGGACGGCAACGCCGGGCATCATCACAGGCTGCATGCTGGCGTTTGCGCGCGTCGCGGGCGAGACCGCGCCGCTGCTGTTCACCGCCTTCGGCAATAACTTCTGGAACTTCAACGTGACGCAGCCCATGGCCGCCCTGCCCCTGCAAATCTACGTCTATGCGCTGTCGCCGTACGATGAGTGGCACCGCCTGGCATGGGCCGGAGCGCTGGTGCTGATTGCTTTGATTATGGTTTCGGTGACGTTGGTGCGACTGTACGCGAATCGCGGCACGATTAAGGGAGGACATTAGGGTGGGTGTCGACATTCGCGTCGAAAATCTAAACGCCTGGTACGGCCAGGTTCACACGCTGAAGGATGTGACGCTGCACATCCGGGCGAACCAGTGCACTGCGCTGATTGGGCCGTCGGGCTGCGGCAAGTCGACGTTCGTGCGTTGCCTCAATCGCATGCACGAGACCAATCCGATCGCTCGCGCTGAAGGTTCCGTGCAGATGGGCGGCGTCGACATTTACCACGATGCAACGCCGGTCGAAATTCGTCGTCGCGTGGGCATGGTTTTTCAGCGGCCGAACCCGTTTCCGTCGATGACGATCTACGACAACGTTGCCAGCGGGCTGAAGCTGAACGGCTACCGCAAACGTCGCGTGCTGGATGAGGTCGTCGAACGCTCGCTGAAGCAGGCCGCCCTTTGGGATGAGGTGAAGGACGATCTGAAGAAGAAATCCGGCGCCAGCCTCTCCGGCGGCCAGCAGCAGCGCCTCTGCATCGCGCGCGCTCTGGCTGTGGATCCTGAGGTGCTGCTGATGGACGAGCCCGCGAGCGCGCTCGACCCCGTTTCGACCGCTAAAATTGAGGATCTGATCTTCGAGCTGAAGAGCCAGTACACCATCGTCATCGTGACGCACAACATGCAGCAGGCAGCGCGCGTCGCAGAACGTACAGGGTTCTTCCTTACGGGCCGGCTGGTCGAGTTCGATGCGACCGACAAGCTTTTCACCAACCCTTCCGACAAGCGGACGGAGGATTACATCACGGGGAGGTTTGGCTGATGCGTATTAAATTCCAACAGAAGCTCGATGAATTGAAGGAGCGCCTGCTTGTAATGGCAGGCCTTGTGGAGCAGGCGATTCAACGTGCCACCGAGGCATACTCCTCGCGCGACATGGATCTCTGCGAATTAGTCTCGCTTTCGGAGCCGGCGATCAATCGCATGGAGCACGAGATCGATCAGCTCGCGCTCGATCTGCTCGCGATGGAGCAGCCTATGGCTGTCGATCTGCGCTTTATTCTTGCGGTCATTCGCATCAATGCGGATCTCGAGCGCGTGGGCGATCAGGCGGTCAACATTGCGAACCGCGTGAAGGATCTCGGTGCCGCCGCGAACGATCTGCAGGTCGACATCCCCAAGCTTGCGCAGCTCTCTACCGCGATGATTCGCAAGGCGCTCCAGTCGTTCATCGAGGCGGACACAGAGATGGCTCAAGGCGTTCTGCTGCTCGATGACCAGGTCGATGAACTCAACCGCGACGCATTCCGTACCCTCGGCGCGATGATCCAGGAGCACCCGGAACGCACCTCCGATGCGCTGAATGCGCTGGTCATTTCGCGCAATCTCGAGCGTGTCGGCGACCACGCGACCAACATCGCAGAAGACGTGATCTTCTGGGTCAGCGGGGCTGACGTCCGCCACCACTTCGCCGCAAACGCCGCCGCGGCTGAGACGGACGAGACGGCCCGCTGAATTTCTTCCCATAAGGTGATTTGAACGAGTCTGAGTGCCGCCCGCGGGGCGGCACTTTTCACAACCGGCTTAACGCAGCAGCAAGTCGAGGCGTAAAATCTGCACCCAGAGCGGATTTTGCGATAGAGTCATCTCACCAATTCCCTCGCCAGCCGCTCGTTCGGCATCAGAGCAACACCTTTGACAGGGATCGCAAGAGAGGAGCTTCTCATGGGACAGCACTCCGAGCACTCTGCAACTTCGACCACCAGCCGCCGCAACTTCCTCCGGTATGCCGCTCTCGCCGCCGCGACGCCGGTGCTCACCGAGGCGCACTTCGCCCGCGCCGCGCAGGCAGCGATGAAGCCTGCCGCGGCAAACGGACGCCACGACTTCTATCTCGCTCCGCCGGCTGATGCCGTGCTGATCAACGCAAACGAGAATCCAATGGGGCCATGTCAGGCAGCACGCGACGCCATTGCGCGGCTGACGCCGACTGGGGGCCGCTACGACCTGTACGGCGAGACCGATAAGCTCATCAAGACATTCGCCTCACAGCATCACCTCAGCGAGGACTACATCTCCGTCTACGCCGGCTCGTCGGAGCCGCTGCACTACACCGTACTCGCGTTCACCTCGCCTACGCGCAGCTTCGTGGTCGCGGACCCGTCGTATGAGGCCGGAATGGTTGCGGCGACGGCGGCCGGAGCGAAGATTCACAAGGTGCCTCTGACCGCGGATCACGCGCACGATGTCAAGGCGATGGTTGCCGCGGATCCGAACGCCGGCGTGCTGTACATCTGCAATCCGAACAACCCGACCGGCACGCTCACCAGCAAACAGGACATCGTCTGGGCGCTCGAGAACAAGCCGAAGGGGTCAGTGCTGCTGATTGATGAGGCCTACATTCACTTCTCCGACGCGCCCGATGTTATCGATCTGGTTGCCGCCGGCAAGGACGTCATCGTGCTGCGGACATTCTCGAAGATCTACGGCATGGCCGGACTTCGCTGCGGCTTCGCGCTGGCGCGCCCGGATCTGCTTCAGCAGCTCTCGCGCTACGGTGAGAATCCGATGCCTGTGACGGGTTCCGGCGCCGCAAACGCCTCGCTGCTCGACGCGAATCTCGTACCGGCGCGTAAGAAGACGATGACGGATCTTCGCAACGAAAATATCGGATGGCTCAAGCAAAACGGTTATAAAGTCATCGGCGAGCCGCAATCGAACTGCTTCATGATCGACACGGGCCGCAGCGGACGCTCGGTAATGGCTGCGATGCAAGAGAAGAAGATCTATATCGGGCGCACATGGCCCATCTGGCCGAACGCCGTACGCATCACGGTCGGAACGCCCGACGAGATGGCGAAGTTCCGCATCGCATTCAAGCAGGTGATGGATGCCGCGCCGGGCACCGAAGCAACCACGCATTCGCAAACCGCAATGGCGGACGGAGTTCGTCCTCCGCGCTTCATCAAAGGCTAGCGCTTACGCGTTCGCCGGTGACTGGTGCGCCAACCGGGCGGCCTTCACTCGGTCAGCAATCTGCTGTACCGCGCGCAGGCTACTGATTGCTGCGCCTTCCTGCCACCCCACAATATGGCTGACGTGGTCGCCCGCAAAATAGATGGGGCCGTCCGGCTGAAGCAGCGTCTGATAGCCAGCCAGATTGAACGGATGTCGGCGCGATCCAGGCCGTGCAGGTTTATCATTCGCCCATTGATCCTGCATCGGACCATAGCTGTTGATCCACGCGCCCTCGTTGTATGGAATCATTCCCCAGTTCACATACAACGGCTTCTCCAACTCCTTACCGTGCCCCGGATGTAACCGCTCGACCGACTTGCGGCTCTCAGCCAGCTTGTCGGGCAGGCTGAGCCTCGCGAAGTCGGGAGTCGTATCGAAGCCATAACCGCTCACCAGCACGCCGCGTTCACTGAACATCCCTGCCGACGGCAGCCAGATCGGACTCAGGCCAACACTGCAGAACTCCAGCCCACCGTAGATGTTGTAATCCTGCTCCCAGAAGCGCCGGCTCTCCCACGCAATTTTGAATGCGGCGGAGTAGGCGCACTCGTCGACGACCTTTCTGTACGGTGCGCTCAGGTCGTTCGGAATCTTCCGCAGGATGACGAGCGGTAGCGTGCAGATGCAGTAGTCCGCCTCAACGCTTGCGGGTGTCCCATTGTGCACATAACCGACGCGAACCCCGGAGATCGTCTTGCGGATCTCTGTGACCGGAGCATTGAACCTAGCGATATTGCCCAGTGACTTCGCGAAGGCGTACGCGATGCGGTCCATGCCGCCGACAGGCTGAAACATCGTTGCCTGCATATCGAATGCCTCGTCGAACAACATGCCTTGCCAGAAGTCTTCCGAGAGCAACGTGTGGAGATCGATCGGCTGGCTCAGCACACCGGAGTCTTCGACCGAAGGCGGACGCAGATAGCCTGCACGGTCGCTGCCGTCATACTTGCCGGCGTCATCAAGCGGGCCGTAGATGCGCAGGAACGAGAGCATGCGATCGCGGTCTTCGCTCGAGATCTCCTGGTCCAGCGCGCCCTGTTGCACGCATTTCGCCAGTAGCTCGCTCACATAGCCACGAGTGTCGTTCTCAGCTTGCCGCATCACAATCGGCTTGCCGCCGTTGGCGTCGTCATTCTGCAAGAACGCGGAACGGCTCATGTTGACCTCGACCTGCATCTCCACGCCGAGCTTGCGGCAGTAACCGAGCATGGTCGGATGAATTGACGGTAGACGTGCCGGGCCAAAGTTCTGGTAATGCCCCTCGCCCCACTCGCAGCGTTGCTTCGTTCCATCGGTGAACTCGACAGTATCGCCGTTGCGCACCGTCCAGTTGCGGCCGCCGGGACGTCCACGCGCCTCGAGCAGTGTGCAGTCATAGCCCAAAGCGCGAAGTTCATACGCCGCGACGAGGCCAGCGATTCCGGCGCCCAGCACCACCACGCGCACGCCTTTGCCAGAAGTTGGCGCAGCGAGCGGCGCAGCAACCGCGCGGCTGGGTTGCATGAGTCCCAACCCCTGCATGGCGAGAAACGTGGCGCTATAACCGCCGGCCTGGCCAACCCTTAGAAGAAAATCCCGCCTCGTCACGCTCATCGTGGGCGCAGTCCCTTTCGCGTCTCATCACGCATCGCGTGGCGGTCAACCGTGGGTGGCGTGAACGATGTCAAGGTGTACTCATTACACTACCTCAGCATTCGCAGTACACCGCGATGAAATTCGTACGAGGCGGGGAAGTCATGCTCTGCGTATACTTCCTTTGCGTGAGTGCCGCCCTTCGAACTCGTGATGTCGCGACGAGCGACTCGGGCCCGGCGCCCGCGCCGCCACTTCAGGCCACGCATTGGGGGCGTCGCCGCTGGCTGCTGCTGGCCGTCTTCATCACGTACAGCCTGGCGTACCTCGACCGGGCAAACTACGGCTTTGGCGCCGCCGCGGGTATGGCGAAGACGCTTGGGATTACAGGCACCAAGAACTCGCTCCTCAGCGCGCTTTTCTTTCTTGGCTATTTCTTCTTCCAGGTGCCGGGAATCGTTGCTGCGCGCAGGTTCAGCTGTACGCGCCTCGTTGCGATAGCGCTGGTCGTGTGGGGCGCGCTCGCTGCACTTACTGGTATCCTGCGGCAGTTCTGGCTTCTTTCCATCGACCGATTTCTGCTCGGTGTGGCAGAGAGCATCATTTTCCCCGCGCTGCTCTTGATTCTCACGAGATGGTTCACACGTGCGGACCGCTCGCGCGCCAACACGCTGTTGATGCTCGGCAATCCCGTGACTGTGCTCTGGATGTCGGCGATCACGGGGTTCCTCATCGAGCGCTTCGGGTGGCAACGCACCTTTATCCTCGAAGGTTTGCCGTCTATCGTATGGGCTGTTATCTGGATGCTTTTCGTCCGCGAACATCCGACAGACGCGCGCTGGATGCCCGCCGACGAAGCGGGGCAAATCAGCGCGCGGCTCGCGGCCGAACAACGCGATCTGCCGACCTCTGCACACCAGACGACGCAGACGCTGCGCGCCGCATTACTTCGCAAAGATGTGATCGTCCTCTCTGTTCAGTACTTCTGTTGGAGTGTAGGCGTCTACGGATTCGTGCTCTGGCTGCCGACCATCGTTCGTCAGGGAGCGTCACTCACCATGGGCCGGACCGGACTCGCGTCGGCGGCGCCATATCTGGTGGCGATTACGCTGATGTTTATTGTGTCGCAGATCTCGGATCGCACCGGGCGCCGTGCCCAGATGGTGTGGCCTTTCCTGCTGCTGTCAGGCGTCGCCATGATGGGATCATTTCTCCTGGAACCGCATGGATTCTTGTGGGCGTATCTCTGCCTGCTTGTTGCGGGCGGAGGAATGTATGCGCCATATGGTCCGTTCTTTGCCATCATGCCGGAACGGATTCCACAGGGACGCGTCGGTGAGGTGATGGCGCTGGTCAACAGCGCGGGCGCATTGGGAGGATTTGCCGGTAGCTATCTAGTGGGACTCCTGCGTGCAGTTACAGGCAGCGAGCGGCCAGGATATCTGCTGATGTCGATTTTTCTGGTGCTTTCAGCGCTGCTGATCGATCTGGCTGCCGAAACCGCCCGCGGCGGACCCGTTGAAGGAGCCAGCGCATGCCTGAATCGCTGCCACTGCAGGACGTGCTCGAGAGCGATCCGTCGCTCTTCGCCGAAGTTCGCACGCACGCCAAAGGTCCTGAGGGCATGCTGCCCATCACGCCGGAGATGCTGCTCAGCGAGCCCTCCGGAAATCTCTTCGGTCTGTCGCAGGATGCGGGCATGGGGTGGGAGCCAGCGCGGCTACTGGATCCCGAGTTCCTGATCCTCAGCACGCACGGCGGCTTGCGCGCCGCCGACGGCACACCCATCGCGCTCGGCTTCCATACCGGCCACTGGGAGGTCGGCCTGCTGGTCGCGGAAGCCGCGCGAGAACTCCGCCGTCTGCGGGCAATACCATTCGCCGGTGCCTGCACCGATCCTTGCGACGGACGCACGCAGGGCACGGCGGGCATGCTCGACTCGCTTCCTTACCGCAACGACGCAGCCATGGTTTTGCGCCGCCTCATGCGTTCGCTGCCGGAGCGCCGCGGTGTGCTTGGGATTGCTACCTGCGACAAGGGTCTGCCTGCGATGATGATGGCGCTCGCATCCAGCGGCCCACTGCCCAGCGTTCTTATTCCGGGCGGAGTAACACTGCTGCCTGATGAAGGGGAAGACGCGGGCCGCGTGCAAACAATTGGCGCACGCTTTGCGCAGGGAGAGATCTCGCAGGAGTACGCCGCGGAGGTTGGTTGCCGTGCCTGTGCGAGTCCCGGAGGCGGCTGCCAGTTTCTCGGCACCGCTGCGACCTCTCAGGTCGTCGGCGAAGCGCTAGGCCTTTCATTGCCGCACACCGCGCTTGCACCGTCTGGTCAACCGCTCTGGCAGGAAGCCGCTGCGCGCTCGGCACGTGCTCTGCTGCGGCTCGCACAGCTTGGAATCGGCGCACGCGACATTGTCACCGACGCCGCCATCCGCAACGCGATGATCCTGCACGCGGCTTTCGGCGGTTCAACGAATCTTCTGCTGCATGTTCCCGCCATCGCGCACGCGGCGGGTCTGCGCCGTCCCACGCGCGCCGACTGGGAGAGTGCGAATCGCGAGGTGCCGCGCATCGTAGACGCATTGCCCAACGGGCCGCGCAACTTCGCTACTGTGCAGGTCTTTCTCGCCGGCGCTGTCCCGGAAGTGATGCTGCATCTGCGCCGCGCCGGGCTGCTCGATACCAGCGTGCTGACCGCGACCGGCGATACGCTCGCGCACAGCCTGGACTGGTGGGAACAGAGTGATCGGCGTCGCGCATTGAAGCAGCGACTCCGCGATGTTGACGGTGTCAACGCTGACGAGGTGATTCTCTCGCCGGACCGCGCACGCTCACGCGGCCTTACCTCAACCGTTTGTTTTCCCGTCGGTAACCTGGCGCCGGAAGGTAGCGTCATCAAGAGCACTTCGATCGATCCGTCGCTTCTTGATGCCAACAACTCCTATCGCCACGAAGGCCCTGCAAAGGTCTTCGTTACCGAGGCCGCTGCCATTGCGGCGATTAAGCGCGGCGAGATCGGTCATGGCGACGTGCTCGTGCTCATCTGCGGAGGCCCGATGGGCGCCGGAATGCAGGAGATCTATCAGATCACCTCTGCGCTGAAAGCCCTCCCATTCTGCAAGCATGTTGCGGTGCTTACCGACGCGCGTTTCAGTGGAGTCTCCACGGGCGCATGCATCGGCCATATCTCGCCGGAGGCACTTGCCGGCGGCCCAATCGGCCGCGTGCGCGAGGGCGACTGGATCGAGATCTTCGTCGATCGCAACGCGCTGCACGGCACAGTCAATCTCATCGGAGAAGGCACGGAACGCTTCAGCGCAGACGAAGGCGCCCATCGACTCGTCGCGCGTGAGCCGCGCGCTGACATCGCTCCTCACCCGTCTCTGCCGGAAGATACTCGCCTCTGGGCGGCACTCGTACAGGCCAGCGGAGGTGTGTGGGGCGGATGCGTCTACGATCCCAACGCCATTGTTGACCAGCTCGCTCGTGGCATGAGCACAGAGAGAAAACAGAGATGAAGATTTACAACACAACACGTGGCCTGATCGTCGAGCAACAGGGCCGATGCCACCTGGCGAATGCCCACTTCGATGACCTTGTGCGCAGCGACGACGCCGCAATCGCTCGCGGAGGAAAGTCTCAAGTCGGCGCCTGTCGCCGCGCCCGATCCAAACGAACTCCTCGCGCCTATCGGTTCGCAGGAGGTGTGGGCTGCTGGGGTCACCTACTTCCGTAGTCGAAGCGCCCGCATGGAGGAGTCCAAGGACGCGGGCGGCGGCAGCTTCTACGATCGCGTCTATTCAGCCGTGCGTCCGGAACTCTTCTTCAAGGCCACAGCGCGTCGCGTTGTCGGCACTGGCGCGAACGTGCGCGTCCGTACCGACGCAACATGGTCAGTTCCCGAACCCGAGCTAACTTTACTGCTCAATCCTCGCGGCGACATTATCGGCTACACCATCGGCAATGACATGAGCTCACGCGACATCGAGGGCGAGAACCCGCTCTACCTTCCGCAGGCCAAGGTCTACAACGGAAGCTGCGCGCTAGGCCCTTGCGTCCTTCTCAGCAATGAGCCGCTACCAAAAACGACCGCGATCCAGATCCAGATCGTGCGCGACGGACGACCGCATTCCAGGGAAACACCACTCTTGCAGAGCTGAAACGCGACCCGAAGGAGCTCGCGAGCTGGCTCTTTCGCGATAACAGCTTTCCGGATGGCGCCTATCTCATGACCGGTACAGGCATCGTTCCGGGCGACGAGTTCACGCTCGCCCATAGCGACCTTATCCGCATTTCCATCGACGGCATCGGTACGCTGGAGAATCACGTCACCTGATTCTTCTACTCGCGCGTGAATTTCCCGTTCACCATGCGCTGAACGCCGAGCGGATTGCCGCGACGTAACTCCATCGGCAATGACGTATCCGGAAAGTCCTGATAGCAGACGGGTCTCGCGAATCGCACAATGGCGCGCGTGCCCACCGACGTAGTACGGCTGTCCGACGTCGCGGGAAACGGTCCTCCATGAACCATCGCGTGACAGACCTCGACACCCGTCGGGTAGCCGTTGAACAGCAGCCGGCCAACCTTTGTCTCCAGCACACTCACAAGTTCACCCGCCTCGCGCAGATCGTCGTCGGTCCCGTGAATCGTCGCTGTCAGGTGTCCATGCAGACGCGTTCGCAACATCAATGAGTTCGCGCAGTTCTCCGTAATGAATCAGCAACGTCGTCGGTCCAAAGATCTCCTCCTCGAGCTCCTGATTCGCTGCGAAGTCTGCGAGCGGAACACTGAAGACGGCGGAGCCGCCCGGTTGCCGCTTCACCTGCTGTCTCGCCCTCAAATCCCGCAACCCACTCGGCCTGCTTCCGCTGCTCGCCGCTCCGCAACGGCCGAGTTATACCGCTCTGCGATCGACGGCGTCAGCATCCCATGCGCGCCGAGCGCAGTCACGCCGGTACGCAGAGCATCGAGAAACTCGCCGGCCTCTTGCTTCGGAACAAAGACAAGGCCCGGCTTCGTGCAGAACTGCCCCGAACCCAGTGTGAACGAAGTCTGCAGACCCTTTGCCAGGTCCGTACCACGCTCTCTCAGCGCGCCCCGCAGAATGAACAACGGATTCGTGCTGCCCATCTCCGCGTAGCAGGGAATCGGCTGCGGGCGTGCCGCGGCAAGACGCATCAACGCCTGTCCGCCGCCCGGAGATCCCGTAAAGGCCACAGCCTGGATCGCCGGATGCTGTACCAGCGCGGTGCCCACCTCGATATTGTGATCGAACAGCAGCGCAAAGACGCCAGTCGGCAGATTACACTTCGCCGCCGCGCGCAGAATCGCTCGTCCCGCAAGTTCGCTCGTTCCCGGATGCGCAGGGTGCGCCTTCACGACTACCGGATTGCCTGCTGCGAGCGCCGATGCTGTATCGCCGCCTGCGACCGAAAACGCAAGCGGAAAGTTACTTGCGCCAAACACCGCTACCGGACCCAACGGTCTCAGCATCGAGCGGACATCCGGCCGCGGCAGGGGTTTTCGGTCCGGCAACGCCTCGTCGATGCGCGCATCGATCCAAGAGCCCTCTTCCACGACATCCGCAAACAAACGCAGTTGCGCCTGTTGTGCGTGCGAGTTCGCCTTCCAGCCGAGGGCGTGGCAGGCCGGTCTCAAGTTGCGCGCGCTCGATGATGGCCGCACCGTCTGCGGTGAGTTCGTCCGCAATCGTCCGTAGAAAGTGCGCGCGTTCCCGGAGGCTGATGGCCGCAACCTGCGGTGCTGCAGCCGCGGCAAGGTCGGATGCACGATCAACATCCTGTTGTCCCGCAGAGATGAACTCCGGGTCCAGCGCTCTTCCGGTAGATGGATCAATGGCGCGAAAGCGAACACCCGTTCCACCTTGAGCGGCGCCGTCGATGAGAGAGGACATAGTGGCTTGCATCGCTACATTCACCTTCCCTGATACCAGCATCTGAACTTCAGTGTCCAGTTGTATAAAATCTTGCTGAAGCAACCTTGCCGTAAAAATTCGCATCGACAGGGCATCATGTTTGCGCGCAGAGATAGAGCCGTCAAATCCTCTTATATTGAGAGGGGCTGTTGAGGCCGCCACTCCAGCGTAAACCGGAATTCAATCCATGAAGATACCTTCCGTCCTCATCATCGATGATGATCCATCTCATCTGCGCATCTACGGTTGGATCATTCAATCGGCTGGCTTCAAATCGGCCTCGGCTCTCGTCACCTTCGATGCCCTGGATCTCCCGAACGTGGAGATCGATCTGGTGCTTCTCGACTATCACCTCAACGGAAGGTTGACTGCTATAGATGTCGCGAAGCTGTCACGTGAACAATACAAGACCGCGCCGATCCTCGTGCTGTCCGACGCCATGATGATGCCCGACGACATCGCCCCCTTCGTCGATGGCTTCATACGCAAGGGTGATCCCGCGCGGCTCGTAGAGACGCTTTCGGAGAGGCTGAGGAATGCGGCATAGCGGGACTCGACGGAAGCCTTGCGCAAAGGAGCGGCCTGAGGTGACGTACGTGAGACGGAACGCCCGGCTCGTGGCATGCGGCCTCTCGTTGGCGCTCGTGGGCGCTCTCATCAGTGTCCCTGCCGTCGCATCATCGCTGTATCAGCCACAGCCCGGCGCCGACCAGCAGCTCAAACAACTTTCCCTCGCGCAGCTCGGAGACGTCGAAGTCACTACAGCCTCCAAAGAGCCCGAAGAGCTGTGGCAAACTCCCGCTGCCATTGCTGTGCTCACGCAGGATGACATCCGCCACTCCGGCGCCACCACCATCCCCGAACTTCTCCGGCTCATTCCCGGTGTCAATGTCGCCCGCGAGCAGAGCGACCAGTGGGCCGTCGGTGTCCGCGGCTTCAACAGTCAGTTCTCCAGCGGCCTGCTCGTCCTGATCGATGGACGCAGCGTCTACACTCCTCTTTTTGAAGGCGTCTACTGGGACGTGCAGGACCTCGTGCTCTCGGACATCGACCGCATCGAAGTTATCCGAGGTCCCGGAGGCACGATCTGGGGAGCGAACGCGGTCAACGGCGTCATCAACATCATCACGAAGAAAGCCCGCGACACCCAGGGCGGCATGGTGAATCTCGATGCCGGCGGTCCTGTCGACCGCTTCACCGGGCAGGTGCGCTGGGGCGCAAGTCCGAAGCCCAATCTGCAGTTCCGCCTCTTTGCCAAGGGCTTCAATCGCGGCCCGGAGCTCAACCCCGGCGGCGATCCCTATGACAGTTGGCATCAGGAGCGCGGCGGCTTTCGTCTCGATTGGCAGCCCACCGCGAAGGACAATCTCAGCGCGAACTTCATGATCTACGGCGGCGTGAGCGGTAACCAGGCTGCTATCGGTCAGTACACTCCGCCCGCGCAGCTCAGCGTTGATGGCGAACAGCTCGTTTCCGGGGGAGACTTCGTGGTGCGCTGGGACCGGCAGCTCGCCGGGGGTTCCAGCTTCTACCTGCAGGCCTACTTCGACCGCACCGATCGCAATACCTCGCAGTTCACGGAGACACGCAACACCTTCGACCTCGACTTCATCTACAACCTCGCCACGGTAAAGAGAAACAACATCATCGTTGGTGGCGGCCTGCGCGAGAGTCCCAGCAACATCACGCAGGTAGTGCCCACCGTCGACTTCCTGCCTCACCAAATCAACAACTACGTCTACAGCCTGTTCGCGCAGGATGCGATCCAGATCGTGCCCAATAAGCTCACCTTCACCGCGGGCACGAAGCTCGAAAACAATAACTACAGCGGCTGGGGATGGCAGCCTACGGCTCGCCTCCTGTGGACGCCGAAGCAGCACGTCACGTTATGGGGTGCAGTCTCACGCGCACTGCGTACCCCGGGACGCGTCGATCGTGACGTCAGCGTTATCGGCTACCTTCCCGGATTCAATCAGCCGATCTTCGCGCAGATCGCAGGCAATCCCAACTTCAAGCCTGAGGTTCTGATCGGTTGGGAGTATGGCTATCGGCAACTTCTGGCCAGGCAGTTCTACATTGATATCGCAGCGTTCCATAATCAGTACGACGATGTTGAGAGCTACCGTGCCCTTGCCGTAAGCGCTCCTACCGTGCCCTATCCTCACCTGCTGCTCACCGAGCAGTTCGACAATGGCCTCCGCGGCGTCTCGAACGGTGTCGAGGTCGCGCCCGGACTGGAAGCCCGCCAAGTGGATCGATCTGCGCGGCAGCTACTCGTACCTGAGCATCGACCTGCACTCCAAGCCCGGCTTCAATCAGGCAAGCTATGCGGCGAATTATGAGGGATCCAGTCCTGAGCACCAAGCGTCCGTTCAGGCCATCCTGTCGTTCCCGCACAATGTGGAGTTCATCCCGGACTATCGCTTTGTCAGCGCGCTGCCCGCGCTGAGTATCCCGCTTTACAACACGGCCGACTTCAACGTCATCTATCACCTCAAGGAGCACATCGCGCTCTCCGCCACCGGCCGCAACCTTTTACAGCCGCATCACCAGGAGTTCACGGGCAACAACTCGAACGCTGTTGGCATCCGGCGCAACTTCTTCGGCACCGTCAACTGGATGTGGTAGATGCTCATCGCGCTATCACATCTCGTCTCACGTATCCGGTCAATCCCGGCGATCACATGTCTCTCGCTCAGCGTGTTTGCTGCGGCAGCAGACGCGTCTGCCGTCTCACAGCCCTCTCAGTCGGATGTCGAAGCGGTCTACCTCTTCGACTTCGGAAAATTTGTCCGCTGGCCTTCCGGAGCCGATCAGGGGCCGATGAGTATCTGCGTCGCGGGCTCACCGTCATTCAGCGCGGGTCTGGAGAAGGTCGTCGCAAACGAAAACATCAGCGGCCGCGCGCTCGCCGTGCGCCGTGTGTCGCGCGCGGACGATGAGCGCGGTTGCGCCATTCTCTTCATCGACGCCACACAGCGCGTGCACGCCGATGAGTTGCTGAAGGCCGTCGCCGACAAACCCACGCTCACCGTCAGCGATCTGCCAAACTTTCTTGCTCGCGGCGGCATGATTCAGTTTCAGCTTGTCGAAAAGCGTGTGCGGTTTTCTGTCAACCTCGATGCCGTTAATCACGTCCGCCTCACCATGAGTTCGGAGCTACTCAAAGTAGCTATGAGCGTGAAGGGTCGAACGCCGGAAGGAGGCGCGCAATGACGTCGCCGCACAATGCGCAGACCATCTCCGGCCGAATTACGCGCATGAATCTGATCGTGAGCGGTTCTGTGCTCATCCTTGCGGTGCTGGCGTTCTTTTCGTATGACATGCTCTCCTTCCGCCAGAGCCTGATCAACAATCTTCGCGCCGAGGCCCAGATCATCGGCGCCAACAGCGTCTCCGCGCTTACCTTCGACGATCCCGCGAGCGCCGCGGCCACGTTGCAGGGCCTGAACCGCTCTCCCGATGTCGTCTCTGCAATGCTCACCACTGATGACGGCGCAGTCTTTGCCAACTATGGGCCGCCGGACGATTCCATTGGGTCGGGCAAGCACGTGCTTGGTCGTGACGAGATGGAGCACCATTGGCTCAATGGCCGGCGGCTTCTCCTCGCGCACCGCATTATGTTCCAGGGCTCGTCGCTCGGTGTGGTCTATATCTCGGCCAGGCTGAACGAGATCGGCCAGCGCGCGCGTCACTATCTGGTCATCGCCGGTCTCATTCTTCTTCTCTGCATGCTCGCCGCGTTTCTCATCAGCTCGCTCTCGCGCAAGCTCGTCGCAAAACCCATTGCGTCTCTTGCAGAGACCGCGCGCTCCATCTCGCGCGAACACGACTACTCCGTCCGCGCCGAAGAGTCCACTGACAGCGTCGAGATGTCCGTGCTGACCGACGCGTTCAATGACATGCTGCAGCAGATCCAGCAGAGCGAATCCGCACTGCGTAAATCGCGAGATGAACTTGAGCAGCGCGTCGAGGAGCGGACAGCCGAACTGAGCGCCGCCAACCGCGAACTCGAAGCCTTCTCCTACACGGTGGCTCACGATCTGCGCGGCCCGCTCGACTCCATCACCGGGTCTCGCCTACCTGCTTGCGGGGGCGAGCTCGCAACTCGATCCCAGCAGCCGCGAGATGGTTGAGCGCCTGCAGGATTCAACAAAGAACATGAGCGCGCTCATTGACGACCTGTTGAACTTCGCGCGCGCCTCAACCTCGCCTATCAAGCGCGATCAGGTCAACCTCACCGCAATTGCGCTTCGGATCGCCGGCGACCTGCGCAGCTCCGAACCCACACGCAACGTTGAGTTCGTCATCGCTGATATGCCAACAGTTGAGGCGGATACCGGTCTGATGCGCATCGTCCTGGATAACCTTCTGCGCAACGCCTGGAAGTACACCTCCCATCATGCGAAGGCCTGCATCGAAGTAGGCGCAAAACTTGTAGACGGCCGCATGGTTTACTTCGTGCGCGACGACGGCGCCGGCTTTGATCCGAGCCGCACCGGCGAAATCTTCCAGCCGTTCCATCGCCTGCACAGCAAGAGCCAGTTCCCCGGCACCGGTATTGGCCTCGCCACGGTGCAACGTATCCTTGCGCGCGAGGGAGGCGAAATCTGGGCCGAGGGTGGCATCGAAAAAGGCGCGACCTTCTACTTCACTCTGCCCACTGCCTCCTGAGCTGCGCCGCATCGCTCGGCACACGCTCGAAGGCATCAACTCGCTCCATCTCGACCTGCACCAGTGCGAAGGCTCGCGCGACGATCAGTCCCGTCACCACGCGAGTCAACCGCATCCGAGTCTTTAGCCTATCTTCAGCACTCCGGGGAAGGAAAGTATGTCAGGTCCTCGCTCGCCTCTCTTCAAGACCCTCCTTCTCGCCGCTGTTCTTTGCGCGCTTCCTGCAAAAGCGCAGAGTCCAACCTGTGGCCTCGGTCCGATTCAAAACACTGAGCAGTTGCCCAATGGCATCCGGATCCACACCGCACGTGGTGTCGAAGAGATCGCAGCGCTCCGCCCCGACGTCTTTCGCGTTCGCATCTCATCCACGTCGCAACTCCCCGAAGACGCATCATGGGCCGTCGTCCCTGAAGCTCATCGCTCGACTGCGCCCGTCACGATCGACAACACAGCAGACACGATCACGCTCCATACCTCATCGATCAACGCAGAACTGAACCGCACCAACCTCACGCTCACGGTTCACGACACCACCGGCCGCACGCTCCTGCACGACGCACACTCCGTCTGCTTCACCGGCCACGCGTTCCGCGTCTCCGAAGCTATGCCCACCGACGAGCACTACTTCGCTCTTGGCGACAAAACTGGCCCCTTCGACCGCCGCGGCCAGGTCTTCGAGCTTTGGAACACCGACGCTTATCGCTTCCAGGAGTCCACGGACCCGCTCTACAAAGCCATTCCGTTCTTCCTCACCTTTCGCGCAGGCGCGGCCGCAGGCGTCTTCCTCGACAACACCTGGCGCAGCAGCTTCGACTTCGGCAAAGTCACACCTGACGTCTACACCTTCGGCGCGGTCGACGGCCCACTCGACTACTACATCTTCGCCGGCCCCACACCGCGCGACGTCGTCGAGCAATATACCTGGCTCACCGGCCGCGCCCCGCTACCGCCTCTGTGGATGCTCGGCTATCAGCAATCGCGCTACACCTACGCACCCGAACAGCGTCTCATGGACGTCGCCACGCGCCTCCGTTCCGATCACATCCCCGCCGATGCCGTCTACCTCGACATCGGCTTCCAGGAGAAGAATCGTCCCTTCACCGTCGACCCTGTCGCCTTCCCCGACTTCCCCGGCATGGTCGCACGCCTCAAGCAGATGAACCTCAAGCTCGTCGTCATCACTGACCTCCACATCGCGAAATTTCCCAACGCGACCTACACTCCCTACGACAGCGGCACTGCGCAGAATCAGTTCGTGCACAACCCAGATGGCTCCGTCTTCACCGGCATCGTCTGGCCCGGCCCTGCTGTCTTCCCCGACTTCACCCGCTCTGTCACACGCGACTGGTGGAGCACGCTCTACACGCAGTTCGTGCACGATGGCATCGCCGGCTTCTGGAACGACATGAACGAGCCCTCGGTCTTCAACACTCCCAACAAGACCATGCCGCTCGACGTCGTCCATCGCATCGCCAGCGACGGCTTCACTCCACGCACGGCGACACACGCCGAGATACACAACGTCTACGGCATGGAAAATTCGCGTGCCACCTTCGACGGCTTGCGCAAGCTCTCGCCCGACGAACGGCCCTTCGTCCTCACACGCGCAACCTACGCCGGTGGGCAGCGCTACGCCACCACCTGGACCGGCGACGACTCGAGCACGTGGAACCACCTCCGCATGACCGCGCCCATGCTCAAGAACCTCGGCCTCAGCGGCTTTAGCTTCGTCGGCGCCGACGTCGGCGGCTTCGCCGGCACGCCGACTCCTGATCTGCTCACGCGCTGGCTCGAGGTCGCGGCATTTCACCCCATCGACCGCGACCACACCGACGCCGGCACCGGCGATCAGGAACCCTGGGTTGGAGGCCCCGAACAGGAATCGATTCGTCGCCGCTTCATCGAAGAGCGCTATCGCCTCATGCCTTACCTCTACACGCTCGCCGACGAAACCTCGCGCACCGGCCTGCCCATCGTGCGGCCCATCTTCCTCGACTACCCGCGCGCCGCCACCGACGGTCATCCCATCGACATCGACCCCTCCACCTCCGGCGAGTTTCTCCTCGGCCACGATCTCCTCATCGCGCCCTCGCCCTATCCCGAGGAGCCCGACGGCTACATCGTTGAGCTTCCCACTCACGACTGGTACGACTACTGGACAGGGAAGCGTCTGCCACCCTCGACCCCCGCGAAGCCCGCCGTCGCTGGCATCCCACCCTCTGGCGCTGACCTCGTTCCACTCACGACCACCATCCGGCCCGAACTCAGCAAGCTTCCTGTCTTCGTCCGAGGAGGTGCCATCCTCCCCATCGCTCCCCTCACACAGAGCACCGCCGAATCTCCGCAAGGCCCGTTGACGCTCCGCCTCTACGCCGGCCCCGATTGTCGCGGCTCGCTCTACCTCGACGACGGCCACACCTACGCCTACACACACGGCGACTCTCTCCGCATGAACTTCATCTGCAACATCACAGGCGACGCACTCACGCTCGACATCACCGAGCAGGGCACCTACAAACCATGGTGGAAAGACATCCGTCTCGAGATCTACGGCTGGCAGCCGCACACCAACACCGCCACGCTCGAAAACGCCACGCTCACGGTCGAGCACAGCGGCGAAGCCACGATCCTCACGCTGCCCGAAACCGGCCACAGCCTCTCCCTCACTATCCGCTGAGCAAGGTGTAATCACTCGCTTCTAGGTAGCCCGAGCCTTTAGGCTCGGGTCTCGTAGGACCGATGGAGGTCGGAGCTTTAGCCCCTGGGGTTGCCTTCGTGTCTTCGCCGACTTCCTAAAACAGCGCGAGCACGATTGCTCCCGCCGTAATCAACAACCCGCCCGCGGCTTTGGCGGGTGTCAGCCTCTCGCCAAGCATCGGCCACGCCAGCAAAATCACCAGCACCACACTCAGCTTGTCGATCGGCGCAACCTTCGACGCCTCACCCAGCGACAGCGCCCTGAAGTAGCAGATCCACGACAGCCCCGTCGCGAGTCCAGACAGACACAGCAGCATCCAGCTTCGCTTGTCCACCGTCGCGATCCCGCGATGCCCACCCAGCGCAATCGCAATGGACCACGCGAAAACCACGACGACCGTCGTGCGAATCGCCGTGGCCAGGTTCGGATCAACATGCGCTACGCCGGCCTTCGCCAGCAGCGCCGTCGCTGCGGCAAACACCGCCGAAAGAATCGCCCAGTAGAGCCAGGACACGAGTCACTCTCCCGGATTAGGCGCGGGCTTCAGCCTGCGCATCCCGGAGACAGAATAGGGGTTTTAGCCCCGGCACCGCCAATGCTAGACCTTAACCTCCCAGCCCTGCTGATACTCGCGTCCCCACTGCTTCATCGCTTCGGCGTCGTTCAGGATGTGGCCGTTTGCCGTGTCGAGATTCAACTCGCGATTCACGCGCCACGCAATGTTCGAGAGCAGCAGCATGGTCACGCTGACATTCGCCACGGTAATCGGGCGAGTGCAGCGGCTCGCCCGTCCGGATGCCGGCGATGAAGTTCGCGAAGTGCGCATCGGTCATCGAGTCGCGGCTCAGCAGATCGTTGCTCGACGCGCGGTCCTTCGTCGCGTCGAACTCATCGATCTTCTTGCCGTTCCAGTCGTAGACCTCGTAGCCCGTGCGATCGACCAGCACCGAGCCCGTAGTGCCATGCACGAGAATCCCGCGGTCGCGACCGTAGTCCTTCATGCCGTTCGCCGACAGTCCCTCCCACGAGATCATGTGGTCCGGATACTCGAAGTTCGTCACCATCGTGTCCGGAAACTGCCAGTCGTCCTTGTAGGCATAGCGGCTGCCCGCCGCATTGACGCGCTCCGGCATGTCCACACCCAGCGCCCATCGCGCGATGTCCACTTCATGCGTGCCGTTGTTCAGCGCCTCGCCGGTTCCGTAGCGCGTGAGCCAGTGCCAGTTGTACGGATGAACGTTGTCCACATACCCGGTGCGCGGCGCCGGGCCTTGCCAGAGGTCCCAGTCGAGCCACTCCGGTACCGGCGCGGGCTTGCCGATGCCCATCGACTTACGCGGATTGCTGTACCAGGTCTTCGCGTAGTACGCGCGGCCGATCAGCCCATCGTGAATCTGCTGGACGATCTTGATCGTGTGCGGCGAAGAGCGCTGCTGGTCGCCCACCTGCACCAGCTTGCCGTACTTCTTCTGCGCCTCCACCAGCAGTTCGCCCTCGCGCGGGTTGTGGCTGCGAAGGCTTCTCCACGTACACGTGCTTTCCCGCCCGCAGACCGAGCACAGCCATCGGCGTATGCCAGTGGTCCGGGCGTCGCAATCGTAATCGCATCGACATCCTTCGAATCGAGCGCCTTGCGGAAGTCCTGGTTCGCCGTCGGGCGCATAACCCAGCGTCTTCTCCGCCTCCGGGCCGAACTTCGCGAGCACATGTGCGTCCACGTCGCAGCAGTGCGTCATCCGCGCAGTCTTGCCGTTGTTGGCAATCGCAGAAAGATGCGCTCGTCCGCGGCCGTTCAGTCCAGCGGTGGCAAAGTTTACGCGGTCATTTGCGCCCACAATCTGTGCATAGCTGCGTGCCGGCGCGGCCAGGGCAGTTCCGGCAAGGGTTACGGCAAGGCCGTCGAGAAACGTTCTACGCGACATCTCAGGCATTTCGGAGATTCTCCAGAGTTGAAACTAAACCCACCAAAACTGTACATGGCGGAGGGCGACTCAGGCCAACCGAATTCCTTGCCTTGCCATCATGCGGCCGCCAAAATCCGGCCGCGGATTTGGGAATCCTGCGCGGCCCGAACCTCGTCGAATCCAGAGACGGAATCCTCCGCGGCGGAAGGTCTACACTGCTGCGATACTGGACTCGGCGCTCAGGAGGAGCGTTCCTTTGGCAACCACAGTCGAAGCCTTTAACCGAACGCTGGCCAGCGCCCGTTCCACGGTCGCCTTCCGCGAGACCATAAATCTCGCGCTGGATAGCTTTTGCGCCAGCAAGACACGGTTCCTGCTCACCATGCTGGGCATGGTCATCGGCTCGGCGTCCATCATCCTGGTTGCGACCTTAGGCCTCACAGGGCGTCAGTACGCGCTCAACATGATTGCCTCCATCGGGCCGAACATGATCGAGATGCAGTATGTCGGCGGCAGTGTCGCCGGGCCGGATAACACGACCGTTCAGGACTCCATGACCATCGACGACCTGAACGCCGTCCTCGAGCAGGTTCCGGGCATCGTTGCCAGCTCGCCGATGCTGGAGTACCACGACCGCATCGCGATGGGGAACGGCCTCACCAAGGACACGATGTTCCTCGGTGTCAGCCCGCAGTACAAGGAGGTCCGCAACCTCAAGGTGCTCGCCGGGCGCTTCTTTGACGACCAGGACGCCATGACCCACGCCAAGGTCGCCGTCCTCATCGGTCCGCTGGCCGAAGCACTCTACGGCAGCTACGGTGCCGCGATCGACCAGAAGATCTCGGTGAAGGGCATTCCGTTCACTGTCATCGGTGTCTTCAAGGAGGGCGTCGAGACCTTTGGGCAGAGCGAGGTCAACGACCAGACCATCCTGATTCCGTATCCGGTGGCGCGCTACTTCACCGGCACGAATACGGTGAAGCAGATCTTCTTCTCGGTCGCGAATCCGCAGCAGGTCGAGCCAGCGGCGGCTCACATACTGGAGGTCATCCGCTCGCGCCACCGGTCGACCAGCGTCTACAACGCCTTCACGCTGACGGCGGTGCTGCGCGTCATGGGGCAGATCGCCACGATGCTGACGATCGTGCTGACGCTGGCGTCAGCCATCACGCTCATCGTCTCGGGCGTGGGCATCATGAACTCCATGCTCGCCAATGTGCAGCGCGCGCATCAAGGAGATCGGCATCCGCAAGGCGCTGGGAGCGACGCGGCGCGAGATACGAATGCAGTTCCTGACGGAATCGGTCTTCATGTCGCTCAGCGGAGGACTGGTGGGCACGCTCATCGGTCTGGCGCTTCCGCTCAGCCTGCGCATGTTCTCCAATATCAAAATCCCGGTTTCAGGCTGGAGCGCGGTGATTGCGCTGGCGACCTCGGTGCTCGTCGGCGTGGCCTTCGGGACCCTGCCGGCGCAGCGCGCGGCGCGGCTGGATCCTGTGGCGACGCTGAAGTACGAATAAGGATCAGCCTGCAAACTATTGATTGCAAAGATTGAGGCCACATCTCTGGAAGGGCCTTCAAGAAAAGCAACGGCGCTCCCGAAGGAGCGCCGCCATATTGAGGGCCCAGGTTCCAAAGTCCGGTTGAAGCTTAGGCTTCGATCTCGGTCTCTTCGGTTTCGGTCGCGACCGGCGCGGCGGCGGGTGCCTCCGGCTTGTCGGACTTGATGTTGACCTGCACGTGCGCGGTGACCTCGCGGTGCAGACGGATGGGCACGTGGAACTCGCCGACGGTCTTCAGCGGCTCGTCCAAGTGAATCTTGCGACGGTCGATCTCGTAGCCCTTGGCCTCGAGCTCGTGCGCGATGTCGGCCGAAGTGACCGAACCGAAGAGCTGCTCATGCTCGCCGGCCTTGCGCTCGAAGGTGAGGACGACTTCGTTGAGCCTGGCCGAGAGCTCCTCGGCGCCGACCTTCTCCTTCGCGGACTTGCGAAGGGCTGAGGCCTTCATCTGCTCGATGACAGCCTTGTTGGCCGTCGTTGCTTCGATGGCGAGCTTCTCCGGCAGGAGGTAGTTGCGCCCGTATCCGTCAGCGACCTTGACGACGTCGCCGCGGTGTCCGAGCTTGAGGACATCTTCCTTCAGAATGACTTCCATTTTCACTTCTCCGATCTTGTGAGCGCGCCTACGCGCTCCCTTTTATGGCGCAGGCCTAGTACTTGGCGGCGTAAGGCAGCAGAGCGATGGCGCGGGCCTGCTTGATCGCCTTCGTCAGCTTGCGCTGGAAGGGAGCCGAGGTGCCGGTGAGGCGGCGCGGGATGATCTTGCCGCGGTCCGAAACGAACTGCTGCAGAAGGCGCACGTCGCGGTAGGAGATCGAGTCGATCTTCTCGACGGTGAACTTGCAGACCTTCTTGCGGCGGAAGAACTTGCGTCCGCCGGGGCCACCAGGACCGCCGGGGCCACCGCCAGGACGTGGGCCACGGGGACCGCCGGGACGGGGACCACGGTCGCCGCCGGGGCCACCCTGCGAGCGCTCGCCTTGAGGGCGGTCGCCTGCGGGACGATCGCTCTGAGGACGATCGCCTGCGGGAGCGGGAGTTGCGGGTGCTGCTGCTGGATTCTGAGTCTCGTCAGCCATTTTGATTTCCTTTAGTGCTCCTCAACGGGGAGCCGGTTTGGGCTGCTCTCGCTCCAGACCTGCGGTGAGGCCTCTGGACTTGTTGCGGAAGCGATAAGCGGCGGTGAGTGGTGGTCCTTTTGAACTTCGTTGGAGCCCATCTTTGCGCTGCGCGCGAAGATAGGGCACCTTGTGAGGTGGTGATCCTTACGCCTCGGTGGCGGCGGGCTCGGGAGTCGCTTCCGCTGCGGGCTCGACGGCTGCGGGCTCGGCTGCGACTTCGGGCTGGGCTGCGACTTCGGGCTGAGGTGTGGGCTCGGCGCCGGGCTGCGGCTGTGCGCTGCGCTTCACGTGAGCGTCGCGGTGCTTCTTGATCTTGGCGACGCGCTTCTCTTCTTCATCCGTGCGAACGGTGATGAACTTGATCACCTGCTCGGAGACGCGGAGGCGGCGCTCGATCTCGTGGATGAGCGAAGCGGGCGAGTCGACGATGAGGAGAACGTAGAAACCGTCGTTGAACTTACGGACGGTGTAGGCGAGCCGGCGGCGGCCCATCTTCTCGGTCTGCTTCACGGCGCCGCCACCCTGGGTGACGTAGCCGGTGAAGGTCTCGACGATCTTATCGATCTCGGCCTCTTCGATGTCGGGCCGGACGATGAACATGATTTCGTAGCTGCGGTTCATGAGTACTTCTTTCTGCGGGTTCTGCCCGCACTGCCCCGGTGGGTTGAGGTCAGTTTGGCTGGTTGGAGAGAACAGAGATCAGAGATTAGAGATCAAAAACAAGCTGATGTTGCTAATCTTTGTTCTCTGATTTCTGATCTCTCCTGTTGAATTCGTTCATGGCGGCCGACGGTCCTGCTGTCAGCCACTTCTCGACGGCGCGTACGGCGATGTCGAGGCCATCTTCCATCGACTCCAGATCTGCTTTGTTGCGCATGGGCGCGAGCAGATAAGTGGAGCCGCCTGCTTTAATCTCGCGTCCGGTCTCGGTTGGGCCCTTGCCCACTCCGATGCGGACGCGCATCCAGTCTTCAGTGCCGAGCGCAGCGGAGACGGATTTGACTCCGTTGTGCCCGTTTGCCGAGCCGCGTTCGGCGAGCCGAACCGTACCCAGCGGAAATGCCAGCTCGTCGTAGAGGACGATGAGGTCCTCGAGGGCGAGTTCAAACTCGTCGAGCAGGGCCACGACCGAAAGCCCGCTCAGGTTCATGAAGGTCTCGGGCTTGGCCAGCAGGACGTCGTGTCCTGCCAGCCTTGCACGAGCGGTCTGGGCCTTGCCCCGCCGGTTCGTCACCTGCACATCGCAAACAGCGGCGATGCGATCGATGGCCATGAAGCCTGCGTTGTGCGGCGTGTGCAGGTACTCCATGCCAGGGTTGCCGAGACCGACGATGAGCTTCATAACGAGAGATCAGAGATGAGAGATCAGAGATCAGAGCGAAAGGATCTCTGTTTTCTGATCTCTGTTCTCTCCTACTTCTTTGCCTCCGGCTTCGCTTCGCCTTCAGCGGTCTCCTGCTTGCCCTTCTTGGCGACCTCGGGCTCGGTCGGGGTCTCGGCGGCGACAGCAGCCTCGGGCTCCGCTTCAGCCTTGACGTAGGTGACAGAGGCGACAACTGCGTCCTCTTCGCCGAGGTACTCGATCTTGTCCGAGTGCGGGAGGTCGGAGATGTGCAGCGACTGGTTCATCTCGAGGTTCGAGACATCGACGTCGATGTGCGACGGGATGTCGCCGGGGAGGCACTCGATCTCGACCTCGTGCAGAACGTGCAGCAGGATGCCGCCCGAGTTCTTGACGCCCGCGGCGGTGCCGATGAGCTGCACGGGAACCGAGACCTGCATCTTCTTGTCCATCGCGATGCGCTTGAGGTCGATGTGAAGCAGGTGGCCCTTGATGGGCTCGTTCTGCCAGTCGACGATCATGGCCTTGCCGGTGGCTCCGCCTTCGATGGTGAGATCGAAGATGGAGTTGTGGCCGGAGTCGGAGTGAAGAATGCGGGTGATGATCTTGGGATCGACCGAGACGGCGACCGAGGGCCCACCCGCGCCATAGAGGACGGCGGGGATGAGGCCTTCGCGGCGAACGCGGCGTGCGTGGTTCTTGTTGAACTTGCCGGTGCGCTCTTTGGCGGTGACGGCCGTGATGGTTGCGTTGTTGCTTGCCATGTTTTCCTTTCGGGCACGAGGTTGAGCCTCGCTCCCTTTGCGGCTATGCCGCTGTTAGTTGAAGAGCGTCGAAACCGACGTCTCCATGTGAATGCTCTCAATCGCGCGGCCGAGCAGCCCGGCGATGGAGAGAACCTTGATCTTCGAAACCTTCTGCGCGTCTTCGCGCAGAGGAATCGTGTTGGTGACCACCAGCTCTTCGAGCGGTGAGTTGGCGATGCGCTCGACGGCCGGACCGGAGAGCACGGCGTGCGAGGCGCAGGCGTAGACCTTTTCAGCACCCTGCTCGATGAGAGCCTCGGCGGTTTTGACGAGCGTGCCTGCAGTGTCGACGATGTCGTCGAGGATGAGGCAGGTGCGGCCGCGGACGTCGCCGATAACGTTCATCACTTCCGTGATGTTGATGTCGGTGCGGCGCTTGTCGACGATGGCCAGCGGAACCTCGAGCTTCTTGGCGAAGAAGCGCGCGCGTTCCACGCCGCCGGCGTCAGGGCTCACGACGGTGAGGTTGGGGAGGTCGAGATTCGCAAAGTAGCTGACGAGGACCGGCGAAGCGAAGAGGTGATCGACGGGGATGTTGAAGAAGCCCTGGATCTGCGCGGCGTGCAGGTCGACGAAGAGGGCGCGGTTGGCGCCGGCGGTCACTAAAAGATCCGCCACAAGTTTGCTGGTAATCGCCACGCGGGGACGGTCTTTGCGGTCCTGGCGCGCATAGCCGTAGTAGGGAACGACGGCGGTGATGCGGCCTGCAGAGGCGCGTCGGAGTGCGTCCTCCATGATGAGCAGCTCCATCAGGTGCTGGTCGGTGGGGAAGCAGGTGGGCTGGATGAGGAAGACGTCGGCGCCGCGGACGTTTTCGAGCAATTGGAAATGGATTTCGCCGTCAGAGAAGCGCTGGAACTTGGCTTCGCCCATCGGCACGCCGAGGAACTTGCAGATCTCTTCGGAGAGCGCTCGGTTGGCGGAGCCGGTGAAGATCTTGAAGCGCTTGTCTTCGGAGAGCTTCGAGGCCTTGCGCGCGGGCGCAGGGACAGGCGTCGGCTTCGAGGAGGCTCCGTCGCCGGAGACGCGAACGGGCTCCGCTACGGGAGCGGAGCCGTTCTCTGTGGTGCTTGGTGAATTCGGGATTGAGACCGCAGTCGTGTTTTGTTCGCTCACGTTGGAAACTCCTCCAGGCTGGTTGACCTATTGATGTTTCGTGCTGCATTTCCAGGTACTGCTCAGAAGGGCTCGGCGCTGTTTCTCGCCGAGTTATTCCTGCTCAAGCAGTTCCTCGGTCTCATTGAGGACGCCGCGAAGATGGTTCAAAATCGCTGCGCGTCCAAAACTTCTTCTGTACTTCTCCCGCGCGATTCAAGTTCTGCGCGACGGGTTTGTTCATGCTTCTTGCGGCGATTGTGCCGCGAAAAACTCAAAGCTTCCCTTGTTCGGCCAGCCTCGGTGTAAGGCGAGCGACCGTCGGTTGGTTGGGCGACCAGGATTCGAACCTGGACTGAGTGCGTCAAAGGCACTTGACCTACCGTTAGTCGATCGCCCAGTCCCCTGCTGTCATTGTGACGTGACAGGAGCAACTTCAGCGAACCATTTTTGCCGTCTGATTCCGAAGAACGACGGCCTAAAATTCCAGCCCTAATACTCCAGCATGCCCCGCCAGTATTCGGGCCTTGGCAGAGTCTCTGTCAGGAGAGCCTGCGTGCCGGACGACTGAACACGCTGTTGAGCACAGCTCGCGTCTGCAACGGACCGGTAAAGTCCAAACAGCGCCGAACCGGAGCCCGAGAGTGCCGCATAAATCGCACGGCTGCCTTCCGGGACGGTGGAGTCTCCCACTAAATCACGCTTGGTTGAACGCAAGGAGGGATGCTCTTGAAAGACGACCTCTTCGAAGTCGTTTTCGATCCCGGTGCGGACAAGCGTGAGAAGAGGATTCTCCGCCAGATCACCCGCTCGACGGGTGATACCGGAAGGGCTCGGCTCAGATATCTCAGAATTTCTCCCGAGATTGGCGCCGCTGGGTGACCAGGCGGCAGACAGAGCACGGCTCAACTGTTCCAGTTTACTTGGGTTTGGGCGCGGAGGTCAATGATTCGGTGGCCATTCGCTCGTCAAGGGCGCGGAAGGCAGTTGCCGTGGACACACCGACCGACGGCACCGCCACCACGCAGGGCGTAACCGGCAGATCGGCAAGGGGATAGACCTCCTCACCGCGACCTAGGCCAAGGACGGAGCCTCCGAGGAGGAAGAGCGGGACGTCGGAGCCGACCTGGGCGGCTAGCGCGAGGCGGGCGGAGGGATCAAGGGCCAGAGGGCCAGAGGGCCAGAGGGCCGGATTCCGGTTCAGCTCTTTCTCCAATCCTATTAATGCTGCGGCCGCGTTGGCGGAGCCGGCCCCGAGGCCGCCCTGGACCGGAAGGCGCTTCTGAATGTCGATATGCACCTCGGCGGTGAGTCCCAGCTGGCGGAGCGCGAGGTCGACGATGCGGAAGGCGGTGTTCTTTTCGGCGTCGCCGCGTTTCGTGCTCGGGACGCCGGGGTGGTCGGACGTGATCCGGATGTAGGTTTCGTTCGCGGGGCTCGCGGCGACCGTGACCAGATCGTGCAGCGCCAGCGTCTGGTAGAGCGTGGTGAGCGCGTGAAAGCCGTCGGGACGCGCCGGGCCAACGGCGAGGCCGAGGTTGATCTTGCAGAAGGAGCGAACGCGCGTGGACATCAAGGGTGATTGTAGTGGTGACTCAGACGGCGCAAGCATCAAGGCGATGTGCGCTCAGTTTCAACTGCAGTCAGGTTTGTTACCCATTTAGGGCCATCTACGCGCCAGCGTGGCATTTTGGCGCTGTGTTCGTCGATACAATATAGGAGTTTGATGACTTTGATCTGTAAGGTATGGCAGCTTCGCCGACGGGTGCGAGTTGCGCTGAGCGCGGCGCTGCTGCCCGGAGTACTCTGCTTCGGGGCGAGTGGGGCTGCGGCGCAGCACAAGGAAAAAGCGACACAGGTAGAGCCCGCGGTGACCGAGTCGGCACCGCAGCAGGCGGCCGCGCCTGCGCCGCAGTCCGGGTTGACGCCGCAACAGCAGGCGGACGCGATCGCGCGCGCGCAGAAGATTCAGGCGCTCATCGGCCGCGCGGAGAACAGCTACAACTCGGGCGTGGCAAACTACAACGCCAACCGTCTGGAGGCGGCGCGGGCGGACTTCGATAACGCCGTCGACGCGATGCTTTCGAGCGGGCTGGATCTGAAGAATGATCCGCAGCTCTCGGACGAATTCGAGCACCTCGTAGACGCGATCAACTCGCTGGAGCTGGTTGCGCTGAAGCAGGGGAACGGATTTTCGCCGAAGGTGGAACCGGCTCCGCTGGATGAGGCGATGAATGAGGTGACGTTCCCGCCGGACCCGGCGCTGGTGGGGCGGATTAACGCGGAACTGCAGAACACGAAGTCCGACTTGCCGCTGGTGGTGAACGACTATGTCGCGGGGTTCATCAATTACTTCTCGAACTCGTCGGCGGGGCATGCGCATCTGAGGGCTTCGCTCGAGCGGGCGGGCAAGTACAAGGACATGATCTCGCGGACGCTGAAGGAGTACGGCGTCCCGCAGGATCTGATCTACCAGGCGGTGGCGGAGTCCGGCTTCCAGCCGCAGGCGCTCAACCGGCGGTCGGGCGCCGGCGGCATGTGGCAGTTCATGCCCTTTGCGGGAGCGTACGGCCTCGAGCGCAACGGGTTCTTCGACGAGCGATTCGATCCGGAGAAGTCGACGATTGCGTACGCGAAGTACATGAAGTACCTGTACCAGCAGTTCGGCGACTGGTACCTGGCGATGGCGGCGTACGACTGGGGCGCGGGCAACGTCCAGCGTGCGGTGGCGCGGACGGGATACGCGGACTTCTGGCAGCTCTACCGGCACAACGCGCTGCCGGGCGAGACGAAGAATTATGTGCCGGGCATCCTGGCGGCCGTGATCATGGCGAAGAATCCCAAGCAGTATGGCCTGACGGACGTGGTGCCGGATGCGGCGATTCTCTCGGACACAGTGACGACGGAGTATTCGATCAGCCTGCAGCTGGTGGCGGATGTCACGAACTCGAGCGTGCCGGAGATCGTGGCGCTCAATCCGGCGCTGCTGCGAATGACGACGCCACGCGACATTCCCTATGACCTGCATCTCCCCACCGGAACGAAGCAGATATACATGGACCGGGTGAAGGACATTCCGGAGGAAGACCGCGCGAGCTGGCGTTTCCATGTGGTCAAGAGCGGCGAGACGATCGAGGACATTGCATCATCGCTGCACTCGAGGGCTTCAGAGATTGTGGCGGTGAACGAGATACCTGCGGGCGATCCGCCTGGGGCTGGTGATGAGTTGGTGGTTCCCGTGACGACGGCCGCGGGACGGGCGCAGCGTTACACCGCGCGTCGCGGCGACTCGCTGGTGACAGTCGCGGACCGGTTTGGCGTGGCGGTGGAAGATTTGCGCGCGTGGAATCATCTCTCGTCGAACAGGCTGACGCCGGGGCGGTCGCTGTATGTCTCCGAGCCGGTGCGGCTGGCGCCGACGGCGAGAACAAGTGCGTCGCGCAAGCATTCGACGGCGCATGAGCGATCGACAAGTGCGCGGTCGACGAGCTCGCATTCGTCACACGCGACGCCTGTGGCTTCACATTCGAAGACGGGTGCGGCGCATAAACACGGAAGCACGGGCCACTAGAAGAGTGTCGCGCGGTACTTCTGTAACGAAGAAAGAAATGCCGGAACGGGTCATCGAGCGTGTCACCCGGAGGTGAAAGAGGGTATGCACCAAAAAAGGTGCTTGCTATTTAATTGCACAGAGCGTAATCCTGTTGCTACTATTCGCGCGAGGGCTGCGTGCGTTCGTGTCGTGCATTTGAGATGTGAACGCGGACGAAATAAGTAGCAGGAGAGCGGTCAGGGAGAACGACGATGTTTGAAGACGACGTGACGTTCAAGCTGTATGCGGCTGCGGAAGAAGACGACGAGCGCGACCTCGATGCCGAGGACGCGGAGTACGCAGAGGATGAGGAAGAAGAGGAGTCGTTCTCCGGTGGAGATGATCTGACACTGGACGACGCCGACTACCAGCCGACGACTACTCACGTCGAAGAGGTTGAGGTCTTTGCGATGCCGGCGACGCCGGTAAAGCCGTATGCGCCGCCGCAACGAATGGGTGAGGGCGCAGTTGCGGCCGCCGCAAAGAAGGCCATTCTGAAGAGGGCGATCAAGAAAGCCATCGTGAAGAGGGCGATCAAGAAGGCCATTCTGAAGAAGGCCATCAAGAAGGCCGCTGTGAAGAAAGCGGTCAAGAAAGCCGTCTTGAAGAAGGCGGTCAAGCGGGCCATTGTGAAGAAGGCAGTCAAGAAGGCCGTTGTAAAAAAGGCGGCCAAGCGGGCCATTGCCAAAAAGGCAGTCAAGAAGGCCGCTGGAAAGAGGGCGGTCGGAAAGGCCGTTATGAAGAGAGCAGTCAAGAAGGCCGTTGTAAAGAAGGCAGTTAAGCGGGCCGCTGTGAAGAAGGCAGTCAAGCGGGCTGTCCTGAAAAAGGCGATCAAGCGGGCTGTCGTGAAGAAGGCCGTCAAGCGGGCCGCCGTGAAGAAGGCAATCAAAGCCCGCGGGTAAGAATATTTCAAGTTCTGCCGCGCAGTGGAAGGGTGCTCAAATGCGGCGGGAAGGCTGGATCGAAAGAGACAGTCGGCAACAAGGGCACACAACAAAATCAATCTATGTGAGGTAAAACCTTGGCAACTAAGAAAGCAGCAAAGAAGGCAACCAAGAAGGCTCCTGCAAAGAAGGCCGCAAAGAAGTCAGCTAAGAAGGCCACAAAGAAGGCCGCCAAGAAGAAGTAACCCAACAGGCAAGCAAAAGCGCCCGGCACCTCTCGCGAGAGCCGGGCGTTTTTGCGTCTATAGAAATTACCGTGAAGAGACTTCCAGCTACTTGGCGGCCTGTATCGCGGCGAGGACCTCGGTGGAGTGATTGGCGATGTCCTTGACCTCCCATGTCTTCACGATCTTGCCTTCGGGCGAGATCAGGAAGGTGTCGCGCATGGCGATCGTCAGGGGCCGGCAGGTGTTGTGACGGTCTTGACGGGAACGCCGTAGAGGTCGACGACCTTGTGTTCCGGGTCAGCGAGCATTTTGAAGGAAAAACCGTCCTTCGTGCACCAGGTCTTGTGGCTCTCAACGGTGTCCATGGAGACGCCGAGGACGACAGCGTTGAGCGCCTCATACTTGGGCAGATCGCGCTGGAAGTTGTGGGCTTCCATCGAGCAGCCGGAGGTCTGGTCCTTGGGATAGAAGTAGAGGACGACCCACTTGCCTTTGTACTCGGAGAGCGAGACAGGCTGGTTTTCCTGGTTGGGCAGGGTGAAGTTGGGCGCGTTCGTCCCAACAGCGGCGAGATCCCCAGCGGCATGCACCCGCTTGATCGGCAGCATGCAGACGGCGGCGGCAATGAGAGCGAGCGAGCTGGTCAGGACAACGGCTTTGAAGTTCCTGCTGGAAACTGGCATGAGACGTAATCTCCTGGGGCGCGATATTCGCTGGTCTATTGGATCCACGAAGCGGTGACCTGACGTGCGCCCGGTGGAGAACATCTTACGCCGCTCTCGTGAATGGAATTGTCACTCGGATGTAAGCGGCGTTCGGTTAGCGTGAAGGAATTTCTTCAGCGACAACTGCGATTCCAGCGGCGTCGGCGGCGGCGATCATGGCCTCTCGGTCGAAGAGGAGAGTGCGGCCTGCTTCCACACAGAGACAGGTGGCGCCCGCGCGGCGCATCGTCTCGATGGTGGGAAGGCCCGCGACGGGCACGTCGAAGCGGAGATCCTGGTTCGGCTTGGCGACCTTGATGACGGTGAGGCGGCGGGCGAGTGTGGTGTCGGCGTCGGGCGGGTCGTCTGCGTGGAGGGTCCGCATGAGGTCGCCGGCCCGGAGGATGGCGGCATCCGTGCCCTCCATGGCCTCGACAGCGACGCAGGCCCCGGCGGCGATGACCACGGTCTGGCCGAGATCGAAGCCCGCGATCCCGCGAGCGACGCTGAGGCCGTAGTCGATGTCGGCGCGCTCGGTTCCATCGGGCACGCGCGCGGTGAGCACGCCGGCGGGCGCGAGCATGGGCTCGAGGAAGGAGGTCGACGAGACAAGGTGGATGCCTTCGTCTTCCAGGACCTTCGCGACGGCGCCGAGCAGCATGTCCGTGTTGCGCGTCCGCAGGTTGAGCAGAAGTTTGGCGAGCCGCCAGTCCGGGCGGATCGAGGAGAAGATCTGCTTGTGCTTCACCTGCCCAGCCATGACCGCGCGCGTGACACCTTCGCGCTGGAAGGTTTCGATGAGCTTGGATAATTCGCCCAAAGACAGCCAGTAGACGACGATGTTGGGGTCGGCGGCAGCGCGGTCGTTCATCTCCGGCGAGGTCTCTTCCTTGATGGCGGCCACGACCACGCGGAGTCCGTGGGCGCGCGCGGCGTCCACCAGGAGAAACGGGAAGCGGCCGTTGCCGGCGATGAGGCCGAGGTTCTGCATTCGCCTCTTACTCTACGGCATGTGCCAGGCGATGTAGCTCTGTCTGCTATGGTGGACGCCTCGGCTCCGGTCGAGTGAGATCGTCTGCGAGGTTCGATGAATCGGAAGGTCTGTTCCGTCGTCTGCATGTGTTTCTTTGCGTCGTCGTTGATGGTGGCTCAACAGTCAGGTCGGCAGCCGACGACTGCCGCGGACGCGGCCAGCCGCGATACAAGCTACATCGATGCGGAGGGCACGGCCCACGTTACGCGCGTCGTTCCGTTGCCGAAGGATCTGAGTCCGGAGGCGCAGGCGTTCATCAGCCATCGCCTGCCGGATGAGGCGCCGGAGCCGTCGCTGGCTGCGCGGCGGAAGGGGTTGGATGAGTGGGAGGTACGCTCACGCGCGGAGTGGAGCAGAATCTGTCCGACGAAGATTGAGGACAGCAAGATCGGCGGCGTGCCGGTGCACGTGGTCACGCCCGAGAACATGCCCGCCAGCAATCGCGACAAGGTGCTGATCAATCTGCATGGCGGCGGATTCAACGGCGACTCCGGGTCCTATTCGGAGTCGATTCCGATCGCGAGCTACACCGGCATCAAGGTGGTCGCCGTGCTCTATCGGCTGGCGCCCGAGAATCCATTTCCGGCGGGGGTCGATGATGCAATCGCGGTGTACAAGGAGCTGCTGAAGACGTACAAGCCGAATCACATCATCATCTATGGGACGTCGGCGGGGGCAACGCTGACGGCCGAGGTCGCGGTAAAGCTGAAGCAACTATCGTTGCCGATGCCTGCGGCGATAGGCATGTTCAGCACGGCCTCGAGCGACTTTGCGCAGATGGGCGATTCGTATCGCGATGTACACGCTGAACGGTCTGGCGGGCCACCTGAATCCGCCGGACGGCGAACCGCACGATCCCTATTACGTCGGCTCAACGAATCCGAAAGATCCGGTGCTGTCACCGATCTACGCCGACCTGCACGGGATGCCGCCGGCGCTGTTCATTACGAGCGGCCGCGATGCGCTGCTGAGCAGCACGACGAATCTGCATCGGGCGTATCTGCGTGCGGGAGTGGACGCGCGCCTCGTGGTGTTCGACGGGCTCCCTCATGCCTTCTGGTATCACCCGGAGATGCCGGAGTCGATCGAGGCGAACCACATCATGGCGAAGTTCTTCGTGGAGCACCTGGCCGAAGTAGTGTGCAGAGCGAGCTTTGAGCTGACAGTCGACCTTCTGTCCGAGAGTGAGCGGCAGTTTGACCAAGGCGTCGTGGAGAACTTGTCGATGCGCCCGCTGGAGGAGATCGTTGACGCGAGGCTGAGAGACGCCGCAGTGTTGACGGCGGTGGCCTGCGGTCCAGCGGTTCTTGCTGTCATGATAGCTTCGATCTGGACCGTCATCAGGACAGAGCGGGCTTCGAGGTTTGCGGCTTCTTCGAGCGGTGAGAAGCCGAGTGCATCCGCATCGGAGTCGAAGCGCTTCGGTTACAAGAGGTTCTTCATGTCCTTGAGCTGTCAACAATTGACTCGAGACGAAGCGCCGTAGCGCAGTCGAGGATCTCGTCTGGCTTGTCTGTTCGGATTTTCTTTTGAAACGCGTGCAGGACGTACGACGGCTTCGCTGCAGTCAGCGATGTAGATCATGCGATACGTTCCTGATCTTCCTGACCCTTACTGCGGACGCTCCTTGAACTCCGCTGCCGAGGTCGGCATCGGCTTCGTGCACGCGGAGAATTTCCGACCTGGACACTTGCGCAAGCTCGAATCCGGCATCTCGATGAACGTTCGCCGGAAAGCGCTGCGAAGCTCTGCTTTGAAGTTCGCCACGACCAGAGCAGCTTCTTCAAATCATTATATCCAGAGTGTTATAGAGCGCTAGCTTACTTGATGACGCCGCGCTCGCTCTTGGCGATGAAGTCGGCCAGGTAAGCGACCTTTTCACCAAACTCACCAGAGGTTACCTTTTCGCGGATAGCGGCCACGGCCTCGGTCGTGTTGAGCTTGGCGTGCTGCAGGATGCGGTAGGCGGCGCGCAGCTGCTTGATCTCGTCGGGCGTGAAGCCCTTGCGTTCGAGGCCGACCTTGTTGATGCCGTAGGCGTGGTTGTTGCGCTCGATCGAAGTAAGCGAGTAGGGCAGCACGTCCTGCGTGATGGTAGTGCCGCCGCCGATGTAAGCGTACGCGCCGATGCGTGCAGTACTGGTGCACCGGGCCCAGCGCGCTCGTGGTGACGTAGTCCTCGATGGTGACGTGGCCGGCGAGCGTGGTGCCGTTGGCGAGAATGCAGTGGTTGCCAATCTGGGAGTCGTGGCCGATGTGCGTGTAGGCCATGATGAGGCAGCCGGAGCCGACCTTGGTGATGCCTCCGCCGCCTTCAGTCCCGCGCGAGATGGTGACGGATTCGCGAATGACGGTGTCGTCGCCGATGACACAAGCGGTGGGCTCGCCCTTGTACTTCAGGTCCTGCGGCGCGATGCCGACGCACGCGAAGGAGAAGATGCGGACGCGGTCGCCGATCTTCGTGTGGCCGTCGAGGACCACGTGCGAGATCAGCTCGCAGTTTTCCCCGAGCGTAACGTTCGGGCCGATGGTGCAGAAAGGCCCGACGGTCGAGGAGGCGGGGATGATGGCGCCGTCGGCGATGATCGAGCTGGGGTGGATAGGCATCGAGTTATTGCGGGGCCTGGGTGGTTGGCGGTTCGGTGGGTTTCTTTCTGCCGGGGCGCGGCACGAGCTGGCAGGTGATGGTGGCCTCGGCGGCGACCTTGCCGTCGACCGTGCACACGCCCTGCATCTTGACCGCGCGCGAGCGCCAATTGATGACGGTGACCTCGATGCGCAGCTGATCGCCGGGCACGATGGGCTTGCGGAAGCGCGCCTCTTCGATGCCGGTGAAGACCATGAGCTTATCGTCGCGATCGGGGATCTCGGTGAGCAGCAGCGCGCCGCCGGCCTGCGCCATGGCTTCGATCGTCATGACGCCGGGCATGATGGGGTAGTCGGGGAAGTGGCCGGTGAACTGCGGCTCGTTGGCCGTGACGTTCTTGATGGCCACGATGCGCGTTTTGCGCTCCATCTCGATCACGCGGTCGATGAGCAGGAACGGGTAGCGGTGCGGCAGGATGGACATGATCTCGACGATGTCCATCGTGTGATGAGGCGGATGGGAGTGGCTGCCCTCACCGGGCTTGGGAGAATCTGTCATGGCGAGGGTCAGAATATCAAGTTCGATGATCGGCGACAGGAGTAACGGAGCGCGACGTTCGTTTCCTCACTTCTTGGCGCTCTGTTTGAGCGGGCGGTCGGGGTCGAAGAGGTCCGGTGGGAAGTGGACGTTGTAGTGGACCTCTTTGAGGTAGATCTGCGTGGTCATGTCCCCGTTGTGGAAGCGCGTGAGGGTTAGCGGCGTCATCACGCCGTCGATGGGGTGGTAGTCGTCGTAGTCCTGCATTTCAGTGTTGAAGTCGCGGTACGTCGGGTCGCGCCACTTGAAGCGTGAGATTGATGGGCAGATGACTGTTCTCGTCGAGATCGATGGTGACGCCGTCGTTTGATTCAGTGAGGACGGAAACCCTGTCAGCAACCTTGCGATCGACGAGCTCTGTTCCGAGATAGGAAATGAGGACGCCGGGCTCCTTGAGCCACTTGAGCATCACGGTATCGAGCGAGTGGTTGCGGTACAGGATGAAGTCCTCGACCTCCTTTTCAGGGAGCTCCTTCTTGCCCTTGTAGGTGACCTCGTAGCCTTTGTCGGCGGTCCAGATGATGGCAACATCGCGCTTGGTGGTGGGGATGAGGACGCCCTGCTTCGAGACGATGATGAGCCGCTCACCAAAGGGCTGGAGACGAACGTACTGCTCGAACTGCGTGACGTACGGGTTGGCGGTGCCCTTGTAGAAGGTGCCCGACTGCCCGGCGGCGAAGTAGTCCGTGCGGTCGCGCCACGCCGCGCCGCCCAGAGCTTCGACCATCTTGTCGAGCAGCTTGCGGCCCGCGGTCGGATCGTTCGTGTCAACGGAGGATTGCGCGCTCGGAATGGCGGAGGCCTGCGCGTGAAGACCCGCGGACGGAATGATGCAGAGAAGAGTGAGGACCAGGATGTTCAGCGCGCGATTCATCGTTCTCCTTATCCGACCAGAACTGCTCCGCCATTTATGTTCCAGATCTCGCCGGAGATGAAGCCGGCCCACGGTGTGCAAAGAAACACAATCGGCCCGGCAATCTCTTCGGGGTCAGCGGCGCGGCCCAGCGGGATCAGGTCCAGCGCTTTCTTGGACGCGATTGGGTCCGCCAGGGTTCCAGCGGACATCTCCGTGACGACCCACCCCGGGGCGACGCAGTTGCAGAGGATGCCCTGCGGTCCGAGCTCCGACGAAAGGCTCTTGGTCAACGAGAGCAGCGCACCCTTGCTGGCAGCGTAATCCGCGTGGAAGGCCTCGCCGCGCTGCGCGGCCGTGGAGGCAACGAGCACAATATGCCCGCGTGTGCGCCCTTCCAGCGGCTGACGAAGCATCTGCGCCGCGGCGGTCTGCACGAGGCCAAAGACGCTCGCGAGGTTGACGCCCAGCGTGCTGGACCACTGTGAGACGGTCATCGTCGCGATGGGCTGGTCATGCGGAGGCCAGACGCCGTGGTTCACGACCAGGATGTCGAGGCGGCCGAAGATCGGGATTGCCGAGGCGATGAGCGCCTGGCCGTCCTCGATGGAAGCGAGCTCCTGCCGGATCGCCCGGCAGTTTTCTTCACCGCCGCACTCCTCCACCAAAGCGCGAGCGCGCTCCTCGGCCGAGCGATAGCTGAAGACGACGCGGGCTCCGGCCTGGCGGAGCAGCCGGACCGTGGCGGCTCCGATGCCGCGCGAGCCGCCGGTAACGAGTGCGACCTTGCCCGTGAGCGAGAGGGCCAGACCGGGGGATGTTGCAGACGCCATGGGGTGAAGCTATCGGTTTGAGGCGAGCGACGCAACCGCAGCACCGTGCAGCGACGTTCATGCAATGGGGCCCGAATCTCGCCTATAGTTGCAAGCAACGAATCACGGGTACCGGAGGAGTTGGCGGTCCGAATGCGGAGGCAAAGACTCCGAAACTTTGGGCAAAGTCGCTGCATCTCAGCAGGATGTTTCGCGGACCGCTGTCATTAATTCTGCCAACAGAGGAGTCGAAGAGATGAAGGTTCTCGTACTGATCTGCCGTGTCCTTCTGGGACTTGTGTTCGTCTTCTTTGGTCTCAACGGACTGCATCAGTTTTTATCAGCGCCGATGCCACAAAGGGGAACTCCGATCGGTGATTTCACAGCGGTCTTTCACGATGTAGGGTGGGCGCAGGTTGTGGCCGCGCTGCAGGTGCTCGGCGGACTGCTGGTGTGGTTTGGCGGCACCGTGCCGCTGGGGCTGTGTATCCTGTGCCCGATTACGGTGAATATCTGGCTGTTCCACATCCTGTTTCACGCGACCGCCCCGGCCTTCATCATGACGCCGATCCTGGTCACGCTGTTTGAGATCGTGCTCCTGTATGCGTATCGCACCTCGTTCGCCGGAATATGGACGGTGAAGGCGAAGCCGACACTGTAGTTCAACGGGCGCGGGCAGCCTTCGAAGACTTCTTCGATATTTTCTTCGATGCCTTCTTCGATTTCTTCGAAGGCGCGCTAAGAAGCGTCTCGCGTGTACGCTTCGGCAGCTTCGCGAAGACGACGGCGTGCGCGTTGCGCAGCTCGGCCTGCCACTCTGCGGGGCGGAGGGCATCCCATCGTTCGGCGGCGACCCAGTGGGCACGAGCCAGGTAAGGCGCCGGTTTGAGGCTCTCGATTTCGATGAGTTCAGCGAACCGCTCCGGACCGGCGGCGAAGGAGATCACACCCTGCGCGTCGGCGGAGAGGTTAACCAGCGCAAACATCTTGCCGCCGATGGATTTGTCGCCCACCCAGAAGACGAGGTTGTCGCCCCACTGCAGGGTTTCGGCGACATGCGGCAGCGTGAGCAGAAAGGCGCGGACTCGCTCGGCGTCCATGCGGAGCAGTATAGGCGGGTGCTGCTGACACCACCCTGGCAGGAGATCAGTGAGCCTCCTGGTTTCGTTAAGGGCACGGCTTCAGCCGTGCCGTAAGACTGTCACCGTGAATGGGCTTTAGCCCCTGAGGTACTCGCTTCGCAGCGGCTTCTATACTCGGAGAAGCATGTCGATTGAAAGTCAGACCCTATCCATGTCCGCGTTTCCGCCTGTAGAAGAACAGCTTGACCTGATTACGAAGGGCGCGGCGGAGCTTGTGCCCGCGGCCGAGAGCAGCGCGCCGGATGCATTGCGCGCGCGGCTCGAGGAGTCGCGGAAGACCGGCGTGCCGCTGCGGATCAAGGCGGGGTTCGATCCAACCGCTCCGGACCTGCACCTGGGGCACACAGTGCTGATGCGGAAGCTGCGGCACTTTCAGCAGCTTGGGCACACGGTCATCTTCCTGATTGGCGATTCGACCGCGCTGATCGGCGATCCGACCGGGCGCAACGTGACGCGCAAGCCGCTGACCCGCGAAGAGATTGAGGCGAACGCGGAGACCTATAAGGAGCAGGTGTTCCGGATTCTCGATCCGCAGAAGACAGAGGTTCGTTACAACTCGGAGTGGCTGGATAAGCTGAGCTACTACGACATGGTGAAGCTGCTGGCGCAGTTTACGGTGTCGCAGATGCTGGAGCGCGAGGACTTTCACAAGCGCTTTCAGGAGGAGCAACCGATCTCGCTGCACGAGATGATCTACCCGATCGCGCAGGGGTATGACTCCGTGGCGCTGAAGTGCGACGTCGAATTAGGCGGCACGGATCAGAAGTTCAACCTGATGCGCGGGCGCGATCTGCAGCGGCATTTCGGGCAGAAGCCGCAGATCATCCTGATGACACCGATTCTCGAAGGTCTTGACGGCGTGCAGAAGATGTCGAAGTCGCTCAACAATGCGATCGGCATCAAGGAGCCGCCGGCGGAGATGTACGGCAAGCTGATGTCGATCTCCGACGAGCTGATGTGGAGGTACTGGACGTTTTTGACGGACCTGCCGCAGTCGAAGATCGACGCGATGCACGAACGTGTGAAGGACGGCGCCGTGCACCCGATGGACATGAAGAAGGAGCTCGCGCTCACGATCACCGCCGGCTTCCATGGTGCCGAAGCAGCAGAGCAGGCGGCGCAGGGATGGTCGACGCAGTTTCAGCAGAAGGGTGTAGCGCAGGATCTGCCGGAGATCAACGTGTCTGTAAACACAGAGGGGTTGATAGCGGAAGGCGTTGTGAAACTGCCGAAGCTGCTAGTGCTCGTAGGACTCGCCGCGTCTGCGGGTGAGGCGCAGCGGAAGATTGCGGAGAACGCGGTCTCGGTGAACGGAGCGAAGGTGACGGAGCGCGCCGTGCTGGCGGAGGCGATGGGCGATGCTCCGGCGCTGCGCCTGGGGAAGAAGGCTGTGCGCGTGCGGTGGGTGGACTGAGACGATGCCACTGCGCCGGATGACAGGACGCGAGCGCTCGGAGGCTGCGAACTGGCAGCTTGCGGCGCTGCTTGCGTTCACCGCCGGTGTGGTCGATGTGACGGGGTTTCTCGGGCTGCGGCAGTTCACGTCGCATATGTCGGGCGTGACGGCGACGCTGGCGGCAGAGCTTGGCACGGAGGGCGTGCGCGTGATGATGCGCCCGGCGATGGTGCTGGGATGCTTTCTCGCCGGCGCGGCGTTCTGCGCGGTGGTGGTGAACTGGGAGCGAAGACGCAGTCGCGAGAGCCTGTTTGCCGTGCCGGTGGCGATTGAGGCGCTGCTGCTGGCGGCGGTCTCGATCTTCGGCGGCTCGGGGCACCTGTTTGCGTCGCTGGCGGTGATGGGCTTCAGCATGGGACTGCAGAATGCTGTGATTACGAAGATCTCGGACGCGGAGATTCGCACGACGCATGTGACGGGCACGATCACAGATATTGGGATTGAGCTGGGCAGGCTCTTCTACTGGAACCGCACGCCGCGCGGAACCGAGGTGCGGGCTGACAGGCGAAAGCTGGCGCTGCTGACCCTGCTGGTGGCGCTCTTTTTCATCGGCGGCACGATGAGCGCAGTGATGTTTCACCGGGTCGGATTTCTGCTGATGCTTCCGCTGGCGGCGATTCTGGCTGCGCCGACGGTGCTGCCGATTGCGGCGGACTTCAACAGGATGCCCAAAGCGGAAATCTGAAGGCGATCAGCGCCTGCGCGATGCTCTAGTGATGCGCGGTCACGAGGCGGGGCGGCGGATTGTCTTTGCTGTAAGGCGCCGGTTTGAGCGTGACTTCGATCTTGCACTTCTCCGGGCGATTCTGTCCGGTCTCGACGACCAGGATCTCGATCTCGCGGTCCTGCTTCTTCCATCTGCCCTGGTAGTACTCGCCGCCTTCGGCGTTGTGAAGGAAGCCGCCCTCGCAGTTTGAGGTGTAGTCGAGGCCGACGTTGGGATTGCCGAGAAGGTTCGCCGAGCCGTAGCTATTGGTATAGATCATGCCGCCGTGGCGCTCCTGATGACGGTCGGAGCTGAACACGCGAACTTTGAGCGGGTAGTCCGGGTTCAGAGTGGACCAGGTGACGCGGGGCATTTCATGGAAAGCCTGGCCGCCGACGTACGGCGCGGCAAGTAGAGCGAGGACGAGGACCGCTGAACGCATGGTGGCTCCGGTTGATTAGCGCGACTTATAAGGTTGAGCCTTGTAGGCGATGTCGATGTCGCATTTGTCGAGATGGTCGCTGCCGATGCGCTGCATCAGGATCTCGAGCCTGCGGTCCTGCTTCTTCCAGCGAGCCTGGTAGAACTCATTCTTATTGTTGTTGAGTATGGCCGCAGAGCATTCATAGGTGAAGTCGATGCCCTTCTCCGGTGGCCCGAGAATGTTGCCGCGCCCGAAGCCGCGAGAGCCAAAATGGTCAGCATTGGCCTGGGTGAGAAGCACCTCAACATGCAGAGGGTACTGCGGGTTAGGGGTGACTGCCGGGCCGTCAGGCGTGTTGATCTGAAGCAGGAATGCCAAGGGAAGAAGCAGGGCTACCTTCATTCACGCTCCGCGAGAAAGGGAATGGTTATTTCGAGAAGACGATAACTATTTGCGTAGGACGATGCAATGGCCTCTTTGGGTTCACGAAGATGCGTCATAAGCTGAAAGCGAATCTGCGGAGGCATCGGTGGGGTTGCGCACGGCCAATATTGTGGGTTCGGGACCGAATGGGCTGGCGGCTGCGGTAACGCTGGCGCAGTGCGGCGTTGCGGTGACGGTGTTTGAGCGCAATGAAAACATTGGGGGCGCGTGCTCGACGGCGGAGCTGACGCTGCCGGGCTTCAGGAATGATGTGGGGTCGTCGTGCTTTCCGATGGGAGTGGCGTCGCCGCTCTTCCGGTCGCTGCCGCTGGAAGAGTTTGGGCTGCGCTGGATTCAGCCGCCGGCTCCGCTGGCGCATCCGCTGGATGACGGAACGGCGGTCATGCTGGAGCACGACGTCGAGGCGACGGCTGCGCAGTTTGGCGAGCATGATGCGCGGGCGTGGCGTGCGCTGATGGGGCCTTCAGTGCGCGACTGGGACCAGCTTGTCGACGCGGTGATGGCACCGTGGATGGGGCTGCCGCAGCGGCTGGATACGATGGTGGGCTTCGGTTCGGTCGCGTTGTTTCCGGCGCAGAGGCCTGGCGCGCGCGGCGTTCAACGACGAACGGGCCAGGGCGCTGTTTGCGGGCGTGGCGGCGCATGCGGTGATTCCGCTGACGCACCTTGCGAGCTCGGCGACTGGGTTGGTGCTGACGACGGCCGCGCATACGACCGGATGGCCGGTGGCGGCGGGCGGAGCGCAGTCGATTACACAGGCGCTGGCTGGGTATCTGCGATCGCTGGGCGGAAGAATTATTACGGAGTTTGAGGTGGGCAGCCTGGAGGAACTGGAGAGGTTGAATCCGGCAGACATTACGCTGTTCGATACGTCAGCGGCTGCATTGGACGCGATTGCCGGAGAGGCGTTGACGAAGAGCTATCGTGCGAGGCTGCGGCGGTTCAAGCGCGGGCCGGGGATTTTCAAGGTGGACTATGCGTTAAGTCGGCCGATTCCGTGGGCTGCAGGCCGAGTGTGCGCGTGCGGGGACGGTGCATGTCGGCGGGTCGCTTGAGGAGATTGTGGCGTCCGAGGCGGATGCGTTTGCAGGCAGGCACAACGACCGGCCGTTCATCATTGTGGTGCAGCCGAGTCTGTTTGATCCGGAGCGTGCGCCAAGGGCGGAGGATGGGAGCGCGCAGCATACGGCGTGGGCGTATTGTCATGTGCCGAGCGGGTCGGACGAGGACCGGACTGCGGTGATCGAGGCGCAGATGGAGCGGTTCGCGCCGGGGTTTGCGGACTGCGTGCTGGCTCGGCGGAGCTGGGGTGCGTCGGCGCTGGAGAGGATGGATCCGAATCTGCGAGAGGGGGATATCTCGGGTGGGGCGATGACGCTTGGGCAGCTAGTGGCCCGGCCGACATTGCGGGGGTACCGGACTTCGAACCGGGCGATCTATTTATGCAGCGCGTCGACGCCGCCGGGCGGAGGCGTGCATGGGATGTGCGGGTATAACGCAGCCCTCGCCGCGCTGGAGGATTGGGGCTGAGGGTGTTGCTTTTTCGTGGAACAGGCCGTGGAACAGAAGTGTTCCCCGTGGAACATTCATTTGTATGTCCCTAAGAAATGTGGGAAACGACGATTTCTGTGGAAAGCGGCTTGAGCGAATTCGATATTCGCACGCGGCGGCCTACCGCGCAGGTTTCCGTTCAGTTTCGGGTTCCGAGTGTCGGAGTGGCGAGTTAAAGGCCGCGAAGGTCTCAGGCGGTGGCGCTGGGTGCCGGAGCGGCGGCCTGTGGGGCGGCCGGCTTCGGTTTGGCCTGAGGTTCCGCCTTCTTGGACGGCGCCAGGATGGCGTGCAGCGTGGTGCCTTCCATGCGGGGCATGAACTCGACGATACCGGCCTCGCCGATGTCCTGGATGAGGCGGTTGATGATCTTGTAGCCAAGGTCGCGATGCGACATCTGGCGGCCTTTGAAGCGGAGGCTGGCCTTTACCTTGTCGCCCTCGGTGAGGAAGCGGACGGCCTGGTTCTTCTTGGTCTGGTAGTCATGCTCGTCGACGGTGACGGAGAACTTGACTTCCTTGATGACGATGACCTTCTGCTTCTTGCGGGCGGCGCGGTCGCTCTTGTCCTTCTCGTAGAGGAACTTTCCGTAGTCCTGAATTTTGCAGACTGGCGGCACGGCATTGGGCGAGATCTCGACGAGGTCGAGAGAGCGTTCGCGCGCAATTTTGAGTGCGTCGAACGGGGCCATGACACCGAGCTGTTCACCGTTTTCGTCGATGACGCGGATTTCGCGAGCACGAATACGTTCGTTGGTGCGGATGAAGGACTTTTGCGAGCGTTTATCGAGAGGTGGGATGGGTGTTTTCTCCGGCGCGCCGGTTGGGCGAGCTTATTTATCGATGTTGGATGCGTCCGTTTGCGCGGGCGCTTCGGTCCAGGGAGTGTTTAAGTGTAGCATCCGCGGCGGGCTGTTCGGAAGGAGGCTATTGTCATCGGAATGTAAGTATTGCGATGAAATTGGATGAGATAAATCGTGGTGTGGTGAAGGATTCAATGGCCCGATTCGGAGAGTGCCGGGCGGGGCGTACGACATAAATTGCGAGCGGACAGCGTCTTGAGTTGTTGCGAGCTTGCGCCGTGGTCGAGATTGCTGAGAATATGAGGCGGATAAAGGCACCCCGAATTTGAGTGCCGAACGCTGCGGAATGCAGTGGTCCCTGGAGGTCTGACTTGCCGAAGCGCCGTGTGTTGCTGGTGGACGATGAAGTGGCCGTGCTGTTGACGATGAAGGCTGTGCTCGAAATCTCGGGCTTTGATGTGGATACGGCGACGTCGGCGCACGAGGGCCGGTCGAAGATTCGTACGCGCGAGTACCAGATGGTGATTACGGACATGCGGATGGAGTCGGATGCGGCGGGCCGCGAGGTGATCCAGGCGGCGCGGACGGCGCCGTACCATCCGGCGGTGGCGCTGCTGACGGCCTTCCCGGTGGAGCAGGACGACTGGATGGAGATGGGCGCGGACCGCATGCTGGTGAAGCCGATGCAGACTCCGGTGCTCATTCGGCAACTGGAGAAATTGCTGGAGAGCCACGCGGCGAAGCTGGCGAAGATTTCGTCGGCTGCGGCGGCTCCCGCGAGCGAGGGGAAGGGCTCGGCGAAGAAGGCATCGGCTAAGAAGGCTGTGAAGAAGGCGGCGGCGAAGAAGGCGCCGGGTAAGAAGGCTGCGGCAAAGAAGACGGTGCGAGGGAAGAGGTAGAGGTCGCGCTTCGCGCGATGCCCACCTTAGCGCGCGATGAGACCGCGCGCGAAGATGGGGCACCCGGGGGTTCGACCGTGAATGTCGTTGTTCCCCACTCATGCGCAGAAGGCGCGCATGAATGGGCCACCCGGAGTTGTGAGCATCTAATTGCAGCGGGATTGCTTCACACGATTTAGACTGCGGCGTTACAGCGATTGCGCCATCGTTTTTGTCCACCTGAGAGACTGTCTGCATGGAATTTCACATCAGCCGCGAGATTCGCGATCGGCTCGAGCTGGATGATCTGCTGTTCAGCTATACGGGGAATGTTGTCTTCGCGAACGTTGCAGCGGCGCGGAAGATGGCGCAGGCGCTGAACTAAGGTGCGCGAGGCCGACGCGGGCGGAACACTGGATCCGGAGCGGACGATTCATGCCGGCGCGCTGTACGCGATGGGGATGATCGATGAGCTGAACCATGCGCTCGTGGCGCGGTTTCGCAAAGAGAAAGATCCGGAGGTGCTGAGGGCGGCGGTTCGATGGATCACGGAACAGGCGGACGCGGAGCAGGTGGAGAAGCTGCTGCGGACGTTTACGGAGCGATTCCCGAATACGACGGTGTATCGCGGGAAGATGACGGCCGCGGAGTGGCTGGCGAAGGCGACTGAAGAGATGCCGAACCGCGAGGCTGCCGTTGAGGAATTGCTGCTGCTGTGGCTGGCGAATATCAACCCGGCCTTCAAGCCGTTTCGAGAGCTGTATTCAGATGCTCCGCTGCGGGAGCAGACGGTTTACGGGAAGGCGACGGAGACGCTGCCGGAGTACTTCAACACGCGGCCGAAGCTGGCGCCGGAGGTGGGCAGTCTGCTGGATGCGCTGCAGGCGCCGATGAAGGCGTCGCCGGATTCGCTGACGGGGCAGCTGGACTTCATTCGCGAGCACTGGACGCCGTATCTGGGCGAGGACCTGAAGCGCGTGCTGCTGGCGATCGACACGCTGCGCGAGGAGGACCTCGCGATCTGGATGATGTTTCATCCGCCGGGGCCGGACTGGCACAGGCATGGACCTCCGGGGCGTGGCGGCGAGGGGTTTGTCGGCGACGAGTACATCGGGTTCGAGGACCAGTGGTACATCGACGCGGAGGGCAAGCGCAGGCGGCGGTATGCGGCGGACTACCAGGCGCCGCTGAATGAGTATGAGGCGTTTTCGGCGGACCAGGCGTGGATGCCGAACGTGGTGATGGTGGCGAAGAGCACGTATGTGTGGCTCGAGCAGCTATCGAAGAAGTATGGGCGGCATATTCATCGGCTGGATCAGATTCCGGATGAGGAGTTGAAGATTCTGGCCGAGCGCGGGATGACGGCGCTGTGGCTGATCGGGTTGTGGGAGCGCAGCGTGGCGTCGCGGACGATCAAGCGGCTGCGCGGGCATCATGATGCGGTGGCGAGCGCGTACTCGCTGAAGCGATATGAGATTGCGGAGGACCTGGGCGGGAACGCGGCGTATGAGTATCTGCGCGAATCGCGCGGCGCACTTCGGGGTTCGGCTGGCGAGCGACATGGTGCCGAATCACATGGGCATCGATTCGGATTGGGTGATCGAGCATCCGGACTGGTTTTTGTACAGGTGGGAGAGTCCGTTTCCGAGTTACAGCTTCAACGGGCCGGACCTGTCGACGGACTCGCGGGTAGAGATCAAGATTGAGGATCACTACTACGACCAGACGGATGCGGCGGTGGTGTTCCGGCTGCGGCATCACTCGAACGGCGCGACGCGCTATGTGTACCACGGCAACGACGGGACGACGTTTGCGTGGAATGACACGGCGCAGATCGATTACTCGCAGGCGTATGTGCGCGAGCAGGTGATCCAGGCGATTCTGCATGTGGCGCGGCTGTTTCCGATCATTCGATTTGACGCGGCGATGGTGCTGGCGAAGCGGCATGTGCAGAGGCTGTGGTTTCCGCTGCCAGGAGCGGGCGGGTCGATTCCGTCGCGGGCAGAGAATGCGATGTCGCAGGAAGAATTTGACGCGCTGATGCCGCATGAGTTCTGGCGCGAGGTGGTGGACCGCGTGGCGGCGGAGGTGCCGGGAACGCTGCTGCTGGCGGAGGCGTTCTGGCTGCTGGAAGGGTATTTTGTGCGCACGCTGGGGATGCATCGCGTGTACAACTCGGCGTTCATGAACATGCTGCGCGATGAGGAGAATGCGAAGTATCGGAGCTATCTGAAGAAGACGATTGAGTTCGATCCGGACATTCTGAAGCGGTATGTGAACTTCATGTCGAACCCGGATGAGAGGACCGCGATCGACCAGTTTGGCACCGGGGATAAGTGCTTTGGGGTGGCGACGCTGCTGGCGACGCTGCCGGGGCTGCCGATGTTCGGGCATGGGCAGGTGGAGGGTTACACCGAGCGGTACGGCATGGAGTACAAGCAGGCCAAGATGGACGAGTGGCCGAATGAGGCGCTGGTGGCGCGGCACATGCATGAGATTGCGCCGCTGCTGAAGCGGCGGAGGATCTTTGCCGAGAGCGCGAACTTTGTGCTGTACGACTTCTGGACCGGCTATGGCACGGTGGATGAGAACGTCTTTGCGTACTCGAATCGCAACGGGCATGAGCGGTCGATTGTTCTTTACAACAACAGCTACGGGTCGACGCACGGGACGATTCATATCTCGGCGGCATCGATGGACAAGGGCTCGGGGGAGTTGCGGCAGAGGAGCCTGGCGCAGGGGCTGGCGGTTGGGTGGGACGATTCGCTGATTCTCAGGTATCGGGATTATGCGCGCGGGATGGAGTATCTGCGGCGTGCGACCGATATCCATCGAACTGGCTTGACGATTGATCTTCGCGGATATCAGTATGCGGTGCTGTTGGACTGGCAGGAGCTGCACTCGACGGCAGAGTATCCGTGGGACCGGCTGTGCGATTCGCTGAACGGTGCGGGCGTGCATAATCTGGACCACGCGCTGTCTCTGCTGCGGCTGCGACCGCTGCATGAGGCGTTGGAACATGCGCTGCATCCGGGGGCGATGCGAGTGCTGGCAGAGCTGGGCCGTGAGTTGCTGCGAGCCGCTGTGCCGAGCGCTCCGGTGCGCGATGTGACGAAGACTGAAGTGACGACGGAAGCTGCGGCGAAGGAGCGGACGACATCGGTTGAGCGCGAAGCGGGGACGCAACTTTCAGCCCACGAGCAACTGCGGCTTGGAGACTGGCTGCATTCGGTCGACGGATTTGCGTGGAGAGCAGCGGAGATTCTGCAGCCGCAATCCGCCGAGGAGTTCGTAAGGGAGTTTCGAAAGAGCGCTGGATCCGATGGTCGGCGCAGCGCTGCGGCTGCCGGTGTTGGAGCGGATGTTTTCGACGGTTTGGCCCGGCACAGTACGGACGTGGCTGCCGAGCTGGGAACCGGGCACGTCGGCGGAACGGACGTGGGCGCCAGTGCTGGCGTGGGCGCTGCTGCGGAGTCTGCCGGGCACGACGCGGCCGGAGGAGATTTTCGATCAACTGCAGTTGCGCGAGGCACTGGGCGCGATCTTCTCGACCGGAGGGATGGAGGGCGAGGACGTGTGGCGGGCGGCGGCGCGGGTGCGCGTGCTGCTGGCGCACGGCAACCAGCCGGTTGGGGTGGTGGCGTATTCGCGTTCGTTCTGGGAGGATCCGGATGTTCGCTGGCTGGCGGGAGTGAATGAGTCTGGAGCGAAGACATACTTCAACCAGGAAGCCACGGACGAGCTGTTGGCATGGATGGCGGTGCCGTCGCTGCTGGCGGCGGCAGAGGGCGCGAAGCCGGAGGCCGAGTTGCTGCGCCTGGAAGAGGTGGTTGCGGGGTTGAGTGCGAGTGCGAAAGCGTCAGGTTACGACCTGGAGCGGTTGCTGGCGCAGGCCCCCAGCGAGTTGGCGCAGTCCTCCGGCGAGAAGTTGAAGCTGCGGGACAAGAGGGCCGGCGGGGCGACAGCAGAAGAAGAGTTGTCCGCAGAGGGGGTAACTACGGAAAAGAAAACCACGCAGAGCGAAACCGAAGGCGGCCGGCGCGGGTAGCGCGGTGGGCGACAGGGTTTTGTTACCAATGAGTGCACTTGTGTGCGCTGTAAGGTGAACTGAACAGGCTTCTTTTGAGACACTTCGGCGCGTCCAACAGCTGAGTGTCCACTGAAGGCAAGACTCCGCGTCGCACGATAACCGTCATGGGCCTGTTGCGCCCGCACAGGCGCGCGCTGTGGCTTGGGCTGCTGGCAATTTCGGGCGAAAGCATCGCGGATGTATTGCAGCCGTGGCCGCTGAAGGTCGTGCTCGACAACGTCATCGCCCAGAAGTCGCAGCACGGGTGGCTGACGCATGCGATTCACCGCGCCTTCGGCACGAACATCATGGCTATCCTGCTCGCGGCGTGTGTTGCCGTGATGGCGATTGCACTGCTGGACGCCGTGTGCACATATGGCGAGAAATGGGTGACGACGACTGTAGGCCAGTGGGTGTCGCATGATCTGCGCCGAGCGCTGTATGCGCGGGTGCAGCGGTTGTCGCTCTCGTATCACGATCAGTCGAAGACGGGCGATCTCATCAGTCGAGTGACGGATGATATCGATTCGATTCAGAGCTTTATTGTCTCGGGACTGCTGAGCATTCTGGTGGACATTGCCACGATCGTCGGGATGATCGGCGTGATGTTCTATCTGAGCTGGAAGCTCACGCTGATTGCGATGACGGTGGTGCCGGTGCTGTTCACCATTGTGTATGTGTACACGAGGAAGGTGAAGAAGTACTCGCGTGCGGTGCGCAAGCAGGAAGGCAAGATGATCTCGGTCGTGCAGGAGGTACTGGGGTCGATTCGCGTGGTGAAGGCGTTTGCGCGTGAGAACTATGAGATCCAGCGGATGGAGGGCGAGAGCCTGGAGACGGTTGAGGCCGCGCTGAAGGCGCGCAGATTGAAGGCGCGACTGGTTCCGCTGGTGAGCATCGTGACCGGCGTGGGAACAGCGCTGGTGTTGTATTTCGGCGGCAAGCAGGCTCTGACGAATGTTGTGGTGGGGGCCGGCGGAGGAACGATTGTCGTGTTCCTGGCCTACATCAAGAACATGTACAAGCCGATGCAGGACATCTCGAAGATCATGGATTCGTACTCGAAGGCGGATGTGGGGTATGAGCGGATCAAAGAGGTCATCGAGGTTGAGGACGAGATGCGCGATGCGCCGGATGCGAGGGTTGCGCCGAAGCTGCGTGGCGACATCGATTTCAAGGATGTGAGCTTCTGCTACAACTCGGAACAGCCGATTCTCAGCGATATCAATATGCACGTGAAGGCCGGGACGACGGTCGCGATCGTAGGCCCGACGGGTTCAGGCAAGACGACACTGGTGAACCTGATTCCGCGCTTCTATGACGTAAGCAAGGGCGCGGTGACGGTGGACGGCATCGATGTGCGCAAGTTGAAGCAGAGATCGCTGCGAGAGCAGATGAGTCTCGTGATGCAGGATACGGTGCTGTTCAGCGGGACGATCTGGGAGAACATTGCCTACGGACGGCCGGAGGCGAGTTTCGCGGAGATGGTGCGCGCGGCGGAGGCGGCGAACGCAGCGGAGTTTATCGACAAACTGCCGCGTAAGTACGACACGGTGGTCGGCGAGCGGGGAATGACACTCTCGGGCGGGCAACGGCAACGCATCGCGATTGCGCGCGCGATTATTCGCAACAGCCCGATTCTGATTCTCGATGAGCCGAGCTCGGGGCTGGATGCGGCGAGCGAGCAGCTGGTGTTTGAGGCGCTGGACCGCCTGATGGAGAACAAGACTTCGATTGTGATTGCGCACCGGCTCTCGACGATCCGCAAGGCGGTCTGCATCTTTGTGGTGAAGGATGGGCGGATTGTGGAACAAGGGACGCACGATGAGCTGATTGCGCATGAGGATGGCGTCTACAGACAGTTGCACGATATTCAGTTCCAGGAGACGCAGGAGGCGACACCGGCGGCGATGGCGTAAGGGCTGCTACGCCACTCGGCGACCAAGCTGCCGATGAATGAGGCACCCCGGCTGGACCATTCCTGATCGCGGCGTTTGTAGATATAGGTCGGGCCTTCAGCCCTCTGAGTTGCGTGGGACCGTTCCCTGGGGCTTCGCCCCAGGCTGGTATAGAGCGCGCCGTTGGCGCTTGTGCCTTCGTCGGTTCGGCATGAAGCGGCACCGAGGCCATTGCCTGGAGCATTGGAGGTCGCGGAGTTCGGCGAAAGAAAAGCCAACGGCAAAGCCAGGAACTTAGAGGTCGCGGAGTTGGGCGATGCGGTCTTCGAGGATGGAGACGTATTCGGTCGTCTCCTGCGGCGTGAATCGGCCGGCGCGGAAGGCTTCGACGAGTTGACGATGGGTGAGCCGGCCGAGCAGTGAGCCGATCCAGCGCGCGTCGCGCCGCGGGATGTTGTCGCCGATCCAGTCGTAGCCGAGGCGTTTGAAATAGATCGGAGCCGACAAACCGGCGGTTTCGATGAGGAGATCTGTGGGTGGCGCGGGCGTGCCGAAGCTTACTTCGGTGGCGGTTTCGTGGGTGATGAACTTGGATTCGGCATATTTCTTCACGTTGCCTTTGCCATTGGCGTTCTGCATACGGAGGGAGTTCGTGCCGAAGCTGGCGCCGGTGTCGCTGACGAGGAAGAGTTGTTTGCCGTTCTTCTTATCGCTGTAGACGGCGTTGTTCTCGTCCTTTAAATCCCAACTGTTGAGGACGGCCATCATGACGCGCAGGCCGTTGAACTCGCGGGTGCCGAAGAAGGGGTTCTCTTTCCACTTCCAGGATGCGATTCGTTTTTCGCCGTGGGGCTTGCGCGCGAAGCGGGCGTCGATCACGACGTCGCCGTTCACGACGCTGTGCGCGGTGTGGCGAAGATGAAGACCGGGAACGGTTGCTCGAGGAAGGACGTAGTCATCTTCGGCGAAGTAACCGACCGCCCAGAGAAGGCGGGAGGCCACGATTTCAGGGCGAGCTTCGGCGCCGAGCTTCACGCGCCATGAGTGGCCGTTTGCATCGCGAACGTCGAACTTCGGATTCGAGTCGTGCTTGTCCTCATCGAGGAAGGTGAAGGGCGGCTTTGGCTGGCCTTCTTTTCCTCCCTGACCGTAGAAGAGATTTTTTCTGGAGATGTCGCCGGGGTTCTGCCATAGGACAGGGTTGTGCACTTCACTGGAGGCGATCGGCTTGTGGTTGTCCTTGTGAGTTTTGCTGCCTGAATCTGCGGGTCGCGATTGCGCGAGGCCGATCGCCGAAGAGCAGAAGAGAACGGCGACGAGACCAGGGCCTGCAAGGATCGAACGAGCCTTCAGCAGAGGTACGGGGGCGGAAACGAATCATAGGGCCTTGAGTTGGGCTATACGGCTTTCGAGAGAAGAGACGTATTGCTCGATGGATTCCGCCGGAAAGTTGCCGGCGTTGAAGGCGTCAACGAGCTGCTCGTGGGTGAGCTGGCCGAGGAGTGAGCCGATCCAGCGGGCGTCTTCGCGCGGGATGTCATCGCCGATCCATTCGAAGCCTTTGCGGCGGAAGTAGTCTTTGGACAGCAGGCCGGCGCTCTTGACCAGAACGCCGGTGGGCGCGCCGGGCGTGCCGAAATCGACGGTCGTGGGTGTGGTTTTGGTGATGAATTTGGAGTCGACGTAGTTCTTGACGTTGCCCTTGTCCTGGGAGCGGCTGGTCTCGAGCGAGTTGGTGGCGAAGGTGGCGCCGATGTCGGAGACGAGAAAGATCTGGTGCCCGGTTTTCTTGTTGGTGTAGACGGCGTTGTTGACGTCCTTCAGGTCCCAGTTGTTGAGCACGGCCATCATGACGCGGAGGCCGTTGAACTCACGCGTGTCGCGGAAGGGGCAGGTCTTCCATTCCCAGATACCGATTTTGGTGTCCTTGCTGGGCTTGCGTTCGAAGCGGGCGTCGATGACCTGCTCCCCGTTGTGAATGCGCTTTTCTCCGCGCTTCATATCGAGGCCCTGGATGGTGGCGACGTGGAGGAGATAGTCGTCGTTGACGTAGTAGCCGACGGCCCAGAGGAGGCGCGAGGCGACGACTTCGGGGCGGGCTTCTTCACCGAGCTTCATGCGCCATTTTTTGCCGTTGGCATCTTCGACGTCGGCCTTCGGGTTGGTTCCGTTCTTGTCTTCCTCGAGAAATTTGAAGGGCGGGGCGGGCTGGCCGTCGACGCCGCCGGCGCCGTGGAACATGTCTTTGGAGGCGATGTTGCCGGGGTCATGCCAGAGGGAGGCGTTGTGGATGTCGGCCTGGTTGACGGGCTTATCGTTGTCTTTCTTCGCAGCGTGCGGGGCGTTGGTGTGATCAGGTGACGGAGCGGGCTGCGGCTGGGTTGTTCTCTGGTCCGGGGTGGTTGTCGGCTGGGAGGGCTGGGCCTGGTCTGTGGAGTCTGGCAAGGGCTGGGCGTTTGCCGGCGAAGGAGGCGCGGGCTGCTCGGGGACTGTGCCTGGTTGTTGCGCGGGTTGCTGGGGAGCAGCAGTGGGTGCCTGCGCGGGCGTGGACTGCGGCGGCAGTGCGGGCGGGGTTCTGGGGTGTGGACTGCGCGGGCGAGCCGGGCTGAGATTGCGCGGTTAAGGAAGCGCTGTTCAAGGCCAGACAGATGGCTGAAAGAAGTGCAAGTCGTCGTACGAGTGGAAACATCGATCGATCTCCAAAACTAGGCGTTTAGAACTCACATAGTTAGAGGCATTTGGAAGGCTTGTGTGGCTATCTGGGTTCGCGAGAAAAACATCCCATGGAGGCTGAAAGCGCATCCTTCATCGAAGAGAATGCAGATGGGACGAGGGGTGCCGCGGTGTGCCTCATTAAGGAACGAACGTGAAGCTTTTTGTGCAACCGGACGCCGGTCTTGAACCGATTCTTGCAGCGATCCGCAGGGCCAAGAAATGCATTCAGATACTCATCTTCCGGCTGGATCGCCCGGAGATCGAGAAGGCACTCGTCGAGGCGGTCGAGCGCGGGGTCGCGGTCCAGGCGCTGGTTGCGAATACAAACCGTGGCGGCGATAAGGTGCTGCGGCGGTTCGAGATGCGGTCTTTAGAGCGCGGAATTACAGTTACGCGGACGGCGGACGATCTTGTGCGCTATCACGGCAAGATGCTCATCATTGACGGAAAAGAACTGCTGCTGCTGGCGTTCAACTTTACTCATCTGGATATCAGCCTCAGCCGGTCGTTTGCGATCAGCACAACGAATAAGTCATTGGTTGCGGAGGCGGTGCGGCTGTTCGAGTGCGACTCGAAGCGGACTCCATACACGGCGGAGAACAAGAATTTCGTCGTGAGCCCGGCGAATGCGCGCGAGCAACTGACGGCGTTCATCCGCGGAGCGAAGAAGCAACTATTGATGTACGAGATGAAGATCAGTGACAACGACTTCGTGAAGCTGCTGAACGAGAAGATCTCGCAGGGCGTGGATGTGCGAGTGATCGGCAGCACCAGCAACAAAGGAGGTACGCTGCCGACGCGCAAGCTGCCGATGCGATTGCATGCGCGGGCGATCATTCGTGACGGACGATCGGTGTTCCTGGGAAGTCAGAGTTTGCGCAAGCTGGAACTCGAAGCGCGGCGGGAGATTGGGATCGTCGTGGACGATCAAAAGATCGCGAAACAGATGGTCGGGATCTTCGATAAGGACTGGAGCGGAGCGACGCCGGAACAGCAGCCGGCGGAGGTGACCGATCTTCTTAATGTGCCCGCCAAGAAGGTAGCCAAGAAGGTCGTGAGGGAGCTCAACATCGGGCCGGCGGTGGAGCAGGTTCTCGACCGGGTGATGGAGAAGAATGGGGACCTTCAGCTCGAGTCGAAAGAGGTCGTGGAGGGCGTGCGTGAGGCGATGCACGAAGAGGTGCACGCTGCGGTGAAGGAGGCGTTGCATCACTTGGTGACCGCGGCGGCGGCAGAAGATGAGCCGGTTCCGGAGACGAAGAACGGTAACAGGTAAAGGAGAAGCAATGGCATCGGGTCCGGTGGTCGTTATAACGGGCGCATCTGCGGGATTGGGACGCGCGATAGCCCATGCGTTCGCGCGCGAAGGCGCACGAATCGGATTGCTGGCGAGGAATCCGGAGGCGTTGGAGGCCTGCAGGCAGGAGTGTGAGGTGCTCGGCGGCGAAGGCCTGGTGTTGCCGACGGATGTCTCGATTGCAGAGCAGGTGGAGGCGGCCGCGAGCAAGGTTGAAGAAGCATTTGGGCCGATTGATGTGTGGGTGAATGATGCGATGGTCAGCGTGTTCTCTCCGGTTAAGGAGATGGAGGCGGAAGACTACAAGCGAGTAACGGATGTGCTCTACCTGGGATTTGTGCACGGCACGCTGGCGGCACTGAGGCGCATGATGCGTCGCGAGAATGGCAAAGGGAAGGGGACGATTATTCAGATAGGGTCGGCGCTGGCGTATCGATCGATCCCTTTGCAATCGGCCTATTGCGCCGCGAAGCATGCGATCAATGGATTTACGGATTCGCTGCGATGTGAACTGATTCACGATGGCAGCGATGTGAAGGTTACGTCGATTCATATGCCGGCGATGAATACGACTCAGTTCAACTGGGTGAAGAACCGGTTGCCGAATGATCCGCAACCGGTGCCGCCGATTTATGAGCCGGAGGTTACAGCGAAGGTGGTTGTGGCTGCGGGGATGGCGAAGAGGCCACGACGCGAATATTGGGTCGGTGCACCGACGGTGGCGGCGATTGTCGGACAAAAGTTTGTGCCAGGCATGCTGGATCGTTACCTGGGCAGGACGGGATATGAGTCGCAGCAGATCAAGGGTGAGCCGCGCGACCCGAACGCTCCGAATGATCTCTATGACTATGTGCCGGGGGTGCATGGCGCACGGGGCAAATTTGATGATCGTTCCAAGCGCACGAGTGCGGAGGTGTTTGTCGGGCTGCATCGCACTTGGTTTCTTGCCGCAGCCGCACTGGTGCTTGCGGCAGGCGGTACGCTGCTGGCGAAGAGAAGCGCTTGAGCAGAGTGCAGATGAGCTAGAAAGCGCGCACGCTCTCTTCGGTGACCAGTTCCTCGACGGCGATGTTCATCGCTGTCCCGAGCCTGAGGAAGATGTCTCGCCACTCGCGTGACCAGAATTGGCTCTCGCTGCGCCGCAACATATCGTTCCAGATGTTCTGAGCCTGCCAGATGTTGATGTCCATGGGCAGCGACTGGATGCTCTCGGCGATGGCGAGTGTTTCGTGCAGGACGGTGAGGTTCTGGCTCTCGGCATTGTCCTCGAGGCGAACCATGGCGCGCTTCATTCGCTTGTCGGCGGTGTAGCTGAGGAGCGGAGCGTCGAGGGTGACGTTATCGATGTCAGCGCGGCGGAGCAGGCGAGTGACTTCGGCAGAGTCGAAGCTGTCGGAGTCGAGAGCGCGGCGAAGGCTGGCGTTGATGGCGAATGTCGCTGTAAGCGCGAGTGCAGTCGGTGCAGGGAAGCTATTCTCGCCGAGAAAGTGCAACAACGTGGCGTGCTCTTCGTAGATGCGAATCAGCGAAGTTTCAACCTGTTCGAGCGTCTGATTCAGGATGCTGGTAAGAATGCGATGCTGTTCGTCCGCGAACAGAGAGGTGAGGGAGTAGACAGTGCCGCCGAAGAAGCGGTCGATGAGACGGATGAGTTCGGGAAGGTCGGCCTTGCGAACGGCAGTCCGCGCGTTCTTGTTGAAGATGTTCCAGCCGGGTTCCTCCGTGGGCGTGAACCGCTTCACGGCTGCGGAGAGATTCTGATCGCCGAGATGAAGGACAGCAAAACAAATCTCTTCGGTATCTTCGGTGACGCGCGAGCGGACGGAGGCGCGGCCGAGCGCCAGCCGACCATGGCCAGAGGTCAGCAGATCGTAGCTATGGCGCTGCACGTCATAGCAAAATAGTTGTCCTGAGGGTGGATAGGTTCGAAACATAGAGCTGATGGCGTAATGCGCACCAACGTGTTCCATGTCTACGCGGCGAGAGGTGACAAATCGGCGATAGACCTCGGCTCCATTGCCGACCTCGGCGACGTTGCTTTGAGCCTGCAGCAGTACGGCGAGGAAGTCTTCTTCGAGCTTGTGACCGGGTTCGCCAAAGAGCTTGATTGCGAGTTGGAGAACGCGGCCGGCGTAGGCGATGACCTGGACGGTTTCGATGCCGGAGATCTCGTCGAAGAACCAGCCGCAGCTGGTGTACATGAGCTGGGTATAGCGTTCGAGCTCGAGCAGTTCGAGGACAGTGATGCGCTCTTTCGCTGATAGCGGGTGCGTTGCGAAAGCCTCGAGGAAGCGGTCGACATTCTCGGGGCTGCGATTCAGGATCACGCCGATGTAGGCGTCGCGCGCAGACCAGAGGTCCTTGAGCAGGGGCTGTGCAACGAGCTCTGCAAGTGGAGCGGTACGGTCGCGGAGCAGATCCAGCGCTTCACGCAGAGGGCCGCGCCAGAGCTGATTCCACCCGGGCCTGCCGCCGTTGCAACCGCAGTTGGAGCGCCAGCGTTCTACGCCGTGGGCGCAGCTCCAGGAGCTGTCGTCGAAGACCTCGGCCTCCCATCGAGGCGGGAAAAGCTCGAGGAACTCGCCGTAGTTGGTGAGGACGGCGTGATGGTTCTCTTCGACCCAGTGCATGGCGTAGCTGAGCGCCATCTCGCCGTGACGATGATGGTGACCGTAGCTCTCGCCATCCGTTGCAACGTGCACGATCTGCGGTTCGTCGGCTGGCTTATCAGAGTTGAAGCCGCTGATTAAGCGCTGGCCGAAGCCCTCACCGGAGTTCAACAGGCCCTCGAATGCAATGGCGCGAGAGGCCGGGCCGTCATAGAAGAACACGGCGATCGAGCGGCCTTCGTCGAGCTTCACGAGGTACGGACGCGTGGGATCGACTGAGGCATTGGGGGTCTCAATCCAGGCAGATTCACTCGGACCGGAGCCGTCGGAGCCGGTCGCGGATGCTTCGTGCAGCGGCCGCATGCGCGCGCACTGGTGCGGAGCGAGGATGGTGAAGCGGATGCCCTCCTGGGCCATGAGGTCGAGGACTTTGCGGGAGACGGCGGTCTCGGCGAGCCACATGCCTTCGGGCATGCGGCCGAAGCGATGCTGGAAGTCGGCGATTCCCCAGCGGATCTGCGTGCGTGCGTCGCGCTCAGTCGCAAGCGGCATGATGATGTGGTTGTAGACCTGGGCGATCGCAGAGCCGTGTCCGGAGTAACGCTCCATGCTGGCGGCGTCGGCGTCGAGGATCATGCGATAGGTACGCGGGGCGAAGTCGGCCAGCCAGCTCAGGAGTGTGGCGCCGAAGTTGAAGCTCATCCGCGCGTAGTTGTTCACAATGCGGGTGATCTGGTTCTGCTTGTTCTGAATACGCGAGGCGCCGTTGGGAGCGTAGCACTCGGAGGTGATGCGCTCGTTCCAGTCGTGATACGGCGCGGCCGACTCCTGCATCTCCACGGTCTCGAGCCAGGGGTTTTCGCGCGGAGGTTGATAGAAGTGGCCGTGAACACACACGTATCGCGTGGGAGCAGGCGCGGAGCTGGGTGGCTTGGGTGTCTGTTTACGAGCCATCGTTCAAAATCTTATTCCTTGGACGCATGCCGGCCGCTGTGATCGATCCAGGCAACACAGAAAATCGCGAGCCAATAGACGACGATGTCCGTGTACGAAAAGTAGCGGCCCAGGATGACCTTGCCGAAGAATGTGTCGCGGATGCGGTCGAGTTGAGGAGATGGAACCCGTTTGAGGAATTCGATGGCGGTTGTGACCAGCGAGTGAGATGAGGGCGAGCATGAGGGGCTTCTGGCGTGCGAGGAAGAAGCCGATGAACCAGTAGACGGTCGATGCCCAGAGGAAGGAACCGCCGTACTTCACGATGACAGCGGTAAGCCGATGGGAATGAAACGACAGACGAAGCCCAGAGGAATGAGCAGCAGCATGATCGCCGAGGCAGGTGAGGCGCCGGCGGGCGGATCGCTGCATGTTGTGGCTGAGTGTTCATCACTGCGGCTGGACGATTTTGCCGGCGGCGAGGTCGCAGGCACGCCACATGTACCAGCTTGCGACCGAGCGCCACGGTGCCCACTTCTTTCCGCGCCGCTCCATCTGCTCACGCGTGGCAAGCAGGTCGGGCGTGACTTTCTGTGCTGGCTTGAGGCCGAGAAAGGTGAGCGCGAAGCCTTTGCGCACGCCGTAATCATCGACCGGAAGGACATCGGGGCGGCCAAGCCGGAAGATGAGAAACATCTCGACGGTCCAGCGGCCGATGCCACGCACTTGGGTGAGGTGCTCGATGATGTTTTCGTCGGACATTCTCTTGATGGCGGCGAGCGCGGGGACGGTTCCGTCGACTGTTTTGGCGGCGAGGTCGCGAAGGGCAAGCATCTTGTTCTTCGAGAGGCCGGCGGAGCGGAGCTGCTCGTTGGGGCAGTCGAGCAGATGCTGCGGCGAGGGGTGGTTGCCGAGGCCGCACAAGGGCTCGAAGCTGGCGAGCATACGAGCGTGAATGGTGGCCGCAGCCTTGCCGTGAAGCTGCTGGTAGATGATGGATTCGGCCAGGGCCTCGAAGGGCGATTGCTGGGAGGGAAGGCGCACCGTGAATGGGCCGGTGCGCTCGATGAGGCGGCGCGAGCTTCGGATCGGCGGCAGATAGTGTGGCGATGGCGACAGCAGGATCGTAGGGGGTCTGCGTGTCGGGCCGGAGCGCGGACGTGGCATGGGGAGTAGTGTGTCACGAATTCGGACTGATGTGGACGCAGTTGATTCATCGGATGCGCGCCGCGGTTCTTTGATGGGGTGAAATGTAAATGAAGCAAGAAGAGTAGCCCATTTTGGTGATTCGATAATCGATTGATGCGCCGAACATCGTTCAATTCGAGGCACAGCCCCCTTCAAACCTGTACAAATCGGCTGCTATACTTTGGCTCTCGGAAGCAGTGTCGGTCTCGTTGGATTTCCCCCTACGGACAGATAACAGATAGGCTGCAGTCGTCCCATTGCGGGGCGAGGGAGCAGCATGTAATTGCAGTAAGAGCGAGCCACGCCGAAGGTGTTGGCCAACGGAGAGCAGGAACGCACTCATGGCGCAAGTCTTTGACCGCAGTTCGAATGCACTGGTTCGCTTGAGCCTGGTGCTGACGGGTCTGATCGTCATCGCGCTCGGCGTGACGCTGAACGAGTTGCAACGGTCGCCCTGGGTGACGCGGCAGGGTCAGCGCCCGGATCAGCCGGTACCGTTCAGCCACAAGCACCACGTGGAGGGGCTTGGACTGCAGTGCCAGTACTGCCACACGTCGGTGGAGAAGAGCTCCTATGCGGGCATTCCGCCAACGAAGACGTGCATGAACTGCCACTCGGAGATTTGGACGAACGCACAGCTGCTCGAGCCGGTGCGGCAACAGCTGGGCGACGGGCGAGTCGATCCAGTGGATTCGCGTTCACGATCTTCCGGACTACGTTTACTTCAATCACGAGATTCACGTGAACAAGGGCATCGGTTGCGCGAGCTGTCATGGGCGCGTCGACGAGATGCCGCTGATGTACGAAGAGAACTCGCTGCAGATGGAGTGGTGCCTCAACTGCCACCGCAATCCTGCAGGGAACCTGCGACCGACTGCAGAGATTTACAACATGGCGTGGGCCGGCCCCACGGACAGCAAGCCGGTATGGTGCGCGACGACAGGCAAGGCGGGGCCGACCTCGGGCGATGTCTCCTGCACAACGACGGATCCGGGGACTGGGCAGAATCCACAGCTCGCGCAGGCCGAGCCGCCGACGCCGATCGGACAAGGGAGGCCGCAGTCCGGGACGGATCTGCAGCCCCATCCGCAGAGCGAGCCGGGATCGGTTTCCAATGTGCCGGTGATCACAATGCCGGCCAGCTATCAGAAGTTCACGAGTCAGATTGACCTGGGTCACTACCTGATGCAGCAGTACCACATCCGCTCGGCCAACGAGCTCTCCAGCTGCGAGACATGCCACCGATGAACGAGACGATGATGAATCAAGAGGCGATGGCCGCGGGCTTGGCGCCAGAAGACGGAAGCCCGGCGGCAGAGAACGGAAGCGACGGCTCAGGTTGTGACAGCGATTGCGCCTGCTCCACGGAAGAAGATGTCGCTTGCCGAGGTTCGATCGAAACTCGACGGCAAGACCGGGCGGCGCTTCTGGAAGAACCTGGATGAGCTGGCGGAGACGCCCGAGTTTCATGAACTCATGCAGGAAGAGTTCCCGCGACAGTCTGGAGCGGGCGAGTGGATTGACGCGGTTTCGCGTCGCGGCTTCCTCAAGGTGATGGGCGCGAGCTTTGCCCTCGCTGGTCTCGCTGGTTGCACCAAGCAGCCGGATGAGCCGATCTTCCCGTATGTGAAGCAGCCGGAGGACCTGGTTCTCGGACGTCCGATGTATTTTGCCAGTGCGCACCCGTTCCCGACGGGCGCGGTTCCGGTGCTGATCAAGTCCGATGCGTTCCGGCCGATCAAGGTGGATGGAAATCCGGAGCACCCGGTGTCGAAGGGCCGCTCGGATGCGTTCACGCAGGGAACACTGCTCGGCCTCTATGATCCAGACCGCTCGCAGCATCCTCGTTTCCGCGGTGAGACCTCGGCCTGGGGCGACTTCCAGGAGGCGTTCGCGAAAGGTGTTGGACAGCTCTCGGGCGGACAGGGTTTGTATTTCCTGTCGGAGACCATTACCTCGCCGACGCTGGCGGCGCAGTGGAAGCAGGTGCAGGCGAAGTATCCGCAGGCGAAGCTGGTGCAGTACGACGCGGTGAATGGCGATGCGGCCCGCGCGGCATCCAAGGCGGCCTTCGGGGACTACTACGACACGCAGTACAAGCTCGAGGACGCTGATGTCATCCTCTCGCTGGATGCGGATTTCCTGAGCGGAATTGGCTTCCCGGGATTTCTTCCGATGGCCGCGGCCTTTGGGCAGCGCCGGCGCTACGCGGAAGGTAAGACCATGAACCGGCTGTACGTCGTCGAGACGATGCCGTCGGTGACGGGCTTCAAGGCGGATCATCGCATTGGGTTGAAGCCGAGCGAGGTCGACGGACTTGCGAACGCGCTCGCGTGGTGGCGGTGCGACGGTCTCGAATCCTGCAGCGCAGAAGTTTCTCACGGCCGTTCTCGACGATCTGAAGAAGTCGGGTGGCCGCGCGGTAGTCATTGCGGGACCGCAGTCCTCGCCGGCCTGCCATGCTGCAGCGCATGCGCTGAATGCCTCGCTGGGTGCGGTTGGCAAGACGGTCAGCTACTCGACGCCGCTCGCGCCGATTCCGACGGAGCAGGGCTGCAGATCTGAAGTCGCTCGTCGACGACATGAACGCCGGCAAGGTGCAGTGGCTGGTGATGCTGGGCGTCAATCCGCTTTACAACGCACCAGTGGATTACGACTTCATCGCGGGCTTCAATATGGTGCCAAACACTGTGCACCTGGGCCAGCATCTGGATGAGACAGGCTTCAACTCCACCTGGCACATCAACCAGGCGCACTATCTCGAGAGCTGGTCCGATGCCCGTGCGGCGGATGGAACGATCTCGATCGTGCAGCCGATGATCGACCCGCTGTACGGTGGCAAGACAGCGCATGATGTTCTGCAGACCCTGCTCGATCCATCGCGCTCGTCGTATGACGCCGTAGTGGCGAACGCCAAGACCTACATTCAGGGTGACTTTGCCAAGGCGTGGAAGAAGGCGCTCCACGATGGCTGGGTGGAGGGTACGGCGTACAGTGCCGCGAATGTTGCGGAGCCGAAAGCCGCTGTACCTGCGGCAACTGCTCCGGCGCCTGTCGCCGACGGCACGCTGGAGATCAGGTTCCTGCCGGATCCATCGCTCTATGACGGGCGCTACGCGAACATCGGCTGGCTGCAGGAATTGCCCAAGCAGGTGACGAACCTGTCCTGGGACAACGCGGCGCTGATAAGCCTCGAAACGATGGGCAAGCTGGGCATCGAAGAGAACGAGGCCATCGAGCTGGAGTCTGCACGGCCGCAAGATTATTGCGCCGGTCCTGATGGTTCCGGGACATCCGAACGACTGCGTGACGCTGCATCTGGGTGGCGGCCGCCGGGCTGAGGCTGGACGTGTGGGCGCGGGAGTTGGTGTCAACGCATACCTTCTGCGTACCTCTGCAGGCCCGCTGTGGGATTCGGGTCTCAAGGTGACGCGCGGCAAGGGAACGTACGATCTCTGCGTCACGAAGGTGCATAACATCGAGCACCGCGGCAACTTCGCGCAGCATGACCTCGAGCGCAAGCAGTTCGACACGCAGGGCGTGTATTCGCTTGCGGGCCATGAGGCGATGGAGCGCTCGATCATCCGCTACGCGACGGTTGCTGAGGCAGAGAAAGACGCGGACTACGCTCACAACGGCGCCAGCGGGACGCTGGTCAACAAGGTTGGGTACAACCCGCAGGGCGAGAAGGTTCCTCAAGAGGAAAGCTTCTGGCCGGATGCGTGGCGCTATGACCACCAGGACCCCTCGACGAAGAAGTTGCAGAACAAGTGGGGCATGGCAATCGATCTGAACTCCTGCGTGGGCTGCAACGCGTGCATCGTGAGCTGCTACGCGGAGAACAATATTGCGGTGGTCGGCCGCGAGCAGGTGAAGATCGGCCGCATCATGCAGTGGATCCGCATCGATACGTACTTCGAGGGCGATCTGCATGCGCCGCAGGCGTTCTTCCAGCCGATGCTGTGCCAGCACTGCGAGTCGGCGGGCTGCGAGCAGGTTTGTCCGGTGGGTGCGACGATCCATTCGCCCGAGGGCCTGAACGTGATGGTCTACAACCGTTGCGTGGGAACGAGGTACTGCTCGAACAACTGCATCTACAAGGTGCGGCGCTTCAACTTCCTGCTGTACTCGGACTACGACACCGAAAGCCTCAAGTTCATGCGCAACCCGGACGTTACGGTGCGTTCACGCGGCGTCATGGAGAAGTGCAGCTATTGCATCCAGCGCATCGAGGCCGCGAAGATCGATGCGGACAAGAACAACCGCGAGATCAAGGACGGAGAGATCGTGACGGCGTGCCAGCAGGCCTGCCCGACCGATGCGATCGTCTTCGGCAATATGAATGACCCGAACTCGCGCGTTTCGAAGCGGAAGGCGACGGAGCGCGACTACGAGGTTCTCGCTGATCTGAACTTCCACCCGCGCACGACCTATACGGCGGGCGTCATCAACCCGAACCCGGAGCTTGCTTAGTATGGCAACCCAACGTCCACCTCACGATCCGGAGACGGTGCACGATCCGATGATCGACCCGCGCACGGGCGAATATGCGGTCATCGCACCGGGGCATAACTTCAGGAGTGTCACGCAGAAGATTGCGGGCATCGTGCTCACCGGCAGCACGCCGTGGGCGTGGTGGGGCGGCCTGTTCTTTGCGGCGACGGTGGCCATGGGTGTGGTCATCGGCGTGACGTGGCTGGTGCTGAAGGGTGTCGGGATCTGGGGCGTGACGATTCCCGGAGCCTGGGGCTTCGCGATCATCAACTTCGTCTGGTGGATCGGTATCGGTCACGCCGGCACGTTGATCTCGGCCATTCTTTTACTGTTCAAGCAGGGCTGGCGCAACTCGATCAACCGCTTCGCTGAGGCGATGACGATCTTTGCCGTGTGCTGCGCCGGTATGTTCCCGCTGCTGCACATCGGTCGCCCGTGGCTTGGGTACTGGCTGCTGCCATATCCGAACTCGATGAACGTCTGGCCGCAGTTCCGTAGCCCGCTGGCGTGGGACGTCTTCGCGGTCTCGACGTACGCGACGATCTCGGTGGTGTTCTGGTACATCGGCATGGTGCCGGACTTCGGCACACTACGCGACCGTGCGAAGCTCCCGATCGCCAAGTACTTCTACGGTCTTCTGTCGCTGGGATGGCGCGGATCGACGCGGCACTGGATCCGGTACGAGTCCGCTTCGCTGCTTCTGGCGGGCCTCTCGACGCCGCTGGTGCTCTCGGTACACACAACCATCAGCTTCGACTTCGCTGTGGCGGCGATGGCGGGCTGGCATACGACGATCTTCCCGCCCTACTTCGTCGCCGGCGCTGTCTACTCGGGCTTCGCGATGGTGCTCACGCTCGCGATTCCGATTCGCAAGTTCTATCACCTGGAAGACCTGGTGACACTGCGCCACCTCGACAACATGGCGAAGGTCATGCTCGCGACGGGCTCCATCGTGGCCTACGGCTACGCCATGGAGGTCTTCATGGCCTGGTACTCGGCCAGCCACTGGGAGTTCTTCATGATGTGGAACCGTATGTTCGGCCCCATGGGTTGGGCATACTGGCTGCTGATCCTGACGAACATTGCGATCCCGCTGACCACGCTGTGGAGCCGCCGACTGCGAGTCAGCCCCGGCTACCTGTTCTTCCTGAGCTTTGTTGTGAACATCGGCATGTGGTTCGAGCGCTTCGTGATTGTCGTCACGTCGCTGTACCGCGAGTATCTGCCCTCGAGCTGGGGCACCTACCGTGCGACGTTCTGGGATTACATCCTGTTCATCGGCACGTGGGGCTTCTTTACCGTGCTGTTCCTGCTCTTTGCGCGGCTCGCTCCGATGATCCCGATGAGCGAGATCAAGATGATGCTGCCACAGACCAGGGTGCGGCATGACGGACAGCCGGCAGACCGTGTCGTTGAGGAGGCTCTCTAATGCCACCGCGTGAAGGAATCTATGGTCTGCTGGCGGAGTTCAATACTCCGTCGGAACTGGTGCACGCGACCGAGATGGCGCACCGTGCGGGTTTCCGGCGTATGGAGTGCTACACGCCGTATCCGGTGGAGGAGGCGGCCGAGGCGTTGCGCTTCCACAAGACGCGCGTTCCGCTGATCTGCCTTATCGGTGGCGTTATGGGTCTGATCACGGGCTACGGCATGGAAATTTGGGTCAACGTCTGGGGGTATCCGCTGAACATTCGCGCGATGCCGCTCTTCAGTTGGCCAGCCTTTGTGATTCCGGGTTATGAATGGACGATTTTGTTTGCGGGTCTCTCGGCTGCCTTCGGGATGATTGCGCTGAATGGCCTGCCGCAGCTCTATCACCCGTTGTTCAATGCGCCGAACTTCCGGGATGGCGCGACGACGGACAAGTTCTTCCTTTGCCTCGAGGCGCACGATCCTCGCTTCTCAGCTACGGAGACGCGTGCGTTCCTCGAGCAGTTCAATCCGGTCTCTGTTGTGGAGGTCGACCACTAATGCAGGGAACAGGGATCAGGGAACAGGGAATAGGAAAAGACAGAGACGATGCGCGTGATGCGGACAGTAGCGATCCTCGGGGCAACGGCAGCGATGCTGGTGCTTGCCGGCTGCCGCCAGGACATGCAGGACGAGCCGAAGTTCTTCCCGCAGCGCGGAACAACGTTCTATCCGGATGGCCGCTCGGTGCGCCCGCAGGTCGCGAATACCGTCGCTCGCAATCAGGGAGATGAGGGCTCCTACTTCTATACGGGTCTGGTGAACGGTAAGGAAGGTGACGGTTTGCCCATCGACCTGACGGCCGACACGATGGCGCGCGGCCAGGAACGCTTCAACATCTATTGCACGCCTTGCCATTCGCGCGTCGGCAACGGTGATGGCATGATCGTGCAGCGCGGCTACCGGCCGGCCGGCGATTTCCACACGGATCGCCTGCGCAATGCGCCGCTGGGGCATTTCTTTGCGGTCATCACGAACGGTTATGGCGCGATGCCTGACTATGCAGCGCAGATTACACCGCAGGACCGCTGGGCGATCGCAGCGTATATCCGCGCGCTGCAGTTGAGCCAGAACGCAAAGCAGTCGGACGTTCCCGCGGGACAGCACGTTGAGGATCTGCACCAGATCGCGAACGAGCAGGGAATGCCGCCGGGCTTTGCGGATGCATGGGGAATGCCTGCAACTGCAATCTACGGCACCCCGAACGGGCAAGACAACGGTATTCCGGGACAAGGCACGACGACGGCTCCGACAGGCGCACAGTCACACGGCAGCAATGCGGTAGGACAACCTTCCGCAACCCGCAACTCCTCTGGACCCCCACTGGCGAAACCGGATGCGGAGGCTCCCGGCAAGCTGGCGGGGCCACAACATTAAGCAAGACCAGGACGCTTGATCGACTGATTTTTCAGCAACCCGAAGGCGAATGACCGATGGCATTTGAGAAAGAACATTTTGGAGCCGGCCCCACCCACGGCGAGGTGGCGCATCCCCACCCGCGGCAGATGCCATCGGTACTGACCGCGCCGGATGTTGTCCTTCGCTGGCGAACGTTGTCGCTGATCGCGGCAGTAGTGCTTGGCGTGGTCTCTCTCGCATTCATCTTTGTGCCCGGTGGCCCCAATCACCTGCTTCGCGCTTACCTGATGGGCGTGATGACGTGCTTCAACTTCACAGGCGGAGCGCTCGCCTTTCTGCTCGTGCAGTATCTCTCCGGTGGCAAGTGGGGTCATGTTCTTCGCCGTCCATTGGAGGCGATGACGCGGACGATTTGGCTCGTCGTTCTGATGATGCTTCCAATCCTCTTCCTGATGAAGCACCTCTATCAATGGGCGGCCTTCACAACGCCGGCACAAACGTGGGATGCATTTCAGAAGGGGATCCTGACTCAGGAACAGGAGTTGTGCATCAACCTGAAGCACTTCATGCTCTGCTCCGGTGAGTGCGTGGGTTCAAGCCATCCTTGTGCTCGGCTTCATGGCGGTTGTGGTTACGCTTCTCAACAAGTGGACTATTGTGAGCGACAAGGATCCTGCGGCGGGCACGTTCATGAGCTTCGACCGGTGGCGGACACGGTTTGAGAACCTCTCGGGTCCATCGCTGTTGCTCTACGTCATCTTGATGACGGACTTTGTCATCGTCTTCGTCAAGTCACTGGACGTCACCTGGTATTCCTCGGTGTATGGCCTGCAGTTCCTGGTGGCGCAGGGCTATGCAGTGCTGGCGCTTGGCATCCTCACGCTCGTCCTGCTGTCGCGGTATGAGCCGATGAAGTCGATGTTCCGCATTACCGAGCAGCACGATCTCGGCAAGCTGGCCTTCGCCTTCACGATGCTGAATATCTACCTCACCTTTGCGGAATTCCTCATCATCTATTCCGGCAACGTTCCGGATGAGATTCCCTGGTATCTGCACCGGATCCGCGGTGGGTGGTGGACGATTTGTACTCTGGATGTCATCTGCCACTGGGTGATTCCGTTCTGCATCCTGCTCTCTCGCGACTTCAAGCGCTCGAAGCGGCGAATGATATGGCTTTGCATCTTCATGATCGGCGCGCGTTTTATCGATATGTTCTGGCTGATCGAGCCGAACTTCAAGGACGCTGCCGGCAACCTGCATCTTGTCGGAAACTGGGGCATTCTCGCCTACGTGACAGTTCCGCTTGCCGTTGTCGCCTTCTGGCTTGTCTTTTACCTGACCGAACTCACGCGCCGGCCGCTTATCCATTTGAACGACCCGCATACTGAAGAGCTTCTGGAGCCTGAACATGCCCACTAGAGGACACGAAGGACACGACCCGTTGCGCCCCGCCGACCAAGGACCGCACCCCGTCCCGTCGGTGCGCGATCCTGAGCATCCGGGCTACGAGGTGGAAGACGTCAACGTGGGCGGTATCGTTACCTTTGTTGCCGGTCTTGCGGGCTTCCTGGTTATCTTTTTCGTCTTCTGCTTCTTCATGGGCAAGGCGATCAACTATGCGCTTGCCAAGCAGGACGGCCCCGCCAATAAGTGGCACGCCGGTCAGGGCGATCTTGGTAACACGGCGCGTGGCGCCGAGCGCGAGGATCTGACCTCAAACGCAGTCATGGAGCAGCGACAGCTTGCCCAGATGACGCAAACCTTCCCAACGCCGCGGCTGGAGATGGACGACGGCAATCAGGACACCGCGGATCTGCACGCGCGGGAGGACCTGCTGTTGGATTACTACAGCAGCTCGCCCGGCCTGCCTGCCGGGACGATTCGAATTCCGGTTGCGCGTGCCATGCAGATCATCGTGCAGCAGGGGCTGCCGAAGCCGGCAGCAACAGCACAGCCTGCGCCGCTGATGGCAGGCGAGACAGAGCCCACGGTGCAGGCTCCGATTACAGATGGCTTTGCACGCACTGGATATGAGCTCGACACGATTGAAGCGCGCGAGCAGAAGAACGAGTTCAACCGCGCCGAAGCGCACCACGAATAGAATTAAGAACGAGGACCGTTTGACCGCACTGCACACAATCCGTACCTGCCGAGCCGCTCGAATGCGGCTCGCCGGCGCCGCCCTGGCGCTGGGTTTGGTGCTGCCGATGTGTGCGATTGGACAGGTTTCAAGCTATGGCGATAAGGCGGAAGGTCCGAACGTCGGCGATCAGCTGCCAAAGGTTCTTCAAGGCGCCACGATCCAACAGCACCTCAATGCGCAGCTCCCGCTCGGGGCGACGTTCACGGACGACCACGGCAATCCGGTAAAGCTCGGCCAGTACTTCGACGGCAAGCATCCAGTGCTGCTGTCGGCGGTTTACTACAACTGCCCGATGCTGTGCTCCGAGGAACTGGACGGGATTACCAGCGCGCTTGAGATGGTGCACCTGACGCCAGGGAAAGATTTTCAGATTGTTGTCGTCAGCATTGACCCCAGCGAAACATCTCAGCTCGCCGCGCGCCGTAAAGATTTCTACCTGCGCCGGTATGGCCGTCCTGAGACTGCAAACGGGTGGCATTTCCTTGTTGGACAAGAGCCCAGTATCCAGGCGCTGACGAGCGCCATCGGTTTTGGCTACGTTCGTGTCCCCGGACCGGATGGCAAGCTGACGCAGTTTGCGCACGCGAGTTCCATTGAGATTGCAACACCGCAAGGTCGTGTCGCGCAGTACTACCTCGGCGTCGAGTATTCGCCGAAGGATATGCTGCTGGGGCTGATCGATGCCTCGGACAACAAGATCGGCTCCCCGGTCGCGAACATTCTTACCTATTGCTACCACTATGATCCGCAGATTAATAAGCACTCGCTGTATGTCGCGCGCGTGGTGCAGATGGGCGGAATGGTCACGGTAGCGTGGCTGGGCGGATTCATATTTCTGATGTTTCGGCGAGATAAGGAACGTAGCCGCAAACTAGGCAGCGTGCCGGATTGGCATGATGAAAACTGGCGGAACGGATAAGGCAAACGATGGGTATTAGTCCAGTCCTGTGGCAATTTTTGGTGAAGTGGCTGCACAGCTCGGCCCTGTTTCCGGTCGAGGCGTCGACTATTGCGCCCTACACGGATGCGTTGTACTTCTTCCTGGTCGCTATTTCGCTCGTTGGGCTGATCTTTGTCACCTTCCTGATCCTCTACTTCTCGCTGCGTTATCGCCGCGACAAGAATCCCGTGGCAACTCAGGTCGAGGGCTCAACCATTCTTGAGGCGACGTGGACCATCATTCCGCTGGCGCTCTTCCTTGTGGTCTTCGTATGGGGCGGCCTGCTCTACTTCCGGATTTATGACCCGCCACCTAACGCGATGAACATCTACGTCGTGGGGAAACAGTGGATGTGGAAGGTCGAGCACCCGGGCGGACAGCACGAGATCAATGCACTGCATATTCCTGTCGGTCAGCCGATCCAGCTGACGATGATCTCGCAGGACGTCTTTCACAGCTTCTCCATCCCGGACTTCCGAGTGAAGCGCGAGGTGATCCCCGGCCGTTATTCCACAGTGTGGTTTCAGGCGACTGATCCGGGAACCTACCACATATTCTGTACGCAGTACTGTGGCACGCTCCACTCGGGCATGATCGGAGAAGTCACGGCAATGACGCCAGGCGACTATAAGAAGTGGCTGGATCAATCGAACTCCGGCATGAGTCTGGCTCAGAATGGTGAACGGCTCTTCGCATCGATGGGCTGCAACGCCTGCCACTCGGGAAATGCCGCGGCTCGCGGACCGAACCTCGCTGGTGTCTATGGGTCCAGGCTAACGCTGACGGATGGTAGCCAGGTTCTCGTGAACGATGCCTATCTGCGTGACGCGATCCTCAACCCATCGCAGCATGTTACGGCCGGGTATGCGCCGATCATGCCGACGTACCAAGGACAGATCAGCGAAGACGGCCTCATTGATCTGGTGGAATTCATCAAGCAATTGCAATCCAATTACCGCATCCAGCAAACCTTTGTCACTGCGGACTCGAACCAGGCGTCGCCTACCACGCCCGCAGTAGGCACCAATCAGGACTCGGTGAAGCCATGAGCAGCACAGCAACTATCGTCTCTCTACCCGACCAGGCCACGGCAAGGCTACCGAAGCGCAGCTATCTGAACAATGAGCACGGCTTGTTGAGCTGGCTGTTGACCGGAGACCACAAGCGCATCGCGATTCTGTACCTGATCTCGATCACGTTCTTCTTCTTTATCGGAGGAGCGTTTGCCGGCCTCATTCGTCTCGAACTGTTGACGCCCCAACCCGACCTGGTTGCAGCCGATACCTACAACAAGTTCTTCACGATGCACGGCATCATCATGGTCTTCCTGTTCCTGGTGCCATCGGTGCCGGCGACGATTGGAAACTTCCTGATCCCGATCATGGTCGGTGCGAAGGACCTTGCGTTCCCGAAGATCAATCTGCTGAGTTGGTATCTTTACGTCGTCGGCGGCATCATGGTGCTCGCTGCCCTGGTCCTTGGCGGTGTTGATACCGGCTGGACCTTTACTACGCCGCTTTCGACGCATTATCTAAACACGCATGTGATCACGGCTGCTCTGGCCATTTTCGTCGCCGGGTTCAGCTCGATCTTCACCGGTCTGAACTTCATCGTGACCATCCACCGGATGCGTTGCCCGGGCATGACGTGGTTCCGCCTTCCGCTGTTTGTCTGGTCGAACTACGCGGCTTCGCTTCTGATGGTTCTGGGCACGCCGGTTCTCGCGATCACGCTGGTGCTCGTACTCCTCGAGAGGGTCTTCGGCATCGGAGTCTTTGATCCGACGAAGGGTGGAGATCCGCTGCTCTTCCAGCACTTATTCTGGTTCTACTCGCATCCTGCCGTGTACATCATGATTCTGCCGGGCATGGGTGTGATCTCTGAGACCATATCTACCTTTAGCCGCAAGCGGGTCTTCGGATATACCGCTGTTGCCTTCAGTTCTGTGGCGATCGCGCTGTTTGGGTTCTTTGTCTGGGCGCACCACATGTTCATCATGGGCGTCTCCAACTATTCTGCGCTGGTCTTCTCGCTGCTGACGATGCTTGTGGCGGTGCCTTCGGCGATCAAGGTCTTCAATTGGGCCTTCACGTTGCAGAAGGGCTCCATCACTTTCGAGACACCGATGTTGTACTCCTTCGGCTTTCTCGGATTGTTCACGATTGGCGGCCTGACGGGTGTGTTCCTCGGCTCCCTCGGCATGGATATTCACCTGACCGAGACGTACTTCATCGTGGCGCACTTCCACTTCGTGATGGTGGGGGGCATGCTGATGGCGTTTCTGGCGGGGATCCACTTCTGGTGGCCGAAGATGACCGGGCGCATGTATCCGGAATCGCTCTCGAAGCTGGCTGCGGTAACAACCTTTATCGGCTTCATCCTGACATTTATGCCGCAATTTATTCTTGGATATCTCGGCATGCCGCGCCGCTATCACGCGTATCCGCCGGAGTACCAGGTGCTCAACGTGCTCTCCACAGCCGGAGCAACGGTGCTCGGCGTGGGATACATGCTGCCACTGCTTTACCTCGGCTGGTCGCTGAAGTATGGCGCAATCGCCGGCGACAATCCGTGGCAGGCTACCGGCCTTGAGTGGCAGATTCAGTCTCCGCCGCTGACTGAGAACTTCATCGAGACGCCCATCATGGATCACGAAGCCTACGACTATGAGTGGCTCGAGCAGAAGCAGAAGAATGAGGTGACGACCGTTGGATAACACTGCCGCGACCGCGCATCCGCACACGCACGAAACAGCCGTGCACGCCGAGCACGCGCATGTCTCGTTGCCGCAACACCGTCATCATTTTGAGACGGTGGAGCAGCAGCGCGAGGCTGGCAGCTTCGGGATGTGGCTCTTCCTGCTTACCGAAATCATGTTCTTCGGAGGGCTGTTCTTCGCGTATCTGCTGTACCGGAACTGGTACTACGATGCCTTTTTCACGGCGTCGAACCAGTTGAGTATTCCGCTGGGCACGGCGAACACCGCGATCCTGATCACTTCTGGCTTCTTCATGGCGCTGGCGGTCTGGTGCGCAGAGGTACGCAAGAAGGACATGCTGGTTTGGACGTTAATCCTGACCACGGTCTTCGGTATCGCCTTCCTCGGCATCAAGTACGACGAGTACCACGAGAAGTGGGAGAAGCATCACATTCCTGGCGCGCACTTCGATATCGCCGAGTTCGTTAACCCTGCGGCGTATGGCATCAAGGAGAAGCCTCTGCCACCCGACATGGCGCAGCGCACCCAGGTCTTCTTCTTTTTGTACTTCGCAATGACTGGAATGCACGCACTACACATGATTATCGGTGTCGGCTTGCTTTTCTGGCTCATCTGGCGGGCCAAGCGAGGTGACTTCAGCGCCGGATATGTAGCCCCCATAGAAAACTTCGGCCTATATTGGCACTTCGTCGATATCGTTTGGTTGTTCCTGTTCCCGCTGCTCTACCTAATCAACCGGCATCCGCTTCACTAGTCTGTTACGGCACCGCTTTAGAAGGAATATCTGATGGCTGAGATCGCTCACCACCACACCGAAGCTGAAGATCCGACAAACGTCACCAATCCGGAGCACGCATCGCACCACATCGTAACCCCGGGCGTGTATGCGATGGTGTTCGGTACGCTGCTGCTATTTACGGCTATAACCGTTATTGCGGCCTTTATTGATCTGCGGTGGGCTAACCCCGTGATCGCGTTGTTCATCGCCTGCTTCAAGGCGGTCATCGTCATTCTTTTCTTTATGCACGTCAAGTATCAGTCGCGGCTGATTAAGATGACGATCGCTTCCGGATTCTTCATTTTCATTTCGCTAATCGTGATGACCCTGAGTGACTACATAAGTCGTTCCTGGGGCCTTTGGTAGAGACCCAGAACGCGTTGAGCGTTAGAAATCAAACGCTCCGTGGCCTTTAGCCCGGAGCGTCTTTCTTTGCGCTGCGCAGGACCTGCTGCAGAAATCCCATCCATGTGACTGCTTCATCCTGATTCTTGCCTAGCTGGATCGCTAGTTGGCGCACGACATGTTCGCGTGCATTTGCCGGGAAGCGCCGGGCGTAACCAGTAGCCTCCATTGCACTGAGGAGCATCTGCGTCAGCCTCTCGCGAGCATCGGCCGTGATCTGCGCCGAATGGATCGCCGGAAGGTCTCTCGCATCCTCGAAGCCGCCCCGCCCAAGCTCGTACAGGCAGACTGCGACAGCCTGACCCAGATTCATCGAAAGGTGCCGCGCATCCGAGGGAGCAAACATCGGGATGTTCACAAGCATTTGGCAGTAACTTAGCTGCTCGTTGGTGAGTCCGGTCTTCTCAGAGCCGAACACAAGAGCGACCTGCGAACGTGGACTGGCGAGCTCATTGGTAAGATGTTTGGCTGCTTCCATAAGAGGAAGCACTGGTCGCGATAGTTGCCGGCCACCGATCGCTGTGGTCCCAACGCTAAGCGTGCAGTCCGCAAGCGCGGCTGCGACGGAGGGAAACGCGCGGGCGGCTTTCATCACGTCCGCCGCGCCAACCGCAGACTTTGCCGCCTCAAGCTGGGCCGCTTCAAACGGCGGAGTGTAGTCGTTCACAAATCTAAGCTCAGAGAACCCGAAATCCCGCATTGCCCGAGCAGCCGCACCAATATTGGATGGGTTGCGAGCTCCAACGAGAACCACGGTTAGGCGAGCACGCATGGCTGCTGAAAGCATTTTTCGATTCTAATGACTCTCCACTCGCCTAAGAAGCGGTCTCCAACGAAAAGCGGCCAGCCCGGAGGCAAGCCGCGTTCAGCTGATGCGGAAAATGCGTTAGGAGCACTTTGGCTCTGAACCGCGAAAGGCCGGGTGCACGCCGTGCCCTTTCGCAAAATTGTCAGGTGACTATCGGTTATCTCTTCCGTGACCGTGGTCGTCGTGGGCCCAACCGTTATGTTCTCCGTTGTCGTGATGCTCGATTTCGTGAGGGGGACCACGATGCTCGACTTCGGGGCCGCGGTGCTCCTCGTGAAAAGCGGCGCGGTGGTCGTCCGCAAAATGATTCTCCCGCCGATAGACATTCCTCATGTGGACCTCATCGACGTGCCAGGCAGCAGAGTTATAGAAAAACTCGTGTCCGCGCCATTCGCCGCCCTCAAAGCCATTTCCGGGATAGCCGTATCCGTAGCGAACTCCGCCGTAGTAACCCACGTGAGATCCCCAATAGCCCGCGTGAAAGCGGTAGTGGCCGCCCTCCCATCCCCAATAAGCTGGAGTCCAGAGCATGCCGGGCGCTGGTGGGCGCACCCAAGCGCCTGCGGTCCAGTAGTAGCCACGCGGACCGTATACCCAGTAGCCGGGCGTCCATAGATAGCCAGGACCCGGGCAGATTGGCTGAGCGTAGACGGGTATCGCCGGGGGCGCGACGCTGACGGACATGACAAACGACACTGCGGCGTTAGCAACCTGCGGTGCCGCCATAGGCAATGCTATTGCGGTCCCCATCGTTAGCAAGCGGAATGCGTTTCGAATCTGCATCAAATCTCCATCACAGGCGGTCTGTTTCACCTGCGGACACCAGTTCGTTATACCCGGTGAACGGTCAGTTGTTCCTGCACCTTTCCGGGCAGTCGGGGTCCCAGAAGGTAATGTCTCGGTGTGTACGGATAGGCTGCGAGTTGCGGGTCGTACACTAGGTCTAGCCCTTCACATGGCGGACAATTTCGCACAAACCGTCAAACAGCAGACAGACATCGTGCGCATCGTTGGCGACTATGTGAAGCTGCGAAAATCCGGTGCGAACTGGTCTGCGCTCTGCCCGTTCCACAAGGAAAAGTCCGGCTCCTTCTACCTGTACCCGGCGACGTCCAGTTACTACTGCTTCGGCTGCCACGAGCACGGCGACGTCTTCACCTTCGTGATGAAGATGGACAACGTCAGCTTTCCGGAGGCTGTGCGCTCCGTCGCGACGAAGATGGGAATTCCGCTGCCGCAGCGTGAGTTTTCCTCTCCGCAGGAGGCGCGCGAAGCCGGCCTGCGCAAGCAACTGCTGGAGATTCACGAAGCAGCGACCCAGTACTTTCAGCAGAACCTGCATTCTCCCGAAGCAGCGCGAGCGAGAGAGTACATGACCTCTCGTGGCATCACGCCCGAGACAATAAAGACCTTCCGGCTTGGGTATGCGCCCGAAAGCTTCAACGATATGCGCGACCGCCTCGGCAAGTTCTTCAGCGAGGAGGTCATGCGGGCGAGCGGTCTTTTCAGTTCGAAGGAACGCGACGATGGCTCGTCGGGCCCACTGTACGCGCGATTTCGCAAGCGCATCACCTTCCCGATTTGCAATGAACAGGGCAAGCCCATCGCATTTACTGCGCGCCTGCTGGACGCAGTCGACGACAAGTCCGGACCAAAGTACCTCAACTCGCCCGAGACAGCTCTCTACACAAAGGGCCAGGTGCTGTTCAATCTGGACAAGGCAAAGTCTGGAATCAAAGAGCTAGGCTTCGCGCTGCTCGTCGAAGGCCAGATGGACTGCATCTCCGTTTATGTGGGCGGCATCCAGAATGTAATAGCGACAAGCGGAACTGCGTTCACCGAGCATCAGGTGAGAATGCTGGCCCGCTTCACGAAAAACGTAGTCCTGAACTTCGATCCTGACAGCGCCGGCATGAACGCTGCGGAGAAGACGATCTCGCAGTTTGTCGAAGAAGACTTTGCAGTGCGCGTTGTGATTCTTCCGGGCGGTCTCGATCCTGACCGCTTTGTGCAGGAGCATGGTATCTCCGAGTACACGGCTGCGGTGCGCGGTGCGATGCCGCTACTCGGACTATCTCATCGAGCGTGCGCAAACACTGGCCGCGGCGCGAACACCGGAAGCAAAGGTGAAGGCGCTCAATTTCCTGCTGCCGCACATCCGTCGAATCCCAAACGCGATTGTGCGCAATGAATTCGCGACGAACGCTGCGCAGAAACTCGGCATCGAAAGCTCTCTGGTTCTGCAGGAGCTGAAGCAGGCGGCACAGCAGCGGCTGGAGAGCGTGCGCGCTCCACAGCCGCGGGCGTGTCACAGAGGTGGAGCGGATTCTCCTCTCGGCTCTCATTCTTCCCGAGGCTGACTCTGCGCGAACGCTGGCGGCGGAGACACTGGCGGCACATCCAGAGTGGTTCAGTGAGTCTACCGACCGCGGGCGTGATCGAAGTACTCGCCAATGCGCCTGCACCGGATAATCCATTCGATGCCGCTCCAGATCCGGCTTCACGCGCACTGCTGGCGGCGCCCTTCATGCGTCGTCCGAGATTGCCTGCGACAGTTGATGAACGGCAGGGTCTCGCCAGACCGCGTTCAGAGGAGCGCTCGCAGACCCTGCAGGAGCGCTATCGTGATCGCCGCAGCCGCGAACTGCGAGCGGCCATGAGCGAGGCTCAGCGCCGTGGTGATGAGCCGATGCTGAATCGGCTGATGCAGGAAAAGATCGCCCTCGATCGAGAGCGGCGCCAGGCGATGTGATGCGCGTTGATAGAATGAGAGCTACAGTTCTCGTCTGCAGTGCAACTCGCATTCTCGCCACTCGACGAGCGGAACGAATCCATGGATGAACGCACACGCAACCGGCTGTTTGTGGGTTTCATCACCACATGGATCAGTAAGCTCGCATCATCCATCATTCAGTTCGTTCAGATTCCCATCCTCTTCCATTACTGGACCATCCAGATGAACGGAGAGTGGATGATTCTGAGCGCGATTCCGTCGTATCTCAGCTTCTCCAACATCGGCTTCGGCTCCGTCGCCGGCAATGAGATGACGATGCTCATGGCGCGTGGTGAACAGGAGGCCGCGCTCAGCATCTTTCAGAGCTGCTGGTGGCTTATCTCGCTTGTGCTCGGCGTGATCGGCGTTGCCATGTGCGCGGCGCTTTACTTTCTCCAACCCGCCAATCTGCTGCATCTATCTTCCATCGATAACTCCGACGCGCGCTGGGTTCTCTTCTGGCTCGGGCTCGCTGTTCTTCTTGGCCAGCTTGAGCAGCTTCAACAGTCGGCGTACCGCTGTATCGCGCGTTATTCCTACGGCAATATGCTCAAGACCGGACTCTCTCTGGTGGCCTTTGCCGTGCAGCTGATCCCGGTATTTCTCGGCTATGGCCCGCGCACGGCAGCCAAAGTTTTGGCGCTCGCCAATATTGCCGTCACGCTCATCATGTGCGTCACCGTGCGTCACGACATCCCGTGGATAAGCTACGGATGGAGCCACGCTTCGTTTCGCGAGATCAAGCGCCTCGCGCGTCCGGCCATTGCCTTCATGGGGTTCCCGTTAGGCAACGCGCTCAATCTGCAGGGGACGCTGGTGGCCGTCGGCTATGCCCTCGGCCCGGTCGATGTAGCCATCTTTGGCACGGCGCGCACCGTCTCGCGTATCGCCTTGCAGATCGTACAGATGGTCAACAATACCGTCTGGCCCGAGCTCTCTATCGCCTTCGGTGCGGGCAACATGGAACTCGTGCGTGTGCTGCATCGCCGCGCTTGCCAGCTCGCGCTCTTCATCTCGATTTCGGTCGTGGTTGTCGTAGCGTTGCTGGGCCCAACGTTCCTGCATCATTGGACGCGCGGCAAAGTGCCGCCCAGCACAGGTCTCGTAAGTCTGCTGTTGATTGTCGTGGTCTTCTACTCACTTTGGTCGACGAGCTCCACGCTGGTCTCGGCGATCAACCAGCATGAGCGTCTTGCCACTCTATATGCCATCGCCACCGGCCTCACAGTGGGGTGCACCTACCTGGCAGCACGCCGGTTCGGTCTCTATGGAGCCGCTGCATCGCTCCTGCTTTCAGAGTTGATCATGGACATCTACGTGCTGCCCGCTTCACTGCGCATCGCCCATGACACCTGGGGCGGATTCCTTCGCTCCATGCTGAATTACCCTGCGTCGCTGCACCCTTCGGCTATACTGGCGCGGCTACGTCGCTCACGTCCGGAATTAGCTGTGAAACCGGAATTGGACACCTAAGTTCTGGACCATGCCTTGAATCCTCAGTTCTTTTGAATGGACCTCTCAATGATCGTGCACAAGACACCCTTGCTCGCTGCCACTCTCGCTGCTATTTCAATAGCCCCGGTTCTCCTTCAGGCGCAACGCGCGTATACCGCGAATGACTATGCGCAAGCAGAGCGTTGGATGGGTTACAACGTGAATCCACTTGTGGACCACACAGTGAGCGACGTGAAGTATCTCTCCGACGGGCGTGTTTTCTTCCGTGATCCCTCTGCAGGGACGGTTGCCTTTCGCATTGCAGACTCCCGCACGGGCAAGACAGAGCTGGCCTTCGACACTGCCAGGCTCGCCTCCGCTCTCAGCAAGGCCAGCGGGCGGGAGATAGATGCGGCGCACCTGCGCATCGAGAGCTACACGCCTGAGGCGAAGGGCTTTGCGGTGACCATGCGGTCGCAGACGTTCCATTGCACAGCAGCCGCGGAGAGCTGCACCCTCGAGACGCCGCCACCTGTCCAGCGCCCTGAACAGAAGCCCAACGCACAGCCACCCGCCGGACTCAGTTCTACGGAAGCCGGTGGCAACGCGCAGATGAACGCTCAACAGGGCACACAGACGAACCAGCGCCCCACCCGCGCGGCACGGCCGCCGGTAGGTCGCAGCCGGGCTCCCTTCGACGTCTCACCTGACAAGAAGCTTGCTGCATTTATCCGCGACAACAACCTCTGGGTTCGCGTCGAAGCGACCGGCGAGGAGCGGCAACTCACCACGGATGGCATTAAGGACTACGGCTACGCGACCGACAATGCCGGATGGACCCACTCCGACGCTCCTATTGTGCTCTGGTCGCCCGATTCGAAGAAGATTGCCACCTTCCAGCAGGATCAGCGCAAGGACGGCATGATGTACCTCGTCTCGGTGTCGAACCGTCATCCGACCCTCGAAGCCTGGCGCTATCCGATGCTCGGCGACAAGGACATCACCAAGATCGAGCGTGTAGTGATCGATGTCGAAACAGGCAAGATGGTGCGCCTCAAGATGCCACCCGACGAACACCGCAGCACGCTCTGCGATGACGTAAGCTGCCGTGGCGGATCCGGCTGGGACGATGTCGAGTTCTCCCCTGACGGTAAGACTCTGGCGTTCGTCTCCACCTCTCGCGACCACAAGGACGAGTGGCTGAAAGTCGCCGACACGGAGACCGGCGATGTCCGCACCGTTTACCACGAGCACGTTCCGACCTACTACGAATCCGGGCAGGGCAAGGTGAACTGGCGTTATCTGCCCGCCTCCAACGAGTTCCTCTGGTATTCGGAACGCAGCGACTGGGGCCAGATGTACCTCTACGATCTGACCACGGGCCAAGTTAAGAACGAGATCACGCATGGAGACGGTCCGGTCACTCAGGTGCTTCACGTCGACGAGAAGAACCGCGTGTTGTACTTCCTCGCCACGGGCAAGGAAAAGGACAGCGATCCTTATTTCACTCACTACTACCGCGTAAACTTTGATGGCTCCAATCAGCAACTGCTCACGCCCGAGGATGCCGATCACGCGATTACACCATCTCCTGATGGCAGCACGTTCGTCGACGTGTACTCAACCCGCGAGACTCCGGAAACGGTCGTGCTTCGCGACAACACGGGCAAGGTGATTGCGACGCTTGCGCACCAGGACATCTCGAAGCTGTTGGCTGCTGGATGGAAACCACCGACAGCGATCAAGGTGAATGCGCGTGACGGCAAGACCGCTCTTTATGGATTCCTTTGGAAGCCGACGAACTTCGATGCATCGAAGAAGTATCCAATCGTCGACTACGTCTATCCGGGACCGCAAATCGGCTCTTGCCCCTCGCGCAGCTTCTCAGCTGCCAACGGCGACAATCAGGCGCTCGCCGACCTCGGCTTTGTCGTCGTATGCATCGATGGAATGGGCACGCCGTTCCGCAGCAAGAGCTTCCATGACGAGCACGCCGACACGCCGGCCGAAATGGGTGAGGACACCATTCCGGATCAGGTCGCCGGCATCAAACAGCTTGCGGCCGAAAACTCGTGGATTGACGTCACCCGCGTCGGAATCTGGGGCCACTCCGGTGGTGGTAATGCCACCGCATCCGCGATGTTTCACTATCCCGACTTCTTCAAGGTTGGCTGGGCAGAGAGCGGCAACCATGACAATCGCGACTACGAGGACGACTGGGATGAGAAGTACGCCGGCCTTGAGGTTATCGGTCCGAACGGTCAGGATAACTACGAGGCACAGGCCAACCAGAACTACGTCGTCCAGCCTCAAGGGCCATCTGATGCTCGTGCATGGAACGATGGACGACAATGTTCCACCGACAAATACCCTGACGGTTGTCCAGGCGCTGATGAACGCCAACAAGTCCTTCGATATGCTCATGGTTCCGAATGCCCATCACGGCTATGGTGAGCAATCGCAATACATTATGCGGCGGCGCTGGGACTACTTCGTCCGTTACCTCGCGGATGGAACTCCTCCGGAAAACTACCAGATGAAGAGCTACGAAGAAGTCATTCGCGCGATGTACGGTCCGAACGGAGACTAAATACAGCGGGCAGCTTGCGGTCGCGGGCTGTCCACCTCCGATAACCCGCTAGCTTATGAGCAGCAGAAGCGCGACGCCGAACGCTGCCGCCCATCTCACCGCGTCGCTGGTTATCCATTTCACGCTGCGCCCTCAGTCATGAGATGCGGCTCAACTGAATTGGTCACCAACTGCGACGCAAATTTAGGTAACGGTACATCCGTATATGCCCAAGGCCGTTTATCTCGACGCCGGGGCTAAGGGTCCCACATTCAACCGTGCGATCACCTCGGCAGGCGTACAGCCAGCTTCGCGAAGCGCGCGCAGGCTGAGAGCGTCGTGCCGTTTCGCCAGCCGCACTCCAGCCTCATCGCGCATCAGTTCGCAGTGAAAGTATTTTGGCGTCGCTAAACCCAAAGCGCGCTGCAGAAGCATCTGGCGAGCAGTGGAGCGCAGAAGATCCCGTCCGCGTACGACCTCCGTGACGCCCATCGCGGCATCGTCGACCACGCAGGCAAGCTGGTAACTCGGCAGACCATCTTTCCTCCACACCACAAAGTCGCCGAAGTCCGCTCCGGGCCCGCATCCCGCGATGAAACTCTGTGCAGCTGCGTCTCCGTCGATAAAGCTCACAACTTCGCCATCCGGAACACGGAAGCGATAATTCCTCTCCGGCAGAAATCCGTGCGTTTCCCGTTTCGTTTGTTCTGGCCTGCAACGTCCGGTGTAGACAGGCTCATCATCGTCCTCGTGCGGTGCCTGAATGACCTGCTGTAGATCCTTGCGGCTGCATCGGCAGGGATAGACAAATCCCCCGTGCACGAGTTGCTGCATGGCTTCGCGATACAGCGCCAGACGTTCACTCTGCCGCATCTCCACGTCCCAATTGATTCCAAGCCAGCGAAGATCCTCGCGCATCGCCTTTGCTAAATCCGCTCGCGAGCGTTGCGGATCGAGATCCTCATCACGAAGCCAGAGTATTCCTCCCGCAGCGCGCGCACGTTGAGCCGCGATCCAGAACGTGCGTGCGTGTCCCAGATGCAGCAGTCCAGTTGGCGAGGGCGCGAGCCGCCCAACGTAGCGCGCGCAGTTCACAGCCACCCACGCTGCCGCGCAATTCTGGCGGCGTCAATACGATTCGCTGCACCAAGTTTTGCGATGGCTTCGGACAGATAGTTCCGCACAGTACCTTCGCTCAACCGCAGCTCGGCCGCAATCTCCGCGGTGGTCTTTCCATCTCCGGCGCGCTGAAGGATACTACGCTCGCGATCATTCAAAGGATCTGCATCCGCACTCCAAGCCTCAGCCGCAAGCTCGGGATCGATTGCGCGCAATCCGCTGTGAACTCGCCGGATGGCTTGTGCGAGCTCCGCTGCGGGCCGGTCCTTGAGAAGATATCCGCGCGCCCCGGCATCGAGTGCTCTCCGCAGGTAACCCGGCCGCGCAAATGTTGTCAAAATGATGACATTTGGCTTCGATGCGCTGTCCTTCAGAGCGGCAGCGAACTCCAGCCCAGTCCACTCGGGCATCTCAATATCGGTTACGACAACGTCGGGCTTCATCTCGCGTGTCAGGCGCTCGGCTTCGCGCCCGTTCGCTGCCTGCGCAATCACCTGAATATCAGGTTCGAGTTCCAGCAGTGCAGCCAGAGCCCCACGAATCATCGTCTGGTCCTCAGCCAACAGCACCCGGATCTTCGTACCCTTCGCCGCCGAAGTGCTCACGATGCCCTTTCTGCAGCGGATGGCAACTCAATCAAGAGACGTGTTCCGTGCTCTCGCTCCAGCTGGAAGGTGCCGCCGAGCGATTCCACGCGCTCGCGCATTCCGCGCAGCCCGTTGCCTTCGTGCGTCGCTGTGTGTTGTCCATCATCCTCAATCGTCAACGAATGGCGTTCGTCCTGCACTGTAAACCGCAATCTACAGGTTCGCGCCTGCGCATGGCGGACGACATTCGTCACCGCTTCGCGCAGTGCAAGCGCAAGCACGGTCTCCTCGGCGGGTCGAAGGGCTCCGGTTCCGGGCACGCTCTCAACCTCAAATCGCACACCTGCAGCTGTCAATACATTTCGGGCCGCGTCCATCTCTGCTGCCAGCCCGCGTGCTCTGTAACCACCGATGGTCTCGCGCACCTCGGCCAAAGCAGATCGTGCCGTGCGTTCCACATCGGCGATCTCCTGCGCTGCGCGCAGAGTGTCCTCGCCACGCGCCAGCAGACGTCCTGCAAGCTCTGCCTTCAGGACGATGACGCTCAGCGTGTGGCCCAGCACGTCATGCAGGTCCCGCGCAATGCGCTCGCGTTCGGCGACGGCAGCGAGAGCCTCGATCTCTTCCTGCGCCATGCGCAATTTGCAGTCTGCTCGCTGCTTCTGAGCAAAAAATATATTGCTACCGCCAACGACCGCGATAAAGAAGAGTGCAGAGACTGCGCTCCAGAGACTGAGGTGTTGCGGGCCCCGATACAGCAGCCACCCCTCTGCTACAACCAGCAGCGCCTCCACAACGAAGCAGATCAGGACCGCTCTTGTGGACCGAACTACGAAGGGCAACAAGGCCGCGCAATAGATGAAGAAAGTTATTGCGCCGCTATTGATCGGGTAGGTAAGAGCGCCGAGCAGGTACATGCCTACGATGCAGGCTAAGCGAAGTTCAACCCGCCGCAGCTGAAACATAGCCACATACAGAGCCACGAAAATCGCAGCAAACCCGAGACACTCCAACCAATAGATGAGAGAGCGACGGAAGAGTGGATCGAGAAAGTAGAAGACCAGATAGGCAAGCCAGAAGAGGTCGCCACGATCCATGCGTCTGCGCGTCGGTGTGGAGTCGGCCTTCAATGCGAGTCTCCTGCGATTCGAGTTTACCCTCTTCAGGATGAATCAATCGCCGATCAGGCGTCGGCTTCGCTTCGAGCGAAGGCAGCCCAGGCGCATCCCAGGAAGAACATCGCGAATCCCAACAAAGCTGCGATGTGTCTCATTGTCTCGGCGGGCTGTGCATAGCCGATCGCGCGAAGCATCAACTGTGACAGGTGATACGTCGGCAGCCATGGGGCAGCATGTTGCATCCATTTCGGCAGAAGTGCGATCGGCATCCACAGGCCGGAGCAGTAGCTCATCGGAAGATAGATCAGGTTCACGATTCCCGGCGCAGAGTTCGCCGGCAGCAGCATTGCAAGCAGGAGTCCCATGCAGGCGAATGGCACGCCGCCAAGGACACTTATGCCGCAGATGCCAAGATACTCCAGTGCGCTGAGGTGAACGCCGGCCGCGAGCGTGCCAATGACACAAAGAATGCTGGCGATGATCAATCCAAAAGCAACCGCGGAGACGCACTTGGCCGCGAGATAACTCAGCGGAGGCATGGGGCTCGCGCGCTTGAGCTCGAGCCAGCCGGAAGACCGCTCTCCAGCCAGACCCACGCCGATGCCGAACAGCGCCGATCCCACAACACCGAACGCGGCATAACTCGCCACCAGGTACTTGGCGACGACCTGTCCGTGAACTGCCTGGCCGCGGTTCATCACGCCAAACAGCAGATAGAACATTACCGGAAAGCCAATAACAGAGAGTGAGAAGGCCTTCGTGCGCATGGCACGGACAAACTCATAGCGTGTCTCGCGCATGAAGATCGCGAAGATGCGGCTTGCCTTGCTGTTGGAATACGGGAGCGAAAGAGCCGTCGTAGACATAAGAAACCTCCAGAGACATTTTGGAGAGTTAGCTATTGCTTCGCGGTGAGCGTAAGGAACGCATCTTCCAGAGCTGGACTCCGCACATCGAGACCGCTCAGCTGAGTATCGAGTGCAAGCAACTCGCGCAGCGTCGACTCAGGAGCTGACGTGGACACAATGACACTTGCGCCGCTTGCTTCGACCTTCTGTACGCCAGCCAGGTTCCGGATTTGTTCGCACGATAACTGAGTCTGAAAGCTGAGAAGCTTGATGTTCGGCAGCAGCGGCTGCAAGTCGCTGCGTTCTGCAAAGCTCGACCGCGCGCTGGCGGTTGCTCTTACTTCTGCTGGCGAGCCCTGGCATATTACCTGTCCTTTGTTGAGCACGATGATCTGATTCGCCAGCGCGTCGGCCTCTTCCAGATAGTGGGTCGTCAGCAGCACTGTCTTTCCACGATTTCGCAACGAACGGATCTCTGCCCACATCCTGCGCCGGGCCTCGATGTCCAACCCGACAGTCGGCTCGTCCAGAAAGATGAGATCCGGATCACCCGCTAATGCCAGAGCAAAGAGGACGCGTTGCTTCTGACCGCCGGAAAGCTGGCCAAACATTCGCTCCTCGATGCCTTCGAGGCCCGCCGCGCGAACGATCTCCGCAACGGCAAGCGGCCGTGGATAATAGCCGCGCATGATCTCAATGTGTTCACGAACGCGCAGCATCTCCGGCGCTCGTCCGACCTGCAACATCACGCCCGTCCGCAGCCGATTCCCGGCCAGGCGAGGATCGCCGCGGAAGACCCGCACTTGACCCTCGGTCGGCGAGGTCAGGCCCATCATCAGCTTGACGGCCGTTGATTTGCCCGCACCATTCGGACCCAGCAAAGCGACAATCTCCCCGCTTCGCAATTCCAGCGATACGCGATCCAGCGCGACCACGCCGTTGCTGTATCGCTTGGTCACCTCGTGCAGAGAAGCAGCTGCATACTCCGCTTGAAATCGCTTCTCCTCAGGGATCATGTCAATCGGTTCAAGGACGGCATTCATGTTCATCTCCAGGACTTGCAGGGTTAGTGTCCCGCAGTCGCCCGGAGATTCTTAGTGAGTGCCGTCAACGAACCGCCATGACGTTTGTCATGTCCCTTACTTACCCTGCTTGCCGCCGCTCTTGCCTCCACCCGCCGCCGTGCTCGGCGCGAGCGCAGCGATTATCGCCGCTGCATTCGGGCTGCCAAGACCAGTGCATGCATCCCATCCCGGACCTGCGCTAAAGGCGCCGTTGTTGCCACTCGCGATGTCGCGGAACGCCTTTGGATTAGCGTAGAGCGTCGGGTTGATGAACCCGGCATCCCGACTGTTTGCCGCATTCGCCAGCGCGATTAATCCAGCCCACAGCGGAGCCACCGCGCTGGTCCCTCCAATGGTGCTCGTCTGGCCATCCACGCGGACGGTGTAACCCGTCGCAGGATCAGCGTCGCCGGCAACATCCGGTACGCCGCGTCCGCCTGAACTCGTCGTCGGCGCGGGAACTTTCACGCTGGCCTGCCATGCGGGCAACGCGAACAGCGTACTCACTCCTCCCCCGGTGGCACCTTCATTTGCCGAGAGTTCATTCCAGGCCGTCTCACTCGTGATCTTAGTTCCGTTGGCGACCAATTTTGTTCCACCGCACGCAAGGACGTGCGGGCTTGAGGCAGGGAAGTCCACGTTATTGCCCCCTCCCGTGACGCCATCGGTCGAGCCGTCATCTCCGCTTGCGACGGTTATCGTCACGCCAAGTGTCGCCGCGGCCTGGCACGCCTGATCGAGCGCGGTCACCGCCTGCTGTGTCCAAGTCGGCTCCGGGCCGCCCCAACTGATCGAGATCACGCTTGGCTTATTTGTCGGATCATGCACCGCAGTTGCGATCGCGTCGATGAATCCCTGATCTGTATTGGGTGCGAAGTACACGACGATATTGGCTCCTGGAGCCACAGCGGCGGCGATTTCGATATCGAGCATCACCTCTCCGTCGGCGCCGTTCGGATTACCAGGCGCGTTCTTCGCCTTATCGACCAGCACGGCCGAGACCTTCGGAGTGGCCTGCCCGAGGCTCTTGAAGTACGCCGTGATATCAGCCGTGCGGTATCCCCCGCCGAGTTCGATCAACGCGATCGTCTGCCCGGTCGCTTTCGCATTCGACGGAAACCCGTAGAACCCTGCCACCTGCACTGGTGTATAGCTCACGTTTCCTGCGCGCGGCTTGGCATCGCGACAGTGAGGCTTTGCCTGCGGGCGATTGTCGAGTCCCAACACCGCTTCCACATGCGGAGCTACCTCCTCCGGCAATGTGATTTCCCCTTGGCGCACACGCAGCATGCCCGTTTTGGTTGCGTGTGACTGCAGCGACACGCCGAATGCCTTCTCCATCGCCTCACGTGAACCGGTGAGGTGAAGCGAACGCCGGCCTGGCTCGGTCGGTTCTTCCACGCTCAAGCCATATTCCGCCGCGAAGCTGCGAACGATTTCCTTCGAGCGTTCATCGACTCCATATTTTTCCGCAAACTCTTCGCGCGTCATACGAACCGTTGGATCAATCGGCGCCTTGCGTGGCAACAGAACGGAGACAGTAATCGGCTCGTCCTCCTGCGCTGGCGAAAGCAACGTGCTGACGCGCGAAACATCGAATGGATTGCGAGTGCTGCCCTTGAGCGGAACCCTCTTTTGAGTCGAAAAACGTGCTTGTGCGGACATGTGAACCTCCGTTGCTCATGTGGTTCGTTGGATGCGGCCCTGCAGTTCGGTATGGCTTACATATACTCCACGCCGTACTGCACGGGAATTTGTGTGAACGCAATTCGTGTAGGAGCGCTATCTCGCGCAGGAAGCATCCCTGCGAAGTGCACAGTGGAATGGCCGAACTTCAGATTCAGTTTGTCCATCGTGGCCGAGAGCTCGTTGCGATGTCCCGGCTCTTCAAAAAGCATCTTCGGCACCTCACCGTCGGGCAGCAGATTTCTCATCGTGACACCCACGAAGAATGGCCGCTGATGTTCCGGCTCATTCGGCCGCTCCTGCCAGATACCCTTCAGCGCATCCAGCAAGGTGAGCGTATCCTGGCACGGTCGGAATTTTGCCTCCATCGCCCACGCCGAGTGCTTGATTCCCGAGGTGTGGTGCTTCAGCTTTGCAGCGCGCGCAGCTTCCTCCCGCGTCAGAGCAAACTTCAACGTCACAGCCAATGCCGATGTGTGGAAGTGCTCCATGCGCAGCCGCATCGCTGCTTTGTGAAGCAGCTTATGTGCAACAGCCCACGCGCCCTCCTGCGTGCGATGCTCAGGTCCCAGTACGTGAGAATGTCCCAATGACTTCTGCAGATCGCTCGCCACAGGTGCGCCGTCGTCGCCCGTCTGCCCTCCGCGCAGCCAGTGATACAGGCGGTCGCCCCAGACAGAGTCCCAAAGCGCATGCATTCCGTTTCGATCCAACGAAAGCAGCTGCTCCATCCTCTCGACTCCCATTTTCTTCAACCGGGCTTCGGTCCGCGCTCCTACGCCGGGCAGATCGCGAAGCTCGAGATGTGCAATTGCCCGCGGAAGCTGCGATGGCAGTAGTCCAATCAGGCCATCCGGCTTCTGCATATCACTCGCAATCTTCGCGAGATATCGATTCGGCGCCATTCCAATCGAGCACCGCAACGTCTCCCCGACGTCATCACGAATCGCCTGCTTGATCGCAAGCGCGATCTGCCGGGCTTTTGGTGGCTCCTGTTCCCGTCCCATCAACTGGCACACCATCTCGTCGATCGACGGCGTATGCGCAACCGGGCAAACACGTTCCACTGCCGCGGCGATCTCGTGCGAGTACTGCGCATAAGTCGTGTGATTGCCGTTCACCAGCGCAATCCCGGGACAGAGCCGCTTCGCCTCACCGACCTTCGTGCCTGTCTTGACCCCGAACGCCTTCGCCTCGTAACTCGCGGCGATGATCGTTCCGGTATCGGCCATCGTTGCCGTCACAGCCGTCGGCTTCCCTCTGTACTCCGGATGCAGCTGTTGCTCCACCGACGCAAAGAAGCTGTTCAGGTCGATGTGCAGGAAGCCGAAGCGGTCGGGTTGAAACGAGGCATCCATCGCAGCGCTCGCCCCATTTTATTCGCCATTTGTTCGCACAGTTTTGCATCCTGATGCGACTGCGTGTCTCTGGCGCTGCAGTTACTTGGAAACAGGCAGTTTCAGCTTATAGTTCAGATCCGTCCTGCTGTTGAACTGGCTGATGCTTCTTTGTCTTCGACCGCTTCCCATTCAGCTCTGCCCAGAGATCGAAATCGGTGTTCATAGAAAGCTGCCGGAAGTGAAATCGGCCCTGGGCGTCGCTCAAATAGCTCTTCACCGCCAGCGACTTCGAATCCTGCAGATAGACCACCGCGCCCTGGATGGGCGTGCCCTCTTTGCTGCACACCAGCACCCTCGATTGTGCGCAGCTTCGGAACTTTCGTGGTTTCAGCGGCCGCCCCCAGGCCCCACGCTGGAGGCGCGTTCAATGATGCGCTCAGCACGGCTCCCAGTAAAAAGGCGCACAGGAGCCATGCGTGCGCCGGCGGCTTACTCGTCTTCGTCTTCGTTCTCAACGCGCGGATCGTCGTCCTCGTCGTCATAGCCCTCCTCATCCACCGGCGCCAGCTCCAGAGGGTCACTCGAAACAACCTCGAGGTCTGTCCCACACTCTTCGCACTGAATCACCTCGCCCTCTTCCACATCATCGACGTCAATATCGAGTGGGTTGTCGCACTCTGGGCATACGACTGACATAACGATCTCCTCAAGCTAAGTTGCTGCCGCCCTGTACGATGGTCAAAACGCGTCGTGGGCAGCTTCCCTAGTTCTAACGGCGCGCCTCTGGCTCGTCAACATGGGACGCCTGCAATCTGTTGGGCGGTTACTTGCCGTCAATTCCGGAGACCGAAGAATGAAGCGCTTTCTTGCACTTGGGGCCGCCGTAACCTGCTTTGTCTTATCCGGCCCTGCGAAGTCACAGACCCCCGCAGCCGATCGCCTCGCCCCGCTCCCCACTGATCCAGCCATCGCCGCCGCGCTCCAGGACCATCTCGCCCGATGCCATCCACGCCGACATCGCCAAACTCGTCAGCTTTGGCACGCGCAGCACCCTTTCCAGCATGGACACCGACCTTCCCCCGGGGCAGGGCATCAACGCAGCCGCAGACTGGATCGAGTCCGAGTTCCGCGCCATCTCCACCACCTGTGGCGGCTGCCTCGAGGTCAAACGCGATAGCTTCGTCGAGCAGCCGGCACCCGAGAATGGCCGCCCCAGCCGCTTCCCTGGCCCCACGCGTCTCGTCAACGTCTACGCGATCCTCCACGGCACATCGGCTGACAAAAGCGCTCCCTGGACCCTCGTGACAGGCCACTACGACTCCCGTGCCACGAACGTAATGGACTCACACATACCAGCTCCCGGTGCGAACGACGACGCCAGCGGCGTGGCCGTCTCCCTTGAATCCGCCCGCGCGCTCTCCAGGCTGAAGATCACCGGCACAATCGTCTTCGTGGCGGTGGCCGGAGAAGAGCAGGGACTCAACGGCTCGCATCATCTCGCCGAGCTCGCCAAGTCCGAAGGCTGGCCCCTCGTTGCCGCACTCAACAACGACATCGTCGGCGGCGACACCACACCCGGCGAGACGCAGCAGCGCAAGGACGTCGTCCGCGTCTTCTCCGAATCCGTCCCCGCCACCGCCACTCCCGAGCAGCAACGCCAGATCCTCTCCCTCGGCGCCGAAAACGACTCGCCCTCCCGCGAACTCGCCCGTAGCATCGCCGAACTTGCCCCGGCCTACTTCAAACCCAGCGGCCACCGCGGTCAACAGGCTCCCGCGTTCCACCCAGTGATGATTCTTCGCCGCGACCGCTACCTTCGCGGCGGCGACCACACCAGCTTTAACAACGCAGGCTTCGCCGCCGTTCGCTTCACCGAGTGGCGCGAGAACTTCAACCACCAGCACCAGACCGTTCGCACCGAGAACGGCATTGAGTACGGCGACCTGCTCAAGTTCGTCGACACAGATTATGTTGCGCAGGTCGCACGGCTGAACTCCGCGGTGCTGGCCACTCTCGCCGCCGCCCCCAGCGAGCCGCAGCATGTCCGCGTCCTCACTCACAACCTCGACAACAACACCGAGCTCGCCTGGGAGCCTCGGCCTTTGCCCCACCCGGCACCACTTATGAAGTTGTCTGGCGGGATACGACCGACGAACTCTGGACCCACGCCCGCAGTGTAGGTGCCGAGACGCACATCACACTCGACGTCAGCAAAGACAACGTGCTCTTCGGTGTACGTGCAGTGGACGCCGCCGGGCACCGTTCGCTTCCCGTCGCTCCTGTTCCCGCGAGACAATAAGTCTCAGCAGGAGCTACGCATGCGTTCAAGCGGTCCCACTCTTCTCGCGTTGCCAGCCTTTCGCGGTTTCACGCGAAAGATCATCCTGCTCGCAATCGCCTGCTTCCTCTTCTTTCTGATCACAGGCATCGTCGCTCCGCGCCTCGGCGGCACGGTCGCCGGCCTTCTTGCACTTCAGCCGGCGCTCGCTGTCAAGTTCGTCTGGCAGTTCGTCACATGGCCCTTCGTTCCCGGCAGCTTCCTCAACCTGCTCTTCGCGCTTCTGTTTCTCTGGTTCACCGGCTCAGCGCTTGAGGACGAATGCGGAACCCGCTGGTTCACGGAGCTCTTCTTTGTCACATCCATCGCAGGCGCTGTTCTCGCGACGCTCCTCAGCCTTCTTCTCGCTCGCGTAATTCCGTTCATCGACACCGGCGTCAGCGTCGGCCTCTGGCCTACTTCTCTTGCGCTTTTGCTCGTCTACGCCCGCCTTCACGCGGACGAGCCCATGACCGCCTACTTCATCATCCGCGCGCGCGCCAAGTACATCGCCGCCGGGTTCCTGCTCTTCTATCTCCTCGTCGACCTCTACACCGGCCAGCGTTTCGACGCGCTGAATGCAATCTGCAACTGCCTCGCCGCATGGCTCTTCATGCGGATGGCGCCGCGTCGCGGCCTCCGTCACGAGGTCTCCGAGGGCTTGTTCGGCCTGCGCAACCGCTACTACCGCGCCAAGCGTCGCCGCGCCGCCAAAAAGTTCCAGGTCTATATGCGCAAGCAGGGCAAGGACGTCAGCATCGACTCAAGTGGCCGCTACATCGGCCTCGACGACGACGATCCTGACGACCGCCGCCGCATGAACTGAGCCCAGAACAGAAGGCGCTTGCGCGAAAATCGCCCGGCGCAGGGCAGCAATCCACAGAAATCTGCGTTTCCCACATTTATTAGCGACATACAAATGAATGTTCCACGTGGCACATCGCGTGGAACGTCCATCAAGCCCGGTGAACGATCCGCAGATTCAACTCCCGCAACTGCAACTCGCTCACCGGCGTCGGCGCATCCACCATCAAATCGATCGCCTTCGCCGTCTTCGGGAACGCGATGACCTCACGCAGCGACGACGCGCCCGCAAGAATCATCACGATGCGATCCAGACCAAGCGCAATTCCTCCATGCGGAGGCGTGCCGTACTCCAGCGCATCCAGGAAGAATCCGAAGCGCTGATGCGCCTCTTCATCGCTCATGCCCAGCGTGCGGAAGATCTCCGACTGCACATCCTTGCGATGAATACGGATCGATCCCGAACCCAGCTCCGTTCCGTTCAGCACCACGTCGTACGCCAGCGCGCGCACTGCACCCTTGTCATTCCACAGCGCTCCGGACTTGATGTCCTCCTCATGCGGCGAAGTGAACGGATGATGCGCTGCATCCCACTGCTTGGTCTCTTCGTTCCACTCATACATCGGAAAATCCGTGACCCACAGGAAGCGGAAGTCCTTCGCCGTTCCGGTCTGCGCAAACAGCCCGTGCTTGTCCGCAAACTTCTTCGCAAGCTCCAGCCGTAGCGCACCCACGCGCTTCGGAATCCACTGCTTGTCGTAATTCCACGCAGCCGGTGTTCCTGGGGTCGCCGTGATCACCACAGCGAGATCGTCGGTTGTAAAGTTCTCGCCGCAGAACACAATCTGTTCCGCCGTCAGCTTCGCCGCAATCGCCTCCGCCAGCGGCACAAATGCCTCGCTCGTGCGCAGCCGCGTCACGTCCAGAAAATCCAGCCCGGTGTCTCCCAGGCTCGCACGAATTTCCTTCATGAGCGCTTTTCGCGCTGTTCCACTCAGGTCACCGGCCTTGGGAATCGTGAATCCATACACAGGCAGCGTCGCATCAATCTTCAGCGCCTCGCGCAGTTCGGGCGTCAGCTCCTTCGACAGATCGACCATTGCCGGCAGCCGCATATCCGGCTTATCGATGCCGTACTTCGCAATCGCCTCGTCGTACGTCATCTGCACAAACGACTCCGCCGGCAGCTCCACTCCAGCCGCCGCAAACGCTGCGCGCAAAAATCCTTCGACGATCCGGAAGACCGTCTCCTGTTTCGGAAACGTCATCTCCAGGTCGACCTGCGTGAACTCCGGCTGCCGGTCCGCGCGCAGGTCCTCATCGCGGAAGCACCGCGCAATCTGGAAGTAGCGGTCGAACCCCGAGATCATCAGAATCTGTTTGAATATCTGCGGTGATTGCGGCAGCGCGTAAAAGCTGCCCGCATGCACACGGCTCGGCACGAGATAGTCACGCGCGCCTTCCGGCGTCGAGCGCGTCATAAACGGCGTCTCGATCTCCAGAAATCCCTGCTCGACCAGGTAATTGCGGATCGCCATCGCGACCCTGCTGCGAACCGCGAAGTTCTTCTGCATCTCCTCGCGGCGCAGGTCGATGTAGCGATACTTCAGCCGCACCTCTTCATTCGCAATCGCCTCTTCAGCAGGCGAGAACGGAGGTGTCTTGGCATCATTCAGCAGCAGCAGCTCGCGTCCGACCACCTCAATCTCGCCGGTCGCCATCTTCGGATTCGCGAGGCCCGTTCCGCGCAGCCGCACCGTGCCGGTTACCGCGACGACGTACTCCGGCCGCGCCGCTTCCGCCTTCGCGTGCGCCTCTGCCGAGACGCTCTGGTCGAAGACCACCTGTGTTATTCCTGTCCGGTCGCGCAGGTCAAGAAAGATCAGACCGCCATGGTCGCGCCGTCCATTCACCCATCCCATCAGGGTTACGGTCGCACCGGCATCGGAAGCACGCAGCTCGCCACAACGGTGCGAGCGCTCAAGAGAACCTAAAAAGTCGAGTGTCACAATCCTTCTATTGTACGGAGTCCGCCGCCTGCGCGTGTCTTGCTCGCGCCGCGGCCACCGCCTTCCACAGTGCATCGATTGCCAGCGCCAGAGTTCCGCCCACCACCGTGTTCACCAGCCGGATATGCGCCGCCTTTGTTTCGGAGAATCCGCCGAACCGAAACAAAAAGACGATATACAGCGTGATAAACAGCGAAAAGGCCGCATAATTGACGGCCTGCAGCGCATAGCATCCGAAAGCGCTCACAACCACCAGCGTCGGCAACACCCACAAGGGAAGCGGCAACAGCTTCGCCAGCATCAGCGCGATGCCCGCCCCCGCAACCGTTCCCAGCATGCGCGCGATGCCGCGGCTCAGCGTATGGCCCCACTGTGGCTTCAGCACCAGCAACGCGGTCATGGGGATCCAGTAGCCGTTCCTCACGTTGTAGTAGCGGTAAAGCGCCGTGCTCGTCACCAGCACAAGCGACAACCGCGCCACGTACGAAATCGAATTCCGCCGAATGAGAAGTTCGTCGCGCAGACAATGCCACAGTTTGCCAAGTCGCTCGGGTATCTTCTCGTGCGTTCGCGCATCTCCCGGTTGCCGCTGCTTCGGGCGCAGCAGGCAAAAAATCCAGAAGACAAGAATTTGCAGAGCGCCGCCCGCGAGTACCATCCCTGCCCGGCCCATGGCATAGTGCGGTCCCTGCGCAAAGTAGCTGGCCACAATTGCGAAGACGGCGCTCTGCTGACCGATCCATCCCTCCGTCGGCCCCAGCTCAGACAGCAGACCATAATTCACCGCTGCGATGAGCGCCACCAGCAGCACCAGGTCACTCCACGGCGCCGCCAGGCTGCCAATCAGGGTCGCTGAGGCAATCCCCAGCGTCGTCACCGCCATGCTCAACAGGGCCGACGCCAGCGCCTCATGAAACACTGCAAATCCCACCGTGAAGGCGCTACCAGCGGCGATGGCACCTGCGCTCTGGTGTCCGGTCAGCCAACCCGCCAGCAGCGCAATGCCCACGGCGATGATCGCCACAATCCCAGGCTCTGGCGTTCGCTTCGCCCACGGAAACGCCGTCGTGTCCTCCGAGATGGCGAAAAGCCGACGCACGATTCGAACCCCTCCCAGAAAATCGCACTGCGATGCAAATAGCCCAACGTAACTCTCTCTTTTTACTAGGCCCAGGCTACGGCTGACGATATTCTTCCGCGCATGCATTTCATCCGGCTCGCCCTGCTCTCCGGCGCGATTGCTGTGTCCGCCCTGTCTTCACCTGCGCAGAACGCTATTGCCTCGCCTGCGCCCTCCCCGTCTCACGCGATAGCCGACACCTGGAACAATCTCTCGGCGATCGCTCCGCACGCGCACATCCATGTCGCAGCCGACCACGGCGGCAGCACCTGCTACTTCATCGCAGTTGATGACCAGAATCTCACCTGCGGCCACAAGAACGGCTCCGACAAAGGCCGCCGCGTCTTCGTCCGCGCCGACGTCAAAAGCGTCAAGCTCACACGTTACGGAATCTCGACACTGGGAGGCTTAGGAATAGGTGCTGGCGTCGGCGCCATCATCGGAGTTGCAACCATCCGATCTGATCCGAATGGCTTTATTGACCTCTCCGGCGCGGCTCGCGCGGCCGCTACCGTTGTCGGGGGCGTCGGAGGCGCAGCCATCTGCGGACCAACCGACATCTTCCGCGGGCCGACGATCTATCGGCGCAACGCCACGAAATAGAACATTGCTGTTCGAGGATGTGGTTCGACTCGCGACTCAACGGAGCCGAAGACGATTCACCAACTCCGTTCGCGGCACCTTCACCTGCTCACCCGTCGCAAACGTCTTCAGCGTCATCACGCCGCTTGCAACCTCATCCTCACCCAGCAGCACGATCGCCCGCGCAACTTTATCGGCTACATCGAAGCTCTTGCGCAGCTTGAATGCACCATCACCCACCTCGACGCTCAGCCCTGCGCGCCTCAATTCACGAGCCAGGGCCAGCGCCGCTGCATTCCGCTCCACGCCCAGCGGGGCGACATAAACATCCAGCTTCTCTTCGCTCGGCGCAGCGCCCGCTGCCTCTGCATCCTGCTTGGCCTGCTCCTGCAGCACGAGAATCAGCCGGTCCTCGCCGATTGCAAACCCAATCCCCGGGGCCTTCGGCCCACCGAGCATCTCGCTCAGCCCGTCATAGCGTCCGCCACCCAGCAGCGCATTCTGCGTCCCCAGACCCGTCTGCACCGTGAACTCAAACGTCGTCCGCGTGTAGTAGTCCAGTCCGCGCACCAGCCGCGGGTTGACGTGGTATTTCACGCCGCACGCGTCCAGAGCTGCCCGCACCTGCGCAAAGTGCTCGCGCGATTCCTCGCCCAGGAAGTCCGCAATCTTCGGCAGACCGTTGATGATCTCCTGATCCTGCTCGTCCTTCGAGTCCAGCACGCGCAAGCGGATTCGTCTCCGCCCGCCGCTGGTTATCCGGACACAGCTTGGCTTTTACGGGCGCCAACGCTTCGCGTAGCGCAGAGTTATAGCGGGCACGGTCCTCGGCATTGCCTACCGAGTTCAGCTCCAGCCGCCACTCGCGCACACCCAGCTCGTCCAGCAGGCTCGCCAGCATCTCCAGCACCTCGGCGTCCCGCAGCGGCGACTCCGAGCCCGAACTCGGCGGTCCAATGACCTCAGCGCCGATCTGCCAGAACTGCCGGTAGCGTCCACGCTGCGGCCGCTCGCGGCGGAACTGCGGCCCGATGTAGTAGAGCTTCTCGAGCGCGCCCGTCTCGCCCATCTTGTGCTCGATGTACGCCCGGACGACACCCGCGGTCGACTCTGGCCGCAGCGTCAGCGACTGAGCTTTCTCACTTGCAGCGCGGGCCCGATCCTCCCAGGTGAACATCTCCTTGGAGACGATGTCCGTCTCCTCGCCCACGCCGCGGGCGAAACAGTTCGGTCGCCTCAAACACCGGCGTGCGAATCTCGCCGAAGCCATAGCGCGAGAACACCGCCCGCGCGGTCGCCTCCACGCGGTTCCACAGTGGAGTCTGATCAGGAAGAAGATCGCGTGTGCCGCGGACAGCCTTGATCGAACCCTGTTGGCCGGCTCCGCGCGACGGGCGCCCGGCAGGCTGCTGGGCGCCCTTGTCATTGCTGGAAGTCATAGAGCTTCCAGTCTATCGAACACGTCGAGCCGGGCTCATCCCGAAATAGCCTAGAGCGACGAACCGCCCTGGGCCCGTATCTCATCCATCTCATGCGTCTGGATCTTCGTGTCGATCAGGAACCCACCCCCGACCGCCAGCGGAATCAATCCAACCGCCGCTCCGCACAGCACGTCCCGCTCCTGCAGAACCGCCGCCAGGCCGATAAAGAAAAGAATCAGCCCAACCGCGGACGCCAGCAGCACAACGCCTGCCAACCGGATATTGGCGCGGCGCCGCCTGAGATCTGACGTCGGCCGTCCGTGCGTAATCGCCAGCTCCTCCGGCGTCGGCGGAATTGGCACTCCCCGGGCAATCGCCTCCAGCCGTTCGCGCGATTGAATTTCCCGATTGCGCACCCCTGACCAGACGCCGCCCAGCACGATCCCAAGGATCATCAGGCATCCCGCCACCGGTACGATGAACGGACTGTTCCACTCAATCCCATACATTGCAAGAGCTTCCAACATAAAATCCTCCCAGGCCAGCGGCGTTCCTTCACCCGCAATTGACCGTTCTGGGCGCCTTGGACTGTCCCACCACCCGAAAGTTTCACTCGCGCCGATGAAACTTTTGCGCGATCCTGAAGTCTGAGGGTTCCGCAGCCCGATGCGCGTAGACCTCACATCGCCGCAGGCATTTGAAACTCTGGTCCGTGAGCATCAGTCCATGGTCTTTCGGACTCTCTCGCGCATGACCGGCGCGGGCGCTCACGTCGAGGACCTGGCCCAGGAGGTCTTCCTCCGCCTTTATCGCGCGCTTCCTGAGTTCCGCGGCGACTCCGCCCTCACCACCTATCTCTACCGCATCGTCGTCAACGTGGCGCAGGACGAGTGGAAACGCCGCCGCCGTGATCGCGAGTTCGTCGCCGCCGCGCCGGCTTCTCTTGAGGAGGACCAGGCCTCCGACTGGCTCGAAAACTTACCCGGCGACAGCCTTCACGGCCACGCCCGCACGCCCGAGCAACTCCTGTCCGACGCGGAGCTCCAAAGCGCCGTCGATGCCGCCCTGCTCTCGCTCACCGAGCCCGAACGCGCCGTCCTCGTGCTGTACCACCAGGAAGACTGCAGCTACGAGGCGATCTCCGCGGCGCTCGAAATGCCCATCAACACCGTGCGCACGCATCTGCACCGCGGCCGCAAACGCATGAGCGCGCTCCTTCGCACGCAACTCGCTCCGCCGCCTCCGGCAGCTTCGGTGCGCTATCCTCAACCTCTGGAGGCACGATGAACAGCCCGAACACTAACAACCTCACGCCTCCGCAGTCCCGCGCTTCTTCCGATATGGAAGCGCGCATCGACCGTGCCATCGAGCACAAGCCTGACGTGCAGATTCCGTCAGATTTCGCTGCGAAGGTCGCCGCTTGCGCTGTTGCTCAGCCTCTTCGCCGCCGGCGTTACAAGCCCCAGTTTGGTCCGATGATCGCTCTGCTCTCCGCACCGCTCGCAGCCATGGCGCTCTTCGCGCTCGCACCGCATGCCGCACCGAACATGAAGAGTCTCAGCTTCGATGCCGAGGTAATTCTTCTCGCGGAGCTGGCCTTTATCGGCTGGTGGATCACCCACACCTTCAGTTCAAAAGTGAATCGCTAGTCGATCACCGGCCACCGATTTATTCTCATCAAAAACCCTTTCACCCTCTGTGCATCCGGGCGAAAAGCTAAATGCATCCCAGCTTTCGGGGACAGACACGAAGCTCTCTGTCACATGCAACCTCCCCGTGTGCGGCATAGGGCTTCGTGGCTGACCACCTTCCAACCATCCCATCCAACTACTTAAATCTTTCGCGAGCCCGACCCTCGCACGAATAAGGGCCGTTGCCTTAGCGGCAACGGCCCTTGTCCTTGCACTTTCACGCTTCTTTTAGCGGCAACGGCCCTCATTCTCGCAGCGCTCGCGCTTGTGGATGTCGTGCTGCTTGCGCTCGTGGTTGGCAATCAAGCCGCCGCCCGCTCCCACGCCAGCGCCGATCAGCGCACCCTTGCCGCCACCCATCAGTCCACCTACTACTGCGCCGCCCGCAGCGGATCCGCCAACGATCTTGGCCTTCGTGTGGTGGTGGGCGTCATGCTCTTCCTGGACGTGCTTTGCATGCTCGTACTGGTAGCTGTGCTGCGCCAGCATGCCCAGCGGCGACAGCAGCATCGTGGCCACAACAACTTGTCCCATAAGCTTTTTCATCGTTCTTTCTCCTGAAAAAATCGAAGTCATGCCATCCTGCAAATTCGTCTTCGGGTCGTCTTCTCTAATTGCGACCCATTCATGCGATGCCCCCGGAACCCGCACCAGATGCACTCAATAAACATTTCTTGCGGGCAACCCTTGCGTTTTTTTGAACGGCGGGTGTAACGTAAAAAACGATGTGTCCGTCGTCCATCGCGTTTTTCGCTTTTCCGTACCGCTACTGGTGGCCAGTAGCGGCCGCGGCGGACTGACTTCTGCTGAAATCGAAGAACCTCAGCAGACTGCATCAAAAAGCCCCGAGCCGCGAACTCAATAAGAGTCGCGGCTTTCGTTTTTAGGTTCAGGCAACAACGAGGATTGAGCACGAAGATGAGCACTACACACCTCACCAGCCCGGTACCGATGCCCGCAGCGTCCACACCCGGGCGCTTCGGCAAGTACGGCGGACGCTACGTGCCCGAGACCCTCATGGCCGCGCTCCTCGAGCTCGAGCACGCCTACGCCGACGCCCAGAAAGACGAAGCCTTCCAGTCCGAGCTCGCCTCGCTGCTCCACGACTACTGCGGCCGCCCCACACCGCTGTACTTCGCGAAGCGTCTCTCGGAAAATCTCGGCGGCGCGAAGATCTACCTCAAGCGCGAAGACCTGCTCCACACCGGCGCGCACAAGATCAACAACGCTTTAGGTCAGGCGTTGCTCGCGCGCCGCATGGGCAAGCAGCGCATCATCGCCGAGACCGGCGCGGGCCAGCACGGCGTCGCCACCGCCACCGTCTGCGCGCTCTTCGGCATGGAATGCGTCGTCTACATGGGCGAGGAGGACATGCGCCGCCAGGAGCTCAACGTCTTCCGCATGCGGCTGCTCGGCGCGGAGGTGCGCGGCGTCAGCTCCGGCTCCGCCACACTCAAGGACGCCATCAACGAGGCCATGCGCGACTGGGTCACCAACGTCCGCGACACTTTCTACATCCTGGGCTCGGCTCTGGGTGCTCATCCTTACCCCACGATGGTCCGCGACTTTCATCGCGTCATCAGCCAGGAATCCAAGCGCCAGATCCTCGAGCACGAAGGCCGCCTCCCTGACGCCATCGTCGCCTGCGTTGGCGGAGGCTCCAACGCCATAGGAGCTTTCTACGAGTACATCCCCGAGAAGAACGTCGAGCTCATCGGCGTCGAAGCCGGTGGCCGCGGGACAGCTCTTGGAGAACACGCTGCCCGCTTCTCCGGCGGCCTCCCCGGCGTCCTGCAAGGCACCTACAGCTACGTCCTCCAGAACGACGCCGGCCAGGTCGCGCAGACGCACTCCGTCTCCGCCGGCCTCGACTACGCCTCCGTCGGCCCCGAGCACGCCATGCTGCACGATTCTGGTCGCGCCGATACACCTCCGCCACCGACACCGAAGCCCTCGAAGCCACCAAACTCCTCTCGCGCACCGAAGGCATCATCCCCGCCCTCGAATCCGCACACGCCATCGCCGAAGCCATCAAGCTCGCGCCCAGAATGGGTCGCGACAAAATCCTGATGGTCAATGTCAGCGGCCGTGGCGACAAAGACATGGGCATTCTTACGCGGGAGATGAACCTCGAAGGATCGGAGGTCAGAGGCTAATGCCCACCCGTCCTAACGAGTACAAAGCGTACTTCACAATAACGGGCGACTTCGATCCCGAAGAGTTGAGCTCGCGGGTAGGCATCCTTCCTTCTGAATGCTGGAAAAAAGGCGATGTAAACGAGCGCACTAGGCGCGAGCGGAAGTTCAGTCGGTGGAGCGTTGATTCGCGGGTGGATCAATCTCAGCCGATAGTGGAGCACATTCGCGACGTGTTGAAGCAGCTCGAACCCTTCACCGAAAAGCTCAAGCCCGAAATAGCAAACTTCGAGGCAGGTATGCAGACGGTGGCTTATTTTCATCAGGAATCGCCGTGGTTCCACTTCGATGAGGATGTCGTAGCCGGTTGTGCTGCGCTCAACCTCAGTATCGATTGTGATTTCTACACGTTGTATTCAGACCGTCGAGAGGATTCGGAGTAATGCCAATCTCCTTTCCAAACAAACCCGGCCTCGTCATCTATCTCACCGCCGGCGACCCCGACCTCGCCACTGACGCGCGACATGGCTATCGCCGCCATCGACGCCGGCGCCGACGTCATCGAGCTTGGCGTGCCCTTCAGCGACCCACTCGCCGACGGCCCCGTCATCCAGCGCGCCAGCGAACGAGCCGTCGCCCGCGGCACGCGCCTCGCCGACGTGCTCGAGACCTGCCTCGACATTCGCAAGCTTCGCCCCAACGCCGGCATCATCCTCTTCAGCTATCTCAACCCCGTCATCCGCATGGGCCTGCAGATTCGCCAAAGCCGCCAAGGCCTCCGGCGCCGACGGCGTTCTCCTCACCGACATGATCGTCGAAGAGGCCGCCGAGTACCTCGACGCCATGCGCGAGAACGACCTCGCGCCCGTCTTCCTCGCCGCGCCCACCTCACCCGACGATCGGCTCCGCGCCATCGCCGAGCACTCGCGCGGTTTCGTCTACGCCATCTCGCGCGTCGGCATCACCGGCACGCAGACCGAGCTCGCCGCCGACGCAGAACAACTCGTCCGCCGCCTCAAACAATTCACCGAATCTTCCCATCGCTCTCGGCTTCGGCATCTCCACACCGCAGCACGTTGAAGCCATCTCGCACTTCGCCGACGCCGCCGTCGTCGGCAGCGCCATCGTCGGCCTTGTCGAAAAGACTCCGCCGAACGAAGCGCCCGCAGCCGTTGGAGCCTTCGTCCGCTCACTCCGCGGACCCCAGCACCACAACGCAAACGAGATCGCCAGCGAGGTGCACGCATGATCTCCTCGACCAACCCGTATCATCAATATGAGGAAAGACTATGGACATCGCCGAGTGGCGCACCCGAATCGACGCATTGGATGAGCAGATCGTCAGCTGCTCAATGAACGAGCAGCCTGCGCCATCGCTATCGGCGAGATCAAGCGCGAAAGCGGAGCCGCTATTTACGAGCCGCGCCGAGAGCAGCAGGTCATTGAGCACGCACGCAAGTCCAATCCAGGCCCGCTCGCGGGCGAGCAGATCCAGGACATCTACGAACGCATCATG
>CAVZMD010000019.1:0-482864 GCA_963776265.1 uncultured Acidobacteriaceae bacterium | reverse complement strand
CGGTTCCATTCTCCCCTGGGCGCGCGGATGCTTCGCAGGATCAAACAGATGTGGAATCCTTTGCTGTGCTCGAACCTGCCGCCGACGGCTTCCGATCGTATACCAGGGCCGAAGGGTTCAACCACCCGGCCGAGGTCATGCTGCTGGATAAGGCACAGCTCCTCACGCTGACCGCGCCCGAACTGACCGTACTTGTCGGCGGCATGCGCGTGCTGAACACCAACGTCGGACAGACGAAGTATGGCGTCTTCACCAGCCGGCCTGAGTCCCTGACGAACGACTTCTTCCTCAACCTGCTCGACATGCGCATCGAAAGCTGTTCGGGCGCGCTCGGACGTCTTCGAAGGGCGGGATCGCAAGACAGGTGAAGTGAAGTGGACGGCAACGCGCGCCGATCTCATCTTCGGTTCAAATGCTCAGCTTCGGGCACTGTCTGAGGTCTACGGAAGTGAGGACGCACACGAAAAGTTTGTCCATGATTTCGTTGGGGTCTGGGACAAGGTGATGAACCTCGATCGTTTCGACCTCGCGAACTCTCACCCACAAAACGTCACTCTCGGAGCAAGCGATAGCAAATAGGCCGATGGTGATTTCCACGACGATTTCATTGATTTGAGTTTTCTCGGGGACACGCTGCGCCATTGGTGGCCCATAGTCTTACGTTTTCAAGGAAGCGATTTTCCGAGTACGGAATGGGCGTTCTGCCTTCACCAGGGCGCCATCCCCACAACACGAGGGGAGTATGCATGTGCTCCACGATCTGAGCGACCGCCCGGTGCCCATTCCGCTTCGGGTCCTTGAACAACTGGCATAGCTGGTGGTCGCTCAGACCTTCCCAGATCATTGGCATTGTTGGCGAAGGCAAACGCCAGCCGGCCGCACCGGGAGGCGTGTGGATTCCGGGCAGGTTATGGTCGCAGGTCCTGGTGACAGGTACTGCACTTGACCCCGTTGACGCCGTGGCCGTCCAGGGCCTCCGCCGAACATCCATGATGTGCGGATGAGAATCGTCTCCCTGCCTTGGAAAATCGCCATTTGAATGGCAATTCATGCACCTCGGGTGACGCAGCACCGGGATCATTGCTTCGAACGCCGACGAGGATATCTCGCTGTCACCGGCTCCGAGGCTTGGTTTGTTCTCCACCGCTTCGACCGTCGACAGATGAAACAACAATGCTACGAACAGCGCCACATTGCACAGGAGACAAATGCGGAAGCTCTGATTCACGCGACGGCTCCTTCGTTTAGCGCGGTGAGCGCCCGCTTCACGCGGGCGGCTGTAAACGGCACGTCCCTGAGCCGCGCACCGGTCGCGTCGAAGATGGCATTGCCAATCGCCGCTGGAGTCACCGTGATGGCAGTTTCTCCCGCACCGGTAGCAGTGACGCCGTCGGGTGTTACGAATACGATTTCAATCGTGGGCACTTCGTAGTCGAGTCGCAGACTCGGATAAGTCTCCCAGTCAGTCGAAGTCACCCGCTGCTCATCCCATGTGATCTCTTCCACAAGCGACCGACTCGTCCCCTGCAGGATGCCTCCTTCGACCTGGTTCCGCAATCCATCCGGGTTCGAGATCGGTCCGCAGTCAATCGCGATGACAAACCGCCGGGGCTGCACAACTCCTGATGTCAGGTCCACGTCGACGTCCGCGACCAGCGCCGCATATCCGTTCTTCCCTTCATACGCCACGCACGCTATTCCCTGGCCGCGCGCAACACCGTTTTTCAACGGCCGCGCTCGCGGTGCAACCCTTCGCTCCCACTTTGCAGCCGTCGCTGCGGCTTTCAACACAGCAATGATGCGCTGCTGCTGCAGATGTTCCAGGCGAAACTCCACAGGGTCTGCGCCTGCCGTGAGGCTGAGTTCGTCAACGAAACACTCGTTCGCAAAGGTGTTCTGGATGCGCAGCGGCGACCGCAGCGGTCCGGTGAAAAAGGGTGACCTCACCGTGTGCGAGAGTACACGCGCAGCACTAACCACGCCGTTCCCCTGGCATCTTTGCTGAATGCAACCTGCCACGTATTCCGGGACGGTGTTGCTGCCCGTTGCGAAGCTCGCCGGTGGGTTCAGTAGCTTCACCCGCTTTGAACGCTGCCGGCTCGTAGCCGAGCAGCATGCCGGAGATCACATTGCCGGGCCGGTCGTAACCCGGCCGACTTCCCCGCGAAGGAATCCAGCTCTCACGATCCCAAACGGCAATCCGTCCGGCATCATCCAGGGCGGCGCGATGCTCGATGAGGCAAGCGTTGCCATAGTTCTCCCATCCCATCTCGTCCTGGCGGGAAAACTGGAGTCGCACAGGCCGCCCCACTTCCTTTGACATTACTGCGGCTTCGAAGCTCACCGCATCGGCTCCATTCAGTCCATAGCATCCTGAACCTCGCGTGTAGATCACACGTACGTTGTCCGGTGGTATGCCGAGCAGCATCGCTATACAGTTTCTGGTCGGATATACAGATTGGGTAGCCGACCACACTGTTGCGGAGTCTGCCTTGACATCGGCCACAGCACATGAAGCTCCGAGAGAGCCGTGTGCCTGATACGGATACGTGTAACGCGCACGCACGATCTGCCTTGCTGCAGCAAGGCTTGTGGCAACGTCTTTCGAATCCAGTTCCAACGCATCGCGCGATGGCTGCTCTTTCAGAGAATCAAAGAAGCTGGCTTGCAGCGGAAGCTTCGGACCCGGTTCCCACACGACCTTCAATCGGCGTGCAGCCTGTACGGCGCCGTACTGTGTATCAGCTACGACTGCTACAAAATTCTTGCGCACCACTACTTTCACCAAACCCGGCACGTCTTTCACGGAGGTCCGGTCTACGCTGAGCAGCATCGCTCCAATTGCAGACGGTCTCACCACACGGCCGTACAGCATGCCAGGCACGCGCACGTGATGTAGGAACTCAAACTGTCCGGTCATCAGGGCAACCCGATCGAGCGATGGAACCGCCTTACCCAACACGGTCCATTCCGACTGCGGTCGCCGTTTGGCCGCCGGGTCGAGTGTCAGGCTGAAGTGTTTGCCGCCGATGAGGTCGCCGTACTTTACCTGCCGTCCGGACGCTCCGATCACAGCGCCATTCTCAGCTTTCAAGTGAGCCACCGGCTCACCAAGGCGCTCTGAGCCCAGCTTCAGCAACGCCTCCCTGGCGGTGGCGGCAGCGAGCGCCAGATTCTCACGATTGAAGTTGGTCGGCGTCGACTGACTGCCGGAAGTACTCCCTTGGTCTGGAGTGACCGACGTGTCGCATTGCACCAGCTTCACGAGCTCCAGCGGAATGCATAACTCTTCCGCAACGAGCTGCGTCTGTGCCGTGTAAATTCCCTGGCCGAAGTCACACTTGCCCGTGAACGCTGTCACGCTTCCGTCAGCATGGATAGCAAGCCACGAGTCCAGCGCGTCAGCGTCGATATGCGATCGATGTGTGCCGAACTGTCCGTCACCGGTTTGCGTACAGAAAACCGATGTGGCCCGGAAGCTCACCACCAATGCTCCCGCGCCTTTCAGGAAACCACGGCGCGTAGGGTTCATGACCGCCTCGCATCTGCATATTTCCTGATGGCCTTAAGCATACTTACGTGCGCAAAGCAACGGCACATCACGCCTCCCAATGCATTGCGAATGTCCTGGTCCGATGCGGTTGGATTCACATCCAACACGACCTTGGCAGTCAGGATCACTCCGCTCAGGCAGAATCCGCACTGCGCTGCGCCTTCTTCGATGAACGCCTGCTGGAGCGGATGCGGGTTCTCCGGCGTCCCAATCCCGTCCAGGGTCGTAATCTCCTCTGATCCGACCGTTTCCACCGGCTTCACACACGAGCGGACAACGTGATCTCCAACGATCACGGTACATGCTCCGCACTGAGCCATACCGCAACCAAAACGCGGTCCGCGCAAACCGAGATCGTCATTCAAAACATAGAGCAACGGCGTTGCTGGTTCGACCCTCACGACGTGTGTCTGACCGTTCACCTTCAGCGTGATCGTCTCCATGACACGAGTGTGCACGGTTTATCGTGAGACGCCAACTGCAGTGCCAGTGCGAACTGTGCGGGTTAACAGACGATCAAAAAACGCCGAGCAGATAGTCGGCATACGAACGCGTGTTTCAGTTGACAGTGTCATTTGACGGGTGGTAATCGTGCGCACACATCGTTTGTGCCCCTCAGCTACCTGCGACGTACCGCCCTGCTCAGGTAGGAACACGGCTCTGGTTCCTTAACCGAGTCGGCGTGTCCGCTTCGACCACGCGCTCCTTTCGGCCCAGTAGGAGGTGTCATGTCCAAGGTTCACATCGCTTCAACGCCCGTGCCCTATACGTATTCGCTGCGCGTACTGCTCTCCGTCGCCAAAGGTGAGGTGAAGCTGCTGAAGGTTACCCGCGTTGCCATGCGAGCGCTCGCTGCCCCCTCGAGCCCGCCGCAAGAGAACAGCTCCGGCTTCTGGTTCGAAGTGCGGGACGCGGAAGGAAAGCTCCTCTATCATCGCCCCCTTCCTCACGGAGACGTGGAGAGTGTCGAGGTCTTCGACGATCCGCAGAAGGGCAAAATTCGGCGAGTTCCTGTGAAGGATTCCGAGCGGAAGATCGAGTTGATTGTTCCCGATCTGACAGCGTCGTCTCAGCTCACAGTGCATGGACCGCGGGTAGCGGCAGACCGCATGAAGCCGAGCTCTATGCTGGTTCGCTACTCGATAGAAAATTTGCGCAAACAGGCATCGGGTGAGGAACCCAGCCGCGGCGGAGATCAGAAGGATTCGACCGGAGGTGCGCGATGAGTACATCAGACGGCTACATTGTCGGCTCGCACAAGATCGTCGATCACGGGCCGAACTCGCAGAGATTCAATGTCGTCATTCTTGGCGATGGTTATCGCTCCTCGGAGCTGACTCAGTTCGCCACAGACACCGACAACTTTATTAGCCTGCTCAAGGCGACCGATCCGTACCCGGATCTCTGGTGCGGCTTTAATGTTTTCCGCATCGACGTTGCGTCGACAGACAGCGGCGCCGACGATCCGGGCACATGCGGCGACGGCTCCTCGGGATCGGGAGCGACCCCCAAGACCTACTTTGATTCCACGTTTTGCAGCGACGGAAACGTCAGACGCCTACTCAGCTGTAACGACGACACCGCTCAGAATGTTGCCAGCACTTACGTTCCCGAAAATCACCTGACCATTGTCATTGTGAACACGAGCGAGTACGGAGGGTCGAGCGATGGAAGAGTCGCCAAGCTCTCGACGAATTCTTCTTCCGCCGAGATTGCACTGCATGAGATGGGGCACCTCGCCTTCAGTTTTGCCGACGAATATGACTGCTATGCATGCACGTCCACGGAGACGGACCACAATAATTTCTCGGGCGGCGAGCCTTCGCAGCCAAACGTAACGACGAACACTGACCGCAACACCATCAAATGGAAAGCCCAGCTATCCTCCGCTACTGACACCCTTCCGACCACCAGCAACGCCGATTGCACGAAGTCCGATACGCAATCCAATCCAAAGGCGGGTACGTACGTCGGCGCCTATGAAGGCGCGGACTACTACCACTGCGGATGTTTCCGACCTTCGTTCACTTGCCGCATGAAGGCCCTGAATAACCCCTTCTGCGGCGTTTGCCAAGCCGTCATCCGTGCCACTTTGCAGCCGTTTCTCCCGGCTGAATCCCTCACCCTCACCACGCCGAGCATTGCCTTCACGAATATCCCGGAGGGGTTGGGAGGCATCGGTGTAACCACCTATCGTGCGATTGTCTTCGAGGTCGTCACCTGCGGTACGCGGACGTTCAAAATTACCGCCGGTCCTGGCAGTGGATTCGGAACTCCGCTTGGCACGCAGGTTGCAGTCTCCGCGAACGATGCAAATCCGATCGCTGACGCTCGGCTATGGATCTCATACACATCCACCACCGCTGGCTCCTCCATCCATGGCGGCGTAACTGTCGAATGCGTTGAAACCGGACAAAGCTGGGTTATCAATATCGACGCGAACACGGTTGCCAGACCGAAAAGCGCGGTCGCTCTCGTGCTCGATCATTCCGGCAGCATGGCTGATGATGCGGGCAATGGCACCACGAAAGTCAGCAAGCTACGCGAGGCCTGCAACATCTTCATCAACGCCATGCTCGACAACGACAGCCTTGCCCTGGTGCGCTTCAGCGACACGGCGCAAACCCTCATGGGCGTCACCGCCATGGGGCCGCCCGTTTTGGGTGCAGGTCGAATCGCCGCGAGTGGACACATCACAGGGCCGGAACTCGACCCAGGCGGCGACACTTCCATCGGTGCGGGTGTTGTCTCGGGCAAAGCCGCGCTCGACGCCGGACAGGCTGCAGCGTCGCCGCCTTTCGATGTCCTCTCCATGCTCGTGCTCACCGACGGCGAGGAGAACACGGCTCCGATGCTGGCCGACGTGGGCAGCAGTATCACCGCAAACACCTTTGCCGTGGGTCTCGGTCAACCGGAGAATATCTCGACGGCTGCACTCAATACTCTTACGCAGAATCACAACGGATATTTATTAGTCACGGGAACCCTGACACCCGACCAGGCGGCTCGCCTGAACAAGTATTTCCTGCAGGTGCTGGCCGGCGTGACCAACGCCAATGTGGTGCTGGATCCGCATGGGGTACTGACAGCCGGCGCGGTTCACAAAATCCCATTTCAGGTAGCAGAGACAGAGTATGGGTCTGGATGTTTTTGCGCTGACCCAGTTTCCCTGGGCGCTGGACTTCGAACTGGAGACCCCGGATGGCACCCTCATCAATCCTGCCTCCACATCATCACTGATGAACGTGCAATATGTTCAGACGGCCGGCCTCGCCTACTATCGCCTTTCGCTCCCCGGGATTCCCACCGATGCAACGGGCAGCCACGCGGGCGTATGGAATGCAGTCCTGCGTCTGGGCGGCAGACAGGTTAGTAATCAAACCAGCTATGTTGCGGGTGCCGCGGCGGGCTCGCTCAGCTACGACCTGGTGGTCCACTGCTATTCCAATCTCTTCTTCACGGCACATGCCTTACAAAGCGGCTTCACTCCAGGAGCGGCAGTGAGCGTCTATGCCAGCCTGCTGGAATACTCGGTTCCCGGTCGAAAAGCGTGCGTGGTGCTGGGCCGAGGTCACACGGCCCGACGCGAGCACCTTTACGCTCACCATGCCAGAGGGAGACCCCGGCCAATTCGCTGGGAGCTTCACGACCACCCTCTCCGGTCTTTACACCATGCGAGTGCGATGCATCGGCTCGACCTTCCAGGGAGTTGCCTTCCAGAGGGAACAGACGCTGAGTGCGGCAGTATACGCAGGCGGAGACACAACGACTGGCGGGGGAACGGGAACCACCACAGGCGGAGCCGGGAACGGTACGGAGTTCTGGTGTCAGATGCTGGAGTGCGTGTTGAAAGGAAAAGTTCTCGATCCAGAGTTAATTGCTCGCCTCAAGAAGGCAGGTGTCGACATAGAGGGACTGCTAAGGTGCCTCGGAAGACCGTGTAGCAGTTCCGGCAAACAGACGCCTCCACGATGAGCGGTGCGGACACGTAGCATTGTGGTTGCGTTCGGACCAATTTCCGTAAGTGGTTTCCGCCCACAGGACCGTCTGTCCGCATCCAACTCAGCGTGCCTCTCCCATTGTCTCCGCCGATACTGCCGATGCTCGCCAAACGGGTGGACGAGATCCCTTCCAATGCAGACGCATGGATTTTTGAGCCGAAGTGGGACGGCTTTCGGACGTTGATCTTTCGCGATGGGGAAGAGCTGCTCATCCAAAGCCGCGATGGCAAGCCGCTCGATCGCTACTTCCCAGAGCTGCGCGAACCGCTGCTTCAGCAGCTGCCGCAACGATGTGTGCTGGATGGTGAGATCGTCATCGCCCGTGATGGCGGTCTGGACTTCGACGCCTTGACTTTGCGCATCCATCCCGCGGCATCGCGTGTAAAGACGCTCGCTGCACAATTGCCTGCCTCTGTTGTCTTCTTCGACCTGCTGCAGCTTCACGATCGTGATCTGCGCGACGAGCCTTTCGTCGTGCGGCGCGCCGAGCTCGAACGAATCCTCGCGAATCTGCACGTGCCATTGCATCTCACACCCGCAACGCGGGACGCCACAATCGCGCAGGACTGGTTCAAACGCTTCGAAGGCGCGGGACTGGACGGAGTTATCGCCAAGGCTGCCGCGGGGCCCTACACTCCGGACAAGCGCACCATGCTGAAGATCAAGCACGAGCGTGAATGCGATTGCGTCGTTGCGGGCTTTCGGTGGCATAAGGAGGGTCAGGGGACTGCGGTAGGATCGCTGCTGCTGGGTCTATACGACGCTGCAGGCAAGCTTCAGCACGTCGGCGTCTGCGCCAGCTTCACCGCGGCCAAACGTAAAGAGCTTGTGGAGTTCCTCGCACCGTATCGCAAAGATGCCTTGCGCAATCACCCATGGCAAGACTGGCAAAACGATGAGGCGCAAGCCAGCGGCCGCATGCCTGGCGGTCAGTCGCGCTGGAGCGCCGGCAAAGACCTCAGCTGGGAACCGTTGCGCATTGAGCTTGTGGTCGAGGTCGCGTATGAGCATATGCAGGGCACTCGCTTCCGCCATCTCGCGCACTTCCGGCGCTGGCGCCCCGACAAGCCACCCAAAGACTGCACGTATGAGCAACTCGAGGTCGTTCCACCTCAAGAACTGATGAGCATCTTTCCGGAACGGACTTAGGCAACAGTTGCCACACAAACCGGAAGGCCTCGTTAGCTCTCTTTGGCTTCGCGCCACTTCCGTGTTGGATCATCATCCGGGTCAGGCACACTCTGTGCAGGCCGCAGTTCCTCCGGTACATGCCGCAGGTTCACACGGATGCGATACCACACGTACGCCGACCCGCGCATCCGGTCCACCAGCACATCATCCGGTGCCAGCCGCGCCGCGGCTTCAGGATGTTTCTCTTTCCAGCGCCCCAGGCCTGCCTCCGCTGCAGACTTGTCGCGGGATTGCGCAACGACGATTAGCGGCATGGTCGGCTTCCGGCGTCCCTTCTTCGCAACGGAAGCAGCCGCTGGGTCGATCTCTTCGCCCTCGGCTTTCGCCAGCTTCTTCGCAGAGGCGCGCGCTTTCGAGGGTTGCACGCGCGCAGGCTCACCCTCCATCTTGCGAAAGTGCGGCGGCCACGGCGCATCGCCGAGGCCCTCCGCCTCATCGCGCGCCGCCATCTCCAGCAAGGCATCCAGCACACCCGCATGTTCATCCATCGCAGCGTGGGGATCACCGATCTTCGCGAAGCGATTCGGAACCGTGAGTACGGTGAAGTCCGCGGGGTCACACGTCATCACTTCATCCCAGCGCAGCGGAGTACTCACGCGCGCATCAGGCAGCGGTCTCACCGAAAACGCAGAGCAGGTCGTTCGATCCTTCGCGTTCTGGTTGTAATCCAGAAAGACACCATGCCGCTCTTCCTTCCACCATTTGCTGCTCGCCAGCGAACAGCGCCGCTCCACCGCACGTGCCAGCGCCAGCGCAGCCCTGCGCACCTCGGTGAAGCTCCATTTTGGCTCAATCCGTATGTTGATATGAATACCGCGCGATCCGCTGGTCTTCGGCCACGCCACCAAACCCAGTTCGTCCAGCAGCGCCTTCACCTCCATCGCCACAGCGCGCACGTCTCCCCATTCAACGCCGGGCTGCGGATCAAGATCGACACGCAACTCATCCGGATGGTCCAGGTCTCCAGTGCGTACCGGGTGCGGATGCAACTCCATGCAGCCCAGGTTCACGATCCACGCCAGGCCGGCGGCATCATCCACCACCACTTCGTCCGCGGTGCGTCCTGAAGGGAAGGAGAGTGTGACCGTCCGCATCCACTCCGGCAGGTCGCTGGGCGCGCGCTTCTGATAGAACGGCTCCGCCTCCGCTCCATTCACAAACCGTTTCAGAACTATAGGGCGGTCCACGATACCGCGCAGCGCACCAGGCGCCACAGCCAGGAAATAATGCACAATATCCAGCTTTGTCAGCTGCACGCCCTGCGTGAAATAGGGTTTGAGCGGGCTGCTGATGCGCACAGTGCGACCTGCAACCTCCAGCAACTCTGCGTCATCGGCCTTCGCCATCGCATTCCCTCGCCGACCAGTTGTGATGCGTCTGCCTCTTCAGAAGTCAGTCGAACCTAGTGCGCTTTCAAGTCCAGCGATCCCGTGCGCAAACCCGGCGATGCAGCTTCAAGGTGAAGGGTTCCGCCCGCTTTTGTGGCGCGCAGTAAAACGATGGCACGGCCATCGAAAGTGAACCGTCGCGGCAGTGCAAAAACTTCCGTGTATGCATTGTCGCCATTGTCGGTCGCCAGGATCAAGCCTGACCCCCGAACGCTGAACTCCAGCGGCACGGCCGCCGATGGCACCGGCGTTCCTCGGGAATCCACGATCGTTGCGCGCACAAACGCCACCTGGTCGAAGCCGGTTCCGAGCGCGTCGTTCTCTGCATGCAATACGACGGCTGCAGGTTCCCCGGCTGTCGTTAGGGCCGTCTTCGTTTGTTCGGGATCGCCACAGCGAGCCTCCAGGGTTCCCGGAGCAAACGTCACCTGCCAACTCCGTGGCGCAGCATCAGCGGCGATCGGCAGCGTGCCAAGGTCGCTGCCGTTCAGCGAAAGCGTCACCTGTGCGCAGTTGCTATACACCTCAACGCGTTCGGTATGCGGGTCGCGATTCTCCGGTGTCCAGTCCGCGAAGACGGTGGGCCGAGGGCGATATTGTTCCAACTCGTATCCCGGATCGGTCGGAGCCTTGGGCGGGGCTGCCACCCGCCGCACGATATACAGAACAGGGTGTGACGCCCACCACGCCTCATGCTCCAGAGCATCGGGCTTCGGAAAGTCTGTGCGGTCGAACAGCCCGCTCGCGTCGCCGATCAGCGGCCAGCGCCGGCTCTCGCCCAGGTAGTCCGTACCCGACCAGACAAACATTCCGGAATAAGGGGCGTGATCCCGCACGGCCAGCCACGTGTCCCGATCGTGAATATTCTCCGTTCCCAGGATCTTCCGCGTCGGCTTCTGTTCATGCGCTGCCAAAATTTCGTTCGGCCGATAATTCTGGCCCACGACATCGAGCAGGTCCGCCAACCCATCCTCGTAGTCGTGGGATACGTTGGGCCGGAATAGAGCCTGCGTTACCGGGCGCGACGGGTCGTCGCGATGATACTGAGCCACCAGCGCTGCAAGGATGGGCTTAGCGATCTCCGGGTGCGGCGTATCGTGAATCTCATTTCCCGCGCTCCATGCAATCACGCTCGGATGATTGCGGTCGCGCAGCACACCATCATGCGTGTCGCGCAGATACCAGTCGCGAAAGTACAGGTGGTAGTCGTAAGGATTCTTCGCCACCGTCCACATGTCGAAGTACTCGTCCAGCACCAGGATTCCAAGGCGGTCACATAAATCCAGAAACTCCGGGGACACCTCGTTATGGGCAGTGCGCACCGCATTCGCGCCCATGCGCTGCATGGCTCTCAGCCGATGCTCCCATAGCGACAGTGGCGCGGCCATTCCCAGTGCGCCGATGTCGCTGTGCAGCGCCACACCCTTGATCTTCAGGTTGCGCCCATTCAACCAGAAGCCTGTCGCCGCCTCGAAGTGTGCATCGCGAATCCCAAACGGCACCACATCTTCGGCCTCCAACTTGCGGCCATCCAGCATCCGCACGTTCGCCCGATAGAGCGCAGGATCAGCAATGTCCCAGAGCCTCGGCCTGGCAACGTGCAGAGTCATCTCAAAGGCTTTGTTCGCGCCGGGAGCTACCTGCTGCGCCGCCGTCCGGCCACGCGCGACGACACGCGATGAAGGGTCCAACAACTCGACGAGCAGAGCAACTGTCCTCACTTCCACGCCGTCGTTGCGCACCTCCGTCCGAACCTGCACATTCGCCGCGGCTGCGCTGATATTGGAGCTGATCACCGCTGTGCTCCAGTCGGAAAACCGCACAGAGCCCGACTGCAGCAGGTGCACATGCCGGTAGATTCCCGCGCCCTGGTAGAAGCGACTTGACGGCTGCAGCGAGTTGTCCGCTCGCACCGCCAGCACGTTGTCCCCACCCGGCTGCTTATTCAGATAGGGTGTCAGATCGTAGCGAAAGGTGGCGTAGCCATTCGGCCTATGCCCCAGTAGATGCCCATTGATCCAAACATCACTATTGGCCATGACCCCGTCGAACTGTACTGCCGTCCGAGCGCACGCGGGCTGCGGCGCAGGGAAGTGCTTGCGATACCAGCCCACGCCCATGGGTGCAAATGCCCCCTGCCCCCTGGACGGATTTTCCGCGGCGAACGGCCCGGCGATCGCCCAGTCGTGCGGCAGTGACACAGCCTCCCAGTCCACATCGTCATAGCGCGGCGCCTCCGCTGCAACCAGATCACCGCGATGAAACCGCCAGCCTTGGTCGAAACTGGCCTCTCCCATTGCACAGGTCGCCGCCGTTTTTGCACCGTAAGCCGGATACCTGCTGGCCAGGATCGCGCAGACGATAATCACGAGCCGCAAAGAATGACAGGCTAGCCGTCGAAGTCCCGCATGTTTCCTCAATCGAATCTCCTCGAAGGCACACGTTGTCCTCCGTACATCCGCTGCGGGTATCTATGGTGCTCGCATACCCCGACAGGCACAGGTTGCATCTCACGTATCCAAGCAGCCGATGCCCGAAATCGGAGTGAAACCATCGGTTTGCAGTTCATCTTGCTGCGTTTCCGCTTGTATTCGCTTTTAGCAGGATAGAAATAGTTTTTCTATCGGATTTTTTGAGTGACAGACGCTGTCTGACATGTATAGACTTCCCTCGCATCACAAATGCACAACTCTTTTGCCACAGGTCTACGCGCGCCCGTTAGAGGTCGCCGCAGGCCTGCAGGAGAATCAGCCTCCATTAGGAGTTCCTTTGCCATGTTTACTTATGCCAGCACACGACGCATCTCCATCTCATATTTCTGCGGACCATTCCGTCTGCTCCAGTATCTTTCTCTCCTGATGATCGTCGCGTTTGCGGTCTGTCCTTCCGCTCTCGCGCAGTCCGGCGGCGGCGGCATAACGGGTGTCGTAACCGACTCCAGCGGTGCCGTTATCCCCAAAGCCCAGGTCGCCGTCCTCAATGTCGCGACGGGCGTCACGACCACCCGCGTCGCCTCGTCCAACGGCAATTACACCGTCAATCCGCTCCTTCCTGGCACCTACACCGTCACCGTGACGAGCCCCGGCTTCAACGCCTTCAGGCAGGAAAACGTCGTTGTGGACGCGCTCGCAAACGTTGGGTTGAACATCACGCTCACTGCGGGCAGCCAGACGGAGACTGTGACGGTCTCGGCCGCACCACCCTCGCTCGAAACTACCAACGCCACGCTCGGCGGCACCATCGAGAACAGCACCTACGCCGCTCTTCCGCTGGTGATCAGCGGCGGCCAGCAGCGCGACATCACCCAGTTCTCCAACCTGCTTCCCGGCGCTCAGGTCAACCCCGGCGGCCGCTCGTCGATCATTGCCGGCACCGGCCAGCGCGTTGGCGAACTCTACGTCGACGGCCTCCCGCTCACTACTGCCAGTCAGCAGGGCGACAATCGCCCCGTGTTCAACATCGTTCCCCTCGAATCCATCGACCAGATCAAGGTAGTCACCAGCGGCTACTCCGCGCAGTACCAGGGCGCGGGCCTGGAGAACTACAACCTGAAGGCCGGCACGAACCAGTACCACGGCTCCCTCTTCGCTTATGTCCGCAACACCATCTTCGATACCTGGAGCTTTAGCACCAAACCCGGCGCTCCCGGCAACACTGTTCCCATTCTGGTTAATGGCGTGATCACCCGGGTTCCGGGACCGAAGCCACCCGAGCACCAGATCGAGTACGGCTACGCCGTGGGCGGTCCCATCAGAATTCCGCACGTCATCAACGGCCACGACAAGTTGTTCTTCTTCACTACGCTCGATCGCTTCCGTTCCCGCCTCGGCGCGAACCCCGGCGTCAGCACTGTGCCCACACTCAAAATGCGCACCGGTGACTTCAGCGAGTTGCTGACAGCCAACGGTGGGCCCGGATACATCCTCTACGACCCCACCACGCAGGCTGCCTGCACGGCGAATAACGGCACCCCCTGCCGCTATCCGTATGGCCAGACGCCCACGGGTAAGGTGGACGTCACCAAGGCCACCAACATCATCCCGGCAAGCCAGATCTCACCCATCTCCCAATACATGGCCAAGTTCCTGCCGGCGCCGACCTCCAACACCATCACCAACAATTACATCAGCGGCGTTCCTTCCGGCTTTGACAACATGCTCCTTTCGGCCCGGATTGATTACACTATTTCGCCAAAGCAGACGCTCTCAGGCGCCTATACCTGGGGCCGCCGCCACGCTGTGCCGTACACCGGGACGGCAACACCGGGCGTCGCGGTCGTGCCGTATATCGTCACCACAACTTCCACCATTACGGGCAACATCGCGGACCTGCAGCACACCTACCAGATCACGCCGCACCTCGTGAACCAGGCCCGCTATGCGTTCATCTATTTCGGTGGGCCGCCGGTCGGCAACATCACGGGCACGACAAACCCTGCCCTTTATGGCCTGGCCGCCTCCGGCATCACCGGCCTCCCTGCTGGGCAGGCCTCGGATAACGCCGCTAACCTCTCATTCAGCGGCACCAACGCTCCCTCGGGCTGGGTCGGCAACACCCCCACCACTACCAACCGGTCCCTTACCTATGAGTTCCTCGACAACCTCGGTTTGCTCAAGGGACAGCATTCCATGAACTTTGGCGGCCAGATTCAGTGGCTGGAAAACAACGCCGACACAGCAGACGGTCCCTCGACCCCGACCTCACTTGGATTCAGCACCAATGAGACAGCCAACCTCAGCGGTTCGACTTACGCTGCCAATACCGGCTACTCCTACGCGAGCTTCCTGCTCGGGGCAGTCGGCAGCTCCAGCACCACTCAGCAGCCCTTCAGCGTCGTGGGAGGCCGGTACCGGCCCATTGCACTCTACTTCCAGGATGACTTCAAAATCACGCCCAAGCTCACCATCAATGCCGGCCTGCGCTGGGACTACATTCCGCCTTACCACGAAACCCTCGATCGCTGGTCCTTCCTCAACCCTAATCTCACTAACACTCTTACTGGCAGCCCCGGAGCACTGCAGTTCGCAGGCAATCGCGGAGCAGGCTTGAGCTGCGAGTGCCGAACTCCGGTGCAGACCTATTGGAAGAACTTCGAGCCGCGCGTGGGATTCGCCTACGCTGTGGATGACAAGACGGTTTTCCGCGGCGGGTACAGCCTCACCTATTCTCACGGTGGCGCTACCGGCGGCGCGGCTGGCGCCGGTACGGGAACCGGTCAGACGGGCTTCAGCACCCCTATTTCTTTCGCGGACAGCACAGCGGGTCCTGCCTTCTATCTCAACAACAACTCCGCCTTCGGCCCGCACAATGCAAATTACGGCGGACCGACCTACGTCCTTCCAGGCACTTCTCCAATCTCTGCGGCGTCGCAAACCCTGGGCACCGGCTTCTATGTCACCAGCACAGGCGCTTCCGGCGGCAACGGCAGTGGCATCAACTACGCCGATCCTTACGTTGGCAGCCGAGCACCCCAGTTCTCATTCTTCAACTTCGGCATGCAACGGCAAATCACCAAGGACATGACCATCTCGGTCGACTATGCGGGTAGCCAGAGTCACTTCATCTCCGGCGCCTCGAACATTCGCGGCTTCTATGCGGGCCAGCTGGATCCTAAATATCTGGCCCTCGGTAGCAATCTCACCAAGCCCGCCACGGCAGCCAACATCGCGGCTGCGCAAGCGGCCACGGGCATCACGCTCACCGTCCCCTATCCCGGCTACACAGCCGCCGCGGGGGTCAACAGCAACGCCACCATCGCCCACATGCTCACCTGGAAGCCGCAGTATTCCGGCACGTCGGACTTCTGGGGCAACTATGTCGCTAACGGCAATTACAACTCTTTCCAGGTATCGCTTGCCCAGCGGGCCGCCAATGGACTGACCTTCAACGTCAACTACACCTACTCACAGAACGTAGATGACGCCGGCACTCAACGCAGCGGCTACGACATCCCCGCCAACGCCATCGCCGATGGCCAGTTCCACCCCAAGAACCGCATCGACCGCTCCATCTCCATCAATGATCAGCCGCAGAATCTCAGCATCTTCGGCGTCTACAACAGCCAATACGGCAAGCAGAGCCTGGGCGGCAGCCACGCCATCAACCGCGCCGTGTTCGGCGGCTGGCAGGTCTCAATGGTCTACCAGTACACCTCGGGCCTGCCCCTGCCCATCGTCGCCTCCTGCAATGCCACACAGAACGTCGGCCAGGGCACTTGCATGTCCGACACCAATCCCAGCTTCCGCGGCGATATGCGTATAAACGGCAAATGGGGACAGGGCGTCACCGCCGCTACCCTCAACACGCTTAGCTACATGACTGGCTACATCAACAACACCACATCCGGTGCGGGTGTCGGCGGCGCTACCTGCGCCACGTCGACCGGGCCCTTCTGCAACTCGGGCAACTACATGATCGGCGATGCGCCGCGGTTCCCCTACGGCCTCCGAGGTCCTGACAACTACCGCCTCAATATGGCGCTCCGCCGAACCTTTCCGATCACCGAACGTGTGCAATTCATCTTCGGCGTGGACGGTTCCAATCTCACCAATCACACCACGTTCGGCAACAATGTCGGAAACAACCAGATCACTGTCAACGTAAACAGCGCGTCGTTTGGCACGCTCAACTTTGCCAGCGCCGACTCGCGAGACTTCCAGTTCTCTGGACGTCTGCAGTTCTAAGCGTCTACATCGTTCATCCTGTCACCAGGCAGAGCCCTCCGTAACGGAGGGCTCTGCTATTTGCTGCTATGCCAATGGGGACGTCATGTCATGCACCAAAGTCGCAATGACCCACATGTCCGTTCTCGGAAGCAAGAACCCTTGCGACCCTGACACCGTGCCGAAGAACTCGAGGAAATAGGCTGGATTTCGCGCGCAGGTTGCCGATGAGGCTGGGTAGGGTTTTCACAAGGTATACCATCTTGTGAAACATTTGTGCCGCTCGTAAAAGAGCACGAAATGAAGTCGTACAGGTGCTTCAGGTGCACCTCAGAACGGGTTGACTCATATTCTGGGGACGTACCCTCAGATGTGTTGAGATGATCGCAATTTGCGCAGACCACAAGGGAAATAGCGAAATCGGATAGTCCGTCGCCATTTGGAATGCCGACGCCGAATCGGCTTTGCACGATGGGATATCAGTTCAGTGTTGGCTTGAACCTGTTAAAAATTTACACTTCGTGAAACAAATGCTCCACCTGGAGTTTGTGTCCGGTACGTGGGGCTATGAATGGCCGTTTGTTTGCTTTCGGCGCTCGCGCCTTGACGTTTTATGCACGAACTACTGTCGGGGAGGCCGAAATGAGGCCTTCCTAAGGGCACCAACAGAGGAGTCGCAGTTCAAAGGGTTCTGGGAGAGGGAATAGAAATGACACAGTGCAGAGCATGGATGAGAATTGGTCTTTGCGCCGTTTTGGTCGCTATGGTGGCATTCGCTGCCGGGGCGCAGACGGTGACGGGGTCAATTCGTGGTGTCGTTACGGATCAGACTGGAGCAGCGGTCGCTGGCAGCACGGTAACCGCGAGTAACGTAAACACCGGGGTTGTGACTTCGACAACCTCTGATCGAGCGGGCAACTACAACCTCCAATCGCTTCCGATCGGTACCTATGTCGTTTCGGCCCAGAAGGCGGGCTTCAGCAAGACCGCAAACGGCGCGTTCGCACTTGAGATTGATCAAATAGCCAAGGTCGATTTCAAGTTGCAGGTCGGCGCGGTGAGTACGACGGTGGACGTCGCCGCTAATGTGGGCACGTTGCTGCAGACCGAAGATGCCACACTTGGAACAACGCTTACTTCCAACACGATTGAAAGCATGCCTTTGAGCGGCCAGAATTTCTCTGCCGCCACGGTCTTCGCGCCCGGCGCAGTCGATCCCACCTACAACGCGATGGGAGGCGCGAACGGTACAGAACGCGACATCAGCCAGACCAGCATTCCTTCGTACAACGGCAATCGGCAGCAGACGAACAACTACATCTATGACGGCATGGACATCAACGAGCCGTTGAATAACGTTATCGGCTACAACCCCGCACCTGAGGCCATTGGCCAAATGCGCGTAATCACTGGCAATGCCGAAGCTGAGTACGGCAATGTGAACGGTGGCGAAGTATTAATGGTGACCAAATCGGGCACTAATAAGTTCCACGGCAGTCTGTACTCCTTTTACGAGAACCAGGACCTTACGGCGAATCTCTGGAGCAACAACTACAATCACGTCGCCAAGGGGGTCTTCCATCAGAACCTGTTCGGCGCTACGATCGGCGGACCGATCAAGAGGGACAAGCTGTTCTTCTTCGCGGATTATGAAGGCTTCCGTAACACAGCCGCCGGTACCGGTATTGCGTCCGTTCCCACAAGCCGCATGCGCAAGGGCGATTTCTCCGAGTTCCTCGGTGCGCCGAATGACTTCGGTCAATCAATCACATCCGGCTTTATCCAGTTGTTCAACACCACCAACGGCAACGGCGCGGTTGTCCCTTATGTGAATAACCAGATTCCGGTAAATAATCCGGTGGCGAAATATCTATTCGCACATCCTGAAGTCTATCCGCTGCCGAACCGAATCGGCACCAGCACCGCCACATCGCCCGATTCGAGCAACTATCAGGCCTCGACGAAGAGCATCATCGTCAACAATCAGGGTGACGTCCGGTTGGACTATATCGTGGGATCGCACGACAACATCGACGTGCGCTATTCGCAGGGCGTTGCATACGATGCCACAATCAAGGCCGTCCTTCCAATTACGTTTCCCGGTGGCAACAACTATCCGTACTACGGCGGCGTGATAAACGAAGTGCATACCTTCTCGCCAAATCTGCAGAACGAGTTCCGCGCCGGCTTCTCGCGCGTAGCGTGGGAGCAGGGCGAGCCCGTCGACAGCACGGGCCAATTCGGCAAGAATGGTGACGCGATCGTCGGCATTCCTCTGCCGAATCAGCCTTTCGCGGGCTTCACGCAGGTCAATCTATCCAGTGTTGAGTCAAACGTTGGCACGCGAGCTGCGGCCACAACCTATTACGACAACGTATTTGATTACGGTGATACAGTTACCTGGCTTCGCGGCAAGCACATCATCAAAGGCGGCGTTCAGGTTCTCCGTTATCAGGAAAACAACTACTATCCGAGCACCAACGGCAACCTTGGCATGTTTGCTTACAACGGTATCTATACAGCGAACTCCAGCGGTGCCTCAGCCTTTCCGGGCGACAAGGTAAGTGGCTACGGATATGCCGACTTTGTTCTGGACAAGTCAGATGCGCAGGGAATTGCCGGAGTTTCCGGACGTGTGGGTCAGCGTCAATATCGTCTAGCATTTTTCGGCGAGGACCAGTGGAAATTGACACCGGCACTCACGCTGAATATCGGTCTGCGCTACGGCTATGACCAGCCGCTGTATGAGGTCAACAACAAGGAAGCCAACATCGACGTGGCTCATCCTGAGAATTGTCCGACCAATTGCATTGAACTAGCGGGCACCAACGGAAACAGCCGCGCGTTGTACAACGCCTTCTACAAAGGAGTTATGCCACGTGTGTCCTTCGCCTACCAAATGAACCCGCAAGTGGTTATCCGCGGCGGCTACGGCATCACCGATGACATGGAGGGCACAGGAGCAAACCTTCGCCTCTCCCAAAACGCGCCGTTCATCTCGCAGTACTCCAATACCGGAGTGGGACCGTCAGCAACCGGCGGCGGAACGTATGTGGGCGCCGGTCAAGGTTTCAGTGTGGGCGCCACGACCTTTTCCAGCACCCGCTATGAGGCGTGGGACCATAACCTGAAGCCTGCGCTGATTCAACAGTTCAACTTGACCACACAGGTACTCCTGAACTCGAAGACTACGTTCCAGGTCGGCTATGTTGGACAACTGGGACAGCACCTGGTGATTCCTGAGAATGTGAACCAGTACACCACTCCGGGAGTTCCTGGCACGGCTCCCTTTGCCAAACTTGTCGGCACCGGCGGACTTGTGTACTACACAACAGCCGAAGGGTATTCCAACTATCACGGCATGCAGGTCCAGATCCGTCAGCGCGTCAGCCATGGGCTGGAGTACACGTTCAACTACACCTTCTCCAAGGCCCTGACGAATAATCCGGGCTTTTATGGAGTGAGCGGTGTCGATGGCGCCAGCGTGTTCCTGCAGAACATCTACAATCCCCACGGAGATTATGGTCCGGCCGGATATGACACGCGTAACGCTGTAAACTTTGTCGGCGTTTACGATATCCCATTCGGTCACGGCCGCGACTTCGGAGCTAACGTAAACCGTTTCGTCGATTGGGCGATCGGTGGCTGGAAGTTATCAGGAGATGCGGTTCTGTACTCAGGCTTCCCCATCACAATCACTGCTACAAACGTCGCAAACGCGAATGCCGGCTCAGCTCGTGCGAACCAGTATCATCCGCTGCGGATAAATCACCGTACGCTGACGCACTGGTTTGGCACGGATCCAACCGCGACTCCGTGCACGGGCGCCAGCAACAATGTCTGCGCTTATGGCCCGGAGTTGCCCAACAGCTTTGGCACCGCTCATGTCGGTACGGAGCGCGCGCCGGGCTACCGAGTGATTGATATGGCACTCTTCAAAGCTTTCCGGACATACAAGGAGCAGACGTTCGAATTCCGGTTGGACGCTTTCAACGCGTTCAACATGGCGAGCTATGCTGCACCCAACGCATCCTCAGTCAGCTCGCAGTTTGGGCTTATCACCAGCACACTTTCGCCCGCACGTCAGTTCGAGTACGCGCTGAAGTACAGGTTCTAGTTCGTGATAACTAGTTGCAAAGGCGCCCGCTTCGGCGGGCGCCTTTGCGTTCCCCGATTTAGGGGTGGCTTGTGAGGCAATATGGAGGGCCCATCCAAGATCGCGCATATGGGCAACACAAGGTTTCTCGATGTCGTCTTCGATCCCACCTTTCGCATCGAGATATGCGCAGAAGTTCCTGAGGGCACAGTTTGCTATAGAATGATCTGCCATCCGGCGGGTAGGGCGCTGTCTGCAACTTCCTCCGCCTGGGAGGACGATGTCCGCTCCCGATGTTGTCTGGAAAAACGGCAAGTTTGGCCAAACGTCACGACGCGACTTCTGGTGGCTTTCTCCGGCGGCGGTCCTGCTCGGTTTCGGTGCGTTTGTGGTCTACGCCACGTGGGCGGCATTCCAGAACAGCCACTACACCTTCGGTCCCTATATCTCGCCCTTCTATTCACCGGAGCTGTTCGGTGCTTCTCCGCACGCGTTCTTTGGCCCTAAGCCAGGCTGGTACCCAAGCTTTCTGCCTTTTTCTCCAGCGCTCTTCATCCTGTGGATTCCCGGCCTGTTCCGCGTGACCTGTTACTACTACAGGGGCGCTTACTACAAGTCGTTCTGGGCGGATCCACCGGCCTGTGCAGTGAGCGAGCCGCGTAAAAGCTATTGGGGGGAACGGAGCTTTCCGCTCATTCTTCAGAACTACCATCGCTACTTCCTGAGGCTCTCCTACATTGTCTGGGGCTTTCTCGTCTACGACGCCGTGCGAGGGTTCTTTTTCCCCGATGGATTCGGTATCGGGATTGGAAGCCTTGTTCTGGTAGTGAACGTTGTGCTTCTTGCCGGATATATCTTCGGGTGCCACGCGTTCCGCCACCTCATTGGGGGAACATTCGACCGCATCTCGGATCACCCTGTACGCCACAAGATCTACGATTGCGCGAGCTGCCTTAACGCCGGGCACAAGAGGTGGGCCTGGGCAAGCCTGCTTTGGGTGGCATTTGCCGATATCTACGTCCGCCTATGTTCGATGGGAATCTGGCACGACTGGAGAATTCTGTAGATGCCGGAATTCCGTCGGTTCTCCTACGATGTGCTGGTGATCGGGGCAGGCGGAGCAGGCCTGCGCGCGGCGATCGAAGCCGGCGCAAACGGCGCAACGGTGGGGGTAGTCTGCAAATCGCTGCTAGGCAAGGCGCACACGGTGATGGCGGAAGGCGGTATCGCGGCAGCACTGGCCAACGTTGACGATCGCGATAACTGGCGAGTCCATTTCGCGGATACGATGCGCGGGGGCCAGTATCTCAACAATTGGCGGATGGCCGAATTGCACGCCAGGGAAGCGCCGGACTGCGTGCGCGAACTCGAGGCATGGGGTGCGCTTTTTGATCGCACGCCAGATGGCAGGATTCTCCAGAGAAACTTTGGTGGGCACAGGTATCCCAGGCTGGCCCATGTCGGCGATCGAACCGGCCTGGAGATGATACGCACGCTCCAGGACCATGGGATTCACACAGGAATCGAGTTCCACATGGAGTGCACGGTTCTCAGCCTCCTGCTCGATGGAGGCCGCATTGCCGGAGCTTGTGGGTACGATCGCGAGAAGGGCCGCTTCTACCTGTGGGAAGCAAAGGCTGTCGTGATCGCGACGGGAGGAATTGGACGCGCATTCAAAGTGACAAGCAACAGCTGGGAGTATACGGGCGATGGTCTAGCACTCGCCTATCGGGCGGGAGCCGAACTCCAGGACATGGAGTTCGTTCAATTTCACCCGACCGGAATGGTCTGGCCTATCAGCGTTCGGGGAATTCTGGTGACCGAGGGCGTGCGCGGCGAAGGCGGTGTTCTGCGCAACAGCGAAGGCCGCCGGTTTATGTTCGACGACATCCCGGATCTCTACAAGGAGCAAACCGCGGACAGCGAAGAAGAAGGTTGGCGGTACACGCAGGGGGACAAAGATGCACGGCGCCCTCCTGAACTTCTTACTAGAGATCATGTAGCACGGTGCATCAATCGTGAGGTCAAGGCGGGCCGGGGATCACCGCACGGCGGCGTCTATCTCGATATCAGCTGGATCAAGGAGCGGCTGCCGAAGGCGGAAGAGCATATCAAGCGCAAGCTCCCCAGCATGTACCACCAGTTCAAACAACTTGCCGATCTTGATATCACCAAGGAGCCAATGGAGGTCGGCCCCACGACGCACTACATGATGGGAGGCATCCGCGTCGACGGCGAGACGCAGATGTCCACCGTGCCTGGACTGTTCGCCGCGGGCGAGGCCGCGGCAGGATTACATGGCGCAAATCGGCTGGGGGGCAATTCACTCTCTGATCTGCTTGTGTTCGGGCGTCGGGCCGGACGCTTCGCCGCCGCGTTCGCCACCGAGAACGGAAAAGCGACGGTCGACGAGGCTGAGATTCAATCCGTGGCGACCGAGGCTTTGGCCTTCTTCGAACGCGGTCCTGCAGGTGAGAACCCATACCAGATTCAATACGATCTGCAGGAGACCATGCAGAACCTGGTTGGGATTGTGCGCGTCGAGGATGAAATGCAACAAGCACTCGGGGCGACCGCGCAGCTGCGCGTGCGCGCGGAACAGATTGGCGTGGCGGGAAATCGTGAGTACAACAATGGCTGGCACACTGCCATCGATGTAGGAAATATGCTGGTCGTGTCGGAGGCGATTACACGGGCGGCATTACTCCGAAAGGAAAGCCGCGGTGCACAGTTCCGCGAAGATTTCCCGCAAAAAGATACTGAGTGGGGCAAGTACAACATCGTCATCAAGCGAGAGGCAGGCGGCGAGATGCTGGTGGAAAAGCGCGCAGTCGCGCCGATGCCGGAGGAACTGAAGGCAGTGATCGAAGAGATGAAATAGCAGGGGGACGAGGCAGATGGCCACATCAGCGACGTTTCGCATCTGGCGCGGAGATCCCGCAGGAGGCGCCTTCCAGGACTACTCCACACAGGTCGAGGAGGGCATGGTCGTACTGGACGCCGTGCACCGAATCCAGGCGCAACAAGCAACGGATATGGCCGTCCGATGGAACTGCAAGGCAGGCAAATGCGGATCATGTTCCGCCGAAATCAATGGCGTGCCCAAGTTGATGTGCATGACGCGGCTCAGCGATATCGACCTGAATGCACCGGTGACTCTGGAGCCGATGCATACATTTCCTCTCATACGAGACCTGGTCACGGACGTCTCCTGGAACTTCCGCGCCAAAAAGACGATCAAGCAATTCAAGCCACGCTCTCCGGACGCTGCCGATGGCACATGGCGGATACAACAGGCAGACGTGGAGCGCGTGCAGGAGTTCCGCAAGTGCATTGAGTGTTTCCTCTGCCAGGACGTGTGCCACGTGCTGCGCGAGCACCACAAGGAGGACGAGTTCATCGGCCCGCGGCTGCTGGTATATGCCGCCGCGCTCGAAATGCATCCGCTTGACGTGGAGGACCGGGTGAGCGACCTGAGACGCGCGCACAACATCGGCTACTGCAACATCACCACGTGCTGTCGGCAGGTGTGCCCGGAATCGATCACGATCACCGAGAATGCCATCATTCCGCTGAAGGAGCGAGTTGTGGACCGTTATTTCGACCCACTCAAACGGTTGTTCCGCATTCTGTGACGAAATGCGATTTAACGATTGAGAAGGAATCGTTATAACTCCGCGCGGAAAGAGGCTATCCCGGCGGAGCGTCCTGGGCATCGAAGGGGACAAGCTCCTCTTCTATTCCATCCCATTCGTAGTCTGGATTCTGAAGCAGCCGCACGCAGCGATTCCATCGAAGGATGGCATCATCGTTTCCCGCAGGACGAATTTTCTCAGCCTCAGCGAAGGAGCGCAGTGCCTGGTCAAAAAGCGCGAGGAGAGAACGCGGTGGCTGGCCGGTCTTTAGCATCGCTTTCGCGCGCCGTTCGTACAGCAGCCCGGTGTAGTAGAGGCGCTCGTATGGATCATCGAGATGCAGGAAGATGTCTTTAGTCTCGTTGTAGCGATCGGAGCTGTGTCCGGCAAACTGATCGGTCAGCGCAAGCCCGAGTAAACGCAAGGCGAGTTGATGCTGCGGTTCGATGGCGAGGATATCGCGGCAGATCGATTCTGCCTCTTCAGGTTCGCCGAGGGAGCGATAGAGTTCCGCTTTTGCGATGGCCTCAGCGGTTCCAGCGGCCGAGATGCGCTTCATTTCATATCCCATGGCTTGCCCTCCCAACTAACGTCTACGCAATTGCGCGAAATTCGCCCATCTTCGCCAACCTGCTCAGTGGCCGCTTCCGGATCGTCGAGGATATCAAGAGCAGCCTATAGCTCGGGAATTCGAGCCGGCTTTTCTGCGACGACATTATGCTTCTTTCCCCATACGTAGTCTAGGGGCAGAAATCCCTCCCCGCCCGCCCTGCGCAGGAGGGAAACGTCTGATGATGCAGGAACTCTTAAGACACCATCACGTTGGAACCGCCTTGGGTCTGGACGCGAAGGCCGTCACGCGGACGAAACGTCAGGCACAAGAAAAGATCGTCAATCAGCTTCTCGCAGAACAGCAACAGTCTCCACGGCGGAGACTCCTCAGCCCTCTTGTAGCCTCACAATGAAAGCTATTATGGTTTCTGGTCGCGTTTTTCGGGAAGATCCGTCAGCCGTCTATTATGTGGTGGCCAGGGACGGGATCGAACCGCCGACGCCGGCCTTTTCAGGGCCGCGCTCTACCACTGAGCTACCTGGCCTCCGCTCACAACAGGCCCGGGGCAGCGGAGTGGCCGCCGGACTGCTCGTTCTGACTTCGCCTGCCTGTGTCGGGAGGGGAACTGGCCGCCCGCGTCGCACGCGCAGCCTCAGATACGAGCCTCAGTATATCAACGTGAGCCGAATGCGCCAAACTCGGCCCGCTCGGTGAGGACTGGGTGGCCTCTCGTATCATCTTCAGAACACATAGTTGCAGGACATTTGCGCGTCACGCGTCGCGCGCCGCCGGGAGAGCTTATTCAATGGTCCGTCGTTCGCTTTGCTGTCTGCTCGCCGCACTCATCCCCGCCACTGCGCTCAGCGCGCAGGCGCCCACGCCGGGCGAGGCTCGCGCAGAACGCGTGCTGGAGGCCGCGAAGAAAGCGGGCAATCCAGAGCTCTATGCTCTGCTGAAGACGATGCCCAAGGGCGCCGATCTTCACATGCATCTTTCGGGCGCCATCTACGCCGAGACCTTTATCGAGGATGCAGCACGCGACGGCCTCTGCCTCGCGCCGGTGGAGACCGGCACGCCTCCCGTGGCAGTCGGTAAGGACGCGCTTCACTTCACGCCGCCGCTGGACAGCAAACCCAACGAGTGCGACAAGGGCCAGGTTGCTGTGGCGGACGCGTTCAAGAACCAGGCGTTGTATGACCTGCTCGTCGACAGCTTCTCCATGCGCACGTTCGTCGCCACCCAGGCGATCGACGGCCACGATCAGTTCTTCGCAACCTTTGCGCGTTTCAGCGGATTGAACGATCACTCCGGCGAGTGGCTCGATGAGGTGGCTCGGCGCGCCGCCGCCCAGAACGAGCAGTACCTCGAGATCATGCAGACCCCGACCTTCACGCATGCTGCGCAAATCGGCAACAAGATCGGCTGGCCCGAAGGTGCGGAGAGCTCCATCGCGCCCAGTCAGCTTGCGGAGCTTCGAAACAAGCTGATCGCTGCCGGCCTTCGCGACGAAGTTGGAGTCGATCGTGGCGAGCTGTCGCATTCGCTCGACGTCCGCAACAGCATCGAGCATTGCAACCGATCGAACGACGCTTCGCCGGCGTGCCACGTGCAGATTCACTTCCTGTATCAGGTCCTGCGTGGTTTTCCGCCCCAGCAGGTCTTTGCGCAGACGCTGCTCGGCTTCGAGGTGGCGAGCGCTGACCCCGATGTTGTCGGCATCAATTTCGTGATGCCCGAGGATGGTTACGTCTCGATGCGCGATTACCATCTTCAAATGCAGATGCTCGACTATCTGCACTCGGTTTATCCGAAGGTGCACATCTCACTGCATGCGGGCGAGCTCGCACCCGGCATGGTTCCCCCCGCAGGGCTCAGCTCTCATATTCGAGAGGCGATCAACCTCGGCCACGCCGAGCGCATCGGTCACGGCGTGGATGTGCTCTACGAAGACAACCCGCTTCATCTTCTGCACGAGATGGCGGCGCGGCACATCATGGTCGAGGTCAACCTGACATCCAACGACGTCATCCTCGACATCACCGGCTCCGACCATCCGCTCCACGCGTACATCGCCGCGCACGTGCCCTTCGCACTTTCTACTGACGACGAGGGCGTCTCGCGCATCGACCTCACGCACGAATATGCAAAGGCCGCCGACGATCAGGACCTCACCTACGTCGAACTGAAGCAGTCCGCGCGCGCCTCGCTCGAGCACAGCTTCTTGCATGGCCTGAGCCTCTACGTAACGCCTGACGACTTCGCGCGCCGCAAGTCCGCCTGTGTAGCGGCCGTTACCGCCAGCAGCACGCCATCGCGCGCCTGCCAGGCCCTGCTCGACGCGAACGAAAAGGCCGCGCAGCAGTGGGAACTCGAACGCAGGTTCGCAGTCTACGAGGCTTCGCTCAGATAACTCACAGATTCCGAACGGTCTGCGCTACACTCTTCGCACAGAAATCAAGCCTGAAAGGATCTTCATGAAGCGCGCCATCGCCATCATTCTGGAGACGATCCTCTTCCTCTTCGTCTTCTTCATTGGCTGGTTTCTGGCCGGCGATTCCCTCTGCGCACACGCCTAACTGGCAGGTGAGTCTTAGTGGAAATCGCTATTTCGTGCTGGATGGCATCGTCTTTATGCTCCTCCTGTATGGCATCTTCCTGCTGTTGGGCGCAGCCCGCCGCCGGCTGCGATCGGCGGTCCTGACCTCGACGGTGGCGGTGGTACTCGCCTTGGTTCTGGGGCTGGCAATGAAGTTTGGGTTCGCTACTCGCTGATTCTTCACGACTTGGCGTTCGGAGCCCGAATTAATCCCGCGCAATCCACATCTCACGTTCCGGCTAGCCAGCCAGCCCAACGCCCGTTTTGATACTCTTTTCTCAAGAAATTTGCAGGGTGATCGTGTCATACCGGGCCGAACCCGCGTCTCATTTCAAACCCCTGCACCCCGGCGGTGCTATTGCGTACACCGTTTGGAGAAATGGATTCTCGATTGCGCATGAGTGACCCAATTCCTTCGGCCCGTCAATCGTTTTCCTCTTTCACTTCCGTCGACCTTGCCGACCGCAAGATCGCGTACTTCTCCATGGAGATTGCCCTCCGCAAAGATCTGCCCACCTACTCGGGTGGTCTCGGCATGCTTGCGGGCGATACGCTCCGTTCGGCAGCCGACACTGGCGCCTCCATGGTGGCGATCTCGCTGGTGCATCGTCACGGCTACTTCCAGCAGCATCTCGACTCCTCCGGCCAGCAGACCGAGTCGGACGTCGTCTGGTCGCCTGAGACCGTGCTTCCCTCCGCGGGCACCACTATCAACATCCAGATGCAGGGCCGCGAGTTGTCGATTCGCGCCTGGCGGCTCGATGTCGTCGGCTGTACCGGCCACGTCATCCCGGTCTTCCTGCTGGATACCGACATCGAGGGCAACGACCCGTATGACCGCACGCTGACTGATCACCTCTACGGCGGCGATACCTATTACCGCCTCTGTCAGGAGACCATCCTTGGCCTCGGCGGCATTCATCTGCTGCATGCCCTCGGCTGTCAGCCCGAGGTCTGCCACATGAACGAGGGCCATGCTGCGCTGCTGACTATCGGCCTGCTCGAATCTCGCCTGAACGGCGCGCCGCTTAGCAACGCATCCGAGTCCGACGCTGAGGCCGTTCGCGAGACCTGCGTCTTCACTACGCACACGCCGGTCCCAGCTGGGCATGACCAGTTCGGCACCGACCAGATGTACTCCGTTCTGGGTCACGAGCGCGCCTCCTGCATCGAGCGCTTCGGCGCGTTGCACAACGGTCTGCTCAACATGACATACCTTGCGCTGCGCTTCTCACGCTACGTCAACGGCGTGGCAATGCAGCATGGCAAAGTGTCGCAGGGCATGTTCCCCGAGTATCGCGTTCACTCCATCACCAACGGTGTCCACGCGGCCACATGGCTCTCAGAGCCCTTCCACAAGCTCTTCGACAAAGAGATTCCCGAGTGGCGGCACGACAACCAGTACTTCCGCTCGGTCTATGGCATCGACGCGCATGTGATTGACGCGACACACGCGCTCGGCAAGCAGCGCCTTTTTGCAACGGTGAAGGAGCGCACCGGAGTCGATCTCGATTTGAATGTCCTGACGCTCGGATTCGCGCGTCGCGCTGCCACTTACAAGCGTGCCACGCTCCTCTTCCGCGACGGTCAGCGTCTGCACGATCTTGCCGAACGCATCGGCGGCCTGCAGATTCTTTTCGCCGGCAAAGCGCACCCTGCAGATAACGCGGGCAAGGCGCTCATCCGCGAGGTCTTCGCCGATGCCGCCAGGTTCCAGTCCTCCAAGCTCCGCATCCTCTACCTTGAAAACTACGATTGGGACCTCGGCCAGCGGCTCACCAATGGCGTCGACGTTTGGCTGAACACGCCGCGCCGTCCCTACGAGGCCTCGGGCACCAGCGGCATGAAAGCTGCGCTCAACGGCGTGCCCTCACTCTCCGTGCTCGACGGCTGGTGGATCGAAGGCTGTGCGGAGAACGTTACGGGCTGGGCCATCGACGACTTCGACGACGAGGCGCAGGAGGCCCATCAGCTGTACACGAAGCTCGAAACGGTCATCGCCCCCTTGTTCGCTGACAAGGAAGCCTTCGCGCGTTTGCGCCGCCACTGCATCGCGATGAACGGAACGTTCTTCAACACGCATCGCATGCTTGGGCAGTACGTCTCGAACGCCTACTTCCCACAGGCAAGCTCCATCGCCTCTACCGACCAGGAGATCACCGACGATCTGCGCGAGCCGGTCCTGATCTAAACCAGCAGTCATCAAAAGGCCGCCGAACAATTCGGCGGCTTTTTCCTGCCCTGCGAGGCGAATCTTAAGCGAAAATAAATGAGAGGAACAAGCTGAGATTACGCATTGAAGCGCTCTGGAACTGCAGATCTCCCGCTGCATAATGGACGCGTTCCGCCGTGGCTCGCGGAGCGTATGACGGCGCTGGGCTCCGCGATTGTGGAGCACATTGTCCTCAACTATGGCCCGTCGGAGTTCCTCACCCGTCTCAGCGACCCGTTCTGGTTTCAGGCGCTGGGATGCGTGATGGGAATGGACTGGCATTCGTCCGGCATCACCACCTCCGTCATGGGTGCACTCAAGCGCGGCTTGAATCCGCGGGTTGCGGACCTTGGCTTCACGATCTGCGGCGGCCGCGGCCGCCACTCGAAGCGCACGCCCGAGGAGCTGCGTGCAGTCTCATCCCGCAACGGCCTCGATGGCGACACACTCGCTCGAACCAGCCGCCTCACCGCTCGAGTTGATAACAACGCGATCGCCGACGGTTTTCAGCTCTACCTGCACTCCTTTGTCATTCACGACTCTGGTGAGTGGGCCGTGGTTCAGCAGGGAATGAATCCGGCGAGCCATCTTGCGCGGCGCTATCACTGGCACTCTGCCACAGTGCGCGATTTCGTCTCCGACCCTCACACGGCGATCCTCGGTCACCCGCAGGGCACCATCCTCAACCTCGTCGATAGCCGTGCAGCCAGAGCTCAGGAGGCGCTGATCACGATCGCGCTCGAACCGCTCGATTCATCTCTTCAGGAAGCTCGCCGCCTCACCATGCCCGCCCACCATGACGTGCGTGCAAAGGACATCGATCTCAAGCGCCTCGGCGCGGTGCTCGCCGTCGCCCACGAGCAGGAGCTCCGTGACTTCGCCTCGCTCCTTCTGGTCGAGGGGCTTGGACCGCGCACGCTCCAGTCGCTCGCGCTCATCGCGGAGATTGTTCATGGCGCCCCAAGCCGCTTCGCCGATCCCGCTCGTTTCTCCTTCGCACACGGCGGCAAGGACGGCCATCCATTTCCCGTGCCGCTCAAGACCTACGATGACTCTCTTGCGATTTTGCGCCGCTCCCTCGACGCCGCCCGTCTCGGCCACAAAGAGAAGCTTGACGGCTTCAGGCGACTCGATCGCCTCACACGAGCGGTAGAGAGCGACGGCCAGCCGCTCGCGGACTTCACCGCCGCACTGGAGCATGAACGAAGCATCTCCGCCTCGATTGGCGGCCGTACCGTCTTTGACGATGCGCGCCCGCGCAGACCTGGCAAACTCGAACCGCAGCTCTCGCTCTTCAGCTGAGATTTCGCCGCGATATCCTTATCTCGGACTCACCCCGAAGGAGCGCGCATGCCCCAGCCTAAATCCGGCGACCTTATCGAAGATTTCACCCTGCCCGACCAGGACGGCAACCCCGTCACGCTCTCTCAGTTCAAAGGCTCGCCCGTCATTCTCTTCTTCTATCCGCGCGCCGACACACCCGGCTGCACTATCGAAGCCTGCGGTTTTCGCGATCAATTCGCAAAACTCAAAAAGGCCGGCGCCATCGTTCTCGGCATCTCCCGCGACACCGTAAAGGCGCAGAAGAAATTCGCAGAGAAGTATGACATTCAGTACCCGCTCCTGGCCGACGCCGACGAGATGCTCATCAAGCGCTTCGATCTGCTGCGCAACAAGACCATGTACGGCAAGCCCGTCACCGGTGTCGCCCGCACCACCTTCCTCATCGGTCCGGACCGAAAGCTCGTCCACGTGTTTGAAAACGTGAAGCCCGAGGGCCACGCCGAAGAGGTGCTGGAGTTGTTGAAGAAGAAATAAGTCAACAGGCGCCAGTAGTAATAACTAACTACTTCAACTACAGCAGCCCGCGCGCCTTCACCTCGAGATACTCACTCACCGCGCGCACGCCAATCTCCTCGGCAGTCGTCTCCACAATCAGCACGCCTCGTCGTTCAAGCTGTGCGACAGTTTCACGTCTACGCTCCAGCATCTCCTGCGCGGCAGCAGAATGAAACATCTCCTCGCGCGTTGTCGGCACGCGCGCTGCCAACTCCTCGAGCTCCGGATGCTTCAGCAGCACCAGTACCACGAGATGCTGCCGCACAAGCTCACTCGCCGCCGTCACCAGTTCCGGCCTGCCGGCAGAGTCGACCAACTCCGTGATCCACACCATCAGCCCCCGCCGGCGCTGCAGCGTCTTCAGACGCGCAACCGCGTTCAGGTGATCGGCCTCTGCAGCCTCGGCGCGCGTCTGACTCAGCAAATCCAGCAACACGCGCGTATGCACCACGCCTGCGCCTGGCGGAAGCACCTGCTTGATCTCCCGGCCGTATGCCAGCATGGCGAACTTGTCGCCGGACCCGCCCACCACCTGAGCGAGCATCACCGCTGCAGTTGCCGCCTGGTCGAGTTGCGTGACCGTCATACGATGCGCGCGATCGCGCTCCATCACAGTCTCGCCGACAAGCTCCAGCTCTCCACGCCGCAGTTCGAACGCAGTGCGTGACAGCCGTCCCGCATCCAGCACAATCCACACTTGCTGCGAGCGTTCCGCCGTGAACTGTCGCGCCACCAGCTTGCCTCTCCGCGCCGTCGCTGTCCACGAGATGCTGCGCAGCTCATCACCCTGTTGAAAATCCCGCAGGCTGTCAAACTCACGTCCACTCCCGCGCAACTGCAGCTTGCGCCGCTGCAATTCGATCTGCCGCGCGCGCAACAGAAAGAACGCCGCACGTCCGCGGCTGTCCTCGTGCGCTGGAAACACCCGCACACGCTGCGGCTTGTCTGAACTCGCCAGAGGCTCCGCAGCAGCCCATCGCTCGACAAGCCGCAGTGCACCGCGATAGCGCAGGAAGACCTTGCCCATCGCAAAGTCGCCGCGCTCCGCCGGCCAGATTGTCTGCGTACACACTGCCTCGTCGCGAGGGAAGACCTCGATGCGCTGCACCTCAGGCTTTGCGATCAGCGCCGGATGCAGATCGTCGACGACCCACGCATCGATCACCGCATCCGCGTCCATCCGCACGGCGATCTCCAGCCGTGTCGGCTCACCCAACTGGGGCGAATCCAGGAACGTCCGCCTCACCGTCAGCCGCTCAGGCTTCGGAAGCCGCATCGCATCCACCACGCACAGCACCAGCAGCAACGCATCCCACCCGAACATGAATCCAATGCGCCGCGGCTGCCAGAACGCCGGAATCGCCAGCACCAGCCCCGCGCAGAACAGCAGCAACGCCCTCGCAGTCAGGCCGAACCCCGCCCATCGGCCAAGCCGACCCATCGGATTCGCTATCGCACTCGCGGACTCAGGAATTAGCGTTTGCATTATTTAGCCGATTGAATCTCAGTCGTTGGCCAGTAGCTCGTACGGGCGGAGACCTGGAACTCCGGATGACCTGCGATCCGAAGCTGAAGAGAATGGAAGCCGGGCTGCTTCGAAGTAGGCCGAAAGCTGAGCGTATACGTCGCGGCGAAGTGATTGGTGAGTGACACGAGCTGCTGATCAAGCTCCGCCTTGTTCCCGAACGGAAGCGATTCCCCACCCGAAAGTGCAGCTCTTTCTGCCGAGGTATCTTTCTGCATCGCTTTGAACGCGATGCCCAACGGTTCGCCCAGATTAAAGGTGTGCAGTAAGGGTGGGTGATCCGGCGACATTTGGTAAGGCGCATTCTCGTGGCGTGGCTTCGTGAACTGATCCTTCAACCATGCCTTCTCTGGGGAGAACGAGATGCACTCGATCGTGATGTTGTTCTCTCCCAGGCTCTGAATCACTTGGTCCGCGCGTGCCCGGCTTCCATCATCGTGTGTCTGACCGACGAGAAGAATAACGCGACGATATGAGGGCGGCTCCTTGCGCAGAAGATCGATGCCATAGCTGATGGCGTCGAGTATGGCGGCGCCGCGATCACCCGCATCTGGATGAGTGAAACCACCGTCAAGGCCGTCAATATTCGATGTGAAGCTCCATGTGTATTCCGGTTCGCTGTCGAACTCCACCAGGCCGACTCGATGCGGCGAATTGGCTGTGAGATAGGAGAGCATCGTGCCCAGTTTCGCGTAGAGCGGAAGCTCTTCCGCCGCGGCTCCTCCAGTCTGCATAAGAACAAGCACTGAGAGCGGCTGGTGCTCCGTCTCCTCAACTGCTACAACCTGACGCACCCCATTGTCCGTCAGCAAAAAGTCAGAGGCATGAAGCGCCGGCGGCAAATCGCCAGTTGGGGCGCGCACAAGCGCCGGCACAATCACCAGGTTGGACGTGGCAGTAATCGTTGGATTCGCCGGCGGAGCCACCGACGAAGTGCTCTGGCAATGCATCGCAGCCGACAGGGAAAGAAGTCCAAAACCCGCCCGTCGGCCCCACCGGCCTAGCGGCCTCGCCATTCCACTCGCGATCTTGGGCATCAACGTCTGCAAAAGTCTTTACTCTCTGCTCGCTCTTCTCGGCCTTTACTTCGGCACCGTCGTCGCCGCCAGCACATCACTCACCACTCGATCGGCATCCAGCCCCTCTAATTCAGCCTCCGGCCGCAGCACCAGCCGATGCCGCAGCACAGGCACCGCTGCCTCCTTCAGGTCGTCAGGTACGACGAAGTCGCGACCCTCGCGCGCCGCCATGGCCTTCGCCACCAGCAGCAGGGAAGTGCTCGCTCTCGGACTCGCTCCCAGCGCAATTGCCGGCCACTCCCGCGTTCTCCGCACAATGGCCAGCAAATAGTCGAAGATCGCCGGCTCCACGCGCACCGCGCGAATCTCGCGGCGCGCCTGCGCCAACATCGCAAACGGTACCGCTTCAATCGGTGTGTCCGCGAGCCCTGCAGGTTCCGTCGCCGCATGATGCCGTTCCAGCACCACACGCTCGTCCGCAGGCGTCGGATATCCCACCTTGATCTTCAGCAGAAAACGATCGAGCTGCGCCTCCGGCAGCGGGTACGTTCCCTCAAATTCCACCGGGTTCTGCGTCGCGAACACGGTGAAAAACTCATCGAGAGGGTGCCGCTCACCATCCGCCGTCACCTGCCGCTCCTCCATGGACTCGAGCAACGCCGCCTGCGTGCGCGGCGGCATGCGGTTGATTTCATCCGTCAGCAGAAATTGCGTGAACACCGGCCCCTTGTGAAAGGAAAATTCGCCCGTCTTCGGCGAGAAGACACTCGTGCCGAGAATGTCCGCCGGCATCATGTCCGGCGTTCCCTGCACGCGTCGAAACTCGAGTCCGAGAAAACGCCCCAGCGTCTTGACCGCAAGCGTCTTTGCGACACCCGGCACGCCCTCCACCAGCGCATGGCCGCCGCACAGCATCGTCAGCAGCGCCTGCGCGACCGCTTCCTCCTGCCCTGCGATGATGCGCCCAATCTCCTGCTGTCCGCGCGCAAACAACTCGTTTGCTGCCGCAACTCCTTCGCTCATTCACTTCTCCTCAAAATGCGAATCTTCCAAAACCCAAGAGATACACTTACGCGACTCTTACGGCAGCCGCATCGCGCGCCCGCCCACTGCGCGCCGCAACACGAATCCTCTCTGCATCCTCCGATAAGGCTCGCGAGATCGCGAGCGCCTCACGATACGTCGGGCTCTCCTTCGCCGCGTCGTTCGCCTTCTCAAGGTGTACGCCCACTAAAGTCCAGTCCCCGCCCAGCCGCTCCTTCAGGGCATTCACCATCGGCTTCGGTCCTTCCTCGACGATCGCCTGCGGCACGCCCGCGTCGCGCACGATGGCTCGCAGCAGTCTTCGCCGCGCTGCGTCGGTCGCTGCAGTAGTCGCGCGCGCCTTCTCGTAAAGATCGCCCATCGACGACGCAAACTCCACCGGCGAGCTCCTCGGGACTGTCACCGGCGCGCGCAGTGGCCCATTCCTGCGGCTGAAGCTCAACACCAGCAACACCGCCAGAAGAGCGGCCTGCGCAATCAGCCACCATACCGGAAGTCCGTGCGTCGCATCCCACAACCCCGGGACCGTCTCATGCAGTGACTCATCCCACAGCACCGTCCGTCCTTCGCCGAGGCTCAGCAGAAGCAGTCGCAGATCGGCATCTGTCTTCAGTTCCGCGTTCGTCAGCGGCACCGCGGAGCTCCACCACACCGCCTCGCCGCGTCCCACGGCCATACGCACCACCACCGCATCCTGCCCGCACCGATGCGCAATCTCCACCTTCGTCTTCCCCGCCCACGCGCCTCGGTCCACCATTGCCACGCGGCCCGCAGCCGCCAGCGGACCGTCGCCCGGATAGGTGTGACACATCTCGGTCATGAAGATCGTAGGCGGTTCCACCTTTCCGCCAGGCAGCAGCAGAGCGCCCGTCGGTCCTGTCGTCAGCACGCGCCCTCCGCGCTCGAGAAATCCTTTCACGTTGCGTGCAATCGTCTCCTGATCGGTCGGCGAGTACGCCGGCGCTGCCAGTACCAGGGTTGTATGCGATGCATCGATGCGGCTGAGATCTTCAATCGGCCGCTGCCAGCGCGATGTCGTTCTCCCAATCGCCTCCAGCATCAGCAACGCGGCCTTCGCTCCTTGCGGTCCGCTGTTGTAAGTCGTCGGCCGCGCATCGTCGTCCGCGGTATTAGGCGCCAGCACACTTACAACAACGATCAGCAGCAGAATCACCGCACCCATCCACAGCACAATCCGGCGGTCGCTCCAGCGCGCGTCGCTCACGCTTCGCCTCCCGCCGCCGATGCGCGCACGTCGGTGCCTTCCGCCAGTCGATCAAAGCTCTCTCTGGCCGCGCCAAACTCCTCCGCGTTCGCGTCACGCTGCCCGTACCAGTTCTGTTCGAGCGCGTTCGTCAATCCACGCAACTCACGCTGTTCGGTTGATCCCGCTTTCAACAACCGAACGTACTCGCGCGGCGTGCGCGACGGATTATGCTTCCACGCACGCCGTCGCTCCAGGTGTACGATCGCCGCCCAGTAGAGCGCATGAATCGCCTCTCGCCAGGCGCCTTTGGCGGCCTCCTGCTCCGCCTGCCTTCGCCAGTCTTCGGTCTCGCGATCCCATGCCGCACTCTTCGCCGGTTCGCCTCCCATCGCGACGCGCAGCCTCTGCCGCTGCACTGTGCGCATCACCCAGACCAGCAGTCCGGCAGTCGCCGCCAGAAACAACAGCCACTCCAGCGCTCGTCCCACCCATGGCGAGTGCGTAGTGACTTGATCGATGCCAAGAAAGATCCGGATGATCGTCCCCATGATCCAGGTCTTCACGCGGTCCCACAGGGTGGGTGCCGGACGTTGAAACTCCGCTCCGGCGAGAATCTTTCTCACGGCCGTCTGTGCGTGCGCAAACTCTGCCTGTTGAGTCGCTGTCAAGCTTGCCACGCTCACACGGCGCGGAGCTGTAGTCTCCAAATGAGGACCCTGCGCTGGATGCGTCTGTGCAGCCGCGGTGACCGCAGACATGCTTAACGCAGACACAAGCACCCACGATCGCACGCGATCGGTCCAGCGGTGTCGAGAATTACAGCGCTGCAGCATCGCCTGCCTGCAGCATAGGCGAAGCGCCTCCATCTGCTCCCGTGCCACTCACGGCGTTAACCCCGCCATCGAGCATCAGCAACAGGTCCAGCCCATCCTGCCGCACGCGCTGATCGAAGTACACCAGCGACAGCCCGATCATCAGCACCGGCGTCACCATCGAGTGTGCGATGAAGTTCACAAACAGGATGACAACCTGCAACAGCACATGCCGCTCTCCCTTGAGAGCGCCGAACCCAACAATCATCGCCAGCGGCATCTCCATGATCCCGACGACGATGAGCAGACACCACGCAATGAGGTACACGACGAAGATGCGTCCCTTCGCACCCGCCGCCAGCACCTTGCTTCGCCGCATCCCCTTTCGCACCTTCAGATCCTCGACCACGGCAGCCTGAACTGCCAACGAGTTCCGCAGGAAGGCGATGGCCCCAAACACGAACCCTCCTGTCACGGCGAGAAAGATCAGGATGCCCCCGGCGAATGCGCCCGCCATGCCGAATCGCGCCCCTCGCATGAGCAATGCTGCTGGTATCACCAGCAGAGCCGGCAACCAGAGAAAGCTCCACGCCTGCCATAACGCGATTCCCACAAACCGCAGCCAACGCCCAAGGACCGCGTGAATCGAGTCTCCGATCGTTGTGCGCCTGCCAAGATAAACCTCACTCAACGCCCACACCGTCGCCGCCTGCGTCACAGCCGCCGCAAGAAAGAACAGCAGAGTCGCGATCAGACCCCCGACCTCCCGGCCGGAGACCAGGTAGCTCAGGTCGAATGGCGCCTTAGGGCGAGGAATAACGCCCTTGTAGATCACCAGCAGAGCCGCATTGGCAACCAGTTGCACTGTCGAGCTCAGCGCCGCGATCCCGACAAACAGCCAGAAATTCGCTCGGTACACAGCGAAGCTGCGGTCAAGAATCTCTCCCAGGCTTAGCGGTCGCAGTGCGTACGCTGGTTGCTGACGATAGTCGCCACCTCCAACCACTTCCGTACCATGCCCCGTCATCCATCCCCCAGAACTCATCCCGTTTTTTCCTCAATGTTCGCGACCTGCGCGCGTTCGCGAAAACTGCCGTAGAACTTGCGTTTGCCCGCAAGCATAGCACTGTCTCGCCTTCGTCACTGCCGCTTTCGTTCTGCTGCACCATCCCCCTTCGGGGGAGGGGATAACCGCTGTGGTGCTGCTAAATTGGGCACTCGGGCAACCTCAGGCCCACGGGCCCATAAGCAACGCATCATGCGAGGAGCCGCCAGTTTGCCCGAGATCTTTTATGGAAGAGCGCCTTCACGCGCGAGCTCTTCCGGGGCGACCCCGCGCCCAACTGTCGCGCCACGCAACACTGGCTCTCGAGCCGCAGGGTGGAGGATCGGAATGCATACGCCGAGCGGAGCCCGCTCCCGCCAGTACGGGGACCCTCTCCAGATTGCTGGCAGGGGCGAAGACCAGATCGCCCGCAGGCCTTTGCGTCCACTCCTGCTCGTCCTGCTCATCCTGTCAGCCTTCCTTGCGCTCGCAGGGCTTGCCTCGGCCTCCGCTCAGTCGCTTTCGCCCGGCGGTCCCGTCGACTTCGGCGGCGTCAATCTCGGCAACACCTCCGGCGTCACAACCCTCGTCTTCTCGGTCCCGGCCGGCGACGTCGTCACAGTCGGCTCCATCACCGCCATCACCGAAGGCGCTCCCAACAAAGATTTCGCCATCCCTGGCCAGACCTGCGTCGGCACCATCGCCGGCCCGGCGACCTGCAACATCTCCCTCACCTTCGCTCCCAGCGTCCTCGGGCTTCGCATCGGCGAGCTCTACGTCAAGGACGGCAGCGGCAACGTAACCAACCACGTCCCGCTCCGCGGCGCCGGCCTCGGGCCGCAGATGGTCGTCTCCCCCGCGACGGCCGTCGCCACCGCGTCGCTCACCGGCGTCACGCCGACCGCAATCAATCCATCCGCAACTGTCTATGACGCGCGCCGGCAACCTCTACATCGACGACGCCCTCAACGGCCGCATCCTCGAAAGCACCACCCCCGGCAGCGCCACGCTGCTCGGAACCATTCCTGCCTCGACCGCCGCGGCCCCCTTCTCCTCCATCGTCATCTCCGGCGACGGCACGCTCTACGTCTCCTCGCCCAACACCGGAGCCATCTACAAAATTCCCCCCAGTGGTTCGCCGACAGTCATAGCGACCCCCGGCGTAACCCTCCTGCAGCCTGCCGGGCTCGCGCTCGACGGCTTTGGCTATCTCTACGTCGCCGACGCAGGTGCGAATCAGATCGTCCGCATCGACATCGAAAACGGCAATGCCGCCGCTGCCCTCACGCTCACCGGCCTCGGCACAGCGCTCTCCAGTCCCCAGGGCCTCTCGGTCGATACCGCCGACAACCTCTACGTCGCCGATGCCAACAACAACCGCATCGTCAAGATCGACCTGCACACCACCGTCGGCCTGACCAATCCCGCGATCGTCCTGCCCGTCTCCGGTCTCACGCTCTCCAGCCCAACCTCGCTCGCTGTCAACGCCGCCGGCGGCCTCACCATCACCGACACCGGTAACAATCGGCTCGTCGAGCTTCCGCTCGAGCGGCTCGCCCTACGTCATCACGCTTCTCAACACCACGCCTCCTCCCGCCAACTTCTCACTCACAAAGCCCGCTGGCGTCACCCTCCTTCCCACCGGCGACCTCCTCATCTCCGACACCGTCGCCGGCCTCGTCCAGGTCACGCGCACCGCATCGTCGCTCATCTTCCCCACGTCGACACTCGTCGGCACGGTCGACACCGTCGACGGTGACCTCGCGCTCGACGTCGAAAACACCGGCAGCTACGCCCTGCAGGTCGCCGGCAACAGCTTTCCCAGCATCAGCAACAACGCCTTCTTCGCCGACACCACCGGCACCTGCCCTAACACCATCAACGGCACCAACGGCACCCAGGTATCCATCGGCGAAGCCTGCACGCTTGAAATCGGCTTCAAGCCCACAGTCGCGGGACCCAACACCGGCACGCTGAACATCTCCGCCTCCGGCAACGGCAATGTCACCGCCAACGTGGCGCTCAGCGGCACCGGCTTTCACGTCCTCGATCACTTCACCGTCACGGTCGCGCCCTCGACCGTCACCCCCGGCCAGGCCACTACCATGACCGTCACCGCCATCAATAACGACGGCACGGTCGACGACACCTACACCGGCACCATCAATCTCACCTGCACCGACCCAGCCTGCGTCCTTCCCTCCGGCGCCTACACCTTCACCGCGGCTGACAACGGCATTCACACCTTTGCGTCCACGCTGACGCCTCCACTCAACTTCAACACGCTCGGCGTCTGGACCGTCACCGTCACCGACACCACCTTCAAGCCCGGCACGACCTACACCGGCACCAGCAACCCCGTCACCGTTATCACGACCCCGGCGGTCACGCTTACCAGCTCCGTCAACCCGGTCAACCTCGGCGCGAACACTACGCTGACCGCGACCGTCAGCTCGCCCTACGGCACCCCCACCGGCACCGTCACCTTTATGGATGGCGGCACCGTCCTCGGCACAGTGGCGCTGAACGCAAGCGGCGTCGCCATGCTCACAGTCTCCTTCTCCAGTGCGGGCACGCACCCGCTCACCGTCAGTTATCCCGGAGCCGGTTTCTTCCAGGCCGCCAACTCGGCCGTGCTGAATGAGGTCGTCCAGACCTTCGCCACAACGCTCACGCTCGCCAGCTCCGTGAACCCGGTCAACGTCGGCGCGAACACAGTTCTCACCGCAACCGCGAGCTCAACCTCTGGCACCCCTGCCGGCACTGTCACCTTCATGGACGGCAGCACCGTCCTCGGCACCGGCATACTCAACGCCAGCGGCGTCGCTACGCTCACCGTCTCGTTCTCGACGCCCGGTAACCATCCATTGACGGTCACCTTTCCGGCCACCGGCCCTTACCTGCCCGCTACCTCGGCCGTCCTGAATGAGACCGTCCAGAGCCTCGGTACGACCCTCGGCCTTACAAGCTCTGTGAACCCAGTCAACGTGAACGGCAACACCGTCCTCACCGCGACGATCACCTCCACCTCCGGCACGCCCACGGGAACCATCACCTTCCTCGATGGCACCACCGTCCTCGGTACTGCGCCGTTGAATGCGAGCGGCATCGCTACTCTCTCCGTCTCATTCTCGACGCCCGGCACGCATCCGTTGACCGCGACCTTCCCGGCCAGCGGCTCCTATGCGGCCGCGACCTCCCCCGTCGTCAACCAGAACGTTCAGAACTTTGCCGCGACCGCGACGCTGACCAGCTCGGTCAACCCCGTCCTCATCTCCAACGCCACCGTCCTCACCGCGACCATCACCTCGCCGGCCGGCCCACCCACCGGCAGCGTCACCTTCTTCGACGGGGTGAAGTCCATCGGCACCGTTACGTTGAACTCCAGCGGAGTCGCCACGCTCAGCGTGACCTTCTCAACCAACGGCCAGCACATTCTCACGGTCAACTACGCCGGCAATGGCCTCTATCAGCCCGCAACCTCCGCTCCGCTCACGCAGGTCGTCGAAGACTTCTCACTCGCGCTCGCCACTGGCTCACAGAATTCCGCGTCGATCATCCTCGGCCAGAGCACGCAGTACAACCTGGTCGTCTCGCCCATCGGCGCAAACTCGCTCGCAGCCGCCGTCGCCCTCACCGTTACCGGACTTCCCGCCGGCGGCTCCGCCACCTTCAATCCTGCCGGCGTTCCTGCCGCCGCCGGTATCACGCCCGTCGTCCTCACCGTCAACGCGCCGCCGCTCACCTCCTCTTCGCTTCGAGAGCCCACGAATCCCGCACGCCCGTCCTCGCACCGCAATGCCCCGGCCTTCCTCGCGCTCTTGCTGCTGCCTACCGGCTTCCTGTTGCGTCGCCGCCGCGCCGCGATTCGTCTGCTCGTCCTCTTCGTTGGGCTCGCCGCCGCAGTCGGCCTCAGCGGCTGTCTTTCCAACCAGGCCACCGGTTACTACGGGCAGATACCTGAAACCTACACCCTCACCGTGACAGGGACCTCCGGCACGCTGACCCACACCGTGCTCGTAACCCTCACCGTCGAGTAAGCTTTGGAGACATCCCCCTCAATGCACGCGCGCCTTACCCGAACCAGCCGCCACACCCGCAGCCTGCGCAGCGGGCTCTTGCTGCTGGCGGCCATTGTCGCGCTCGTGCTGTTCGCGCCTCGTGCACACGCTCAGGCCAGCGGCGACTTCAGCATGATGTACATCAACGATGCCACGCGCTTCGTCGGCAACCAGCCCGATACCTACTTCTATCTCCGCGGTGCAACCACCGAGATCGCCTACGCTCCCTGGAAGGGCCTCGGCTTCGTCGCCGGCGGCTCGGGCACCGCGGGCACCAACCTGCGCGGCGCGGTCGACATCCACACCATCACCTTCTCCGTTGGCCCGCGCTATACCTACAACATCGGCCACATCAGCCCTACAGCCTGGAACCGCAAGGGCTCGATTTTCGTCCAGGGCAAGTTCGGCTACGCCTTTGCGACTTCCGGCCAATACCCGGTGAAGGGTGTTCTCACCAGCAACGCCTCCTCGCTCGACCTCGAGGGCGGCGGCGGCGTGAACCTCCACATCTATCACCGCTTCGATCTCCGCGTGATAGAGTTCGACCTCGTCCATACGCGCTTTCCCAACGGCGCTGAAAACGTACAGAACAGCCTCCGCGTAGCCACCGGCATCAACTTCCACATCGGCTACTAGGCGCTGCCCCAGCAGCCTCGGGCGACGTTGCCCCCTGGCACTGGCGGCGGACATTCAGCGCACCAATATCGCGCCGCAGTTTTTACAACCCCGCTGCACTCCCGATTTGTCACGCCGTGCACAGCTTCGGCTCGGCTAAACTTGAGCTCTCACCGGGCCTCCGGAATCGCCATGACGGATACGAACCCATCAGCACGAGGCGATTCGTCCTCTCTCGCACAGGTCGCCGAGCAACTCCGCCTGCTCATTGAAACCGGCCTGCTGCTCGCCCACGAGCGCTCCGTCGACGTCATCGTCCAGGCCTCCCTCGATACCGGTCTCAAGCTCTCCGGCGCTGCCTTCGGTGCCTTCTTCTACAACAACTTCAGCGAAGACGGCACGCCCTACCAGCTCTACAAGATCTCCGGCGTCGACCCCGCCGAGTTCTCCCGCTTTCCCATGCCGCGGCCCACGGCGGTCTTCGCCGAGTCTTTCGTTCACGGCCGCATCCTTCGCTCCGACGACATCACCACGGATTCCCGCTACGGTCACAACGCGCCGTTCAACGGCATGCCGCCCGGCCATCTGCCTGTTCGCAGCTATCTTTCTATCCCTGTCGTCAGCCGTTCCGGCGAAACGCTTGGCAGCATCTTCTACGGCCACCCTGAGCCCGGCATCTTCACCCCGGAAAACGAGTCCCTCGTCGCCACCATCGCCGCCCAGGCCGCCATCGCCATGGACAACGCGCGCCTCACCGAAAACCTCACCTCCGAGATCGCCATCGCCGACGCCGCCCGCCAGCTCCAGCGCGAGACCTCTGAGCGCCTCGAGCACGCATACGAGGCCATGGCCGAATCCTCCCGCCGCCTGCGCCAGGCCCTCGAGGCTGGCGCCCTCGGCACCTGGAGCTGGGATATGGCCACCGATCGCCTCGACCTTGACGAGCGCGCCGCCGAACTCCTCTTCGCCGAGCCCCACACCCCCATCCGCCGCGCCGAACTCCGCCGCCGCATCGTCCACACCGACGACCTCCCCAACACCCCGGACGACCTCGGCCAGGCCGTGCTCAACGGCGGCACCTACAGCGCCGAGTACCGCGCCGAGGGACCCAACAAACACCAGCGCTGGATCGCCGCCCGCGGTCTCGCCACCTTCAATGAGACCCAACAGTTCACCGGCATGATCGGTACCGTCCAGGACATCACCGATCGCAAAACGCAGGAGGCGACGCTCCGCCAGTCAGAAAAGCTCGCCGCCACCGGCCGTCTTGCAGCCACCATCGCGCACGAGATCAACAACCCGCTCGAGGCCGTCACCAATCTCATCTATCTCTGCAAGACCGACACCACCGTGCCGCCCGCCATCCAGCACCTGCTCGAGACCGCCGACCAGGAGCTCGCACGCGTCTCCCAGATCGCCCAGCAGACTCTGGGCTTTTACCGCGACACCAGGCGCCCCGGCGAGATCGATCTCAGTGCCATGCTCCTCGGCATCGTCGATCTTTTCTCCCGCAAGCTTCAGTTCAAGCGACTCGCCTGCCGCACACACATTCAGCCTGGCCTCCGCCTCTACGGCCTTCAGGGGGAGATCCACCAGGTCTTCTCCAACCTCTTCGTCAACGCCATCGACGCCTCCGAGAACACCGAGCTCACCATCCGCGCCTGCAGTCGCCTCTTCAAGGGCCAGCCCGGCATCTCCTGCCTCATCGCAGATCGCGGCACCGGAGTACAGCCGGCCGTCCGCGAGCGCCTCTTCTCACCCTTCATCACCTCCAAGCACTCTCTCGGCACCGGCCTCGGACTCTGGGTCACACGCGGCATCGTTGAAAAGCACGGCGGCACCATCGTCTACCGCACCCGCACGCAGCCGCCCACTGGAACCGTATTTCGTGTTCTTCTTCCCACCGAAGTACCCAATCCGGCGATCTTTGAAGCTTCTGCCTGGAGTTTTCTCCACTAGACTTAGTCCAGAACTTCGTATCTAATCCTTCATCGCAGCACCTGTTGCAATTGGAAAGACTTATGTTAGCCGGAACCCCAATTCCGTTAGGGCTTTCCACGATTCAGGACCCTCGTGACGAATCCATTTCTTTTCAGCAGCAGCGCCTCGAAGAACCGCCCTCGTCTCTCTGAATCCATCGGCGACGAAGCCGAGACGCAGAGTCCGGCCCTCAGAATTCTCGTCGTAGATGACGAAAAAGTCATCGCCGACACCATCGTTCAAATCCTCAACCGCGAAGGCTTCATCGCCGAAGCCGCCTATGGTGGCGAAGAGGCGATCGAGAAAGCCCGCCGGCACTGTCCCGAGCTCGTCCTCTCCGACGTCCTCATGCCGCAGATCGACGGCGTCGAAGCCGCCATCGCCATCCGCAGGCACTGCCCCGACACCCGCATCATCCTCTTCAGCGGGCAGGCCGCCACAGTCGAAATCCTCGCCCGCGCACGCGAGCGCGGCCACACCTTCGAGCTCCTCCCCAAGCCCATCCATCCCACCCAGCTCATCAAGCACCTCCGCGAAGACTAACCAGCGACGTCGCGACCACCACACCGGGTGCCCCATCTTCGCGGCCGCAGGCCGCTAAGGTGGGGCATCGCGCGTTAAGACGCGCGAGTCTTCCACCACTGTCACCGAACCACCACTACCGACTCCCTCAACAAGCCGTCATCCTGAGCGAAAGTAAGTTTGCCGTCATCCTGAGCGAAGCGTCACGAAGTGACGCGCAGTCGAAGGACCCCTGTATTTCGTCGTTGTTGTTGCCTTTGCCTTTGCTCCCTGCATCCGACCCAGAGAGCATGATCAACGACCTCTGGTACAAAAACGCCATCCTCTACTGCCTCCACGTCGGCTCCTTCATGGACACCTCCGGCGACGGCATCGGCGACTTCCGCGGCCTCATGCGCCGCCTCGACTACCTCCAGGGCCTCGGCGTCACCGCCATCTGGCTCATGCCCTTCCAGCCCTCGCCCATGCGCGACGACGGCTACGACGTCGCCGACTACTACAACGTCGACCCGCGCTACGGCACCCTCGGCGACTTCGTCGAATTCACCCACGCCTGCGATCAGCGCGGCATGCGCGTCCTCATCGACCTCGTCGTCAACCACACCTCCGACCAGCATCCGTGGTTCAAGTCCGCGCGCTCCTCACCCGACTCGCCCTTCCGCGACTGGTACGTCTGGTCCAGGACCAAACCCAAAGACGCGAGCCACGGCGTCGTCTTCCCCGGCGTACAAAAATCCACCTGGAACTACGACGACAAAGCCCGCGAATACTACTTCCACCGCTTCTACGAATTCCAGCCCGACCTCAACACCTCCAACCCCGAAGTCCAGGCCGAGATCCTCAAGATCATGGGCTTCTGGATGCAGCTCGGCGTCTCCGGCTTCCGCATGGACGCCGTCCCCTTCGTCATCGCCACCAAAGGCCCCAACGTCCGCAAGCCCGTCGAGCAATACGACATGCTCCGCACCTTCGCCGAGTTCATCTCCTGGCGCCAAGGCTCACGCCATCGTCCTCGCCGAAGCCAACGTCCTCCCCGACACCGACATGGAGTACTTCGGCGACGCCGGCGAGCGCCTGCAGATGATGTTCAACTTCCAGGTCAACCAGCATCTCTTCTACGCGCTCGCCACCGCCGATACCGGCCCCGCTCATCGACAGCCTCCGCGCCACCCGACCGCGCCCCGCCACCGCGCAGTGGGGCCAGTTCCTCCGCAACCACGACGAGCTCGACCTCGGCCGCCTCACGCCGCAGCAGCGCCAGGCCTGCTTCGCCGCCTTCGCTCCCGACAAAGACATGCAGCTCTACAACCGCGGCATCCGCCGCCGCCTCGCGCCCATGCTGCACGGCGACCGCCGCCGCCTCGAGATGGCCTACTCGCTCATGATCTCGCTCCCCGGCACACCCGTCATCCGCTACGGCGACGAAATCGGCATGGGTGACGACCTCTCGCTCCCCGAGCGCAACGCCTGCCGCACGCCCATGCAATGGTCCAACGAACCGCAAGGCGGCTTCACCTCCAACCCACATCCGAAAAATCCTGTTATCACCGGCGGAACCTACGGCTACGAACACATCAACGTCGCCGACCAGCGCCGCGACCCCAACTCCTTCATGAACTGGATGGAGCGCATGATCCGCACGCGCAAAGAAACGCCCGAGATCGGCTGGGGCGATTTCATCATCATTCCCACCCGGCATCGCGACGTCCTCATCCTCCGCTACACCTGGCACGACAACTCCGTCGTTGTCATCCACAACTTCTCGCCTGATCCCATCGAGCTCCGCTTCCGCTCCTCCGCAAATCCCCGCGCCAGCAGAGCAGGGAAGTCTTCCGCGCGGAAATCACAAATCACCGGTGCCACAACTCGACACCTACCTCACCAACATCATCTCCAGCGACCACAGCAAGGCCGACTCCACCGGCCGCCACCTCATCCTGCTCGAACCCTACGGCTACCGCTGGTTCCGAGTCGGCGGCCCGAACGACATCCTCCACCGCTCCACAACCTGATCTGGGCGAACTCGAAACGCCCCCGGCCGTTTTCCTCAACAATCGTCGTTTCCCACAATTCTTAGTTGTCCACAAACCAATGTTCCACGGGGAACACTCCGTGTTCCACGCTGAAGACTCGTGTTCCACGCTCGCGTCCCCTCTTTCTGTCATTCCCGAGGGAATCTGCTTTCGCTTCTAGGTAACCGAGGCTCCGCTCAATCGGACGCGAGAAGGCTTTGCCCCTGGGCTCTCCGAATCCCCGCCCGCCCCATAAACGTCTTATCCTTGTACTAGCCGCCATGCCCAACAACCTCCCCATCGCCATCTACTACGAGCAGCCCCACTGGTTCAAACCCCTCTTCGCCGAGCTCGACCGCCGCGGCACGCCCTACGTCAAGCTCTTCGCGCCCGAGCACTCCTACTCGCCCGCCGACCACCCCGAAGAAAAATACTCGCTTGTCTTCAACCGCATGTCGCCCTCTGCCTGGAACCGCGACCACGGCGATCAGATCTTCTACACCCTCGGCTTCCTCGAGCATCTCGCCTCGCGCGGCGTCAAAGTCATCAACGGCTTCAAGGCCTTCCAGTCTGAGCTCTCCAAGGCCGGGCAGCTCATCCTCGCCGACTCCCTCGGCCTGCCCTACCCGAAGGCCCGCGTCATCCACCGCCCCGAACAAGCCCTCGCCGCAACCGACGGATTGCGCTGGCCGATAGTCGTCAAGCCGAACATCGGCGGCAGCGGCGCCGGCGTCAAGCGCTTCGACGGCGCCTCGCAGCTCCGCCACGCGATTGCAGCAGCCCGCCGGCTCTCCCGACGCACTCCAGTTCGGCCTCGACTCCACCGCGCTCGTGCAGGAGTTCATTCCCGCGCAGGACGCGCACATCGTCCGCGTCGAAGTCCTCAACGGCAAATACCTCTACGCCATCAAGGTCCACATCACCGGCGAGACCTTCGACCTCTGCCCCGCCGACATCTGCCGGACCACAACGGGGACAGATTTGAACCGCGCAGCGTGCGCCATCGACGCGCCCAAATCCGGCATCACCGTCGAAGGCTTCACTCCACCCGCCGAAGCGATCGCTGACGTCGAGCTCCTCATGCAGCACTCTGGCATCGACATCGGCGGCGTCGAGTACATCACCGACTCGCGTGACGGCCAGCGCTACTACTACGACATCAACGCGCTGAGCTAACTTCGTCGCCGACGGCCCCAACGTCATCGGCTTCGACCCGTTCGCCAAACTCGTCGACTGGCTCGAAGCCGAAGCCGGATTGGCCGCGGCGGCGACCGGCGAAGCTGTCAGCGCGGGCAAATTCGCATAGCGACCGTCCTCTCTGGCGCTGGCTGCTTTACACAGCGGCCAGCGCCAGCACCAGCGCCAATCCGGTGACGGAAAGAATCGTTTCGCACACCGTCCAGCTTGCGAAGGTCTCGCCGACGCTCAGGTTCAGGTACTCCTTCACCAGCCAGAAGCCGCCGTCGTTCACGTGCGAGAGCACGATGGATCCCGCACCGACGGCAATCGCCAGCAACTCCGGCCGCGCACCCGGCGCGTGGACGGCCACCGGCGCTACAATCCCTGCCGCGGTGATCATTGCGACCGTGCTCGATCCGGTCGCCACTCGAAGCAGCGCGGCAACCAACCACGCCGAAGCGACCAGAGGCAGATGAACGTAGGCCATGCCCTGCATTAGCTCGGTTGCTACGCCCGCATCCTGCAGCACACGTCCAAGGCCGCCGCCGGCTCCGATCATCAGCATCGCTCCCGCCACCGGCCCCAGGCTCGTCGATGCCGCGTGTGCAATCTGCTCCCGGCTCATGCGCTGCATCAAACCGAAGGTCACAAAGCTCAGCAGCACCCCCGCAAGCAGCGCAACATCCGGATTCCCCATGAAGCTCAGCGCGACACTGACCGCGCTTCCGCGCCGTGCAATCGTATCCGCCCATCCACCCGCCAGCATCAGCACCACCGGCAGCAGCAGCGTTGCCACGGTCAGGCCAAATCCCGGCCGGGACGAGCTGCGAGGCGCGCTTAGGAACTCCTCTGCCACGGGGTTGCCGCCGCGAACATCGATCCGCGGAGCAATCCACTGCGCATACAGCGGACCGGCCAGTAGCGCTGCGGGGATACCGACGATCAATGCAAATCCCATCGTTCTCCCCAGGTTCGCCCCCAGGATCGTCACTGCGGCGACGGCCGCCGGATGCGGTGGAATCAGTGCATGCACGATAGACAGGCCAGCGAGCATCGGCAGCGCCACAAGCACGATGGATTTGCCGGTCTGCTTCGCGATATGAAACGCAATCGGCATCAGCAGAAGAAAGCCAACTTCGAAGAAGACGGGAAGCCCGATCAGCAGTCCGGCCAGCAGCATTGCAAACGGCAGCCGTTTCTCGCTGAACCAACCCACCATGGTTTCAGCCACGCACTCCGCGCCGCCGGACTCGGCCAGCATCTTGCCCAGCATCGCTCCCAGCACGATGACGATCGCCGTGTGTCCCAGCACCGCGCCGACGCCTGTCTCAAACGACTTCACCGTGCCGAGCAGTGAAAGCCCGCACGCCGCACCGAGCGCCAGAGATACAGCCAGCAGGCTTACAAACGGATGGAGCTTCACACGAGAGATCAGCACCACCAGCAAGGCGATCGCCGCACTGGCTAGAATCAACTTCAGATGCATCGTGTGGTCCGGCCTCTCCCGTCGTCAGCTCGCTACACCGTTCACCCTAAACCCTATACCCTGACTCTATGCGCTACGGCTTCTGGCTTCCGGTCTTCGGCGGATGGCTCCGCAACATCGACGATGAACACATGCCCGCCACCTGGGACTACGTGCGCGATCTCTGCACGCGCGCCGAAGATCTCGGCTACGACCTCACCCTCATCGCCGAGCTGAACCTCAACGACATCAAGGGCGTCGAAGCCGACTCACTCGACGCAGTGACAACCACCGCCGCGCTCGCCGCCGTCACGCAGCAAGCTCGAGCTCATGGTCGCCGTGCGCCCGACGTTTCACAATCCGGCGCTGCTCGCCAAGCAGGCCGCCAACATCGACCGCATCAGCGGACGGCCGTCTCACGCTCAACGTCGTCAGCTCCTGGTGGCGCGACGAGGCCACGAAGTACGGCATCCCCTTCGACGAGCACGACGACCGCTACGCCCGCACCTCCGAGTGGCTCGACGTCCTCTCCAGTTGCTGGGCGCAGCAGGGACACTACGCTTCCATGGCCGTTTCTACGACGTCGACGACAACATCCTCTCGCCCAAGCCCATGCCACGCCGCAGCCTACTCGCGCGCGCCTGAAGGCCTCACGCGCCCCACGCTCTACGCCGGCGGCGAGTCCGAGACCGCCAAGAACCTGATCGCCGCCAAGTGCGACGCCTACCTCATGCACGGCGACGACCCCGCCACCATCGCGCGCCAAGGTCGCCGACATGAAGCAGCGCCGCGCGAAGCACTCCGATCTCCCGCCGCTGATCTTCGGCGTCACCGGCTACTGCATCGTGCGCGACTCCGAAGCCGAAGCGAACAGGGAAGTAGACCGCATCACCGCGCAGCCCGATCCCACGCACTCGCCTGCGGGCTTCGCCAACTTCCAGCAGTGGATCACCGGCTCGCAGCTGGAAAAGAAGCTCTCGCTGCGCGACTACTCCGTCTCGAACCGCGGCCTCCAGTCCGGCCTCATCGGCACACCCGAACAGGTGAAACAGCGCCTCGCCGACTTCGAAGGCGCGGGCTGTTCGCTCGTCCTCCTGCAAAGCTCGCCGCAGCACGACGAGATGGCCCGCTTCTCCGCGCAAGTTATGCGCTGAAAATTCGCCTTTATCTGATAGCTTCGTCGCCATGGCTTCGCACGGCATACCCTGGTACCGGCGCCGCGTCGGCCGCTGGGTGCAACTTCGCGCCATCCCACTCAGCCGGCTATGGATGCTTCTGCTTGCGGCCGCCCTCCTCTTCTCTGTCATCGGCTTCTACATTGACCTGATGAATCACGGCACGCTGCCCTATGCCGTCGCTTTCCTCGTCGCTGCGATCAGCGGCCTCAATGCCGTGCTCTGGATCCTCACAGTTGCGCGTCTTCCCACTGTGTTCATCGCTGCACTGGTTGTCCTTCAGTTCTTCATCGGAGTCATTGACACCAAGGCAGCCAACTGGGTGGCGCGAAGCTTCCATCTGCAAGAGGTTGCGCCAGAGCAGGGAATTCACTTCGCTGCCACCTGCATCCTCGTCGTCACCATCGCCTCCTATTTCCTCTTCATCACCTTCATCCGCACGGAGGGAAAGCGCTCGCTGATCCTTCAGAACGAACTCGAACTCGCGCACAGCATTCAACGAACCCTCGTCCCCACACTGCAGATTCGAACTCCGCGCTTCGAGCTCTACGGAATCTCGCAACCCAGTGAGAAAGTCGGTGGCGATCTCGTCGACGCCGTCACCTTGCCCAACGGAGACCTCGTCGCCTTCCTCGCCGACATCAGCGGTCATGGTCTTCCCGCCAGCATTCTTATGGGGCGCGTGAAGACAGCGGCTCGCACTGCGCTGCTGGATGGCGGTGAGCCCGAGCCCGCTGACACGCTCCCTCGTCTGCTCCATCGCCTCAATATTGTTCTGCCCCAGGTGAAGGAACCAAACTCATTCGTCACCTTCACCGGCTTTCGACTCGGCGCCAACGGCAACGTCTTCTGCGCGCTTGCGGCCAGCCCGCCTGTTGTTCACTGGCATGCATCCGCGCAATCCATCTCGCAGTTTGAGGAGCCGCAGTTTCCCGTCGGCCTCCTTCCGGTCTCTCAATTTGACGGCTTCCGGATGGACCCCTCGCCCGGCGATCTCTTCGTCGTTGCCACAGACGGAATCCTTGAGGTCGCGGACAAACACGGAACGGAGTTCGGTATCGAGCGTCTAAATACGCTCATCGCCGCAGGTGCGCAGGATGCACTTCCGCAGCTCGCGACGAAGATTCTAAACGCGGCCCGCGGCTACGGCCGTCAGCTCGATGACCAGACCCTCCTGCTCGTCCGCTGTTTGTAGCGGGCTGCCACACAGTCTCAAACGCCACAGACCTCGCAGAAGCGAGGTCTGTGAGCAAACAGCGATTGACTCGTTACGCGCGAAGTAACCGGCGTCGCATCATGCCTGCCGCGCCGAGAATCCCTGTACCCAACAGCATCAGGCTTGAGGGCTCCGGCGTTGCGTTTACCTCCACGTCGCTCAGCAGCAGCGTTCCGTCCGCTCCTCGTTGGTGCCACGCACCGTGGGCGTCATCGAGGAAAACTCCAGAAGCTCGATTGCCGACGTAGCTACGAAAGTAGCTCGGACACCATGTTGAACGGATTGCTGGTCCCCAACCGGTGTGACCCCCAGGTCGGTCCCAAAGTGTTGAGCCGCCGACGAACGGTCAGCGTAGGCGTCGCTTTGCAGCAGTTGACGCCGCTCAACTGCCTGCGTTCATCATAGAAGGTCAGAACTGTAGCTGGATCCGCGGTGGTCAGAGTCAGCATCTGGCTGAAGGAGCCATCCCCCTGAATAAAGCCGACCGTCGTGTCGCCAGCCCGGCAAGGTGCCGTTGTCGACAGAACGATTGACCCTGAGTGCATCCGCTCCAGGTATTCGTTCCACTTTCGGTCCAACCCGCAACTGGACCGTATCCCGGATCCCGGATCCGACGAGGTCGGACTGAAATTACGATCAGTAACCAAATTGTCCGCCTTTGCCGATAAGGCTGAAATCCACAAAGAACACCAGACCCGCCGCTATGACTTGCCGAACCGCATGTGCTCCCCCTTGAATATGTCCAGGCCCGACACTGACAGCATTAGAAGCGCTAACTGGTCCTTCTGTTGCTACCCATCGGAGACTCTCAATGGTTTTTCTTTGAGTTACTTACGTCGCTATCGCGCTGCAATTTATTGCACAATTTGCAGGCTGTGAAGAGACAGCCTACCCTGACGAGATATGTCGCTCTCCTCCCGGTTCGACCGACGCCACTTTCTTCGCTCCGCAGCTACTGTCTCCGCACTTGCACATCCTGCCGTCCGAGCCATGGCGCAGTCCTCCAGCGCACCGGCGACACTGGCTCTCCATTCCGACCAGTCCGGCCCCACGCTCCCCGCCAATTACATCGGCCTCAGCTACGAGATCGAGCAACTCTCCGATCCCACCTTCTTCTCTACGTCGAACACTGGCCTGGTCGAGCAATTCCGCGCGCTCTCGCCCAACGGCGTTCTCCGTCTCGGCGGCAACACCTCCGACGTCGGCTGGTGGAAGCCGACGCCTGACAGCCCGCGGCCGCCGTTGCCAGCCAACGTCGTCCTGCAGACTCCCAAGGGCGAGAAGTCGCCCATGGATCTCGCCTACGCTGTCACACCCGAGGCTGTCCGCAACCTGCGCGCCTTCCTCGACGCCACCGGCTGGACCTGCCTCTACGGCATCAATCTCGGTTCCAGCACGCCCGCGCGCGCCGCCGACGAGGCCGAGTTCGTTCACAAGACTCTCGGTTCCAAGCTCGACTACTTCCAGGTCGGCAACGAGCCCGACGGCTTCGGCAGCCGCTTCCGCGACAGGGCCACCTGGAACGCCGACAAATACTTCGACGATTGGCTCGCCTCCGCCAACGCGATCCGCGCCCGCGTGCCCTCTGCGCGATTCGGTATGCCTGACGTCGCCAGCCACGTCGTCTGGTTCCCGACAATCGCCGACCGCCTGGCCGCGCTCAAGGATCGCCCCGACGTCATCGCTCTCACGCACCACTACTACTTCACTGGCCCGCCCTCGAACCCCAAGGCCAACATCAACGACCTCCTTCATCCGGACCCTAAGGTCACCAACAACGCTGCGATCGCTCGCGACGCTGCGCAGAAGCTTGGCACGCATTACCGCATGACGGAAGGCAACAGCTGCTATCGCGGCGGCAAACCCGGCTTCTCGGACGTCTTCGCCGCCACGCTGTGGTCTGCCGACTACTGCCTGCTCCTCGCCTCGCTCGGCTACTCCGGCGTGAATCTTCATGGCGGCAGTGCGAAGCAGGTCGCCAACTCGCTCGGCGGCACGCTGCCCGGCGACGCGCTCATCACCAACCCCAACGAAGTACATCCGCGGCCGTTCTACACGCCCATCGCCGACATCGACGGCAAGTACTATGCCGAGCCCACCTTCTATGGCCTTCGCTTTGCCGGTCACTTCGCGGGAGGCACGATGATTCCGCTCACCTTCTCGCCCGGCGCCGTCAACGCCACCGCCTACGCCGCAAAGCTGCCCAGCGGCCAGACGGTCGTCGCCATCATCAACAAGGATGAGACGCAGCCGCTGCACATCGATCTCGCCGGCTACAGTGTCGGCCGCGTGCTCACCGCGCCATCGCTCACCTCGCGCACTGTTGAAGATCGCGAAGCTGCCGGTAACCATGAAGCTTCGACCGTGCCACCGGCCACCGCGATGCTGCTTTACAGCTCGCGCTGATTCTCTTCACTCTGTTGACTGAAGTAACCAGGGCGCCTGATGGGCGCCTGTTATTTATTCGCTCGTAATCAGAGCTTATTTCGGTCCCCAGATCCGAAACTCTCCGCTGCAATGCATCATGCTCATCAGGTACAGCATTCCGTCGTAGTACCGCTGCTCGCCGGAAGGTACAGGCGTGTTCCACAGCTCATCGACGAACGCGCTCGCATCTGCACCCTTCTTCGCCGCAAGACTCCCGACCGCTGCGGTCGCAACCATTCCTGTCGAATGGCGATCCGACATCGGCTTGCCATCCAGCGAATAGCGATCGACGAACGTATGAATTCCTTGGCCGACTAAGAACTTCTGATAGCGATCGCTCAGCGTCTGCTCCTGCTCGCTCTTCTTCCACCACGAGTAGTCCACCGACCAGTTGCTCACGCTCCGCCACGAGTCATACATGAACCCCACGGGCTTGCCGTCCCATCCCATCGCGGGTGTAGCGTCGAAGTTCGCGCGGTCCGGTGTCAGCGCCGTCTCCGGTCCTGTGACCTTCACGAAGAATCCGCGGCTCACCTCCGCCGCCTTCGCCCAGAACGCGCGGTCCTCCTGCGGACCCCATCGAGCCCACAGCTCATAAAACGCGGGCAGGTGATAGCTGGGGTCCGTCGTCTGATGCTCCACATTCGGCACAAACAGAATCATGTTGTACTGCTCGTTCACCATTGGCCCGATGGTCTCCGTCCACGGTCCGCGCGGCCGCGGAAACGCGGGAGGCTTCGGCGCCGGTTCGCCCTTCGCTGCAGCTTCAGCCGCGGCCTTTGCAGCAGCCTGCTCTCGCCTCGTCTCATTCGGGCTCGGCCACGGATGGTTCGGCGGCACAAACGGCGGGTCTTCGGGATGGATTCTGAACGGTCCCGTTCCGCTCAGCACCGGATGATGCCGCATCCCGCGCAGAATCCTGTCGGCCTCCGCCTGGTAGTCGTAGATCCCCTTGCCGTTGCCCCAGCGGTGCGCGGCAAAGTACAGCGACATCACGTAGTACTCTTCGCCATCCGGCGCGGGGCCCGTCGACCGCGGAGTTCCATCCGTATTCATCGACCACGCAAAGTACCCCACGCTCGGATTCTTCGGATCCGTGATCAGCATGTACGTGTGCGCCCAGTTCCAGATCGCGTCGAACTCATGCTTCTTGTTCAACTGCACGGCGATCATCATGCCGTAGCTCATGCCCTCGGTGCGCGCATCGTTGTTGGCCCAGTCAGTGACGTACGCCAGCGGACCATTCGCATTGCTTCCCGCCTCGAAGTAGATCGCCTGCTCCTGCTTGTCGCCATGAAACAACTGCTGAAACGCCGCCTCGATCTTCGCGTGCGTCTCCTTCGCCGGATGCCCGCGCTCCGCAAACAGATCGCGATAGTGTCCAGTCTTGTAGGCTCCGTCGCCGTCACTCGCCGACTGTGCCCGCGCGAAACCCGCTACCCCGATCGCGACTACCGCTACCGTCACTCCTCGCAACAACGCTCTCATTCGCTCGCATCCTCCATGCAGATAGGCCAACGAATCCACCTTACCTGCGCAGAATTTCTTGCGCCGAAAATCAAAATGGGCGCCCCGAAGGACGCCCACTTTCGTTTGTCTCCAGCCTTAGAAGCGAACGAACGCCTCGAACTGGTAGATACGTGGCTGATTTTCCTGCGCCGTCACCTGCCCGAAGGTCGAGCTCGTCCAGTCAGTGACAACCGTATGGTTTGGGCCGCTTCCACCCAGGACGGGATGGTTCAGCGCGTTGATCATGTCGACGCGAACCTGCAGAGCCAGCGGCTCATACAGCTTCGACAGCGAGAAGTTGCGCTGCACCGCCGCGTCGAGTTGGTTGAGGAAGTCGCTGCGGAGGCCGTCGTACCGGATGGGCAGATTGCGAACCTGGTACTGCGTTCCATACAGCCCCGCCTGCTGGCCTGTCGACGAGCTGCTGCCCGTCGTCGTTGCAAAGTTGGCCGTATTGAACCAGGTCCCGTTCGAGCTCGCCTTGAAGCCCTGGCGGCCCCACGCTGCGCTCGTCGGTGTTCCCGGTCCAAGGTACACAGGCAGCGACGTTCCGCTGGTCTGCAGTGATGCCGGATCGAACTCCAGCGGCTGTCCGCTCTGCACCTGGTAGACGCCCTGCACCTGCCATCCGCCGATGACCTGCGAGATCACGCCTCCGCTATTCAGGTAGTCGCGGCCCGGACCAAAGGGCAGTTGATAGATGCCGCCGGTCGAGAACCGGAACGTGCGGTCGTTCGCCGAAACTCCATACCACGGCTGCGGATCGCTCGGGTTCAGGTACTGCGTCGCGTCCATCGACCTCGACCACGTAAAGGCCGAGGTCAGGTTGGCGCCGTGCGTGAAGCGCCGCGTGAGCTGCGCCTGGAACGAGTGGTAGATCGACATTCCGTCGGTCACATACGCCGAAACGCTGGTGAACTGCGGATACGGCCTCAGCAGCTGGTTGGCCGCAATCGTCTTCGACGAGCCGAGCGACACCGTGCTCGGGGCAATCCCGTAGAACGGATTCGTGACGGACGTCCCGATCGCAGTGTTCTCGTTAGCGTCATAGCCGGCCGTGTAGGTCGACAGATACTGCCGCGGAATCGCATTGAACTCCTTCTGGATCGGAAGGTGAACGCCGTGGTTTCCGACATAGGCGACATCCGCGAGCCATGCACCGAACTGATGCTGAATATCGAAGCTCCACCGCATGTTGTACGGTGTCTTCGGATACTCCGGCTGGAAGGTGACAGCCTGGCCGAGGAACGTCTGCAGCCCGAGCGAACTTCCGGTCGGCTGCGCAATTCCGTTCGGGAACGGATTTGCGAGCGTGTATCCGCCGTTCGCAGTTTGATAGGCATAGGTCTGGCCCGTCCCCGGAACCGTGTTTGCGATTCCGCTGATCGAGGTGGCCTGCGTAAAGCCCTGCTGCGGAAGCAGGAAGGTGCTCGTCGAGCCCGCGTTGCCGCCCGACATGTAGAACGTGGACAGCGAGTCGTCGAAGATGCCGAAGCCGCCACGAACAACCGTATTCGACGCGACCTGGTACGCGAAGCCCACACGCGGCAGCAGGTTGAAAATCTGCGTGTGATAGGTCTGCGTTCCGGTCAACGACGTCGCCGGGATCGCCGACGAAGCGCAGGCCACCGGTCTGCCGGCAGGCTCGACGGCATCGCGGCCGGCAGGTTCGGGATGGATGGTCGCCTTGTACGCCGCCGCTGCCGACTGATTCGCCGGGTTCGCTGCGCTGAAGTCGAAGTACGTGTTCGCCTTCTGGTTGCGCTCGTTGTTCGGTCCCTCGTACTCGAATCGCAGACCAAAGTTCACGGTCAGGTTCGTCAGCGGCTTCCAGTCATCCTGGATCCACTCGGCCATATAGTTCGACCGCGAAGCCAGATTGGAGTTGATCGTCACCGCGGAAGAGTTCGGCAGACCGTACAGGAACTGTGCCAGGCCGAATCCGACCGACTGCGCCGAAGTCGACGAGCTTGCCGTCGCATAAGCGCCGCTGTTCTGGTAACGTCCGTTGCTCTGCGTTGTGATGCCCGCATTGGTGTTGTACATGCGGTACTCATAGCCCATGCGCAGAAAGTGTTTGCCCCAGAGGCGGCTCACCTGTACCGAACCCAGGCTGATGTCATCATGCGAGAGCACGCCGTTATCCGAGTTCAGCGAAGTCAGGCCCGTGATGTCGAGACGCGGGAACGACTGCGCATTCGGCCCGAGACCGTTGACCAGGTACGAAGGCATGCCGATCGAGGTCGGATTCAGCGTGCCCTGCGAGGTGACGACGTTCTGATTGATGAAGCGCGTCCACGTCAGGTGTGCTTCCAGCACTGTCTGCGGGTTGATGGTGAAGGTGTAGCCGAGCGCCGCACCCTTGTTCAGGTACGTCAGTGACGTTCCGCTCACCGGGGCGAAGTAGGTGTTCTTTGCCGGCTGCAGGCGACGGCTCTGGACCCAGTGACCAAACAGCTGCTGCCGCTGCGAGAGAGTGAAATCGCTGCGAACGATATAGGCGTAGTAGTGGTCCGGTTCAGCCTTCGAGTAGGAGTAGTTGCCTCCGCCCGGCTTGCTCGGCGTCGTATTCGCTTCGGGATAATACTTCAGCGCCGCCAGCGCAATTGCGTTCACCGCGCTTGCGGGGATCAGGTTGCCCGGGATCGCGTTGCGGACGATGCAGGTCTTGCCGCTGCCGCAAACACCGCCAGTCACCACGTGCCCTGACGTCGGATCGTACAGCTGATACTTGTTGGAGGTTCCGGCGGGATTCGATGAATCCAGCGCATACAGCTCGGAGAAGTCGTAGTAGCCTTGCGTCGTCTCGCCGCGCTCTGCCTTGCTGGGAACCGTCAGCAGCTGTACGTTCGGAGTCGCCGATTGGCTGTGCTCGTAGCCCGCGAAGAAGAACCACTTGTTCTTCCAGATCGGGCCGCCCACCGCGCCGCCTTCACGCATCCACGAAGCCTTCGCGGGCTGCGCCGAGCCGGGCAGGTGCCAGTAGTTCGTGTTCAGGCTGGGGTTCTGGTAGGACGCGAACGCCACGCCATGGAACGTGTTCGTTCCGCTCTTCAGCGAGGTGTTCACGAACCCGCCCGACGAGTGACCTTCCGTCGCGTCGTAGGAGGAGGTCTCCACCTTGTACTGGCCGATGAACTCCGTCGAAGGCGTGTACGCCGACAAACGGATGCGGTTATCCGGCGCGCCGTCCAGCCGGTACTCCATCGAATTCAACACCGAACCGTTCACCGAAACCGTTGCCGTGCTGCTGTCGTACGAGTGGATGTTAGGATTCACGCCGCTCGTCAGCACTCCGGGCGCCAACGTCTCCAGCGTGAACGGATTGCTGTACACCAGCGGAAGCTCCTGGATCGACTTCTCCTCGACGATCGTGCCGAGCGTCGCAGTCGAGGTCTGTAGCTGCTGAACACCCGTGTCCACCTCCACGACCTCGCTCGTCGAGCCGATCGGCAGGCTGATGTTCTGCTGGTTGGTCTGGTTCACGTCCACCACCGTGTGCACGCGCTCGGTCTTCTTGAAGCCTTCGCGATCCACCATGAGGGTGTAGCTGCCCGGATTCAAATCCTGAAAGGTGTAGTTCCCATCCGAGTTCGTCTTCGCCCGCTGCACCACACCGGTCGCTTCATTCTTGAGCGTCACCGTGGTGCCCGGCAGAATCGCTCCCGTATTGTCTGTAACCTGTCCCGCGATACTTCCGCGTTCTGTCTGTGCCACTGCATAGCCTGAAACCGCAATCAGCAGTATTAGAAGAAAAGCCCGTAGAGCTCTCTGCATTGTTGTTGCCTCCAAAAAAACTTCCGCAAACTCTCGCCGTACGACTTGGCTCGTCGAACGCAACCCGGTTGAACAAGGATCGAGCGACATAGATCGTAGGGAGATGGGAGCATTTGCCCCCGGCTCAGCATTATTCCTGTATTGAGAAACACCTGTCAAACAGGTTCTCCCTCGGTCTGCCTGATGACATAGGGAATCGCCACTGTTATTTGATTTCGCGTCAGCCGGCGAACATTGGCTTGATCAATTGCAATTCCATTACGGAAATAAGTTCGGGTTGTTACAGTGCGGTCTGACCGCGCTCGTCCCAACTCCCCCTGTCTCCGTCCATTACCTTCGCGCATTCCAATCGCACCGTCGTGACCGCCCCGCAGCGGACCGCCCAGCTACACTCATCCATATATGTGCGGAATTGTCGGCTACATCGGCCCCAAACCCTGCGTCCCCGTCATCATGGAGGGGCTCGCCCGCCTCGAGTACCGCGGCTACGACTCAGCCGGCATCGCCGTCGCCGGCGGCCCTGAGGGCCTGCAGCTTCGCCGCGCCCCCGGCAAACTCCGCAATCTCGACGCCATCCTCGGCCGCGATCCCGTCAACGGCACCTACGGCATCGGCCACACCCGCTGGGCCACGCACGGCCGCCCCACCGAGGAGAACGCCCACCCGCACCGCGACGGCACCGGCACGCTCGTCGTCGTGCACAACGGCATCGTCGAAAACTACCTCCAGCTCAAGCACGACCTCATCGCCAAGGGCCACGCCTTCGCCTCCGAGACCGACACCGAAATCATCGCCCACTTCATTCAGGACGAACTCGAGCAAGCCGCGAATCCGGGTGCCCCATCTTCGCGGACGGCTTCATCGTCCGCTGAGGTGGGCTCGCACAGCACCACCGACGCCGCCGACTCCAACGAATCCATCACCGTCCTCGAACCCGCCACCCCTGATCCCTACTCCCTAACCCCTAATCCCTTGCCTCTGGAAGAGGCAGTACGCCGCGCCGCCCGCCGCATGACCGGCGCCTTCGCCATCGGCGTCCTCTCCGCGCACGAGCCCGACAAGATGGTCGCCGCCCGCATGGGCCCTCCCATCGTCCTCGGCCTCGGCGACGGCGAATTCTTCCTCGCCTCCGACGTCCCCGGCATTCTCCACCACACCCGCAACATCTACTTCCTCGCCGACAACGAAGTCGCCACCCTCACCACCGCCGGCGTCACCCTCACCGACTTCCACGGCAACCCCCGCAACATGACCCCCCAGCGCATCACCTGGGACCCCATCCAGGCCGAAAAGGCCGGCTACAAGCACTTCATGCTTAAGGAGATCAACGAGCAGCCGCGCGCCGTCCGCGACACCACCCTCGGCCGCGTCTCCTTCGACACCGGCCGCGTCCACCTCGGCGACATGTCCGTCTCCGACGCCGACCTCCGCGCCGCCACCTCCATCACCATCGCCGCCTGCGGCACCTCATGGCACGCCGGCCTCGCCGGCAAGTTCATGATCGAGCGCCTCGCGCGCCTCCCCGTCGACGTCGACTACGCCTCCGAGTACCGCTACCGCGACCCCATCCCCAACCCCAACACCCTCGGCCTGCTCATCACCCAGTCCGGCGAAACCGCCGACACCATCGCCGCGCAACAGGAGCTCATCGCCAAGGGCTCAAAGACCCTCGCCATCTGCAACGTCGTCGGCTCCGCCGTCACGCGCCTGGCTGCCGGCACGATCACCACCAACGCCGGCCCCGAGATCGGCGTCGCCTCCACCAAGGCCTTCACCGCCCAACTTACCGCGCTCTTCACGCTCGCGCTGCACCTCGCGCAGGTCCGCGGCACCATCACCGACGCCCAATCGCTCCACCTCGCCACCGAGCTATCCAAAATCCCCGGCAAGCTCGAAGACGTCCTCCGCTCCACCGACGACCTCACCGCCACGCTCTCCAAGGAGTTCTATAACTCCCGCGACTTCCTCTTCCTCGGCCGCGGCATCCACTACCCCATCGCCCTCGAAGGCGCGCTCAAATTAAAAGAGATCTCCTACATCCACGCCGAAGGCTACCCCGCCGGCGAGATGAAGCACGGCCCCAACGCCCTCATCGACGAAACCCTCCCCGTCGTCGTCATCGCCACCAAGGACCCCGCCGACCCCGCCTCGGTCCTCAAGTACGAAAAGACCCTCTCCAACATTCAGGAGGTCACCGCCCGCAGCGGCCGCGTCATCGCCATCGCCACCGAAGGCGACAAGCACATCCACCAGCTCGTCGAGCACGTCCTCGAAATCCCCGCCGCCCCCGAGCTCCTCCTCCCCATCCTCGAAGTCGTCCCCCTCCAACTCCTCGCCTACCACATCGCCGTCCGCCGCGGCTGCGACGTCGACCAGCCAAGGAATCTGGCGAAGAGTGTGACGGTGGAGTAGGGAGCACATAGCCATCACATGTTGTTCCGGCGAAGAAACAACCGCATTACCGAAGCCCGAGGGCATGCTGAACCCGATTTTTCGTGTCCGCCTGCTCTCTCCGATCGGAAACTATCCCGAAGATTCATACATCGGACAGACAGACGCCTTCATATCCGGCGCTGATTTCTGTTGCAGCATTGCGGTACTTGACGCTGGCGAATCTGGATTCTCGGAAATAGATGACTTATCTCCAAGCGAAATCCCAATCTTGGGCACCCTGTTGCTGTGTGTGGAGAAGGGGGAAGTTCCACTCTATCCATATCCTGTTAGCCTCTTTGTCCAAATCGGTGGAAGGGCGCCCAAACTTTAACCCTCAAGTCATCGGGGAGGGGATTGATGCCCTGCGCTCAGCTGTGAATGAAACGGAATATTGGACTAACTGGATATTTTCCATTCATCGGCCGCCGCTCCTCGGAGGTAAGGAGTATTGGAAAGTTCAAAGTAGTGAGCGGAATGCGAGTAGGGATGTGGTTTTGAACTACTTCGAAAGGGCGGACGAAGTCTTTTATAGAGGCGTAGCCTCATTACTCAAGGCGAATATGGCTTGGCAGCACTCCGAACTTCGAGAGGCAGCATGCATCTCACTGTGGATCGCCTTGGATGCGGCGCACAGTGTTATCCTCGACCGATTACGCGAACAAGGCAATTCCAACCCAACATCCGAGGATGCGACCAAGTACTTATATGACAGGTTTCAAATTCCAGGAGAACTCGGAAAGTTTTTTGAAAACGACTACGAGAATCGGATCAGGTTTATTCACCCAGATAACAGGTTCGGCCCAGAGGCGCGATCATGGCTCTTGGCCGACGATTTTTACGAGTTGAACGAGAATCTAATCGACCTGTTCTTTTTTTTTTCGCTACCGACATTCCACGCGACAGACAGAGTTTCGTAGAACATAGGCAAGGGGGGCGGGTGGCCCACCCGTACGACCACAACTCTCGGTGCCCCATCCATACGCGGCTTCATCGCGGATGGGTGGGCTGTCGCGCGAAGCGCGACCACAGCCGCTAAACTCACTCGATGTCACCCGGGCTCACAAGACGCCAACAGGAAGGCCGCCTGCACGTTATCACCCCAAATGGAACGAGCCGCCCGAAGGCGGCTCGTCTCCTGCCAGTCTTCTTCTAACTACTTGCGGCGGAGACGGCGGCGCGCAACTCCTGCCATACCCAGCAGGCCGCTGCCCAGCAGCATCAGGCTGCTCGGTTCAGGAGTAGCGGCATTCAGGGAAATATTGTCTACGTATTCCGTCGGGGTTCCATCTCCGTTAGCGATGAAGTCTCGCGTGATTTGCGTTGCAAAGGTATAGGTTCCGGGAGCGAGAAGTTCAGATTCATCGAAACTACCCCTGAGCGTTTCGCCGGCGCTCCCAAAGGCGCCGAGACTCTGCGTAGCGACGGTCGTTCATCAATCAGAATGGAAAAAGTTCCCGCATCGGCGTTGACCTGTCCACTTGCGTCATCCAGCGACGCAAACAACTCAGTCAATATATATGTGCCACCCACAGCGACAACGATCGATTGTGAGAGACCTCCGCCTTGAGGCGTGCTGTCAAAATTTACTTCGCCAACGTCGAACTCAGCGGCGTTGCTTGCACCGCCTCCCGTCGTGTTGAAAGACGTGACAGTCGGCAACCCGCTCCCATTTGTGCCATTCACGGTTGTGAAAGGAGTCCATCCCGTCAATGTGCCGGAGTCGAAGGAGCCGTTCGTAACAAGATCGGCCTTCGCGGAAATCGCAATCAGCAGAATAGGAAACGCGAGAACAGGAGAAAGCTGGCGTAAGCGCATAAACCCTCCAAGTAAGATACTTTCCGGGCTACTAGGTGGGAGCTAGAAAATAGCGAAAGCAGATCCGCGTGTCAACGGGAAATGTAGTACGACCTTATCTGTAAGTAGCACGACCTTATCTGTAATTTGTGGGCGGGTGGCCCACCGACGACTCACCACAACCCGGGTGGCGGGTGGCCCACCCGTGACCACCACATTCTGGGTGCCCCATTCGTGCGCGGCTTTATCGCGCACGGGTGGGGTATCACGGGTGGGGTGAACGATGTCTGACGATACGATGACCTCATGCCGAGCCGACTGAAGCGATACCAGACTGAGGGTCACTACCACTTCATCACCTTCAGTTGCTACCATCGGCTCCCATTCCTGAACAACGACCACTCCCGTATCACCTTCGAAGAAATCCTCGAACGCGTTCGACAGCGGCATCAGTTCTTCCTCTTCGGTTACGTGATCATGCCCGAGCACGTACACCTGCTCCTTACCGAACCGAAACTGCAGAAGCTATCCACTACCCTTAGCATCCTGAAAGGCGAGACCTCGAAGCGACTCAAGGGCAACCGGGAGCAGTTCTGGCAAGTCCGCTACTACGATTTCAACCTGCTAACTGACAAGAAGCGGATCGAGAAGCTGAAGTACATTCACCGCAATCCGGTTGAGCGAGGCTTGGTCGAGAGGCCCGAGGACTGGCCTTGGAGCAGCTTCAGACATTACCTCACCGGCGAGCCAGGTCGAGTAGAGATCGAGTCGGAATGGACGTGGAATCGCCGGGAACGAGCACTGAACCCCACCCATGCGCAACCCCCCCATGCGCGATGAAGCCGCGCATGAATGGGGCACCCGGCAGGGCAGAACGCGCCGCCCGGACCTCACCCAACCGCAGGCCGATTGATCTGAATCACCGGCTGAACGTTCGTGAAATTCGGTATGTCCCCCACGACCTCGGCTCCAGCCGCGGCCAGCGCAGCCTGCATGGATTCCATCGAATCGAAGCTGAGCAACGCAATCAGCTCAGCCCCGGGCGCGCCTCCATCCAGAGAGCCCACGCCCCGCAACGCCTCCAGCTTCGACAATCCCATCCCTCCCCAACGCGCCCACACCAGCGGCAGGTGCTTCTCCACGTAGTACTCATGGTTAAACTGCGACTCGCCATTCTTTGGGTAGATAACCGAGACAATGATCATGCTGCGAAGCATACTCCGTGAACCGAGCGACCGCCGAATCTTCCTGTGACTGACGAATCGCAACGTGTATAGTTCTCCGCTGTTGGAGAACAGGGCCCGATTTCGTCTCAAATCAAAAGGAGAACTACATTGAAAGCACGAGCCCTCATCCTTACCTCGGCGCTACTCTTCGCCGGAGCGGCTGCATCGTTCGCCCAGAGCCCCATGGACGGCACCTGGAAACTCAACGAAGCCAAGTCAAACATCCCCGCCGGAACCATTAAGAGCGACACCGTGACCTATGAATCCCAGGGGGACAAGGTCAAAGTGACCACCGATGGCACCGTCGCCGGCACCCCGACTCACACCGAGTGGACGGGCAAGTTCGACGGCAAAGACTATCCGATGACCGGCTCATCGATGGATGACACGCGCGCCTACACCCAGGTCAACGCTCACACCCTGTCCATGACCATGAAAAAGGCTGGCAAGGTCAACACAACCGGTCGCGTTGTCGTTTCGGCGGACGGCAAAACCCGCACGGTCACCCTCCACACCACCGACTCCTCCGGCAAAAAGGTCTCCAGTACCTCCGTCTACGACAAGCAGTAGCCTGCGGCCTCAAGGTGCCCCACCCGTACGCGGCTTCATCGCGCACGGATGGGGTTGCGGGGCACAGCGCGACTACAGCCGCTAACCGTGCCACCCTCTCTCCGCGAAGCGTATAGTGGACCGACCTTCGGCCAGCCCAATATTCCTCACTATCAGGAGAGCTCAATGCTCACATCCACACTCCGTGTGTCCGCCGTCCTTCTCGCGTCCACACTCACACCCTTTGCCTTCGCCGCGCACACCCACATGGCCACGCCCAGCACCTGGACGCTCAACCTCGGGGAGTCCGATTTCGGAGGCGGCCCTTCCATGAAGAGCGACGTCTTCGTCATGACCATGGACACCGAAAAGTGGGCCAAATGGTCCGACAACATGGTCGACGGCGACGGTAAGAACTGGAAGTTTTCCTGGAGCGGCCCGGCCAACGGCACCCCGAAGCCCTTCATCGGGATACCCGGCTCCTACTCCACCAACGCCGCCACCGATGTCGCCGTTCAGACCAATCCGGATGGCAGCGTTATGACCTGCGACTTCTCACTCAGCGCCGACAAGAAGAAGTTCACCAACAAGTGCGTCACCAAAACAAAGGACGGCAAACAGTTCAACCAGACCACCGTCTACGACCGCACCAAGTAGCGGCGAACGCATCAGGAAAAAGTGACCCCCTCCCCGTTAACTCCCCTGAATCCAAGACTTTGCATTTAAGTCCATGATTCCAGAGACTTTAGCATAGCGTTGCACAAAGTACACCCCTAACACCAATCGGCTCTAGACTTTGCACAAAATACCGGGGGGAGGGGGTGTCCACCCGTGCCGCTTATCGCGCATCAGCCCAGCCACCGGCGCTGTGACGTCGAGCGGCCAGAAAATTTGGCCGGGAGTGTTACGGTGGTGTAGTTCGTCTTGTCAATTGACCTGAATAAAGTGCGTCTCATACTGTGAACCGATGCTTCAGATCCTTATCACGATAGACACCGAGACGTACCCGATCCTCAAGGATTGGAAGACTGACCGGCTGCAGCGGGATATTGCGCGCGACGTCTACGGAAAGGTGGATGGCAGGGAAGTCGGCCTCGACTACCAGTTGCAGGTCTTCGCCGAGCACGGTCTGAAGGCGAACTTCATGGTCGAGAGTCTGTTCTCCGGGTGTCCGGACGTGGGCCCGGCCCCCCTGAAGCAAATTGTCTCCAGCATCCTCGCCGGCGGGCACGAGGTGCAGCTTCATCCTCACACGGAATGGCTTCCCTACGTTCCGGCGCTCGGCTTGCCCTACCGAAGCCATCTTCTCCGGGAGTTTCCTCTCGAGGAACAGGTTGAAATTATCCGTTTCGCGAAACAGCAGTTGGAAGCTGCGGGCGCGCCGACGCCGATTGCATTCCGTGCCGGCGGATTCGCCGCAAATAGCGACACCCTGGCGGCATTGGAGCAATGTGACGTTCGCTATGACTCGAGCTTCAACCCCTGCTACGAAAATGCGCATCTCCATCTGCCCACGCCTCGCTCGTATGGACAGGTCACGCAGTTCGGCTCCGTCCGGGAGTTGCCTGTAACTGTGTTTGAAGACCGACCCTCACACATGCGGCCAGCCCAGCTCTGTGCAGTCAGCTTCGCGGAGATGTCCCTCGCTCTGGAGAGAGCAGAACGTCAGGGATGGGAGTTCGCCGTCATCGTGTCGCACTCTTTTGAAATGGTCGCCAATCGCTGGAGTGCAAATAAATCTCCTATGATTCGCCAGCGGGTTGTCGACCGGTTTGAACGCTTGTGCAGGTTCCTCTCTACAAATCGTGATCGCTTTCGCACGGTTGGATTTTCCGACCTCGTGCTTCGTAACTCGGCTGACCGGGTTCCGGATATCAAAGGAAATCTCTTCAATACCGGTGCCCGCTTGTTCAGTCAGGCAGTTGCCAGGATTCGGCCATAATGAACTTCGCTGAAGAAACTGCAAGACTATCGGTCAACTTTGGGCCGAAACCCCTGTACCGCATCTCGTTCCGCGCGAGTGCATGCACCGACCATTTCGGTGAATTGAAGTTTCCTGTTGATCTATCCGATGGCAGTTCTGAAGTATGGATCTTTCCCTCGATACCTTGCAACGCTGAGAAACATAGCGTGCTCTGGACAGAGCGAGGCAAGATCTACTACTCGCCAAGCAGGTTCCCGCGATATCTCACCGACTTCGAAGGAGACTTCGAGACCTATCTCAGTAGCTTCGGCACAAAGTCGAAAAGCACTCTGAAGCGCAAGGTCAGGAAATTTGTAGACCTTGCCGGACCGGACTGCTTTCGTGAGTTCAGATCTCCGGAGGAAATGGCCGACTTTCACGCTCAGGCACGCCAGCTCTCCATGCGCACCTACCAGGAGACTTTGCTCGATCATGGCCTACCTGACAGCCCGGAATTCAGGCAGAAGATGATGGCATTGGCCGAGAAGGATCAGGTCCGCGCCTACATCCTTTACTTCAATGGCAATGCGGTGGCCTATCTGTACTGTCCGGCCAGCGATGGCATCCTTCGTTATGACCTGCTTGGCTACGACCCGGATTTTCGTGCTCACTCTCCAGGCACCGTGCTTCAGTACCTCGTCTTTGAACAGCTTTTTGCGGAGAAGCGATTCCGGGCATTCGACTTTGAAGAGGGAGAAGGGCAGCACAAACGTCAGTTCGCCACAAGAAGCGTTGATTGCTGCAACCTGTTCGTCTTCCGGCCCAGCGTGAAGAGCTTGACGTATATCTCCATGGACTTTCTCTTCAGGAAAATCACCTCGGCGACCTTGTATGTTCTGGAGAAGACCGGCCTGCGCCGGCGCGTGAGGCAATTCATCCGATAGCGGTGAATCGTTCGAAAAACGAACGGGTGCCTTGATAGAGAGCAGAATCTGTACTAACCGGCACCCTCAGGAACTTATCTCTTCGACGGTGAGCTTACTCGTTGTGATGAAGTCGCACACGAGGCTTTTTTCGCCGGGAAGATGGCGTCTTCCGTTATCTCCGGGTTGTAGAAAGCCGAGAGAGTCCAGCACTTGAGCTGCCGGACCGTTCCGCGAGGTTGCGCGGAACTTAACCTCAATTGGGGCGTGGGGCATCGAAAAATAGTCGCGCAGCCACTGAAGAAAAGCCTGCTCGATAAATTTGGACTGAACTCGGCAGGACAACATGAAGTCCTCAACGAGGATCATTGCGCCGGTCGTTCGTACCATGGCAAATCCGACCGTTCCGTAGGAACCGAACTTATCGCTGCACTTCAAAACAAACTTATGCAGTTCCGAGTTCAGGATGAAACCATCCAACTCTTGCCGCGTGTATTTCGTTCCCGAAAAATTCAATTGATTCGTGCGCTGAACGAGCTCTGAAACTCTTTCCAGATCCGAGTCGCTGTACTCGTCCACATCGAGGACGATTTCACAGGACTTCAGGAATGCGAAGTAATCGCCATTGAAACTCGCTTCTGCAGATTCTCTCTCGATCGCCGTCTTGTACATTGACCGGCGCAACCGGGCATCGTGACTGTTGCCTCCCTGGAACCGAGGATGCAATCCCAAGTCATCAATCTCATTGGCGTTGATGCAAAGTACCTCGGGATTCATCCTATGAACTTCTTCGAGCTCAAAAGGATTGTCATCGATGAACGCAAGGCTATCGATGCCGATATTCAGAGAGCGCGCTACGTTGGCAACGGCCTGGCCTTTGGGAGTCCAACCGATCTGTGGGTATAAGAACAGCTCCTTGATGCCAAATCGTTCAAGCGCCTCAAGCGCCGCGTCGGCATTATTCTTGCTCGCAATGCTCAGCAATATTCCCCGCTCATCGAGAAGGCGAAGCAGTTCCGGTATTTCGCTGCGGAGTTGCAGTTCATCATTCTCAGCCAGCACGCCGCGCCAGATCGTGTTGTCCAAATCCCACACGACGCACTTAATCTCTTTGACCGCAGGCGCCGCGGCGCCATTTGTAGCCGGCTTCGGTGTCTGCTTCAGCCTCACAAAATCGGCGGTGAGAAAGATCAATGTCGGCGTGGACTCACCATCGGGAGTTATGGCCGCGTCGAACGCATGGCCGCGTTCTACAACCGAAACCAGATCGGCATAAGGCACGCGATGGCAGGAGTAACCCGGCGGCAGAGTCAGACGCTTCTTATATGTCGGGAGAATCTGTATCAGCGGATTATTGTGTTTGCGCTCTTCTGCCGAAGGCGTGAAGCTGAGTTGCACGGCCTGCGTCTCATCGGAAGGATTCAGTACTTCAAGCAGGAAATGGTCCGGCCGCACGGGCGCATCCTTCGCTCGACTTTGAAGGTATCGCCCCATTCGCTCCGTCAGGGCCTGGTGCGCAAAGCTCCAACGGATGTCTCCGGTCATCTTGTGAATCAGGCGGCCTATAGGACTGACTATCTTCGCGGCAGCGAGCGTGGCGCTCTCGAGATAGCGAAGGGACCTGACATCAAGAAGCCCGATGTTGCCGCGCGTCTCGAGTTTGGCCCATTTTTTGAATCGGATTTCTACGCCCGGGCCACGGCCGCCGCTCAGATCGCTACGGACGATCGGACCTGAATCAAACCTTCGGCAGCGGAGATCTGGACGCGGGTCATACAGGTCGCACGTCTGGAAACAAGAGGGCGCCGCACATTCTATGCAGTGTTCACCCCAGACCAGGAAGGACGCGTGGGTAATGTCAGATCCCATGGAGGATGGTTCGAACGAGTGCAAAACAGTGGGCGTGACGGGCCCTTTGCTTCGCTGATTGAATTCAAACATTCCCGTTGCCTCCGGCCCACGGCTCGAAAAGCTGGCAAAACCCGCCTAACCTATACATTCTAGAACACCGTGCAAGCCGGACCCTGAAAGGACGAGTCAAACTCGTTTGTCGAATCGGCGCGTGCAAAACCACTCGCGCGATAAGACCTTGAGCAGCATCACTTTCAGAATGATTTGTTGGATTGGGATCGGTGTGGTGCCAGGAACAACCGTTGAGCAACAAATTCGGTCAGCTGCGCCTGACCACCTGTAAGCGCCAAGGATGGCAGACGGAGCAACCGGACGCTCGCCCACGACCGCGCAAGGGTAATTCTGCGGTGATTCCTTGTAAAAACACATCCCGCCTTCTCCGGTACGCGGTCACGTGGCGCACGGAGAAGGCGGGAAGGGAGCTTAGGCGAATCGCCGAGTTCTCGGCGATTCGCACATGCGGTGATTAGCTGCCGCTGTACTTCGGCGTTGCACTCTTCAGGACGCCGACGATCCGCTCGCCCGCCGGCGTCGGCTTCACGGCTCCTTCACGAACGATCTCCGTCGCTGTGATCGGTTTGCCATACACCGACTTGTTGGCGTCATCATCCGTATCCAGACCTGCGCTAGCCAGCGAAGCGCCTGCGAACAATCCACCCTTCGCCCTCGAGTAGGTAAGGACGTCGACGTTCGGTCGTTCGCACCGAGTGCCTTGGCTCCCGTCGGTCCCGCCACCGCACTGCATTCCGCGCCCAGCTTCAGCTTGCCGGAGAGGATCTTCTCCGCGCCTACCTTGGTCTGGACAAGCAGCACATAATCTGTGCTGGAGCTGCCGAGCTGAACGCCGAGGGTGCCTACGTTCAGCTTGTACATCGCCGGAGCCGACCACGGTCCGGTCATATTGGCTCCGGTGCGGCACAGGATGACGCCGCGGCCATACGTTCCCCCAACTCCGACTGCGACCTTCTTAACGGAGGGGAAGACCAGCACACACCGTGCCCGGTTGAGAAGCTGCCGCGGAATCTCATCGGGTTTCGAGAGGATCTGTTCGCAGAACCTCGGCCGAATCGCCCAGGCGATCATCAATTTTGTTTTGAGCGAAGGTTGGGAGCACCATTGCGATGCTCATCAGGGCGACTGTTGCAGTCTTTTTCATCACCAAAAACCTCTCCATTTCCATGCAAGCTTGGCTCCGTGCGACCGAAGCACTCGCGGTGTGCGTAACCGTCACGCTCACCCTATTTCGAGAATCCTCGTGTCAAAACTGGTAAAACTACCGGACAGGCTGCCTCAGCACTGCAATGACAGAACCGTGCGCGATAAACGCAGGCGGAACACTCGCCGAGCTGCGGCCGGTTCGATGCATAATGCAGCAGCCCATACGGTCAGGTCTAACTGATTTCTCATGAACACTTTGTGCAAAAGGCAAAGGGCCGGTGTAGTATTCCGCCAAAGCATTTATCTTGCGTTGGTGAGCCTGTGAAAACGACTCGCATTTGCCTCTTGTTGCTTGCAGTCTTCGTTTCGCCTTCCCGTCCGCGGGTTCGCCCAGGCCAATGCCCACCCGGACTACAACCACCAGCACAAGGACGCTGAAAAGTACCGAAAGTCCCTCAAGAAGCAACGCCACAAGCAGGCGAAAGAATCAGCCAAGGCAGCGAAAGCGAACCGCGATCGCCACAGCTAGAGTTCTTCGGCGCGATCGCCGGCCGTTTCCCGACCATCCGCTTCGCGAACCTCGATCAATTCAGCGGCCTTGCCACTCACGCCATTCTCCGGTGCGTGTTCGGACACGTTCTCTCAGAAAACGCCCGGCGTGACTCGCAGCATCGTGGCGGGGCGCCGGGCGACGGCTCGAGTCGGCAATGATGAGCTCGCCTGGACGATCGGACGGGTGCGCAGAAGTCTTCCACGAAGTCCTGCGATGCCCATTACAACCAGAGTCGCGGCGAACAACCCAAGCTTGATGGCGGCGGTCTTTCGGTTCAGAGGCAAAGCTTTCCATAGGACAAGCAGCAGGGTCTGCGCGGTGGTTACGCTCCATACTGCCGTGTAGAAGTATCTGCGCTCGGTACCCTCGCCCTTTGTCGAGAATCCAGCGCGAGGCAATAAGCCTGCGACTCCAGCGATCACGACGATGATGCACGCCGGAGCGTAGGCCCACTGGTAGAGCTGCTTCATGCGCCACACGCCGGTTGCGCTCGCAATCGTTAGAGCGAGCATGTTGATCGCCGCGAAGGTGAGCAGTGCGCTCCACGCGAAGGTGTAGCAGACCCGCCGGTACATCGGATTTGGCCTTTCTTCATCGAAGCGCAGGATGCAGGGGCGAGGTTCGACACCCGGCAATTGCCCGAGTAGACCTGCCGTGCCTGTTCCTGCGAGTACAGCCACAAGCCATGCCAGGTTCGGCCATCCCACATCGCCGGCAAAGAGGCGAAAGGTGAGCGGGCCGGGCACAAGGTAGAACACCCAGATCCAGATGGGCCAGTGTGCCAGTCGATAGTGAGGTTTGTTCCACTCGCGGATTCTTCGCTCGTGCGCGTATTCCACCGGGCCGCCGTATTGCATATCGGTGAGTCTCACAAACCGCCGTTGCGGCGTCAATTGCGTGACAACCCCGCCAACGTTTGAGGTCTATAATTCCGCCCATCAAAGCTGTAGGAGGCATCTGTGAAACGAATCGCCGCCCCTCGCAACACTCGCCCTAACCTTTACCGCTGCACCGCTTCTCGCCGAGTCGTTTACAGGATGGGTTTCTGACGCCATGTGCGCCAAGGATCCTGCCAAGGTATCCAGCGCTGACCACGCCGCATGCGCGAAGAAGTGCATCGAAGGTGGGTCACCCGCGGTGCTGGTCGTCAATGGGAAGGTCTATCCGGTTTCGACCCTGACATGCTGAAGGATCATGCCGGTGACAAGGTGACTGTCGACGCTACGGTCGACAATGGCACCCTGACGATTAAGTCGGTGAAGTAACCGGCAAGCCCAAGAACCCCGTCGTCCGACGTACCACCACACCAGACTGACCGTTGCGGTCGTCTGGTGTGGCGCGTCTGCGCTCGATTGTGAGTGGGGCGACCGGTGAAACTTTATGCAAGGGGCCCGAATCTTTATGCATAAGTATATGGAGAATCAACGATTTATCGGAAATTGACTTGGCCTGGCGACGGGCGAGGGAGCAGACTGGAATCAGCAGCAAAACCAAGGTGCCTTATGTTTCACAATCGACTTGCTCGCCCCGCAACGGGCTCATCTCCTGCCACTGATCCGACCCGCTCCCTCCATCTTGCGCAGCCGGGCTTGAAGCCCGGGCAGACGCCCCGGGTGAACCTCGATCTTGTTTCCATTGTTTCGCGGCGATGCTCCGCTTTCTTCGCGGAGGCCGCGGTGCTCGTGCTGGTCTTCGGGATTCTCGACTACCTGATGCTCAAGGGCCGGATCGAAGTGGAATGGATCGTCGGCGCGCTCGCGATCTCTCTGTTCCTGCTGGCGGTGTCCATCTTGCTGGACCTTACCGCCCATCGCTGGATTAAGGCGCATCCCTAACAACGCCAGCGACAATCCGCCGGATCTGACGATGACAACGACTAGGTGAGCGGACTGGCGCGGCTATATGGCCGCGACCAGCCGCTTCGCGTGCATTCCGAGCACGAGGCGCGAGATTCCGCTGAACAGGATGCCGAATCCCACCAGCGTTCCGATAACCCAGGTGGCGGAGTTGGGCAGATGCATCCAGATCAACGCGGACAGCAGCAGCGAAACGATCGCGTCAAACAACAGCCATGAGCCGCCTCGGATGCGCCGCAGTCCGAACCACATAACGAGCTCGAAGATTCCTTTGATCAGGAGATAGGCGCCGAGGAACGCGGTGAGTGCGACGAGCCCGGCCACAGGATGGGCGAGCAGAAATATGCCCATCACAAGGTAGGCGAGGCCGATCAGCAGCTCCCAGATGAGGCCGCCGGCGTGCCGCAGATGCCATGACACGACCAGGTGGGCTATGCCTCCAAGGATCAGCAGCCAGCCGAATATCACGGCCACCGCCACGCCCGTAATGAACGGCGCCATCAGCGCAAACAGTCCAAGAAGGATGAGCAACACGCCGAATGCAATGGTCCATCCTGCCGATTCCCGAGCGATCGCACGCACGGGATACTCGTTCGCGATATCCATGCTGTCTTCTCCTGTGGGGGCCCTTGCAGTGGGGACAGCATACGCCTTCCTCAAGAATGCTGAGGTAATCGGGATGCGACAGTTATCGCGCTGTTTTTTGGCAGCTTATCGAGAGAGACCCTATCCCCACTTCTTCCCGAGCTGTTCCAGACCGGCGGCTCCGAGATCCTGCGACGTCATCACGGGCTCCACTTCAATGTCGGCGTTGAAGGTAAGAAACCACGGCTCTGCGAAGGACGGGATTTTGGAGGCTTCCGGGAGATCCATGATCAGGACGGCGCAGCGTCGACCGTTGTGGGCCATGAAGTAAGCTGCCTCCGGCTTCTGTTCGTCGAGGATCTTCTTCATCTTGGCGCCGGCGCTGCCGTCCCGTACCGCGCTGTTGAAGGGTTCGTGGGGAAGTGTGTACCGCACCATCATGCGCATGGAAATTCCTTTCATCGAAGCGAACTTCGATCATTGAGAAAGGACCCGCTGAATGAGAAACAGAAACCTACGCTCCTCAGAGAAGAAGCGTCAAGATGGGAATCTCTAGTGAGATCGATTTGCCGATTTGATTTGCTCAGTAGGATGATGATGGAGGCGAAGAAGAGGAGTTAGACATGAAACTCCGAATCGCAATTTGGGCGTGCGTGGGTGCGCTCGTGGTGGTCTTCTGGACCGTCTGCATCTCTGCAACATCCTCAACTCCACACGGAATTCCAGCGACGCTAGTCGAATCTGACCTGCCCCATTGCACTAGGTCGCCATCACCCTCAAAGTTTCTACTTCGTACTTCTTGTGAACGCTGCTACCTATGCGCTTGCAGGTACTGTCGTGGAAATAGTACGGAGAGCCTATCGACGTCGGACCCTCAACACAACCTGATCCAGGTTGATCAACGGAATTGCCTATTCCTCCACGAGCTGTTGCATAGAGGAGCGGGGAGGCGGGCCTCCCCGCGTTGCGTCTATTGTGAGTTCAGCAGGCTACTGGAAGCTCAGCAGGCGGTCGAAGAATCCTCTGTAGCGTCGCAGCGCCTGGCGAAGATCTTCGGTGGATACTTCGCTGCCGCGATCCCACTGCTTCTCGAGTTTTGCGCGCTCATCGGCAAAGAGCTCTGCGATGCGTTTCACCGCAGTCGCGACCAGCGCGTCCGCATCCTCAACCGCTTTTCTCGGTTCGTCGACGAACATGCCCTGCGCCTTGTCCCAGCGGCCGCGCAGATCATTCAGTTCGTTTTCCGGAAACAATGGAGCATGCCCTTCGCTCGCGGTCGCATTCGTCTCCGCCGGAAGAGCGACCGGCTCGTTGCGCAGGTCAGGGAAATTGGGGTCGCGGTCTGCATTCGTGGTCTGCGTTCGAAATCTGTGTCGGCCGCGGAGAGTTCGCGATGTCGGCCGTTGTAAGGCGCTCGTCTGTAAATGTCTGGCTCATGGAATACTCCCGTGAAAGATTCATGCGAAGGGCGGCCAGCTCTGCCGGTCTTCCGCGATCCGCACCTTCCAGTGAGATGCGTTGTGCGGCCCGCCCTCTGTTACTCGTTTGCAATCTGCCCTGTGCAGATTGAGTGGCACTCTGGTAGGCTTCCCGCGTAATCGAAACTTTACCCGGAGGTTTTCACTATGGGTCACGGCATCATTGCGTGGATCATCATTGGTCTTATCGCGGGCTGGATCACAGGAAAGCTGATGAAGGGCAGCGGCTACGGTGCGCTGATGGACATCGTAGTTGGCATCGTTGGCGCACTCATCGGAGGTTTCGTCGCCGAACATATCGGGTTCGGCGGAGCTCATGGCTTCATGATGACGATCGTCATTGCCGTGATCGGCGCCGTCGTCCTCACATTGATTCTTCGACTTATCACGGGAAACCGATCCTCGAACCTGTAGCTGCGATGTGGCCGGCAGCCTGACTAGTTCCGGCCGCACTCCAAGAACTCGTTCCTCCGCAAGAGCTTCGATGCAGCGTGCACAAAAGTCTTTGCGCGCGTGCCACGCGCTGCGCCTCATTCTGCATCGAAGAATGACTGGAGGGATAAAGGTCGATGGATCCCAAAGTTCTTGTAGCCATCATCGTTGTGCTGGCCATCATCGTGATAGCGGCTATTGTGATTGCCCGCAGGCGGAACAGATCAACGCATCTCAAACAACAGTTCGGGCCGGAGTACGAGCGCACGCTTCAACAGCATGGAAACGCGTCGAAGGCTGAGGCCGTGCTGGCCGAGCGGGAGGCCCGCGTCCACAAGCTCACAATTCGGGAACTGCCTGCCACGGAGCGCGCAGCCTACGCCGATGAGTGGGCCGCGGTGCAGCGCCGTTTCGTCGACGACCCGTCGATGGCCGTCAGCGAGGCTGATCGGCTCGTCAACCGCGTCATGAATGCGCGCGGCTATCCGATGGCTGACTTCGATCAGCGCGCTGCCGATATCTCGGTGAACTATCCGGTCGTCGTCCAGAACTACCGTTCAGCGCGAGATATTTTTGTTCGCCACAGCAGCGGGCGGGCTTCGACCGAGGATCTCCGCCAGGCGATGGTCTACTACCGCTCGCTCTTCGATGAATTGCTGGGAACGCCGGCGGCAGCCGACCCTGCGGTGCTTCGGCGCGCCTCGTAATCACAGCTTCAAACCTAACGCTGAGCCGGTCCCTTGCCGATAAGGGGATCGGCTCACCTTTTTAAGCTGTTGAAATCCTTGGCCAAATGGGGAAATCAGGGCCGGGATTCGGTGCCGAAACGCCACTTTCGTCGCATCGCATCGTCTTATTCTCTAAGGAAACAAGGAGAAGGATTGCGTCTTAGAAATCTCGCACTGAACCTGGCCGCTGCCACTGCGCTCTTCGCGGCGAACGCCCACGCACAGAGCTCTCAGCCGACAGCGGACAAGCTGTTCGAGATCTCGACCTTTGGGGGAATCAACGGAACCTATACAGGATTGAGCGGAGGCAAAAACCTTGGCGTTACCGCCGGTGTCGACGTCGGCATTCGCTCATACTATGGCTTCCGCCCGTTCCTCGAGGGGCGGGGGACTTATCCGATCGATGGCGGTCATATCGACGCGCAGAGGAACGCACTTGGAGGTATCCGGGTCGAGCGTCACGTCCTTCCCAGCCTGCGCGTTTATGGTGATTTCCTCCTCGGGCGCGGGCAGATCGACTACCAGAACGGTGGCTATCCTTCGCCGGACGGTGAGTTCCGTATTCTCAAGAGCACGGGAAACGTCTTCTCGCCCGGAGTCGGCGCCGAGTACCGCCTGACCGACCATCTCACCGGGCTTGTCGACGTGCAGTTTCAGCATTGGGACACGCCCGCCACATCGTCCGGTCATTTGTGGGCGACACCTATTATGTTTGGCGCGCGCTATCGCTTCAACTTCAACCGGCACGGATATCCTTTGGCACCTTGAGTCAGTAGCGCTCGATGATCTGCGGGTGGCGGCGAAGCCACCAGCAGGCGCTGTTTCCACCCTGCGGGAAGAGTGACCGACTGCACGCAATGGTGTCGGTGCCCTCCGGGTAATACTCCTCTTTGTTGCCCTTGAGCTCTGCAACGGTGAAGCGGCCAACCTTCACGGAGCCCATGCCGCCGCCGAAGAGCGTCTGCGCCTTCCACACGACCCAGTCAGCAGGGTAGATCAGCAGGGCGATCGCAAAGATCGTAACGGCGCTGCGCACGAGCCAATGAATGATGCGTCTCTCGCGGGCTTCATTCACGGCTGAAGGCTCCACTCATGGCTAAACGCTTCGATCATCACTAAAGGTTGAAGAGCTCGCGCAGACGGCGTGTCTGCGAGCGGCTTACGGGGATCTCGGTGTTCTTGCGGTCGTCCATTCGCAGCTGGTAGCTGGACTTGAACCATGGCACGACCTCGCGGATGTGCTCGATGTTGACGACATAGGAGCGGTGCGCTCGCCAGAACTGGTCCGGGTCCAACTGGTCCATCAGCTCTTCAAGTGTGCGTACGTTGGATTCGCCTTCGAGCGTCTTGGTGACGACCGTGATGCGGCCTTCGTCGATGGAGGCGAAGCAGAGGTCTCGCTGATCGACGAGCAGCAGACGACTCTGCGCCTTGAGAACGACCTTGCCGGAGCGCCGCGACTCGCTCGTTTCATCGGTCGGCCGCGTCGCATGCGACACGCGATCGCCAATGGCTGTCGCCTGCTCCTCGACCATGCGCAATAGCGCATCGAGTTTCGCCTCGGCCGCATCCCAGAGGCGATTGCGAGCCGCGCCCTGCTCCTTGCGGTGATGGACTACAGTCGCATGATGTCCGGACTTGGCTTGGGAGTGTGAGGGATCCGCTGGAGGTGCCTCGTACGGCTCGACGACGGCATCGCGTCCTTCTCCGGCTGCACGCGCGCGAACCTTCTCAAGGGTCTTGAGAACCCGCTTGCTATCGAACGGTTTCAGCAGGTAGTCGACCGCGTTGACTTCGAATGCCTTCACCGCGTATTGGTCGAAGGCTGTAGCGAAGACAACCTGCGGCAACCGCGCCTTGCGGTCCAGCGCCATCAGCTTCTTGAGCACGGCGAATCCGTCCAGACCAGGCATGCGCACGTCGAGGAAGACGACGTCCGGCTTGTGCGTGCGGATGAGCTCGACGGCCTCGATGCCGTTTGATCCTTGTGCAAGAACTGTCACGTCGCCGTCACGGTCGAGAAGATATTGCAACTCCTGCCGTGCCAGTGGTTCGTCGTCGATGATCAGCGCTGTAAGGGGCATGAAAGGAAGTGAATAGTGAATAAGACTACGGCATCGAGTGGTTACATCTTCACGGGCGAATGCCGGAAGCAATCGAGTGCCTTTGCATTATTCACTATTCACTACTCATTATTCACTCTTCAATCGCTGTAGGCGCGCAGCCGGGAAGGGGCGCCGTCCTGCGCAAGGTCGTGGCCGCATTGCGTGCAGAAGACGTCCGTAATCTTCACGCCGCGGTGGCAGCGTCCGCACACGGGAGCCAGCTGAAACTGGCACTGTGGGCAGAAGTTATAGCTTGCGGTCAGTGTGGTCGAGCAGTTCGGGCAGCGTGAGAGAATCGGCTGCCGAAGCATGAAGTAGACCACTGCGCCGATTCCACCCGGAAGCACGACGCACACCAGCATCCACAGTCCGGGAGACATGCCGCGGCGCTTCGAGTCACGGCTCACATAGCCCAGCAGCAGAGCATAGCTGGCCACGAGCGCGCCCCAGGTGTAGCCCATCATCACGCGCATGGGCAACATCTCATGGCGGTGATGCGGAAGCACGCCGTGGAAGAGATACTGCATCGCGATGAACAGGACGACGGCCAGCGCCATCGACCAGCGCGGAATCATCCGCAGCTCGTCATCACCTGCCGAAGCGGCCTCTGTCTGAGGAGATGTGGTCCAGGGCATCACTGGGTCACCTCATTATTCGCGCGGTTGCGGCCGCGGCGGATCCAGACAAGACCAAGCAGGAAGGCCGTCACAGGCAGCGACCACAGCAGCAGAATCATCATCTGGTCGCTGGCGTCGGGGATGCCGGTCGGCGTGATGTCGTAGCCGTCCATCATGCCCCAGACGGCGTAGCAGATGATCAGCAGCAGGCTGGAGCGAGATGATGACCGGAGCCCACAGGCTGCGCTTGCGCGATCGATGCTCGCGCATGGTGAGTGCCTGCTCGCGCACGACGCGATGCGTGCGGTTGACCACCTGGGCGCGCGCGGCGCCGTGCAGGCGTGCGGCCCGCAGAACATCCTGCGGATCGTTGGGCAGAGCGTTCACGAACGCACCTCCGAACGATGAACATGATGATGATCTTCACTGTTGCGTTGTCCGCGCAGATGTAGAAGGCGCGGCTTCAGCGACGCAAGACCACGATACAGACGCGACTTCACGGTCGAGAGCGGAGCGCGCGTGACGACGCGATCTCTTCGAGCGAGAGCTCCTCGTGGAAGCGCAGCGTGAGCACCTCGCGATAGCTTGGCTCGAGCGTGAGCATGACGGCGGCGAGCTCGGCGGCATCCTCGCGGCCCTGGAACTGTTCGAGTGGCGAGGGACCTTCCTGTGCGATCTCAAACGGGCGCTCGTCCTCGCCGCCCTCGCGCATCTCGTCCAGCGAGGCCATGGTGCGCTTGCGCGAGAGATCGATCACGAGGTTGCGCGCGATGGTGAAGATCCAGGTGTCGAACCGCGCTTTTCCGTTGTACTGCGATCCGCGCTTGAGCACGCGAATCCAGACCTCCTGGAAGAGGTCCTCGGCCACCTCGCGCTTGTTCGTCAGGAACATGAGGTAGCGCATCAGCCGGTGCTGATAGGTCTCGATGAGACGATCGAGCAGCTCCGGATCCTGCCGCTTCAGGCCGCGAGCTATCGCAGCGTTCTCACGCTCAATCTGCCTGACGGCTTCGGCGGTTAGGATGACAGAGGTCTTCACTTTGTTCAAAGACGCGAATCCGGCGCAAAAAGTCGCGATGCGTCCGGAAAACTACCTTCCTATGCTCCTTAGGATACCGTGCCTCGCGAAGGCGAGGAAAGCGGTTTTTCGCGGGAATCCTCGCCCCCGCCGCGGCCCCGTACACTGGGGAGATGGAGGTTCTCTACGGTCTGCACCCGGTGGAGGAGGCGCTGCGCGCCCGCCCGGAGGCTGTTGACCACATCTCGGTTGCCCGCGAGCGCGAAGGCCGCCGCGACCCCCGGCTGGCCCAGCTGCTGGAACTTGCCCGGACTGCCCGCGTCCGGGTGGCCTCCGAACCCCGCGAGCAGCTGACCCGGCAGGTCCGCACGGAGATGCACCAGGGTGATCGTCGGCCTTTCTGCGCGAACGGCGGCTGCTGGAGCTTGAGGACCTGCTGGCGGCCCCGCCGGATGCCTCCGGGCGGCGGTTCTTCCTCGCGCTCGACGGCGTGGAGGATCCGCACAACCTGGGCGCGCTGCTGCGCTCGGCCGACGGCGCCGGGCATCACGGGGTGCTTCTGCCGGAGCGGCGGTCGGCCCCTTGAGCGCGGTCGTCGCGAAGAGCTCGGCTGGCGCGTCGGAGCACGTGCGCATCGCCCGGGTAACGAACCTGACGCGCGCGCTGGAGCAGATGAAGAAGGAGCATATCTGGATCGTTGGCCTGGATGAGCGCGGCACGCCGGACTACACCGACTTTGATCTGCGCCAGGACTGCTGCCTGGTGCTGGGCCGCGAGGGCGCCGGGCTTCATGACCTGGTCAAGCGCACCTGCGACTTCCTGCTGCGCATTCCGATGGCCGGCAGCGTCAGCTCGCTGAATGTATCGGTTGCCGGAGCGGTCGTGATGTACGAGGCGATGCGGCAACGGCGTGCTGGTGCTGTTCCTGCGCCGACGGAGTCCAAACCGCAGAGGCCCCGCAAAGGTTTGGGATCGTGAATCTGTTTTATCGTCGTGTGTGTGGCGCATTGCTTCTTGCATTCGCGTGTGTCGCTGTTTCGCAGACTCTCTGCGCAGAACTCCGCTCCTTCGCCGCAGACGCAAACACCGGCACCCGCAACGCAGCAGCCTGAGTCCACGCGACGCCGCACGGTAAGGTGCTCTACCAGAGCCACGGCGATGCTCCCGCAGCGCCCGATCAACAGCCAGCCGAAACGGAGAAACAGGCTTCGCCGAACGCGACGGCGCAACTCACCGATGCTGACCGCGCTGCCATTCGCATCACGCGCTATGACCTTGACATCCGCATCGTGCCGGCAGCCTCGCGGCTCACCGGACGTGCACGGCTGACTTTGCGCAACGCGAGTGAGAATCCGCTGCCCCGCATCGCTCTGCAGATCTCCTCGACGCTTACGTGGCAGAGCGCGTCGGTGCAGGGAAGCGCGCTTCCTCTCGCGCAACATCTCGCTCGATACTGATGCCGACCACACGGGCCGCGCGCGCGAGCTGATCCTCACGCTGCCGAAGCCTCTTGCGCCAAATGAGAGCGTGACTCTCGACACTTTTTACTCGGGCACAATCGCGGCGAACGGGGAACGGCTCGAGCGCCTCGGTGCGCCGTCTTCGCAGGCGCTCCAGACCGACTGGGATGCGATTACAGCGGATGGAATCGCGCTGCGCGGCTTCGGAAACGTGCTGTGGTTTCCGGTTGCAGCGCCGCAGCTCTTCCTGCAGGACGGCACGTTGCTTCCGGCGATCGGTCGCGAACGACTCGCAACAAGCAAGTACGCCTGTGAGTCTCCGGCTCAGCGTCGAGTTCAGCGGCGAGGCGCCGACGGCTGCGTACTTCTGCGGCCGCCGCCAGCCCTCTCGCCGCATTGCAGGACAACGCGGACGCACCGATTGCCTTCGGCAGTGGCATCGCCACAGCGACGTTCCCTGCAGAACCGATCGGCGCACGTCCGCTGAGCCTCTTTGTGATCGCGCAGCCGGAAAGCATGATCGCTCCGCTGCCTGGCGCCGTCGTCGGTACAGAGCAAGCCTGCCACGAGCGGACCGCCGATGCTCGCCGTCGAAAGCGCGGACGATCGTGAGCTTCCTCTTCTCGCGCAGTCCGCCGAGCGAGTGGCTCCGCTGATGCAACAGTGGTTGGGTCCTCATCCGCTGACGGCGCTCACGATCATCGATCACGCAGGGCAGCCGTTCGAGGACGGCCCTCTGCTCGTCGCTCCGGTCGGCACGCTCGCTGCGTCGACGTCTGCACCGTTGCTCGCGCACAGCCTCACGCATGCGTGGGTGCAGACGGGCCAGCCGTGGATGGACGAAGGTCTCGCGGAGTTCTTCTCACTGCTCTGGATAGAGCGTGAGAAGGGACGTGATGTTGCGATTGCACAACTGGATGCCATGATGCAGCCCGTTGCGGCTGCGGACACGCTGAGTGACGCTGCGGCCAATGCCCCCGCCGAGACTGCGAGCTCTTCCGAGCAGCGCGAATGCCGTCGTCGGTCAGCCGCTGATCACGGCCTACGACGAGCTGTTCTTTCGGCGCAAGGCCGCGGCCGTCTGGTGGATGCTTCGCGACATCGTGGGCGAGCAGCCGCTGGAACTCGCGCTGACTGCGTGGCGCACGCAGAAGCCCGGCAATGACTCCGCCGAAGCACAGGCGCAAGCGTTCGAGGCGTTGCTGGAGAAGACCAGCGGCAAAGACCTTGCGTGGTTCTTCAACGACTGGGTACTGCACGACCGTGGATTGCCGTCGCTCAGCATAGTAGACGTGACGCCACGTGAACTGCCTGCGGGCACTGGTCACGGCACAGAGCTGGCTCGTCGCAGTAACTGTGCACAATGCGGGGGCCGCCGCAGTAGAAGTTCCACTGATGATTCGTTCCGGCACTTCGAGTACGACAAAACGGATTCGCGTTCCAGGTCTCTCGAATACGACCGAGCGTGTCGTCGTCGAAAGCGCGCCGACGGACGTCATTGTCAACGACGGAAGCACACCAGAGGCCGGACCCAGCACGCACACGCGCACTGTCGTCATCCGTAAGGACTGATTGCTACTTGCGCAACGAACGTTGCGCCTCGCAGGATGTCGCGGCGGTGGCGCAGGTGCGGAGCATACCTGGCCGCCGCTCAGCACTCGCGTGCACGAGAGCGCCACCGAATGAATTGCGTCTGCCGCAATCGAGCCCTTAGACGCGATCACGCCAGAGTCGTCAGCGAGTCTGCGGCAATGCGTGTGTGACGCTGGCGAGTTGCGCAGTGCTTGCCTGCCCTGCGAGCGTGAAGCTGTAGCCCGTTGGTGAGGCTTGCCCACTGAGCATCAACTCGGCTCCCGGTCCCAGGCGGACGGGTGTGGGCGCAAGCATCGCGGTCCAACCGTTGCCCGTCGAATTGACCGTGGCCTCAAACTGTTGCTGCGTCGTGCTCGTGGTGCCATTCACGGGCACGAATTCGCCATTGGCACGGCGCGCAGGAACCGGCATCGTCAGCGCGACAGTGCCGCTCCAGTCGGTCACAGGGGCCTGCGCAAAATGCACAAGATTGGCATCGACCGTACCTTGGACATTCGGCTCAGGCGGAATGCGTGCGGAGAAGAGTCGCATCCAACCGAACACCCACTCCAGCGGAAGCTTTTGCGCCTGCAACGTCGCCTGCGCAGCTTGCGGAGCCGTGAGGTCCATCTGCGGAGCAGCGATCTGAAGCGGCGCTGCATTATCGATCGGCATGGTGCACGTCACATTCGTGAGTTGAACAGTGGCTAGATCGGCGCTGCTCGCGCAGCTTACCGACTCATCCAGCGGTCGCGCCGGCACGAAGTCCGCGCGGCGCAGGTCGACGAGCGTGGTCTTCGTCTTCAACGCTGCGGAGCCCAGCGGACCCTGCAGCCAGACGTCGGCGTGCAGTGTGCCGCGCCAGCCTCGATCGTTGCCGGAGACCAGCTTGCTGGCCTCGCCCAGCGGTGCGTCGTACCACATCGCATGCAGATCGACGGGCACATCCTGCATGCGCGAGGCGCGCTGCAGCGAGCCCTCCACGCGCACTGTGCCCGGGTCGCCGATGTTCGAGTCGGTACGCGTCGGCTTGCCGTCGAGGCGCACCTGCCACACCTGTGGAGATGGTAGCCATAGCGCGAAGTCCGCATCCGTCAGCGAGAACGGCATCTTCTCCTGCCCGAGCTTCAGATTGATGCGGCCACCTGTCGCTTCGATGTAGGGAAAGCGTGGAGCAGCTCCCGCGCGTTGCTGTGCAGTGGGTGCGGTGTCCACGTGCGATGCGTGCAGCAGAACCGTCTCGAGATTCCACCGGCCGTCCGCACTGCGCACAAGGTTGACGCTCGGATTCTCGAACTTCACACTCGAGAACTCGACGCGTCGTTGCCAGCAGCGAGCTGACACGCAGCGTAGCGATCGACCTCATTCGCACGGATCGTCGGCTCATTGCCGAAGGCCGGATCTTCACTCACGACGAAGTTCTGCAGCGTGAATCCCGGCATCGGCAACAGGTGCAGCGTCACGTTGTCGAGATGCACCGGCCGTCCCAGGCTCTCGCTCATGCTGGTCACGATGCGCCGCTGGTAGCGGCTCACATTCAGCAGTGGCGGCGTGATGGCAAGCAGCAGCAGAACCAGTATGAGCGCGACCGCCATCATTACGCTCTGACGGCGGCGGCCGTGCTCCGCGGTCATCTGCTCGCTCGACTCCATCCGATCTCTATCCTGCAGCTCAATCATGTCACGTGGCTTCGCGCATGGGACGCGGCTTGCGTGGCGCTATCCACACGGCACGCATCTTCATTCGACCGCTAACGAACGACGTGGAAGGTCCGGCTCCAGCGGGTTCCGCTGAAGAAGTGCGTCACGATGTGCGCCATGAAGGCCAGCCGGTCGCTGAGGGTAGTTTTGTCCTCCTGGTCCGCCGGTGTCTGGAAGGACCAGTAGACAAACATCGGACGCCCCATGATGTTCTCCATGGGAACGAAACCCCAATAGCGGCTGTCGAGGCTCTCAGTGCGGTTGTCGCCCATCGCAAACACCTTACCCGGAGGCACCACGAGATCGTCGCCCTGGATATGCGTCGGCAGGTCTTCGCGCCACAGCTCTGTGAGTTGAGCATCGGGTCCTGGCGCGATGGCAGGAAAGTCGTCGCGGTATGGCAGATACGCGTCCTCGAAGTTGCCATCCTCGGTCGGCATTCCGGCATAGGGTTCATTCTGCGCAACCCCATTCAGATAGACCACGCCGTGCCGCAGATGAATGTGGTCGCCTGGAATGCCAATCGCGCGCTTCACCAGGATGAGGTCCGGCGACTCTGGATTCGGCTTCAGAAAGACGATGATGTCGCCGCGCTTCACCGGACGATAGTGCACAAACGGCGCCCATGTGGTGGGCGGCGCGATCGTGATGCGGTCCACCAGAACGTGATCCCCAATCAGCAGCGTCTTCTCCATCGAACCCGACGGGATGACGAAGTTCTGGAAGATGAAGCCCATGATGAAGAGGCCGACAACCAGGACTGAGCAGATGGAGGCCAGCGCCTCAAGCGGTGTCTCTTTGATCTCTGCGTCCGCCGGGCGTCCGGCAGCTGTATTGGCACCGACCACTGCGGCCTCGCTGCGTTCAGCCGAGGCGCGCGCCTCGGCGCCACTCTCTGCAAGTCTGGACAAGTTGGTCGCTCTCCTGCCACGGCAAACGTGGCTCTGCCAGTGTACCTTGCGCTGTCATCGGGAGATTCGTTACCGCAACACGTGGAAGCTGAGCGCAGTCCGCAACCGGTCCCGCAGCGTCGGCGCAGCGGAATCGTCAGCCGCCGGAATAATCGAGAAGTACACCACAAATGGACGGCCCACAACGTCGCGCTCTGGCACAAAGCCCCAGTAGCGGCTGTCCTCACTGTCGTTGCGGTTGTCACCCAGCACAAACAGTTGGCCCCGCGGCACAGTCAGCTCTCCGTCGACAACGCTGCGCCGCAGCCGCATCCACCAGTTGGGATCGAGGCTCGGGTCGGCCTGCCGCAGCGACGGGAAATTATCGCGGAAGTCGTCTACTGCCGCAGGCTGGTAAAACGCATAGGGCTCCTGCACAGGCAACCCGTTGATCCACACGCGCCCATGCTTCAAGCGCACGCGATCGCCCGCCACCGCCACCACGCGCTTCACAAGGTGCATCGAGGGGTCTACCGGATAGTGAAAGACGACCAGATCTCCACGATGAATGCTCGACGAAGGCAGCATCCACGAGAGTGTCCCCTCCGGCTCGTACGCCTGCTTATCGACCATCAGGAAGTCGCCCACCCGCAGCGTCGGCACCATCGATTCCGAGGGAATGCGGAATGGCTGCAGGATGAACGTCAGCGCAAACAACGCAACTACAAGAAATTCGAGCAGAGAGCGAAAGCTCGCCAGTACGCCATAGTGCGCCTTCGACGACGGAGTCACGCGGGCAGCGCGAATCTGCTCCGCCTGGCCGGCCTCAAGAGGCTCCAGACGCGTCGTATCTCCCGGGATGGAGACGCTCGGCATCATGCGGCGTCCTCGCTTCTCCCCGCTCCGGCCTCTCCGGGCAGCGGTTCTATCCATTGCTTCAGCGCAAGCTCGGCGGCCTTCTGCTGCGCCTCTTTCTTGCTCGCTCCCTCAGCCGAAGCCAGCACCGATACCGTGCCGGCAGGGCTTTCGATGCGTGCCTCCACCCTGAAGCGCCGCTGATGCGCCGGGCCGGTCTGGTCGGTGTCCGCATAGCGCAGACGTCCCACACCACGCGCCTGCACGCGTTCCTGCAGCAGCGTCTTCGCGTCGCGCAGCGCGCCGCGGCCTCCATCACTCTTCAGTGCCGCCCGCAGCTTGGCCAGCTCAGGCTTTACGAGCTTCTGTTCCACCAGCCGCCGCACCTCGCCGAAGCCGTCTTTTCCCGCTGCGATGGCGTCAAGATAGATGGCCGCCATCACTGCCTCGGCGGCATTGGCCATCAGGGCCGGCTTACGGCGCGCTCCGTTCTGCTCCGCGCTGCGGCCCACAAGCAGGTGCTCATCCAGCCCCAGCTCCACACCCAGAGCGGCCATGCGCTGCCGGCTCACGAGGCTGGCCCGCATGCGCGTCAGTTCGCCCTCGCTGCGATCAGGAAATTGCTGGTAGAGCATCTCGGTCACGGCTAGTCCGAGCACTGCATCGCCAACGAACTCCAACTGCTCGTTGTCCGTTCCGGGAGTGTTCTTGGTCTCATGCGCGGCAATGTCGCCGGGATCGGTCCGCGCCTCATACGGGTGAGAGCGATGCGTCAACGCCAGCTTCAGCAGCGCCGGCTTGGTGAACTTGTAGCCGAGAATCTGTTCCAGGCTGGACCGCGATTTGCTCGTCAGCGTAGCGGCAGACGTCCGCACTCGCCGCTCCACGCTGGCCTGGGTTGGCGACGTCTGGACTGCCGCCGATTTGGTCCGCTCCGTCCCCATAGTCTGCTGTTCCAGTCTACGCGGCTGGCGTGGGAGAAGTTGCTCCAACGAAGGTGGGCGAACCCTCCCCCAAACCTGTCTCAGCCTCTACTTCGGTGGGTCCGGCTTGTAGGCCTCCTTCTGAGCCTTTCCGGTCGGATCGAAGTTCGCGTCGTCGTCCGTCTGGTCGGGTTTCTCCCTCTTGGGCAGAGCAAACGGTTGCTTCAGTCCGGCCTCCGCGGCCTGGCGCGTGTCCGGACGGCCGTCGCGCACCTCCAGCGCCGCCTGGTACTCCGCAACCGCATGCTGCCGGTCAGGAGTTTCCATGGTGTCGTACAGGCGACCGAGGTAGATGTGGCTCCAGGCCAGTGTCCGCGGGTCTTTGGTCAGGGTCAGGGTCTTCTCGAACCCCTCCTTTGCGTCCTTCGGGTGCCCTTGCATCAGATCCATCCGAGCCAGCAGATACTGCGCCTCGCCATGGTCGGCCTTGGGATCCTGCATGGCCTTGTCCGCTAAATCGGCGGCATCGGCGACGTTCCCTTTGGCCAGATCCATCTCAGCCAGCTCCAGGCCCTCAGGCTTACGCGGAGGGCGTGCTCCGCCCCGGCTCAGCGGATCTGCTGGCACTTCCTTCACGAACACAAGCTGCTCCGCGTGCTTCCGCTCCCGGTCGACATCCATGCCGTAGATCATCGGCGCGATCTCATCACGAAGGCCGTCGCCGTTGTGCTCCATCACCCCAAGCGTCTGATAGAAATACCCGGTCAGCACCCATCCCTGGGACTCATCGACGTCCACCAGTCGCTGCCGCGCCAAGGCCGTCTCGCGATCGTAGGCCGCCTTCTGCGCCTGGTACTGCTCTGTCTCGGCGCGTCCCACCGCTCCCTTCGGCCTCTGCGGTGCAGGCGAGTCGATGACATACATCCGCGCCTCGATCGCCTTGATCAGGCACTCCGTAATCAGGGAAACCGCATCGCTCTTGTAGGTGAACTCAATCGGTGCATCCTGAACGCCACGCAGCACCGGCTGAATGCGCGCCATCGCCTGCCCGCGGCTGTACACCATCGGTTCGACCACGTAGTGCAGGTAGATGTGTCGAATCTCATTCATACGCACCGGATCGCCCGTGCTGTTATCCGGAGACATCACGATGATGTAGTCCGAGCCGTAGATGCGCGCATTCGTCAGCGACGGCGACAGCATCGGCTCCAGCAGCACCAGGAAGCGACGCCCGTCGTAGCTCGAGACCGGTTGGTGCAGATAGATGTTTGTGCCCAGGAGCATCTTCACCATCGGGTCGTGCACGCGCGCTGTCAGCGCCTCATACTCCGCTCGATGATGGATCCAGATGAAGTGCAGCTGCACCTGTTCGGCGAACGTCCGCAGCAGCGGCAGAATATTTACAACCTGCGCTGCCTGCGGCGGCAGCTCCGTCTCATCGACGTTCGGCGTCAGCTCCGGCGCAGGCGAGAGATACAGTGCCAGCGACACATACTGCCCGACCGCCAGTCCTTTGTCTGAGAGCTCATGCTGTGCAATGTAATCGCACAGCGCGTCGCGGCTCTTGCGCGCGTCCTCTGACTGTTGCAGCGCCGTGTTCATGTCCGCGCGCACCTCGGCCCGCACACGCGCCGAGCGATCCAGGTCCGCATCGTAGCCACACGCATTCAGAGCCGCGGCCATCTGAAACAGCGGCTCGCTCGTCTCCAGCGTCACCGCAGCTCCGCCCGGCTCAATCTGCGCGGCACGCGGACGCGCCGTCGGATTCACATCGTCCGTTGCCCGCTGTCCTGGAGGTGCGGAGGACGAAGATGAACTCTGCGCATGCGCAACAGGGCACAGCAATCCAAGGCTTAGAGAAAATGCACAGGCTGTTTGGAGAAGAGACTTCAAAAGGGACACCGTACCGATTCGACGCACCCGCTTAGTCTATGGAAGCCGCATAACGCACGGCAAACAGAGCGTTCAAGCTGCGCCGCTGCAGCGCCTAACCACGTACCGAAACGCCGGTGTACGTCAGCATCACGTGCCCATCGACCGGCACGCCGAAGACCGTCGCCGGCGTGAACACGCTGGTCAGCAGGTTCTGTTCCACCTGCCGCCGGACCGTCACGTCGCTCGGTCCGTCGACGATGGTGTAGTCATACACCCGCCCGCGGGTATCCACCTTCGCATCAATGAGAACCGGCACATCGCGCCCCGTCTCGACCGCCGTCGGGGGTACCTGCGAGTACAGGTAATGCGGCGCAATCAGGTGCGCCAGCCCATCATCATTCGCCTGAACCTCAACGCCCGGACCAAACAGCCGGAACAGACCTGCCAGCAGCAGCACCGCCGCCGCCATTCCACCGGCCGTCTGCACCGCCAGCGGCGCGACCGAAGTCCGCCAGATCAGCGCAACTCGCGCGAAGAGTGGGAGATGCGTCCCGTGCTCGCGTTCGATATCCAGTGCTGCCCGCAGCCGCTCCTGCATCCGCAACGGCGGCTTCGCTGGCCCCAGATCAACCAGCGCCGTCTGCATCGCGCGCCACGCGCCAAATTCCGTCGAGCAAGGCGCACAGGCTGCCAGATGATTCGCCACCTGCCCCATCTCGACGCCGCTCAACGCGCCGTCCAGATACGAAGAGAACGCAGCCTGAGCGGCCAGACACTCGCTCCCGGGCTGTATCTGTTCGATTTGCGACTGCGTATTCATCAGATCACCGCTTCCAGTGTACCGGTCAATGCTGTGGAACCGGTTTGCGTCGCGTGTTCCAACTCTTTATTTTTCAGGCATTCACGAAGAGCGGCCCGTCCGCGAGTCAACCGGCTCTTCACCGTCCCGAGATTGACATTCAGGATCTCGGCAATCTCTTCATACCCAAAGCCCTCAATCTCCCGCAATACAACTACCTCGCGATAGGCCTCGGGCAGCAGCCGCAGCGCGGCTTCAACTCTGTGGCGGGTTTCCATCCGCATGGCCTGCTCAAAGGGCGACGCATCCTCCGTCGCCAGCGTCTCCGCCAGGCAGGTGCACTCGCCCTCTTCGTTCTCGATTGGCGCGTCGATGGCTAACTCCTGCCTCTTGTGCCGGTTCCACCACCGCCGCTGGTTGCTGGTCTCATGCAGTGCGATGCGGTAGATCCACGTCCGCAGGCTGGCGTCGCCGTGGAAGCCCGAAATGCTGCGGAACACCTTGACGAAGACCTCCTGGGTCACGTCCGCGGCTTCTGAGGGGTCGCGCAAGCTGCGCGCAATCAGCGAGTAAATCGGCTGGCTGTACTGGGCAATCAGCAGAGCGAAGGCCTCTTCCGACCCGCTCTTCAATTCGCGCACGAGCTCCTGCTCTTCCGCACGGAGTCCGATCGCGCTTGCCAGATCGCTCATCGCCGCCTCAGCTCGCATGGGAGCCCCCATTCCGAGTGCCCTTTAAACTAGTTCTCCGGCGGTACTGCTGTCCAGAGACCTTTGGTTTAGACGACCGTGCCAACCCTCGCGTTCGGGTTTGCGCCTCAATTCTCGAGCAGAAGGGAACTGCGCCGCCGGCGGCAGAGTGCTCGCCCACTCTGCCGATATAGACACCGCGCTATCTCCTTTTGTTCCAGCACGCTTCCTCACTCGTTTGACGCGAAGCCGAGCGCCGCGCGACAATGACTGAGTCCCTCAAGAGTGGGCCTGTGGCGCAGCTGGGAGCGCGCTTCCATGGCATGGAAGAGGTCATCGGTTCGATCCCGATCAGGTCCACCAACTTCCCCTCCAAAATCTAATTGAAACTAATCCGTTCACCGGAACTGCGGCTGCGCGCCGGAACTGCGGCTGCGCCGGAGTCAACGTTCTCTGACGGCATAGAACTCGCCTGCAACAATTGCCAGTGGAGGAACGATATTTCCTTGGACTAGCGTGGTTTACACAACGACTTCAGGCCTGAAATTGTGATCCTGCCGTCGGGAGGGTCAGTATGGCTATCGCCAAGTTTATGCCGCTGCCGGCCTTCGATTTGAGGCGAAAGGCTGTGCCTTGGGAGGAGCGCCGGGCCGCAGGCAAAAAGCTGCGCACATCTGTACCGCGCGAATCCCATGCCGAATGGTCTCCGCCGAAAAATCGACCGGATCCAGTCAAGACCGTCATGGCGAGCAACAAGGGAAGGCAGAAACACCTGATTCCGCTGCGTATGGGCCGGATGGCAGCGTCTCCATTCGCCTTTCTGCGCGGCTCTGCCTGTGTCATGGCGCGCGATCTGTCGACGACGCCCATCAGCGGAATCCCGACCGTGATGGATGGGGACGCACACATCAGCAATTTCGGCATGTATGGCACGCCGCAACATGAGGTGGTCTTCGATCTCAATGACTTTGATGAAGCCACGGTCGGTCCCTGGGAGTGGGACCTGAAGCGCCTCGTGGCGAGTGTCAACGTCGCCGGCCGTTCGAACGGCTTGAACGCGCGCGAACGTGCCGCCGCCGTGCGGCGCTGCGTCGAAGGCTACCGAATCAACATGCGCCGGCTGCAGTCGATGGGTTTTCTCGACATCTGGTATCTCCACGCCTATCCCGGACGAGATAATCCGCTCGTCAACCCTGATCCAAAATCGAGAGCAGTCGTTCGCAAGACACTTGCGAAAGCGATGCACACCGACAATCGAGCGCTGCTTCGAAAGGTCACAGACCACGACAGTAACGGATCATGGGCCTTCCGCGACGACCCGCCGGTTCTCACTCGCATCGACAAAACCACGAAGCAGAAGGTCATCGATTCGCTCGACCACTACTCGCGCACGCTCTCGCGCGAACGGCGCATCATGCTCAATCGCTATCACGTCATCGATGTGGCCCACCGTGTTGTAGGCGTCGGGTCTGTCGGAACCAGGGCCTATCTCGTACTGCTCTTCGGAAACGGAGAGGACGATCCGTTATTCCTGCAAGTCAAGGAAGCCACCACTCCCGCGCATGGTCCATATGTTCCGCGGCTCGCCGAAGAAATGAAACACAACGGTTGGCGTGTCATCGTCGGCCAGAGAGCCCTGCAGGCATCCTCTGACCCGATGCTCGGCTATACCACCATCGACGGCCGCGATTATTACGTCCGTCAGATGAAGAACCTCAAGGCGTCCGTGCCCGTCGAGTGGCTCACTGGTCCATCGTTCAACTTCTATGTCTGGGGGTGTGGCACCATCCTGGCGCGAGCCCACGCTCGCACAAGCGACCCCGCACGCATCGCCGGCTATTGCGGCAACTCATCTGTCCTTGACAACGCATTGGCTACGTGGGCGGAGAGCTACGGCAACCAGACCGAGCGCGATCACTCTGCACTCGTCGACGCCATTCAACGAGGCGAAGTCGAGGCTGATCTTTCTGAGAGCGAAGAATAAATCGAGGAATTGATCTGCGGGTTGTGATGCACGCTAGCGGACGATGCCGTCGTGCACGTCGTACACAACGATGCCCAGGTCGTTCAACTCTCGAACCGCAACCTCGAGGTTGCGCCGTACCTGCGGCTCTGCCTTCGCTGGCGTGTTCGTCGGCTCCTCGACGGAGATCACGCGGCCGTACGGCCAGGCGCTCTCCGGAATCGCGCTCACTGCCTCATCCAGCTTGTCCAGGCTGATGTTCAGCTCCTGCTGACGGGCCGCTACCGGCCGCAGCATGCCCCCGCTGCCCAGGGACGGATTCGGATCGGCAAGCATCACGCGCAACTCAAGCATGCCGGGCTGTACTGTGATCGACGGATTCTCCCACGACTCAGCCGTGTGAATTGCCATGAAGCGGCTCTTTGACGGCGGAGGAATCAAGTCCAGTTGCTGTCGCGCGCTGTTCTGCTGGGCGCGCCTTTCCGCGCGCGCCTGTTCTGCATCCTCACTGAACGTGCGGCTGTGGCAGCCGTAGGCAACACCGAGAAGCGGAAGTGAAACGAGAAAGGAAAAGAGCAGGAAACTGCGGCGGGTCACACCTCAAGAATACCAGTTACGTGCCGGTCCACTTGGCGGCACGCTTCTCCAAAAAGGCCGCAAGTCCCTCGCGTTTGTCCGTTGTCCCACATAGCTCTCCGAAGGCCTTTGCCTCCAACTGGAGCGCGTCCTCAATCGGCAGACCCTCGCCGCGTGCAACGGCCTGCATCACCGCGGAGATGGCCAGTGGTGCCATGGCCGCGATGGATTCCGCGATGGCCCGTGCGCGTGCCATCAACTCACGCCGCAGGAACCACCTCATCCACCAGCCCAAGCCGCAGCGCTTCCGTCGCGTCGACCGCTGCGCCGGTCAGCATCAGCCGCAGCGCGGCGCTTCTTCCGATGAGCCGCGGCAACCGCTGTGTTCCGCCGTAGCCCGGAATCAATCCGAGCTTCAGCTCCGGCAGTCCGAGCTTCGCGCGCTCACTCGCAATGCGGAAGGTGCATGCCAATGCGAGCTCGCATCCACCGCCCAGTGCAACACCGTTCACACATGCAATCACAGGCTTCCCGCAGCGTTCCATCTGCAGGAAGACCTGCTGTCCGCGCTCCGACGCCGCGCGTCCCGACGACGAGTCGGTCTCAGTCAGCGCGCGGATGTCTGCTCCCGCGGCGAACGCACGCTCGCCTGATCCCGTGAGCAGAATCACGCGCACACTCGCATCCGCTGCGAGCTCTGCGAAGGCGCGTTCGAGTTCGTCGAACATCACAGCGTCGAGCGCATGCAGCACCTCAGGGCGGTCAAGCGTCACGGTTGCAATCGCGCCTTGGCGTTCAACTCGCAGCCGCGTCCACTGTGCGTTCTTCGTATCGTCCTGCGTCGACATCGCCCGCGTCCTCCAAACCTCTCAGCAAGCTGACGATACAATCGAAACTATGATCAAGGGAATCACCAGCATCGCGCCTGTCGCGTCGGAGGACGCTTACGCGAAGCTCGGCAGTCTCTTTCGCTCCCTCGGGCTTTGAAGAGGGCAAAGGCTGGACCGTTGATGGTGCTCAGGGTGCGCCGTTTCTGGCGCCGCTCGGCAACCTCGAGCTTGTGTTCGGCCGTGCGCCTGCGACACCCAACATCCTGATCGAGACGACGCAGCTCGACGCGGTCTACGCCACCGTGCGCTCGTGGATGGCGGCGAACTTCCGCACGGAAGAGGCTGTTGTTCGGCTTACCGCTCCGGCGGAGACGCACTGGAACTCGCGGCTCTTCACCGCCGATCTCGCTCCCGGGCTCAAGATCGGCTTCTGGCAGTCGGAGAACCCGCTGCGCGGACGGCCGATTGCCATCGAAGGCGATCTCTCCGCCGAGGGCATGCGATTTGCCATCGTCGTCGCGCGCTGGAACGCTGTTATCACAGACCGATTGCTGCAAGGCGCGCTCGACGCGCTCCTCCGTTCCGGCGCTGACTCCACGATGATCCAGATCGTCAGAGTTCCCGGCGCGTGGGAGATTCCGTCGGCCGCACGCACCCTGGCCGAGTCGAAGCGTTTCGCGGCCATCATCACGCTGGGCGTGCTTCTGCGCGGTGAGACGGCGCACTACGAGGCGATCTACACCGAGGTGGCGCGCGGGATTGGACAGTCGCAGCAGGAGACGGGGGTGCCGCACGCGTTTGGTGTGCTGACCTGCGAGACGCTGGAGCAGGCGCTGGATCGCGCAGGGCTGAAGGCCGGCAACAAGGGGTTTGAGGCGGCGATTGCGGCGATCGAGATGGCGTCCATCGGGGTCAAGCTCGAGGCCAATGCGGCGGAGACGGTGCGCTGATGGGGACTCGCCGCAAGAGCCGGGAGCTGGCCATGCAGATGCTCTTCCAGGGCGATCTGGGCAAGCAGAAGCCGGATGAGGTGGAGCGTCTGTTCTGGGAGTCGACGCGACGACGTCGATGACGAGACCAGAGGCTTTGCCGATGACCTTCACCGCGTGGCGACGACGCGCGAGGACGAGGTCGACAAGCTGATCCAGAAGCATGCGAAGAACTGGCGGCTGGAGCGGATGCCTGCGGTGGACCGGAACCTGCTCCGGACGGCGGTCGCGGAGATGATCGGGTTCCCGAAGACTCCAGCGCCGATTGTGATCAACGAGACGCTGGAGATTGCGAAGCGGTATGCGGCTCCGGAGAGCCTGCAGTTTCTCAACGGAGTGCTCGATGCAATCGGGCGCGAACTGCTGGACGAGAGATTAAATCGAAGCGCGGAGCGGTAACCCCCTCCCCCGTCACTTTTTGCGCAAAGTCTTCCAGAAATTGGACTTAGGGGTGGACCTAAGTGTGTTTCGAGGTTAAGCAGACTTCGCCCGGCGCACGCCGGGCGAGGGTATTTCCACACCTTTAGTGCAGATGCCGTGTCAAGTGATCCAGGGGGCGCGACGGGGATCGCGCCCTCCATTCTGAATCACGGTTGAGCCTACGACTGCAGCTTCTTCGGGTGCTGGGCGATGAGGTTGACGGGCGCGTTGCCGCTGCCGCTGGTAGCGGGCAGGGCAGGCTGGAGAACTCCCGTCTCTGTGGCCGTAGTGCCGTTGATCGAGATGATGTGCACCTGGCCGTCCGAGGCGCCGACATAGAAGAAGAGGTTGTCGGTGGAGAAGACGCCGGCCAGCGGGGCCGTTGCCGTCGTGGCTCCGTTGCCGAGTTGCAGATAGCTGACGGCGCCGGTTGCCGGGATGTACTCAGGCAACCGACCGCTGGAGCCGGTGTAGGTGACGAAGGCGACGTGCCGAATTGGTGGCCGGGACAATGCCGTCGATCTGCGTGGCGGTGATGCTGGAGAGGGAGACGGGCTTGTTCGTGCCCTTGAAATAGTCGGGCGGAACTGCGTTCGGAGGTTGCGGGCAGGGCGTCGTGACGGGAAGCGTGACGCTGATGTCATTGAGCGTTGCGGCTCCGCTCACCACGGCGGCGCCGAGGATGTGCTGCCCGTCGGTCGTGGCGGTGATGCGGTCATTCTGGACGGCCAGGGAGTCGGCCAACGGGTAGTAGATGTTGGCTGTCGTGGGCGGATTGCCGTTGGAACCGGGGATAGCGATGGTGGTCGTCGGGCAGTAGCTGCGGCCGTCGGTTTCAGGTCTGCCGGCAAAGTAGGCGCCGATGTGAGGAATGGTGACCGTGACGTCGGTGTAAACGGCGTTCGTGGGCGTAACCTGCCAGTTGTTGAAGGCCGAGTGCGTGAGCAACGTGTTGGTGTTGGTGGTGATGTAAACGGTCTGGCTGTCCGGCGACCAGGCGGCGCTGGTGCCGACGACGTTACCGTAGCTGGTGATGACGGCTGCCGTTGCCGACGAGGGAGACGGTCTGGCGCGTGGGATCGGTGACGACGACGGTTGAGCCATCGGGCGAGACAGCGAGCACGACTCCAGGGATGAACTGATTTGCCTGCGAGACGGTGTTGCCGGCGGTGGTGAGGGTCATCAGGCCCTGCGGGCTGCCGAAGTAGACCGTCGTTCCGTCCTGGCTCATGACCATGGAGTTGGGAACGTACTGGAGCTTGATGGGCGGCACCCAGCTGCTTGAGGGTGAAGTCGTAGGGAACGACGTACTGCGAGCTGGTGCTGGCCATGTAGATGACCTCGCCGCTGTTGCCCGCGGTGTTGACGGTGATGCCGTTGGAGGTGAGCGGCTTGCCGTTGCCGAGATAGCCGAGCTGGCTGAGCGGCGACGGATTGCAGGTGCCGGGCTGGCAGACTGCAGTGATCGTCGCCGAGCCGGGGAAGCTGGGAAGGATGGAACCGGACGACGCCGAGATGGTCTGCGGAGTGGTGGAGTTGTACTCGAGGCTGATGCCGGTGATCTGATGGCCCGTTGGGGTGGGCAGCGTCGATGTTGTCGTCGTACACCGTGGCGGCGAGCGGCTGCGGGTTGTTGAGCCCGACGTTGATGGGATTGCCGGTCTGGCCGACAGCCGTGAGCACGATGCTGGCGGGCGGGCAGGTGGAGAAGAAGCCGGCGTTCGAGGCGGTGTTCGAGTTGGAGATGGTTGCCGTGACGGTCGTGGAGCCGGGCTGGTTGGCAGTCGCAAATCCCTCGGAGTCGATGGTGACGACGTTGGAGGCGCCCTGGGCGGTGAAGGTGAGGTGACCGACCTGGCAGGTGATGTTGTGCGCCGGTCGGTCAAGCCACCGTAGTAAACCTTGCCAGCGAGCTGTACGCGATCGTTCTGCGAGACGCAGGAGGTGCCGTCGTATCCGGGCGCGGGTGCGCCGGGGGTCGTGGTGGCTGTTGGGGCAGCAGTCGCTGGTCGGGATCGTTGGCCTGACAACCGCCCGTGGACGAAGACTGCGGTGCGGCGAGCTGCACGCCGTGACGTCGGGATGAACGTAAACGGCGATGGCGTTGGAGGTGACGCCGTCAGCGTTCGCGGTGACGAAGGCCATGGCGTTCGTGCGGGCGGATTGGCGGGCGGGGTGCAGATGGTGAAGTCGGGGATGCCGCTGCCGGTGTTGCGATTCCAGGTGCCGCCGCAGACCGCGCCGGTGTTGGGATTGATGTCGGCGAAGTTCAGGTTGGTGCTGGAGTAGGTGTATTTGCTGACGGTGACGGTGTTGCCTTTGCAGTCAGCCGTGGTCGCGGAGAGCGTCTGCCCGATCTGGCCGTAGTTGAGCGATTCGCCGATGACGGACAGGTTGGGAGAGAGCGTGATGCTGAAAGCCTGACCGACGACGGGGCCCGTGTTACCGGAGTTGCAGTAGACCGGGCGGCGCAGAGTGATGGCCGCAACCGATGACCGACAGACCGAAGGGAACCGTAAAGAAAAGCAAAATGGCCAATCCGACGCACCGCCGGACTGATCTCTCGACAAACAACCGCACTCAGAACCTCCCCGTTCAACCGGAACTCAAGCTGAACGGTCATTTGGGCAACCGCAGGATCGCTGAATCTCCGAGCCTCCAGTGTAGGTGTTGGACGAGGACTGGGCAAATAGGGAGGCGGAAAAAGCGTTGGTGATTAGCGGCTCGTGCCCGGGACGGAGTGAATAGTGAAAAGTGAATAGTGAATAAGGCAAAGACGAGGGAGGCGCTGAAGCCCCTCCCCTGAGTGTTTTGGTCAGCCGGGTGCTTACTTCTGCGCGGTCTGGGTTCCGGTGGTGGCCGGCATGTTGTCGGCGAACCACTTGATCATTGCGCTCGTTGCGGTCGCGGATGTGCTCGGGGTTGCGGAAGCCGTGGCCTTCGTCCGGGTAGACGACGAGCTGGGTTTTGACGCCGAGGTCCTTGAGCGCGTGCCACATCTCGAAGCTCTGCGGAGCGGGGCACTCGCCGTCGCGGTCGCCGACGATGATGAGCATCGGCGTCTTCGCCTTCTTGATGAAGGTGATGGCCGAGGACTTGGCGTAGACGGCGGGGTCGTCGTAGACGCTGGCGCCGAAGAACGGGATCATCCACTGGTCGATGGAGTTCTGGCCGTAGTAGCTCTGCCAGTCGGAGAGGCCGGCGCCGGCGACGGCAGCGCGGAAGCGGTTGGTCTGGGTGACGGCGAACATGGTCATGAAGCCGCCGTAGCTCCAGCCGGTGATGCCTTCGCGATTCTTGTCGATGGGGTACTTTGGCCTCGATGGTGTCCATGCCCTTGAGGATGTCGCGGAGGTCGCCGTAGCCGAAGTCCTTGCGGTTGGCCGCGGTGAATTTTTCACCCTGGCCGAAGCTGCCGCGCGGGTTGGGATTGAGGACGAAGTAGCCCTGGTCGGACCACAGGGTTTCGGGGCGGGGGCCGGCGGAGGCGGAGGGGCCGCCGTGGACGTCGACGATGAGCGGGTACTTTTTGGAGGCGTCGTAGTCCTTGGGGAAGGTGAGCCAGCCCTGGACGTGGAAGCCTTCGTTCTCCCACTCGACGGACTCGAAGCGCGGCGGGTGGAGCTGGGTGGCGTCGTTGACGTGGGTGAACTGGGTGGCCTTGCCGGGAGCGCCGACGTAGATCTCGGACGGCTTGTTGTAGGAGGACAGGACGTAGGCGATGAGGCCGTTCGAGGAGCCGGAGACGGCGTTCTTGATGGGGCCGCCGCCGCCGATCGAGACCTCGCCGAGGTCGTCGGAGGAGTTGGGGACGACGGTGTGCTTGTCGGCGTCGGCGTCGGTGAGCAGGGTGTGGCCGCGGCGGTCTTCGACGAAGCCGACGGTGTGGTTGTTGAGCCAGACCTCCCAGGTGGGTGTGCCGTCGATGCCGGGGGTGATGTCGGTGGGTGTGCCCTGCCGTTGGCGTTGACGATCCAGATGTCGCCGCCGGTGGAGCCCTGGTCGGACATGAGGCCGCCGATGAAGGCGATGCGCTTGCCGTCAGGGGAGTAGCGGGGGACGGCGATCTGGAGGCCGTGGAGGGCGGATTTGGTGGTGTTGGGGTCGAAGACGGTGTGCAGCTCTTCGTTGACCGGTCGTGGGTATTGCTGTTGCGCTGCGTGATCTGGCGTGTGAAGTCGACGCTGTAGAGCTTGGCGACCCACCAGTTGTTTTCGCCGGGAGGGTTGGCGGCGATGAAGGCGATCTGCTTGCTGGAAGGAGCCCAGGAGAACTCGTAGACGTGGAGATTGATGGGCGTGACGAAGTTATCGAAGCCGGTGGCCTACGTCGACTGCGCTGACGCGCTGGACCTCGACGCCGTCTTCGCCGATGACGCCGGCCCAGGGCTTCATGGCGTCGAGCGCGCCGGCGGTGCGGGTGGCGTTTTCGACGAAGAGGAAGGCGATGGACTTGCCGTCAGGCGACCAGGCGGGCTGGTTGATGTCGCCGGTGACGTGAGTAAGCTGCTTGACGTCGCCGGTGGACTTGGACCAGAGGTAGATCTGCGACTGGCGGGGGACGGTGGGGTCCTTGGACTCGGGGGCGCAGGCGCCGAGGAAGGCGAGGGTGGCGCCGTCGGGCGACCAGATGGGGCTGGAGTAGGCGCAGCCGGTGGCGTTGGGGATGGCGATGGTCTTGTCGTCGGTAGGGGTCGCGACGGCGGTGAGATGGAGGGTCGCGCCGTCGTGGGAGCGGAGCGTCCAGGCGACGGTGGTGCCGTCGGGCGAGATGGCGACGTTGCCGGGGCCGCGCATGCCCATGCCGCGCTGGGCTGTTGCTGGGATGAAGGCGAGGAGGGTCGAGCAGGAGAGGGCCAGAGCGGCCAAATGACGCTTGAGGAGCATGGAATGGAGCGTATCACTGCGATGGCGCGTGAGGCGATGCTTCCGTGAGGCGGCGGACCGAGTAGAGCGGGAACTCGCCGCGTGAGAGGAAGCCGAGGCGCTGGTAGAGGGCGATGGCGGTGGCGTTGTCGGAGGCGACGTGGAGGTAGGAGCGCAGGCCGGCAGCGCGGTGGCGATGGAGCATGTGAGCGAGGAGTGCGGGAGCGTAGCCGCGGCCACGGAACTCGGGAAGCGTGCAGAGGCCGCTGATCTCGTGGAAGGCGGCGGCGGGGGTGTTGATGTTCATGCGCTCGCCGCACATGGCGACGAGGCGACCGGCGTTCTTGCCGGAGCCGCCGGCGCTACGGATGCCGAAGTAAGGGCCCATCTCGCAGGTGCGGACGCGGAAGAACCCCGGGAAGGCGATCGAGGTGAGCTCGACCATCTCCGGCGCGGCGACGCAGGTGAGGGGCTCAATGGAGAGATTGCGGGAGATAGGTGGGAGCAGGGCGTCGGCGGGGAACTCGAACTGGCGGACGCCGTAGGGGCCGGCGATGGTGATGCCTGGAGCAGGGGGTAGCGGCTCGAAGGAGACGATGTAGGTGGACTCAGAGGGCTCGAGGAGGGAGTGAAGGTCGGCGAGGGCGGCCGGGGTGTCTTGCTCCGGATTGGGGAGCAGGGCAGAGAAGGGAGTGACGTCGCGGGGAAATTTGAGGGCTAGGCCATGGCGGAGAGCGAGGTCGGCGAAGACCGTACTGAGGGATTCGAGCGGCGGGTTCGGGAAGAGAAGCGCCGGATCGGGTGCCTGCATCCTCTTCAGATGAGCGGAGATGGCGGGGGACGCACGATTCTGAGGTGGCTTATCCTGGGCGGGTAGAATCCGGCGCCGGGAACGGTGCGTTTAGGCGGGAGAAGAGGCCTCCGGGCATATCTGGACGGGAGCTTGACGAAGGGAAGCCTATCGGTTGACTCCCCCGGCCCAAGTTGTTATCTTTAGTAAGTTCCGCGTATTTCGGGAACGACTCCGACTGGACGAGGCAGCTTTGAGCCAGCGGAACCTGTCTGTGAGCCTGCGACACCCTCCTTCCCCTGGCAGCGCGATGGGGACCCTATAAGGACGGGCTATGTGGGCCGGAACAGAGCGAAACGGAAGTTGGGCATTTAGACCCGGTTTACGTCGCCTGTCTCAAGCGTGAGCAGTGATGAACGCAGTCTGCGCAGTCTGTAGTACGGCCGCGTGCAGGATTCAGAACTTCGCCGGTGAGATTGAGTCTCACTGCCTTTCGCATGTGCGCTGGTTCAGTGAAACCAGTGTAAAGAGCGGGAGAAGCGTGAAGGTGCTGCCCTGCGCCGTGTCCGAGGGAGAAATCGGAAGCCCGGTTGCGAAGGCAAGCCGGAGTTGCAAGAGGGAAGAGGATTACGAAGTGCCTACATTTCATCAGCTCGTGAAGCAGGGCCGCACGCCCACCAAGTACAAGACCGCGTCGCCCGCACTGCAGGGTTCGCCCCAGCGCCGTGGCGTTTGCACCCGCGTATATACGCAGACCCCCAAGAAGCCGAACTCGGCGCTGCGCAAGGTTGCACGTGTTCGCCTGACGAACGGTATTGAAGTCACGACGTACATTCCGGGCATCGGCCACAACCTGCAGGAGCACTCGATTGTGCTGATCCGCGGCGGCCGTGTGAAGGATCTGCCGGGAGTTCGTTATCACGTGGTTCGCGGAACGCTGGATTCGGTTGGCGTCGCGAACCGGAAGCAGAGCCGCTCGAAGTATGGCGCGAAGAGGCCGAAGGCGGCAGCGAAGTAAAGACAAGTGGTTAGTCGTTAGTAGTTAGTCGAATTAGTAAGAGCGAAAGTTATCAGGCCCAGCACGTGAGAAGTCCCGCGCTGGGGGAAGAAGAGAGAGAAGAATGCCGAGAAAAGGTTATATCGCGAAGCGTGAAGTGGCAGCGGATCCGATTTATCAGTCGACGCTGGTCACGAAGTTTGTCAACAGCATGATGTGGGGCGGCAAGAAGTCGACCGCGCAGGCCATCTTCTACGAGGCGATGACGAACCTCGAGGCCAAGGGTGGCGGAGACGACGCGCTGAAGCTTTTCAAGAAGGCTGTTGAGAACGTGAAGCCGATGCTTGAGGTGAAGAGCCGCCGCGTCGGTGGTGCCAACTACCAGGTGCCGATCGAAGTGAATCCGGAGCGCCGGACTTCTCTCGCCATTCGCTGGCTCGTCACGTTCGGCCGCGCGCGCGGAGAGAAGGGCATGGTCGACAAGTTGACGGCTGAGCTGCTCGACGCAGCGAATGGCCGTGGCGCCGCGATGAAGAAGAAGGAAGACGTTCACCGCATGGCTGAAGCGAACAAGGCGTTCGCTCACTATCGCTGGTAAGAGCAGGGAATAGGGCACAGGGATCAGGGATCAGAAAAACCTGTCTGTGCTGAATGAAGGTTTGAAAGAACGGCGGAGCGAGGCTCCGCAGAAAGAACTACCGTGGCACGCACAGTACCTCTAGCCAAGTGTCGGAATATCGGCATCATGGCGCACATCGACGCCGGAAAGACGACGACGACGGAGCGAATCCTCTTCTATACGGGCATCACGCACCGTATCGGCGAGGTGCACGAGGGCACCGCGACGATGGACTGGATGGAGCAGGAGCAGGAGCGCGGCATCACGATTACGTCGGCCGCAACGACCTGCACCTGGAACGGCATCCGGATCAACATCATCGATACGCCGGGGCACGTGGACTTCACGGCCGAGGTGGAGCGCAGCTTGCGCGTGCTGGACGGCGCGGTGGCGGCGTTCGATGCGGTGCCGGCGTGCAGCCGCAGTCGGAGACGGTGTGGCGGCAGGCCAATAAGTACAGGGTTCCGCGCATCTCGCTTCATCAACAAGATGGACAAGGCGGGCGCGAACTTTGAGTACGCGACCTCGACGATCGTGAATCGTCTGGGCGCGAAGGCGATTCCGATTCAGATTCCCATCGGTGAAGAGGCGAAGTTCCGCGGTGTTGTCGACCTCGTTGAGATGCGCGGCATTGTGTGGAACGACGAGACGATGGGCGCGAAGTATGACGTCATCGAGGTTCCGGCGGAGTTGCAGGCGAAGGCCGAGGAGATGCGCAACCAGCTGATCGAGGCGGTTGCGGACTCCGACGACGAGGTGATGCACAAGTACCTCGAGGGCGAGGCGATCACGGTTGCGGAGCTGAAGCGGGCGATCCGCAAGGCGACGATTTCGATGAGCATCTTCCCGGTGATGTGCGGAACGGCGTTCAAGAACAAGGGCATTCAGACGCTGCTGGACGCGGTGGTTGAGTATCTGCCGAGCCCGCTGGATGTTCCTCCGATCGAGGGCATCGATCCTGACGAGCCGGAGAAGAAGCTCGTCCGCCACGCCGACGACAACGAACCGTTTGCGGCGCTGGGCTTCAAGATCATGACCGACCCGTTCGTCGGGCAGCTGATCTTCATTCGCGTCTATTCGGGCACGCTGAAGACCGGTGACTCGGTTCTGAATCCGCGCACGGGCAAGACGGAGCGCATCGGTCGCTTATTGAAGATGCACGCCAACAAGCGTGAGGAGATCACGGAGATCCTCGCGGGCGATATCTGCGCGGCGGTCGGACTGAAGAACCTGGTGACGGGCGACACGATCTGCAGTGAGAAGGCGCCGATCGTGCTTGAGCGCATTGACTTCCCCGCTCCGGTGATCGAGGTTGCAGTCGAGCCGAAGACGAAGGCTGACCAGGAAAAGATGGGCATGGCGCTGGCCAAGCTGGCGCAGGAAGATCCCACGTTCAAGGTCCGCACGGACATCACCAACGGCCAGACGATCATCGCCGGGATGGGCGAACTGCATCTGGAGATCATCGTCGACCGCATGATGCGCGAGTACAAGGTCGAGGCCAATGTCGGCAAGCCGCAGGTCAACTACCGCGAGACGATCCGCGCGAAGGCCGAGGCGGAAGGCAAGTACATTCGCCAGACGGGTGGCTCGGGTAACTACGGCCACGCCAAGATTCGTATCGAGCCGAACGAGCCGGGTAAGGGCTACGAGTTCTCGAACGACATCAAGGGCGGAACGATCCCCAAGGAGTACATCAAGCCAATCGACCAGGGTATTCAGGAGGCGATGGCGGGTGGTGTGCTGGCTGGGTACGAGATGGTCGACATCAAGGTGACGTCTGTACGACGGCAGCTACCACGATGTTGACTCGAACGAAATGGCCTTCAAGATCGCCGGTTCGATGGCGTTCAAGGAGGCTGCACGCAAGGCCAAGCCTGTGCTGCTGGAGCCGGTGATGGCGGTTGAGGTGACGGTGCCGGAGGAGTACATGGGCACGATCATCGGCGACCTGAACTCGCGGCGCGGACGCATCGAGGGCATGGAGATGGTCGGCGGTGTGCAGGCCATCAAGGCCACGGTTCCTCTGTCGAACATGTTCGGCTATGCGACGGCGATGCGTGGCTCGACGCAGGGACGAGCGAACTTCTCGATGGAGTTCAAGCAGTATGAAGAGGCGCCGCGGTCGGTGAGCGAAGAGGTCATCGCCAAGGTGCAGGGCGAGAAGAAGTAAGCAATGTAAGCCGCGTGCTGGAGCCGGTTGAGATCTAGCCCTAGGGGCCCCGATCAGCCGGCGCGCGCAGAACAAATGGATTTTGTAGCAACACCAAGACGGAGAGAGTAGTCATGGCGAAGGAAAAATTTGATCGCAGCAAGCCGCATGTGAACGTGGGAACGATTGGTCATATTGATCACGGCAAGACGACGTTGACGGCGGCGATCACGAAGGTGCTGTCCAAGCACAACCCGAAGAACGCGTTCCGTTCGTTCGACACGATCGACAACGCGCCGGAAGAGCGCGAGCGCGGCATCACGATCTCGACCTCGCACGTGGAGTACGAGACCAAGAACCGGCACTATGCGCACGTCGACTGCCCGGGCCACGCCGACTACATCAAGAACATGATCACGGGCGCAGCCCAGATGGACGGGGCTATTCTCGTTGTCGCCGCGACGGACGGTCCGATGCCGCAGACCAAGGAGCACGTGCTGCTGGCTCGCCAGGTCGGCGTGCCGTACATCGTGGTGTTCCTGAACAAGTGCGATGCGGTTGAGGATCCTGAGCTGATCGACCTAGTCGAGATGGAAGTGCGCGAGCTGCTGTCGAAGTATGACTTCCCGGGCGATGACGTTCCGGTGGTCCGCGGATCGGCGCTCGGTGCGCTGAACGGCGAGGCGCAGTGGGAAGCCAAGATCGACGAGCTGATGGAGGCGGTGGACAAGAACGTGCCGCAGCCGGACCGCCTGGTCGACCTGCCGTTCCTGATGCCGATCGAAGACATCTTCTCGATCTCCGGCCGTGGAACCGTTGTGACGGGCCGTATCGAGCGTGGCAAGGTGAAGGTGGGCGAGGAAGCCGAGATCGTGGGCTTCACGCCGACGCAGAAGACGGTTGTGACGGGCGTCGAGATGTTCAAGAAGCAGCTCGATGAAGGTCTGGCTGGTGATAACGCTGGTCTGCTGCTGCGCGGCATCGCGAAGGAAGCGGTGGAGCGTGGCCAGGTGCTGGCCAAGCCGGGTTCGATCACGCCGCACACCGAGTTCAAGGGCGAGGTCTACGTGCTGTCGAAGGAAGAGGGTGGACGTCACACGCCGTTCTTCAACGGCTACCGTCCGCAGTTCTACTTCCGCACCACGGACGTGACGGGTTCGGCCAAGCTGCCGGCGGGTACGGAGATGGTGATGCCGGGCGACAACATCGCGCTGGACGTCACGCTGCACACCCCGGTGGCCATGGAGAAGGGCCTGCGCTTCGCTATCCGCGAGGGCGGCAGGACCGTGGGCGCCGGAACGATCTCGGAAATCATCAAGTAAGCCAACTTCACGAGGGCTGCCGGTTCGCCAAGATGTACGACGGCCGGCAGTCACTCCCAACCGATCTTTGAGTAGGAAGAAAGAGAACTGAGATGGCACAGCAGCGCATTCGCATCCGCCTGAAGGCTTATGACTACCGGGTTCTGGACACATCTACTGGTGAGATTGTGGAGACGGCCAAGCGCACCGGAGCACAGGTTGCGGGGCCGATTCCCCTGCCGACGATGAAGAACAAGTACTGCGTTCTGCGCAGCCCGCACGTCGATAAGAAGTCGCGTGAGGCGTTTGAGATTCGCACGCACAAGCGGCTGATCGACATTCTCGAGCCGACGCAGCAGACGGTGGACGCGCTGATGAAGCTCGACCTGCCCGCGGGCGTGGACGTCGAGATCAAGACGGTGACGAAGTAAGTCACACAGGTTTTTGCTGGAAGTTGTTTTTACCTACAGTGCTCTGCAGAAGGCCGAGCATGATGAGGAGAGAGAAAGATGGCAGTTACAGGAATTCTCGGTAAGAAGATTGGCATGACGCAGGTGTTCGACGACCGCGGTGAGGTTCATCCCATCACCGTGCTGAAGGTCGGACCGTGCGTGATCACGCAGCTCAAGACGCAGGCCAAGGACGGCTATGATGCCGCGCAGATTGGCCTCGTCGAGTTTGTGAAGGCGAGCAAGGTGAATAAGCCGATGACCGGCCACTTTGCGAAGTCGAATGTGCCGCCCGTCAAGCTGGTAAAGGAAGTTCAGCTCGAGTCGACGACAGGCAGCGAGGAAGATCAGGCGGCGAAGGCCGGCGATCGCATCACGGTCGAGATCTTCAGCGAGACGAAGTTCGTTGATGTCATCGGTACCTCGAAGGGCCGCGGTTTCGCGGGCGTTGTTCGCCGCCATGGCTTCGGCGGCGGTCCCAAGTCGCACGGTCACATGTTCCAGATCCAGGGCTCGATCGGTGCATCGTCGTTCCCGTCACGTGTGTTCCCGGGGCAGCGTATGCCGGGCCACTATGGCACGGATCAAATCACGGTTCGCAACCTGCGCATTCGCGGCATCGATGCGGAGGACAACCTGTTGATGGTTGAGGGCGCGGTTCCGGGTCCTCGTGATGGATATGTTCTGGTCTCGAAGGCGAAGGCGCCACCGAGAGAGCGTCGCGGCTTTGCCGGTGCCGGCACGGTCGATCCGCTGAAGGCCTCGAAGAAGGCTGCACCGAAGAAGAAGTAGTCCTGCGCGGACGGCGAGACGCGCTTCGCGCAAAGCTTGCCGTTCGCAACGCAACAACCTCTGTGCGGGGAACAGACCGGGTAACGCAGAGTAACAACGTCAGGGTTCGCGGCAACGATCGCGGGCACAGAAAGCGAAGTAGAGAGATGGCGAAGATCAAGATCAAGAGCCTCGCGGGCAAGGAAGTCGGTGACTTCGAACTGCTCGATGAGGTGTTCACGGGTGAAGTGAACGAGGCGCTGCTCTGGGAGGCGGTGAAGCACTACCGCGCCAGTTTGCGCCAAGGTACGCACGCGACGAAAAATCGCAAGCTGGTTTCGGGCGCGGGCAAGAAGCTGTGGAAGCAGAAGGGCACGGGCCGCGCTCGCGTGGGCTCGATCCGCACTCCGCTGTGGCGTGGTGGCGGTACGGTTCACGGACCGCAGCCGCGCAGCTACGACTACCAGTTCCCCAAGAAGAAGCTGATGGGTGCGCTGCGCTCGGCGCTGGCTTCGAAGCTGGCCGATGGCAAGCTGACCGTCGTTGAGAACTTCAACGTCGACGAGGCGAAGACCAAGCACTATCGCACCGCGCTGAACAAGCTCGAGGCGACGAAGACGGCGCTGCTGGTCGAGACGTCGCGTGAGCTGAACGAGAAGCTGTACCTGGGTTCGCGCAACCTCGCGGGTGTGGAGCTTGTGCTCTCGTCCGAGGTTCACCCGTACGATCTGCTCCGCTACGAGCACGCGATCTTCTCGAAGGCCGCGCTCGAGGCCCTGCAGGAGACGCTGAAGAAGTCGGTCTCCAAGCGGGCGACTAAGGAGGTTGCATAATGCCGACCGTTTATAACGTTATCCGCCGTCCGCTGATCACCGAGAAGGCACTCACGACCCGCGAGGTCGAGGGTTCGCTGGTGTTCGAGGTTGCGGCCAACGCCTCGAAGACCGAGGTAAAGCAGGCTGTTGAACAGCTCTTCAACGTGAAGGTTGCGGCTGTCCGCACCGCGAACGTTGAGGGCAAGGAGCGCCGCCGGGGTAAGTACTCGGGCTACCTTCCGGACTGGAAGAAGGCCTATGTACGGCTGAAGGCTGGCGAGAAGGTTCCTGACTTCGCAGCAGAGATTTAAGAGCAGTGAGTTAGTGGTTAGTAGTTAGTCGTTAGTGAGACGAGTTACTGACCGGCAGTTTAGATCCAAGTATCGCGCAGTGGTTATCAGGGCGCGGCAAAGGCAAAGGAAGAAGCAATGCCGATTAAGAGTTTTCGACCGATAACACCGACGCTTCGTTTCCAGACGAAGCTGGTGAACGACGACATCACGACCGACAAGCCGTACAAGCCGCTGCTCGAAGTGAAGCAGCGCACCGGCGGCCGCAACAACACCGGAAAGCTTTCGGTGCGGCACCATGGCGGCGGTCACAAGCAGAAGCTGCGGCTCATCGACTTCAAGCGCGACAAGTTCGGGATTCCGGGCACCGTGGCGACGATCGAATACGATCCGAACCGCAGCTCGCGCATCGCGCTGATCGCGTATGCGGACGGCGAGAAGCGCTACATCCTGCAGCCGGTTGGGCTGAAGGTTGGGCAGAAGGTGATGAGCGGGCCGGAGGCTGACATTCTTGTCGGCAACGCGCTTCCGCTCAAGAACATTCCGGCCGGTACGACGGTGCACAACATCGAGCTGCGTCCTGGCAAGGGCGGGCAGATGGCGCGCTCGGCCGGAGCGCAGGTGCAGCTGGTTGCCAAGGAAGGCGAGTACGCTCTGCTGAAGCTGCCTTCCGGCGAGACGCGCCGCGTGCTCGTGGAGTGCATGGCGACGATTGGCCAGGTTGGCAATACCGATCACGAGAATGTGTCGATCGGTAAGGCTGGACGCAACCGCTGGAAGGGCATTCGCCCGACCAACCGCGGTGTGTCGATGAACCCGGTCGACCATCCGCACGGTGGTGGTGAAGGTAAGACCTCGGGCGGACGTCACCCGGTGACGCCGTGGGGTCAGCCGACGCGTGGCTACAAGACTCGCAATAACAAGCGCACGGATGTGTTCATCGTGACGCGGCGGAATAAGGGTAAGTAGTTCAGTCGTTAGTCGTTCAGTAAGAGCAGCGCCCGGAGGAGCACTTGGCTGGTTGATGGCTGAGTGCAGGTAGGGCAAAACCAAGTCTCGAAGGCTCCTCGCGAGATTCGTTGTATCGAGCACAGAAGTACTGGAGAAAGAAATGGCACGCTCTACGAAGAAGGGCCCGTTCATCGACACGCACCTGATGGTGAAGATCGACGCGATGAATGCGGCGAACGACAAGAAGGTGATTCGCACCTGGTCGCGCCGCTCGACCATCCATCCGGACATGGTCGGCCACACGATCGCAGTGCACAACGGCAAGAAGTTTGTGCCGGTGTATTGCACGGAGAACATGGTCGGCCACAAGCTCGGCGAGTTTTCGGCGACGCGCACGTTCAAGGGACACTCGGCGAAGGCTGCGGACACGGCGAAGGCCAAGTAAAGAAGATTAGCGGGAAGCCTTTTGCTTCTCGGATTGAATGGCAGAGGCTTCGCCTCGAGGAAGATTGAGATGGCAAAGACAACAACAACTGCTCCGGAGTATCGCGCTGAGGCCAAGTTCCAGCGCGTCAGCCCGCAGAAGGCCAAGCTGGTGCTGGACCTGATCAAGGGCAAGCCGGTTGGGCAGGCGATCAACATTGTGGCCTTCACGAACAAGCGCATCGCGCCGGTGATCGAGAAGACGCTGCGCTCGGCGGTGCAGAACGCGCAGTACCTGGCCGATGAGCGCGGCCTCGATCTCGACGTTGATAAGCTAATTGTGAAGACGGCTGTGGCGAACGAAGGACCGCGCATGAAGCGCATCCGTCCCGCTCCGATGGGCCGTGCCTTCCGCTATCAGCGCCGCATCGCGCATATCGTGATCACGATTGCGGAGAAGAAGGCAGCGGCAGTCGAGGCGACAGCTTCGACAGCAGCGGCAGAGACCACCAGCAAGCCGGCTGCGCAGAAGACGGCTGGCAAGAAGGCTCCGGCCAAGAAGGCGGCGGCGAAGAAGGCTCCTGCAAAGAAGTCGGCCAGCAAGAAGACGGCTGCAGCGAAGTAAGGCTGCAGAGGCTCGAAACGTTTTGTAGCAAGGCATTATCGCAACACAAGCAACACTGCCGCGCCGGCTCAACCGGCTATGGCGTGAAAGAAGAAGGAAGCTTATGGGACAGAAAGTCCATCCGTATGGATTCCGCCTCGGCATCAACAAGCCGTGGAAGTCGCGCTGGTTTGTGGAGCGCGGCTATGACAAGCTGCTGGTCGAGGATGTGAAGCTGAAGGCTGAGCTCCGCGACAAGCTGAAGGCTGCCGGCGTCTCGTCCGTCGAGGTCGAGCGTCCGGGCAACAAGCTGCGCCTGATCATCCGCACCGCGCGTCCGGGCATCATCATCGGCCGCAAGGGCGCGGAGATCGACAAGCTGAAGGCCGACATCCAGAAGCGCACGAACCGCGAGGTGTTTATCGACATCCTCGAGGTGAACAAGCCGGAGCTCGATGCTCAGCTGGTCGCCGAGAATATCGCGCTGCAGCTGGAGAAGCGCGTCTCGTTCCGCCGCGCGATGCGCAAGAGCGTGGATTCGGCGCTGCGCTTCGGCTGCAAGGGCATCAAGGTTCGCGTCTCGGGCCGCCTGAACGGCAACGAGATTGCGCGCTCCGAGTGGTACCTGCAGGGTCGTCTGCCGCTGCACACGCTGCGCGCGGACATCGACTACGGCTTTGCCGAGGCGAAGACCACGTACGGTGTCATCGGCGTCAAGACCTGGATCTACCGCGGCGACATCTACGAGCAGAAGAAGCGTCGCGAGCAGGCTCCAGGGATTACGACCGGCGCGTTTTAGTCCTGATTTTGGCAGGGCCGCGGGGAGGGTAAAGCTTCCCCTCGCCGCGTCCTTGCTGTATACTTAACTGGTTTGGCCCTGAGTCTGCGCCTTGCAGTAACTGGTGCAGAGACCCCGGCTGAGCTTCTCTGATTCCCGCTTTGTCGCGGCTCATTCTCAGAAGTTCTCCGTCCTCAAGTTTGAAAGGCGAGTTTTCCCATGCTTTTGCCCAAGAAGGTCAAGTATCGCAAGCAGCAGCGCGGCCGCATGTGCGGCAAGGCGTGGCGCGGCTCCGATCTCTCGTTTGGCGACTACGGTCTGAAGGTCCTGGAGTGCGGTTACATTACCGACCGCCAGATCGAGGCCTCGCGTATCGCGATGACGCGCTTCATCAAGCGCGGCGGAAAGGTCTGGCTGCGTCTGTTTCCGGACAAGCCGATCACGAAGAAGCCTGCCGAAACCCGTATGGGTAAGGGCAAGGGCGCGCCGGACCACTGGGTCGCGGTCGTTCGCCCGGGCAAGATCCTCTTCGAGATGGAGGGCGTGCCGGTCGATATCGCGAAGGAGGCCATGCGCCTCGCCTCGCACAAGCTGCCGCTGAAGACGACGTTTGTTGTGCGGCCGAATGTGAAGACCGAAGTGGTCGCGAAGTAACGTTTCGCTCGCAAGAGCGCGAGCAGGAGCAAAGGCAGATTCCCTGCTCCGCTCGGAATGACAAAGTTAGTTTTTGAAGATTGAACCATGGAACTCGACAAGATCCGCAATCTGAGCGATGACGAGCTGAAGGCCGAAGAGGCCAAGACAGCTGAGCAGCTCTTCCGCATTCGTTTTGCGAAGAGCCTCGGCAAGCAGGAGGGCCTGAAGAACCTGCGCACCCTGAAGCTCGACATCGCCCGTTTCAAGACTGTTGCACGCGAGCGTCAGATCGCGGCAACCAAGGCAGGTAAGTAATGGCTGATACGACAGCGAACAGCACTGAGCAGCAGGCGACCCGGCGCAACGAGAAGGTCGGCAACGTCGTCTCGACCAAGATGAACAAGACGATCGTGGTTGAGATCGAGATGCGCAAGGCGCATCCGAAGTACCGCCGCGTGATGAAGTTCAACAAGAAGTTCTACGCGCACGACGAGCAGAACTCGGCCCGCATCGGCGACGTGGTTCGCATCCGCGAGACGCGTCCTCTGTCAAAGCTGAAGCGCTGGACGCTCGAGGAGATCATCCGCCGGTCGTCGCTGGGGACGCTGCCGGAAGAGAAGCCGCTGGCCGAAGAGTCGGCGACGAAGTAGCTGCTGTCAGCCGTGCGCGGTTTACGCGGCTGCGATTGGAATAGAAGTTTCGCGCGGGCCTGAGGTTCGCGCTTTGTAAGGAGATTCGCGATGGCAGTTCAGATGCGCACCATGTTGGACGTGGCCGACAACTCCGGCGCACGCAAGCTGCAGATGATCCTGCCGCTGGGCGGCGGACTCGGCAAGAAGGCCGGCCTCGGCGACGTAGTTACGGCGGCGGTCAAGGAAGCCTCGCCCGACGGAACGGTGAAGAAGGGCAAGGTCGTCAAGGCGGTGATCGTCCGCACGCGCAAGGAGTATCGTCGCCGCGACGGAACGTACATTCGCTTCGACCAGAACGCGGCCGTGGTGATCAACGACGCGATGGAGCCGGTTGGCACGCGCGTGTTCGGCCCGGTTGCCCGCGAGCTGCGCGAGAAGAAGTTTCTGAAGATTGTTTCGCTCGCACCTGAGGTTATCTAGTTTCATCAACGCGGATTCCGGCTCCGCGAGCATTGCGCTCATGATCGTCGAGGAAGGATAGAGGCAATGGCAAAGATTAAGCGCAACGACCAGGTGATCGTGATCGCCGGCAAGGACAAGGGCAAGAAGGGTCGCGTGCTGCGCGTTATCGCCGACAAGAACCGCGTTCTTGTCGAGGGCGTTGGCATGATCAAGAAGCACCTGAAGCCCAACCCGCAGCGCAACAGCGCGGGCGGCATTCTCGAGCAGGAGGCGCCGATTCACGTCTCGAACGTCTCGCTGCTTGACTCGGATGGCAAGGCGACGCGCGCCGGCTTCCGCTTTGACGGCGACAAGAAGATTCGCGTCGCACGCTCGAACGGCGGCACGCTGGCGGAGAAGAAGGCATAGAAAGACCGCAAAAGGTATTTCGAATTTTAGGAGCACCCCACGAACCGGTAACCACTCCGAAACCGTGGAGAAAAGAGCAGGAACGATGGCAGCACGACTGAGAGAGAAGTACTCGAAAGAGATCAAGAGCCAGCTCCAGAAGGAGCTCGGCATTGAGAACACCATGGCGGTGCCGAAGCTGGAGAAGATCGTCATCAACATGGGTCTCGGCGAGGCGACGCAGAACGTCAAGATGATGGATCCGCTGGTTGCCGATCTCGGCTCGATCGCAGGCCAGAAGCCGGTCATCACGAAGGCGAAGAAGTCGATCGCGGCGTTCAAGCTGCGCGAGGGCATGCCCATCGGCGCGATGGTTACGCTGCGCGGTGATGCGATGTACGAGTTTCTCGACCGCCTGATCTCGGTGGCTCTGCCCCGTGTGCGCGACTTCCGCGGTGTCAGCTCGAAGAGCTTCGACGGGCGTGGCAACTACACGCTGGGTCTGCGCGACCAGCTCATCTTCCCGGAGATCGACTACGCGAAGGTGGACAAGACGAAGGGCATGAACGTGACGATCGTCACTTCTGCCAAGGACGACAACGGCGCACGCACGCTGCTGAAGTTCTTCGGCATGCCGTTCCGCCAGGGAGCATAAGGAAGACATATGGCCACTACTGCAAAGCGCGTCAAAGACGCCCGCAAGCCGAAGTTCAAGTCCCGTCAGCACAACCGGTGCCAGCTGTGCGGCCGTCCGCGCGCGTATCTGCGCAAGTTCGGCGTCTGCCGTCTGTGCTTCCGTGGTCTGGCGCTCAAGGGCGAGATCCCGGGCGTTGTGAAATCGAGCTGGTAAACGCGCGAGCGTTGACCGGCTCCGCAACCTCAGTGTTGCGGCTCGCTCCCGAAGCGTACCGGGAGAAACATTATTGGCTGACTCGAGCGTTTGGCGAGGAGGCCACAATACATTCCCGCAGGTTCTCCTGAATGTCAGGAGCGAACGGGGGGTGAAAGGAAGACGATGAATCTGACCGATCCAGTAGCAGATTTTTTGACCCGCATCCGCAACGCGCACCGTGCGCGTCACCAGAAGCTCGACGTTCCGGCCTCGCGCCTGAAGGCGGAGATTGCCCGCATCCTCAAGGAGGAGGGCTACATCGCCAACTTCAAGCCGGTTGAGGAGAATGGCCAGCAGCAGCTGCGCGTGTACCTGAAGTACGGCCCGAACAACGAAGCTGTCATTCGCGACCTTCAGCGCGTCTCGCGCCCCGGTTGCCGTGTGTACGTCGGCAAGGATGAGATTCGCCGCGTGCAGGGCGGTCTGGGTATCTCGATCATGACCACCCCGAAGGGCGTCATGACCGGCCGTCAGGCGCGCCGTGAGGGCGTTGGCGGCGAAATCCTCTGCGAAGTTTGGTAGTGCACTACTGCGGGCTTTGAGCTCGCACGGCTGCAGTGGAACGAGGAGCTTTGGCTACTCGGGACTCGCAAGCCACAAAAGGAATCTTCGATGTCACGTATCGGCAAGAAGCCCATCACGCTGCCCAAAGGCGTCAAGTACACGGTTCAGACGAACACGGTTGTGGTCGAGGGACCGAAGGGTAAGGTCTCCGCTCTGATTCCGCAGGGCATCACGCTCGCGGAGAAGGACGGCATCCTGCACGTCGAGCGTCAGAACGACTCGCAGGCTGCGGTGCACGGCCTCGCTCGCGCGCTGGTGTTCAACGCGGTTGAGGGTGTGACCAACGGCTGGAAGAAGGAGCTCGACGTAGTCGGCATCGGCTACCGCGTGGAGATGAAGGGCAAGAACACGGTCGTGTTCACGCTCGGCTACTCGCACCCGATCGAGTTCCCGCTGCCCACGGGCATTGAGGTCGCGATCGATCCGAAGCAGACGCACGTCACGGTCTCCGGCATCGACCGCCAGAAGGTCGGCCAGGTGGCCGCGGATATGCGCTCGCTTCGCAAGCCCGATCCGTACAAGAACAAGGGTGTTCGCTACTCCGACGAGAAGCTGAAGAAGAAGGTCGGCAAGACCGGCGCTAAGTAACGAGAGATGAGAGAACAGAGATCAGAAATCGCACGATCTCTGTTCTCTAATATCTGATCTCTCAGAGATCCGAACGTCGCTGAAGGTCAGCGACGCCACTAGGAAGGAAGAACGAAGATGATCAACATTCCGCAGCGCAATGCAATCCGCAAGCGTGTTCACGAGCGCATCCGCGCCAAGATGACCGGCACGGCCGAGCGTCCGCGCCTGAACGTCTACCGCTCGCTCAACCACATCTACACGCAGGTCATCGACGACGCGACCGGCACGACCATCGCCTCGGCTTCGACGGTCTCGAAGAAGGGTGAGGGCAAGAAGGCCGGCGGCAACGTTGCGGCGGCGAAGGAAGTCGGCAAGCTCATCGCGGAGCGCGCGAAGGAGAAGGGCATCAAGAAGGTGGTCTTCGATCGTGGCGGCTACCTGTATCACGGTCGCATCAAGGCTCTGGCCGATGCGGCACGTGAGGCTGGGCTGGAGTTCTAGTTTCGGCCAATCACAAGCGGCTCACGAGGCCGCGGCCCCGGACCGGTGTGCCGGGGACAAATAAAGAAGAAAGCAGACACGCAATGGCGACACGCAAGAGACTCGACGGCAACCGGATGAACCTCAAGGATGAGGTCGTCAGCATCAACCGCGTGACCAAGGTGGTCAAGGGCGGTAAGAACATGAGCTTCGCAGCGCTGGTCATCGTCGGCGACCCCGGCGAGGGCGTTGTGGGCTACGGTTCTGGCAAGGCCAAGGAGGTCCCGCAGGCCATTCGCAAGGGGATCGAGGCGGCGAAGAAGAACCTCATCAAGGTGAACCTGACTCAGACCTCGATTCCGCACCAGGTGCTCGGGCATTTCGGTTCGGGTGAGGTTCTGCTGAAGCCCGCACCTGAAGGTACGGGTGTCATCGCCGGCAAGACTGTTCGCGCGGTGATGACCGCGGCCGGCGTGCAGAACGTGCTGACCAAGAACATCGGTTCGGCGAACCCGCACAACGTCGTCAAGGCAACCTTCGATGCGCTGTCGCAGCTTCGCGATAAGGCCGAAGTCGCCGCGCTGCGCGGCAAGTCGGTAGAAGAGCTCTAAGCAGTTCGCAGGATTTTTTGTAAGGAGTTTCGTTATGGCTGAGAAGGCCAAGATCAAGATCCAGTACTACCGTTCGCAGATCTGCACGCCCGTCAAGCACAAGCTCGTCGTCAAGGGCCTGGGCTTCACGCGGCTGAACCAGATCGTCGAGCGCGAGGACACTCCGTCGATCCGTGGCATGGTGAACAAGATTCCTCACCTGGTCCGCATCGTCGATTAATAGGTCCACCACGCCTCAATTGAGGCAAATGCGAGTCGGTCCTACGACCGGCGTTAGCGAGGAAACATGGCAAAGAATCTCAGCAATCTTCGCGCACCTAAGGGTGCGAACTCCAACAAGAAGCGCGTGGGCCGCGGAATGGGCTCGGGCATGGGTAAGACCTCGACCCGCGGTCATAAGGGTCAGGGCTCGCGCTCGGGCTCGTCGCTGATGCGCGGCTTTGAAGGCGGCCAGATGCCGCTGCACCGCCGCCTGCCGAAGCGTGGCTTCACGAACATCTTCCGCACTGAGTACACCGTGCTCGGCCTGGATCGCATTGCTGAGCTCGGCGAGAGTGAACTCACGCTCGACGTGCTCACGGCGCGCGGCATCCTCAAGAAGCGCAACGGCCTGGTCAAAGTCCTCGCCAACGGGGAACTCAAGTCCGCGGTTACGGTTCACGCGCACAAGTTCTCGAAGGGTGCGCAGAAGGCCATCGAAGCCGCCGGCGGAAAGGCCGTCGTGATCGGGTCTTCAGATTCCGAGGCCGCTCCCGCGGCATAACTGAATAAGGCCGGAGCCAAGCGCTCCGGCCGGGCTTTATTGGTCTCGCTCGCGCTGTTTTTATTGTCCTGTTCGACAGTGCTTCCTTCCGCGTAAAATAGCGGCACGAACCCCACGCCGAGCGTCAGGCACATCAGTCGTCATCTACACGCTCCGCACCAAGGCTTTCCATACCGATGCTCGACAAGTTTCTCAACATCTTCCGCATTCCTGACCTGCGCAAGCGGATCCTCTTCACTCTGGCCATGCTCGCGGTCTATCGGCTTGGCGCGCACATCCCCACCCCGGGTATTGATGCGGCCAAGCTGGCGATGTTCTTTAACCAGAACGCCGGCGGCGCGCTCGGCCTGCTCGATCTGTTCAACGGCGGCAATCTGCGTAAGCTGACGGTCTTCGCGCTCGGCATCATGCCATACATCACCGCGTCGATCATCTTCCAGCTGCTGACCGTTGTGTATGAGCCCCTGGCGAAGCTGCAGAAGGAAGGCGAACTGGGACGGCGCAAGATTACGCAGTGGACGCGCTACGTCACAGTTCTGCTGGGTGTTGTGCAGAGCTTCTTCATCGCGCTGACGCTGACCAACACCACGACCGGCGAGTCGATGGTGACGATTCCCAAGCAGTTCTTCATTCCACTCTGCATCCTCACGCTGACCGGCGGAACAACCTTCATCATGTGGCTCGGTGAGCAGATTACGGACCGCGGCATCGGTAACGGTATGTCGCTGCTCATCTTCGCGGGCATCGTCGTCGGCATTCCGCGTGGCATTCAGGACCTGTACACCAAGGCGAGCACCCAGGCCTGGGGCGGTTTCACTCCCATTGCGATCGCTCTGATTGTCGTCATGATGATCGTGGTCGTTGCGTTTATCGTCTTTGTTGAGCGCTCCGAGCGTCGCATCCCGATTCAATCAGCCAAACGCATGGTTGGCCGCCGCATGACGCAGGCGTCGAGCTCGTTCCTTCCGCTGAAGGTGAACTCGGGCGGCGTAATGCCCGTTATCTTTGCCGCATCGATCCTGTCGGCTCCGATGCTGCTGCAGAACGTCAGTCTCTTCGGCTCCGGCCCGTTGCGCGATACCCGGTATCTCGGCCCGCTCTTCCGCTGGCTTGGCCCGGCCGAACCGCTGTATGTCTTCCTCTACATCGTCGCCATCATCTTCTTCGCATATTTCTACATCTCGATCATCTTCCGGCCCGACGATATCGCGGACAACATGCGCAAGTACGGAAGTTTTATCCCGGGCATCCGTCCTGGCAAGCGCACCTCGGACTTTATCAACGATGTTCTGACGCGCATCACGCTGGTCGGCGCGATTTACCTCGTGGTGATCTCGATCATTCCGATGTTCCTGATCTCGGGCATTCACTTCAATCACCTGCCACTCATCGGTCACTTCTTTGACTCGCTGCCAGCCTGGACCACGAACGGTCTCGGCCTGAACTTTTACTTCGGTGGCACCTCACTGCTGATCGTCGTTGGCGTGGCGATGGACACAGTACAGCAGGTCGAGGCGCAACTCATCATGCGTCACTATGACGGCTTTACGCCGAAGTCGGGACGTATTCGCGGCCGTCGCAGCTGGTAATTCGCAATATTCATCGGTGCCCACGTCCGAAATCCGGGCGTGGGTTTTCACTGTAGCTGTAATTCGTTCGAAGCTTTCTTGCTGTTTTTTCCGAGTTTTCCGGCTGTTTATCTATATGTCCAAACCACTCCCGAACGCGAGCGACTTTCTTCCCGGCCCCGTCCTTCTGCTCGGAGCGCCCGGCGTCGGCAAAGGCACCCAGGCACAGCGCCTGATGGCGGAGTTCGGGATCCCGCAGATCTCGACCGGCGACCTGCTCCGCCAGCATCGCCGCGACCACACGCCGCTCGGCATTCTCGCGGACGACCTGATGTCGCAAGGCAAACTGGTGCCGGACGATCTTGTGAACCAGATGGTTGCCGTGCGCCTCAAGGAGCCCGATACGGAGCATGGCTACATCCTTGACGGTTTTCCCCGCACGCTCAACCAGGCCGAGTGGCTCGATCGTCAGCTCGTCGCCTACCTTTTGCCTGTCGTCGCGATCAACATCGTCGTCGACGAAGCCGTGCTGCTCGAGCGCATTACGGGCCGCCTCACGTGCCCGATCTGCGGGACGATCTACAACATTTATTCGAAGCCGCCGAAACACGACCGCGTCTGTGACTTCGACGGAGCCGCCCTCGTCCAGCGTGCAGATGACACTGTTCAGGTCTTTCATGAGCGCATGCGCGCCTTCGAGCAAAAGACCTCCGCTGTAATCGAGTACTATCGCGAGCATGGCAACCGCTTCGCTGAGGTCGACGGCGACCGGCCCATTGACGAGGTCACACAAAGCATCCGCGAGACGTTGCTGCGTCTGCGCCATCATCCGGAGAACTAGAGTTACGAGGACCTGAATGCGCGACGAGCAGGAGAATGGACAGTCCGCATCTCGAACGTTGTAACCCGTATCTAACTGTTATGGCCATCATGATCAAATCCGCCGCCGAGATCGAAGCGATGCGTCGCTCCGGCGAGGCGCTGCGCAAGGTGCACGAGGCTGTGCGTGCGGTCGTGGCCGCTGGCGTAACGACAATGGATCTGGAGCATGCCGCCGCGGCCAAGGTTCAGGAACTCGGCGTCAAATCAGCTTTCAAGGGCTACCATGGCTACCCGGCAGTCCTCTGCACATCGGTCAACAGCGAGGTGATCCACGGCATTCCGAATGATCGCCGCACGCTCAAAGATGGCGATATCGTTTCGATCGATTGTGGTGTAGTCGTCGACGGTTTTTATTCCGATTGTGCCGTCACGTATCCGATCGGGACGCAGAAGAGTGAGGTACAGAAGCTTCTCCGCGTCACGGAGGCTTCATTGTATGCGGCTATTGAGAAGGCTGTGCCTGGCGGGCGTTTGTTCGATATCTCACATGCTGTGCAATCGATGTGCGAGGGCGAAGGCCTGAGCGTGGTTCGCGAGTTCGTCGGCCACGGCATCGGCCGCAGCATGCATGAAGATCCGCAACTGCCCAACATCGGCAGCGCCGGCAAGGGGCCGCGGCTGAAGGCTGGCATGGTGCTCGCGATTGAACCGATGATCAACCTCGGCGGTCCCGAGGTGAAGGTGCTCGATGACGGTTGGACTGCAGTCACGATCGACGGCAGCTACAGCGCTCACTTCGAGCATACGGTGGCCATCACCAAGGACGGCCCGCTCATCCTGACGCGCTAGTGCGCGGCCATCTGCTCCGGGTCGACCTTCGCGTTCTTAGGCGGCAGCCGCATGATCCACACAAGCGGTGACAGAAGCGCTACTGTTCCTGCAAGGATCGCGAACGCGTTCTTGTAGGCCAGCATCATCGCTTGCCTCTGCATCTGTCCGTAGATCTGCGCAAGGGCAGGGAACTCTGCCGCTGCAATTGAACTATGTGTCAGCTTTGCAAACCGTTCGACCTGTTGCATCACTGCGACTGATCCGGCAGAGAGATGGGAAGCGAGGTTGAGCTGATGCACCTGCGCCGAACGCGCGAGGTACGTCGTCAGCAGGGCCGTGCCGGCTGATCCGCCGATGTTTCGCGCGAAATTTGAGAGCGATGAGATCTGGTTCATCTTGTTACGCGGCACACCGACGTAGTTCAGCGTGCTGATCGGAATAAAGATGAAGGGAAGCCCAATCACCTGTAGCATGCGCCACAAGGTCGCGGTTCCGAAGCTTGTGTAAAGGTCGAGCCGAGTCAGGTTGAAGAGCCCGATGGCCGTTGCGATGTAGCCGAGCATGACCATCAGACGTGGATCGCCCTTGCCGAGCGTCCGTCCGGCGACCGCCATCATCACCATCATGACAAAGCCCGCGGGCGACAACACCATACCTGCGCGCTCTGCCGTGTATCCGCGCAACACCTGCAAGTACTGCGGAATCAACACCGTTGAACCGAACAGCACCATTCCTAGCACCAGCTGCAAAAATACAGCGGTGCCGAAGTTTCTGTTCTTCAGCATCTTCAGATCGACGATGGGATCCGGGTGTCGCCACTCCCAAAAGGCAAAGAAGATGAGTGTGATGACGGCAAGAAACGCTGTGAGCTGAATCTGTCCGGATCCGAACCAGTCTTTCTCCTGGCCCTTATCGAGCGTGAACTCCAGCAGACCGACGCCCAGAGCGACCGCGCCCAACCCGATGAAGTCCACGGGCGTCCGCCGCTGCATGCGTACCTTCATCTCCGGTGGATCCTCCACCATGCGATTCGAGAGAAAGAGTGATAGCAGGCCGAACGGCAAATTAATGAAGAAGATCCAATGCCAGTTGTAGTTGTCCGTCAGCCAGCCGCCGAGCGTTGGCCCGATGGCCGGGGCGACAACCACAGCCATGCCGTAGAGTGCGAATGCCTGCCCGCGTTTCTCAATCGGGAAGGTATCGGCCAGGATCGCCTGCTCGCTCGGCGCGAGGCCGCCGCCGCCAAGGCCCTGCAGAATACGCGCCAGGATGAGAGCCGGCAGCGTCGGGGCAAGGCCGCACAACAGCGAGCAGGCCGTGAACATGACCACGCAAACCATGTAGAAGCGCTTGCGCCCGAAACGGTCCGAAAGCCAGCCGGAGATTGGCAGAATGATCGCCGAGGAGACCAGATAGCTCGTCAGTACCCACGTCGCTTCTTCCTGCGAGGCACCCACTGAGCCGGCAATGTGTGGAAGTGCAACGTTGGCAATGGAGGTGTCCAGCACCTCCATAAACGTCGCAATCGTCACCGTCAGCGCGATCAGCCACGGGTTATGCTTTGGTTTCCATGCTGCCTGTAGCTGGTTTACCATATCAGGGTACTGATACAGTATATCAGGGTACTGATATATGGCTCCATACCGGATGGAGAAGGCAAAACTCGCAAGACGATGCAGCCAGAGTCTGCGTGAGCTCTTGATGGGCTACCGTGCGCGGCTCGAAGACGCGCTGCGTGTCGAGGGCCTGACGCTGCCCCAACTGCGGCTGCTGAATGCGATCAAAGAGCAGGAGGGCGTGAGCGGAGCTACCATCGCACGCACCTGCCAGGTAACTCCGCAGACTCTTCAGGCGATGCTTACCCGCGCTGAACGCGAAGGTTGGATCACCCGCGATATCTCCGAAGTCAATCACCGCATCCTCACCGCCTCACTGACGAGAAATGGTGAAATGGCTCTCGCGAGCGGTCTCGCCACCGCAGCCGAGATCGAAGAAAAGATCTGGACTGGCGTCTCGGCAAGTACTCTTGATCAGCTCAACGTCACACTTGAGCACGGCATCGCGAATTTGCGTGGCGAGACCGCCTCGCATCGCGCCGCAAGCTGATTGGGTTGACCTAGAGCCTGCAAATCAGTAGTTCACGTTCATAGATCATCTCCGGCGGGAGATGGTCGTGTAGCAGCAGGAAGAGTTCCTCATGACTCATTACCTCGCGCCGCCATGCCGCACGGTCGACAGCCTGCAGCTTTGCAAACTGCTCCGGTGAGAACTCGAGGCCGTCCCAGTTCATGTCCTTGTAGTACGGCGTCCAGCCAATCGGCGTCTCGTTGCCCTGCGCGCGTCCCTGCACGCGGTCGATGATCCACTTCAACACGCGCATGTTCTCGCTGAACCCGGGCCATAGAAACTTACCGTCTTCATCCTTGCGAAACCAGTTCACGTGGAAGACGCGCGGTGTGGAGGAGAGCTCGCGCTGCATCTTCAGCCAGTGACGGAAGTAGTCGCCCATGTGATAACCGCAGAAGGGAAGCATCGCCATCGGGTCGCGTCGCACGAGGCCCGTCTTTCCTGCGGCGGCCGCCGTGGTCTCGGAGCCCATCGTTGCGCCGACATAAACGCCGCTCGACCAGTTGAACGACTGGAAGATAAGTGGCAGCGTATCTGACCTGCGTCCGCCAAACAGGAACGCTGCGATCGGCACACCTTCGTGTGACTCCCACGCCTCGCGGTCGAAGACGGGACACTGCACTGCGGGTGCTGTAAACCGCCCGTTCGGGTGCGCGGCCGTGCGCCCTGTCTTCTTGCCGATCTCAGGCGTCCATCGCTCGCCACGCCAATCGATGCACTCGGCCGGCGGCTTCGAGGTCATGCCCTCCCACCACACGCCGCCGTCCGGTGTCAGTGCGACGTTGGTGAAGATTGTGTTGCGACTCAGTGTCGCCATCGCATTGGGGTTGGTCTTCGCGCTGGTGCCGGGCGCAACGCCGAAGAAGCCTGCCTCAGGATTCATCGCCCGCAAGTGGCCGTTGGCATCCGGACGAATCCAGGCAATGTCGTCGCCGACGCACCAGACCTTCCATCCATCGAAGCCCTTCGGCGGAATCATCATCGCGAAGTTCGTCTTGCCGCACGCGCTGGGGAAGGCCGCGGCCACGTACGTCTTCTCGCCCTCCGGCGATTCCGCGCCAAGGATGAGCATGTGTTCGGCCATCCATCCTTCGTCGCGCGCGATGTTGCTCGCGATCCGAAGCGCGAAGCACTTCTTGCCCAGGAGCGCATTGCCGCCATAGCCCGAGCCATAGCTCCAGATCTCGCGCGTCTCTGGAAAGTGAACGATGTATTTCGTGTCGTTCTGCGGCCACGGAACGTCCTGCTCGCCCGGTGCCAACGGTGCGCCCACAGAATGCATGCAGGGCACAACACGCTTGATGTCCTTGTCAATCTCCGCGAAAACCGGTGCACCGATGCGCGCCATGATGCGCATATTCACCACAGCATAGGCGGAGTCCGTAAGCTGCACGCCAATCTGCGAGGCCTTCGCTCCGATCGGTCCCATCGAGAATGCGAGAACGTACATCGTGCGCCCGCGCATCGAGCCGCGAAAGAGTTCCTTCAGCCTGCGCCGCATCTTGAACGGATCTTCCCAGTTATTCGTCGGGCCAGCAGCATCTTTACTCAGCGAGCAAATGAATGTCCGGTCCTCCACGCGCGCGACGTCGTTCGGGGAACTCCGGGCGAGAAAACATCCTGGCCATAGCTTCTCATTCAGCCTGGTGAATGTTCCCGCATTCACGAGTTGATTGCACAGGTACTCGTTCTCGGCGTCGGACCCATCGACCCAGTGAATCGCCTCCGGCTGGCAGAGTTCGGCCATCTTCTCGACCCAGCGGATCAGGTGCTTGTTGGTGGTTAATACCCGCGTCGAAACCTGCGCGTTTTTCGTGGCTGCACTTGCGGCCATGCTGTTTGCCTCCACCTCCAGTGTCGCTCCGGAGGCCACGAGCAAGCTACCGCATTCTGCCCGTCCCTGTCGTCCGGTGCTCGATTACCGCATCCCTGCGTATTCTGTTCCGGTAAGACATCTTCCCGTCGTGCCGGATATCGGCGAATTGCATCGCAAGACCAGCAAGAGTTCCTCCGTTAGCGACGCATCGGGCCCTCAGAGCATCAGTTGGATAGGAGGGTTCATGGCTACAAGCACTCCGACAAGCGTTCGTCCTCGCGTTGTTGTCATCGGCGCGGGTTTCGGAGGCATTTATGCGGCGAAGCGTCTCGGCAAGCTGCCCGTCGACGTCACCGTCGTCGACCGCAAGAACCATCACACCTTTCAGCCGCTGCTCTATCAGGTAGCACTTGCCGTTCTATCGCCTGGTGAAATCGCTCAGCCTATTCGTACGATCCTTCGCGACAACCCCAACACTGAAGTCATCATGGATGAGGTGGTTCGTGTTGACGCACCCGCGCGGCGGGTGCACCTCAAGAGCGGCGCGGAACTTCTCTACGATTACCTCATCCTTGGCACCGGTTCCACGCACAGCTACTTCGGCCGGGACGATTGGTCGAAGCTCGCGCCTGGACTCAAGTCGATTGAAGATGCAACAGAGATTCGGCGTCGCGTGTTGCTGGCCTTTGAGTTCGCCGAACGCCAGACGCTCGAGACCGGAACGCACCCCCCACTCAATTTCGTGATCATCGGGGGCGGACCCACTGGTGTTGAACTCGCGGGCGCCATCTCCGATATCACGCGCCTTTACATGATGCGTGACTTCCGCCACATCGACCCCTCAACTGCCAACGTGCTTATCCTCGAGGGCTCACCCAGCATCCTGACTGCCTATCCAAAGGACCTGCGGCAGAAGGCCGTGGAACAGCTTGCGAAGCTTGGCGTACGCGTGCGCACCGGTGCTCGGGTCACTGATGTGCAGCCGGGCTACGTCATGGTCGGTGACGAGCGCATTGAAAGCGTGTGCACGCTATGGGCCGCCGGTGTGCAGGCTTCTCCTCTGGGCAAGATACTCGCGGAGTCCCTCGGCATGACTTATTGCCTCGATCGTCGCGGATGCCTCGTGGTGGACGAATATCTCAATCCTCCAAACCATCCGGAGATCTTCATCATCGGCGATCTCGCGCACGTTGAAGAGAACGGACAGCAGATCCCCGGCACAGCACAGCCCGCCATGCAGATGGGCATGTATGCAGCGGAGCGCATCGGCCTGTTGACAACGAATCCTGCCGCGGCGGCAAAGCAGAAGCCCTTTCACTACTTCGACAAGGGTGACATGGCGACGATCGGCCGCAAGGCTGCGGTCGCTCGCATCGCATGGCCGTTTCATGCGCACTGGTCAGGGTTCATGGCGTGGGTCACATGGCTCGTCGTGCACATCTTCTTTCTTATCGGCTTCCGCAATCGCATCGCAGTCTTCCGTCAGTGGGCGTACACGTATATCCGCAAGCAGGACGGCGTGCGGCTCATCGTTGGCTCGCAGGATCTGCCGGGATGGGACGCGTTGGCGACTCCGCCTGTGCCACGTGAGGATGAGCCCACACTGACCGTGCAGTCCTGAAGCCACCGCCATCCACTGCGTCGCATCCGAACCCCTCAGGCGCATGGCCTCTTGAGGGAGTTCACACAATGCCGAATGCAGTTGTTGTCACCAATCGCAAGGTTCGCTATGCAGTGGTCGGAATCGGATGGATTTCGCAAACCGCCTTCCTGCCTGGCGTTGAACATACCGGCAACAGCGAGGTCGTCGCCTTCGTCAGCGGACATGAAGACAAGGCCGCGAAGGTCGGCGAGAAGTACGGCGTCAAGGATCTCTACAGTTATGACGAGTACGACAAATTATTGAGCTCAGGCACGATCGATGCAGTGTATCTCGCAACTCCCAACTGGGATCACGTCGATCTGGCCGTGCGCACGCTGGACGCGGGCATCCATCTCCTGCTCGAAAAACCAATGGCCACCTCCATCGAAGATTGCGAGCGCATCATCGCCGCCTCAAACCGCAGCGGCGCAAAGTTGATGATTGCCTATCGCATGCATCACGAGCCGGCGATGCTCAAAGCATTTGAAACCGCGCGCAGCGGCAAGCTCGGCCATCTCCGCTACTTCAACTCATCGTTCTCGCAGCCGGTGAACTATCAGAACCATCGCGCGAAGAATGGCTACTGGGCTGGCCCTGTGCCTGACATGGGTCCCTATCCGATCAACACGGCACGAAATCTCTTCGGTGCAGAGCCGCTCGAGGTCTCTGCCATGGGCACGCGCACAGAACCCGAACGCTTCCGCGATTTCGACGACCAGGTCGCTGTCAATCTACGCTTCCCGGGCGGACGCATCGCTACGATGTTGTTGAGCTATTCAGGAGCGGATCTCGACGACTTCCGCATCGTGGGCACTCTGGGCGATCTCTACTCCACGCCGGCGTTCGCCATGCCCGGCGGATTCAAACATACGGTCACCGTTGGCGAGAGCAAGTCCGAAGAGAGTTTTCATCCTACCGATCAGTTTGGTGGCGAGCTGAAATACTTTTCAAACTGCATTCTGACCAACAGGCATCCGGAGGCAAACGGCGAAGAGGGTCTGCTCGACATTCGCATAATCGCTGCGGTGGAACGCGCACTTGAGTCCGGACAACCTCAAAAACTTGAGCCATACGTGCGCAAGCTACGCCCAACAGCAGGGCAAGTGCAGGAATTGCACAAGGTTGACGAACCTGAACTCGTCGGCGTCCATCGGCCAAGCGAAGGCGCCTGATGTGAGAATCAGCCGCGCTCCTGCTACCCCGTAAGATTTGCGCGGAGTCTTACCCACTGGCGGCCGTTAGCTACCGTTGAACGTTACTCTGCCTGCTTTCGGTTGCCAGCCGGGTGCTGTTGTACGAACGCCACCGCGTGCAGCAGCTCCGGTCTATTACTCGTCGCGGCATCGTGCGTGTTGCGCGCCGCTTGCTCGTAAAACTTCATCGCCATTTGCGGTTTGTTAATGGCCTCTGCGGCTGCTCCCGCACTCAGCAGACCGTTCAAGCGATTAGGACTCAACTGCAGCGCAATCAGATATTCGCCAAGCGCATCCTCCGGCCGGTGCAGCAGAACCAATAGATCGCCCGAGCATCTCGCGCGCGGGAATATCGACCTCATACTGTCCGAGCTTGTCCTGCTGGTCCGCGGCCGCGCGCATCGACTTCACCGCCGTGTCACTGTCGCCTCGCGCATACGCATCCCACGCGACGATCTCATTCCTCTGCACCTGTTCTGATTCGAGCATGAACGCGTAGGGCGTCTTCTTTAGCGCCTCGATCGCAGCGTCAAAGCTCGTAAGAGCTGCTGTTGTCGTCTTCGCATCGCGCAGATGTCCGGCGCCCGCCGCCTGTCCCCAATAGATGTCGAATGTCTCAAACGCCGGCGATCCGGCCATCGGTTTTAGCGTCGCAAGCGTCTTCCAGTCGTGCAGCTCCATCGGCACAATCGCACTCAGTTCGTTCACAAAGAACGGACCGGCGTCTTTCATGTCATCCATCCCCGGCATCGAGGCCATCTGCGCGGAGATCGCCGGCATCTTCGCTGCAATCTCCTTCGCTTTCGCGTCCTCGCCTACCTGCAGATACGCGTAGACCAGGAACTCGTCCGCGTGCATCTGATGCGCTACGCCCGGTTCGCCGGCGGCAGCCGCGCGCTCTGATGCCGCAACGGACGCGAGGTTCGATTGAATGTCTTCAGGCCACATTCCCAACCGCGCAAAGATGTGCCCGGGCATGTGTAGCGCATGCGGCGATGACGGCGCGATCTTCGCATACACCTGCGCCGCATCCAGCCCCTGCTGCGCCAGCTTCGGCGTATCGCAGGTGTGAATGATGTAGTGCGCCAGCCCTGGATGCTCGGGGTTTGCCTTGAACAGCGGAACCAGCACTGCGAGTGCGGTGCGCTCATGGATCAGGGATGTGTCACCCGGAGGTACACTCGCAATCTCGGCCAGCGCATAGAACGCCGCCGCCTCCACATCGTTCGGATACGCCTGCGTGCAGAGCCTTCATCTTCGCGGTGTAGGCATCAACAGCGCGTTGGTAATCTGCCGAAGCCTCAGCGTAGAAGACGTGTCAATGCATCGATGTACATCTGCTCCCGTGGCGTCACCTTGGCGCCTGCGGCAATCAGGTTCTTTGCTGCCGCCATCTCGTCCGAGCCGGTCTTCACGGCAGCAGCTCCCGGCCGCTCCCACAGCTCATGAAATTGCGACATCGCTATGCCCCAGTGCGCCATAGCGCAGGTCGGATCGGCCTTGGCGATCGCTTGAAATTGCTCCTCGGCCTCCGTGTAGCCGAAGGAGTGCAGCAGCGCGATCCCCCGCTCAAACGGCGCCTGCTGGCTCGCCGCGCACGAGACAGGGAAGTGCACAGTCCCGAGCCGCTCCGTGTTTGCGTCATCGTGATGATGGTGCGCTCCCATCCCTGGCATTGCAGGCATCTCCTGCCCGGCGACGCGCCCGGAACAAGCGCAAAACAGCGCGGCTACAGCCACGCTACAGACGATGTATTTAGTCATGCGCATCAGCCTAAACCGGGACATCGCAGCCCGCAACAGAAGCTTTCAGAAGCTCCGCGGCCATGCCAGTCTCTCGTCCTGCTGCGACCGATCGCACAAGAAAACGGTGCCCTGAGGGCACCGCTCGTTTTTGGAATCTGGTGTGTCTTAGTAGGAGCGCTTCTTATCCTTCGGAGGGCCGCCCGGCACGCCAAAACGGAAGACAAGGCCGCTGCTCACCTGAACCATTCTTGACGATCCAATTGGTGTCGGGCCGCCGTAAATATAGCTGTTCTGCGTTGTAACGCCGCCGTATCCAAGCTCCACGATCCGGAAATCCACGTGTCGGCTCAGCGGATAGTCGATGCCGGCAAACACTGCGAACATTCCACGGGTTGTGTGGATCTGGCTCTGTTGGGCTTTGCTCGTCGCCGCTCCTACTGCGACCTCAGCATACGGCCGAAATCCATAGGCCAGCGGCGGAGCTTCCACCCTTCCGGCTACGGAGAAAATGTTCAGAGCCGCATTGTTGCTGTGCACCGTTGTGTCGCGCACATCCACGCCAAACTTCATTCCCGGCCCGTGCGAGATGTTGTAGTACGCTCCGAGATCCAGCCCTCCGAAGGTCCTCGAAGTCGCTCCGCTTCCAAGAAACGCAAATACCCCAGTGTCGGGGGTTGAGTTGCTGATCCGTGTGAACACCGGATTCACATACACGCCAACCTGCGCCCTGGCACTCGCCGCCACAGCAGCCAGCACCACAGCTGCAAGAACGTACCGCAATCTCATCAAGAACAATCCTTAATTCTGGGTTGAGCTTCTGACCCCAGCGAGCAACCTCGCCGGGATCCCGTTTCGCGTCGCCGCAAAGAACTACGCTGTGACAGTCTCCCGCACCTTCACCGGCGTAAGCCAGTTGTATTTATCAGGAGCCGCTCCGCTCACAATATCGAAGAACGCCTTGTGGAGCGCATTCGTAATCGGTCCCATACTTCCGTCGCCGACCAGAATACGATCCACGCTGCGCAGATGTGTCACCTCTGCGGCCGTGCCTGTAAAGAACGCCTCGTCGCAGATGTACAGCAGCTCTCTCGGCAGTGCCTGCTCCACAACCGGGATCCCCATCTGGCGCGCCAGCGTCAGGATCGAGTCCCGCGTGATTCCGTTCAGCACCGAGTTCGCCAGCGGCGTCGTGTACAGCACGCCATTCTGCACCAGGAACAGGTTCTCGCCCGAGCCCTCACTCAGGTACCCGTTCACATCCAGCGCGATGCCTTCCACGTAGCCGTTCACATCGGCCTCCATGCGGATAAGCTGCGAGTTCATGTAATTCGCGCCTGCCTTCGCCAGCGACGGCATCGTGTTCGGCGCCAGCCGGTTCCAGCTCGAGATGCACACATCCGCGCCGCCGTGTCCGGCCACGTACTTGCCCCACGGGAAGTTCGCGATATACACCTCTACCGGCGACTTCAGCGGGTTCACGCCAATCTCTCCATAGCCGCGAAACGCAATCGGCCGGATGTAGCACGGCGTTACGCCATTGGACTCGATCAGCTCCACCACTGCTTCGTTCAGCTGCTCCAGATTGTACGGAAGCGGCATCCGGTAGATCTTCGCCGAGTGGATCAGCCGCTGCATATGCTCGCTCAGGCGGAACACACCTGCGCCATTCTCCTGCGCGTAACAGCGAATTCCCTCAAAGACCGACGAGCCATAGTGCACCACGTGGCTCATCACATGGATCTGCGCCTTCTCCCACGGAATCAGTTGGCCGTTATGCCAGATATTGGCGGTCGTCTCGAGCGGCATCCGGAATCTCCTTGTATGAACAATGATTATACGGGTGTCTTTTCATGAGAGGCATGGCCCACCGAGAGGGGTTCAGGTTGCTTCTCCGAGTGAAGCTTCCGTACCTTCGAAGAATGCCGCCCCCGATTTCCGTGGTTCTCGCAGAATATGACGCCGACTGGCCCCATACGGCGGCGCGACTCGCGGAGCAATTGAGGGTGCTTGGCTCAACCCTGGTCGAGGTTCACCATATCGGCTCAACCTCTGTACCGGGGCTTGTCGCCAAACCCATCATCGATCTCATGCCGCTCGTCACAAATCTGGCCGATTTAGATCGCCAGCGTGAACTCGTGGAACAGCTCGGCTATGCCTGGCACGGGGAGTTTGGGTTCTCGGGCAGACGCTACTGCACTCTTTCCAACGAGTCGGGTACGCGCACTGCTCAACTTCATTTCTTTGAGGCCGGCACCTCACAGGCTCACCGCCACCTCGCCTTCAGGGATTATTTGCGCGCCAATCCGACGGTCGCCCGCGAATATGCAAAGGAAAAATATCGTGCGCGCAACCTGCACCCCGAAGACTCCCATGCGTACACAAACGAGAAATCAGCATGGATTCGAGCCGTAGAGGCCAAGGCGATCGCCTGGTACGCGGAACGTCGGGTTCAGCTGTCCGTGCAACAATCTGAATCGACCTGATGCTCGTCCCGCACCCAGCCGCGCTCACCCGCATCGAGAGCTCTCAGCTCGCGCGATTCTCGCTGCTCGCGCTCAGCTCCATCTTTTTCCTGGTCGACCCCTTCGCCGCCCTGCCCACCTTCCTCGCCGTCACCGAGGGGCAGGACTCGAAGCGCCGTATGCGCACCGCGCGCAGAGCCTCACTCACCGCCTGGGTCGTGCTTTCGCTCTTCGCCTTCATCGGCCAGTACATCTTCCGGCTCTTCGGCATCTCGCTTCCCGGCGTTCGAGATCGCCGGCGGCGTCATTCTCCTGCTCATCGGTCTCGACATGCTCGAGGCCAAGCGCTCCCCCACGCAGGAGACCCGCAAAGACGCCCAGGCGGCCGCCACCAAGGACGACGCCGGCATCGTTCCCATGGGCATCCCCATGCTCGCCGGCCCCGGCAGCATCACCACCGTGATGGTCCTCGTCGGGCAGGTGCAGTCCACCTGGGAGATGGTCGCCATCCTCGGTGCGATTGCCATCACGGCCCTCTCCTGCTTCCTCGTCCTCGGCAGTGCGCGACCGCGTGGCGCGCGTGCTTGGCCAGACCGGCATCCGCATCCTCGTCCGCGTCATGGGCCTCTTGCTCGTCGCGCTGGCCGTACAGTACTTCGTCAACGGCTTCGTCGACCTCGGCGTCATCGCCAAGCCCTAGATCCCAGGGCGCGAATATTTCAATCATTTCCTTTTCATGTTGCGGTTGAGTATTATCGGCAGGCTTTCCAGCAGAGCCACAACCACCTCAAAACACAGGAGGATCCTTCATGGAAGGACCCACTCCCGAACGTATCCTTCAGATAGGCACGGGCTTCTGGGCCTCGAAGGTCCTGCTCAGCGCCGTCGAGCTGGAGCTCTTCACGATCCTCGCGGAACGCCCGGAGACTCTCGCCGGCATCAGCGACCGCATCGGTTTGCATCCACGCTCCGCGCGCGATTTCCTCGACGCCCTCGTCGCCATCAATTGCCTCGAACGCCGCGACGGACACTACGCCAACACGCCGTCCACCGATCTCTTCCTCGATAAGAAGAAGCCTGAGTACATTGGCGGCATCCTGGAGATGGCCAACGCTCGTCTCTACGGCTTCTGGGCAAATCTCACCACCGCACTCCGCACCGGCGAACCTCAGAATGAGACCCGCAATGGCGGTGAAGACCCCTTTGCCATCCTCTACGCCGACCCCGATCGCCTGCGCAACTTCCTCCGGGCGATGAGCGGGATCAGCCGCGCAGCGAATCTGGCAATCGCGCGTCAGTTTCCCTGGGCGCAATACGAGACCGTCGTTGACGTCGGCACTGCGCAGGGCGATCTCGTCACGCAGGTGGCGCTCGCCAACCCGCATCTCCAGGGCATCGGCTTTGACCTTCCGCCCGTCGGCCCCATCTTTGAGGAATACGTCACCGCCAACGGTCTCTCCGGTCGGGTTCACTTCGAACCTGGCAGCTTCTTCGACGCACCCATTCCCAAGGCCGACGTCGTCATGATGGGCCACATCCTTCACGACTGGGACCTCGACGTCAAAAAGATGCTCATCCGCAAGGCATACGACGCCATCCCCGCAGGCGGTGCGGTCATCGTCTACGAGAGCATCATCGACGACGACCGCTCTCAGAACGCCTTCGGGCTTCTCATGAGCCTCAACATGCTCATCGAAACGCCCGGCGGCTTCGATTACACCGGCGCAGATTGCATCGGCTGGATGAAAGAGGCTGGCTTTCGCGAGTCTCGCGTCGAGCATCTCGTCGGCCCGGAGTCCATGGTCATCGGCGTCAAATAGCCGTGCGGTTCCATTTTGCGGGTAGGTTCATGACGACTCCCTCGTCGTCATGGACTGCCTGCCTACTTGACGAAGAACGCCGACCCGGCGACCACCACACCAACAGCTGCCAGCGCGAGCGCCGTAAACACGTATCTCTCCTGACGCGTCAGCAGAGTAATCGATGCCAGCACCACCCCAATCTGTAGCAGCGCCTCGCCGAGATCGAATCGCGCAGCCTCATGCTCCTGCTGGTCCACCTGCGCCTCCAGCTCGTGCGCCTTCTCCATGTCCTGGTTGAGCTCGGCCTGCCACTTCGTAATCTCCGCTTTGTAGGTCGCTACCTTCGACTGCGTCGCGGCTGGATCGACGGAGGGTTGCAATGAAAGCAGGTCGGCCGCGATCTGCGTCTGCTGCACACGCAGCTTACGCGACTGATACTCGTTCCACTGGTCCGCTGCGCGCGTTTGTTCCAGCACAGCCTGCGTGTGCGCCCGGTGTCCCAGCACCGTTACCATCGCCACCAAAACCGCCAGGATCGCGATAATCAGTGAGACATGCATCAGGCGCTTCTCTGCGCCCTCTTGCAACCGCTCCGAAAACTCATGAATCTCCGCTGCTTCCATCTTTTCGCGTACTCCCGGGAAACGTCTTGATTCTAACGGTCCAAACCACAATCACTCAGCTGTATGAGCGCCGTTTTCCTCGGTCCGTCCACAATTCCCACAGGCAGGTTGGTTGCGCGTTCCGTCTCCCGTTGCTAAAGTCAATCTTGTCGTTGGCGCCGAGCAACAGGCCAACGGAGGATGTTTGCAAAGAGTTTGCATCCAGGCGCAGTCTGGGATACTCTAGGTAAACAACAGCTTCGCGCCTGAGCCCTACGGGGCAATGACGGCCGACGGAGCGCAGTCCAAGCGTTTGAATGCGGTAGAACAGGCCAAAGGCCGCCGCCCAAACCCAAGCCACTGCAACTTATTGATTCCAGGAGCTTAGTGCTCCGCGATCGTATGCGATCGTCAAGTTGTTTTGAAAGTTTGACGCTGTATTGGGCATCTGCCCGGCTCAAAAGGCAAGACCTCGGTCACGCCTTCCAGCCGGGATGCTTCAAGGACATTGGTTCTTGCTCGTAAAGCTCCTGATTGTCGGGGCTGAAGATGCTCAGTAAATTTCGTGTTGACACGAAGAGCGAACTTCGATAGTCTTGAAAAGTTCGCGCAAAACACTGTCGCGAGGCCGGTGAATACTACCCGGATGCCTCACTCAGTACATACAGCGCATCAAGTTCGAGGACACAAAGCTATTGGCTTTGCCATAGCGTTGGTCCTTGATCCAAAACTGCTCGCCTAGTGCGTATGCAGTCCGGATCTTTGACAACATAGTTGAACGTGCCAGTCGTGAGATGACGCGAAACTTTGGTTGAGTCATTCTCACTATTTATTACCCTCCGGTCCTTTTCGAGCGACCGGGGGACGCCTGACCAGTCGGACCTCCGTCCTGACTGTGTCGAGCAAACCAAGATTAAACGAGAGTTTGATCCTGGCTCAGAATCAACGCTGGCGGCGTGCCTAACACATGCAAGTCGCACGAGAAAGGGTAGCAATACCTGAGTACAGTGGCGCACGGGTGAGTAACACGTGAATAATCTACCTCCGAGTGGGGAATAACCTAGGGAAACCTGGGCTAATACCGCATAACACTTACGAGTCAAAGCAGCAATGCGCTTGGAGAGGAGTTCGCGGCAGATTAGCTAGTTGGTGGGGTAATGGCCCACCAAGGCGATGATCTGTATCCGGCCTGAGAGGGCGCACGGACACACTGGAACTGAAACACGGTCCAGACTCCTACGGGAGGCAGCAGTGGGGAATTTTGCGCAATGGGGGAAACCCTGACGCAGCAACGCCGCGTGGAGGATGAAATCCCTTGGGATGTAAACTCCTTTCGATCGGGACGATTATGACGGTACCGGAAGAAGAAGCCCCGGCTAACTTCGTGCCAGCAGCCGCGGTAATACGAGGGGGGCAAGCGTTGTTCGGAATTATTGGGCGTAAAGGGTGCGTAGGCGGTTTGATAAGTCTTGTGTGAAATCTCTGGGCTCAACCCAGAGTCTGCACAGGAAACTGTCGGGCTTGAGTATGGGAGAGGTGAGTGGAATTTCCGGTGTAGCGGTGAAATGCGTAGATATCGGAAGGAACACCTGTGGCGAAAGCGGCTCACTGGACCATTACTGACGCTGATGCACGAAAGCTAGGGGAGCAAACAGGATTAGATACCCTGGTAGTCCTAGCCCTAAACGATGATTGCTTGATGTGGAGGGTACCCAATCCTTCCGTGTCGAAGCTAACGCGATAAGCAATCCGCCTGGGGAGTACGGTCGCAAGGCTGAAACTCAAAGGAATTGACGGGGGCCCGCACAAGCGGTGGAGCATGTGGTTTAATTCGACGCAACGCGAAGAACCTTACCTGGGCTCGAAATGTAGTGGAATCCGGTAGAAATATCGGCGCCCCGCAAGGGGCCGCTATATAGGTGCTGCATGGCTGTCGTCAGCTCGTGTCGTGAGATGTTGGGTTAAGTCCCGCAACGAGCGCAACCCTTATCTCCAGTTGCTACCATTTAGTTGAGCACTCTGGCGAAACCGCCTCGGATAACGGGGAGGAAGGTGGGGATGACGTCAAGTCCTCATGGCCTTTATGTCCAGGGCTACACACGTGCTACAATGGCCGGTACAAACCGCTGCAAACCCGCGAGGGGGAGCTAATCGGAAAAAGCCGGCCTCAGTTCGGATTGGAGTCTGCAACTCGACTCCATGAAGCTGGAATCGCTAGTAATCGCGGATCAGCATGCCGCGGTGAATACGTTCCCGGGCCTTGTACACACCGCCCGTCACATCACGAAAGTGGGTTGCACTAGAAGTCGGTGCGCTAACCGCAAGGGAGCAGCCGCCCAAGGTGTAATTCATGATTGGGGTGAAGTCGTAACAAGGTAGCCGTAGGAGAACCTGCGGCTGGATCACCTCCTTTCTAAGAGAGAACGTTCTGGATAGCTCTCAACGCCCTGCGATTGCAGGCGGCTTCGGCCGAGTTGAAGTGAGGCCAGACACCTTTCGTTCTTGCATCCATCCGGTCTTGGCCGGCTGGAGTAAAAACGGAAGAGCCTGAACTCAGCCTTCTCTTATTCGCTGTTATTCAACATCGATGGTCAGGATCGGCGTAGCCGGTCCGCACGTTCAACTGTGTCCTCGAAACCCTTCGAGAGAGCTTCGGTCGTCCGGCCTTTTGAGGTCGGGCGGCACGAGCAAGCGAGCCGATTGGGCCGCGTGCCCCGGCCAGGCCGGGCCTGTAGCTCAGTTGGCTAGAGCGCACCCCTGATAAGGGTGAGGTCGGTAGTTCGAATCTACCCAGGCCCACCATGTCCTCGCGATATAATGCAAGATAGGGGGCTGTAGCTCAGCTGGGAGAGCACCTGCTTTGCAAGCAGGGGGTCAACGGTTCGATCCCGTTCAGCTCCACCAACTCCTTGAAGGAATGTTTGAGACCTGCTCAAACATCAGAATCCGCGTGGCACAACAGTCTGCCCGGATCCTGATGCTTGAGCATGAGCTCGAGCGCGCCCCAGTGGTGCGTTGCGGTAGTAACTAACTATCGCGGACGATTTTTGACAACTGAATAGATTGGGTAAGCAATATTCTCGCAAAAGAATATTGCTAAATAACTACAAGGCTGAGCAGCATAGCTCACGGGTTGTTTCCGTGAACCAAGCATGCTGTCAATCAGTGTTGAGTGTCTTTAGATAATTTCGGGCAACCGCTAACTCCCTAATCCAGAGTTGGAAATGGTGCCGAAGGCGGACTAATAAAACGTAGATTGCTCTACGATTCGAGGGTACGTTCCTCGATGCGTGCGAGTAAATTCTATGGTCAAGCTACTAAGGGCGCACGGTGGATGCCTTGGCAGAAACAGGCGATGAAGGACGTGGCAAGCTGCGATAAGCTTCGGGGAGCCGCACACAGGCTTTGATCCGGAGATTTCCGAATGGGGAAACCCACATACGCAAACCGTATGTATGTCTCACTGAATTCATAGGTGAGAACAAGCGAACGGAGGGAAGTGAACCATCTCAGTACCTCCAGGAAAATAAAGAAACCTCGATTCCGATAGTAGTGGCGAGCGAACTCGGAACAGCCCAAACCCGTACTATTTCGGTAGTTCGGGGGTTGTAGGGCCTGCAATAGTAGAGTTACCAATCCGGTCTTTAGCCGAAGCCAGTGGAAACTGGCCCCACAGAGCGTGACAGGCGCGTAGACGAAAAAGATCCGGACTCGAAGCAGGTACCTGAGTAAGGCGGGGCACGAGAAACCCTGCTTGAATCCACGGGGACCATCCCGTAAGGCTAAATACTCGTTTCTGACCGATAGTGAACCAGTACCGTGAGGGAAAGGCGAAAAGAACCCCGAGAGGGGAGTGAAATAGTACCTGAAACCGTGTGCCTACAAGCAGTGGGAGGACTATGCCCGTAAGGGAATGTCTGACCGCGTGCCTATTGCATAATGAGCCGGCTAGTTATTCTTGTCAGCAAGGTTAAGCGTGAGCGAGCCGCAGCGAAAGCGAGTCTGAATAGGGCGTTCAGTTGGCAGGAATAGACGCGAAGCGGGATGATCTACCCTTGGCCAGGTTGAAGGTGAGGTAACACTCACTGGAGGACCGAACCGGTGTTTGTTGAAAAAAGCTCGGATGAGCTGAGGGTAGGGGTGAAAGGCTAATCAAATTCCGTGATAGCTCGTTCTCTCCGAAATAGCTTTAGGGCTAGCGTCGGGTGATTTGGATCGGTGGTAGAGACATGGATGGACTAGGGGGCTTTCCGGCTTACTGAATCCAACCAAACTTCGAATGCCGATCACAACCAGCCCGGCAGTCAGACTGTGGGGGCTAAGCTTCACAGTCGAGAGGAAAACAGTCCAGACCGCCTGCTAAGGTCCCCAAATTACAGTTAAGTGGGAAAGGAAGTCGGAACGCTCAGACAGCCAGGAGGTTGGCTTAGAAGCAGCCATCCTTTAAAGAAAGCGTAATAGCTCACTGGTCAAGCGGTCCGGTGCCGACAATACAACGGGGCTAAAACTGTATACCGAAGCAGCGGATGCACACATTAGTGTGCGTGGTAGGAGAGCATTCTCTAGTCATCGAAGCGTAACTGAGAAGATACGTGGAGGTTAGAGAAGAGACCCTGCCGGCATAAGTAGCGATAAGGAAGGTGCGAACCCTTCCCGCCGAAAGTCTAAGGTTTCCTGAGTAAAGTTAATCTGCTCAGGGTTAGGCGATCCCTAAGCTGAGGCCGAAAGGCGTAAGCGATGGACATCCGGTTAATATTCCGGACCTCCCAGTAGTTCGTTATCACGATGGGGTGACGCATAAGGATAAGCTGGTCGTCATATGGCTATGGCGGTCGATGCGCGTGAAGCTGGATTCTCTAGGCAAATCCGGAGAGTCTTAACAGTGAGGCGCAAAGCAAGCCCGAATGGGTGTAAGCAGCTGATTTCATGGTGCCAAGAAAAACCTCTAAGGAGAAAGACTGGGACTCGTACCTCAAACCGACACAGGTAGACGAGGAGAATATCCAAAGGCGCTCGAGTGAAGGCTTGTTAAGGAACTCGGCAAATTAGACCCGTAACTTCGGGAGAAGGGTCGCCCTCCAGTGTTCATAGCACAGGAGGGCCGCAGTGAAACGCGTACGGCGACTGTTTAACAAAAACACAGGTCTCTGCAAAGTCGAAAACGACGTATAGGGGCTGACTCCTGCCCGGTGCCGGAAGGTTAAAGAGAGAGGTTAGCCGCAAGGCGAAGCTTTGAACTGAAGCCCCGGTGAACGGCGGCCGTAACTATAACGGTCCTAAGGTAGCGAAATTCCTTGTCGGGTAAGTTCCGACCTGCACGAATGGAGTAACGATCGTACGACTGTCTTAACGAGTTGCTCGGCGAACTTGTAGTACCGGTGAAGATGCCGGTTACCCGCAGCTAGACGAAAAGACCCCGTGCACCTTTACTATACTTTTACAGTGGGTTACGGCAATTGCTGCGCAGGATAGGTGGGAGGCTTTGAGGCCAGGTTCTCGGACTTGGCGGAGCCAACGGTGAGATACCACCCTGCGATTGTTGTGATCCTAACCTCCACCCATTATCTGGGTGAGGGACATTGTAAGACGGGTAGTTTGACTGGGGCGGTCGCCTCCTAAATTGTAACGGAGGCGCGCGAAGCTACACTCAGGTCGTTTGGAAATCGACCGTCGAGTGCAAAGGCATAAGTGTGGTTAACTGCAAGACCTACAAGTCGAGCAGATGCGAAAGCAGGCCTTAGTGATCCGGTGGTTCTGTATGGAAGGGCCATCGCTCAACGGATAAAAGGTACGCCGGGGATAACAGGCTGATCATTGCCAAGAGTTCATATCGACGCAATGGTTTGGCACCTCGATGTCGGCTCATCGCATCCTGGAGCTGTAGAAGGTTCCAAGGGTTAGGCTGTTCGCCTATTAAAGCGGTACGTGAGCTGGGTTCAGAACGTCGCGAGACAGTTCGGTCTCTATCTGCTGTGGGCGTAGGAGATTTGAAGAGGGCTGTCCTTAGTACGAGAGGACCGGGATGGACGAACCTCTTGTGTTCCAGTTGTCCTGCCAAGGGCACGGCTGGGTAGCGAAGTTCGGTTGTGATAACCGCTGAATGCATATAAGCGGGAAGCACGCTCTGAGATGAGATCTCCCAACCCGTAAGGGTAATGAAGGGCCCAGGAAGACCACCTGGTTGATAGGCTGGATGTTGAAGCGTGGTAACACGCGTAGCTTACCAGTACTAATCGCCCGTTCGGCTTGTCCATAGAATTTACTCTGCGCAAAGTTAGTCCAACTTTCGCTGAAGATATTCAACACAAGCCTCGTAGTTATCGGCTTTCTACGATAAGAAGAAAAGCCTCCCAATCTATTCAGTTGTGAACGATCGCGCCGCGGTCTTCGACAATTTGCCGGTGAGTTTACCGCGAGGGTCCCACCCGTTCCCATCCCGAACACGGAAGTTAAGCCTCGTTGGGCCGATGGTACTGCACGCGTAAGTGTGTGGGAGATTAGGTGATCGCCGGCATTAATTACAAAGAAAGCCCACCCTCGCGGTGGGCTTTTCTGCGTTTTTGTTCATTTCGGTTCAATCGGTCATAGAGTGCAGTCGGTTCGAAACTAGATCAACAGTGATAGATGAAGGCGAGGCCTGCTATACCTGATTTACGCGAGGTCGCCGAACTCCGGGAGTCGTGAATGTTTCTGGCCACTCTGGCGTAATATCCCGTTTGTATGGAACCGTTGGAACAACTTCCGTGAGGGCTGGACGCACGAGCATTGCTGGTTCCGCAAATGCTTGCATCTGCAATCACCGGGATCGCTTTCCCGACCCTGACTTCGACGAGCATGGATGTTATCGGGACGTCTATTTACGCCGAGCAGCTGAGCCAAAGCAAAACGGGATCTACATCCGGGTTTGCCAGAGATGCTTCAAGCGCGTGAAGCCGGAGTAGGCTAGTGCTTCGTTTCCGAGACGGAGCCTTCGGCATAACCAGTAAGCCGGTAGGCCTACACTCAATCGGCTAATCGCTATAGCAGATTCCCACGCCACATTGATGGCCGCTGCGGAGACGCTGTTGCCGAGGCGTCGGGCGCTGGCGGAGTCACCGCCGGCAGCCTGGGCTTCGCATGCCGGTTTAGCCCCTCAGGTGCCTTGGGAGCGACGGGCGCTGTGGGCACCGCCGCAGGCGGCGCGCCACTCACCTTCGGCGCCGGTGGCAACGTCGGAGGCACTGGCGTCGCAACGGCCTTCCGGATGGTCACATCGCCGTCCGTCGTCTCGACCCTCACCTGGGGCCCGCCCGCGCCCACCTTACCGCTCAGCCAGTGCGAATCGCGCTCGCCCTGCGACTCCAGCCCAAAGTCGTTCTCCAGGTCGCCGTTCTTAGTCTTCGCATCCAGCACAAACCCGCCGTGCTCTGGCAGTCCCAGGTCCACTGACCCATGCTGGTTCTGAATGTTGATCGGCGCCACCGGTGCGGCGTTCGTCACCGACACCGCGCCATTGCGGTTCGTCAGCGTCACCGGTCCCGACACATCATCCAGTTCGATCGTCCGGTTCCTCGTCGTCAGCGTCACCGGTCCCAGAAGCTTATTGCCCTGCAGGTCGCCGCTCTCAATCGAGAGCTCGCCATCCACCCGAGCTGTCGCGAATTTCGTCCGGCTCGTCTCGAACCGCAGAGGTCCATTGATCTGCTCTGCGCGGGTTGTCCCAAAGAAATCGCCTTGCAGCATCACCGGGCCATCAATATTGGTCAGTGAGATATCGCCCGCGCGTCCCTGCAGCGTAAACGCGCCCGTCACGCTCTTCGCACGTCACGCTCGAGTCATCGTTATTCACCTGCGCCAGCACCTGGCCGTCGATCCCGCTCAGGTCCAGATCGCCCTTCCGTGCCGAGATCGTCACATCGCCGCGCAACTCGCTCACGTGGACGTCACCGTGGTCCGCGCTCAACGAAAGCCCCGCGCCATGCGGCATCTCAATCGTCAGATCAGCCTGCCCCTGGTTCACCGGAGGCACGTCCAGCATCAGGTTGTTGCCCTGAGTCGAAAATGTCGGCTGCAATCGCTGCGCTCGCTCATCGGCATCGCTGTCGCGCCACGCATACACCTGCTTGTGCACGCTCACGTGCACAAGCCCGTCGTCGCTCGACCCCGTCACCGACACCGCGCCCCACGGGTTATGAACTACCAGCATCGAACCCTGCGGCAGCGCCTGGCTCAGCGAGTCGTCCGACTCGTGCGCCTCGCCAAAAACCTTATCCAATCCGCCGAAATCGTGCCCCATCAGGTGGTCGTGCCATGCCGTGTTGCTCTCTGCCCACCGTGCGGAAATACCCAGGCAGGCAAGCACAATCAGCAGAAACACCGCGCCCCCGCTCAGCACATGCCCCGGCAGTGGCCGCCCTGTCTCCTCCAGGTGTTGTTGGTCGAACATCCACTCCAGCAGCAGAATGACGCCCGCGACGATCAGGACCGCCGGCCACCAGCGCGCGTACCACGCAAAGCTATGCGACCACGAAAGCCTGCCCGTCTGCTCCAGCAGGAAGATGACTCCCAGCCCGAGCAGCACGATCGGCCCCACAATCGACCCTCGCCTCAGGCTGCGCCGCTGCATCCTGTACTGTTCGCGCATCCACCGCGCCTGTACTTTCGCCGCGCGCCGCTGCGCCCTCCACGCCCTGCGGTCGTATCCCGCCGCGTAGTTAGGTCCCGAGCCAAACCCCGGGTTCGATCCGGGGCCATACCCCGGCGGCGGCGGGGGCGGCGGTGGAGGATAGCTTGCCATTCTTACTGCCCATCCTTTCGCGCCTCAGTGCCTGGAGCCGGCCCCACAGCTACCGGCGCATTCACCGGATACCACGTATTTCGTCCCACCGTCCGCTCCAGGATCAGCAGCACCCCGAACGCAATCAGCAGCACTCCCCACGTCTGTCCCAGCGTCCGGATGCCTGCCGCCTGCAGCGCGAACAGGAGCGCCAGCACCAGCAGCATCACCGGCCCACGAATCTGGCACATCACCTTCGACGCAATTCCATAGTCGTGAATGTCCGCATCCTCGGCCACCCTCGACCACGCAATCACCATCTCCACGCGCCGGAACAGGATGAAGGCTCCCAGCGCCCCCAGCACGATCGCCACAGCCCACGATCCGCCCAGCCGCCACGACCCGTTCAGGTTCGCCATCAGGAAAATCAGTCCGATCGCAATCAGCCACGCCGCACCGACAGGGAAACGCCGCGACGGCATAGGTGGCATGGGCGGCATTGGAGGTATCGGTGCACCTGGAGGCGTGCGCCAGGCCTCACCCGCATAGGCGCTCGTATACGGTGGTTGCGTCCAGTTCGTCGACGATCCGGAATTTGTCGGCCCGGCATACGCCGTCGGCTGCGGCGGAGGAGGAGGCGGTGGAGGCGTCGCCGTCGCGCCATAATTCGTCGGCGGAACGTAGCCGGTCCATCCCGGTCCACCCACTGGCCCCTGCGACGCTCCCGCTGTCGCCGGCCCGGCCGTCGCGCTCGCCCATCCGGCCGTCGTCGAGCTCGTCACCGGACGCGCCGCGCTTCCCGGCCAGTTCCTGCCAAATCCCATGCGGTCGCCGATATCGTTCAGACCGAACGGATTCGGCAGCGGCGTGCCATCTCGGCGCGCCTTGGCCGTGTGATACGCGTCGAACGCCTGGTAGAAGATCCACCCCGCCACCAGAAGCCCAAAGATGCCATTCACGTTATTCGAGAGGGAACTGAGCACTGCGAAGATCACCAGGTGCGCGACACCCTTCGCATACTGCCCGTTGTACATCGCGCCCACGCCCGGAATCAGTCCTAGAAAGGCCGCCAGCCACGGGCTTGGCTCATTCCCCGCCGGAACGCCAGCCGGCTGAGCCGTGGAGCCCGCTGCTCCCGCCGCCGGACCGGCTCCGCTCACAGGGGTCCATCCGGCTGCAGTCGGACCTGCTCCCGTCGCAGAACCCTCCAGTCGCGCCACCAGGCAGGGCTCGCAATACACCGCCGAGCCGACCCTTCGTATCGTCGCGTTCGTCAATCCCTTGCCGCACTGCTGGCAGAACGCCACGCGCTCGCCCGCCTCTGTTGTCTGTCCTTCAGGCGCGTTGTTCTGCTCTCCCGATCCTGTCGTCTCGTCGATCATTTCGCTCACCCTCCCTTCTTCCGGTCCTCGTCTTGCCTTTCGGGGAACCGAAAAATTGCGCTCCTTGGATCCCGTCAGCCTTCTCGAACCTTCTTGGCCCGTCAAAACGCTTTCATCTACTCAACCCTATGCGGACCCGGAGCGGCTTGCTGCTGCTCCGGCTGATGCTGCTGCGTCGTGCCGCTCGGCTGCACCGTGTAGTTCGTATCCTCTCGCTGTGCCAGCGGGCCTTCGCCGCGCAGTTCGCTCACCCTCGATTCCACCTGGTACACCACGCGCATGTTCTGGAAGTTCCGCGCGGCCGATGCTCCTGCCTCGACCACATTGCGGCGCAATCCGGAAGGCGTAAAGTCTGACGCCCGCAGATTCTTCAGCCGCACGCCCGTCAGGTTCAGCGTCAGCGCGATCGAAACAAACGCCATCGCCGCCGTCATTGCCATGCGTGGCTGGAAGGTCGCCCGCCTCGTCTCGATGCGGAAGACGTCCACAACCTTGCGCACCACCGAGGTCAGTGCCCATGCCGGGGCAACCGCGCGCACCGGAAGCGCCCGCACAAACTCCGGCATTGGTTCCTTCTCTTCGGCGCCCGTCGTCTCGGCCAGAATCTTCGCCAGCAGAGCCGCCGGAGGCTCCGGCGTATGCCCCTTCAACATTCCCAGCCATGCAGCTCCGCGCCGAGCTTCCTCCAACTCCCGCGCGCAGTTCGGGCACTGGGCCACGTGCCGCTCAAACATCCGGCGTTCGATCTCCATAAGCGTGCCGTCGACCGCATCCGGGCACATCGCCTCACACACCGCACACTCAATTGGCCTGTTCTCATCCATCTCGTCGAATTGGCTCCAATTCGTCACGCTTACATCACCTTCCCTTCCATGCCCTTCAGCAACCTGGCCAGTTCACTGCGGCCGCGGCTGATTCTGCTCTTTACAGTTCCTTGCGGGATACACAAAATCTCTGCGATCTCCTTGTAGTCCATGTCCTCCAGGTCACGAAGGATAACCGCCTCGCGCAATTCTGGCGATACCTGCGCCAGCGCCCGCTGAATCTGTACCTTCAGTTCGAGCCCGGCCACATGATGCTCCTGGCCGGGTCTCGAGTCCGCCAGTCGGTCCAGCCTGCTCGGCCCGTCCTCTTCGCCGTCCATCGATTCATTCAGCGAGTCGCTCGCGCGGTCCATTCTGCTGCGACGGTAGTTGTCGACCAGCAGGTTACGCGTCAGCGTCGTCAACCACGTCCCAAAGCTCCCGCGCGTTGCGTCGAAGCTTCCAAGGTTGCGGTACATCTTCAGAAAAACCTCTTGCGTCAGGTCCTCGGCCTCGGTCGCCGACCCGGTAAACCGGTAGCAGAGCCCGTACACCTTCCGATGCTGTGTCTTGGCCAGCTTCTCCCACGCCATCGCATCGCCGGCCACGCAACGTGCCGCCAGCTCCGCCAGCGCAGCCTGCTCGGCCACCGCTGCAGCGCGTTCCAACCCAGCTCGAGAATCCGGCTCCTCTGGCGCGAGCCGCGTCTCCCTCACAGCCTTCTCCTCGCGCGGCCTGCCCGGCGCCACCCCCACGGGAGGCTCCCGCCGAACCGGTCGTCCCGCTGGCTCGCGCCTGGCCAGCCCTCTTCCCCATCCCGCAGAAACACCGCGTTCAACTATCGCCGGGATGGTCGCCGCCGTCATGGTTTGTCTTACGCAATCCCGGCTTGAAAAGTTCCCTTATCCTTCGCCGCCATCCCTGCCAAACCGCACGTCCCGCAACGCTTTCCCAGATCGAAAGTACAACCGCCGCCGTCATCCTGAGCCGTACCGGGATCCCCGGTGAGCGTCCTTTGCTCGATGGGGTGGTTTGGCGAAGGACCTCTGTATTTCGTGCCCCGAACCATCCGCCGGATCCGGAACTTCGACCACGCCGCCAGCCCCTACTCCTTCACAACCCCGCACGCAATCCTGTTCCCCGAATTCCCGCTGGGATCCGTCTTTTCATCGTCCGCATGCTCATGCACCACCACGCTGGTCCCTCCGTTGGCAAAGATCGAATTCGGCAGGTTCGGATCCATCGAAATATCCGTCAGCACAAAGCTCGCCTCGCCCTTGTGATTCTCGCCAACCGACACATTTTTCGGCAGATCCCCCGCATGATGCCCCTCCGGATTCTCAAATCCGTGGTGCTTCCCGGTCGGATTGAAATGTCCGCCCGCCGCCTTGAAGTCCGGCGCATCGCACACCGCATGCTCATGAATATGCACGCCATGCTCGCCAAACGGAATATTCTTCGAGCTTCACCGTCATCTTCACGCCCTTCTTCACCTGCTTGAAGGTCACCGTCCCCGCTGATTGCCCCTGCGAGTTCACCAGCTTCACTTTCAATTCATTCGACGCCGGCTTCTTCGCCGTTTCCGTCGACTGTCCCCACGCCACGCCTGCCGCCAACACCACCCCGACCGCCACAACCATCACTCGCCGCATGGCACTCACCTCAGTGGAAAGCATTCAAACATCAGCACCGCCAGCATACTCGCCCTTCGCCCCTTTCACTAACCACTGACGACTAACCACCGAACTCCCGCTCGCCTCTCCCCAAATATCCACCGCCTCTCCCAGTACCCTAATCCCCATGCAACCGACCACCCCAGGCGTACTCGAAGTCATCACCGGCCCCATGTTCTCCGGCAAATCCGAGGAGCTCATCCGCCGCCTCAAGCGCGCCCGCATCGCCCGCCAGCGCGTCGCCTGCTACAAGCCCGACATCGACCTCCGCTATCACCGCGCCGCCATCGCCTCGCACTCCTCGCAAACCCACGAGGCCGTCCCCATCGCCTCCGTCGAAGAGCTCCGCGCCCAGCTCTACCCGCAGCTCGACGAAGTCGAAGTCGTCGGCATCGACGAAGTCCAGTTCCTCTCGCCCGACATCATCCCCGTCGCGCTCGACCTCGTCGCTCTCGGCAAACGGGTTCTGCTTGCCGGCCTCGACACCACCTTCGCCAACGAGCCCTTCGGCCCCGTCCCCAACCTCATGGCCCTCGCCGACCGCGTCACCAAGCTCTCCGCCGTCTGCATGGTCTGCGGCCAGCCCGCCATCCACACCCAGCGCCTCGGCGCCTCCCAGGAACTCGTCGTCGTCGGCGCCGCCGGCCTCTACGAAGCCCGCTGCCGCGCCCACTTCACCCCCCACCTCGACGCCCAGGGCTCCGAACAGCTCGAATTCCCCGCCGCCGTCACGACCTAACCCACATCGCCGTCATCCTGAGCGAAGCGCGCAGCGCGGAGTCGAAGGACCCCGAGAATACCCGTCTTGCAGACGCCGTCAAACCCTCTTCTAGCGATAATGCAGTAGCGAACGTCGCCCGCTTGCGCTACATTGTCGGCCAACCATGCGCGCCCATGTCCTGGTCGCCTGTACGTTAACGCTCTTCTGCGTCCCCGCCCACGCAGACTCCGCACCCGTCTGGCTACAGGTCACCACCCCTCACTTCACCGTCGTCACCGACGCCTCCGAGAAGCAGGCCCGCCACATCGCCGGTCAGTTCGAGCGCATGCAGGCTGTCTTCCGCAAGATCCTCCCCGGCGCCCACTCCGACTCCGGCGCTCCCATCGTCGTCCTCGCCCTCAAAAACCGCCGCGACTTCCAGACCGTCGAACCCGCCGAATATCTCGAGAAAGGCAAGCTCGACCTCGCCGGCCTCTTCCTCCAAAGCAACGACCGCGTCTACATCCTCGTCCGTCTCGACGCTGGCGGCGACCACCCTTACTCCACCGTCTACCACGAGTACACCCACTACATCACCCGCCGCGCCAACCTTCCCCTCTGGCTCAACGAAGGCATCGCCGAGTTCTACCAGAACACCGACATCGACTCCCACGAGATTCGCTTCGGCCAGCCCAGCGCCGGAGACCTCCAGCGTCTGCGCACGCAGAGCCTCCTTCCTCTCCCCACGCTCTTCAGCGTCGATCACGACTCGCCCTTCTACCACGACGAAGACAAGGCCTCCATCTTCTACTCCGAGGCTTGGGCGCTCACCTACATGCTGTACATCAACGACTTCCGCAACAAGACCAACCTCATCGGCAACTACCTCAAGGCTCTCTCCGCCGGTCAAACCTCACTCACCGCTGCAGTCACTGTCTTCGGCGATCTCAAAAAGCTCGAGAACACCCTCAATAACGAGATCAACCGCGGCGACTACGCCTACCTCACGCTGCCCATCTCCATCCCTGTCGACGAGGCCTCTTACAAAATCACTCCGCTCACCTCCGCCGATGCCGACGCCTATCGCGCCGCTGTCCTTCTCTCCAACCGCCGCACCGACGACGCTCGCAGACTCCTCGACTCCGTGCTCGCCTCCAATCCCAACAACGCTCTCGCCCACGAGACCGAAGGCATTCTGCAGCTCCGCGAAAATGATCTCGACGCCGCGCGCAAGTCCTACACCGAGGCCGTCGCGCTTCACTCCACCAGCTTCCTCGCCTGGTACTACGCCGCCGTCCTCACCCTTCGCCACGGCGACCACGACGACCCCGCTATCGAAACCAATCTCCAGCAGTCCCTCGCGCTCAACCCCAACTTCGCTCCCGCCAACGACGCGCTCGCCAGCTACGACGCCATGCACGGCCAGCTCGACGACGCGCTCCGCCTCAATCTCCTCGCCATCACTCTCGAGCCTGACAACTTCAACTACCGTCTCAACAACGCCAGCATCCACATGCAGCGCAAAGAAATTCCCTCAGCGCTCTCCGTCCTCGAGGCCGCCCGCCCCCTCGCCCACACCCCCGCTGAGCTCGCCGAGCTCAACGCCCGCGTTTACGAGGTCCACCTCCATCAGGAGCAGCTCGCCGCAGCCAGTTCCGCCACTCCTCCGGCCACAGTCGCCACAGTCTCCAAGGTCAAAACTGTCTACCCCGACTCCGATCCGCACTTTCCCGACACGCCACCCGCCGGCCCTCGCCACACGGCCAAAGGAGTCCTGCGCAACGTCCAGTGCACCTACCCCACCATCCTCACCTTCACCGTCGACGGCGGCGCCAAACCCATCCCGCTCTACACCAACCACATGTACAAAATCGACTACTGGGTGAGTTTCTATCCCAAGGGCGGCCTCGACCCCTGCAAGATCGAGGGCCTCAAGGCCGTGGTCACCTACACCGACGTCAAGGACGCCCGCGTCGCCGGCCAGATCGTCTCGATCCAGGTCAACAAGTAGCCGGAACCCACTCCGGAACCCATTAGCCTTTCGTACCACCTTCGGACCGGCAACCTGACCCGCACGGCGTGCTATCGTACCACCTAGGTTGCAATTCTTGCACACAGTGGAAACGAATTTCCTTCGGTTAGTCTCTTTCGGGGAAACCAAAGTAGGCAGCGATCTTCTAAGCCCTTTAGATCAGAAACTTAGCTTCTCCCACAATTGGCATAGGACTTGCTTCTACCTAAGCGAATCACAACTGCGTTCAGCAGTGAGGAGACTGACACATGGCAGCCACCCCATTATTCACCTGTACCTGCGGAGTCCAGAAGAAGACCAGTAACCATTGGATCCTCGCCATCACCTCGGCCCACGACGTAAAGTTCATACCATGGGACGCGAACCTCGCCCTCGAGGACAACGTCATCGTCCTCTGCGGCGAGCGCTGCGCCGCCGCTCTGCTCAGCCGTTGCCTCGGCGACTGGAAGGCCTCGGAGTACACCGCGACCCCTGTTTCGGCCTCGGTAGCTTCCACCGTCAGGACCACGGCTGCCGCAACCAGCGCCGCCTCCTTACAGCCTTTCACCTTCTAGGGACCCAAGCCCTTCGAGCTCGAGGTCCGCTCGGCTTCCAGGTAACCCAAGCCCTTCGCGCACGGGTTCCGGCTTCTAGGTAACCCGAGCCTTTAGGGCTCGGGCTACTCAGCCGATTTGCGTGCAGGGTGCCTTAGCGCGGTGCCGGGTGCCCAAATTCCTCATGCGCTTGCGCCTCTCAATCCATTGAAAACAAAAAAGAAAACCCACTCACAGAGTTGAGAATCGTGCGCATCTCACTGTGTAACCTATCTTACTGATTCCAGAGACTTTGCGACCAAGTCCTCTGAATTCAGGACTTTGCACTAACGGTCCACCGATAAGTCCAGTGCAATCAAGACTTTGCGCAAATATCCCAGGGATGGGGGTACCCCATCCCGCCAGCCGCTCGCGCTACGCCTGATACCCTCAAGTTTTATGTCGATCCGTACCGAGCTGCGCCGTGTGGTCGAGGACCGCGAAACCCTCACCTTCGCCGAGGCGAACGCCCTCATGCAGCGCATCCTCGCCGGCGAAGCTCCCGAGACGGAGCTCGCCACGCTCCTCGGCGCCATGGCCGGCCGCGGCGAGACCGCCGCCGAGATCGCCGGCTTCGCCCAGGCGCTCCGCGCCATGGCAACGCCCCTTCCTCTCTCCGAGGACGAACGCTCCACCATCGTCGACACCTGCGGCACCGGCGGCGACGGCAGCGGTACCTTCAACATCTCCACCGCCGCCGCGCTCGTCGCGGCCGCCGCGGGCGCCAAGGTCGCCAAGCACGGCAACCGCGCCATCACCTCGCGCTGCGGCTCGGCCGACGTCCTCGAAGCCCTCGGCATCCCGACCGAGCTCGACCCAGCCGCCGCCGCGGACGCGCTCCGCCGTCACGGCTTCTGCTTCCTCCTCGCCCCCGCGCATCATCCGGCCATGAAGGGTCTCATGCCCATTCGCCGCGCCATCGGCGTGCGCACCATCCTGCACGTCCTCGGCCCGCTGCTGAACCCCGCCGGCGTCCGCCGCCAGGTCATGGGCGTCTACGCCCCCCGCCTGGTGCCCACGGTTGCCCAGGCCATGGCCCTGCTCGGCACAACCCATGCCATGGTGGTGCACGGCCACCAGGGGCTGGATGAGCTCTCCCTGAGTGGACCGAGCGAGGTTGCAGTGGTCAACGATGAATCGGTGAAGCTGGAGACGGTTTCACCCGACTCACTTGGGTTGAAGAACGCGCCACTCGCTGCACTCAGCGGTGGAGACGCACAGACGAACGCCGCGATACTCCAGGCAATCTTTAGCGGCGAGCGAGGCCCTCGACGCGACGTCGTCCTGCTTAACTCCGCCGCGGTCCTCGTCGTCGCTGGGGTCGCGAAAGACCTTGCGACGGGCGTTGCACGTGCAGCCGAGACCATCGATTCGGGCGCCGTCGTGCGCCTGATCGTACAACTACAGCGGTAGCGTCTCGCACACTTCCGTCGATAATCGCTTACCTGAACTTGCTCGTCGTTTCCGCTGGTCGCTACCATGACTCGAGTCACTCACGCTGCACTGGAGCGCGCATGAAGATCCACGAGTATCAGGCCAAGGAGATCCTGCGGAAATACGGCGTTGCCGTCCCCGCAGGCGAAATGGCCACCACGCTGGAAGAGGCCGACGCAGCTGCGAAGCAGCTCTTCTCGGCCGGCAATTCGGTTGTCGTCATCAAGGCGCAGATTCACGCCGGTGGCCGCGGCAAGGGCGGTGGCGTCAAGCTCGCCAAGTCCATCGAGCAGGCCGACGAGTACGCGAAAGCGATCCTCGGCATGCAGCTCATCACGCACCAGACCGGACCGCAGGGCCAGAAGGTGCAGCGCCTGCTCATCGAGGCCGGCTCCAACATCGCCCGCGAGCTCTACCTCGGCATCGTGCTCGACCGCGCCAGCTCGCAGGTGGTCTTCATGGCCTCGCAGGCCGGCGGCATGGAGATCGAGGAGGTCGCGCACAACACGCCCGACGCGATCTACAAGGAGTACATCGATCCCGCAATTGGATTTCAGCCGTATCAGGCTCGGCGGCTCGCGTTCAAGCTCGGCCTCGAGCCCGCGCAGGTCGGTGAGGCGGTGAAGTTCATGATGGGTCTCTACAAGGCCTTCATGGAAACGGACAGCTCGCTGATGGAGATCAACCCCTTCATCACGACGAAGGACGGCAAGTTGATGGCGCTCGACTGCAAGATCAACTTCGACGACAACGCGCTCTTCCGGCACAAGGACCTGAAGGAGCTGCGCGATCTGAGCGAAGAAGATCCGCTCGAGGTTGAGGCCTCGAAGTTCGCGCTGAACTACATCAAGCTCGACGGCAACATCGCCTGCATGGTGAACGGCGCCGGCCTCGCGATGGCGACGATGGACATCATCCAGTACGCCGGCGGATCGCCTGCGAACTTCCTCGACGTGGGCGGCGGAGCCAATCAGGAGCAGATCGAAAACGCCTTCGGCATCCTGCTCTCCGACCCGCATGTGAAGGCAATCTTCATCAACATCTTCGGCGGGATTCTGCGCGTTGACGTGCTCGCGACCGCGGTTGTAGCGGCGGCCAGGAAGTTGAATGTGCAACTCCCGATCGTGCTGAGACTCGAAGGAACCAACGTCGAAGAGGGCCGCAAGATCATTGAAGAGAGCGGCCTGAAGTTTCAGGTGGGAACAACGATGAAAGACGCCGCTGACCTCGTGGTCGCAGCCGCGAAGGGAGTGAAGTAATGAGCGTTCTCGTAGATAAGAACACGCGGCTGATTGTGCAGGGAATTACCGGTCGCGAAGGCACGTTCCACGCGAAGGGTTGCGAGGAATACGCGAAGCAGTTTGGCAACAAGCTCGTCGTTGGCGGTGTGACGCCGGGCAAGGGTGGGACGACGCACGAAGGCTGGCCTGTCTTCAACACCGTCGAAGAGGCGGTGAAGGAGACCGGAGCGAATGCGACGATGATCTTCGTTCCGCCGCCGGCTGCGGCGGACGGCATTCTCGAGGCCGCTGACGCTGGCTTGCCGCTGATCGTCTGCATCACCGAAGGCATTCCGGTGCTGGACATGGTGAAGGTCTGGGAGGTCGTGAAGCATTCGAAGTCGCGGCTGATTGGGCCGAACTGTCCGGGCGTGATCTCGCCGGGCAAGGCGAAGATCGGCATCATGCCGGGACGCATTCACAAAGAGGGAAGCGTCGGCATCGTCTCGCGCTCGGGCACGCTGACGTACGAGGCGGTGTATCAGCTGACGACGCGCGGCATCGGCCAGTCGACGGCGATCGGCATCGGCGGCGACCCGATCGTCGGCACGACGCACATCGATGCGCTGAAGCTGCTGAACGATGATCCGGGAACGGAAGCGATCATCATGATCGGCGAGATCGGCGGAACGAACGAAGAGAAGGCTGCGGAGTTCATCAAGGCCAACGTGAAGAAGCCTGTGGTGGGCTTCATCGCAGGCCAGACCGCGCCTCCGGGACGCCGTATGGGCCATGCGGGCGCGATCATCTCGGGCGGCGAGGGCACGGCAGAGAGCAAGATGCAGGCGATGGCCGAGGCGGGGATTCACGTGGTGAAGTCGCCGGCGGAGATCGGCGAGACGATGGCGAAGGTGCTGGGCAAGGCTTAGCGGATCAGCGTGGCTGGCTACGATAGAACAGCCATGCGACTCCGAAGAGCATGGCCAGCACGAAGGCGAGATAGGCATGGGCGGCGGAGTGCACGCTGAGGTTTACCGCCGCGTCGATAGTCCACGCGATGCAGCCGGCAAGCCAGATCCACGCAGTTTTGCGCATGAACATTGGACGAGGCAAAGCATACGCCGGGTGCGGCCGCGGTGTGGATTACACTTTCGGCTATGCGAAAAGTGAGTGGAATGGCAGTCGCCATGCTGGGGCTGGTCAGCGTAGGCCTTTCGGCGCAGGTATTTACGGTCAGTTTCCCGGCGGAGCGCAGCTCGAAGCAGCTGGACGGGCGCGTGCTGCTGCTGGTGTCGAACGACCCGAGCGAAGAGCCGAGGATGCAGATCAGCATCTCGCCGAGCTCGCAGCAGGTGTTTGGCCTGACCGTGGACGGGCTCAGGCCCGGGGAAGCGGTGTCGTTCGGCAGTCAAACGGCGAATACCTCGCGGGTGGTTTCAAAGATTGATGGATATCCGCACCGATCGCTCGCTGGAATGCCTGCGGGCGATTACACGGTGCAGGCGGTGCTGAACGTCTACCAGACGTTTCACCGTAGCGACGGAAAGACCGTGAAGCTGCCGCCCGATATGGGCGAGGGGCAGCACTGGAATATCAAGCCGGGGAATCTGTACTCGAAGCCGGTGAAGGTGCATTTTGCACCCGGAACACAGCAGAATGTGCATCTGGAGCTGACGGAGGTGATTCCGCCGATCAAGCCGGAGCCGGATACGAAGTACATCCGGCATCTGCGGATTCAGTCGAAGCTGCTGAGCGACTTCTGGGGAACGCCGATCTATCTCAGCGCGGTGGTGATGGTGCCGCAGGGGTTCGACGAGCACGCGAACGCGCACTATCCGCTGGTTGTGTTTGAAGACCACTTCGAGCCGGAGTTTTTTGACTTTCGCGAGACGCCGCCGGACCCGAACCTGAAGCCGGATTACTCGGAGCGGTTTCATCTGAAGGGCTACAACCGCATCATGCAGGAGGAGAGTTACAAGAACTATCAGGACTGGATCAAGCCGAACAGGCCGCGGTTTCTGATTGTGAAGATCAATCACGCGAATCCGTTCTATGACGACAGCTATGCGGTGAACTCAGCGAATTTGGGGCCGTATGGCGATGCGATTGAGACGGAGCTGATTCCGGCGATTGAGAAGCAGTTTCGCGGCATTGGGCAGGGCTGGGCGCGGTTTGTGTATGGCGGCTCGACGGGCGGATGGGAGTCGCTGGCGGTGCAGATGTTCTATCCGGAGCACTACAACGGCGCGTTTGTTGCGTGCCCGGATCCGGTGGACTTTCACGCGTACATGACGGCGGATCTGTACGACCAGAAGAACATCATGTGGACCGACGGAGCGCAACGGAACGTTGTGCAACCGGCGATGAGGAACTACCTGGGGCAGACGCTGATCTCGATGCCGGACAACATTGCATACGAGGCGGCGCTTGGTGATCATGGGCGCTCGGGTGAGCAGTTCGACATCTGGCAGGCAGTGTTTTCGCCGGTGGGCAGCGATGGCTATCCGCAGCCGATCTTCGACAAAGACACGGGTGTGATTGACCACAAGACGGCAGCGTACTGGCACGATCACTACGATCTGGATGCGATCCTGCAGCGCGACTGGGCGACGCTGGGGCCGAAGCTGCAGGGCAAGCTGCACATCTATGTCGGGTACGACGATTCGTACTTTCTGAACAATGCGGTGTACCTGATGGAGGACTTTCTGAAGCAGACGGGGACGCCGGGGCACGGCGTGGCGTACGAAGGCGAGGTGAAGTACGGGCCGAAGGCCGAGCACTGCTGGAATGGGGACTTCGATCATCCGAACTGGTACAGCCGCCTGCACTACAACCAGATGTACGTGCCGCAGATTATGGAGCGGATCAAGAAGACGGCGCCGTCAGGAGCGGACCTGACGAGCTGGCAGTACTAGAACAGGTACACTGGAAGAGCCAACATTTACGAGGCAAATAGAGCAGGTACAGGAGATTTTTGTGTCACAGCGCACCTTCAGCATCATCAAGCCGGACGCGGTCCGCAAGGGCCACACGGCCGCCATTCTCGCCGAGATCGAGAAGGCAGGATTCAAGATTGTCGGCATCAAGAAGATCGGTCTCACCAAGGAGCAGGCCGAGGGTTTCTACTACGTGCACGCAGCGCGTCCGTTCTTCGGCGAGCTGACCACGTTCATGAGCTCGGGCACGATTGTGCCGATGGTGCTCGAGAAGGACAACGCCATTGCTGATCTGCGCACGCTGATGGGCGCGACGGATCCGGCGAAGGCCGACGAGGGAACGATTCGCAAGAAGTATGCGGCGTCGATCGGCGAGAACGCGATCCATGGATCGGATGCGGAGGATACGGCCGCGTTTGAGATCGGCTACTTCTTCGCGGGTTATGAGCTGAAGTAGTTTTTTGGGCTTGAAGTACAAACGCCCTGCTCTGGTGAGCAGGGCGTTGTTGTTTGTGTGGAAGATTCTTGAAGAGCTTCAGGCTATTTTTTGAAAAGCTTCAAATCGATGGAGTCGCCCATCGCCTGGTAGCCGGAGTCGCCGGGATGCAGGTTGTCGGCGCTGCCGGCGCTTGCGGCGAAGCGTGTCGGGTCGGTGGGGTCAGCGGTGGCTTTGGCGAAGTCGATGACGCCGTCGAACTTGCCGCTGTGGAGGATGAAGTCGTTCTCGGCCTCGCGGACCTTCTCGCCTTCAGGGGACTGGTACTTCGCGCCGACGTAGGGTGTGAGTGTGGCGCCAAAGACCTTGATGCCGTGCGCGTGAGCGCGGTCGATGATCTGTGTGAGCGCCATTTCGAGCTGCTCGGCGGTAATGACGTCGTAGGGCTTCTGGGGGTCGTAGGCGTGACCGATATCGTTGATGCCCTCGAGAATGATGAGGTACTTCACGCCGCTCTGGTCGAGCACGTCGCGGTCGAAGCGCGCGAGCGCGTTGGGACCGGCGACGTCGTGCAGGAGTCGGTTACCGCCGATGCCTTCGTTGAGGACGCCGAAGTGCGCGGTCTTCTTGTCGGCCTGCAGGCGGCGGGCGAGGACGTCGGGCCAGCGCATGTTCTTGTCGGGCGTGCTGTGCGCGCCGTCGGTGATGCTGTCGCCGAAGGCGACGATCGCGGCGGCGTTCGCGGGTGCGAGAGACCTCGACGGTTTTGAGAAACGGCCAGGCGCGCAGGGTGGTAGCACCGGCGAAGTCTGCTGAGGCGAGCTGATTCCCGGCGAGTTCGTAGTTGGTGCTGTCGGCGAAGCCGTGCTGGGTGATGGTAGCGATGGTCTGGCCGGGGACGAATAGGGTGACGGCGAGATCGCTGAGGGCTGGCAGGTCGAGCGCGATGGGATCGCTGACGACCTCGGCGCCGGCGGGGATGTCGACGGTGGGCTGGCCGTGGAAGAGCGCAGGTAGGGAGGTGCCCTTGATGGCCCCTGCGGTGCCAGCGATGGCGACGTTGGCGCCGCCGATTTTCAGGGTTGTGGCGCCAAAGGCGTTGCTGAGCACGATGCGGATGCTGGAGCCGCCTATTGAAACGTGCACGATCTCACGCAGGGTGGTGTCGTCAGAGAAATGGCTGTTGCCGTTGCTTGCAGAGACGGGCGAGGTGGACCAGGTGCCGACCCAGCGGCTTTCAGCCTTGGCTGAGCCGGTGATGACTGGGAATTAGCAGTAACGATGCAAGGAAGTGGAGGGAAGGGCGGCGAATCGTCAGAGCCATATGGTCTCAAGTATATTGGCGGATGATTGTTGATCCATTCCTCATCGCAACCGGGAGTACCAACGTCTGATGAAGCTGCTTCGCGTTATTCTGCTCACTATGACCTCTTTCAGCGTCGCCTCAGCCGCAACCACCGTTCAGCACAGCACATTCGGCCACATGCCTGACGGCAAGGTCGTGGAGATTTATACGCTGAAGAGCCCTGCGGTCGAGTTACAGGTGATGTCTTACGGCGCGCGCGTTGTCTCGCTCGACACGAAGGACCGCAGCGGCAAGATGGGCAACATCGCGCTTGGATATGCGACTTCGATGGATTATCTGAAGGACCACAAGACGTATTTCGGCTCGGTGCCGGGGCGCTACGCGAACCGCATTGCAAACGGAAAATTCACGCTCGAGGGCAAGAGCTATCAGATCACGATCAACGACGGACCGAATGCGCTGCATGGCGGCAAGGTAGGATTTGCCGACCTCAACTGGAGCGCGCAAGGAGATTCCTTCGGGCGTTGAGTTCACACTGATCAGCCCAGACGGCGACCAGGGATTTCCGGGCACGCTGACCGCACATGTTCGCTACACGCTGCACGACAACAAGGTGGTGATCGAGTACAGCGCAACGACGGACAAGCCGACGGTCGTGAACCTGACGAACCACACATACTTCAATCTGACTGGCGATGGCAGCGGAACCATTCTCAACGAGGAGCTGACGATCGACGCGGATAAGTTCACGCCGGTGAACTCGACGCTGATTCCGACGGGACAGCTAGCGCCGGTGGCGGGAACGCCGCTCGACTTCACCAGCCCGCACAAGATCGGCGAACGCATCAATGCTGATAACGAGCAGTTGAAGCTCGGACATGGCTACGATCACAACTGGGTACTGCGCGGAAAGATCGGCGAGCTGCATCCGGCGGCGCAGGTTTACGATCCGGCGACGGGGCGCGAGCTGAGCGTGGAGACGACAGAGCCGGGCGTGCAGTTTTACTCGGGGAACTTCCTCGACGGGACCTTCAGCAGCCGGACGGGCGCGAAGTATGCTCTGCGCAATGGCTTCTGCCTGGAGACACAGCATTTCCCGGACTCACCGAATCACCCGAACTTCCCGAGCACGGAGCTGAAGCCAGGACAGACGTATCACAGCGAGACGACCTGGACCTTCACGGCTAAGAAGTAAACCAGACTTCGACGAGAGCTAGGTCGCGGTGACATTGGCCGTGCCACCTTCGCGGTGGCGTCGGCGTCCTTCTGTACGACGTACTCATCCATGATCACGGCGACGAGAGCGGCGGAACGGGACGGCGACGAGTGCGCCGACCACGCCCGCCAGTTCCATGCCCGCGAGCAGTGCAATGAGAACCGAGAGACCCATCAGGTTCACGCTGGTGCGCATGATGCGCGGCGTGAGGAACGCGTTTTCGATCTGGACGTAGATCACGTAAAAGATGAAGACGCCTGCCATTTTGGACCATGAATCCATGGCGGCGACCGAGGCAGCGAGCAGGATCGTGATGACGCCGCCGATGACCGGCACAATGTTGAAGAGGCCCATCAGCACGCCCAGCAGCACAGAGTAGCGGACGTGCAGGGCGTGGAAGACGACGGTGCTGGTGACGCCAAGAATCGAGCATGAGGCCGGCTTGACCGATGAGCCACTTGCTCATACGGCCTTCGGCGGCTACGAGCGTGCGCGCGAGGCGGTCGCGGTACTCGAGGGGGATGAACGAGAGGAAGTAGAAGTAGGCGAACTCGCCCTCCAGCATGAAGTAAACGCAGAGGATTCCGGAGGTAATCGACGTCTACGACACGGGCCGCCCACTTGGGCGCCGTGGCGAAGACGTAGGTGGCTGTGCTGGCCGCGAGGTTCTGAATCTTCTCGCCGATGGAGTCGACGCCGAATCTGTCAGCGAAGCGGGAGATGTCTGAGCTTGGCGCCAATCGATGGCAAGCGCTGTCGGCAGGTCGGAGCCGAAGTGCTCCATATCGTGAAGGACCGGCGGCATCGCGACGACGAAGAAGAGCTCCGAGCCCGAGCGAAGACGGCAATCACAAGACCGAGTACGGCCACCGTTCGTGAAGGCTGCCGGCCGAAGATGCGGAGCTTCTGGACCTGCTGCACGATGGGCATCAGCACGACGGCGAACAGCGCGCTGACGTAGACGATCTCGAGCACACTGCGCAGAGTCCAGAGAACGGCGAAGCAGCACCACCATGGCGAAAGAGAACAGAATGTAGCCGCGGATATTACGGCGCTGCTCCTCTTGAGGAGTGAGTGCGGGAGGCGGGCTGGCGGGATGCACAATCAGTGGCACGGTTCCTCAAGATACAGCAACGCAACAGGCTTCTGTCCGTGTGATGCGCATGGGCCGGGCTCAAGATAGCCAACCGGCGGTTCTAGAGAATACTGCTCAGCAGCGTCGAGTAAGCGCGTCGACGCTCTCGCTCGGGTTGCTGGCCGGTCGTGTCGAGGACGAGGTTCGCAGTCATCGCGGTAATTGGCATTCGCGGCGCGCGAGACGGGCTGCGGCTACCTTCACGGTCGCCGAGCAGGGGCCGGACGGGTAGCGATGAGCCGGCTGCTGCGAGATTCTGCTGCTGGCAGCGGTCGTAAAGGATGTCGAACGACGCGGTGAGAAGAACGGTGCAGGTTCGCGAAGATGCGCTGAGCGCATCGCGATTTGCGGCAGTCTCCAGTGCGCCGCCGCCGAGGGCTACAACCAGCCGGGGCTCGTGAAGCGATGGAGGTGAGGGCCTTCGTCTCCATCGCGCGGAACGCCGTCTCGCCGCTCTCGGCGAAGATGCGCGAGACGGTCGCGTCCGTCGCGCTGCTCGATGACGATGGTCGAGGTCGACGAAGCGCCAGCCGAGCCTCTGCGCGAGGCTGCGGCCGACGGTGCTCTTGCCGGAGCCCATGAATCCGGTGAGCACGATACGCTCGACCGACTGCCGGCCGTGAATTGGCGGAGTTTCGCGTCGTACCGAGTGTTTCGGTGCAGTTGAAGGCATGCGGGTCCGAGATGTCTCAGACCCTATGGTAGCGGTTGCGCGGCGAGTAGTTACTGGTTGAGCTTCTTCGCGATGTTCGACCACACCGAGTCGCTGGGCTCGTCCTGATCGGGAACAAGGAGACTCTTGGCGGTTTCGGCGATGGTTTCGAGATCGCGGACGAGTGCGGCGCAGTCGGGATTGGACGAGCAAGGAACCTCGCAAGGCGCGGGATCTTCGCTGAGCCGTCCGGTCTCTCCGCTGGCGAACAGCTCGGGGAGGTACTGTTCGAACTCGGCGGCGGTCATGGAATCAAAATCGAGCTTGGACAGATCGCTCACTGAACGACCTCCCGTGAGCTCTCGGTTTCGGGCAGCTGATCCGGATTGCGAAGAAGCTCGCGGAGTTTCAGACGCGCCTTGTGCAGCTGCGATTTGCTGTTGCCGGTCGAGCACTCCAGCATCGTAGCAATCTCGTTGTGCTCAAAACCTTCAACATCGTGCAGGACGAACACCATTCGGTACCCCGGCGGAAGTGAGGCGACAGCGCGCTCGAGAGTGACGCGGTCGACCGAGCCGGCGAGCTGCGTGTCGCGGGAGCCGAAGTCACGCTTCGGTGCGTCCTCTTCGGAGGGGTTGATGGTCTCCTCAAGCGAGACAAGCTGCAGGCCCTTCTTGCGGAGGTGCATCAGGACCAGATTGACCGTGAGACGGTGCAGCCAGGTGGAGAAGGCGCTCTCGCCGCGGAAGCTGCCCAATTTGCGGAAGAGGTGGAGGAAGGCCTCCTGGGTCATGTCTTCCGCTTCAGAGACGTTGCCGAGCATGCGCAGGCAAAGGGTATACACACGCCGCTTGTGCAGCGAGTACAGCTTGGAGAAGGCATCAGCATCGCCGTTTTTGGCGCGCTCGATAGCCTCGGCCTCGCCGGCGATTGGAGGGTTCCGCTTGAACAAGCCGGAGTTTGGTTTTGTCTGCATCGTTTGTAAGCCTTGAAGTCCCATAAGCGTGGTCCCCGGTCAGTACGTTCGTTCATGCCGGCTCCGCGCCTGCTTTCAGCGTAACGCACCTGTTCTCGGAAAGGTTTCAAGTGGCTTGGATTGGAGATGAGGCTTTAGGGTTGTCCCGGAGTGCGAGATGTCTGCTCTAAGCTCCAATGAATCTGGCGTATAACGAGCGAGCACGGCCTACGTCCGTAGTGCCCTGGATGAGTGCGCGGCCGTCCGGAAAAATAGTGATCGTGTATGGCGGCGTATGGAAGCGAAGCAGCAGGCCATTGGCGCGGACCTCGCCCAGCGGCTCGAGGCGGCGCGCAAGGGCTGCGAGATCAACGGGACGCGCATGCTCGTGAATCTGCACGGCGTTGCGGCCGCAGAGCGTGATTGGAGCGCGGCCTTCGCCGGCGAGAGCGCGGAAGCGGCGCTGGTCGCAGACCTCACAGCCGGCGCGCGGAGTGCCTGCGGCGACCTCGGAGCGCTCGCCAGTCCAGAGATCGTAAGCCAGCAGCGTGCGTCGCATTCGGTTGTGCTGGCCGGTGAGCAGCTTCAGTGTTTCGGTGACCTGTAAGGACGCGGCGAAGTTGACGGCTGTGGAGAGGATGCCGGCGGTGTCGCAGGTCTCGACGTTGCCTGTAGGGCTGGCAGGGAAGAGGCAGGAGAGGCAGGCGGTCGGCTCGAAGGGTGCATCGCTGTTCGCCGAGCGCGGGAGGATGTTCATCGTCGCAGCGTAGGCGCCGACGGCGGCGGCGTAGATCCACGGGCGACCGTCGCGCACGCAGAGATCGTTGATCAGATAGCGCGTCTCGAAGTTGTCCGTGCAGTCGAGGACGATGTCTGCGCCGGCGATGAGGTCTTCGGCGTTGCGTGGCGTGAGGTCCGCGATCTGCGAGTTGACTTGAACATTGGAGTTGACGCGGGCGAGGTGGCGGCGCGCGGCCTCAGCTTTCGGCAGACATTCGCGGGCGTCGTCCTCATCGAACAGGATCTGGCGCTGAAGGTTCGAGGGCTCGACGTAATCGCGGTCGATGAGTGTGAGGCGGCCGACTCCGGCGCGGGCCAGCAGGCTCGCCGTCGCAGCTCCGGTGGCCCCCACGCCGACAATGGCTGCATGGCCGCCGGCGAGGCGCTGCTGGCCGTGCTCGCCGATGGGCGCGAAGAGCACCTGGCGCGAGTAGCGTTCGCGGTCGTTGATCGGGTCGCGAGGCATTGGCTCTGCGACGTTTTCAGGCAACTTCGGCTCTCCGCCCGTGTTCTCGTAAGGCATTGAGGCTGAGTATACGAGCGGGTGCGGGTAACTGCGATGTGCGGAGCCCGGTGAACCCGAGATACGAAAATTGCATCTTTACCAGAAATTACGGTGTTCTTGCGGCGAATCCGGAGGGTTGACCCTGAGAGTTCAGGTGCTAAGGATCTGAAGGAGTTACGCGCAGCATAGCTTCCATAATGGGCGAGAATAGAGCGTGGAGGGTCCTGAGGTGTCTGGCCGGAGCAGGCGATCGAACCTCGTCGAGAGCCGGCTCGCGAAACCTGCCTCAGGAGCGCGAGCACGCCACTTGGGATACGCACGACTGTTGACTCGGACACTGTTGCTTGCCGGCGCGCTCCTCTCTTCGGGATGGGCGGAGATGTGCCTGGCGCAGACGCCGACGACCATCAATTCCCAGGCGGCGGGACAGTCGCCGCAGCCCCAGACGGTGAACCCGAACGCGCCGCAGGGAACTCCACAGGCCAGCAAGGCGCCTTCTGCGCAGACGCCTGCCGGTGCGGAGCAAGGCTCCTCGCCGGAGGTGGCGAATCCTCTGCAGCCTTTGGCTGAGAGCATCTGGACGAAGGTCGGGATTCCGGTCACGGACATTCGATTTGAGGGCGTCACGTTCGCGCCACACGATCCAATCGTCGCAGACCTGACCCAGAAGTCGGGTGAGCCGCTCGACCCGCAGAAGGTGCGCGCGGATATTCGCAGACTCTACGCGAGCGGACGATATCGCGACATCAGCGTCTCTGGAGAGGCGAGCGGTAAGGGGCTGACACTGATCTACGCCGGAGTGCCGCGGTACTACGTAGGCCGCGTTGAGGTGAACGGCATTCAGCAGGAACGGCTTGCCTCGTTGCTGGAGTTTGCGACGAAGCTCGACCCGGGAACGCCGTTCAGTGAGTCACAGATTCCCGCAGCGCTGGCTGGTGTAAGGCAGTCGCTGGAGCAGAACGGATACTTCGAGGCCGATGTTCAGGTCGCGACGACTCGCGACGATGTGAACAACCAGGTGAACGTTACGTTCACCATCAAGCAGGGACCCCAGGCGCGTGTGGGCAACGTCGGCTTGCAGGGTAAGGATCCCGGCATCGGCGTCCCGGAGTTTCGCAAGAAGGGCAAGCTCGATTGCGGATGGTTCTCAACCATCGCAAACAAGCTGATCTTGCGAAGCTGCAATACGAAGGTCACGCGCGATACAACCAGCACGGCACTCGCGGGTGTGCGGAAGTACTACCAGAAGAACGATCACCTTGAAGGCACCATCAGTCAGCAGAGCGAGACCTATGCGCCGCCGCGCAAGCAACTCGACTATCAGTTTCTGGCGAACCAGGGCCCTATCGTCAACATCATAATCGACGGCGCGAAGATCTCGAAGGATCGCAAGAAACTGCTCGTGCCAATTTACGAAGAGGCCACCGTCGACCGTGACCTGGTGAATGAAGGCGCATTCAATATCCGCGACTACATGCAGCGTAAGGGCTACTTCGATGCAGAAGACTCGGTCAAGTTTCTGGGCCGCGGAACGAACAACGTGACCGTGCAATACACCGTGAATCCAGGGCAAACGGCATACGGTGCGCTCGGTCAACATTGAGGGCAACAAGTACTTCAGCGACTCACTGATTCAACAGCAATTGCGTGTGAAGAAGGCTGATCTTTACGTACGCAGCGGCACCTATAGTACGCAGCTGGTGGAGAGTGATCGCAGCGCCATCGAGGCACTCTACCGCGGCAGCGGGTTCACGCACGTGAAGGTGACCTCTGCGGTGAAGGACACGGACAAGACCAGTTCGGGCCAGGCGTTGAAGGTCGCAATCATCGACGTGACCTACACGATCGACGAGGGAGAGCAGCAGAAGTTCGGAGAGGTAAATCTCTCCGGCATAGGTGCCTCCCGGCAAAACGCGATCAAGGCGCTGCTCAGCGCGGAGACCGGCCAGCCGTTCTCATTGCTTACGCTGTCGAACGACCGGGATGCGGTGCTGAGTTACTACCTGGCCCACGGATTCGATCTTGCGCAGGTAGAGATTCAGCAGCAGCCCGACCCTGAAAACAAGGACCGCATCAATGTGACCCTGGCGGTTTCGGAAGGACACCAGGTCACGATCGATCACGTGCTGCTTTCCGGTCTCGTGCACACGAAGCCTGCGGTGGTGCAGCAGCAGATGCTGGTGCATGCAGAGGATCCGCTGGACCAGGCTGCGCTTCTGCAGACGCAACGCAACCTGTACAACCTCGCGCTCTTCAACGAGGTCAATACGGCGGTGCAGAATCCGACGGGCAATGCGCCCTCGAAGAACGTGCTCGTGCAGCTTTCTGAGGCGAAGCGCTGGGATGTGACCTACGGTTTCGGCTTTGAGGCGCAAACCGGAACACCGACTCTTGGCCCCGGACAGACGCAGGGGCAGACCGCGGCACAGAATGGGAAAGCGGGCGTGAGTCCACGCGTGTCACTTGATGTTTCGCGCATCAACTTCCGCGGAACGCAGCAGTCGCTGACCTTGCACACAACATTCGGTCTGCTCGAAAAGGTGGCGACGCTGACCTTTAATAATCCTCAGTTTCTGGGTGATCCGGACCTTACCGCTGCCGTTTCCGGTGGATATTCGAACGTGCAGAACATCACGACGTTCCAGGCGGAGACGCTGCAGGGAGATTTTCGGGTAACGCAGAAATACAAGAAGGCCGACACATTCATCTACCACTTCCTCTATCGCCGTGTTGCGGTCAATCCTGACAGCCTGGAGATTACGCCGAACCTGATCCCGCAACTGTCGCAACCCGTGACTGTCGGCGGTCCCGGACTCACTTACTTTCACGACACGCGCGATCCCAGTCCGGTGGATGCGCAACACGGGGAGTATTACTCCCTTCAGGAGTTTTTGTCTTCGACAGCCTTTGGAGCTGAGACGGACTTCAATCGGTTGGATATGTCGTACTCGTCGTACTACACGTTCGGCTCGAAGAAGTACACGCTGGCGCGTAACACGCGCATCGGATTCGAGAATATCTTCGGTGCGACGAGTGGGAATTCAGAGATCATCGGCGTGGTGAACTGCCAGGGAAATCTCTACGTAACCAACGCCACATGTAACCCCGTTCCGTTGCCGGAACGCATGTATGCGGGCGGCGCCACGTCACATCGCGGCTTTGGCATCAACCTCGCGGGACCGCGCGATCTGACGACTGGCTATCCGGTAGGCGGCTCGGCTGTAGTTGTCAACAGCCTGGAATTGCGCCTGCCGCCTCCGACGCTGCCGTTTGTGGGCAACAGCGTCTCGTTCGTCCTCTTCCATGACATGGGGAATGTCTTCCGATATCCCGGCGACATGTTTACAAGCATCAAGAACTTTCGCCAGCCCGACCAGGAGACCTGCTACAACGTTCCGCCCAAGGGCACGCCGACGGATGTGTTGATCAATGAAACCGGCACGTGCAATTTCAACAATTACCAACATGCGATCGGGCTCGGCGCTCGCTACAAGACGCCGGTCGGGCCCATCCGTTTGGACTTCAGCTGGAACCTGAACCCCACGGTCTACCCTGTCCTCTACGACTACACGACTAACCCTCCGCACGTGGGCAAAGCTGGCCACTTTAACTTCTTCTTCAGCATCGGACAGGCGTTCTAGAAGGCGATGAACAGAGCCCTCAATGTCGGAGGTTCGAAGCGAACACAGGGAAGGCTTCGTCCTTGTTTCGACGCTCTTGCTTCTGATGGCGTCGGGTAGCTTAGCAGTGGCGCAATCGACAACCTCCTCGCCGGCGAAGCCAAATGCGCCGATGCCTGCCACAACGGAGCAGCCCCAGATTTCTCCGCCCGCAACTGCGCCTTCTGCGTCGGCGCCTGCGACACCATCGATGATGCCGCGGGTGCCTGGCACCCAGCTCGATCGTGTAGTCGCCATCGTAAACGACGATCTGATCCTCGACAGCGATGTGAACGAGGAACTGCGGCTTCAGGCGTTCGATCCGTACCGCACCCGGTCGGAGCTCTCCCCGACGCGCGCCATCGAGCGGCTCATTAACCGTGCGTTGATTCTTCAGCAGCTGAAGCTGCTACCCCTGCAGCAACCTTCGGACGCGGAGGTGAACAAGCAGATTGATGAGCTGCGCAAGGACATTCCTGCATGCAGCCAGTACCAGTGTCAGACCAAGGCGGGATGGGACCGTTTTCTGGCCGATCACGGCTTCACCGAGACCTCATTTTTCACTCGCTGGAAAGAGCGCATGACGGTGCTCTCCTTCATCGAAGACCGCTTCGAGATGGGCATCAACATCAAGCCCGACCAGATTCAGAGTTACTACGAAAAAACGTTGGTGCCTGAGTATCAGCGACAACATGCTCCGCCGCCAAAGGTGCAGGACATATCGGGCCAGATCCGCGAAGTGCTTCTGCAGCAGCAGATCAGCAACCTGCTGCAGGATTGGCTGAAGAGCCTGCGCGCGCAGGGCAGCGTCGTCGTGCTGCATCCGGGGGAGGAGGCGCCATGAGTGATGCTTCGCAAGACGCATCCGGCAAGCCCCGGAAGCCTGTGCGGCGCTCCCGCGTGCTACGAATCCTCGGCTGGATTGGCGCGTCCATTCTGGTCTTGCTGATCGTGCTGGTGCTCGGACTCTCCTGGTACACGACGACGGCAGACTTCCAGCGCCGAGTGGGCGAGAAGGTTGTCAGCGTGCTTGAAGACTCGACTGGCGGGAAAGTCGAGCTTGGCCATATCTCACTTAATCTGTGGCATCTTGCGATTGAGGCCGACAACCTTGTCATCCACGGCACCGAGGGTCCCGGTGAGATGCCGTATCTCTCCGCCGCAAAGATCTTCCTTCGCCTGCGCATCCACACCTTCCTGTCGCACGCGGTTGGCAAAGGTCCGCAGTCGCATGTTGCGCTGAACTATCTGCGAGTGGAAGAGCCTCACCTTCATCTGATCATCGACAAGAACGGCAATACGAATCAGCCTGTTCCCAAGCATCCAAGCACGAGCACGGAACCGGTACAGGACACCCTGCTCGATCTCCAGGCGAGCGAGGTCGAACTGGCGAACGGGCTCGCTGTCATCAATGATCGTGCGATTCCGTTTGACGCTGCGGCGAAGAACCTCGACGCAAACGTGCACTACATCAGGTCGAGCGATCGCTATGGTATTTCGATTGACCTTGCCGACCTGCGTACGCGCATGATGACAGAGCCAGAGGTGCAATCGAAACTGCACCTGGACATGCAGCTGGGGCGCGACATAGCGCAGTTGACGAGCTTCGACTTTGAGACGGGCATGAATTCGCACCTCAAGGCTACCGGTCTGGTCGAGCACTTCGCGCATCCCGAATGGCAAGCGACGGTCAGCGGGGAGCTTGCGCTGAAACAGATTGGGTATCTCGCAGGGTTGGAAGGATTTGAAGATGGCACCGTGGCGCTCAATGTACAGGGGCGCAACTGCACGGTGACGCCGCAGGTGGCGCAGAAGAATCCTCACTTCTGGCAAAGACACACGCATCCGCATGTGCCGCCTGAGGCGAAGATGCTTCCTCCCAGCTCCGACTGCACTGCAGGCTATTTGCTGGTGGGCGATATACATCTGCGCAAAGCGGCGTATCGCATTCCTTCGGTGCGCGTGGCTGGTGTGGACGCGAACGCGCAATTGCATGTCACGCCTACCGAGCTTCTCTTCAGTGCGCTCACCGGAACGCTTCCGGGAGGTGGTCGCGTTGAGGGCGAATTGAAGATCGAGAACTGGCTCGGCGAGGTGCCGCCCAGCGCGCCGGCGAAGTCAGCAACGACAGTCGCCGCCGCTACGACGGCGAACACGACGGCCAGAAGCCTGAATGCGAAGCCACCGGTGGAATCCGTGAAGCTTCCTTCGGCGCAGCGCGCGCATGCCTACATGACTGTGATCGTGAAGGGAATCACGCTGCGCACGATCATGGACATCACCGCACCGCAGCATTACGGCGACCTCGGCCTGGATACGGCGATTAGCGGTCCTGTGAAGGTGGAGTGGGGTGGACCTGCGACGGATATACCCAGCTCCGTGCAGGTGGATGCCAACCTGAAACTCGCGCCGACCGGGGTTCGTCGCAAAGGCGCGTTGGCGAATGTTCCTGTTTCCGGCATCGTCGTCGCGCATTATGACGGCAAATCGCAGGTGGTAAACATCAAGACGGTCAACGTGCAGACGCCGGCAACCACACTCCTCGCCAGTGGAGTGCTCGGCGTCAACAACGGAGACCCACTCACCAATCTGCAGGTGAATATGCAGGTGCACGATTTGGCCGAGTTCGATCAGACGCTACAGACTCTCGGATTTGAGGCTAACGGCAAGCGAGGCAGTGCTGCGATTCCTGTGGATCTGCACGGCACGATGAGCTTTGTCGGGACTGCGAAGGGGGCGGTACGAACGCTCGACGTAAAAGGACACCTCGAGGCGAATAACCTTCTCGTGCATCTCGGCAGCGAGGCCAATATTCAGGTCGATTCAGTCGTAGCCGACGCGGAGTATGCGCCCAACACCGGTCTCGCCATCGCCTCGTCGACCATAACGCGCAACACCGCAGTGTTGAACGTCTCGGGCAGCTTCCATCCGCATCGAGTGGTCTCGCGGCGCGGTGTCGTCTCTTATGTATGGGACAACGACCTCGGCCTTGACGTGACTGCGAAGCTGGCGAACGCGCAGGTTGCAGACCTGCTGCAGATCGCCGGCCAACAGGAAAAAGTGAAGCTGACAGGTACCGCGAACATCAATGCGCATGCAACAGGCACATTGCGCAGCCTCGCAGGAACCGGCAATGTCACACTCACGAACGGCGACGCATACGGCGAGCCGTACCAGACGATTGCTGTCGACATCAGCGCACAGGGAACAGAGATCAATGCAACGCGGCTTCTGGTGCAGGCGCACGATATGTCGATTCACGGCAGAGGAAGCTATGACATTGCAAGCAAGCATGTGGCCGCGCACATTACAGGCAACAATCTGCGTCTCTCAAAGCTGCAGCTTATACGCAATGCCAATCCTGATGCGGATGCGGTGGTCTCGCTCAACGTTGATGCGGACGGAACCATTCAGGAGCCGAACCTTCGAGCGCAGGTGCAGTTAGCTGACATCACGTATCAGGGGAAAAAGCTGGGTGTTCTCTCGCTGAACGCAAACAGCGTCGGCTCAACCGTGAATTATCAGATACAGTCCACACTTGTCGGCGCACAGGTCGCTGCTGACGGCCATACCTCGCTGCAAGGGGATTACGCAACGCAGGTGCAGATGACGCTGACCGGCGTGAATGTGGCGAATCTCGTCGACCTTTTCTCGCCAGGCTCGATTAAAGCGACGTCGCAGATCAACGGCACCATCACCCTCAGCGGACCTGCCGCGAAACCGCAGCAGATGACCGGCACGGCAGAGCTTACCCCCTTCAACATAGCCATCCAGAATGTTCAACTCACCGCGCAGGGCCCGATCCGTGCAAGCCTGCGGGACGGTGTCGCGTCGCTCGATCAGTTCCACATCACCGGGCCAGGTACTGATCTGAAGGCAAGCGGCACCGCGAAAATCCTTGGCGACGCCAATCCGGAGGGTGGTCCGCTCAACGTCAAGGCGAACGGCAGCGTCAATCTTCGGCTTATACACACTTTCAACCCGGACTACATCACCTCGGGCAATGTGACGCTCGACCTCGGAGTGCAGGGCCGTGTGCAGGATCCTTCCCTGACTGGCACGTTGAAATTCGACAGAGCGAACTTCGCGATGGACGGTGTTCCCAACGGCCTGAGCGATCTCTCCGGCACCATGGTCTTCAACCAGAATCGTCTTGAAGTGCGCGACGTCAGCGGAACTTCGGGCGGCGGCAAGGTGACGCTCGGCGGCTTCATCGCCTACCAGCGCGGCCTCTCTGCGGATCTCACCGCGAATCTTGATACTGTGAGGGTTCGCCTCTATGGTTTGAGTTCCACTGCAAATGCATCGCTGCGTCTGCAGGGAGGCCCGCAGAGCCTGATCCTCTCCGGCAATGTGTTGATCACACGATTCGGCATTGGACAGGATGTTGACTTCGCTGCATTTGCCGGCGCAGGTGGCATTCCCACGCCGCCTGATCCAACGGCATTCAGCAACAAGATTCGCCTGGACGTGCACGTCACCAGTTCGCCCCAGCTCGATTTCCAGAACTCGTACGCGAAGCTCGCGGGAACCGTCGATCTGACTTTGCGCGGCACCATTGCTCAGCCTTCGATTCTGGGCTCTATTCGCATCACCGATGGCAGCGCTACTTTCGCGGGCACGAAATATGAGCTCGAGCGCGGCACTATTTACTTCAGCAATCCCGTGCGCATCGATCCTGCCATCGATCTCGATGTTTCCACACGCGTGGAGAACTACGACATCACCATCGGCATTCACGGCGACATGACGAACCTGAAACCGACTTATCGCTCGTCTCCTCCACTGACGGAAGCGGACATCTTTAACCTCCTCGCACTGGGTCGCACGCAAGAAGAGTCGCAGCTCAATACGCAGCAGCAGCAGCAAGCCGGACAGGATCCGACCACCAGCGCACTGCTCGGAGGCGCACTGAATGCGACGGTCTCAAACCGGGTCAGCAAGTTGTTCGGCGCCGGGTCCATCAAGATCGATCCCGCATTCGTGGGCACGCTGGGCAACTCCACCGCACGCATCACGGTGCAGGAGCCGCTGTCGAAAGAGTTGACTCTGACCTATGCGACCAACATCAACCAGTCTGCGCAGCAGTTCCTCTCGCTCCAATATCAGATCAACGAGAACACTTCAATCGTCGTCACACGCGACGAATCCGGCGTCTTTTCGATTGTCTACAAGATTCGCAAGCGCTATCGTTGATCCTCCGAAGGTATTGAGGCTGCGTGATTTGGACGTGGCGCATCCAATCTATCGGAATACGAAACTTCGTGTACGACCGGAGGAAGGTCATGACAAGATACATTCGCGTCCTGGCGACTACAGCCTTCGCACTCCTACTGGGTGCAATGGCTCCTGGCGCGAAAGCACAAAAGGGAACGGACGCGCAGATACAAGCCGCCGTTCAAAAACAGCTCAGCAACAAGAAATTCAGCGACGTTCACGTACAGGTGCAGGACGGTGTTGTGCACCTCACGGGCCAGGTGGCACGATTCGCCGACAAAGAGGATGCGCAGAAGCGCGTTGAAAAGTTGCATGAGGGCTCGAGCATCCGCAATGACATCGACGTCGCCGGCGCGGGCAATATTTCGGACGCCGAGCTCTTCCAGAAACTCTCCAAGCAGTTGACCTATGACCGGCAGGGTTACGCCTCCTACCCGTTCAACAGCCTTACACTGCAGGTCCACGATGGTGTCGTTACCGTCGGCGGAGTCGTCGTTGAACCTGTCGATAAGGACTCTGCGTTGGGCCTCATCAAAAATACGCCAGGCGTCCGCGGTGTAGTTGACCACATTCAGGTCGCGCCGGTTTCGCCTTCGGACAATCGCATTCGCGCCGACGAGTATCGCGCGATCTATGGGTATCCGCAGTTCAGCAGGTACGCGATTAACCCAGCCAAGCCCATTCGCATCGTCGTCCTGAACGGCCATGTAGTGCTTACAGGAGTGGTTGACAGCAAAGGCGACCGTGACATCGCGGGCATTCGGGCGAACCAGGTGCCGGGCGTATTCTCCGTGCAGAATGAACTGCAGGTGGCGGGACAGGGCGAACGCTAGAGCTCGTCGCGTGTGACTGCAGAGCAGCTCTCGTGTCCTTCGCGTAGCATTGTTGTTGGGATGAGATCTGTTCTGCACAACACCCGCGTCACCCTTGAGATGATCAAGTGGGAGCACTCGATCTTTGCGCTTCCATTTGCTCTTACTGGCGCTGTATTGGCTGCTGGCGGGTGGCCTCCGCTGCGTGTGCTCGGCTGGATCATCGTTTGCATGGTCGGCGCGCGTTCCGCCGCGATGGCCTTCAATCGTCTGGCGGATGCAGAGATCGATGCTGTAAATCCCCGCACCTCCGCGCGCGCGATCCCCGCTGGCCTCGTGTCGCGCGGCTTTGTGATCACCTTCACGATCGTCTCTTCGGCGGTCTTTTTTCTAGGCGCTGCGATGCTCAACCGGCTGGCGCTCGAGCTCGCGCCCCTCGCCCTGGCAATCGTCTTTGCCTACAGCTACATGAAACGCGTCACGCGCTGGTCGCACCTGATCCTGGGGCTCGCACTTGGAATCGCCCCGGCAGCCGCGTGGATTGCGGTGCGCGGTTCGCTGCCGCTGAGGGGCGTCCTGCTTACTGCCATCGTGCTGCTGTGGGTCGGCGGCTTCGACGTACTCTACGCGTGCCAGGACTTTGAGCACGATCGCCGCGTCGGCCTTTACAGCGTGCCGCAGGCGTTCGGTCTGCGCGGAGCGTTCTGGATCGCGCGCATCATGCATGCCGGAATGGCGGTGCTGCTCTTCGTGATGCTGCACGCATTCGGCTTAGGCCTGGTGGCTCTTCTCGGTGTGGTGGTCTGTGTTGCCTTGCTCGCGTACGAGCATGCGATTGTTGCGCCTGGCGATCTCCGCCGGCTCAACGCAGCATTCTTTACGCTGAACGGAGTGATCTCCGTCGTGCTCTTCATCTTCATCGCGGCCGACGTACTCCACCGACACTAGCCGACACTTCGACGAAGTGGTTCGAAGCGAAGACAAAAGAAACGGGGGCCGCCGGAATCCAGCGAGCCCCCTTCTTTGTTCCAGCACAGGTGTTAGCCGGCGCCGGAGATATCTTCAGGACTTTGTTTCGTCGCGGTGGCGATTCACTCTATCTTCAATGCGCTCCTTCACGTTCTGCGAAGTCGATGTGATTCTCTCCCGAACATCGTGCGCATCAGCCCGAGCATCTCGTGACTTACGGGCCTGCTCGTCGGCGACAGCATTCTTCACTGTCCCCACCGCCTGCTCCGCGTGTCCTTTCACCTGCTGAGCCGCACCGCGATTCGCCATCGACTGGTCATTCATCGCTTCGCCGGCCGACTGCTTAATCTTTCCGGCAATCTCGTCGAGTTTGCCTTTGGCTTTATTTTCCATTCCGCTCTTCATACCCACTCTCCTTTTTCGTGCGCACAGATTCGTGGCACATTGGCCCTATGCCTGGTTAGATGCCTCGACGCCCGGAGAGAAGATTGAAAATGAGAACGATGATCGCCAGAACCAGCAGCAGATGAATCCAGCCACCCAGCGTGTAGCTGGTCACCAAACCCAGAATCCAAAGAATGACAAGAATGATGGTGATCGTCCAAAGCATAGATACGGCTCCTTGTAATGAGGTGACCGGAATGGTCACTTTGACGGCGCCGTCTCGGCGGCGTTCGCTAAGGTAAGTTGCTCCGGATTATGCTGAGGTTGTCCCGAATGAATAGATATATCTGCAATTAAGGACCCACCTCTGAGCGATCAAACAACATATCGTGACCAGACAACTCACGAGCCTATCGTGTCATCGGGCCACCGAGTTGCCATCCAGGGTGAGCGCGGTTCAAACAGCCACATGGCGGCTCTGGAACTCGCCCCCGACTACGAAATCCTGCCGTGCGCGGTGTCGACTGACGTCTTCGCTGCGCTTCTCGACGGTCGTGCACAGTGCGCTGTGCTCCCAATCGAGAACACGCTGCACGGGGCTGTCACCGAGCACTACGATCTGCTCCTTCAAAATCCCGTGCGCATTGACGCGGAAGGCCTGCTGCAGATTCGCCACAACCTCATCGCTGCACCTGGTGTCGAGCTCTCAGCGATCCACACTGTGCTCTCGCATCCCGTCGCTCTGAATCAGTGCCGCAAGTTTCTACAGGACTTCAAGCAGGCGCGCGCTATGCCGTTCTACGACACTGCAGGAAGCGTCAAGCACATCATGGCGGAGTCGCTCCCGGACACCGCTGGCCTGGCGCCGGAGCTCGCCGCCGAAGAGTATGGGGCCAGCATCCTGCTGCGAGGCGTCGAAGACCATGCGCAGAACTTCACACGCTTTCACCTCATCCGCCGAGCCGAGGATCCTGCGCCTGCCGTCGAACCTGACAAGCTCAGCGTCGCCTTCGCGCTTGAACATCGCCCCGGAACCCTGGTGAAGGCATTGCAGGCGCTGGCATCAGCCGGTGTGAACCTCACCCGCATCGAGTCCCGCCCTGTCCCCGGTCAACCGTGGGAGTACGTCTTTTTTGTGGAGTTTCGTTTCCCCAATTCAGCAAACGCCGACGCCGCGCTCAACGCACTTCACTCCGAAGCCCGCATGGTCCGCGAGCTCGGCCGCTACAGGGCGGCAGCGACTTCAGTCATTTCCTGAGATTGAAAACGGCGTTAAAACGCGCAGGGACCCGTACACGGTCCCTGGGTTGATTCCGAAGGCCGATCTGCGCCTGTCAGAACTTCAGACTAGGCAGTATTTGAATGATGTAGACGCCGACCACGAGGACCGTCATCAGCACCGCCGCACCGCCCAGGCCCTGGTAGTAGGGCCGGAGCTTATCGACGCGCGCTACGATCTCGTCATGTTCCCTGTGTTCCATTGACATGTGACTGCTGTCGTCACTGAGGAACAACTGGTCGGTTTCATGTTGGGTGAGTGTGGCGCGGTAGATCATCACTGCAATAAAGCCGATGACGGAGGCGCCCCAAAGAGCGATTAGGATCGGGAGCACGTGCATGGCGGTTGTTCCCCCAGAGTCGAAAGAATCTGGTCCGGAATACCGGGCGGGTCCGAATCGAGCCTCGGGCTCGGATGGTAAGCTGGGCCGCCAAAATCATACGCCTGGCGATGTTCCGTGGAAAGGGCCTCCTCGCAACGCACCCGCCGTGATGCCCAGTTGCGAACGGCCTGTCAATTGCCCTGAGTGTTTTCCAGACACTCGAATCGGCCTGAAGCCTTGTCCCGTCAAGGGCATCTAATCAGAGAACCCTTGTGTCGTACCGGGTTCCGGCGGCCTTGCTCCGCTGGCAACCTGTAGCTACACTAAGAGTTGTGCTCCCGAAGCGGGTATCCGCCCGTTTTTCGGGAAAAGAGAGGTTTCCATGTCCACTGCTGCCACCGCTGTCGCTGAGGTTGTTAACGGCCCCGAGACCCCGCGCAAGAACCCCGTCGAGCTGACCGATTCCGCCATCACCAAGGTCAAGGAGATTATGGCGACCCAGGATCCCATTCCCGCCGGTCTGCGCATTGGCGTGGTGGGCGGCGGTTGTTCCGGGTTCCAGTACTCCATGAGCTTTGAGAACCAGGCCGGGATGATGGACAAGGTCGTCAAGTTCGGCGACCTGAAGGTCTTTGTCGACGCAACCAGCGCCATGTACCTGAACGGCTGCACGGTCGACTACGTCGAGACTCTCGAGGCCGCCGGCTTCAAGTTTGAGAACCCCCAGGTGAAGTCCACCTGCGGTTGCGGCTCCAGCTTCAGCGTCTAGTTCGCCTCCCAAGAGCCAGCCCCGAAAGTTGCAGCGAGGCCTCACCTTCCGGTGGGGCCTTCGCATTAGGAGCAAACGGGCCTCTCGTCCGTCTAAGATAGGAAAGCCTCAGCAGGCAAAGCCTTTCATCCCGCATGACAGAGTTCACAATCCGCCTTGCCGACGAACGCGGCCGCATCCAGGAGCAGACCCACGCCGCCGCGACTGCCGAGGAATTGCGCGCCCGCTTCACGCAGGCCGGTTACCTGGTCTACTCCGTCAAGCCGCGCTCCGGCCTCGCGGGCGGGTCAAAACGCAAGGTCAAACTCGAGCCTTTTCTCGTCTACAACCAGCAGTTCCTGACGCTCATTCGGGCTGGTCTGCCCATTCTGGGCTCGCTTGAACTGCTCGCGAAACGCCAGAAAAATCCGATCTTCCGCGCCCAGTTGGAAGATGTCGCCGCCCGCGTTAAAACTGGCGAGTCGATCTCGTCGGCCTTCGAAGCGCAGGGCAGCTTCCCGGTGGTCTACACCGTCACACTGCTCGCCGGCGAGCGCTCCGGCAATCTTGAAGAAGTCCTGCAGCGCTACCTTGACTTTCAGCGCGTCTCACTCACCTTCCGCAAGAAGCTGAAGTCCTCGCTCATCTATCCGACCTTCCTCATCATCATGGTGATCAGCCTCTTCATCTTCCTGATCACCTTCGTGGTCCCGCGCTTCGCGCAGCTTTATGACCAGCTTGGAACGAAGCTTCCAAGCCTGACGCTCCTTCTTCTCACCATCGGCAAAGACGTGCAGCATTACGGCATCTACATCGGCCTCGCGCTCGCGCTCGTCATCTATCTCATCGTCCGCTGGACCCGCACCGACTCCGGTGCCAATTTCGTCGACCGCGTCCGGATTGGCACTCCGGGTCTGGGCACGGTCTGGCTCAAGTACCAGGTCGGCCTCTTCTCCCGCACACTCGCCACGCTGCTTACCGGCGGTCTTCCGCTGGTTCCCAGCCTCGAAACCGCGGCCCGCTCCATCGAGTCGCGCCAGATCTCGAAGGCCGTCTACACCTCGGTAGAGACCGTCCGCGAGGGTCAGGGCCTCGCCACCAGCCTTGAAGAGACCGGCGTCTTCCCTGAACTCTCCGTCGAGATGATCGAGGTCGGCGAGTCCACCGGCGCGCTTCCCGCGATGCTCAACTCTGTCGCCGAGTTCTTCGAAGAGGACGTGCAGACACAGCTCACCGCCATCATGAGTCTCATCGAGCCCCTGATCCTCATCGGCATGGGCGTAATCGTCGTCATCATTCTGATCGCGCTTTATATGCCGATCTTTAGTCTGGGCAACATCGGCGGCTAGCTGTACGCTTGCCACGCAAGGAGTCTGAATCAATGGCCACCCCCGTCGCCACCCCGCTGCCCAACGACTCGCTCACCGAGGCCGAGCGCGCTGAACGTCTCGCGCGCCGCTATCACGCCGAGTTCGTCGATCTAAAGCACTTCAAAATCCAGCACGAGCTGTTCAAGACCGTGCCGGTCGACCTGATGTTCCGCTACAACTTTGTTCCGCTGGAACAATCCACCGACGGCCGCCTTGCCATCGCTGTTGCAGACCCGTCCAAGCTCATGGTGCTCGACGAGATCGCCGGTCTGCTGGGCAAGCGGATCGTGCAGCGCGTTGCCACGCTCTCACAGATCACCGACCTCCTCAAGAAGACCGAGCAGTCGCAGCGCGTGCTCGACGAAGCCACCGAAGGCCTCGCCTTCGACGTGCTCTCCGGCGAAGAGTCCTCCGACGAGAACATCTCCATCGAAAAGCTTGCGGCCGACGACGACATCTCGCCGATCATCCGCCTCGTCGACACCACGATCTTCACCGCCCTTGAACGTCGAGCGTCGGATATCCACCTCGAGACCTACGACGACTCGCTGCTCGTGAAGTACCGCATCGACGGCGTGCTCCAGCAGGCCATGGCGCCCATCGCGCGCGAGCACCACCAGACCATCCTCTCGCGCATCAAGGTCATGTGCGAGCTCGACATCGCCGAGCGCCGCGTCCCGCAGGACGGCCGCTTCCGCGTCCGCTACAAGGGCCGCCTCATCGACTTCCGCGTCAGCATCATGCCCACCGTGCACGGTGAAAACGCCGTGCTCCGCGTGCTCGACAAGGAATCGATGTCCGAGAAGTTTCACAACCTCTCGCTCGACGTCGTCGGCTTCGCCGAGGAAGACCTCCGCCGCTTCCGCCGCTACATCAAGGAACCCTACGGCATGGTGCTCGTCACCGGCCCCACCGGCTCCGGCAAGACCACCACGCTCTACGCCGCGCTCAACGAGATCAAGTCCGAAGAGGACAAGATCATCACCATCGAAGACCCGGTCGAGTACCAGATCCGCGGCATCACGCAGATCCCCGTCAACGAGAAGAAGGGCCTCACCTTCGCACGCGGCCTGCGCAGCATCCTTCGCCACGACCCCGACAAGATCCTCGTCGGCGAGATCCGCGACGCCGAGACCGCGCAGATCGCCATCAACTCCGCGCTCACCGGCCACCTCGTCTTCACCACCGTCCACGCCAACAACGTCGTCGACGTGCTCGGCCGCTTCCTCAACATGGGCGTCGAGCCCTACAACTTCGTCTCCGCGCTGAACTGCATCCTCGCGCAGCGCCTCGTCCGCACCATCTGCGACTTCTGCCGCCACGAGGTCACCTTCACCGACGCCGAACTCGAGCTCAACGGCCTCGACCCCGCCGAGTGGCGCGGCTTCCGCTTCCAGGAGGGCGCCGGCTGCATCGAGTGCGCCGGCACCGGCTACCGCGGCCGCTCCGCCATCCACGAGCTCCTCGAGCTCGACGACGAGATCCGCGAGATGCTCCTCGAAAAGCGCCCAGGCTCTGAAATCCGCAAGAAAGCCCGCGAGAAGGGGATGAACTTCCTGCGCGACTCTGCGCTCGAGCGCGTCCGCGCCGGCATCACCACTCTGCGCGAGATCAACAAGGTAACCTTCATTGAAACAGGACGTTAGCCCGGCACACGGCTCTCCGGCCGACCCGTCCAACACAGTAAACCGCTGCAACATCGCGTCACGCGATAATGTAGTGAGAGCCTCTTCATGAATCTGCTCCCAAAAGCCTCCGGCAATCGCCCGCGCCTCGCCTGCGAGATCGCCCCTGAGGGCGTGAGCGCCGCACGCGCTCTCACCGCCGAAGGCCCGCTCGAATCCGTCGCGCGCGTCGCATTGGCCCCCGGAGCCGTCATGCCCGGTCTCAAGCCCGGCAATCTCGCCGACCGCGTCGCCGTGATCGCCGCCATCCGTCGCGCGCTCGAATCCATTGACGTCGCGCCCCAACAGCCGTGGCGCCGACCTCACCATCATCATCCCCGACGCCGCCGTCCGCGTCCTGCTGCTCGACTTCGACGCTCTACCACCCAAGCTCACGGAGGCCTTGCCGATCGTGCGCTTTCGCCTCAAAAAGCTCGTGCCCTTTGAGGTCGACGACGCCATGGTGAGCTATCAGGTGATGAGTTCCACACGGGCAAACGTTCGCGTGCTTGCGGTGGCCATCCCGCGCGACATCCTTCAGGAGTACGAGACGGCCGTCCGCGAGGCTGGCTTCGAGCCCGGCGCTGTGCTTCCCAGCACTCTCGCCGCCCTTGCCGGAGTCTCCGCGGCCGAAGCCTCGCTCGTCGTCAACGCCGGCACCACCGGCGTCACGACGGCCATCACACGCGACGGCGTACTGCTCCTCCATCGCAGCGTCGACTTGCAGCCGGCTGCGGTCGGCCTGGACCCCGAAATTCCTCAGCAACTGCAGGAACTCTCGCCTGACGAAATCACCAGCGAGATCGCGCAGGCCGTCAGCGTCGCTGTCGCCTACTTCGAGGACACGCTCTCTACGCCGCCGTCCACCATCTTCAGCGCGGGTGCACTCAGCGCCGACGCGCTTCACCATGTCCTCAGCGGCAATGGCTACAGCGAAGCCGGAGCTGTTCGCGTGCGCGAACTCATCGATGCCTCGACCTTCGGCGCCGGCGCGGTCACAGGATCTATCCCACGCGGCTCGCTCGCCGGCGTTGCAGGAGCGCTGCGAGGCTGACCATGCGTATCTCCATCAATCTCGCCACACGCCCGTTCGTCGAGCTACGCCCGCTCTTTCTGCGGCTGCGCATCCTCATGGCGCTGCTCGCGGCCGTCGCGATCGCGCTCGGCATCTGGGCTCATATTCTTCAGCAGCGGCTCAATCACGCCACCGGCAGATGGACGCGCTCCGCAACCAGACCATCGCCGCGCAGCAGGAGCGCCTGCACAACGAAGCCCGCATGCGCCAGCCAGTCAACGCCGCTGTGCTCGACCGCGCGCACTTCCTCAACGCGCTCTTCCTCGAGAAGAGCTTCTCCTGGACCGCCGTGATGATGGATCTCGAGAACGTGCTGCCCACCGGCGTTCAGGTCACCTCCATCGAGCCGCAGGCCACGCCCACCGGCGACGTCATCATCCGTCTGCGCGTCTCCGGCGAGCGCGACCGCGCCGTGCAGCTCGTTCGCAACCTCGAGCACTCGCGCCGCTTCCTGCAACCGCGTCTCAGCGGCGAAGCCTCGCAGGCCAAAGAGACGAACGCGAACGCACAGCGTGCCGGCCAGTTCCGTCAGCCGCAGATGAACGTGCCCACCGGGCCTCCCGGCGTCGAGTTCGACATTCTCGCCAACTACAACCCGCTGCCCGAGGGCGAGTCCTACACGAAGCCGCCTACTGCGAAGCACACCACCGCAGGTCCGGCTGCAGTTAGAGGAGGGGTGCGATGAGCGCAACCGCCACCGTTCCTCCGCCCAGCAGCTCCTCGCTGCTGCGTAACGCTCCGCGCCTCACCGCGCGTGCCCGCGCTCTGCTCACCGCGATCAACCTGCACTACGCCGGAGTCGCGGCGCTGCTCGTCATCGTGCTCTACATGGTTGTGCATCTGCTCTTTCTCTCGCGAGTCACTCAAGTCGCACAATGCGGACGCGCTCAGCCAGCAGCGCACATTGCTCACCACGGCACGCCTGCAGGCGCAGCCGCTGCGCGGTCTCGACACCAAGATCACCGCTTCTACTCAAGACGCCGACGCCTTCTACGCGGATCGCCTGCCCTATGCCTACTCGCAGGTGCTCTCGGAACTCGGCCACCTCACGCAGAAGAGCAATGTGCGCCTCGCCAACGTGCAGTACGCGCAGCAGCCTGTGCTCTCCGGCGCCAACGCGCTCACTGAGCTACACATGGACGCCAGCGTCTCCGGCGACTACCGCCCCATCGTGGAGTTCATCAACGGCCTCGAGCGCGACAAAATGTTCTTCCTCGTCAACGGAATCAATCTCTCCGGCCAGCAGACTGGCATGGTGAATCTGCGCATCCGCCTGACGACCTACCTTCGAGCGCCGAACGAAAAAGAGGCATCTTCACTGACCGCGCCTGAAACTCCAGCCACCGGAGGCACACGATGAGATCCGGTGCGGAGAATCGCAAGAAGACCATCGCCGCGGGCGCACTCGGAGCGGTTGCGCTGGTTTGCCTCTTCATCATGTACAACTCGCTCTTCGGCGGCACATCGGCAGCACCCCCGCCGACGATCGCTCCGATCAATACGCCGGCACGCGCGACCAAAGCTGCCCCTGCACCTGCACAGGCAGCAACCCAGGCGCCCGCCAACGCCGCCCACACCAGCATGCCGGGTGTCGACGCAGTGAAGCTGGCCAGCACCTCCGCAAGCCTCGATCCCACGCTCGACGAGACCGCGATGCACCGCACTGAAAACCTCGTCTACTCCGGCAACGGCCGCAACATCTTCTCACTCACCTACACGCCGCCGCCTCCGCCGATTCCGCCGAAGGTTCCGTCGCCGCGGCCGAAGCCGGGACCTGTGTTTCCGACTGCACCCGTCGGTCCGCCGCCGCCTCCGCCGATCAATCTCAAGTTTTTCGGCACGGCCAAGCGCGCGAGCGGGCCTCTGCAGGCCTTTCTTCTGCAGGGCGACAACGTCTATCTCGCCTCTGCGGGTGAGATCGTCGCGCATAAGTACAAGATCCTCTCTATCAACCTGAACAGCATCCAGGTGGAAGACCTGCAGTACAACAACACCCAGATGCTGCAGCTGCAGATGCAGTAACCATGCCCACACGCACCAAGCCCGGCCCGCAACACAGCACAGGCTGCTCCGATCACGAAGCCGGCTTCATGCTGGTCTTTGTCATCCTGCTTGCGGCGCTGATGCTCATCGCGTTGGCGGTTGCTGCGCCGATCCTCACAAAGCAGCTTCGCCGTGACAAGGAAGTCGAGAGTGCGCACCGTGCCAACGAGTACGTGCGCGCGATTCGACTTTACTATCGCAAGAACAAGACTTATCCGGTGTCAATCGACGCACTCGAAAACACGAACAACGTGCGTTACCTTCGCAAGCAGTACGTCGATCCGCTCACGGGCAAAGCCGACTGGCGGATCATCCACGTCGGCGAGAACAAGACCACGGTGAAGGGCTTCTTCGGTCAGCCTATCGGCGGCCTGAGCACCACAGGTGCAGGCGGCGGACTCGGCTCCGCGTCGACGCTCGGCACGGGCTTCGGCGGAACGCCTTCGTCGACCAGCGGTCCGACAAGCCCAACGGGCACAACCCCCGGGTCGAGCACTAGCTCAACGACAGTCAGCGGGGGCTCTGCGCTCTCTGCAGGGTTTAGCGGAGCGACGATTGGCGGTTCGACAACAGGCTCGTCTACCAGCGGAACCTCGAGCTCCAGTACAGGCAGCGGATCGGGCGGAGTCGGTCAAATCATGGGTGTCGGAACCGCCAAGACCGGCGACAGCATCATCAATCCGAACCAGCAGACCACCTACGAGACCTGGGAGTTCCTCTACGATCCCAAGATCGAGTTGCTGTATCAGCAGGCAAACATCCTGGGTGGAGGAGCGGGCGGTGGCGTGAACTCGCAGTCTCTGTCGAACATGGGCTCGAGTCCGGGGCAGTCGAATACGCCGGGCGGATCGAACAACGGCACATCGCAGCCTACGACGCCGCAACCGACGGCGCCGCAGCCGAACTTGCCACAGTAAGAGTTGAGTGTCTGTTAGTGCTTGATGGCGTACATGACCCAGCTCGCCAGGACGACCGCTCCCACGAACAGCACGAAGCAGTAGGCTCCGAAGCGGATCATCATCTTCGGCTCCGCGCGTTGCGTGATGCCGAAGACAACGGACGTGAAGAGCGAGAACAGAAGCACCGCGCTGAAGTGGCTGAGCATGGTTACGAGGCCTTCCGTCCGTTCGCGAGCGAATGGGCGTCAACCGCCGCGATGTAGTTCAGCAGCCCGGCGACGACGATGAACTTCGTTCCGTAGTCGGCGAGCGTGTTCACCGACGAGGCCGCTCCCCAGCCGAAGGCGTGGGCCAACCCGCACAGCAGTCCAAGCCCAAGCTGTCCGGCAAAGCCGAGGACGTCCAGGATGTCACCGGTGGAGGGCGCGTAGATCTTGCCCTGCATCGCAAGCCCGATCAGGAACATGCCGAGGATCGAGAGAAAGAGCAGCAGCGCGCGAATCCACTTGCCGAGGATGAGGTGACCGAGGCCGGGGATGAGCCAGCCGGCGATGAGAACCATCGCGGGAAGGCTCGACTTCTCTCCTGGAATACGCTGGGCAACCTGCTGTGCGTCTGCAGCCATTGGACTCGATTGTATCAGTGCGTGTACTGCCGTTGTTGTCGCGTCAGATGCGCAGCAGTTCGGTTTGACGCGGTCCTGTGACGACAGCTTTGGCCGGTTCCGAGCCGCGGGCGCTCCGCGTGATCATGTTCACCTCGCTGCGGATGCCGAACTCGCCGGGGAAGTAGATGCCGGGCTCGACCGAGAAGCAGGTGTTGGGCAGCAGCAGGCGTTCGTCGTGCGTTTCGAGGTTGTCGAGGTGCGCTCCGTTGCCATGCAGCTCGGTGGCGATGTTGTGGCCGGTGCGATGCGTGAAGAATTCTTCGAGTCCTGCGCGGCGGATGACGTTGCGGGCGGCATCGTCGGCCTGCCAGCCAGGGATGGGCCGGTTGGCGGCGTAGGCCTGTTCGATAGCGGCAATGGCGGCGTCGCGCGCGTCGCGGACGGTGGAGAAGATGTGGCGCTCGCGGTCGGTGGGCTCGCGACCGACGACGCCGGTCCAGGTGATGTCGTACCAGACGGCACCGGGACGCGGAAGGCTGGTGTCGTGAGACTCGGCAAGCTTGGCCCAGATGTCGATGAGGACGAAGTCGCCGTGAAAGATGGGCGAGGTGCGGCTCTCGGTGGCCTCGTAGTGAGAGTCGGCGGAGTTGGGACCGGCGGAGCAGTTGGGGCCATGGTCGGTCCAGAGACCCTCGCGCTCCATGGCCTTCAGAAGGAAGGTGACGACCTCGAACTCGGTGGTGTGATCTCCAAGATGAGTGTGGTCGGCGATGTACTTCCATCCGGCGGCGAGGACGCGATCGAGGCGCTGCTGCGCGGCGTAGTGCGTGGCGATCTGATCCTCGGTGAGGACAGCCTCGAAGAGGCTGACGAGATCGGCGGAGCTGACGACGTCCTTGCCCAGAGAGCGGATGAGCTCGACCGTTCCGGCGTCGACCATTGCGACGTACATGATGGCGTTGCGCGGCGAGTACTGCATTGCGATCTTCGTGGAGCCTTCGAGCATGCCGGCGAGATTTTGTTCGAGTTCCTGCCAGGAGGAGTACTGGCGAGTGGAGCCGGGGAGCGTGTCGAGCTTGCCGGACTCGATGCGGTGGACGAGCTTGCGGGGCTCGCCGGTGGCGGGGACGAAGTAGAACCAGCGGCGCGAGACGAAGGCGTTCGGGTCAAGGCCGAGGATGCGGTAGGCGATGGGGTCGCGGTGGTGGTGGTCGTAGAAGAGCCAGCCGTCAAGGTGCTGATCGCGGAGCGCAGATTGGAGGGCGTCGAGGTTCATTCTGACCAGTATGCACTTCGCCGGGATGCAACCACCCTGTCGTCTGGCCTTTTGCCTCGATCTTTCGAATCAGCGGCTTACGCTTTCGAGGGTTATGGGTGAAAACGAAAAGGCTGCCGGGCGGATGTCGCCAGCGGCAGCCTTCAAACTTTTCTTCTGTTTCTATTCTAGTGAGTTGAGTGAAATTATCATGTCGTGATTTTTGCACCGAGATTTGCGTCTGGTTTGTTGGTGTTGCGGAGATTTCCACGGTTTCCCGGGCTTGACAGAAATTTTGGAGAGCGGAATCCGGCGGGTAGGTTTGACGCAAGCCACCTTCGCATTGTCTGGAGGTTCTCGTGCTTTCCCAGCAACACATCTCCTCGACCACTTCGCTCGGCGCGACGGTTCTGCCCGACGGGGTTACGTTTCGCGTCTGGGTACCCCGCGCGCAGGCGGTGTATCTCAATCCGGAGGTTGCTGCCGACGGATCTGTGCAGTTGACCGAGGCCCGCAGGATGAGCAAGGACGGGGCCGGTTACTGCACGGCGTTCGAACCGGGCGCGGCCGACGGTTTTCTTTATCGCTACTACGTGGTGGGCGATGACTCCAGCGGCTACAAGCGCGATCCCTACGCACGCGAGCTCAAGAACGACGTCTTTCCCAACTGCAACAGCGTTGTTCGCGCAGCCGACGCATATCCGTGGCATGACGCCGGATTTGTGACGCCAGATTTCTCCGAGCTGGTGATCTACCAGTTCCATATCGGCGTCTTCGCAATCTCCCGGCCCGGAGTCGCGTCCAATTTCCTTGATGTGGTGGGGAAGCTGCAATACCTCGCCGACCTTGGCGTCAACATGCTGCAACCCTTGCCCATCACCGAGCAAGAGAATGGGAACCTGGGCTACTCCGGCGGCGACTACTTCTCTCCCGATTTTCCGTATGTCTGCACGGATGCCGCGGCGCTGAACGGATATCTGGGGATGATCAACGGGCTGCTGGCAAATAAGGGCAAGGCCCCGCTCACGTTGGCAGACATCACGCCGGGTGTCGCGCAGCTTAAGGTGCTGGTCGACCTGGCCCACCTGTACGGTATGGCAGTGGCCTTTGACGTGGTTTATGGCCACGGCGGCGGCTTTGAAGGCGACGACAACGCGCTCTACTACATGGACCGCTTTGCGGCGGTGGGACAGAACAACAATGAGAGTCTCTACTTCACCGATAAGGGCATTGCCGGAGGATTAGCGTTCGCGCTTTGGAACCCGCCGGTTGCGCAACTGCTGCTCGACAACGCTGCGTTCTTCCTCAACGAGTGCCATGTCGATGGCTTCCGCTACGACGAGGTGAGCCAACTATTGCAAGCGGGGCAGGGGAGCGGCTGGACCTTCTGCCGCAATCTGACGGACAAGGTGCGGAGCCTGAGGCCGCGCGCGCTGCAGAACGCGGAGTTCTGGCTGGAAGGCAATGGTCTGCCCGACAGCCAGCAGCCGGTGATCTCGCCGGCCGCGAGTGGAGGCGCGGGGTTCGACGTGGTACAGCACGACAGGCTGCGCGATGCGGTTCGCTCGCTGATCCAGGCGGCTTCCGGTGGCGGATCGGCGGCGGTTTCGATGAGCGGTTTCGCTCCGGCTCTTTATCCTGCCGGCATGGATCATGGTTGGCGCGCTGTGACCTGTCTCGAGAATCACGATAAGGTCTATGCCGGCCACAGCGACGCGGTGCCGCGTATGCCGGCGCTTGCTGATCCGTCCGATCACCGCTCGTGGTATGCGCGCAGCCGTACGAGAGTAGCGACGGCGCTGCTGCTGCTCGCGCCGGGGATTCCGCAGTTGTTTATGGGGCAGGAGTTTCTGGAAGACAAGCTGTGGAACGAAGATCCTGCCGGAAGGAATCTGATCTGGTGGGGCGGGCTGAACACCGATCCAGCGATGGGCTGGCAGCTTCGCTGCACGCGCGATCTCATTGCTTTGCGCAAGGCCCAGCCCGCGTTGCGAGGGGACCCGATCCGCGTTTTTTGTACAGACGATAACGCGCGTGTGCTCGGGTTTCATCGCTGGATCGAAGGATCCGGGCAAGACGTCATCGTGGTCGCCACACTTTCGGAGACCACGCTGTATGGCTATGCTGTCGGGTTCCCGGGTGGAGGATTCTGGAAGGAGATCTTCAACAGCGATGTCTATGACCACTGGGTGAATCCGCAGGTGGCCGGGAACGCGGGCGGCATCAGCGCCGATGGCCCGCCGCTGCACGGCTTCTCGACATCGGCAGCGATCACGATTCCAGCGAATGGTGTCGTGGTTTTCTCGCGGAGCTAGGCCCGCCGGCGCGTTATGTTTCTGGCTCGCAAGTCAAGGCGCTGCGGACAGGATCGCGGCGAGTCGTGTCTCGACTGGCTCGCACAGCGAACCGAGCCCGGCTGCTGTACTCTGAAATCTCACTGGGCTCCGTTGTCATGGTTGCAGATTGTTCACGTGGAGACCTGCCATGTACGTCCTTCTTGCTGCTCTGCTGATTGGTGTTATCGCCGGCCTGCGAACCTTTACTGCGCCTGCTGCTGTGAGCTGGGGCGCGCGGCTCGGCAGGATTCCGCTGGCCGGAACGCACCTCGCATTTTTGGGCTACGCCGTTACGCCTTACATTTTCACGCTGCTCGCGTTCGTTGAGATCGCGATCATCGATAAGAATCCCAAGACCCCGAGCCGTAAGGCGCCGCCGTCATTTGGTGCACGTGTAGTTTCAGGCGGATTCTCAGGGGCTGCGATCGGGCTGAGCGGAGGCGCCGTCTGGCTCGGCCTGCTGCTGGGCATTGTCGGCGCCGTCATCGGCACATACGGCGGAGCAGCGTTGCGCGGCAAACTCGCAGCTGCTTTTGGGAAGGATCTTCCCGCAGCACTCGCCGAGGATGCGATCGCGATCGTCGGTGCGTTCCTGATCGTGGCCTGTCTTGCATGAAGAGCTTCGATGCCATCATTGTCGGGGCGGGGCAGGCGGGGCCATCGCTCGCGGGGCGCTTGACTGCGGCGGGCATGTCGGTCGCCTACGTCGAGCGCAAGCTCTTCGGCGGCACCTGCGTCAACACGGGGTGTACGCCTACGAAGACGATGATTGCCAGCGCTTATGCCGCGCAGATGGCGCGTCGCGCGGCAGAGTACGGCGTCACGCTGGGCAACGCCTCGATCGGTGTGGATATGTCTGCGATCATTGCGCGCCGCGAGGTCATCGTCTCACGCGCGCGCAACGGGGTTGAGTCGTCACTGCGCGATAACCCTCGCTGCAGTGTTTTCACCGGGACTGCGACTTTCAGCGCACCGTACACGATTCGTGTGGGCGAGGACGAGCTCACAGCAAAGCAGATTTTCCTCAACGTCGGTGGCAGGGCGACGGTCCCTGATCTGCCGGGTGTGCGCGATGTTCCTTTCTTCACGAACTCGTCGATGCTTGCGTTCACGGGGTTGCCGCGTCATCTTGTGGTCGTGGGGGGAAGCTACATCGGCATCGAGTTCGGGCAGATGTATCGGCGCTTCGGGAGCGAAGTCACGATTGTCGAGAGAGCGCCGCGGCTTGTGCAGCATGAGGACGAGGACGTCTCTGCGGCCATTCGCGACATCCTGGAGCGCGAAGGCATCACGGTACGCACCGATGCCGAGTGCATCACTCTCGCGCCACATGCGGAGGGCGTGCTGGTCGGCACGAACTGTGCGGAGCCGCCGCCGGATATTGCCGGTTCTCATGTGCTGCTTGCGGTCGGCCGCACGCCGAATACGCAGGATCTGGGGCTCGATCGCGTCGGCATCAAGGTCGACAGGCATGGCTACATCGTCGTCGACGATCAGCTTCGCACCAATGTCGAAGGCGTCTATGCGCTGGGCGATTGCAATGGGCGCGGGGCGTTTACGCACACCGCTTATAACGACTACGAGATCGTCGCCGCCAATCTGCTTGACGGCGGCTCGCGGCGGGTCTCGGATCGTATCGTTTGCTATGGGCTCTACTCGGACCCTCCTCTTGGCCGTATCGGAATGACGGAGAGCGAGGTGCGTGCGTCGGGCAGGCCGGCGCTCATCGGGACGCGGGCGATGACACGGGTCAATCGGGCGGTCGAAAAGGGCGAGAGCCTTGGCTTCCTGAAGATTCTCGTCGATGCAGAAACGAAGCTGCTCCTTGGTGCGTCGCTGCTCGGCGTGGGGTGCGACGAGGCGGTTCACTCGCTGCTGGATGTGATGTATGCGCGAGCACCGTATACGACGATCACCAACGCGGTGCACATCCACCCGACCGTTTCGGAACTTCTGCCGACGTTGCTCGAAGATGTGAAACCACTCGTCTGAATCGGACGCGAAGGCCCCCTCAAAATCCAGTTGAATGCAAAAGGAGAAGGAAGATGGCGAACGTGACACCTGAAGGACAAACGAGCGCCGCTACTAAAAGCGGGGCGAGCGTTGCGAACATCGATATGAAGTTCGAAATTGTTGTGATTCCTGTCTCGGATGTCGACCGCGCGAAGGAATTCTATGGGGGGCTGGGGTGGCGGCTCGACGCCGACTTCGATAACGGTAAGGACTTTCGAGTGGTTCAGTTCACGCCGCCAGGCTCCGGGTGCTCGGTGATCTTTGGTAAGAACGTCACCTCGGCGGCTCCGGGTTCCGCGCAGGGACTATATCTGATCGTGAGTGACATCGAGGCCGCTCGCGAGAATTTAGTTCGTCGTGGCGTTGGGGTCGGTAAGGTGTTCCACGGCGGCAACGACGTGTACGCGGGACCTGACGAGCCGTATCTTTTTGGACGGATCCGGGTCGATGGTGCTGATCCCGAACATCGCAGCTACCGTTCATTCGCCTCGTTCAGCGATCCGGACGGGAACGGATGGTTCTTTCAGGAGATCACGGCGCGGTTGCCGGGGCGCATCGACTCCACGGCGACGACCTTCGCGTCGGCGAGCGATCTGGCGAGCGCGTTTCGGCGTGCGGAGGCAGCGCACGGCGAGCATGAGAAGCGCCTCGGGAAGCGCGACGAAGAATGGCCGGAGTGGTACGCCGCGTACATGGTGGCGGAGCAATCGGGCAAAGAGTTGCCGCAATGAGCGACTGGGAGGGTGGAATTCATGGGCAGCACAACAACTACCGCGGTTCGGCGCGAACCGGAACTGCTCGGACAAACCGTCGTTGTGATCGGCGGGAGCGCGGGCATCGGGCTGGAAACGGCTCGGCGAGCACGCGCTGAAGGGGCGAGGCTGATCCTTGCCGCGCGGAATCCTGAGCGCCTTCAGGTCGCCGCCAGCGAGCTTGAACCGCTGAGCACAGCGGCCTTCGACGCCAACGATCCTGCGGCGATCAAGCGCTTCTTCGGTGACCTGCCGGGGACGATCGACCACGTGATGGTGACAGCCGGAGGGCCGCACTACGGACGCCTTTTTGATATGGACTTCGAGCAGGCGCGGCGCGACCTCGACACTCACCTTCTGCAGATGCTCGAGATCGCACGTAACGCTGCGCGCAAGGTGCGACCGGGAGGCACGCTGGTGTTCATGGGCGGGACAGGAGGCCGGCGTCAAAGCATCGGAATGGGGATGGTGCCGGCAGTCACCGCCGCGATGCCGGCCCTCACCGCCAGCCTCGCGCTCGAACTGGCGCCTGTGCGAGTGAACCTAATCGCTGCCGGGTTCGTTGACACACCATTGTCGGCGACGCTGCTTGGCGATGAGCTTGAGAACCGGCGGAAGCAGCTTCGCGAGACGCTTCCCATCCGGCGGGTCGTCTTACCGGAGGACGTGGCGGCACTCGCCGTACACCTCATGATCAATACGGCGCTTACCGGCGCGACCTTCGACATCGACGGCGGGCAGCAGTTCGTCGCCGCTTAGAAATTCGAACTGCGCCATTATTGAACTTGTAGACTTATGGCCGCGACATGGCGAATCGCCCGGGCGATCGTCAGGCGAACTTCCGGCAGGAGATAAATGATGCGTTTGGTGGTGTTGGTCGTTGCAAGTGCGACTCTCTTCGCGCCCTTGATGCGCGCGCAGAATGGGCCTTACAAGGTTCTCAAGACGGCTCGTGTCGGCGGAGAGGGAGGATGGGATTACATCTATGCGGATTCCTCCGCACGAAGACTCTACATCCCCAGAGGTGCGGTCAGAGCCACGCCCGCCACGGATACGTCGCCTGAGTCGGCAGCACTTCCGCCGCGTCTGACCGTGTTCGATCTCGATACCCTGGCGCCTGTGGGTGAACTATCCGGCGTTGGAGGGCAGGGGACCGCGGTTGATCCGAAGAGCGGACACGGCTTCACCAGCGATCATCCGCAGGTGTCGATGTTCGACACGAAGACATTGACGAAGCTGAAGAGCATTGACGTGGGGGAAGCGCGTCCCGACGGGATCGTGTTTGATGCATTCAGTGAGCGGGTGTTCGTGTTCAGCCATCCGACGAAAAATGCGACCGTCATTGATGCGCGAGATGGCACCGTTCAGGGGACGATTGATCTGGGCGGCACGCCGGAGCAAGGTGTGCCGGATGGCAAGGGCATGCTCTACGTGGTGATGCAGGATGCCGTGGGTAGCGTAACCGCAGTGGATCTGAAGTCGATGAAGGCGGTCGCGCACTACTCGCTGGTGGACATGGGCGGGTGTAACGGACTTGCCTTGGATGCGAAGAATGGTGTGCTGTTTGCGGCGTGCAGCAGGCCGAGCGCGCCTCCGGTGCAGGGATCTGGTGCGGGCCAATCCGTCGGGCAATCGCAAACTGCTCAATCGCAAGCCGCTATGGTGGTGCTGAGTGCGAAGGATGGAAAGATTCTCGCCAAGCTGCCATTAGCGGGCAGTTCAGATGGCGCTGCGTTCAGCCCGGCGACGATGGAGGCGTTCAGCACAGGGGGAAATGGGACGTTGACGGTGGTGAAGGAAAAGAGCCCAACGACATTCGAAGTCGAGCAGGTACTGAACACGATGAACGGGGCTCGCACGATTACGCTCGACACGAAGACCGGCCATCTGTTCACGATGTCGCAGGAGCGCACTCCTGCGCCCGCGGATGCCCCGGCTCCGCCGAGTGGGCGTCCTCGAATGGGACCGCCGGTTCCGGGCTCGTTCACGATCCTGATGATCGGGAGGTGAGGGAGGGCGGGGTGTAGTTCGGGGTGCTGAGGTATTCGGCGAAATGCAGGCAGAGCCCGGTTTGGGGCCGGGCTCCATGCGTGCGGTCGCTGGGGGTGATCAGCGAGCTTGGATTTCAGTGAGCGGAGAGATCACTGCATGGCCAGGTCGTGATCGTGGTCGTGACCCGAGTAGGAGACGACTACGCCGTTGTAGAAATAAATGCCGAAGTGGCCGGTGGCTGTGCCGGTGAACTGCATGCCGAAGTTGGCCCAGGGCTTTACGGTTCCGCCGGCAATGCAGATTCTGAGGTAGGAAGGTCCTTTTGCCTCGAAGGGCGCCGGTTGGCCATTGCCCGTGACACTGACCGGGCCGGTGATGACGATCACGTTGCCTGATGGTGGTGGGGTGGGCGGGTTGTAGGTGGGACAGCCCGTCTGGTCGGTGGTGACGGTGACGGTGGCGTGCGTCATGGTGATGTGGTGGGTGTGGGAGTTACGGTCCATGGGCATCGTCGGATCTTTGATGTTTCCATTGGTGACACCGTAGTCGGAGGTCTCCATGACGACGGCTCCGGAGAAGTCAGCAGAGTCGCCGTGGATGTCGAGGGTCCACTTCCCACGGACTTCCCAGGGGCCGCCTGCGACGTTGGAGGGCGAGTACTCGCTGATGGTGCCGGTGAAGTGTTCAGGGATGCGGTTGTCGTCGCGCGACTGGGCGCGGGCGCCGAGCGCGAGGAGAACGATCGCGAGGACAGGAATGGTCCAGAGAAAGCGAATGAGCAGACGGCGGCTTGGAGTATGAGACATGGGGTTCCTCCCGGTTCGAGATGGTGAGAGCGTGAGGCACGGGACGGTGCGGAGCAAGAGGTATAGAGCGGAGAGGAGCGAGTGCGGTCTAATGCTGTCTTTTGCAGTGCCGGAGTAGAATCGGGTCGTTCACAGCGCGGAGATGGCCAAGACGTTTGAGGAGAACGCGATGGGTAGCGAGCCGTCGGTTCAAGCACCGTCTGCGGAGACAAGGCAGCTGGACTCGTGGAAGGAGATTGCGGCGTACCTGAACCGCGATGTGACCACGGTGCAGCGCTGGGAGAAGCGCGAGGCTATGCCTGTCCATCGGCACCTGCACGACAAACGGGGGTCGGTATACGCGCTGGCGGAGGAGTTGGATGCGTGGCGGGAGAACCGGCGGCCGGCGCTGGAAGAGGAGCCGGATCCGATCGGGCCGGGAGACATTCGTGGTTCCCACCCGTCCGCCAAAAGCGCGTACGGACGGGGCACCCGACGCTGGTGGTGGGTTGTGGCACTGGTGGTTTGTGCGGGGCTGGCGGCGACGGGGTATGTCGTGTGGAGGGGGCGGGCGAGAGCAACTGCGGGACCGCAGATCCGGTCGCTGGCAGTGCTGCCATTGCGGAATTTGTCGGGCGATCCGTCGCAAGACTACCTGGCGGACGGGATCACGGAGGAGCTAATCGGGAAGCTGGCAGGGATTCGCGAGCTGAGGGTGACCTCGCACACGTCGGTGATGCGGTTCAAGGACCCGAAGACCTCAGTGCCGGAGATTGCGAAGGCGCTGGGTGTGGATGCGGTGGTGGAGGGGTCGGTGATCCGGGAGGGAAACCGGATCCGTGTGAGCGCACAGTTGATTCGAGCGGCAACGGACACACATCTGTGGTCGGAGACCTATGACCGGGAGATAAGTGATGCGCTGACGCTCGAGAGCGAACTGGCGCAGGAGATCGCGGAGAAGGTTCGGGTGACGGTGACGGGTGATGAGCAGCAGCGGCTGACAGCAGCGCGACCTGTGGCCCCGGAAGTGTACGAGAGCTATCTGAGGGGAAGGTATGCGTACCACGGGAATGGCCGCGCAGGATTGGAGCAGAGCGTTGTGTACTTCAACGACGCGCTGGCGAAGGACCCAACGTTTGCGCCGGCGTATGTCGGGCTGGCGGAGGCCTATACACAGCTAGGCACCGTGTTGGCAGGCGTATCTCCGGCGGAGACGCGGCCAAAGGTGATGAGCGCGGCGCGAAAGGCGATTGAGCTGGATCCGGATCTCACAGAGGGCCATGTGATGCTGGCGAATGCTCTGCAGGAGCAGTGGCAGTGGGCTGCGGCAGAGACGGAGTACAAACGAGCGCTGGAACTGCAACCCAATGACGCGAGCGCGCATTCCTGGTACGCGCTGTGGCTGTCATGCCAGGGACGCACGGATGAGGCGGTGACCTGGGTGAGACGCGCACGGGAGCTGGATCCGGTCAGCGTTTCGGGGACGTCGGTGGCGTGGATTCTGTTTCAGGCGCACCGGTTCGATGAGGCGATTCGTGAGGCTCGGGATATGTTGGCGGTGCGGCCCGATGACGCAGGCGTGCTGACGACGCTGGGATTCGCTCTGCTGGGGAAGGGACAGGCGGGGGATGCGATCCCGGTGCTGGAGAAGGCGGATGCGTTGTCGAAGGGAAGCCCGGCGGTGGAGGGAATTCTGGTGCGGGCGTATGCGCGCGGAGGGCGGCGCGAGGATGCGCTGCGGCTGCTGGCAGAGATGAAACGAAGAAGAGCGGCAGGGTACTTTCCGGCGGGGGCGTTTGTGAATGCCTACCTGGGGCTGGGAGATAGAGATCAGGCGTTTGTGTGGCTGGAGGAGGCGTACAGGGAGCAGTCGAACATTCTGCAGTTCATGAAGACGCATCCGTTCTTCGATCCGATACGAAGCGATCCGCGATTTGTGGATCTCAAGAAAAGGATTGGGTTGGGGTAGGCGGTTATCGCGATGGTGTGGGAACTGAGAAGGTCTGGCAGGCGTATGGGAAGGAGGACGCAGAACAGTTGAGAATTGGAGTTCGTGAGTGGCGGCAGGTGGGTGGATTCGGGTCTTGGTGGTGGTTTTTGCGCTGGGCTGTGTGCTGAGTGAAGGGGCGGCTGCCCAGGTCAATCCAAATGAGCAGGGCAAGCCGACGGTGACGCCGTCGAGTCCTCCGCGGGCGATGAGGCCGGGGAACTCGAGCGTAACGGTGCCTCTGATCGACAAGCCGCTGATGCTTTCGGACTTTGAAGAAATGGAGCCGAAACCGGAGTGGCGCGAGAAGCTGGCGCGTGTCGGCGGATTTATTCAGAACACGCCGACGGATGGAGCGCCGGCGACGGAGCGCACGGTGGTGTGGCTGGCGCGTACACGGACGACGCTGTACGTGGTGTTTGTGTGTTTTGATGACAAGCCGGAACTGATCCGTTCGCACCTGGCACGGCGCGAAAACATTACGAAGGACGATTATGTGAGCGTGGTGCTGGATCCGTTCCAGGACCGGCAGCGCGGCGTGGAGTTCCAGGTGAATCCGGCGGGGGTGCAGGCGGACGCGGCGTGGACGGAGGAGAACGGGGCGGACTACAGCTATGACCAGGTGTGGGATTCGGATGGGCGCATTACGAAGCAGGGATGGATGGCTCTGTTTGCGATTCCGTTCCGCAGCCTGCGCTTTCCTGCGAGCGGAACAACGTGGGGCGTGGTGTTCTGGCGCAACCTGCCGCGCAACAGCGAGAACGACTGGTGGCCCCGGGTGTCAGCGGGTGTGAGCGGAATGCTGAGCCAGGAGGGCACGATGTTTGTGCCGGGCATGGAGGGTGTGACGGGCTCGCATAACGTGCAGATTAATCCGTATGTGCTGGGACAGAACGAGCACACGCTGGAGACGCTGGACCCGAACAATCCGCACTTCAGCACGAGGAACGCCGAGGCGACGGCGGGCGGCGAGGCGAAGGCGGTGTGGAAGGACGCGATTGTCTTCGATGCGACGGTCAACCCGGACTTCAGCGATGTGGAGAGCGATCAGCCGCAGTTCACGGTAAATCAGCGATATCCGGTGTATTTTCCGGAGCTGCGGCCGTTCTTTCTGGAGAATGCGAGCTACTTTTCAACGCCGATGAACCTGCTGTACACGCGCAACATTGTGCGGCCGGAGTACGGAGGGCGCGTGACGGGCAAGGTTGGGCACTTCGAACCTGGGGCTGCTGGCGATCAACGACCGCGAGCCGGGCGAGACGGTGCCGCCGGAGGATCCGCTGTTTGAGAGCAAGGCGCAAGCGTATGTGGGGCGCGTGTCGGAGGACCTGGGCAAGGGATCGAATGTTGGCCTGATGTACACGGATGAGGAGTTTGGCGGCGGATGGAACCGCATTGGCGGCGCGGACTTCACGTGGCGTGCGAACAAAAACTGGACGCGTGCTGGGGCAGATGGTGGAGAGCTCGACGCATGCGAGTCAGTTCGAGAGTGCGGCGGAGATTTTTCCTGAGAGCTATGGTGCGGGACCGGCGAGCGATGTGCAGGTGCAGCGCAATGGGCACGCGTTCAATATGTTCGACGAGTACCAGGATGTGAGTGCGGGATTTGAGAGCACGCTGGGGTTCTTTCAGACTTCGAACATCCGCAGCGATCATCTGCATGCGAACTACCAGTGGTTTCCCAAGAAGAGCGTAGTTCAGAGCTTTGGGCTGGAGACAAACCAGAACATCGCGTTCGATCACGCGCACAACCGGGTGTATCACTACTCGTCGTTCGATCCGTTCTGGCTGCTGCCAAGGAATCTTGTGCTGGCGCCGCTTGTAGGGCAGAACTCGGACACGGTGGGGCCGCAGGACGGATATGCGATGCCGGCGAGTGAAAACTTTACGGAGAACTTCGGCGGTTTCGTGGCACGCGGGCAGCCGTGGGCGCAGTTGAACTTCAACGTGCAGTGCATGCGCAGCGGCAATGTGAACTACAACCCGCCGGCGAGACAGACTCCGTTTTTGATGAATCAACAGACCGTGTCGGCGCTGGTGTCGATCAATCCGCTGCGGCAGTTGACCGCAGACAACACGTACCTGCTGGATCGCGACTTCAACGCACATACGAATGCGTTTGTGTATGAGAGCCAGACGTTCAGGACGAAGTTGAACTATCAGTTCACGCGGGCGCTTTCGGCGAGGGTGATTGTGGAGTACGACACCACGCTGGTGAATCCGGCTGAGACCTCACTGGTGAGAACGAAGCAGGTGCAGACGCAAGCGCTGCTGACGTGGCTGCCGCATCCGGGCACGGTGGTGTACGTGGGATGGAACAGCGATCTACAGAATTACGATCACATGCTGTGTGAGCGGATCGGCGGCGGAACGTGCAATCCAATGCGACCGATTCTGCCGCGTGGCGATGGGTATCTGAACGATGGGCGACAGTTCTTTGTGAAGGCGAGCTATCTGCTCAGGTTCTGAGCGGCGATTCCTGGAGGAGCTTGCAGGCGGTAGCTCATTTGAGCTACGCAGGAGGTTCGACGATGTGATGCTTGATCGCGAACATCACCAACTCGGAGTGCGTTTTCAGGCCATATGAATCCATAATTTGATACTTGTGGTATGCCACGGTACGCGCCTTGATGTTCAGCATGGCACCAACTTCCTTCATCGTGTAGCCCTCGACCAGCAGCTGAAGCACCTGGGTCTGCCGCTCCGTGAGCTGCAACTGGTGATTCGGGTCAGGATCCCGTGCGAAATCTTCCTCCATTCGCCGCGCTATGCGGGGGGTCACGTAGGTCTTGTGGTGCAGTACTTCATCGACCGCTCGCAGCAACTCCGAACCGGCGGACTTCTTCAGAAGATAAGCTGATGCCCAATGCCGGAGCGATTCTTTCGCCAGATCAACATCTTCGTTCATCGTCAGCACGATGATTTTCGTCGTCGGCAGGAGTTTCTTAAGCTGTTTGCCTGCCTCCATTCCGTTAAGCAGGGGCATTCCCAGGTCCAGGATCACTACATGCGGTCTCAACTGCGGAGCTTCCCTGAGAAGGGTCATGCCATCGGAAACAACGCCTACGACGTCGTATTTGTCTGCGAGCAACCTGACGAAGGCCTCGGCCACCATCGTGTGATCGTCTGCGAGCATCAGACGCGGTTTGGCCATATTTCTCTCCTAGTAACGACCATGCGACATATTGTCCCGGTGCTTATATCGTCGCGCGAACCGAGGTGGAACTGTCAACTTTGGCAGGGGCATGGATTCGCATCCTACGCTGATTCATTCGCGAAAATGGTGATTCTAATCACTTACCTGTAACAGCTCGACCCTGATACGATCAAACGAATCTCCTCGAGGCTAACGGAGGTCTTGTCTGCTTCGATCGAGAAATCGGGCCCCGTTCGTCGTGCGTCGACGGAGTGACAAAACGCATGGATGCGCTGATGAGGATCATCATGTGGAGATACGTTGCTTCGCTCATACTCTCTCTGTTTTTCGTTCCCTCGGCTTTCGCTGCAACTCACAAGAACGTTCTGATCCTTCATGAAGGATCACGTCTTTTGACCTATCAGTTCCTGCTGTCGAGCGAGATGCAGAAGGACCTCGCGAGCACGCAATTCGATATTCAGGTTTTCGAGGAGTACCTGGACAGCTGGCGGCTCAGTCAGGACCCCAAGTATGCTCTCGGGGCTTTGGAGAACAAGTACGCAGGCGTGAAGTTTGACGCCGTCGTCGTCGACGGGAACACGCCTTTTCAGGCCATGCTCAATCGGCCTCCCGCATTTCTGGAGGGCGCACCGGTCGTCTTTCTCACCGTTCCAGATTACGATATCCCGTCCCATCTACCTCCCAACATTACGGGCGTCACAGTACACAAGGATTACGGCGCAGCCGTTCGTCTCGCCGCGAGACTGGAACCCGGGCTGCGGCACATCTTTTATGTCGAGGGCGGCCTGCCTGCGAATGCCCTCCGTGACGCATCTCTCCGAAGTGAGCTTGCACCGTTCCACAACCAGCTGGACATTGTCTACTTAGAGGGTCTGGACGTTGATTATCTGGTGAAGCGGGTGAAGTCACTTCCGCCGCACAGCGCCATCCTCTTCGATTCGTATCTCAAGGATCCTTCCGGCAAGCCATACGTCCCGGCAGATGTTTGCGAGCTCATCGCCAGAAACGCGAATGCACCTGTATACGCGCTATTCGACACAATCATGGGCGAAGGCGCTGTCGGCGGCGTTGTTATCGGTTTCAGGGCGATTGGGAAACAAGCCGCTGAAATCGTTCTTGGTCTCCTGGGCGGAGCACCCGTGTCGCAGTACCCGGTCGTACACTCCCACAACCAGATCATGATCGATTGGAGAGACTTTCAGCGATTCGGTCTCTCCGAGAGTCGCCTGCCTCCTTCCGCAGTCATTCTCAATCGGCCGCCCACGACATGGGAGAAGTACCGCGAATACCTGATCGCAGCCGGCATCGTCATACTCCTTCAGGCCATACTCATCATCGAACTCGGCCTCGCAGGCAAGCTGCGGAAGAGGTCAGAGCGAACTGCACGCGAACTGGCCAGACGCCTGATCAACGCGCAAGAGGAGGAACGTCGCCGACTGGCGGGCGAATTGCATGACGACGTCAGCCAGCGGCTCGCACTCGTTGCCATCCATCTGGACACATTGCGTGTATCGCCTCCCGCCTCGCGCAACGATCTCGTCGCTGAACTATCGGTTCTCTACGACGAGACCGACCTGATCTCTTCGGACATCCATCAGTTCTCCCACGAACTGCATCCCGCAATCCTCGAGCGGCTGGGCCTCGCTTCGGCGTTGCGTCGCTATTGTGCGGAGTTCTCGGCGCATCGCAAGATCGTTGTCGACATGTCTACGACCGGTCAGGAGTGTGTGCTGGATCAGCCAACTGCGCTTGCGTTCTTCCGGATCGGTCAGGAGTGTCTGATGAACGCGGCGAAACACAGCGGCGCCATACGCTGCATGGTCTCGCTGACCTATGCGCACAATCGAATCATGCTTGCGGTTGAGGATCATGGCAGAGGCTTTGATCCGAAGAGCGCGGAAGCTGAGACCGGCCTGGGTATTCAAAGCATGCGCGAGCGGCTTCGCTCGATTGACGGTACACTCCGTATTCGATCCTCGCCGCTTCATGGAACAACGGTCATCGCCGAGGCTCGGTTTGTTACCGGAGCAGTGCCGGAGGCGCCCGAGATCATGGAGGAAAAGATTTCGGAAACTCAATCGGCAATAACCGCGCTTTTAGGAAGATGACGCGCTCTGTTGTGGACCGGTGCGCGGCAGAAAGAATGTGAAGACGGTGCCGCGGCGAGATGGACCAACACTGCTGCGGACACGCAGGTCGCCGCGATGACGCTCGACGATGTCGTGGCTGATCCACAGACCGAGGCCCGTGCCGCCGATGTCTTTGGTGGTGTAGAAGGGCTCGAAGATACGGCGAAGCCTGTCTGCGCGGATGCCGGTGCCGGTGTCGGCCACGGTCATGACGATGCCCGATTCGCCGGTCAACGGATGCGTCGCATCGCGGCTGCGCAGCAGCAGGCGTCCGCCGCATGGCATGGCATCGACCGCATTGGAGACCAGATTGTTGAGTACCTGACGAATCTCACCTCCGATACAAAGGATGGGATGATGAGCCCGCAGGCGCCTTTCGACCGTAACGCCGGCGTTGGCGAAGCGGCTCTGGTAGATGCCAGTGACGCTCCCAAACAGATCTTCGCAGTTGACCTCGTGCGGCATGGCGATCTGCTTGTTGAAGCTGAGAGTCTGCCGCGTGATGGAGGCCATGCGGCGTAGTTCGAGCTCGGCGAGATCAAGAAATTCTTGAGACCGTTGGAGATCGGAGTTGCGACGCGCAAGGTAGATGAGATTGGTGACGGCCTCGAGCGGGTTATTAATCTCATGCGCTATGGTGGACGCCAGGCGGCCGACCGCAGCGAGTTTTTCGTTCTGCAGGAGTGCCTGTTCGGAGTGCTTCTTCTCGGTGATGTCGACGCCAAGGACCATGACGCCGGAGATAGTGTTGTCGGCCTCGCGAAGCGGCTGATAGGTGAAATCAACGAAATGGATTTCTGCGGGCATGCCAACGGACCGCTGAATCTCGACGCGGGCGCCCTGGAGGTTGACAGGGACACCAGTGGCGTAGACGTTGTTGAGCATACCGAGGTAGCCCTGCGGAACGATCTCGGGCAGAGCTTCGGCGATGGGTTTGCCCACTACGTCGCGGCCGCCAACCAGCTTGATGTACAGAGGGTTCGCCATCGCAAAGGTGTGCTGCGGCCCCTGCAGGAGAGCGAAGAAGACCGGTGCCTGATGGAGAACGTTGAGCAAGCGCGCTCGCTCGGCGTGCAGAGTGCGACTCGCCAGCATGCGTCCTGTGGTTTCGCTGCAGACCACGAGAACGCCACCGATGCGGCCGTCAGGAGACCGTACGGGGCTGTAACTGTATGTCCAGTAGACGTCAGTGAGTACGCCGTCACGGATGATGGGGATGAGCTGGTCCTCAAACCAGACGGACTCGCCCCGAGAGAGCACAGAGTCGATTTGAGGGCCGATGACGGGCCAGATCTCCGGCCAGCAGGCGGGACCGCTCTGTCCGAGGGCGCTGGGATGCTTGTCGGCACCCAGGCTGGGGCGGTATGCGTCGTTGTAGAACTGGGTGAGCTCGTTGCCCCACCAGAGGAACATGGGCTGGCGCGAGGCGAGCAGGGTGTTGACGGTCACCAGCAGGGTTTCGGGCCAGTTCTCAACCGGACCTACTGGCGTGGCGCTCCAATCCAGTAGACGCGTGAGGTCCGCCATCTCTCCTGAGGCATAAATGTGCCGGAGTGATGCGGATGAACCGGTTGGAGCGATGACGGACATTTCTTCTATTGTCCACGATTCGGTAGATTGCGTGCGGGAATCGACGCAGGCGTACGGGGCAAAGGAAGAGGCCGGGATTGCTCCCGGCCTCCGGTGCTGAGTTGAAGAGTCGCGCTACGCGGGAGCGGCAGCGGCGGCGATCTCGTTTTCGCGCTGCTTGGCTTCCTTGAGCTCGGCCATCTGCTGGCGCTTCAGCTCGGCGGTGTTCTGGCCCAGTTCGGCGGCGAGCTTCTCGGTGGTGAAGGCCTCGATGATGTCGCCGACGTGGACGTCCTTGAAGCCAGCGAGATCGATACCGCACTCCATGCCGGTGCGGACTTCGCTGACATCGTCCTTGAAGCGCTTGAGCGAGGCGATCTTGCCCTTCCAGACCTCGGCGCCTTCGCGCAGGACGCGGACCTGGGAGTCCCGCTTGATGAGGCCGTCGCGGACGCTGCAACCGGCGATCTGACCGACCTTGGTGATCTTGAAGACGTTGAGCACCTCGGCGCGGCCGGCGTAGACCTCCTTGTAGACGGGCTCGAGGAGACCGAACATGGCCTTGGTCATCTCGTCCTGCAACTCGTAGATGATGGAGTGGAGGCGGACCTGGACCTTCTCCTGATCGGCGAGTTCCTGGGCCTTGCGCTCGGGCCGCACGTTGAAGCCGATGACGACGGCGTTGGATGCGGAGGCGAGCAGGATGTCGGACTCGGTGATGGCGCCCACACCGGAGTGCAGTACGCGAACGCGGACCTTCTCGGTTGACATGCGCTGGAGGGAGTCGGCGAGGACTTCGACCGAGCCGCCGACATCGCCCTTGAGGATGAGGTTGAGGTCCTTGACGCCAGCCTGCTTGATCTGCTCCGCGAGACCTTCGAGGGAGATGCGCGAGCTCTTGGCGAGCTGGGCCTCGCGCTCCTTCATGCTGCGGTAGCGGGCGATTTCCTTGGCACGGTCGCGGTCGGCCATGACGAGGAAGGTGTCGCCGGCATCGGGCATGCTCTCGAGGCCGAGGATCTCGACGGGGGTCGAAGGGCCGGCTTCGGAGATCGATTGACCGCGGTCATTGAACATGGCGCGGACCTTGCCGAAGGTGTTGCCGACGATGTAGCTGTCGCCCGTCTTCAGCGTGCCGTTCTGCACGAGGATGGAGGCGACGGCGCCGCGGCCGCGATCGAGCTTGGCTTCGATGACGGTGCCGACGGCGGGACGCTCCGGCGTGGCCTTCTGCTCGTTGGTGTCGGCGACGAGGCAGATCATTTCCTCGAGGCCGTCGAGGTTGATGCGCTTCTTGGCCGAGACCTCGACGAACTCGATGTCGCCGCCCATGCTGGTGGCCTGGACGCCGCGAGCAGCGAGCTGGGTCATGACCCTGGAGGGGTCAGCTTCGGGCTTGTCGATCTTGTTGACGGCCACGATCATGGGCACCTTGGCGGCGCGGGCATGGTCGATGGCTTCGAGAGTCTGAGGCATAACGCCGTCGTCGGCAGCCACGACCACGACAACGATGTCGGTGATCTTGGCGCCGCGCGCACGCATGCGGGTGAAGGCCTCGTGGCCGGGGGTGTCGAGGAAGACGATCTCGCGCCCGAAGGCGGGCGAGTCTTCCTTGGTGATGCGGACCTTGTACGCACCGATGTGCTGCGTGATGCCGCCGGCTTCGCCAGCGGCGACGTCGGTGGAGCGGATGGCGTCGAGCAGGCTCGTTTTGCCGTGGTCGACGTGGCCCATGACGGTGACGACGGGAGGGCGAACGATCTCGACGAGACCGCTGGTGTCCTCGAGGAGGCCTTCGATGGCCTCGTTCTCGATCTGCTCTTCGACGGAGATGACCTGGGCGTCAGCGCCGAACTGGCGGGCGACCGACTTGACGAGCTCGGAGTCGAGCGACTGGTTGACCGTGACCATGACACCACGAAGGAGCAGCGTGGCGATAAGGTCCTTGCCCCGAACCTCAAGCTTCTCGGCGAGGTCCTTGACCGAGATGCCTTCGGTGACGGTGATGGTGCGGGTGATGGGGAGATCGCCCTCGGGGATCTGGGCGGCACCCATGCGCGGGGCGTAGCCCTTGAGTGCGACTTCCTTGTCCTTGACGTAGCGCTGATTGCCGCGTCCACGGGCGGCGGGACGGGCAGGACGGCCAGGAGCCGCCGGGGCGTCCGTGGGCGGAAGGAGACCGCCGGGACCAACACCTTGACGGCCGCCGCCGGGGCGTCCGCCGAAACCTGGGCGGGCGCCGAAGCCTGGGCGCGCGCCGGGACCACCGGGACCGCCAGGGCCACCGGGGAAGGTGCGAGTGGGATGCATGGGCCGGCGTGCGCCGGGTGCCAGCGGCCGTCCGCCGGGACCAGCGGGGCCGCCTGGACCGCCAGGGCCGCCAGGTGACTGCGGGCGCGGGCGTTCGAAGATTGGCCTGCGAGCGGCGTTGGCGGCGCCGGGAGCGGCAGTGTAGGTGGGACGCGGGCCGGTCTGCGGCATGATGACGCGACGGACGGGCGGAGCCGGGGCTGCCGGGGCAGCGGCGACCTCAGGCGCGGCCGGAGCAGCAGCCACAGGTGCCGGAGCGGCTGCTGCGGGAGCAGCCGGAGCAGGTGCGGAGGCGACAGGGGCAGCGGCCGGCGTTGATGGGCCGGGCGCTGCGGCAGCAGGTGCCGGGCTCGCAGGAACTGCCGACGGCTTGACGACAACGGGGGCGGCTGGAGGTGTCGAGGCGACCGCGGGCGCAGCAGTGGCTGGCTTGACGGCTACCGGGGCGCCGACGGGGCGCGAAACTGCTGGGCGAGGAGTGATGATAGGTGCTGCAGCGCGAGGCTGCGGCACGATGCGCCGCGGGGCCGGAGGCTGGACGGGGGCCGCCGGAGCTGCCGATGCGGCCGGAGCTGCCGTGGCAGCAGGGGCTGCCGGACGAGCGGCTACCGGGGAGGGGCGTGCGGCGGCTGCAGCGGCCGGGGCGGCGACGGTGGGCCGCGGAGTCGCGACCGGCGGCCGGGATCTGGCTTCAGCCTCTGCCTGCTTGCGCTCCAGGATGGCCTTCAGCGCGTCGCCGGGCTTGGAGACATGCGAGAGGTTGAAGGCCGGTCTGCTGTCGGCGGCTGGTCTGGCGGAGGAAGCGGGACGTGTGCCGCGGGTCAAATAGGCGCGTACCTGTTCGGCCTCATTCTCCTCGATGGAGCTTGAGTGCGTCTTTTTCTCGGTGACGCCAACCGCCGTCAGAGCGTCCAGGATGGACTTGCTCTTTACTTCCAGTTCCCGTGCAAGATCGTTGATTCGAACTTTGCTCATCTATTCCTTTGGTTGAGGGCGGCGGTCAACCGCGGCCCTGATCACCGCGCTTAGCTGGTCATAACAGCCTCAATCGTAGTGAGAGTTATTCCAAGGTTATTATCCCCTGAAACTATGTTTTTTTCAGCCTGCAACCGCACATTCGTGCGGCTGCAGGCAGGGTGTGTTGCCGATCGCGGTCTATCCACGATCTTCGGTGTCGCTGTCGATGCCCTCGTCGGAGTGTTCCTGGGCATCATCGACGAGCTCGTCAACGGTGTCGTTGTTGAGCTCGATGGCTTCTTCGCGGGCGTCGGCTGCGTCGTTGGCATCGGACTCCGAGATTTCTTCCTCGGCCTCGGCGATGTCTTCGACGGAGTATTCGCCCACTTCGCGAGCGCCATCAGCGATGGCAGCCTCGCGTGCGAGGATCTCTTCTGGTGTCAGTGTCATGGAATGCTCCTCATCTCCAGCAACATCTGATGCAGCGGCCGCGGCGACCGCTTCTTCACCAAGGGCGAGGGCGGGCTCCGGAACTGTGGCGGGATTCTCTTCTCCACCGGCGAGGGCGCGCTGAGCCTCGAGCTGGCCGAAGTAGTCGCGAACGGCGGCGGCGATCTTCTCGACGGACTTCTCGCCGATGCCCGGGACCTCGCCGAGCTCTTCCTCGGTCATGTCGGCGAGCTGCTCGACGGTGGTGATGCCGGCGGCGATGAGCTTCTCCATCACGCCGTCGCCGAGTGCGGTGATCTGCTCGATGGGGGTGGTGGGAGCGCCCTGCATGGCCTGCATTTGCTGCTCGACCTCCTGGCGCTTCTCCTCCTCGGACTTGATGTCGATCTTCCAGCCGAGGAGCTTGGCGGCGAGGCGGACGTTCTGGCCCTTCTTGCCGATAGCGAGCGACAGCTGCGTGTCGTCGACGATGACCTCGAGCTGCTTCTCGCCGAGGTCGGTGATGGAGACGCGCGAGACCTTGGCGGGCTGCAGCGCCTTCTCGGCGAAGGTGGTGATCTCTTCGGAGAACTCGATGATGTCGATCTTTTCGCCGCGCAATTCGCGGATGATGGACTGCACGCGCATGCCCTTCATGCCGACGCAGGCGCCGACCGGGTCGACGTCCTTGTCGCGGGACATGACGGCGATCTTGGTGCGCTCGCCGGCCTCACGCGCGATGGCGCGGATGGTGACGGTGCTGTCGTAAATTTCAGGCACTTCGGATTGGAAGAGCGACTGCACGAGTGCGGGTGCGGCGCGGCTGACGATGACCTGCGGGCCCTTGGCAGCGCGGTCGACGCGCAGCAGGACGACGCGCACGCGCTCGCCGACGGCGAACTGCTCGAGGCGCGACTGCTCGCGCTTGGGCATGCGGGCCTCGGTCTTGCCGAGGTCGAAGATAACGTCCATGGGCTCAAGACGCTTGACGGTGGCGGTGAGGATCTCGCCGGCGCGGTGCGCGTACTCGTTGAAGACGGTGTCGCGCTCGGCCTCGCGGACCTTCTGGAAGATGACCTGCTTGGCCATCTGGGCGGCGATGCGGCCGAGCGGCGTGGTGTCTTTGTAGAAGCGCAGTTCACCACCGATCTCGACCTCGGGCGCGAGCTCACGGGCCTGATCCAGAGTGAGCTGATTCTCGGGATCCTCGACCTGCTCGTCGCCTTCGACGACGGTCTTGTAGACATAGGCGCGGATCTCGCCGGATTCGCGGTCGAGCTCGCCGCGCATGGTTTCCTGCGTCTTGTAAAACTTGCGCGTGGCGAGAGCGATGGCGTCTTCGACGGCGCCGACGACGATCTGCGGATCGATGCCCTTCTCGCGGCTCAGCATTTCGATGGACTGGTAAAGTGCGCTTGCCATAAGTTCTGTCTCGTTTCGTTCTATTCAGTTGTTGGCCTTAGATTTCGGCGACTAAGTTCGCCTTTTTCAACGTTGGCCAGATCGATGGTGACGGTCTGGCTGGTGAGGGTCTTCTTGGCCTTGCCCTTCTGTTTGACGGCGGAGAGGTCGAGAGTTAGCTGGCGACCATCGAAAGCAGTGAGACGGCCGGTGAACTGGCGGTTGTTCTCAACCGGAGTAAACGTCTGGAGCTTGACGAGGCTTCCCTGGAAGCGGGTGTAGTCGGCCGCGCCGCGGAGCTTGCGCTCGAGGCCGGGAGAGCTGACCTCGAGGGTGTACTCGGAGCCCGGGACGAGATCTTCGACGTCGAGGACCGTGCCGAAGTCCCGTGCGAAGTGCCCGCAGTCCTCGTGGGTGACGCCGGAGAGGAGCTCGACGGGGACGCCTTTGGGGAGGGCTTCCGGGTTTTCTGCCGCCTGCTGGGCGAGCGCGGCGCGGCCTTCGGCGTTCTTCTCGAGGAAGACGCGAAGAGCGCGGTGCTTGCCGCCGCCTCCGCCGAATTCGACATCAACGACCTCCAGGCCGTGCGAGGCGGCGACGCGGTCAGCGGTAGCGCGGATTGTGTCGAGGGGAAGGGCCATGTCAATTCAAGAGGTTGAGCCGGGTTTGATGGCATCCAGGCCGGATTTAAGAGCAAATAAAAAGTGGGCTTATCGCCCACTCCTCCTTCCGCCACCTGCCGGTGCACTCACGGCGTATTTCTGCGGCGGAATGATTCGTCGCTATCAGTAGTTTAGGCCTTTTGGGATGAGAGGGCAAGGCGGGCGGTCCAGCAAGGGCCAGCAGGCCGCCCATCGAGGCCGAAGGGCGTGTCGCCGCCGAGCGGCGGTCTCAATTCTCATCCCCTGCTTCACACCGGCGAACGTCAGGCGACGGAGGGGAGGCCGGTGGAGGGGGAAAGATCCAGTGAGTCGCGCTTGCGAGGCTGGTGCGAGTGAACCTGATGGTAGGGCCAGGTGATCTCGGGCAGGGACTCGAAGGTGGGTGCGGCGAAGAGGTAGCCCTGCATGAGGGTGATGCCGCAGTCGAGGAGGACGTCGACCTCTTCGCGCGTTTCAACGCATTCGCCGATGATCTTGATGCCGAGGCGGTGGGCCATGGCTGCGGTGGAGCGCACGATCTCCTGGGCGCGTGGCTGGGAGTCGATGCCACGGACGAGGCGGCCGTCGAGCTTGAGGACCTGGACCTCGATGTCGGCGAGGAGATTGAGGCCGGAGTTGCCGGCGCCGAAGTCGTCGAGCGCGATCGTAAGACCGTGACGGCGGTACTCGGTGGCGATGGCACGAAGCCGTTCGGTGTCGTTGAGAGACTCCATTTCGGAGATCTCAAACATAAGCGAGGCCAGAGGGAAGCCGGTCCACTCAGCGGCCTGGACGGTGCGCTGGAAGCAGTCAGCAGCGGAGTAGCGGACGCCCGGCATGAAGTTGACGGAGAGCAGAGCGCCCTGCTCGGCAACCCCAAGCTTCTGCGCGAGGATCATAGCTTTGATGCGACAGCTTTGGTCGAATGCCGAACGGCTCTCCTCGGTGACCTGATTGAGAACTGCAGTGGCCGACTCCTGCTCCGTGCCGCGGACGAGAGCCTCGTAGGCGAAGACGGTGTGACGCTTGACGTCCACGATCGGCTGAAAGGCCATGGACAGAGGGAGGTGCGCGACAGAGCCGTCGCGCCGGCGCCCAAGCCTCGCCGAAGAGGCTTCTCTACGTGAAGCAGAATTCAAGGATTACCTCGCACCACTTCTTATCGACGACAGAAGAAATTCCTTCAATGCATCGGATTGGGTATTTGTCCCGCTAAGGACGGTGACGTTCTACAACTTTCGCGACACAGGGAATAGAATCGTAAGAATCGCATGATTTCCAACCCTGTTTTAGAAGCCCTGACATTTGATGATGTGCTGCTGGTGCCTTCGTACTCGGATGTTGTTCCGGCGCAGGTTAGCACGCAGACGAAGCTGACACGCAATATCACATTGAATACTCCTCTGATGTCGGCCGCGATGGACACGGTCACGGAATCGCGGCTGGCGATTGCGATTGCGCAGCAGGGCGGCCTGGGTGTGGTGCACCGGAACCTGACGATCGAGCAGCAGGCGGGCGAGATCGACAAGGTGAAGCGGTCGGAGTCGGGGATGATTGTGGACCCGGTCACAATTGAGCCGGAGCGCCCGATTGCGGATGCGCTGGAGGTGATGCGGCGCTACAAAATCTCAGGCGTGCCGGTGACGAAGAATGGCAAGCTTGTGGGAATTCTGACGAACCGCGACCTGCGGTTTGTCTCGCGAACTGACATCCCGATTGCCGACGTGATGACGAAGGAGAACCTCATCACGGTGCCGGTGGGCACGACACTGGAGCAGGCCGAAGAGATTCTGCATCAGCACCGGGTTGAGAAGCTGCTGGTGGTGAATAACGCGTACGAGCTGAAGGGCCTGATCACGGTCAAGGACATTCAGAAGAAGGTCAAATACCCGAACGCGAGCAAGGACGAGCAGGGACGTCTGCGCGTCGCGGGAGCAATTGGAGCGACGGGAGACTTTCTGGAGCGCGCGGCGGAGTTGGTTCGAGCGAAGGTCGATGCGCTGGCGATTGATTCAGCTCATGGGCACTCGTCGCGGGTGCTGGAGGCGGTGCGGGAGTGCAAGCAACGGTTTCCGAATGTCGATCTGCTCGCCGGCAACGTGGCGACCTATGAGGGCGCTGCTGCGCTGATTGATGCGGGTGCGGATGCTGTGAAGGTGGGCATCGGGCCGGGTTCGATCTGCACGACGCGCATGGTGACCGGTGCGGGCATGCCGCAGATTACGGCGATTGCGGAGGCGTCGCGAGCGGCGCGTGAACGCGGCGTGGCGGTGATTGCTGATGGCGGCATCAAGTACTCGGGAGACATCACGAAGGCAATTGCGGCGGGTGCGAGCATTTGCATGATGGGCTCATTGTTTGCCGGTGTGGATGAGAGCCCGGGCGAGACGATTCTGTACCAGGGCAGGAGCTTCAAGGCATATCGCGGCATGGGAAGCCTGAGCGCGATGGCGCAGGGATCTGGCGAGCGGTATTTCCAGGGGCCGGGCGAGGGTGCGGAGCCGGAAGAGCGGCGTGATCTTACGGCCCGTGAGCAGAACGGCGGCAACCGGCTGGCGAAGTTTGTTCCTGAGGGCATCGAGGGCCGCGTGCCGCACCGTGGACCGTTGGAGGCGATGATCTATCAGCTCGTCGGGGGGCTAAGGTCGGGCATGGGGTATCTGGGGTGCTCGACGATTGAAGAGCTGCAGACGAAGTCGAAGTTCATTCGGATTTCGAATGCGGGTCTGCGCGAGAGCCACGTGCACGATGTAGTGATAACGAGGGAAGCGCCGAACTATCACGTGGAGTAGGTGCAGCTTCTTGGGTCAAGACACGGAGTCATCAATTCAAACGAGCAATTGGCTAGAGAAATCCCTCGTGCCATTCTTCCGAGGTTCCTCAGTGATGTGTATCTTGGGAATCTTGATAAGGAGGGTGTATCTAGCAGGCACTCTAGACTCGACTCCGTTGGGCCATCTCCCGCCGGTATTTCTATTGTGCCTAGGTGTGTTTGAAACCCTTTTGGAGACGACAGCGCTATTTTCCCCGCCAGTCGAACTCCTGATCTGGTTCCAGTTTGCTCGAGTCGGGCGCCTCGAAAAACCACGCGTGTGGGACTACGCACTTCTCGCACTAATGTATATCGCGGCGGTCGGTTACCTTCCACCTCCGACCGGATATGGAGTGATGCATTTCGGTCGTTAGCAACTAGACGGCGGCAGAGATGCGCAGGTCGGTTTCGCGGGAGCGCTGGTGGGCGGACTGCGTCTGATCCCAGACCATGGCGTCGAAGCGATGAGCGACGCGAAAGCCATGCTGCTCGTAGAGGCGGCGGGCGCCGTCGTTGCTCTCAGTGACGGTGAGCGAGAGGCTCTTGACGCCGGTGGCCTCAAGGCCAAGGATGCAGTGACGCAGCAGCGAGGGGCCAAGGCCGAGGCCGCGGAGTGCCGGGCTGACGCAGAGCTGCGTGATGTGCGCGGAGTCCTGGCGGACCCGGCTGCAAAGCACCATGGCGAGGAGCTCGCGCGAGCGCGTGTTGCGCAGGACCCAGGAACTCTCGGGATCGAAGATGCCGCAGCCGGGGAAACGCACTATGTTGTGCAGGAAGCGCTGGGCGCCGTGGACACTGCGGTACTGGTCGTTGATGCCGCTGTCGACGTGGCCGACGTAGGAGAGGTGGATGAGCTCGGCGGCGGGCTCGTAGAGTGCAGGCTGCCAGGGTTCGAGCGCGATGCCGCTGGGCAGAGAGTTGGTGGCGTGGGGAGCGCGATTGGGTGTGGTGAGGTCCGCGACCATGAAGAGGCGCGGATGCGGGAGGAAGCTGCGGGACGCGAAGGGCGCTCCGAGCGCACCCGTGGGAAACATGAGGAGCTGCGACTCAATGCGGTCGACGCCGGGGGCGGACTGGAGCATCTCGAGCAGATGGACGAGGAGGGTTTCGCAGACGGGGTTGGAGAGGCCTTCGCCTTCGCCGAAGGCGTAGACGTCACCGAGGACTGCTTTGGCTGCTTCAAAGACGGCGAAGGCGTAGCCGGCGACCTTGCCCCGTCGAAGCGCGACGAAGCCGGGAAGGACACGGCTGTCGAGGTATTTGAGCAGGACAGAGGTCGAACCGGAGTAGTCCCAGAAGAGACGGCGCTGCCAGCGGTCAGCCTCTTCCAGGAGCAACGGCTGCAGTTGCGCCGCGGAGAAGTGGCGCAGGTCGAGCACTTCGAGCTGGGAGGAGAGACCCATTCTGTGGACGTTCCGAACGTTACGCAGGCGCCCCGATTCCAATTACCCGCGAGGATAAACCTTATACACCGAGAGACCCTGCGTGTTGTAGAGAAAGAGCTGTTGGTAAGTTCGGCCAGGCAGAAGTTGTGGTAATTCAGGGGCTTCCCGAGTGGGAAGGACGAGGATGTGGGCGTCGTCGGGGATGCCGTCGGTGTCGTAGTGGACCATGTTCTGGTCGCGATAGAAGGCGAGGCCGTAGTCGAGATCGCGTCGGACGTCATGTACGGCGATGATCTGACTGGAGGGGTCTGCCTGCTGAATCTGGCGGGCGAGCGGACGAGCGGAGTAGGTGATGTCGAGGAGATGACCGTTGACGTGAAGCAGAAAGAACATGAGTCCGGCGAGCGGAACGAGTGTGACAGCGCGAAGGCGGCGCACGCCGTAGATGCGCACCACCGCGATGATGAGCAAGCTGGTGAGGATGCCGAAGATGGCGGCGATGATGAGCGGGCGCGGCGCAGGAATGATGCGCTGGTAAATCATGTACTGCGGACAGAGCAGCACGACGAAGGTCATGAAACCGGTGAGCCCGGCGTGGAGGTTCAACATCCAGTTGGAGAGTCCGGTGCGCCGCATGCGAAAGAGGTAGTCGCCGGTGAGGATGGCGAGCGGCGGCAGGGCGGGAAGGATGTAGCCGGGAAGCTTCGAGACCGAGAACGAAAAGAAGACGACAGGAAGGAGAGCCCAGAGGACGAGGAACTCTGGGAAGGCGTCGCCGGCGCGGACGTGGCCAAGGTAACGCTGTGGCTTGTGGCGAACCTTCCACTCATCGATGGAGACTGCCATGCCGTCCCATAGGGCGCGGAGAGCGAGCGCAGTCCAGGGGAGCATCGCCACAATGAGCACGAGCGCGTAGTAGAACCAGTGCTGCGAGTGCTGGTAGCGGTCGGTGGCGAAGCGCTGGAGGTTGTGCTCGAGGAAGAAGATGCGGAAGAAGTGCGGGTTCTTGCGCTGGACCTCGATATACCAGGGCAGAACCATCAGCAAGAAAAGCCCGAAGCCAGGGAGCCAGATGGTGCGGCGGATGGCGGACCACTCACGACGCAGGCCGAGGAAGAGCATGATGGTGCCGAGCATCAGGAAGATGGCGATGGGGCCCTTGGCGAGGGTAGCTGCAGCGCCGAAGAAGTAGAGATCGAAGAGCCAGAACTTTTTGCCGGTCTCATACCAGGCATACCAGCCGAGCAGACCTATGGATAAAGGCGCGGCGAGTTGCATGTCCGTAGAAGCACCGCGCGAAAACCCGACCATGCCGGCCATGGACACCATGATGAGTGCGGCGTCGAGATGGCCCCCAGGCCGGAATCGTCGGAGATGAAGAAAGGCGAGAATGATGAGCGCGCCGGCGCCGGTGGCTGAAGGTAATCGGGCGGACCAGTCCGAGACGCCGAACTCCTTGAAGAAGCTCATGGCGCGCCAGTAGTAGAGTGCGGGTTTCTCAAGCCACGGGCGGCCGTAGAGGATGGGCGTGACGGTGCCGCCGACGAGGCACTCATAGCTGGCGTGAAGGTCTTTAGCGCGGAGGCTGTGCGGCGTGATGCGCGCATGCACCTCGTGGCAGTCTTCGGAGTGCGCGGCGAGCATCTCGCGGGCGATCTGCGCGTAACGAGGTTCGTCGGCGCCGACGAGACCGATCTGATCTCCGCCGAAGAAGGGGACCAGACCGTAGAAGAGGAAATAGGCGGAGATGAAAATGAGGATGACGAACTCCCAGAGGGAGACGCCAACGTCAGCGGGGAGACGGTCGCGCCAGCGCCGCAACAAGGAGGGGTGCTCAGAGAGGGCGACGGGTTGGGTTTCTTCGGTCAACTGCGCTTTCTGGTTCGGCCTCGTGCGCTCACGTGATGCCGAGCGTTCCCTAGGCTAACAGAGTGGCGCATGCCGAACGGCAGGCCAGGTGCAGTTCACTGACGAGTAGAGGCGCGGCTTGCGTGATGGGGCCGTCGATGGTGCAGCCGCTGGCATTGCGGTGACCACCACCGCCAAAACGTTCTGCGACTTCGGCGACATCAACCGACCCTTTGCTGCGGAGATTGAGGCGGAAGCGATTCCCGGTCGGTAGCTCGCGAAGGAAGACAGCGGCACGTACACCGAGGATGCTGATGAGGTAATTGACGATGCCCTCGCAGTCCTCGACGATCGCGTTCGCGCGTTCCATGTCGTCGAGGGTGACATAAGTCCATGCAACCTCGCCGTCGACCTCAAGATTGGAGAGCGCGGCTCCGAGGAGGCGGAGTTTGCTCTCGGGATTGGAGAAGTAAATGGCCTGGGTGATGCCCGTGGAGTCGGCGCCACGCTCGAGCAGATGCTCAGCGAGGCCAAAGGTGAAGGAGTCCGTGCAGGCGAAGGTGAAGGCCCCGGTGTCTGTAAGTACAGCGGCGTACAGGCAGCCTGCCATCTGGGAGGTGATCTCTTCCCCGGAAGCAACGGCCAGCTGATAAACCATGACGCCGACGGCGCAGGCGGTGGGGTCGATCCAGTTGAAGTCGGCGAAGCTGCGGCCGCTCTGATGATGATCGATGTTGACGATCATGCCCGCATCGATGTGATCGAACCCGGTGCGTTCAATGGAGTCGCATTCGAGCAGGACGGCGATGTCGTGGATTTCAGCAGGTAGATCGGGGACGATGCGCTCGATGCCTGGAAGGCAGCGGTACATCGTTGGGATGCGGTCTGCGAAAGCGACGGTGACGCGCTTCCCCATGGACTCGAGCAAATGCATGAGTCCGAGCGCAGATCCGATGGCGTCGCCGTCCGGACGAGCGTGCGACGTGATGAGGAAGCTCTCATGGTCGCAGACAATACGAAGGATCCTGGCAATGGCGTCAGCGCGCATCATGAGTTAGCGGTGAGTCTCCTGTGCGGCTGCGGCCGCCTTGCGCTGTATCTTTTCGCGGTGCTTCCCGGCGCGGCCCAGGATCTCATCCATGCGTGCGTTGATCTTCTCAGAGCGATCGATGGCGAAGGTGAGCTCGGGCACGTGGCGAACTCCCATGCGCTCACGGATTTCGGTACGAATGTAGTTGCGCGCGGCCATGAGGCCGTCGAGGGTGCTGTTTTCAGCCTTCTCGTCGCCGTACACGGCGATGAAAACACGGCAGCTTTTCCCTCCCGGAGCGAGCACGACCTCGGTAACGTGACAGGGCGCGATGCGAGGGTCAGAGAGTTCCCCCTCGAGCATAGCGGTGATCTCCTCGCCGAAGGTGCTGGCGACGCGGTCACGGTGATGTTGTCTTGCTCGTTGCTCAGGCATAGGTGACTGTGCAGGATAGCACCCTTGGCGGAAAGACGCGACATGGCTCAATCGGGGGATTCCAGGTGGACGTCTGACTCAAGCCAGGAGTCTATTATGTCGCACCCCAGCCCAACGGCGAGGCGGCGGGCGGCGGACTCGACCTCGCGGAGCTGCCCGGCCAGGTAGCTGGAAGATGGGGAGATAGCCGCGATACCGAGGGTGGCGCGGTTCCAGAGGACAGCGTCGTCAAGCTCGGCGATGGAGATGTTGAAGCCGTGGCGGAGCTTTTCCTTGAGAGAGCGGACGACCTGGCGGCGGTCTTTGAGGGACTGCGCATGCTCGATGGAGAGTTCGAGGGTGAGCGTGGCGAGCGGCATGGCTGTGAGGGTAAGCGAGTTGAGAGTGAGTTGGGAATCATGTGGGTGCTATAACGTGCTGTATTCAATCTGATGTTGTTTTGCGTCAAGGAGGAGGCGAATGGGACGTTCGCGGCGGGAGTTTCTTGCGCAGAGTTCGATGGGATTGATTGGCGCGGTAATGGCCGGTGAGACGGAGGCCTCAGCAGAGCAGACGCCGCAGACGCCGGCGACTCCGGGAGCCCCTCCGGCGTTCGGCACGGCGACGCCGGTGGGGCCGGAGGTGTCGACCGCGACGTTTGTCGAGGCGGAGAAGCTGATGCAGGTGACGATGTCGCCGGAGCATCGCGCGGAGGCGGCGGGGAACTGGCGGCAGTCGATGGCTGCGGTGTATGAGCGCAGGACCGGGCCGAGGAAGGTGGAGATCGGGTATGGGGATGTGCCGGCGACGGTCTGGAATCCGCAGTTAGCCGGGACTGGAACTTGCGATCAACCAGACGGGGGTCAGTGACCAGCTAACGCCGGCGCCGCCGCTGCCGAAGAGCGAGGAGGATATTGCGTTCGCTCCGGTGACCTTGCTCTCAAGCTGGCTGGGGCGGAAGCTGATTACATCCGAACGGTTGACGAGGATCTATCTGGAGCGGTTGAAGCAGCTTCAGCCGAAGCTGAATTGTGTGATCACACTGTGCGAGGACGCATGCGCTGGAGCAGGCGCGCGCGGCGGATAAGGAGATCGCGGCAGGCAAGTATCGGGGGGCCTTGCATGGGATTCCCTGGGGAGCGAAGGATCTGCTGGATACGGCCGGGATTCCGACGACCTGGGGAGCGGAGTTCTATCGCAATCGTGTGCCAACGAAAGATGCGACGGTGACGCAGCGGTTGAATGACGCGGGCGCGGTGCTGGTCGCGAAGCTGAGCCTGGGTGCGCTGGCGTTGAATGATATCTGGTTTGGTGGGCAGACGAAGAATCCGTGGCTGCTGGAGGAGGGATCATCGGGGTCGAGTGCGGGGCCGGGTGCGGCCGTCGCGGCGGGGCTGGTGGGGTTTGCGATCGGGAGCGAGACGCAGGGCTCGATTATTTCGCCGAGCATGCGTTGCGGTGTGACGGGACTGCGGCCGACGTTTGGGCGGGTGCCGCGCACGGGAGCGATGACGCTGAGCTGGACGTGCGACAAGCTGGGGCCGATGGCGCGCGGCGTTGAGGACACGTTTATGGTGTTGCAGGCGATCAACGGTCCTGACAAGCAGGATCTGGCGTGTGCGGATGTACCGCTGAACTATCGCGGGCAGGGAACTAAGGACATTCCCGTCACTGGGCTGCGCGTCGGGTACATCGAGAGCTGGATGAAGGAGGCGCCGGCGACGGATGTGGACCGACATGCGCTGGAGATGGTGAAGCAGCTTGGCATGACGACGGTGCCGGTGACGCTGCCGAACTGGGCGTATGACTCGCTGAACATCATTCTGTTTGCGGAGTCGGCGGCGGCGTTCGAGAAGATCACGCTGGATGGTGAGGTCGACCAGTTGAAGATGCAGGTGCCGGATGCGTGGCCGAATACGTTTCGTCAGTCGCGGTTTTTGAGTGCGGTGGACTTTGTGCAGGCGGACCGGCTGCGGCGCAAGGTGGCCGAGGAGATCGCGAGGGTGATGAAAGAGGTCGATCTGCTGCTGGTGCCGTCGCTACGGGACGAGCAGTTGGTGATCTTCAACTTTACGGGTCATCCGTCGCTGACGCTGCGCGCGGGGTTTGTGGAGGTGAGCGAGGCGCGGAGCGACTGGGCTCCGGACCCGAAGCATCCGTTGCCGAAGTTCAATCCGCCGCGGAGGGTGCCGCACGGTGTAACGCTGATTGGAAGGCTCTTTGACGAGGGAACGCTGTGCGCGGTGGGTGTGGCGTTGGAGCGAGCGTTCCACGTTGCGGACGAGCGGCCGGCCGGATTCTGACAAGATAGAAGTGTGCGCGTGAGATTCTGCGCTCGAGAGGGTCCCTACCGATGAAGGCGAGGGTTGTTTTGTTTGCGGGCGCAGCGATGATGCTGCCGGTGTGCATGGTCAGCAATGCTTCGGCGCAGAGCGCCAAGGTCTGCGCGGTGCAGCAGTACGGTGCAAAGGGTGATGGATCGACTCTGGACACGGTGGCGATTCAAAAGGCGATCGATGACTGCGCGGAAAGCGGCGGCGGCGTGGTGCGGCTAGCGGGGGCAGCGAAGTTTGTGAGCGCTCCACTGGTGCTGAAGAGCCACATCACGCTGGAAATCGCGGAGGGGACGACGCTTGAGGGAAGCACGAATCATGACGACTATCCCGAGATCGTGGTGTTTCGCGAGAAGGGGCGGCAGAGCCTGCTAAGCGCGGCGAATGCGGAGGACATCACGATTCGTGGTGGCGGCGTGATCGATGGGCGCGGCGAGAGCTGGTGGGTGAACCCGCATCAGACGCGGCCAAGGCTGATTGTGTTCGACCACTGTAAGCACGTGCTGATGGAGAACGTGACAGTAGCGAACTCGCCCAGTTGGCAGATTGTGCCGTACTACTCGGACGATTTGACGTTTCGGAACATGAAGATTCTGGCGCCGACGCCGGCGGGACACAACACGGACGGTATCGATCCATTCAGTTCGGGCCATGTGCTGATAGACCACGTAACCATCGATACCGGCGACGACAACGTGGCGATCAAAAGCGGGCAGCCGGGATCGCCGGGACCGGATGCTCCGTCGCATGACATTACGGTTCGCGACTGTGTTTTTCTGAAGGGCCACGGCATGAGCGTGGGTAGCGAGGTTGCCGGCGGCGTGCAGCATGTGCACGTGGAGCGCGTCACGTTCAAGGGAACAACGCAGGGAATCCGGCTGAAGAGCGGGCGCGATCGTGGCGGGGATCTCAGCGATTTCACGTACAAGGACATCACGATGGACGGTGTCGGGACGGCCGTGCAGATCACGGACTACTACGGTGGTGATCGGGCGGGTGCGGTGACGGCAACTGCGATGCCTGTGACACGGCTGACCCCGCACTTCGACGGTATTCGCATCGAGAACCTGAAGGTGACGGGAGCGAAGGTGGCGCTGGATATCGAAGGGCTGCCGGAGGCGCCGATCAAGAACCTGGTGCTGGACAACGTGCAGATCGAGGCGGCGAAGGCGGGGAAGGTCTTCTACGCGCAGGTCCAGAGCCGCGGGTTGAAGGTCGTGGCGCAGGATGGGCAGCCGCTGACGGTCGGCACGGGAGTGACTGGAAGCCTGAAGTAGCGGCTACTGGCCACTGCCGGCGTGAATGAAGTTGATCGTCAAGTCGACGAGGTGCGTCTGCGAGTCGGCCGCGGCCTGGAAGCTGGCGGTGTAGCCGGCGAGGCTTCGCAGCGCAGTGTTGTTGGTGAGAAAGTTGGCGGTGTAAAGCGGGTCGTAGGCGGCACCGGGCTTCAGGAGCCAGCCGAAGTCGAAGTCCTTCTGCGCGGGCGCGGAGAGGTTGAGCGGCGTGACGGATTTCAGGTGATAGATCTCTCCGGGTGTGACCTGCAGTGAATAGTTGACGGTATGGGTCGCGGCGTCCTTCTGCGGGTGTGCATCGACATAGGCATCGAGATAGCCGAGATGAAGGTAGGCGTTGAGGATAGCCTGTTCGGTCTCGAGGAGAGATTTTTGTGAGGCAAGGTCGCCGTTGTGCAGTTTTGCGTCGTGGGTAAAGGCGTCTTGTGCGTAGATGGTCGTAGGCTGCCAGGAGATCGCGGTGACGCGGAAGATGTCGCCGGGCACGACGGTCGCGGTATAGCGCACGGCGTAGCCAGAGGTGGCAGGCTCTACGGTCGCGGCGATGCTGGTCAGTTGCGCGTCGAGATATCCAGCGTCGCGCAACGGCGAGAGGAGCTGATCGGCGAGAGCGCGGTCGTCGTAGTGCGAACCGCTGAGGTGCTGGATGACCCGCTGCATAGAAGATGCAAGCGCTGCCGGCGTTCCGGTGAGTGTGGCGGAGGCGAGGCGCACGGACGGGTCGTCGAGGCGGAACTCCCAGCTGGGCTGCGGATGCGTATTGCTGGGTGCTACGGATGCGTTGACGACGGTGCCGTGGACGCCCTTCTCCGCGAGCATGGACGTGAGCGCGGCGTCGATGCTGTCCGGAAGATTACCGGCGGGCGGGATGCCGCCGCGATAGAACGGGACACGCTGCCGTAGCGTGGTGTCGAGCTCAGCGGGGGTCCACCAAATGAGGTTGGCGAAAGTAGCGGGTACGAGGGAACTCGCGGGCAGCGGCTTTAGCTCGACGAGCACGGTGCGTGCAGTTCCGGGGCCGGCGAGTTGGATGGCGGCGTCCATGAAGACTCCGGTGTCGAGCAGATGCTGCGCGGCGTTGCCCAGGCTGTCGTGCGACATCATCTGGCCAGGCCGCAGGCCGGAAACCTGCAGGACTTCGTCGTCGGTATAGGGTGCGGCGCCGTGAATCTCGATCTTCTGGATGGAGTACTGCGCGAACGAGATGGTTGAGGAGGCAAGAGCGAGGAAGGTAACGATGAGACGCAGATTGTTTGTGCGCATTGGGCCTATGGGTGTTGAGTCGTTCGGATTGACGGCCCCATCATACTCGCTGGATTAGCTGGTCCAGAATTTGTTCTAGGAATTCTCGAAGCTGCAAGATGATTTGAAACAGTTATGGCCTTGGGCGCCGCGGTCCTGGCGGTATCGGGAGTGGAGGCACTGGTGCCTGGGGCGGGGGCACCGCAGACGGAAGCGGAGTGCCTGGATCGCCCGGTTCAGCGAATACGCCGGGAATCTTGCGGAGTTGCAGGATGATGATGACGGTGTGGGCGGCGGAGTCGCGCTGTGCGCCGACGAAGATGCCCATGCGCGTGTGAAGCTTTTGCAGGGTGTCGCGAAGACTGGCCTGAAATTCCTTGTCGACTAAAGCGCCGGGTGCAACGTGCCAGAGGTTGGAGAACTCCTGCTGGAGTTCCGTGGGCAGCGCGGACGCGTCAATGGAGGCAAGGTGGAATTGGGCTCCGGGGGAGAAGTTGAAACTGTAATCGACCGTGTGGTTGGAGACGTTCTTGTCGAGATTGGCAGAGGCGCGAGCCTGCAGAAATCCGTGGTCCCCGTAGATGTGAGCGAGTGTAGAGACCGCGGCGCGGAGGTCAGCCGCGGAAGCGGGGTCGCCGGTCTTGAACGGGAGAACTGCACGTAGCTCAGATTCCGAAAGCGGAGCCTCGGCATGAACTACGACGTTTCCGATGTGATAGAGCGGGCCCGAATGCATGGGTACCTGGACATCGACGACGTAGCCTCCAAGGTCTTTTCGAGGAGGGGTGAAGATGAGCGGGTCGTGGGTGGCGTCGAGATAACCGGCGTCCGAAAAGATAGCTTCGGTGCTGTCATGGAGGGTCGTGTTGACCTCCCGGAGGTCGAAGTTGCGGTCGGCGAGCGCGTGGGCAAGGGTCGTAAGCTTTTCCGTGACGGCGGGAACGGCGCCGCTGAAGGTTATCTGGCCCACGAGAATCACGGGAGAAGAGATGGAGAGGGCGACGGCGTTCATTGGTTCGCCGGGTGAATCGGAGGATGGCAACGCCGTGACGCGCGCGTCGGGGATGTCTTTCTCGCGGAGCAGAGCGACCAGCGCGTCCTCGACTTCGCCAGTCTGGTTGCCCTGCAGCGGAAGCTTGCCGTGGAAGAGAGGAACGCGCTGTTCGAGGAGTTTGAGAAGTTCGTCGTACTGCCACCAGACGAAGTTTACGAAGCGTACCGGGAGCGGCTGACCGTCTGGCGCCGGCGTAAGTTTGATCGTTAGCGCGGTCTCGTTGACGGTGTAGCTGAGGTCGGCAAAGGCGCCGCTTTCGCCGAGCTTCTGGAGTGCGGCTTCGATGTCATCCTTGGTGAGTGGAACGCCCTGCTGGAGGCCCGAGGTGCGGAGAAGTTCTACGGAGTCGAGGTGCTGCGAAGCGTCCGTGGACACAAAGCGGATGGACTTGGGGTTGTAGGTTTGCGCGAAGGCAGGACGCGGAACCGCGCCGAAGAAAACCAGAACGGCGATGGCCAGGGAACACGTAGCCCGACGCATGGTGGTGCCGCGAGTTTACGGCGTCGGGCTGACATGTGCCAATGACGAATGTGCAAGGCGGCAGGATCAGGCGTTCTCGATCTTGCCTTTCCATGGAGTTGCGCCCTGTAACGCGCGATTCACATTCTCGATGTTCTCGACCCCGGTGGTGTTCAGCCAGTCTCGGAAGGCCTGCTCGCCTTTGGTGGCGAAGATTGGGATGCCGTCCTTCCAGGTGGCGCGCCCGCAGAGCACGCCGTTGTAGTTCGTCCCGGACTCGTTGGCGAGTTCGAGGGTTTCGATGAAGACCGGGTTGGAGACGCCGGCGGAAAGGTAGATGAAGGGCAGGCTTGTCGTGGCGGCGGAATCGCGGAAGTGCTGCAGCGCCTCGGCGCGGGTATAGGCGCTCTGTCCCTTGTTGGCCTTCGTGCCTCCGACGAACTCCATGACGATGGGAACCTCAACCTTGAGCACGTCGATGCCGTAGACGGGCTTGGAAAACTCCTTCATGGAGCCAGCGACGATGGCGGGCTTCTTACGGGCGTACTCGACGGATTTTTCGTCGCCACCATCTGCATCGTAGCCAACGAACTCGCAGAAGAAAGGGATGTCATGGGCGCGGCACTCGTCGCCGATGCGCTCAATGAACGCGTGCTTGACGTCGTTGATCTCGGGCTTGTCGAAGGGCGTGTAGTAGAGCAGGATCTTGATGCAGTCGGCGCCGGCTTCCTTCAGGCGGCCGACGCTCCAGTGGTCGAGCAGATCGGGCAGACGGCCAGGCGTTGCGGCGTCGTAACCGGTCTTCTCGTATGCGAGCAGAAGGCCCTTGCCGTGGCGGTGCTTAGAGGCAGGGAGACCGAACTCGGGGTCGAGCAGAATCGCGGAGGCGCGCTGCGTGAGCACGTCGGTGACAAGGGTCTTGAAGACCTCGAGGTCATGGGCGTCGGCCTGCGCGCCGCGTGCCTGGCCCAGCGACTTCTGCAGCGATCCGCGCTGATCCATAGCGGCCGCGGCGATAACACCGCGTGCGTCGGAGACTGCATTGAGGCCGGCGAGCTTTCCTGGTGTGAGCTTCATCGAATCGTTTCTCCTGTTTCAAGTGCGCTGGTGTACACGCTTGTTGTAGGGAGCGATTGTATCGAACTCGATGAACGCCTGGCTTGTAGCGACGGGTTACCGGGGCCAGTTGATACGAGGCTCTGTTATAGATCTTCCTCAGTGACGCCGTACTCCTTGAGCTTGCGGTAGAGGGTGGTCTTTCCGATACCGAGCAGGCGGGCGGCCATCAACTTGTCGCCATTGAGATGTCGCAGAGTCGTGAGAATGGCCTGCTTTTCCATCTCGGCGATAGAACGGACCTCGACGGTGAGAGCCGGCTCGGCCTCGGCTGCCGCGTGGCGTTGTTCGAACTCCGCGCGGGCGTTCTGGAGCTGCGTGGGGAGATCGCCGAGGTGAAGGACCGGGCCGCTGGACAGCGCCAAGGCGCGCTCGAGGGCGTGCCGGAGCTCGCGGACGTTGCCCGGCCAGTCGTAGTCGACGAGAAGGTGCAGGGCGTCGTGCGCGATGGTGTAGTCGGCGTCGTACTTGCCGCGCAGCTGCTCCAGGATGCTGGCAGTAAGCAGCGGAATGTCCTCTTTGCGTTCACGGAGTGGCGGAATGCGCAGGTTGACGACGTTGAGGCGATAGAAGAGGTCCTTGCGAAAGCGTCCGGTCTCGACCAGCTGCGCGAGGTCGCGGGCGCTGGAAGCGAGCAGTCGGGCGGTGAGTGGAACGGTTACCGATTCGCCTGTGGCCCGAAACTGCCGTGTCTCCAGTGCGCGAAGGAGGCGGCCCTGCAGATCGAGCGGTAGATCGGCGACTTCGTTGAGGAAGAGCGTTCCCGTCTGCGCGAGGAGCGCGCGTTGATTGGCCGCGCCGAAGAGCTGTGCTTCGATCTGGGCCGGAGATGGAGCGCTGCATTCGACCACGTTGAAGGGCTCAGATGCGCGCGGGCCGTTGAGGTGGATCGTCTGCGCGACGACGCTCTTGCCTGTGCCGGATTCGCCGACGATGAGGACGGGGTGCGTGGTGAAGGCGACCTTGGAGAGGATTCGGTAGAGCTTTTCCATGCCGGGCGAACGGCCGGTGAGACGGCCCTGACCGCGGCCTGCACGCAGGCGGTCGCGGAGCTCACGGGCCTCGAGGTCAAACACGCGGCGTTCGGCGGCACGCTCCAGGGTAGAGGTGAGCTCTTCGAGCGTGAAGGGCTTGGCGAGGTAGTCTCCCGCGCCGATGCGCAGAGCTTCCACGGCGGAGTCGACCGTAGCGTAAGCGGTCATGATGATGATGATTGCCGACGGGTGCCGCGTGCGAATCTCGTCGAGCAGCGAGAGGCCGTCCCCGCCGGGAAGGCGCACGTCGAGCAGGACGATATCGACGGGCTGCGGAAGCACAGCACGCGCAGAACTCAGAGAGTCGGCCGTCGTGGTGGCGAATCCCATGCCGCGCGCAATCTCGAGACAGGCGTCTCGAACCGGCGGATCGTCCTCGATGACGAGTACACGCAACGGTGGCGCGGCGCGCTGGGGGTTAAGGGTGCGGGGGCTTTCGACGGGGGAGGATGCTGGTGCGGCGATGTTGCTCTGCAAATGGGCCGGCATTACGGGGACTGCTCCGGGGGTTAGGACTCGGTCAGGGGAGTCTGCGAGTCACCAATGGAACGATAGCGCAATGTTGCGGTCGTAACAATCGCATGAATGGTTTTGCTGTCGAAAACGAGCGTGCCTGGCGTCGATGTCCAGCACGGGCAGCGGCTACAATCACCGAATGGCGAATGGTGAAGAAATCTTCCGGAGTGGAGGACGCGGAGCAGCGCAGGCACGCGAGTTGCGGCTGACGCCGGGATTTGTGGCGACCGCTGAGGGCTCAGTGCTGATTGAAGTGGGCCACACGCGCGTCTTGTGCAATGCGACGGTGCAGGAGGGCGTGCCCGGCTGGATGCGGAACTCGGGCCGCGGATGGGTGACGGCGGAGTACGCGATGCTGCCGCGCGCGACGCTGACCCGGACGCCACGCGAGAGCGAACGCGGGAAGATCGGCGGACGGACGCACGAGATTCAGCGGCTGATTGGCCGCAGCCTGCGCAGCGTTGTGGACATGAAGCTGCTCGGCGAACGCACGGTGATCCTGGACTGCGATGTGCTGCAGGCCGACGGTGGCACGCGCACGGCCGCGATTACCGGAGCCTGCACGGCGCTGGCGATTGCGCTGGGCAAGCTTTTGGAGGCGGGAACGCTGAAGCAGTCGCCGCTGCGCGAGCTGGTCGCTGCGACGAGTGTGGGCATCGTGGACGGGCGGGTGCTCCTCGATCTTGCGTACGAAGAGGATGCGCGCGCTGAGGTCGACATGAATGTGGTGATGACTGCGTCCGGAGGGCTCGTCGAGACACAGGCGACTGCGGAACGCGGAACGTATACCCGCGCACAGATGGACGAGATGCTGGATGTGGCGGAACGCGGAATTCGCGATCTGCTGCAGTCGCAGCAGGCATGCTTAACGAGCCGTTAGTCCTTAAAAGGGGAAGCGATATGACGTGCCATCATTTCGATCACCTGAATCTCAGGGATGTGCCGAGTGCTTCGGCGAGTTACGCCAAGGGTTGCGAGGAGTGCATCAAGATGGGCGACACCTGGGTACATCTGCGTGAGTGCCTTGTGTGCGGGAATGTGGGTTGCTGCGATTCGTCGAAGAACAAGCATGCGACGAAGCACTTCCATGCGACGAAGCATCCGGTGATGCGTTCGGTGGAACCCGGCGAGCGGTGGGGATGGTGCTACGTGGACGAGGCGATGGTGAGCCTCTAGTCGGCATGAACCCGCGACTCACACTATCCGCTGCTATGCTGGCCTCATAAGGAGACAGTCAATGGCAGACGAAGCAGTTCACATTACCGTACGGCCCAACGGACCTCTGCGGGTGGAAGGGCACATCGTGCTCAAGGATGCAGACGGCAAGGAGTGGGACCTGACGGGCAAACCCGCGATAAGCTTGTGCCGCTGCGGTATGAGCGAGAAGCGGCCGTTCTGCGATGGATCGCATGCGCGCAACAACTGGCAGTGCATGGCGACCCCGGGGAATCTGACCGGACAGTGAGTAGTGAGGAGTGAATAGAGTTAAAGTTAGGCATTCTGTCTTATTTCACTAATCACCATTCACTATTGACTGTTTTGGGGAGGCAGGGATGCTGAGGATCTTCGGCTGTTCGATGGTTCTGTGTGCCGCGGTGGCTGTAGCGCAGACGAATCCGCCTGCGCCCACGAACAAGCCGGAACAGACGCAGCAGCAAACGCGTGCGCAACGCACGGCGGAGCTGCTGAAGGACTATCACGGGCCGAAGTACGTACGTTCCGAGGTGATGATTCCCGTGCGCGATGGCGTCGAACTGCACACGGTGATTCTGCGGCCGGAGGGCAGCGACAAGAGCGGGCCTCCGCTGCCGTTCCTGATGCAGCGCACGCCATACGGTGTGAACGGCGCGTCGCGGACTCCGCCGCGGTCTCGAAGCCCGAGCTGGCGGCCAGCGGGTACATCTTTGTCTACCAGGACATTCGCGGGCGTTACGGCTCAGGCGGACAGTTCGTGATGAATCGACCGATTGTGGCGCACAGCTCGAAGATGCGACGTTGATGAGACCACCGACACGCGCGACACCATCGACTGGCTGCTGAAGAATGTGCCCAACAACTCCGGCAAGGTGGGTGTGCTTGGTGTGAGCTATCCGGGGTTTCTCGCGATGATGGCGGGAATCGATGCGCATCCGGCGGTGAAGGCAATCAGTCCGCAGGCGCCGATGACGGACATCTGGAGGGGCGACGACTTCTTCCATAATGGTGCGTTCCGCGAGACCTACGGATTCGATTATGTGCAGCAGCTCGAGGCGCAGAAGACCGACGTGGCGCAGAGCTCGAAGGACGACCAGTTCAACTTCTTCCTCGAACACGTGAACTTCGCAGGCGCGGCTGCGGCGGCTGGAATGACCGACTTGCCGACAGCGAAGGTATTTCTCGCACAACCGAGTTACGTGAAGTTTTGGCAGGACATGGCCGTCGAGCCACATCTCAGCAAACCCGAGGTGCCCACGCTGGAAGTAGGCGGCTACTGGGACCAGGAGGACATGTGGGGAACGCAGGCAGAGTATGCGGCACTGCGTCCGCATGAGGATCCGAACGATCCCATGCACCACGTCTACATGGTGCTGGGGCCGTGGAATCACGGTGGCTGGTCGTTCGGTCCAGGATCGGAGTTGATGAGCCACTACGGCGGCATCACCTTCGGTGGCGAGAACACCGGTTCGTACTATCGCGCCACCTTCGAGGCGCCGTTCTTCGAGTTCTATCTGAAGGACAAGCCCGGTTTCGACCTGAAGGACACTGCCAGCTTCCGCACCGGAGAGAACAAGTGGCATCGCTATGCGATCTGGCCGCCGAAGCAGGGCTTCCACGAGGCGAATCTGTACCTCGAACCCGGTGAGCAGCTAAGCCTCACAACACCGAAGGGCAAGGACGAGGTCGCCGCGACGTATGTAGCCGATCCCGCGGACCCGGTCCCGTACCGTCACCGGCCCATTCAGTCGACCTACGGACAGGGATCGCAGTGGCGCACATGGCTGGTGGAGGATCAGCAGTTCGTCTCAGGGCGGAAGGACCTCGCCAATTTCGAGACGCCAACGCTCAACAGCGATGTGACCGTGACCGGCGATGTCGTGGCCGGACCTGTTTGCGGCGACGACCGGCTCGGACACCGACTGGGTGGCGAAGCTCATCGATGTCTATCCGGACGGCTATCAACTGATGGTTGCCGAGGAAATTCTTCGCGGGCGCTACCGCAAGAGCTATACCGAGCCCGAACCGGTGAAGCCGGGCGAGGTCGCGGAATACAAGTGGAGCCTTCACGGGACAGACCACACCTTCCTGAAGGGCCACCGGATGATGGTCGAGGTGCAGTCGAGCTGGTTTCCCCTCTACGACCGCAACCCGCAGACCTGGGTGCCGAACATCATGACGGCGCCGGCCTCGGCCTACAAGGCGGAGACGCTGACCATCTACGCGTCGCCCAAGTACCCGTCTCACCTGGAGTTACCGCTGGCGGACGGCTCAGCTCTTCCATAGCGACCAAGCGGATTCACAGCTCGTTCTGCGATAATGGAATTCTGAGTGGCAATCGTTTCCTTGGGGAAACTTTTGCGAATTTCAAATCGTATTCCTTCTCAAGTGAACGCGAATGCGGTCTGATTGCAGGCACGTCCCCAGCGATCAGCGCCAAAGGTCGATTTTTCTTCAGCGAATTCAAAATGATGAGCTCACTTAACAGAACCCTCCGATCCGCCGCGCGGTGGTCCCTGGCCGTAGTGCTTGTGGTTGGGTGTGTCCTGTCCCTGCGGGCCCAGGCTCCAGCTGCGCCTCATGCGGCCGGTACCGTGAAGTCGACCAGTAGCGGCGGCTTCGTGCTGACGACGACCGCTGGGCAGGACGTCACGGTGAACGTGCCCGCCGCGGCGAAGGTGCTGATCGTGCCGCCGGGCTCCAAAGACCTGAGCGCGGCGACCGCCGGCTCCGTAGCCGATGTACAGACGGGCGATCGCGCGCTTGTGACCGGTACGTCTGGTGATACGGGCAGCACAGTGACTGCTGTTCGCGTGATTCTGATGAAGTCGGCTGCGATCGCTGAGACGCACGCTGCGGAAGAGGCTGCCTGGTCGCGAGGCGGCGGCGGAATTGTGAAGTCGGTGGACCCGGCGACAGGCAGGATTGAAATCTCGAGCGGCCTGCACACGGTGACAGTCACCACGACACCCTCGACGATTGTGCGCCGGTACTCGAACGGTTCTGTGCGTTTCGAGGATGCGGTAAAGAGCGATCTCGCCTCGATTCAGCCGGGCGATCAGTTACGGGTGCGCGGAACACGATCGGCGGACGGGACAACAATTGCCGCCGATGAAATCGTCACCGGCAGCTTCAAGAACTACTCGGGCCTGCTGACAGCGGTAGACGCCACGGCGGGTACGGTCACACTGAAGGACCTGACGACGAAGAAGGCGGTGACCGTTGCGGTCACGCCGAACAGCGATGTTCGACGGCTGCCGGCCATGGCCGCGCAGACAATCGCTGCGCGCATGCGCGGAGGCGCGAACGGCGCTGCTGCGGGCAATGCAGGTGCAACGCGACCTGCAGGCGGAGCCACTCCGCCCGCCGGCGAAGGTCAGCAGGGAACCGCAGCTGGTGCTCGTCGTGCAGGCATGGACCTTTCGCAGATGCTCTCGCGGCTGCCCACCGAGACGATTGCAGGATTGAAACCCGGCGACGCAGTAATGATCGTGGCCACCTCGCCATCGGGTCAGTCCACGCCGAGTTCCGCTGTGACGTTGTTGACTGGAGTTGAACCGATCCTGACCGCCGCACCCAGCGGCGAAGGTATGACCCTCACACCCTGGAGCGTGGGCAGCGGCGAGCCCTCGGCTGGCATGGGTGAGGGCGCGGGACCCGGCCGGTAATGCATCGGCCATCGACCAGGCGGCACGCGGCGGGAGCGGGCTTCGAGCGAAGCAGCGCTCATACCGTCTTTATTCGTAGCTGCCGGACCTTTTTGTTTTGAGTTGTTGAGGAGTGAGGATGTCGTTGCCAAAGACGCTAATTGCAGGACTGGTGTGCTTACTGCTGTCGTGCCCTGGGATCCAGGGACAATCGGCCGCGCCGCCACCGACCGCGCCCACCGCGCCGACTACACCGGCGAATGCTGCCGCGCAGGTCTCGACCGGTGGAACAAAAGTTCATGGAACAGTCACGGATCCGGATGGTGAGCTGATCCCCGGAGCCACTGTGACGTTCACGCCGTCCAAAGGACCGGGCCGCAGCGTGAAGTCGGGCAGCGATGGCACGTACAACATCACGATTACGCCAGGCACCTACACCATGCTGGTGTCGATGCCGGGCTTTGCCTCCTACCTGATGACGAACCTCAAGGTGCCCGCCGTGCCGAGCACGACGCTCGACGCCAAGCTGAAGATCGGCGAAGAGAATACGGTGGTCAACGTCGAGGCAAGCGCCGTGCAGCTGAGCGTTGACCCGGACTCGAACGCGAGCTCCACCGTTCTGCAAGGTAAGGACCTCGAGGCGCTCTCGGACGACCCCGACGAACTCTCGAGCGAACTCTCCGCGCTCGCCGGGCCTTCGGCCGGACCCAGTGGCGGACAGATCTACGTCGACGGGTTCACGGGCGGACAGCTTCCGCCGAAGTCCTCAATCCGCGAGATTCGCATTAACCAGAACCCATTCTCGGCAGAGTACGACCGCCTCGGTTTTGGCCGCGTGGAGGTCTTCACGAAGCCGGGAACCGACAAGCTGCACGGCAACTTGCAGATGAACGGCAATCCCTCGCAGTTCAACTCCGGGAACCCCTTGGCCACCGTGGAGCAGCCGCCGTACCACACCCTGTTCATGTTCGGAAACCTGACTGGACCATTGAGCAAGATCTCCTCCTACAATCTCGGCGGCAGCTTGCGGCAGATTCAGGACGACCAGCTGGTGAATGCGACGATTCTTGCGGAACCCTCCACGCCGGGAACCCTCTGCAGCCCGGGCGATATCACCTGCGTTCCGACGCCCTACAAGTACTTTTCGTACTATCCGCAGACCCGAATCGACTTCAATCCTCGCCTCGACCTCGCGCTGGGCGAGAAGAATGTGCTGACAACGCGCTATCAGTTCGTGCACAACACCGCGACAAACTCCGGGGTCGGAAATATCAGTCTGCCGGAGTACGGTACGAACACGTCCGCGATGAGCAACATCATCCAGATGAGCGACACCCAGACCTGGAGTCCACAGCTCATCAACGAAACGCGTTTTGAGTACGAGCGCGAGCACAGCGCTGACTCTCCGTTGAGCACCGCGCCGTCTGTATCTGTCTCGGGCGACTTCGCCAGCGGCGGCAATCCGTCACAGAACACCTCCGATCATGAGGACCACTACGAGGTTCAGAACTACACCTCGGTTCAGCTGAAGAAGAATTTCATCCGCTTCGGCGGCCGGTTGCGCATTAACCGTCAAGCCACGAGCCCGGTGCAGAACACGAACGGTTCCTTCACCTACTCCACCCTGACTCCGTGCGTTCCCACGTCCGGCACTTCATGCAACGGACTGGACAACAGCTATCAGTCCAATCTGCCGAGCCAATTCTCGCTAACGGTAGCCAATGTGCCTTCTCTGAAGTACACGCTCGCAGATGTTGGCTTGTATGCGGAGTCGGACTGGAAGCCATTCCAGAACTTCACCTTGAGCTATGGTCTGCGCTATGAGGCGCAGAACCATCTCAAAGACCACCACGACTTCGCCCCGCGTCTCTCATTCGCGTATGGTCTCGGCAGCGGAAAGAGTGCGCCCAAGACCGTGCTGCGCGGCGGCTTCGGTCTGTTTTACGACCGCTTCGGTGGCAACTACGTTTTGAACCTGGAGCGCTTCAATGGCGTCAGCACAACGTCCTACACATTGAGCCAGGTTCCGACGGGCTGCTCGCCAACCGTGGCGGATTTCAAGACAATCTGTACTGCGAATGCGACGGACGACGCGCAGATGACCTATCAAACCGCACCAAATCTGCGCACGGCGTACATCACTCAGTTTGCCGGTGGCTTCGATCAGCAGGTGACACGTGCCGGGTCGCTGTCGGTGAACTACCTGCACTCGCAAGGCGTGCACGAGCTGGCTACACAGAACATCGGTTACCCGCGCAATGGCATCCAGCCGGGTGAGGTGGTGCCCGCGCAATACCAGTACTTCTCCGAGGGTGTCTTTCGCCAGGACCAGCTCATCGTCAATGGGCGCGTCTCGACCGGAAGGCATGTCTCGCTCTTCGGTTACTACTCGCTGAACTTTGCAAAGGGTGACACCTCGGGTAACGGCGGCGCGATTTCAACGCCTTACAACATCGCGGCGGACTACGGGCGCACGAGCTTCGATACGCGCAACCGAGTCTTCCTCGCGGGATCGATTTCGTTGCCGAAGTTCATCCAGTTCAGCCCGTTCATGATCGCCCAGAGCGGCAGCCCCTACAACGTCACGGTCGGCGAGGATGTAAATGGCGATACGTTCTTCAATGACCGGCCGTACCGGGTTACTGGCGTCGCTGCTAATGGTCAGACTGTGAAGACGATCAATGGCTGCGGGACCTTCGCGGCCCCAGGTTCGCAACCGGCAGGCTCGCAGATTGCACCCATCAACGCCTGCACCGCTCCGGGACTCTTTACCTTCAATTTCCGCCTAACCAAAACTTGGGGCTTCGGTGCCATGCGCAATGCGGCCGTTGCTTCTGCCGGCCAGGGAGCTTCGGGCGGCGGTGGCCCGCACGGTGCCGACGGCGGTGGTCGTCACGGTGGAGGTGGCGGTGGCGGCGGTCTCGTGGCGGCGGCGGTGGCGGCATGTTTGGCGGCGGCGGGTCGAGCACCGGCAAGCGCTACAACTTCGCGCTCGGGTTCCAGGTGCAGAACCTCTTCAACAATAAGGACCTGGCCACGCCAAACGGAACGCTGCTAGGGAATAATTTCGGTCAGCAGACGCAACTCGCCGGCGGACCCTACACAACAAATGCGGCCGTACGCCGTATCTCGCTCCAGGCATCGTTCAACTTCTAATCTGCGTTACAACTCAAACGGCTGCGAGAGGCCTCCCTCGCAGCCGCTTCTTTCTTGCAAGCATCAGTGCGGGAGCGCGAAGGTGTTGTTGCTGCGATCGCCATCCGGTACAACGTGATCCGGGTCGATCGTTGCTGAAGTCGCAGGCCCGCCAACCGAAACTACAAAGGTGTGGGTCGCGTTCTGCATCCAGGTTTCCGCAGGTACAGCGACGTCAACATGGCTTCCGTTCGCCAGCTCCACGCGCAGCGTCGACGGAAGCACCAGCTTGTCACGATTCTCCACCGTCACCCGCAGACCCTTCGCAGGATCATTCGCATCGACGTACGTCGCAGCCGTAACCGCAAGATCGAGCTTCCAGTTATTGAAATACCACCCACGCCAGAAGTAGCTGAGATCCTCGCCGCCCTCGGATTCCATCGTGCGGAAGAAATCTGATGGGCTTGGATGTTTGTACGCCCATTCGCGAATGAACTTGCGGAACGCGAAGTCAAAACGCTCCGGCCCGAGGATGTCGTTCCGGAGAAGAACGAGACCAAATGCCGATTTGAAATACGTGACGGGATGGCGATACGTCTCGCGAATGGCGTCCGCCCGTGTCATGATTGGCGGAGCCTCCGGGTCCGTGAGCACCTTCACGATCTGATCTGCCGGCGGAATCTTGGGGTCAGGTGCGAACTCTGCATCGCGCTTCGGACCGTAGACGCCATGCTCAAATTCGTCGCTCTCGAAGATGTCGATGAAGGTGTTAAAGCCTTCGTCCATCCAGGCGTTGCGTCGCTCGTTGAAGCCGACGACCATCGGGAACCACGTGTGCCCGATCTCATGCGCCGTCACCCAGAAGAGCGGTCCACCCTTATCGTTGATGCCATCGAACAGCACGCCCGGATACTCCATTCCTGAAGAGAATCCAGCAACATTGATCGCATTCGGATAAGGGTACGGATACCATCGCGCGGAGAAGTGTTCGACTGCATCCTTCAGATACTCCGTGGAGCGTCCCCACGCGGCGTCACCCGCAGACTCGATCGGATACACACTCTGCGCAAGCGCCGTATGCGCAGGTTGTCCAGCGCCTGCGGCGACGTTGATGCGCGCTGCGTCCCACAGGAATGTGGCAGAGGCGGAGAAGACGACATCACGCGTCGAATCCATGGTGTAGTGCCACGTCTTCGTCTGCGTCGTGGTCGAAGACACCGCGCGATTTACATCGTCGGCCGTGCGAATCATGACCGTCTTATCACTGGTGCGCGCCTGCGTCAGTCGCGCGAGTTCGGTGCTCGTGAGAACTTCGTTGGCGTTCACCAAAGCACCGGAGCCCGCAACGATCATGTTCGCGGGCACAGTGATGGAGTAATCGAAGCGCCCGTATTCGAGATAGAACTCGTTGCCAAGGTACGGAAGCGTATCCCATCCGTGCAGATCGTCATAGACGCACATGCGCGGATACCACTGCGCAATGTCATAGATATCGCCCTGCTGCGCCTTGCCCCATGAGGTGCGGCCGCCGAACAGGCCCGGGATCGTGTAGTGATAGTGGATGCGCACGCGAATCTGCTCGCCGTGATGCAGTGCAAACGCCGCGGGCAACTGAATCTGCATGCGCGTATCGGCGATCACGGCCTCGACCTTGATGGCTGCCTGGTGTGTCTTGCCCAGCGGCTGGATCTCGATCGATTCCAGTGTGTAGCCATCTGTGGTCGTCGACACCTCGTGATTTGCAGAGGTATTACCTGTCCCCGGGCGTCGCCGGCGGAATTCGCTCGCAAATGCACTCGAGCGCGAGTCCTTGCGGTAGATGTTCTGCTCAAGATGCAGCCACAGCGAAGTGAGCGTGTCTGGCGAGTTGTTCGTGTATGTGATCGTCTCCGTGCAGGTCAGCGTCTTCGTTTGCGTATCGATCGCCGCACGCAGCTCGTAGTCAGCCCGGTTCTGCCAGTATTGTGGTCCGGGCGCGCCGTTCGACGAGCGATAGACGTTCACCGCGTCCGGCAGCGTGAGCGGAGCGAAGGTCTCGAGCGGTTTGTAGTTCGAACTCGTCGAGCCACTCGCGGGGCCCTGAGCGTTGACTGAAAGTGTCGAGGCAAGAAATGCAGCAAGGATATGAACCAGTGGGTAGCGCACGAGCCCATCCTAAATGCTCCGCTGCACTACTCTGACGGTTCAGTCAGTCCCAGGCTGACAATGCCGCGCGCCTTCTTCGCCTTCTCGCTTTCGGCTTTGGCTGTCACCAGCGGCTGCTCACGCATGGGCAGAGTCACCTTGGGTTCTGCCGCCTCTCCGGGAGTCTGGGGTCGTACAGCCGTCGCCGCAACGACCACCGTTTTCGCGTTGAGGAACTCGCGCATGCCGGCAGCTGAAAGTTCGCGCCCATAGCCGCTGTGCTTGATGCCGCCGAACGGCAGCCGCGGGTCGCTCGCAACCGGGGTGTTGAAGAATACTGAACCGCATTGCAACTCCAACGCCAGCCGTTGCTGGTCTGCGACCTCGTTGGTCCAACAGCTTGCCCCCAGGCCAAACGGCGTGTCGTTCGCTAGCGAAATCGCCTCATCCAGTGAGTTGACCTTGAAAACGAAGGCCAGCGGACCGAAGGTCTCCTCGCGCGTCACCGCCGCGGTGCGCGGCAGTCCCGAGACGACCGTCGGCGAGAAGAAGTTGCCTTCGCGCGTCAGCCGTCGTCCGCCGGTCAACAGCCGTCCGCCTGCGTGGATCGCCGCGTCCACCTGCCTCTGCAGATCCTCGGCGACTTGCGACGTTGCCAGCGGTCCAATCTGTGTGGCCTCGCTCATCGGATCACCGACAATTTGTGCCGCCATGCCCTCCACGAAGCGCACTTCGAACTCGCGGTAGATCGATTCGTGCACGATGAAGCGCTTGGCCGCTATGCAGCTCTGGCCGTTGTTGATGCAGCGTGCCGCCACCGCGTTCTTCACCGTCTCGGTCGAGATCAGCGGACGGCATCACAATGAACGGGTCACTGCCGCCCAGCTCCAGCACGCTCTTCTTGATCAGGTAGCCGGCCTGCGCCGCAACTGCGCGGCCCGCGGCTTCTGACCCCGTCAGAGTCACCGCCACGACACGCTCATCGCCAAGCACCTTCTCCACCTGCTTGGACTCGATAAGGAGCGTCTGGAAGACGCCGCGCGGAAAGCCTGCCCGCCTCACCAGCGCCTCAATCGCCAGCGCACACTGCGGCACGTTCGACGCATGCTTCAACAGGCCGACGTTGCCCGCCATCAGCGCGGGTGCGAGAAATCGGAAGACCTGCCAAAACGGAAAGTTCCACGGCATCACGGCGAGAACCACGCCGAGCGGATCCCAACGCACATAGCTGCGCGCATGCTCGGTTGCGACGAACTCCGGCGCAAGCATCCCCTCGCTCTGTTCCGCGTAGTAGCGGCATGCGCGTGCACATTTAGCAACTTCGGCGCGTGCCGAGATGATGGTCTTGCCCATCTCCTTGACCATCAGCGTTGCAAGCTCGTTCTCTTCCGCCTCCAGCAGATGCGCCAGCCGCCGCATCCAGAACGTCCGCTGCGTCAGCGTCTCGGACGGATAAATGCGGCTCCCCTCGTACGCAAGCGCGATCTTCGCCTCGATGGCTTCGGGCTCAAGCGGACGAAAGCTGCGGAGCAGCTCGCCGGTCGCGGGATTGATCGATTGAATAGGCATAATGCCGCGTTGGCAGGACGCAAACTCAGTTGCTGCTGTCAGTTTAGCTGTGCTGCCGAATTATGCCATAGCAAGTTTCGCCAGCGTGCGAGCCAGCACACGCGTACCTAGCACGATAGCCTCTGGACTGGCATACTCATCCGGCCTGTGCGAGACGCCATTGCGGCAGGGGATGAAGAGCATTGCCACCGGCGCAATCGGCGCAATGAAATTGGTGTCGTGGTATGCGCGCGAGACCATGCGCCGAAAGGTGGCGTTCTCGGCCTGGCATGCAGCTTCGAGCGCTGCGACAATCCGCGGATCGGAGTGCGCAGGCTGATCGGCGTTGACCAACTCTTCGCTCACCCGCACACCGCGGCGCCGTTCAATCTCTCGAATGTCCGCATGCAGTGCATCCATCACCGAATCGCGCCGCGCCACGTCGGTATCGCGAATATCCAGCGTAAGCTGCACACGCGACGGTACCGAATTCACCGCGCCCGGATGGACCGCAACCATGCCGACCGTGGCGACCGTATCAACGCCGCTTTGGCCCTCGGATTTGGCGCGTGCGTTCGCGGCCAACGCGTGACGCTCCACAGAAAGAATCATCTCCGCCGCAGCGCACAGCGCATCGTGCCGGTCGGGCATCAGCAGCGCGCCGGCGTGGCCGCCAAACCCCTCGACCGTGTAGCGGTAGCTCGCGGGCGCGGCAATGTTCGTAACGATTCCAAGCTCAACGTTGTCGCGCTCGAGCAGCGGTCCCTGTTCGATGTGCAGCTCAACCCAGGCATCGTAGTAATGCGGCGGCAGCTTCACGCTTCCCAGCGCGCCGTGAAACCCTGCAGCCTCGCGCACCTCGCGGAGGCTGAGTCCTTCCGCTGCATTTGGATCCGTCTCATGCAGCCGGTCGTGAAGTTCGTCCGCGGCCTCAGGATCGATGACCCCGCCGAGCAGCCGCGATCCCAGGCATCCAATGCCAAATCGCGTCGGCTCCTCGCTGGTAAACATCAGCAGTTCGAGCGATCGCTTCGGTTGAAAGCCCGACTCCTTCAACGACCGCAGCGCTTCGAGTCCACCCAGCACGCCCACGGTGCCGTCATACATGCCTGCATGCGGAATAGCATCCGTGTGCGATCCCGTGCCGACCACGCCCAGCGCAGGCTCGCTGCCCTCCCACCGCATGAACGTGTTGCCCACTGCATCCTCGCGCACGCTGAAGCCGGCTCCCTTCGCAAGTGACTTCAGCCACGCGCGCGCTTCGAGGTCGCGCGGAGTAAAGACAATCCGCGTCACCGCCTGTGTCGGCTCTGGCAGAGATTTGTCCTCGGTGTGCGGGCAGTCCGTGATGCGTGCCAGCCGATGCAACTCCGCGAGAAGACGGTCGGTATTGATGTTCAGTTTCATGCGAGCGTATGGCGGTTGAAGTCTTTGTAGATTAGATACTTCGCCGGCTGCTTGCCGATCGCGCCAAACCACTGCGGACAGAACGGCGCCATCCAGATGAAGTCTCCGGCCTGCGTCGGATACCACTGGTCGCCGAGTCGATAAATGCCGCCGCCTTCCAGCATCAGCAGCCCATGCTCCATGTAGTGAATCTCAACCTGCTGACAGCGCCGCGCCGGGCGCGTACGTCATCGTGTTGCACGCGAAGTCGAACGCGAGCGAATCCGGCAGCAGCGAGCGCACCTGCAAACCCTCATCGCCGTTCAGCGGCACCGATGCGACCTCAGGCTCGCGTCCGATCAGGAACAACGGCTCGTCCTCTCCTCCATGCTCCGGTGTGAGCGGAAGAAACGGCTTATCGATCACCACAACCCGAGCCTTCGTCTGCGCCTCAACCTTGTACTCATAGTCCGTCGGCAGATAGGCATATCCGCCGGAATCCATTGCATGAGGCTCCGCATTGCCCGGCTCCTTCAAACTGATTGTCCCGTCGAGCACATACAGAAACCTCTGCGTCGGTCCTTCCGTGAGCGTGCCACCCGCCTCGAACTCCACCGTCATCATCGTGAACGCCGCACCAGCCTGCGGTGCCACATGCACCATGGCCATGCCCTTCGTCGAGTCCCGGAAGCGGCGTGCGAATAAACGTGTCCGGCGTCAGCAGCAGGTGATCGCGACGATTCGCACTACGCGTTAATCCAAGATGATGCATAAGGCTTCGATCTTACCTGTCCGGCGGCTTGAGTCCACGCAGGAATTCAAGAACAGTCCCAAGCGCTGTCTCAATATCATCCACGCGCACCGTCTCGTCCGGATGATGACTCAACCCACCCGGCGAGCGAACGAAGAGCATCGTCGTGGGCACGTGCGGCGCGAGGATCATCGCATCATGTCCTGCACCGGAGAACATCGCGTGTGTCTCGTGACCTGCGCGTGCCGCCGCCTGTTGAAGCGAGACCGTGAGCTCGCGATTCATCGGAACCGCTGCCTGCTTCGACGTCGCCCTGGCACTGACCAGCACACCTCGCTGCGCCGCCGCGAGCTCTGCCTTCGTCAGCAGATTCGCCACTGCCGCATGTCGCGACTCATCCTTCGGGTGTCGCACGTCGAGCGTCGCTCGCACGAATCCCGGCACCACATTCACGGCTCCCGGCGAGACTTCCAATTGTCCCACCGTCGCAACCAGCTGCTGATAGTTCGCGGCATATCGTTCCACTTCGGTAACCCACTGCGCCGCGGCCGCAAGCGCGTCGTGACGCAATCCCATCGGCGTCGTGCCCGCATGGTTGGCCTGCCCAGTAAACGTCAGCTCAAACCGCGACTGGCCCACGATGGCTTCCACGACGCCCAGACTCAGATTCTCCGCCTCGAGCACCGGCCCCTGCTCGATGTGTACCTCCAGCGCCGCAAAGGTCTCAGAGGCAATCGCGCAACTGTTCGCAATGTTCTGCGGCCGCAGCCCGAAACCGTAGAGCGCCTCCGCCACAGAGATCCGCTGACTATCCCGCCGCTCGAGCGTAGCCGGCACAACTTGCCCCGTAACCGCCATCGATCCGAAGAACGGAAAACCGAACCGAATACCCTCCTCCTCGCTGAATGCGATCACTTCGATCGCGAACGGAAGCGGCTCCTCCGCGAGCAACGCGATTGCCTCAAGCGCAAGCACCACACCCAGCGGGCCGTCGAACGCTCCGGCATTGGGAACCGTGTCGATGTGCGAGAACAACAGCACGCGCGGCGCAGAGGGATCGGACGCAAGCCGCAGGCCGCGCACATTTCCGGCATCGTCCACGCGACCCTCAAGCCCAGCCTCACGCATCCACCGCAACAGAAGCGTATGCACCTCGCGCGTTGCGGGCGAGAGAAACAATCGCGTCGTCTCGCCCGGAACATCGGTGATACGCGCCATCTCGCGGCACCGGTCGATGATGTTTTGCGCGTGATCGTGGAGAACTGAGGATGGCATGTTATGCGCGCCGCACTGTCGCTTCGATCGTCCCGTGCGGCTCATCCGTCGGAACGAAGATGTGGTTCGGATTGTCGCGCCCGAAGCGGCCCATGTCGATCAGCAGGTTGTGCTTGTTCGGCATCAGCATGTAAACCTCATCGATGATGTCGGTGTGGGCGAGCGCGGCCTCTCCCATCGCAAACAACGTGTGCTGCACCGACAGCGAATCATGCATCGCGAACGTTGCGAGCATCGTCTCGCGCAGATGTCGCCGCACTTTGTTGAAGTCGATACCTTCCTCAATCGCGCGCGCTGTGTACGGCCATTCCGCCTTCAGCACCGTGCCGAAGAGCCGATCCCTCGTCTCCGGCAGTGTCGTCAACTCGTCCTTGATGTAGCCGACGAACCCAGACTGCGCCGTCTTCAGAACGTGCAGACCGTCCAGCCCGCTGACGATTGCAAACGGCTCGCCCTGTTGTCGTGAAACCCGCGCCGTTTGCCGCTCGTCAGAGCCATGCATAAACGCCGTCGGATGCGGTTGGCCATCCACCGTCAGCCGCTTCCACAGATGGGATTCAATCACAACCTCCGCGCCCGTTACCTGCGGATTCCGCGAGAGTAAAAAGTCCACCAGCTCCTTCGCATAATCTTCAATGCTCGCAGCCTTCGACTGGCGCGCCACGAAGTACACCGTGTTCTTCATCGTGTCCGTCGGCAGAATCTTTGAGTTATCGCCGAGTGTGTGCGCTGTCTCGAAGTCGCCCGTCAGCAAGCACCTGCACCGTCCACTCATCCAGGTCATGGTGCGATTCATGCCGCGTCACGCGCACCACGCGAACCCGCGACTTCCCATAGCGATTGCTGGCAAGCTTACAATTCGTTCCCGGCATCAACTCCCTCGATAAGTGGTGTAGCCATTCCCTGAGATCAATAGCGGTATGTGATAGTGCTGCGACGCGTCTGCAATTGCAAAAGCAATCTCCACATACGGGTACAGCGATTTAACCTTCTGCGACGCAAAGTACTGCGCCGTCTCGAAGCGCAGCTTATACGTCGCCTCCTCCAGCGCGTGTTCTCCAAGCAGCGTGCGGCAGCGGCCATCCGCATCCGTCGAACCTCTGCCGACCTCGCTCCAGCCATCCGCCGTCTCCAGCAATAGCACCAGCGCCACACCCCAGGCTGGCTTGCCCAGTGCTGTGTCGAGGATGTGCGTCGAAAGTCCCATTATGGTCTCCTAAGCTGCCTCTGGCCTCGTACTCTCTGAGAGCTCTGCACATGTCAGCGCTGGCATCTGCAGCCACTTGCGCAACCGGAGTTGCGTGATCAACCGCTGCTGCTCCGCCGCCTCGCGCAACTCAGTTGTCGCATCGTTCTGCATCCGCTCCCGCAGAATCGCAAGCATCTCTTCAGCGCTGCGCCCTGTCGCGCACAGCAAAAATATCCTCCCAAACTTTTCTTCGTACTCGCGATTCCCCTGCGCCAGCGCCTCGCGCACAGCATCATCAGGATTCGCCGCGCTCTGCTCCTGCGCGCTCCAGTTCAGGCTTGTCTCCGTCGCTGCCTTGGCCTTCTGCTCTCCCAGTCGCGGATGCGAATCGAACGCCTCCTGCCAGTCTTCTTCAGGGAGTGACCGCCAGATCTCGTCGGCTGCGGCGAAAAGAGCCTGCGGCGAGTCGAAGGGCCGGTTGTAGGCAACCAGCGTCGCCCACACAGGGGACCCATTGCACGGCAGAATCACTTCGGCCGCATCGTCGAGCCCGAGTTCGTTCCACTCGGCAAGAATCGTATTGGCAGCGGACATCGTCATCGCGGGAGGGAACAGGATAGCGCGTACTCCCTCCCGCGGGGAGTATCCGCGAACGTTATTCTTCCGTCCCGGTTCTCGTAGACCCGCCCACCCCGCAGCCACGTCGACCGCACGACTCCACACAGCGTCTCACCGATGTACGGTGAAATCGCATGTCTGTAATGCAGATGTTCCGGCGCGAGCGTGAACGTCGCCTCCTTGTCGAACGCCACAAGATTCGCATGCATCCCCGGTGCAATTGCACCCACATGAGCGCTCACGCCCGCCATCTTTGCCGGCGTGCTTGAAACCCACTCCACCAGCCTCGTAAGCGAAATGCCGCGTGCCACGCAATCGGTCCACAGCACGGAGAGCGCGGTGGAAAGCGATGGAATGCCACCCCACGCCTCATCAAAGCGGCCGGACTCTTCACCCGGTGCATTCGCCGTGAGCCGTTTCATTGCCGGCGGACACGGCGAATGGTCCGTCGCAATCAGGTCGATGGTCCCATCCAGCAGCGCACCCCAAAGCTGTTCACGATTCTCCGCAGAACGAATCGGCGGAGCGCATTTGAACAGCGTTGCACCATCCGGAATCTCCTCGGCCGCGCAGTGCAGATAATGTGGACAAGTCTCCACCGTTAACGGCAGCCCTTCCATTCGCGCCGCGCGAATCATCGGCAGAGCCTTCGTCGTCGAAAGATGCACGATGTGCAGTCGAAACCTGTGCTCCCGGCACAGGTCGAGCAGCATCGCAATCGCCTCCAGCTCCGCCTCATCCGGACGCGATGCAAGGTACGTCGCATATTTACGCCAGTCCGCACCGGTCGCGTTCAGGCTCGCAACCGCCGCATCGATGGGTCCCGCGAGTTCCGCATGCACCAGCAGTGGAAGCCCCGTGCGCGCAATATGCGGAACCGCGAGCTCCAGATTCGCACGGTCAATTTCCGTGAACCCATCGCATCCCGGATAGATCAGAAAGCACTTGAACCCCGCGACTCCTTCGAGCGCCAGCGGTTCCAGCTCCTCCTGATTGCCGTCCACCGCTCCACCCCACAGCGCATAATCGACCATTGCCTTGCCGCGCGCCGCCTCTCGCTTCAGTTCCAGCGCCCTCACGTCCGTCGTTTCGGGCAGGCAGTTCAGCGGCATGTCGACAATCGTCGTAAACCCGCCGGCCGCTGCCGCTCGCGTTCCCGTCGCAAAGCCCTCCCACTCGGTGCGGCCCGGCTCGTTCAGGTGCGTGTGCACATCCACGAGCCCCGGGATCAACGCCGTTTCGCCGAAATCCTCCACGGGAGTCTCCGCAGCAACCTCATTCGCGCTCTTCACAGCAACGATGCGCTCGCCTTCGATAAGCACGACTGCATCGCGCTCGCCGTCCGGTGTCACAACGTGTCGGGACCTGAGACCGTGTACCATGATGCTGATTATGCCCGTTTTCACGAGGCAGATAGAGGCAATCGGATGAGCGAGGCGCAACCGGAGTTTATGCAGCAGGCGATCGCGCTTGCGACCGAAAACGTCGTGAGCGGTCGCGGCGGTCCGTTCGGCGCAGTCATCGTGAAGGATGGCCAGGTGCTCGCCACCGGCGTCAATCACGTCACGCAATGGAATGATCCGACCGCGCACGCCGAGGTCGTGGCGATCCGCGAGGCATGCAAGAAGCTCGGAACCTTCTGGCTCAAAGACTGCGATGTCTACACAAGCTGCGAGCCCTGTCCCATGTGTCTCGCGGCGATCTACTGGTCGCACTGCCGCGCTATCTACTACGGCAATAGTGCGGGGGACGCCGCGCGCGTCGGCTTCGACGACTCGTTTCTCTATGACGAGATGCGCAAGCCTCTCGATCAGCGCAAGATCCCAATTCAAAACATGCTCGCCGAAAAGGCGTGGGAGAGCTTTGCCGCGTGGGAAGCGAGCCCCAACAAAATCGAGTATTGATTTCCGTTAAAATTGAATATTCGTCAGCTTCAGGAGGAGTACAGCTTGCGTGTAGGTTTGCTTGGCTTTGGTACAGTTGGCAGTTCGTTCGCTGAGGTTCTTGCGGCCGGAGCGCACAAGGAGATTCAGATAACGCGGGTCTTCAACCGCGGCGTGCAGCGCAAGCGTGAGCATCAGCGTGCGAAGTTCGTGCCTGCAGGCGCCATCTGGACAGACCGCGTTGAAGATGTTTTGACCGCACCGGACGTGGATGCAGTCGTCGAACTGATCGGTGGCCTCGATCCCATCGAAGGCTGGTTGCGTACAGCACTAAGCGCGGGTAAGCACGTCATCACTGCCAACAAGCAACTCCTCGCCTTCCGCGGAACCGAACTGCTTGACCTGGCCGCGAAGAACAATGTGCAGTTGCTGTTTGGCGCAGCAGTCGCGGGTGGGGTTCCGGTGATTCCAGGGATGGTGCAGGGGCTCAGTGGTGATCGTATCCGCCGGATCAGCGGCATTGTGAACGGCACGTGCAACTTCATCCTGAGTTCCATGGAGACGGGCGCAAACTACGGCGAAGTGCTGGCCAACGCACAGCGAGCGGGTTACGCCGAGGCCGATCCGTCGGCTGATGTCGACGGCCTCGATGCCCGTGCGAAGCTGTGCATTCTGGCTCGCCTCGCGCTGAAGGCGGAGCTTCATCCGGAGAACGTTCCGGCGCAGACGATCAAGCACGTGGGTGCGGTTGACTTCCCCTACGCGAAGGAGCTGGGCTGTACGATCCGCCAGGTTTCGCGCGCGCAGATCGATGGCGATGTAGTGCGCGCTCGCGTCGGTCCGATGCTGGTGCCGAAGACCTCGCCGATCGCGTGGTCGCACGGGACGCAGAACATGATCGTCACCAGCGGTCAGTTCGGCGGAGACGTCGTGTTCAGCGGGCACGGAGCGGGCGGACATCCCACGGCGGTCGCTGTAGTAAGTGACTTGCTTGCCGTTGCGCAGGGAAGCTCTGCCGTTCGGCTGCCTGTCGAAAAGCTGGCTGTCACCGGCGACGTGAACGCTCCGCACTATCTGCGCCTCGTCGTCGCAGATCGCCCCGGAATCGTCGCCGCGATTGCAGGCGCATTGGCAAAGGAGCAGATCAACATCGACTCCATCCTGCAGCACCGCGGACACGCGAGCGACCGTCTGCCGTTTGTCGTGACGACAGAACCCTGCCTGCGTTCGACGCTCGATCGTGCAGTCGCAGCGATGGCCTCGATGGACTTCATGCTGGAGCCTCCGCTGGTGCTGGAGATTCTGGTCGAAGAAGATCGCGAGACCGATTAGTCTCCTCATACGTATCTCTCGTACCGGAGACCACATGTTTAAACGTTCTTTGCTGGCCCTCGCCGCACTTCTGTTCACGACGCTGGCTTCGCCTGCACAGGACCCCACGCCGGTCATTCATGTTCAGAATCCACCGAATCTGGTCGCGCAGCAGAACAAGCACTACGTTGTTCTGGTCTCGCTCGATGGCTTCCGGTACGACTATGCGCGCGAGCACGGCGCACCGCATCTGGATGAGATGGCGCGCGATGGCGCGAGCACGCCGACAGGTATGCTGCCCTCATATCCCTCTGTCACCTTCCCGAACCATTACACGTTGGTGACGGGTCTGCGGCCGGAACACCACGGCATCGTCGCCATGGAGTTCTACGATCCGCTGCGCAAAGAGAGCTACGCATACAACAACAACAAAGAGAACAGCGATGGCACCTGGTATCAGGGCACGCCTCTGTGGGTCCTCGCGGAGCAGCAGGGTATGCGCTCGGCCTGCTTCTTCTGGCCGGGATCGGAGGCTGCGATCGATGGGGTACGGCCATCCTTCTACCTGCACTATGACGAGTCGATTGGCGATGAGACGCGCATCGATCAGGTGATCGCCTGGCTGAAGTTGCCGCCTGAGCAGCGCCCTCACTTCATCACGCTCTACTATCCGAACACCGATCACGCGGGCCACAAGTACGGGCCTGACGCACCCGAGACGCGCGATGCAGTCCACCAGGTGGACAAGATGATCGGCATCCTGCGCGAGAAGTTGAAGGCGACGGGGCTTCCTGTAGACCTCATCGTGACTGCGGATCACGGCATGATCAAGGTGAATGCGACGCTGGTGGTGTTGGACAAGTTTGCCGACCTGAGCCATTTCCATACCGAAGGAGCTCTGCTGTATGCGAACTCGGAGGCGGATGCGGAGCGCGCGTATGAGCAGTTCCGAGCGCACGTAGATCCTCGCTTTACGGCGTACCGGCGAGCGGATGTGCCGGAGTCGCTGCACTACGATTCGCGCGTCAGCGAAGGGGATCCGCTCATTATCGCCAATGGGCCGTACACAATCCATGCGCATCAGCCCACGCGTCCGCCGAACGTCGGCAGTCACGGATTCGATCCGCAGCGTCTACCTCAGATGAAGGCGATCTTCTACGCAGAAGGACCGGACATCAGAGCAGGTGTGGCGCTGCCAACCTTCGAGAACATCGATGTCTACTCATTCATCGCGAGGCTGCTGGAGTTGAAGACTCCGCCTGTGGATGGTGCGATTGGTCCGCTCGAATCTGCGCTGAAGCCCTCGGGCGATCAGCAACCGCAATAGCGAAAAAGTGAAGGCCCTCGAAGTGAGGGCCTTGTTCTTTGTCGCAAAATTTCGCTCAATACTTCGGCAGCGACTTGTCGATCTTGTCGGCCCAGGCGGTGATGCCGCCGGCGAGATTCTTCACGTTGGTGAAGCCCGCGGACTTCAGTGCGAGTGAGGCCTTCTGGCTGCGGCCACCGGTCTTGCAGTGGACTACGATCTCCTCGTTCTTGCCGACGGGGATCTCGCTGAGGCGCTGGTCGAGCTGGCCGACGGGGATGAGCGGGGCGCCGATGTTCACGATCTGGTACTCGTGCGGCTCGCGGACGTCGAGGATGAAGGGCTTGCGGCCTTCGTCGATCTCGGCCTTGAGCTGCTCGACCGAGATCTGCGGGATGCCGTCGACCTCGGGCAGCGCAGCGACGGTGCCGTGCGAGGAGACCTCGAGCGGACCGACTTCCGTGGGCTTCTGGATGCCGCAGAACTGGTCGTAGTCGATGAGCTCCTTGATCTCGTGGGTTCCGCAGGCGGGGCAGCTCGGATTTTTGCGCAGCTTGAGCGTGCGGAAGTTCATGCCCAGCGCGTCGACCAGCAGCAGGCGGCCGATGAGCGGCTCGCCGATGCCGAGGATGAGCTTGATCACCTCGGTGGCCTGGATCATTCCGACGAGGCCGGGAAGGACGCCCAGCACGCCGCCTTCGGCGCAGCTCGGGACCAGGCCCGGCGGTGGAGGTTCGGGGTAGAGGCAGCGGTAGCACGGGCCTTCCTCGGTGGCGAAGACGGTGGCCTGGCCCTCGAAGCGGAAGATGGAGCCGTAGACGTTGGGCTTGCCGGTGAGGACGCAGGCGTCGTTGACGAGGTAGCGGGTCTGGAAGTTGTCGGTGCCGTCGGCGATGACGTCGTAGTCCTTGAAGATCTCGAGGGCGTTGGCCGAGGTGAGCATCGTGTTGTGCTTCACCGACGTTGGTGTTCCTGTTCAGGCCCTTGATCATCTGCTCGGCGGAGTCGACCTTGAGCATTCCGACGGTGTTCGGGGAGTGGATGATCTGGCGCTGCAGATTCGATTCGTCGACGACGTCGAAGTCGACGAGGCCGAGCGTGCCGACGCCGGCGGCGGCGAGGTAGAGGGCGAGGGGGGCGCCGAGGCCGCCGGTGCCGACGCAGAGGACGCGCGCGGCCTTGAGCTTCTGCTGGCCTTCCATGCCGACCTCGGGCAGGATGAGGTGGCGCGAGTAGCGTGCGATCTCTTCGTTGGTCAGCTTGGGAAGTTCGGTCGTGATTTCTTCGAGAGTGGCTGGCATGATTTCCTCTGGAGGGGAGACCCCCTCCCCCGTCACTTTTTGCGCAAAGTCTTCTAGAAATTAGAGTTAGCGGTGGACCCAAGTCGCCGCCAACTTTGCAAAGTCTTCAAAACAAAGGACATCGCTCTGAAAGTAAACGCAAAGTCTTCATTCCAAAAGGCTTCGGGTGTAAACACGAAGGCCCGACGGCTCGCTTCGGCGGCATCGGGCTCTGTGTTAATTGTATCAGTGGCGTCAAGCGTTATGCCTTTCCCGCACCCTCCCTGTGGAGATGCGGGGAGGGCGGACGACGATTCATGGCAACGTCAAGCGAAATACAAATACAGGGGTCTCTCCGCCTACGCGTTCTTTGAACGACCGGTCGAGATGAAGATGTTGGGAATTTGGGTGGAGCTTAGGAGCTCCGGGTTGTTCTCGCTTCTAGCGACAACAACAGGCAGCGGGGGTACAACAGCCGCCAGCGATGGAGGGGATGATCGAGAGTTCGGCGGCATCATCAACGCCGGTGTGTTCCTTTTCAGGAAGATAACGGACGTCTTCGTCATTGACGTAGACGTTCACGAAGGAGCGTAGCTTGCCGTCGGAGGTGAAGAGATGCTGGCGCATAGCAGGGAACTGCTCGACCAGCTTCTCCAGGCCTTCAGCGACAGTCACGCCCCCCACCGACACGGTCTGCTTCTTGTCCGTGTAGGTTCGAAGCGGAGTGGGGATATGGACTTTCATTGTCTTCTATTATGCCTATCTGCTTTGATTTCTGCCTGCTTATTCGATGTCGATGGGGGGACGGCGGGTGCATCTTCACGGCTGGGGGAATATCGCTGCCCGAACCGAGCGCTTGCACAGGAACCCTAGCACGTGCGGGCCAGCTCCTCGTTGCGACAGCTTACGACCGAGCCACAAGGACCCGGAAAGTCCAGACCCCGGCTCAATGAGTACATTGCCCGTTATCACGAACTGAGACCAATGAGATACCCATCATAGGTGCCGTGCTCGCAGGGCTTAGCTGGCTGAACCGCAGGTCCAAGGAAAACCAGAGCATTTGGCATTCCCCAGAATTGCTTCGCGATTGCAGGTGGATTGGTGGTATCGTCCGTTCATCCCTTATCGGAAATCAACTTGATTTTGTCTTGAACCGATCATCCTGCTTCTTAAGCCGTTTCACATTGAGGCATTTGAACCGGACGCACATCTGCATCTTTGGTTGATGCCACGCACAACTGTTGATGCGCGATTTCTGAAATCAATCAGGAGGCGAGCGTATGCGAATGGCCGAATCCGACGAAACAATTGGCGCCAGTCATGTTTTGACTCTGGAGGAGATTGCGAACCTGACCGAGGAGGGAGGCAAGCCTGCCGACACCCTGATGAATGTCGTCGCTTTGATCGCCTCGCGGTTCAACACGGACGTTTGCTCGGCCTATTTGCTGGAGCCGGATCGATCGAACCTGGTGTTGGCTGCGTCGCTTGGCCTCCACCCACGATGCATCGGCACATTGCGCATGCCACTCAGCGAGGGCCTCGCCGGCCTGGTCGCGGAGAAGGTACTGCCGGTGGCCGTCAATGACGTCCAGAACCATCCCCGCTACAAGTACTTCAAAGAGTCTGGAGAAGAGATATACCACTCCTTCCTGGGCGTGCCTCTGATTGACTCTGGAATGCTGCAGGGTGTTTTGATTGTTCAGACGAAGGATCCCCGGATCTTCCGGGAGGACGAGATTCGCATGTTGGTGGATGCGGCAAACGAGGTTGCTCCCGTGGTCAGCGAGGCTCGTACTTTGGATCGATTCATCGCTCCCATCCAGGAACGCCTCTGGTCTCTGGCTCGGAATCTATGGTGGAGTTGGGACCACGACTGCGTCAGCTTGTTTCGCGATCTCAATCCAAAGCGCTGGCGGCAGTTGAATCAGAATCCAATTTCGATGCTCAACGAGATGCCTTTGGGAGAGATCGAACGCCGCGCTACGGAACTGGTCCTCCATAGCCGCGTCAACTATGTCTACCGCCGCCAGCGGGAGTATTTACAGGCAGACCACACCTGGGGAGCCACGAATGCAGGCGTCCTGCGGCCTCGGCCAGTCGCATACTTCTCTGCCGAGTTTGGATTGCACGAATCGCTGCCAATTTATTCCGGCGGCCTCGGTGTTCTCGCAGGGGACCACATTAAGAGCGCATCCGACCTCGATGTTCCATTGATAGGGATCGGCTTGTTTTATGGGCAAGGATACTTTCTGCAGCGTCTCGACAAGAGTGGGTGGCAGTGCGAGGAGTACCTCCAGACCGACGTCAATCAACTGCCAATGCAACCGGCCATCGGCCAGAACGGCGAGCCGATTGTCGTGGAAATTGAAACACGCGGAGGTCTTATCCGTGCAAAGGTCTGGCGACTCAAGGTCGGACGTTGTGACCTTCTGTTGCTCGACTCCAACGTAGCGGGGAATGCCCCCGAGGACCTGGAGCTTACCTCTCGACTCTACGGCGGCGACGGACGCACGCGAATTCGTCAGGAGTTGCTCCTGGGTGTCGGCGGCTTTCGCGCTATCCATGCGATGGGAATCTCTCCGGGAGTTCTTCACCTCAATGAAGGACATAGCGGTTTCGCGGTGTTCGAGGCGATTCGCACGCGCATGCAGGAAGAAGGCATGGGCTTTGACGCGGCTGCGAGCCAGATCGCCAGGGAAGTGGTCTTTACCACCCACACTCCCGTGCCCGCCGGCCACGACAGATTCAATGCCGATCTCATTGAAGAACACCTGGGCCCACTGCGCGAACAATTGGGACTTTCGCACGAGAAGCTGATGGGCTTTGGCCGGGTGTATCCCTCGGACCAACAGGAACAGTTTTGTATGACGGTCCTCGGACTGAAGCTTTCGCGCCGTGCCAATGCAGTATCTTCTCTGCATGGCGAGGTCTCCCGGGAGATGTGGACGAGCCTGTTTCCGGGCAAGTCGGAAGACGCCGTGCCGATCGGCCACATTACCAATGGTGTCCACGTTCCCTCCTGGCTTGCGCCGCAGATGTGTCGCCTTTACGACCGCCACCTCGGGGTTGGATGGCAGCGCAACAGCGGAGCGGCGCGGACCTGGGAAGAGATAGAGAGCATCGACGATGGCGAACTTTGGGAGACACACCTCAGCCTGAAATCGCAGCTCCTGGATTTCGTGCGTCACCGGGTGACGGAACAATCAGAACGCCGCAACGAACCCCACGAACCTCTGCACAGGCTCGGCAAGGTGCTTTCCCCGGATGCCTTGACCATCGGCTTTGCGCGGCGGTTTGCCACGTACAAACGTGCGAACCTGATCCTCGCCGACATCGAGAGACTCGCATCCCTGGTCAACGACCCCAAGCGGCCCGTGCAATTCCTGTTCGCCGGAAAGGCTCATCCGCTTGACGAGCCTGGAAAGAAAGTTCTCCAGCAGATCGCAGAGATGATGCGCCACTCCCAGTTCGCTGACAAATTTGTCTTCATCGAGGACTACGACATTAATGTCGGCCGCCATCTCGTTCAGGGTGTCGACGTCTGGCTCAACAATCCACGACGTCCTCTGGAGGCTTCCGGCACCAGCGGGCAGAAAGTTGTGCTCAACGGAGGTTTGAACCTTTCAGTATTGGATGGCTGGTGGGCCGAAGCCTACGACGGGCTCAACGGCTTTGCGATTGGAACCGGAAGAACGCACCTGGATATGGATGTGCATGATAGCCGCGACCGCGATGACCTTTACCGCGTGCTTCGCGACGAACTCATTCCGCTCTACTATCAACGTGACCAGGATGGCCTGCCCCGGGGATGGATCAAACGCATGAAGAGGACCATCCGCACGCTGGGTTGGCGATTCAACGCCGATCGCATGGTGATGGATTACACGCTGAAGTGTTACATTCCCGCGGCCGGCGGCACGTCGAGCGAAATCAGATCGCTTTGCTAGTGCGGTGATTCGACGAGGATGCCACGGGCGTCACGATGAGTGCGAAATCGCCGAGTCACTCATGGGTTACATCCAAGACGAGGGATGAATCAGGGAACAAGCAGATCATCAAAGGACGAGCGCACTAGAAGTAGAGGTTGAGGGTCACGCCGAGTTGGTTCAGTTGCTCGTTGGGGTGTTTTCCGGTTTCGTTCTGGTGCTGGTAGTAGGTGTCGATCTGCACGTGTTTTTTGATGGGGAACAGGCAGCCGGCTTCGATGGCGGTGTCGGCGAATTTTCCATATTCGCTTTCGTAGTAGGCCTCGACGCTGGCGTAGGGCGTGAGGTGATAGGAACCAACTTTCACCGGTCCCTCTCCGCGAAATCGGTTGCGATACTCCCACGTGAAGCCGTGGTTTTTCCAGTTGAACTCGAAGCGATTTCTGTCGCTGAGCGCGACCTTGTGAGTGGCGGGAGCGCGAAGAGTTGTGTCCGACTGAATTCGATTGGTCGCTGCTCCGCCGTTGGCTTCCGGAAGGTAGCGGTATCCGATCGCGGAGACGATTACGCGCTTCTTGGTTTCATCGAGGTCGTGCTTGGCGATGTCGGCAAGAATGCGTAAAGCGGGGGCGTTGAAGTCTACGCTTGGGCCGAAGGAGGCCTGGACGGGCTCATTGGCCTCTCGCGTCTGCGATGCCTGGAATTGGAATCGCATTGCGTGGTGCACGCGGGAGTAGAGATCGATCTCGGGGAGGAACTCGTTGGACTGCGCGAACGAGGGCGCGCAGGTGCAGATGAGGCCAAGCGCAAGTGCGAGTCTTCGCGTCGTTTTGTGCATGGTCGGCGGCCTGCGTTATGGCGTGGACTTCATGGGGAGTTTGAAGGCCATCGAGAGTCCGAGAATTTCGTTGGTCTCCCAGCCGGCGGGAAGGTTGACGGTCTGCACCATGTAGTAAGGGCGCAGGGCGTACCAAGGCTTGATGGGCAGGCGAGCGCCGATCTGGACGCGATTTTGAGTGAAGGCGCCTCCGGCGGCGAAGCTGTTGGTTCCGGGGACGAAGAAGAGCTCGTCATTGACGATGAGGACGGGACGCCAGTTCGTGCGCAGAGGTAAGGAGTATTCGACGCCGGGGCGAAGGCGAATGCGTGCGGAGGCGATGCGGCCTTCGGGGAAGCGGCCTTCAAACAATGTGCGAAGGTTGGGCCGCAGAGATCCATTGGATTTGCTGAGAGTGATGTTGAGGAGGATGCGGTTCTCGTATTGGAGGTTGGGATTGCCGGGGAAGCGCTGGTAGCGATAGGCGGGCATCACGGAGAGAATGGGCAGGATACGAAAGCCTATGCCGGCCTGCACGAAGTATTCGTAGAAGCTGGAGATTGCTTCGTCGAAGCGTTCGTGGAACTCGACTTCAAGAGATTTGTTGGGAGCGAAGGGGGAAGAGATTCCCTGGTCGAGCCAGAGGCCGAAGCGCTTTTCGTCTTCTGGGTCCTCGGGCGGCTGCGGCTGTTGGGCTCGGGCTGCGAGAGTGAGCGCAAAGCAGAGGAATGCTGTTGCAAGTACCGCGAGTCGTCCAGACGGGATGGAGTTTGCGATTCGCAGTGCGTACCCCGCGAGATGATTCGGCGAGAGGCCGGTTGCTCAGCAGAAGAGGATTCGAGGACTGCGAATACCTTCGTGATCTCTTCTGGCGACGACGGTTTCTTGAAGGCCCGAAGAAACGGGCCAGCTTCTACCTAGCAGATGACAGAGCGGTAGTGGTCGGTACTGTCAGTTGCGGAAGTCGCGAGGAGATGTGGTGCTCGGACTCCGGCAGGAGCTTAGCGGGCGTTGTCGTCAAGCCACTTCAGGATGGCGGCCTGGAGAGCGATGCGGTGGTCGCTGAAGCCGTGGTCGGTGTCGAAGTGGATAGAGGTGACGGGCGAACCGGCGTGCTTGAGTGCGGCGACGAGAGCTTCGTTGGAAGCGCGGAGGCCGTCGTTGGCGGAGATGTCGAGGACAGGGCGTGGGGTGATTTTGGCGGCGAAGGAGGGGAAGCTCCAGGTGGTGACGTGGGCCTTGGCTTCCTGCTGCAGCGCGGGGAGTGAGGTGCCGGCGAGGGGAGCGAGATCGGCGGGATTGGGCTCGCCGAAGTAGTCGGCGAAGTCGCGGGACGGGCTGCCTTCGGTGATGACGACCCCGGCTTTGAGTTCAGGATGCTGCGCGAGCGCGGCGACCGTCATGAAGCCGCCCATGCTGTGGCCGATGACGACGAGGTGGTGCGTGTCGATGTGGAACTTTGTCGCGTTGGCGGGCTGTGTGACGTAGGCGAGCATGGTGGAGACGTCTTCCATGCAATGTGTAAATGAGAAGGTGCCTTGCGATCCCCAGGCGCCGCGGTAGTGCATGGCGAGGACGTTCCAGCCGTCGCGACGGAGGGACTGCGCGAGGTCCATGTTCTGCTCGTAGCCGGGGAAGCCGTGGAGAAGGATGACGGTGGGGTGCGGCTCCGTTCCGGAGGCGAGCAGGAAGAGGCCCATGATGTGGCTGCCGTGCGAGTCGATGACGGTTTCGATGTTCTGCGTGGGCGCGGAGGGGTTCGGCGCGGGGTCGCTGGTGATGGCGCTGGGTTGTTGCGCGAGAGATGCAGAGGCGATGAGCAGAGCGAGCGTGGCGAGCAGGCGAGTGGGCATCCGGAGCAGTGTACGTGGTCCGCTTGCGATGGCGACTTGTGCGTGTTGGTTACTCACGCAATAAGTTGAGGTGCTGCGTGCGTGGGCTGAATTGAGCTGACAGTCTTGACAGTTTGGGTGGCAGGTCAACCGAAGTAGGGTCGGAGGTGGCGACGCGCCGGGTTGGTTCAAAAGGGGAGTGTTATGGCCGAGCAAGTGGCAGGGAATGCGAAGAAACCGAACATCCTCTTCATCATGGCGGACGACATCGGGTGGTTTAACCCCAGTTGCTATCACCAGGGCGTGATGGGCTATGAGACGCCGAACATCGATCGCATCGCCAAAGAGGGCGTGAGGTTCACCGATTTTTATGGGCAGCAGAGCTGCACCGCAGGGCGAGCCGCGTTCATTACGGGGCAGTCGCCGATACGCACAGGTCTGACGAAGGTTGGCATGCCGGGCGCCACGCTCGGTCTGAGCTTCGAGGATCCATCGGTCGGCGAGTTCATGAAGCATTTCGGTTATGCGACCGGCCAGTTCGGCAAGAACCACCTGGGCGATCGCAACGAGCATTTGCCGACCGTGCATGGATTCGATGAGTTCTTCGGAAATCTCTACCACCTGAATGCCGAGGAAGAGCCCTACTATGCGAACTATCCGAAGGACCCGGAGTTCCGGAAGAAATATGGACCGCGTGGCGTGCTGAAGTGCAAGGCCACCGACAAGGACGATACGACGGTCGATCCGCAGTTCGGCAAGGTGGGCAAGCAGACGATCGAGAATACGGGGCCGCTCCCGAAGGAGCGGATGGAGACGGTGGACGAGGAGTTCCTCGCGTCGGCGCTCGACTTCATCGACCGGAAGTCGAAGGAAGACGCGCCGTGGTTCTGCTACTTCAACCCCACCCGGATGCACATCTTCACGCACCTGAAGCCATCGTCGGTTGGCAAGACCGGACTGGGGCTGTATCCGGACGGCATGGTAGAGCTCGATGGCTATGTCGGCCAGTTGCTGAAGAAGCTGGATGACCTCAAGATCGCCGACAACACCATCGTTGTCTTCACCACCGACAACGGCGCCGAAGTGATGTCGCTGGCCGGATGGCGGCGCCACGCCCTTCCGCGGTGAGAAGGACACCAACTGGGAGGGCGGATGGCGCGTGCCTTGCGTGATGCGCTGGCCCGGCGTGATCGAGCCCGGCCGGGTCAGCAACGACATCGCATCGCTGCAGGACTTCATCCCGACCTTCGCCGCGGCGAACGGCGAGCCCGACCTGGTGGAGAAGGTGAAGAAGGGCTACGAGATGGGCGGCAAGACCTACAAGGTCCATCTCGACGGCGTTCAATCTGATGCCATTCCTGTCCGGCAAGGAGGAGAAATCGCCACGCCGAGGGTTCATCTACTGGAGCGATGATGGCGACTGCATGGCGATGCGCGTCGAGCGGTTCAAGATCGTCTTCGCGGAGCAGCGAAACAGCGGTTTCGATGTCTGGCGCGAACCGTTGTCGGCGCTGCGTGCTGCCCAAGTTCTTCGATCTGCGCGCCGATCCGTTCGAACGCGGTGAAGAGAGCTTCAAGTACGATCATTGGTTCCTCGAAAACATTCCGCTGCAGTACGCGGCACCGCCACTTCTCACGAAATGGCTGTCGAGCTTCAAGGAGTTCCCGCCGCGAGCCAAGGCCGCCAGCTTCACGATCGACCAGGTCGTCGGGAAATTGATGCCGAAGGACTGAGCATGAATAGGCGAGCCTCAGCTATTCGACGGCGATAGCTGAGGCTCGAAGCGTTTGTCCTATGCGTATTGATTTAGTCGTAGTCCTGCTTGAAGCGGCGGAACGACTCCAGTACCTCTGCCTCTTCCGGAGTAACGACTACCATTCGTAGTTCTTCCCTCGATCGATGGGCGCGTGCGTGGTCCTCCATCGACTTTATGTCCCTCAATAATTCAGTGAGTCCCGGTATCGTCACGCTTCTTCTCCATTTAATGGTCTTCTCTGAAGGCCGAGTTAGCGCGCAACGAATGCCCGGCGTTCCAAAGGTTGACGACCACTGTAACCGCTGCGGTCGTCATACGAACATTAGATTCGGAAAATGGGGTTCAGGAGTGGATTCCGGGGTCAAGAAATCGCCAAAGGCCGCTTCGTTTTATGAACAACCGCGGACCGGATTCACAGCGAAATATCACCTGTAGAGGCAACACCCTGGCTACTCTACGGCAATGGGTTGGGGCTCGAAGCGCTTGTCCTCTTCGGTGGTGCCCGAGAGCAGGAAGGAGTTGGTGAGCGCGGCCTTGCCGTTGGCGACGGCGGTGATGACGTAGGCGCAGCCGAACCAGTGGGCTTCGGCGAAGTCTGTCTGCGACCATTGCGCGGGGTGGTCGGGGTGGGAGTGGTAGAAGCCGACGATGTCGAGGCCGGAGTTGCGGGCCTGGCGCTGCGCGGCGATGAGCTCTTCCGGCGCGATGTGATAGCGGTTGTGCGCGGAGTCGGTGCGTGTGTTGCCGGCGCGGAGGAGCGACGTGACGTGGATGCCGCCGGCGTCGGCGCGGCCGAGGAGGATGCCGCAGCACTCGTTGGGGTAGGTGGCTTCGCCGTGGGCGCGGAGGTCGTCGTAGAGGGCGCGGGAGAGGATGAGGCTCATGGGTGTGTTGGCTCAGGAGTTCTCATCAGATGAGCTGCAGTCCTCGTGGTCTGAAAGCGACGTTCTCGCTGGCTACTGGAGACTGCGAGCCTGGCATCCTCGGGGTTCTTCGACTTCGCAGCTGTTACAGAGTCGAGCTGCTTCGCTCAGAATGACGCGTTCTTTGGTTAGGTGACAGCGGAGGCGCCTGCGCGTCTTCGTGGCTGTTCAGACCAGAAGCGGTCGGAGAGGTATTTGTCGGCGGAGTCGGGGAGGATGGTGACGATGACGGCTTCGCGGCCGGCGCGGGCTTCCTCTTCGGCGATGTCGCGGGCGGCGGCGACGGCGGCACCGGCAGAGATACCGAGGAGCAGGCCCTGCGTGCGCGCGAGACGTTTGCACATGGCGTAGGCGCGCTCGGTGGGCATGTCGATGTTGCGGTCGGCGAGCGTGGGGTCGTAGATGGGCGGGACGATGGCGGTCGCCATGTGCTTGAGGCCTTCGAGGCCGTTGAAGGGCGAGTCGGGCTGCATGGAGATGCAGCGGATCGTCGGGTTGAGCTCGCGCAGGCGGCGCGTGGTGCCCATGAAGGTGCCGGAGGTGCCGAGGCCGGCGACGAAGTGCGTGATCTGGCCGGAGGTCTGCTCCCAGATTTCGTTCGCGGTGGAGTAGTAGTGGGCGCGCCAGTTGTTGTCGTTGCCGTACTGGTCGGCGTAGAAGTAACGGCCGGGCTCGTCGGCGATGAGCTTGCGGGCCATGCGGATGGCGCCGTCGGAGCCGTCGGCGGGGTCGGTCCAGAGGACGTTGGCGCCGTAGGCGGAGAGGATGTTTTTGCGCTCGGGCGAGACGTTGGAGGGGACGCAGAGGGTGACGGGGAAGCCCATGGCGGCGCCGAGCATGGCGTAGGCGATGCCGGTGTTGCCGGAGGTGGCGTCGAGGAGGGCTTTGTCGCTGGAGCCGGGCGTGAGCTGGCCCTGGCGGATGGCGTCGGCGACGATGGACGGAGGCGGCGCGGTCTTTGACGCTGCCGCCGGGGTTGGTCCACTCGGCTTTGCCGAGGATCTGGATGCCGCGGGTGCGCGACGAGGCCTTCGAGACGGAGCAGCGGCGTGTTGCCGATGCGGTCGAAGAGGGTGAGGCCGAGCGGTTTGGCGGGTGCGGCGAGCATGATTCCTTTTGGGCTCCGCAGCGTGGCACTTGCCACGCTCTGATCGGACGGTTTGAATGGGCCGCGCCGATGTGCGAGAGTCTAAGTTGAGTTTACTGCGGGCGATGCGTGGTTTCGAAATGCGCGCCTGCTGGCGACTATTTGAGAACCAAACCAGGGTTGCGATGGCGAAGGCAGTGAAGCAAAAGACGTTTGATGATGTGCTGTCGATTCTCGGCAGTGACAGGTTTGATGTGGCGCCGGCGGCGGAGGGTGCAAACCGCGCTGCGGGAGCGCGGCGGGTGTCGAAGTATGGATGCGCGGCGGAGATTGCGCCGGGCGAGGACAAGGGCGCGCCGGTGCGGATTATCACCAAGCCGGGATGGGTGCTGGGCGGCGAGATCGCGCGGCTGGTGGATCGCGGGTATCAGAAGTTTTTGAAGACGAGCAAGCTGGAGATTCCGGCAACGGCGGAGCACCTGCGGGCGATTCATAAGTTCAGCGAGGAACTGAAGGAGTCGCTGGGTGCGCTGGTGCTGTACAACGAGTCGCTGGGGACGGTGAGTGATACGTATGTGTATGACCGGCTGAAGGGACGGGAGACGGTTTAGGCGTGCGTCATCTGCGTCGGAACTTTGCGAACGATCATACCTAGGCTCGAGCCGATCAGCACTATCTTTCCGATGGACTTGTCTGGGGTCCGCCCATCGTATTGGCCGGGAAAGCTCAGCAAGCTCAATGTCACGCTCGGTTGTTCTGCCTTGTTTAGGTGCGTTGCCACTCGCGGTAGGCTTCGCTCTTGCCGAGGTCGCGGGATTTGGCGACTTGCTTGAGGGCATCTTTTTCGCTGAGGCCTGAGCGGATGAGGGTGGAGACTTCGTCGGCAAGGGATGATCGGTTGGCCTGCGCGGCGGCGGTGGTGAGGGTGCCGTCGAGGAGAAGGACGATTTCGCCGCGGATGACGGGGCGTTGGCGCAGAGTTGAGAGCACTTCGGAGACGGGGCCGCGGAGGAATTCTTCGTGGAGCTTGGTGAGCTCGCGGGCGAGGACGATGCGGTGGGTGGGGCCGAGCGTGGTGGCGATGTCTTCGAGGGCTTCGAGGATGCGGTGCGGCGTTTCGTAGAGGATGTGCGTGGTGGGAGGTTCGTCTGCGGGCGCGGCGGAGATTTGGCCGCGAAGGTTTTCGAGGACGGTTCGGCGCTGGCCGGACTTTGAGGGAAGGAAGCCGTGGAAGGTGAAGCGCTCTGTGGAGAGGCCGCCTGCGACGAGTGCGGAGAGGGCGGCGCTGGCTCCGGGGATGGGGTAGACGGCGATGCCGGCGGCGATGGCGCGGGCGACGAGCTCGGCGCCGGGGTCGGCGATCGCGGGTGTGCCGGCGTCGGAGACGAGGGCGATGCGGGCGCCGGTTTTTAGTTGATCGAGGAGTTCGTCGGCGCGGCCGGTTTCGTTGTGCAGGTGATAGCTGACGGTAGGTGTGGAGATGCCGAAGTGGTTGAGGAGCTTTGCGGTCTGGCGCGTGTCCTCGCAGGCGATCCGGTCGGCGGAGCGGAGGACGCGCAGCGCGCGGAGGGTGATGTCTTCGAGGTTGCCGATGGGCGTGGCGACGAGATAGAGGCCGGGTGCGAGTGGGGCGTCGTGCGTGATTGAGTTGTCCATCTCCGGATGTCAGCGTACCTCAGCAGCAAACCCCAGGGGCTAAAGCCCCTATTCAACTAGGCCGCCAAAGAGACCCGAGGCTAAAGCCTCGGGATACCTAGAAGCGCTCCCCGGAACAGGTGCGGGGCGCGAAGCAATACCAGGCGCGGACCACGCTGGCGGAGGTCGGCTGTCATCGCGTCATGGTTCGACGCGCTCGGGTTGGGGTGGGCGCGTGAGGCGAGTGAGCTGGACGCCGCGCGAGAGGCTCTGCGGAGTGAGGATGCCGAGCATGGCGCCGTTCTCGACCACGGGAAGGATGCCGCTGGCGCCGAAAGAGCGGCGCGCGGCGGAGTGCGTCGACGAGCTTCTCGGTGGGTTCGGCGAAGGAGAGGGTGCGGTTCATGGCGGCCTGGAGGAAGCCGTCGCCGTCGATCTGCAGACGCGTGGCGAGGGTGTCGCGGGAGATGGAGCCGACCAGGCGATCGCCACGGACGACAGGGAAGACGTCGTGGAGGCTGTGCGCGGTTTGTGTGAGAGCGCCGCGGAGGGTGTCGGAGCTGGAGAGCAGGGTGTACTCGGTGAGCATGACGTCGGAGACGAGGATTGCTGCCGGTCTCGACGGTGTCGAGTGCGGGACCCATGCGGAGCTGGCTCCAGAGAAGCAGCAGGCCACCGAAGAAGATGAACCAGACGTTCGCGAGAATGAAGCCCGCGAGCATGAGGACAATGGCCAGTCCGATGTTGAGTCCGAGGCCGGGCGTGATGGCGCGGAGAACCGGCGCGGGTGTGGACTGACGCGTGCGGAGGATGCGGCGCGTGGGCATGGCGGCGGCCGGCAGAAGATTAACGAGACCGACGAGGAACTGAATCCAGACCGTGCTGCGCAGGATGTGATGGAGGCTGATCCAGGGCTGCGCAAAGAGCGAGATCCTGGGCTCGAGGCCATAGGAGAAGCCGATGAGCAGGAGACCCATGCCGAAGTTGGCGAGCGGAGCGGCGGCAGTGACGAGGCGCATGCTGGTGCGGGGAGCTCCGTGCTCGCGCGGGGCAAAGGCCATGACGCCGCCGACGGGAAGCAGAAGCACAGCGCGGAGAAGCAGACCGGAGTAGAGCGCCGCGATGGCGCGGGCGACCTCGCGAACGAGGACGGCGAAGCAGAGCGCGAGCCAAAGACCCACGCCGCGTCCGACGTTGTTCATGAAGACGGCAGAGTATCCGACGGCGGCGGCGAGCAGAAGAAGGAATGAAATGTGCACGCGGACTTCAACGCCGAAGAGCCTGCCGAAGGGGATGGAGGAGCGGAGCATTGATGTTGATTGTAGAAGAGAGATCAGAGAACAGAGATCAGAGAACGGGAAGCCATTGGCGAATTGGGGTAGGTTAGGTGAAGAATGCGCGTGATTGCGGGTGAGTTTCGATCGCGGACGGCTGGAGACGCCGCGAGGCATGGCGACACGGCCGACCAGCGATAAGCTGCGCGAGACATTGTTCAACGTGCTGGGCGCGAGTGTCGTAGGCGCGAAGGTTGTAGACCTGTATGCGGGCTCGGGTGCGGTGGGGATTGAGGCGATCAGCCGTGGCGCGGAGTTTGTGTGGTTCGCGGAGAAGGCGCCGCCGGCGGTGGCGGCGATTCGGGCGAATCTGCGCGCGCTGAAGATTGCAGGCGGATATGCGCTTGAGGATCGTGGCGTGGCGAAGCTGCTGGAGTCGCTGGTGAAGAAGGCGCGAGCGGATGTGGGTTTCGTGTTTCTGGATCCGCCGTATGAGGCTGCGGATGAGTACAAACGCACGATGGAGTTTTTGGGTGCGCATGCGGCGGAGATGCTTGCGGAGGACGCCGTGGTGATCGCGGAGCATGCGCGGAAGTCGGCGCTGGCGGAGAGGTTTGGAGAGCTAAAGCGCGTGCGTGTGTTGGAGCAGGGAGATGCGGCGCTGAGTTTCTATCGGAGGGAAAGTTAGGAAATGAGGAGTTAGGAACGTTAGGTCTGCGGCGGGAAGTGTCTTCCTAACTCCTAACTTTTCATTCCCTAACCTCCTAAATCTTGAACGCGCCGCCGGTGTGCTGGCCGGTTGCGAGGTCCACGGTGAAGGGGAGTTCGCGGTCGGTGCGCATGTCCCAGCCGAGACCGTGGAGTTGGCCGTCGCGGATGTCGGTGAGGGTGAGGCCCTCCCAGGTGAGGCGGGCGGTCTCCCAAAGGAGGCCAGCAGCGCCGATTGCGGCGACGGTGTAGAAGCCGGCGAGGAGAAGCAGGTTGACTTCGGGTGCGGGAAGGACTTGTGTGACAGGGCGGAGCGGAAGGTGGAGCGGGCGGTCGGGTGCAAGGGTGTCGGCGAGGTAGGCGTAGCCTCCGGCGACGGCGAGGAGATCGTCGGGGCGCGGGCAGGACCAGACGCCGCTGAGGGCAGACGGTGCGCGGAAGCCGAGTGCACAGGTCGCGAGGAAGCTACCTCCGGACGCAGGCTTGACCTGCAAGAGGAGAGCACCGCGGGCGAGCGCCTCCTCTTCACCGGCGACGCGGTGCGGCCAAATGAATTGACGCGCGGGTGCGATGAGCGGTGGGGCGGAGAGAATCTCGGCAGACCAGGTGCAGGGGAAGGTGAGGTGAGAATCGGCAGGCATCGCGTGAGTGCGATTATTTCAGGTGCTCCCATCCGCCGGGCTCAAGGGGCGAGCGTGTGCCGTCGGGGTTGATGAGGGTCATCAGCGGACGGTTGCGGCCGGCGCGGCGGATTTCGCCGATGCATGTCAGCGGCACGCCAGCGATGGCGCGGGGGACCGAGGCGGATGCCGGCGCGGTGAAGAGGAGTTCGTAGTCTTCTCCGCCGTGAAGTGCGGAGTGAAGCGCGACTTCGGGGGGCTGGGTGCGCGTGAGTGGATGGAGCGGAAGTTTTGCGGCTTCGATCTCGGCGGCGACGTTTGAGGCGGCGCAAAGGTGTGCGAGGTCGGTAGAGAGGCCGTCGGAGAGATCGATACAGGCGGTGGCGAGGCGCCGGCGGAGGATGGACTGTCCGACGGTGAGGCGTGGCTGGGGGAAGAGGTGGGGATGATCGCCATCCGCATGGACTCCACTCATCCGCGAAGAGACCGCGGATGAATGGGGCACGCGAGGCCTTTCAGTCCCACCCGTCCGCTTCGCGTACGGATGGGGCACCCCGATCTGCGGCACGGCCGAGAGGGTGGCGAGTTCGGCGGCAGACCCACCGAGGGCTCCAGTGACGAAGATGCGGTCGCCGGGCTGGGCGCCGGCGCGGCGAAGGGCACGGCCTGTGGGTGTGGCGCCGAGGAGCACGATGTCGATGGTGATGTCGGAGCAGGCGGCCTCGGCGGTGTCGCCGCCGGCGAGCGGGGTCTTGGTGGCGGCGGCGAAGGCGAGGAGGCCGTCGAGGAAGCCTTCGACCCATGTGGCCTCGATGGCAACAGCGCGGGGGATGGCGAGCGAAAGGAAGGCCGCGAGCGGGCGGGCTCCCATGGCGGCGAGGTCCGAGAGACCGCGGGCGAGAGCGCGGTGGCCGACGGCGGCGGGAGGGTGCCAGTCGCGGCGGAAGTGACGGCCTTCGAGGGACATATCCGTGGTGACGACGATCTCGTGGCCGCGGGGCGGGGCGAGGATGGCACAGTCGTCGCCGATTCCGAGGCGCAGCGCGCTGGCGCCGCGGGCCGCGATGGCGGCGCGCTGGCGAATGCGCTCAATCCAGGCGAGCTCTCCATGAGGAGCTCCTGCGAACTCGCTGGTGGGCGAGGACTTCGAGGGGGCGCTGGGAGAGATCGGCTGGGAGGGCATTGAGGGTCTGGCTGGAAGTCGGTTTGGAGTCTGTGAGGGTCTAAGAATACGACGCAGGGCTGTGCGGTTCGGTGCGCGGGGCGGTGCAAAACTCGGACGGCCTAAATAGTGCAAAAGTCGTAGCTAAATGGCATTTTGAATTGCCGATTTGCATTGCGCAGGGTGATACGACCATTTACCATAGAGGTACACGGACCGCGGTGCGGCTCTAGGCCGGCTGCTTCGTATTCCTGCCTTGTGAGCCGCGCAACTGGCCCGAGGTAAAACTAAGACCCTGAAGTGCGTGCCTAAGCGGAGTGTGCGCGTTCATGGCAGTTCGGAGCGGCCCTCACGTTGCGCAAGCGTTCTATCGTCTACGTTACCCAGGGAGAAGACGGCACGACTGATCGTGTGTCTATTCCCATGCGGTATGTCTATGTCTTCATTGCAGCTGCAGTGACGGGCCTGTTTACCTTTGCAGGCATGGCCGGCTCGTACACACGGATGCTGGTGAAGGCGGAGGCGGTGAACACGCTTCGGGATCAGCTTGCGACGAGCCGGAAGGACTACGCCCACCTGGAGAAGGCGAACCACGAGAAGGATGTGCAGGTGGCGAGTCTGGGTTCGCTGGCGGGCGAGATCTCGGCGATCTATGGATTGACAGCGGGCAGGTTGACTCTGGCGCACGCACATCATCTGCGAACGAAGACCTCAGCGGCGGAGGAGGCGGCGAGCGCTCCGCTGAAGACATTTGAATCGAGCGACGAGAGCTATCACCAGTCGCTGGATACGTACCTTGCGCTGGAGAAGACATCAGACACAGGTCTGTCGATGAGCAATCTGCGGCTCGATCCGTCGCTGGGCGAGCGTGCTGCGCTCACCAGCTTTGGCGGGATGGAAGTTGCCGGCATCAATATGCCGGACATGTGGCCTATCCTGGGGCCGATCACGAGCGGCTTCGGTGAGCGCGAGGACCCAATCATCGGCGGCGGTGAGGGCGAGTTCCACAAGGGAGTCGATATCGGGTCGCCGGATGGAACGCCGGTGCATGCGCCCGCGGATGGACGCGTCGTGAAGGCCGGACCGGGAACGGGCTACGGTCGAGAGATCGAGATCGATCATGGCAACGGCATCGTCACCGTATATGGGCATCTTTCGGCTTACAACGTGACTATCGGCGAGCAGGTGGTGAAGGGCCAGGTGATCGGCTACGTTGGTCACTCGGGACGTACGACGGGATCGCACCTGCACTATGAGGTTCAGGTGCACGGAGCAGCCGTGAATCCGCACCGCTATCTGCGTACGACGATGGCGCAGCTGGGCGGAGCGGCGACGGCAGGCTAAGAGGTTGTCGACGGAAGAACGGAAGGGCACGGCGTGATCGCCGTGCCCTTCGTGTTTGCGCGGGGATAGCGGTTTAGCGCTCAACGTAAGCAGCGAAGCGGTCGAGGACGCCGCTCCAGCCGGCGTTGTGGCCGTTGGCGGACTCGGCTGTAATGAAGCCTTCGTGGACTAGCTCGAGCCTGGTGCCGCCGTTCTCCTCGTGGAGGCGAACAGCAACGACGCTCAATTCGCCGGGAGCCCAGTCGGCGCTCCAGTTGTAACGGACGAACTCAGGAGGACGAACCTCGAGATACTCGCCGGTGACGATGCTCGTGCGTTCCTGCGGAGCCTCGTCGTTGCGGGGCGGTGGCGTACCCCGCATGACGACGCGGTAGCGCCCGCCGACGCGGAGGTCGGACTCGGCTTCGATGCAGGTGAAGTTCACCGGACCCATCCACTGCTTCATCTGTTCGGGGCTGGTCCATGCGGCGAAGACGCGCTCGCGTGGAGCACGGAAGAAGCGGGTGATGTTGACGCGGAGATCAGTGGGTGTTGCTGTGGCCGGGCTGGGTGTGGCGGCGGTTGTGCTCATCAGGTTTTCTCCTTTTCGCTGAGGGCTGGTCTTCCTTTGCTGAGGGCTGGTTTTTTTGGCTCAGGGCTAGTTTTTTGGCTCAGGGCTGTTCTTCGAGGAACTTCTCCAGGTTGTCGAGGCGTTGATTCCAGAAGCGGGAGTAGAAGGCAATCCACTCTTCCGCGGCTTTGAGCGATTGGGCCTGCAGGCGAACGATGTGAAAGCTTCCGCGGCGCTCGCGCGCGATCAGCTCGGCCGACTCGAGCACCTTGAGGTGCTTGGAGACGGCGGCGAGGGTTATCCGGTGCGGCTGCGCGATCTCGGTGACGGTGCGCTCTCCCTTGGTTAGACCGTGGAGGATGGCGCGCCGTGTGGGGTCGGCGAGGGCATGGAAGACGGAGTCGAGGCGAGCTGCGGATGATTCAACCATTCGGTTGAATAGTAGGTCTCCAGGCGAAAGACTGTCAACCATTTGGTTGAATGTTTTCTGCTTGACTTTATCGCAGATTGCGATATGCTCATTGCAATCCGCAATGAGCTGTTGTTGCGGATGTGAGTTTGGATTCAGGAAGCCATGAAGCTTAGCGACAAGATCCGGTACCTGCGCGAGGTGGAAGGCGAGCTTCGCGGCCTCGGGCGCGCGATGACGCAGGGCGAGCTGGTGCGCGCGATGCGTGAGGAGATGGTCGGGGCCGACGGGGCTAATGGATCACTGAGCCAGAGTTATCTGTCGCAGATCGAGAGCGGAGCGCGACCGCACCTGACGAACACGACGCGGCTGTTGCTGGCGCGCTTTTTCAAGGTGCATCCGGGATACCTGGTAGACGATCCGGACGGGTATCACGCGGAGCTGCTGAGCGACCTGCGGGCGCAGGCGACGCTCGACGAGAAGCTGGACCTTTGGCTGATCGGTGGAGCGGAACGGTTCAGGCGAGACCCGGAGCTGCGGCGCGCACTGCTGGCGATTTCGCGGCACCAGGACACGCGGCGGTGTCTGCTGCTGCTCGAAAGCATCCTTGAGACGCCGTCGTTGAGCGACCGGCTGCTGGAGGTGTTGCGGCCGGAGGAGGGTTCGACGCCGCGGCGGACACCGCTGCTGGTTGCCGCAGAGAGCTCGACGCGCGAGGTGCGTAAGAATGGTGCGCGCGGCAACGGTTCCAAAGGCAACGGCGCAGGAAGCGACGGCGCGGGAAGCAATTCCAAAGGAAGACGTGGAGGGTCGAAGCGATGATCACCTTCGATTGGGAGACGATTTATCTGACGTGTTTTGGTGTGGGCCTGGTGCTGAGCCTGCTGGCGTTCTTCAGCGGCTTCGGGCATCTGCACTTCGGACACATAAGGCTGCACGCGGGGCATCACCATGGTGGTCTCGCGTCACGGTGCGAAGAGTTCCTCGCAGATGTCGCCGCTGAACGGCTTCACGATTGTGGCGTTTCTGTGCTGGTTCGGAGGCACGGGATATCTCCTGCATCACGGCAGTGTGTTTTCGAATGCGCTGGTGCTGCTGTTCTCGGTGCTGAGCGGGCTTGCGGGAGCGTCGGTAGTGTTCTGGTTCTTGAGCCGCGTGCTCATGGCGAAGGAGAAGACGCTGGAACCGGAGGACACGGACATTGTCGGCGTTGTGGGCAAGCTGAGCGGAGGAATTCGCAGCGGCGGCGTTGGCGAGATGCTGTACTCGCAGAACGGCGCTCGTTGGTCGGCGGTGGTGCGTTCGGAAGACGGCTCGGCGATTGAGCGCGGCGCTGAGGTGATTGTGATGCGGCGCGCGAAGGGCGTTGCGTATGTGCGGCGCTGGGATGAGTTTGCACACGGGCTGCTCGGCAGCGAGCCGGCCCGTAATGCAGAGGAGTAGCGGTTCAGTTTTCGGAAAGGTCTTGAGGGAAGAGGAACGCAAATGACGAACAACCAAATCGTAATGATTGGATTAATGGTGCTGGTGGTGCTTGTGCTGATGAGCACGCTGGCCCGGATGTATCGCAAGGCCGGCCCGAACGAGGCGATTATTCGCTACGGCCTGGGTGGGCCGAAGGTAATCATCGGCCATGGCGCGCTCATTTATCCGATGGTGCAACACGCGCGCTCGCTCTCGCTGGAGCTGATGAGCTTCGATGTGGCGCCGCAGCAGGATCTCTACACGATGCAGGGCGTCGCGGTAACGGTGGAAGCCGTGGCGCAGATCAAGGTGCGCTCCGACCAGGAGAGCATCATGACCGCGGCCGAGCAATTCCTGAATAAGACGCCGCAGGAGCGCGAGGGCTTGATCCGCCTGGTGATGGAGGGCCATCTACGCGGCATCATTGGCCAGCTCACGGTTGAACAGATTGTGAAAGAGCCGGAGATGGTGGGCGAGCGCATGCGCGCGACGTGTGCGGAGGACATGAGCAAGATGGGGCTCATCGTGGTGAGCTTCACCATCAAGGAGGTCCGCGACAAGAACGAGTACATCACCAACATGGGCCGGCCGGATGTGGCGCGCATCAAGCGTGACGCCGAGATTGCGGCGGTTGAAGCGGAGCGCGATACGGCGATTCGGCGCGCGATTGCTCTGCGGGAAGCTGCAGTCGCGAAGGCGACGGCGGACCAGGAGCGCGTGCTCGCAGAGACGATGTCGCTGGCGAAGCAGGCAGAGGCACAGCGCGATCTCGACGTGCAGAAGGCGCAGTTTACCGAGACGGCGAAGCGTCAGCAGGCGACGGCGGACAAGGCGTACGAGCTGCAGACGAACGTGATGCAGCAGAAGGTCATCGCCGAGCAGGTGAAGGTGCAGCAGATCGAGAAAGAGGCGCAGGTAAAGGTGCAGGAGGCCGAGATCCAGCGCAACGAGAAAGAGCTGATCGCCACTGTGCTGAAGAAGTCGGAGATTGAGAAGCAGCGCATCGAGAACATGGCGAACGCTGAGAAGGCGCGGCTGGTGGCCGAGGCCGAAGGAAGGGCGGCGGCGATTCGCACGCAGGGTGAGGCCGAGGCTTCAATCATCTTCCAGAAGGGCGATGCCGAGGCGAAGGCGATGAACGTGAAGGCCGAGGCGTACCAGGAGTGGTCGCAGGCCGCAGTCGTCGACAAGCTGATCACGAACCTTGCGGACGTGGTGCGCGCGATGAGCGAGCCGCTGGCGAACGTCGACAAGATCACGATTGTGTCCACGGGTGACGGAAAGACGACGGGCGCTTCAAGAATAACCGGCGAGATGACGGAGATTGCCGCGCAGGTGCCGGCGCTGTTTGAGGCACTGAGCGGCATGAATCTGAAGGAGCTGATGTCGAACGTCAAGAGCATGGGGGCGAGGCCGAATGGAGCTTCGCCGAATGGGTCAAACGGATCAGGGCCGGCCTCGAGCCCGATGAGCGGAACCCCGATGCTCGAGGGCAGCACGGATGAGAAGTTGAGCTAAGTAACCAGGGATGTCGAGGCGCGGAGCGTCTCGGCATCCGAAGTTTGAAACGAGCAAGGCTGGAAGGAGAAACACCATGGGACTTATGGAACGTGTTGCAACGCTGCTGCGGGCGAACGTGAATGATCTGATCGATCGCGCGGAGGACCCGGAGAAGATGCTGAAGCAGCTGCTGATCGACATGGAGAACCAGCTGCTCCAAGTGAAGACGCAGGTGGCGATTGCGATTGCCGACCAACACCTGCTGGAGAAGAAAGCCGTGGAACAGCGCGAAACCGCTGATGGCTGGCGCAAGAAGGCGGAGCTCGCCGTCGATAAGAATGAAGACGAGCTGGCGCGGCTGGCGCTGGAACGCGCGCTGAGCCACGACGGCATGGCGGAGGCGTTCGCCCGGCAGGTTAACGATCAGACTGCCGAGGCCGACGCGCTGCGCACGACCTACAACAAGCTGCAGCAGAAGCTGAAGGAGACGCAGGCGCAGTGCGAACTGCTGGTGGCCGAGCACAGGAGGGCGAAGATGGTCGGCAAGGCGAATGCGGCGCAGGAGAAGGTGACCGGAGTCACGGTTGGATCTGTCGCACGCGGTAGTGCGATCACGCGGATGAAGGCACGCATCGGCGCCGAGGAAGCCGAGAACTATGCGGCCAAGCAGTTGGGCAACGGCGCGGTTTCAGGCGATACGCTGGTAGACCGCTTCGAGAAGCTGGAGCGCGATGAGAAGATCGAGCGCCTGCTGGGCGAGCTGAAGCAGAAGCAGGGAAGGATGCTGGAGGCGGGTTGACAAGTCACCAGCGCGAACCGAGATTTGCAGCCGGATTCCTTTCGCGAATCTGGCTGTTTTTTTAGAGCTTGTCGGGCGCCTGTTTCGTCGTCTCGACAGAACAGGCTGAGAACTTGAAGGTGAAGGAGCCCACGTTCTTGAGCTCGTAGTCGAGTGTGTCCGGAATGCGGAAATTCTGCACGGGCGTGTAGGAGATGCGGATGTTGAGCTCGGCCGGAGGCGCGGTCGGCGGTTGGCGGAAGACCGTGTGAATGGCAGAGATGACGCGGCCGTCGGGTGTGTCGGTGTAGGTGGGATAGGCGTGGACATCGCTGGCAGGTTGTACAACGTGGGCTTCGGTCAGGAGCAGGTTCTTGTCGAAGAGCTCAGTGACCTCCGTGCCTTCCAAGGCGGCGTGCAGACGGACGCCGTCGGCTTCGTCGGTGACCGTGGTGGTGGAGTCCGGCACGGGCACCATGTTGCCGTTCATGTAAGCGTTCCAGGAGGAGAAGAAGCCCAGCATCATCTGCTGCATGCCGTCTTTTATCTTGGCAACGGCATCCTCCTTGCCCTCGGGTGTGGCACTGGAGGTGGTCCATTCAAGCTTACCTTCGCCGTTCAGGTCGTCGGCGATGGCGAGATGAATGGAGCGCAGATATTGCAGGTAAGGGCTGTCGTCCTGAACGTCGGCGCCGGAATAGCGGACGAGGAAGTCCTTCCAGTCGAAGTCGACGGTGCAGCGGAAGGACTTGAGGCCCTGCGCGGTGGGCGTGTAGTAGAGCGCGCGGGCCGACAAGAGCTTGGCGTTCGGCGAAGTTGTCTGCGCGCGCAGAACTCCAGCCGTGGCGGAAAGAAGCGCCGCCGAGCAGAGGAGAGCACAGGATGTCCGGCTCGTCATGCGCGCATGATACGGCAGGCGCGCATGACTGGCGGGAATTTTTCTGCGAGGAGTTGCGAGTACCGCGAGTTACTTGCCGGTGTAGACGACGTGCCAGACGCTGCGTGAGCCGTCGTCGGTAACGAAGAGCGATGCCGTCAGGCGCGACGGCGACGCCGACGGGACGGCCCCAGACCTGGCCGTCCTTGGTGACGAAGTCGTCGAGGAAGTCGTCGTACTCGCCGGTGGCGTGGCCGTTCTTCATGGGGATGAAGATGACGTTGTAGCCGGCGCGGTTCTTGCGGTTCCAGGAGCCGTGTTCCGCGGCGAAGGCTCCGCCGTGAGTTGCTCGCCGGGAATGCCCCAGCCTTTCATGTGTCGGGATAAAAGTCATCTCCAACGAGGCCATATGGGGCTGCACCAGGACATCAGGCGTACGGACCTGCTTGCTGATGTCTTCACGCTTGCAGTCCTTGGCTTCGGCGTCGGTGAGCGGTTTGGCAAGCTGCAGGTTGGGGCCGGTGCCGTTGGCGCAGGGATCCTGCAGGCGCGGATCGCGATGACCGCCCATGTAGTACCAGGGCCAGCCGAAGAAGCTGTCTTCCGGAACGCTGGTCACGTAGTCCGGCACGAGGTGGTTGCCGAGGTTATCGCGCTCGTTCACCGAGCACCAGAGTTCGTGCGTCTGCGGGTTGATCGCTTCGCCGACACAGTTACGGATACCGTGCGCGTAGACCTTCTCGAATTTGCCGTCGGGTGTGTACTCGAGCACGTCGGCGCGGTGGAACTCGCGGGGATGGGTATCGGCGTCGTCGACGTTGGAGCCCGAACCGACGCTGATCAGCATGTGCTTGCCGTCGGCGGTGAAGACGACGTCGCGCGTCCAGTGGCCGCCGCCGCGAAGCTGCGCGTAGCCGGGGATGTCCGGGATGACGGTCTGCGCGGCGCCGGTCGCGTGGAGATCGCCGGAGTGATACGGGAAGCGCGCAATCGTGGTCGCGTTGCCGACGTAGACCCACTGCGGATTCGGCCCGAGCGGGTAGAAGGCGATGCCGAACGGGATGGTCGAGGCCGGTGGCAAACTTCTCGATCGGTCTGCGCCTTGCCGTCGGCGCCGACGCCGCGCAGGACGAAGAGGTGCCCGCCTGTGAGTCGGCGAGGAAGAGGTCGCCGTTGGGCGCGAAGCGGATGAGCCGCGGCATGACGAAAGTGCCCTGCGTGGCGGCGTGTGTCTCGCGCTTGTTTTCGCTGCGCTGCATCGGCGTGGAGTCGCCGCCCGCATAGAGGATGACCTTGAAGCCGGCAGGCGCAGTCGGCCACGCGTCAGCGGGCTTGGGGACGACGGATGGGCCGTTGTCGACGGCCTCGGAAGGATTGGGAGCCGGCAGATCGCCGAGCGTGATCTTGTGGCGCACGCCGGGTTGCTGCTGAGCGTAGTCCGTAAAGGCGGCCTGCCCCGTGAGAAGTGGCTGCTGCGCAGCCGCAGTGAGGGCGAGTCCCAAGGAGACAGAGAGGGTGACGAGATTCAGCCGGGGCATCCACAACCTCACAGTGATTTCTTTAGAGAAACAGTTTCCAAGACCAATCTACCTACTTAGACGTTGCTGGATTGGATGAGGTCGCAGGCTCGACCGCTGCAGAAGCGGGGTCGTGAGCGGAGAGGATGGCTTTCAGCTGGTCAAGCGTCGCGGAGGCATGAAGGAGGGCGCGATCACCGTGGTGCGTGAGGGTGGCGGAGTCGAGCACCTGGCGGAGCGCAGAGTCCGCAGGACCGCGGGGCGGCTGCGCGCTGGCGATGCCACGCACAATGCTGAGCAGAGCATTGAGAGCATTGACGGTGCGCTCGGCATCGAGCGGATCGGCGACGAACTCCTCGACGCGGAGGTCCGCCGAGCCGCCGTGCAGGGGAACGGCAGTCGTCCAGCGGATGCTCGCGACAAGGTCGCTTTCATCTGCGACGGGAAGCTGCAGGCCGAGGAAGGAGATCTGTCCGTTGCGCGAGAAGGGGAGGCCGATGTGGCCGATGCCCCAGGCCTGCGCCAGCAGCGGCACATCGTGGAAGCGCGCGGCGAGCAGCGAGGAGCCGGACGAACTGGCGGCCGAGGCACGCGAGCGATCCAGGATGGAGTGGATCTGTTCGGGCGTGGGCGTATTGGAGGCCGCGACCATGTCGAAGCCAAGTTGCGCGACCCGAAGCTGGCGGCCCTCGACGGGGATAGTGTAGATGGTCGTTCCTGCATAGTCTTCCTGCGAACTTGCAATGCGCGACAGATACTGCGCGAGGCGCTGGCCGTCGAAGCGGCCGACGAAGACCTCCGAATAGGCGACGGGACCGTTGGGTCCGCGCGGGTTGTCCCTGCGGTGCAGAGCGAAGGCGGCTGCATCAAGATCGCGCTCGGGCACAATACCGGTCTCATCGATGAAGCGCTGGAGGTCGGCGCTGCGAGCGACCTGTGCCTGGTCGAAATGCGTGGCGGCGCGCAGCGGCTTGAGGTTGACGTAGACGATCGCGTCGCTCTCGGGTAAAAGGCGCGCAGCCTCAGGCGGCGCCTTGGCACGGAGATAAAGGGCAACGGCGAGCGCTCCCAGGACGGCGAGCGCGATGGCGAGGGAGATCCACGTGCGTCGTCGCATCAGTTGGTCACGGTGAGGAGAGGTCGGAAGATTCACGGAGAAGAGGATCAAGCTACTCACAAACCTCAAAGCTATTCACGAATCGAGAACGTGAACATTTTACCCGCGTTGGAGAGACCGGGAACGTTTGAAGAGCCCGGTGGAAGCACACCATATTCGCCCTTCTCAATATCTGCGGGAACGGTGAAGACATACATCTGCGGCGCAACCTTATGAGGATGGAACTCGATCTCGTCACGCTGCGAGCCGGATTCGGAGTGGAAGACACCGCCCGTTTTGACGCGGAACTCGCGGCCGTGGGGGTGCTCGCGGAAGCGGAGGAAATCGTACTCCTCAGCCTGTGTACCTGCAGGAGCGTAGATGAGGATGTTGACGCCGGTGGGCAGCACGAGCGGCGACTTTGCGTCATCCAGATAGCCGTTCATGTCCTGCTTGATGATGTCGTGGGTGAACGTGCTCTTGGCCCATCCGCCGGACTTGAACTGTACACGCTCAGTCTTGAGCGGAAGCCACTCGCCGGTCTTCTTGTCCTGGTAATAGACGCCGATCTCGTCGACGCCGGCGGAGAGGGGAGCGGGTTCGATCTTGTCCTTGGCGTGAAAGACCAGGCCGGCGGTGCGCGCCTGCATGGCGGCGATGACCTCCTGTGAGACACCGGCGTTCTTGAGCGAGATAAGGGTGTCGGGTGAGGTGTCGTAATGCCCGGGCTGCGTCTGAATGGTCTGGATGATGACGGCGTCATCCAGACCGGCCTTGCTCATCTTGATGATCGCGTCGTTGTCGATGAAGTGAGGCTTCGGCACGTCGCTGGAGGGCTGCAGCGGACCGTCGTCCGGGCTTGCGCTTTGGGCAAGGGTGGATGCGGAGGCAAACAACAGAATCGCAAAGAGAAAGCTGCCAAGCAGGGTCATGTAGCCCAACGGTCCGGAACGTACTCGCGAATGGCGGAGCGCCATGCGCCACATGCTATCACCGCCTCTGTCGGAGGGGAGGTTCGGGGCGATCAAGCTGCAGATTTCAAAGCGGGAGTCGGCATCCATCGTGGCAAAACCTCGGACTACTTCCCTGAGACGAGGTGGAAGCGCGTCGTTCGTACACGGATCGCGGGCATAGCGCATGGCATGGCGTTATTTGGAGGCATGTGACACAGTAGACGAGATCGTTTTCGGCGGATTCGGGCCAGGCTGTATGCGATTTCGATCCGGGAGTTCGTGCCATGCTTTCGAAATTCATTCTTTCGGCCCCTCTGGTGCTGGTTCTGGCTCTTCCGCAGACACAGAACGGCAATTCGAAGCCGATGAACGCTGCGCCAGGTCAGGTGAAATTGCCTTCGACGCCGCCGGTGAAGATGGGGCTGTGGGAGTCGACGGCGACGAACGGACGTGGGGTCAGCTATAAAACGCGCTCCTGCTTTACGAACGAGAGCTACCAGACCGAGATGGCCAAGATGCCGCCGGGCTGTACGATCAGCAACCAGGCGTGGACCAGCCACAGCTTCACTGCCGATGTTGCGTGCACGATGCGGGAGGCGACCTCAACCGGGCACGTCGATGTGCAGTTTCCCGACACGGCGACGATCCACAGCACGATCAACATCAGCATGACAGCGCAGGGTCAGACGATGCCGATCAGTTTCACGACGGACTCGCACTTCGTCAGCGCGGATTGCGGCGATATTCCCGGTGGAGAGTCGCGGGCGATCCGCTAGGGACGGCGGTGAGAGAAACGGTGCTGGGCGCCGTGCTTTCCGCCGCAGTGCTGCTATGGTAGAGTCATATTCAGCGCTGCGCTTCCTGGCAGCGCACTGTGCTGTTTGCGCCCTTCAGCGATTGCGCTGGCTGGGTCCGGAATCAGGCTGGCGTAGCTCAGCTGGTAGAGCTCCTGATTTGTAATCAGGCGGTCGGGGGTTCGAATCCCTTCGCCAGCTCCAGTCCCGCGGTACAGAAAGAGTTTGGTTGTACTGCTTGTCAGGATTCCTCCTCTCGAGGTCCGCCAGCCCACAGCCTCCGTTCTCGTCGCGCCAGTCTCTGGGCGGCAGCGGGTGCGCCGGGCGAACGGCTCTCCGGAGAGAGATCAGGACAGGCAGAGCAGGGCACAGGTGGCCGAGTGGTTAATGGCAGCAGACTGTAAATCTGCCGCGCAACGCGCTACGGAGGTTCGAATCCTCCCCTGTGCACCATCATTTTGGAACGGAGGACCGGATGGACAAGGGTCCTTCGAGAATGGCACCCGCCGGCACGGGAAGATTAATCGTGGCGCTGGCGGTGCTGGGCGTTCTGGCGCTGCTGGTTTGGCGCACGATCGATCCCGGCAAGGTGCAGCAGGTAGCCTGGCTGCTGCTCGGGTTTTTCGCAGCACGTGTACTGATTGGTTGGGTGCGCGCGCGTAAGATGGGTTACGGACAGACGGACCGCGAAAGCGACCGGCTGGATGTGTGAAGGCTGATGTAGCTCAGTGGTAGAGCACTCCCTTGGTAAGGGAGAGGTCATGGGTTCAAGCCCCATCATCAGCTCCAGATTTTCAGCTCCTGGCTCCTAGCCGCTAGCTTCTAGTGGAAAGCGAAGAGCGTGGAGCAGGCACGGCAAACTAGAAGCTGGAGACTAGCGGCTAGTAGCTGTAAGGGCGGGAGTAACTCAGTGGTAGAGTCACAGCCTTCCAAGCTGTTGGTCGCGGGTTCGATTCCCGTCTCCCGCTCCAGATTTTCGAAATAAGCAGTCCGGAGACGCATGTCGCAACCGCAAACAGATTTCAGCCAGGTGGACCGCTCGAACGCGCTGTATGAGCGTCCTCCCGTCACCATCGCCGATGAGCCGACCTTCCGCACCGTGAAGTCGGCGATTGAGAGTTCCTTTGCCCCCCACAATGTGGAGAAGTTTCTGCGCGCACTGGATCGCGCCAGCCTGCGCATTCGCGACTTCGAGGCGGTGTTAAGCGCCGGCAAGTTGGGTGTCAGCACGGCCGTCGAGTACAAGAAGCTGACCGACGGCGACCAGGGCCAGATTCGCGAGTTTTACCTCGCGTCGCTCGAGCATGTAGAGCCGTCCTTGCGTGACAAGTACTTCAAGCTCTACGCCTATTACTGAGGCATAGCGAAAAGCTCACAGGTTTAGTTCAAGTCGCCGGGGACTCCCGGCTGGATACAGGAGAGAGTAGTCATGGCGAAGGAAAAATTTGATCGCAGCAAGCCGCATGTGAACGTGGGAACGATTGGTCATATTGATCACGGCAAGACGACGTTGACGGCGGCGATCACGAAGGTGCTGTCCAAGCACAACCCGAAGAACGCGTTCCGTTCGTTCGACACGATCGACAATGCGCCGGAAGAGCGCGAGCGCGGCATCACGATCTCGACCTCGCACGTGGAGTACGAGACCAAGAACCGGCACTATGCGCACGTCGACTGCCCGGGCCACGCCGACTACATCAAGAACATGATCACCGGCGCGGCGCAGATGGACGGGGCTATTCTCGTTGTCGCCGCGACCGACGGCCCGATGCCGCAGACCAAGGAGCACGTGCTGCTGGCTCGCCAGGTCGGCGTGCCGTACATCGTGGTGTTCCTGAACAAGTGCGATGCGGTTGAAGATCCGGAGCTGATCGACCTGGTCGAGATGGAAGTGCGCGAGCTGCTGTCGAAGTATGACTTCCCGGGCGATGACGTTCCGGTGGTCCGCGGATCGGCGCTGGGCGCGCTGAACGGCGAGGCGCAGTGGGAGGCCAAGATCGACGAGCTGATGGAGGCGGTGGACAAGAACGTGCCGCAGCCGGACCGCCTGGTCGACCTTCCGTTCCTGATGCCGATCGAAGACATCTTCTCGATCTCGGGCCGTGGCACGGTGGTTACGGGCCGTATCGAGCGTGGCAAGGTGAAGGTGGGCGAGGAAGCCGAGATCGTGGGCTTCACGCCGACCGCAGAAGACGGTTGTGACGGGCGTCGAGATGTTCAAGAAGCAGCTCGATGAAGGTCTGGCTGGTGATAACGCTGGTCTGCTGCTGCGCGGCATCGCGAAGGAAGCGGTGGAGCGTGGACAGGTGCTGGCCAAGCCGGGTTCGATCACGCCGCACACGGAGTTCAAGGGCGAGGTCTACGTTCTGAGCAAGGAAGAGGGTGGACGTCACACGCCGTTCTTCAACGGCTACCGTCCGCAGTTCTACTTCCGCACGACGGACGTGACGGGATCGGCCAAGCTGCCGGCGGGTACGGAGATGGTGATGCCGGGCGACAACATCGCGCTGGAAGTCACGCTGCACACCCCGGTGGCCATGGAGAAGGGCCTGCGCTTCGCGATCCGCGAGGGCGGCAGGACCGTCGGCGCAGGAACGATCTCGCGAGATCATCAAGTAGCCACTGCTTCAAAAATAGAAAGACGGCGAGCTTCGGCTCGCCGCTTCTTGCTTAAGAACGGTCAGCGACGCGATCGCGCTAGCGCTCTTTGCACCAAATACAGCCCGATAGATAGCGCGACGAATGTGACGAGAGCAGTTTCGAAAGCAATCATCAAGGCGCCGAGACCGTCCTGACCGTCGCGAGGATATTCGCGCACCAAACGGCTAAAGGCAACGTTGTTTGTGATCACGAACGCAACGATCGCCGCTACAACCGCAACTCCGAACGAGAGTGCTGCTTGCGACGAACGTGTCTGCGGCATCTTTGGCATGCGCAATGCTCTCAAATGAACAGAGAGAAGTAAATCCTATCGCTCGATGCTATGTACAGTTTGCATTCAGCGGACGACACGATACACTTCGCGCAATGTCGGAACACATTGCACGCCGCCGATTTCTGCAGGGACTTACTGCTGTTCCGGCAATTACTTTGCTTGAACCGGCAGTTCTCGCGCAGAGTGCTTCTACGCATTCACATCACTCGACCGCAGCAACTCAGCCGCCTACACCGAGGGTCTTGCTGAATGTACGTGATTTCGGTGCGAAGGGCGATGTCAACACAAACGATACGGTCGCATTCCAGACAGCGCTCGATCGCTGCGCTGCGCTTGGCGGAGGTGAGGTTCTGGTTCCCGCAGGCGACTACCTGATCGGAAGCGTGCAACTGCGTTCGAACACAACGCTGCAGCTCGATGCACAGCGACATTGCGTGGTACACCGAACTTCGGCGACTACGCAATGACGACCGTGCGTTGGGAAGGGAAGTGGATTCCCGGGCACGTGGCGCTGATCTATGCGATCGACGCGCAGAACATTGCCGTCGTCGGCACGGGAAAGATCATTGGCAATCCTGCGCTCGCTGGACGGCCGCGGCCGGACGCGCCGCTGCGTCATCCGGCGCTGATCGAGTTCATTCGCTGCAACGGCATTCACCTCGAAGGCTTCTCGACCGAGTACAAGAGCATGTGGTCGGTGCATCCGACGTCGTGCGAGAACATCACGATCAAGAACCTGACGATTCGCTCGACCGGCGGCAACGGCGACGGCATCGACATCGACTCGTGCAAGCACGTGACGATCACGGGCTGCGATATCTCGACCGGCGACGACTGCATTTCGCTCAAGAGCGGGCGCGGGTCCGAGGCGTATGCCATGCTCCAGACGACCGAGGACGTGCACATCTCGAACTGCACGTTCGCCGACTCGATCTTCGCGTGCATCGGCATCGGCAGCGAGACCTCGGGTGGCATCCGCGATGTGTGGATCAAGGACTGCAAGTTCACCGGCGCGAAGACGTACGCGATCTACATCAAGAGCCGGCCCGGCCGCGGCGCGTTCATCGAGAACATCTTCGCGGACGGGCTCGAGGTCTCGAACTGCACGCAGGGATTCCTGCGGCTGAACATGGCGGGCAGCGGCATTCAGGACCAGGATCCGGTGCCGGGCGATCGAGGGCATCCCGACGGCGCGAAACTGGCGGTTCTCCAACGTAACGGTGCGCGACGTTCCGAAGCTGGTTCAGGCGACGGAGCTCGACCCGCGCAAGCCGCTCGACGAGTTGTGGCTGACGAACATTACCGGCACCTGCAAGGAAGGCATCTTCCTGGCCCACGTTCGCCACGCCGTCCTGCGGGACATCCGGGTGACGGGGTACAGCGGGGCCCTGCTGAATACCATCGACGTGACCGGCAAGGGATTGGAGGGCGCGCAGCCATTCCCTGCGCCAACGCCGCCAGCCGATATTCCCGCGCCCGCGACGCCGTACAAGTTACACTAACCAAAGCAGTTGGATTCGCCTCCTCAGGCCACAAACGGCAGCTTCCGCTTTTGGCTGTTTTGCGAGATAATGAGTTGAGGGCCTGAGCCTGCGGAGTCTCTGCAGGTGGCAGGAGAGCGGCCTGAATCGCTCACCCACAACAGCAGCAAGTTCAGGAATCAGGCAGCAGGGGCCGTAAGCCCTGCGTCGCGGCGTGTCAGTTGGGCGGGGCTTTTGTGAAAGCACCGAGACAATCGACAAGCTGCTTGCCAGCCGAGGTGGCTGGCCACGTTAGGAGAAGCGTATGCGCGAGATCGTCAGCCTGCAGTGTCCGGTGTGCAAGAACCGGAACTACTCAACCACCAAGAACAAGAAGACCACGACTGGACGTCTCGAGTTCTCCAAGTTTTGCAACACGTGCCGCAAGCACACGGATCACAAGGAGACCAAGTAGGCTTCTCCTTGTAACACAGGGGAGTAAGCTCAACGGTTAAACTGCCGGTCTCCAAAACCGGACTTCTCGGTTCGAATCCGAGCTCCCCTGCCATCAGGTTTTATCTTCGGGACACGTTTTCCTGAGGATTCCAGAAGTACCCGCGAGCGTCGCGGCACGTCTAGATGTTAGGAAGCAGCCCTATGGCGAAAGCAGCAGTAGCGACCACGGATCATGAGCAGACAAGCACTGCGATCGCCCACGTTACATCGGGCCCGCAACGCCTCGTAGAGTTCCTGAAGGAAACGCGTCAGGAGATGCACAAGGTGGTCACACCGACGCGCAATGAGGTTCGCAATACAACGATCATCGTTCTCGCAACGGTGTTTCTCTTTGCGGCGTTCTTTGAGCTGGTGGACGTGATATTGGGCAAGGGCATCGATAAGTTGTTCCTGCATCTCACGGGTCATTAGACTTTTGCCCGTTCAGACGCGGGTGCAGATGAATCCAGGCGGCGTCCTGAGAGGCGCGCACAGAAAGTAAGGCGATGGCAGACGAGTTGAATCTCGAACAGACCACTGAAGAGCAGACCGCGGTAGCCGAACAGATCTCCGAGACGCCGGCGTCCGACGCCGGGACGGAGACGATCGCGGCTCCTGCGCACAATGAGAACTTCAAGTGGTACATCATTCACGCCTACTCGGGCTTTGAGCGCAAGGTGAAGGAGTCGCTGCAGTCGCGCGTCGCCGCCTACCACCTTGAGGATCGCGTGGGGCGCATCGAGATTCCGACCGAACCCACGACCGAGCTTCGCAACGGCAAGAAGTACACGATCGATCGCGTCTTCCTGCCCGGCTACGTCTTCGTGGAGATGGCGCTCGATAACGATCTCTGGCACGTGGTGAAGAACACGCCACGCGTCACCGGCTTTCTGCAGACGGGCGATCAGCCCAATGCGCTCTCCGAGGCCGAGGTCAACGCGATGCTGAACCGCAGCGACGTGACCAAGGAGAAGCCGAAGCTCAAGCTCAAGTTCACCAAGGGTGAGCAGGTTCGCATTACTGAGGGCCCGTTCGCAAATTTCAACGGTGCGGTCGACGACGTCAACGAAGACAAGCAGACCCTCAAGGTGATGGTTTCGATCTTCGGCCGTCCAACACCTACCGAGGTCAGCTTCGCCAACGTAGAGAAGGCAGAAGAGTAAGCGCCCCGCGCGGAAGACCGCGCACAGGATTTCCCTGGCTCGTTGCACTGGCTTTTGAGTAGTGGGCCCACAGAGTTTCCGCAGCTTTTCCGGACGATCTCCGGAGGGTTGCCAACAAGTGTTGCACAGAGTTTCACCGGGACGCGGAGGAGAATCACAGATGATCCTCGCGGCCCAATCGGTTTTGATCGCAGGAGTTCCAGCCCGGCCGCTTCACCGGACCTTCTAGCTCCTCAGGAACCACCAATCCTTGCGGCACCGGAATTCCGGTCTGCATCTATATGGAAGGACGAAGAATATGGCACCGAAGAAGGTACAAGGCTACGTAAAGCTCCAGATCACTGCCGGCAAGGCGACCCCCGCTCCGCCGGTTGGTCCAGCGCTCGGTCAGGCGCAGGTCAACATCATGGAGTTCTGCAAGCAGTTCAATGACCGCACCGGCAAGGACGCAGCGCTGGTGGGCATGACGATCCCGGTCGTCATCACCGTGTTCGCGGATCGCAGCTTCACATTCATCACCAAGACGCCTCCGGCGCCAGTGTTGCTGCTGAAGGCTGCGGGCGTACAGAAGGGCTCCGGCACTCCCAACAAGGACAAGGTCGGCAAGGTCACCGAGAAGCAGATTCTCGAGATCGCCAAGCAGAAGATGCCTGACATGAACGCCGCCTCCGTCGAGGCTGCTGCGAAGACGATCCGCGGCACCGCACGTTCCATGGGTCTTGAGGTGGTCGCGTAAGCAGGCACCAGGTTCGGAAGGACAAGCGCCAGAGTCGATGACTCTGGCGTTTTCGTTTGCGTCAATGGGTCCGAGATCACTCACTGCTTCGCGGATATAAGGTACTCCAGATGATCCACGCAGACAGGGAAGGAAGGATCCCGGGCAACAGCGGCGGACGTCGATAGAGCGAACGAGAACCTGCGGCGTATTCTCATGGCGCAGATGTATTCGGTGTTGGACGACCGGAAGCCGGGAACGATCGCCGGGAACGCTGCGATCGTTCCGACCTGAGGTGTGCGAGTGATTTATTTCAAAAGCACGATGTTCGGACTCGTCACAGTCCTGGTGGGATGTGTTGCTGCGCCGTTCGTCATTCTGATGCGGACAAGATCGATGATGGCGAAGAGTGGAATCGGATCGGCTGCCATTGGAATCAGCCCCATTGAACTGATGCACACGATCGGCTTCTGGGTCTTCATCATCGTGCTGTTCTCTGCCGGATTTTTGTTGTCTGTCTTTTTCATGCGAAGGTGAAATCCGCAGTTCGAGCCTGAGTTGTTTGTACGAATGAAGCGCGCGCGCTCTTCCATCAAATGGAGGCGCTGCGACTATGGGACGATCAGCGCCGCGCAAGCGGTCGCGCGTGCGGGGCGGGACATCCTGGCGACTCGTTGAGCGTTCCGGCGGCGATCGAGTAGTATCCGTTTGCGAAGCGCCACTGCTCGCGGAATCGTCTTCAAATCGTGCCGCCACTCCGGCATGATGAGCGACATCGTCAACCCTTCGAGGCAGGCAAGCACACCGAACGCCAGTGCCACCCACCAGAAGATTCGAAGAACAGGGCCACTGCTCATCGCGAAGCTCATCACGACGGTTGTGGCGAGCACGAGTCCCCAGCTCTTCGCAAGATAGGAGTGATAACTGCTCGGCTTGCCAAATTTAACGCAGTCGAAGGCAAGTTTCAGCACCTCGATGCCGAGAACGATTCCGATCGGCACTGCAAAGCTCCGCATCAGCTGCGGGTGCCTCATCCACAACGCAGCGGCAGCGCCGAGATAGAAAACGTTGTCGGCCATCGAGTCGAAGAGCCGGACCGCCGCCGTGTCACACTTCCAGCTCCGCGCGAGAACACCGTCATAGATGTCGGATAGCAGTGCCGTCACGACGATTACTGCAAGTGTGAGCCCGCTCCAACTGGCGCGCTCCCCGATCACGATCACCGGTCCCAGTACGGCGCGGGCCCCGGCCATCATCCACGGAATCCGGCGTTTGAGAGATTGAGACCCTGAATGCATCCCTTGCTCCTTTCCCGTCTGGAAGCGAGAGTAGCGGGCAAAGATACTTGGCGTGAGTGCTATCAGGACGGTTTCGTAACTGTCACAACCAAACCTGCGACAGCACCTCCCGCGTGTTGGCCGCCAGCAGTGGGAAGACGACGATCTGCGGCCCTTTGGGCAGCTTCATGACGGACGCGGTATACGCGTCGCAGAGCACGCCGCTCGCATTGGCGATCCCGCGCTGCCACTGCGGCTTGCGTGCGTCGCAGAAGATCAGCGCCTCCGCTGGCAAACCCGCCGCAGAAAGCATGGTGCGCGCCTTGTCCAGAAATTCCGGCCAATGCGAAACCACGGCGATGAGCAGCCCCAGCGGCGCGGGCATCCACGGCAGCAGCCACTGATTCGCCGAGGTAATCGGCAACACGACGAGCTCGATGCCTGTGGTCACGGCGGATCGTACGGCGCGCTCCTGACTCGGCCGGCAGCAGACAATCGCTCGAGCGAGCTCCTCTGCGTTGCAGTCTTCGATCGAGCAGTCGCGCACCTCGCGCTCCGTCGCACCGCGCAGTTCGGTCACTAGGATCTTTCGCAACTCCGGGTCAGAATCGACGAACAGCCAGTGATCCGGTGCTGGCGCAGCGACCCATTCCGCCATGCGCCGCCTCAGCGCAGTCGTCGAAATCCCAAGCTCGTGCGCTCGGCCGAAGAATTCCCCGATGCAGGCATCGATGCGTGCCTCCGCGGTCTCAGGTGCTCGCCGGTCGCAGACATAGACGCCGCTTCCATGTCGCAGCTCCGTCCAGCCCTCGCGTTCAAGCTCACGATATCCCGCGCTCACCGTGTTCGGATGAATCGCGAAACGCCGCGCCAGTTCACGCGTACTGGGCAGACGATCGCCCGGGCGCAGCTCACCGCTCAGAATGGCGAGCTGCACCTGTGTCACGAGCTGCCGATAGATCGGCACATCGCTGTGAGCGGAAAACCAGAGTCGCATCAGAGTCTCAACGGGAGCTTACCAGCAAATCTTCTGGTCAATGCATGCGCGCGAAGGCATAATGACTGCTTCTCGCTTAAGCGGGTCTGTACGCACTCTGGAGACTATCGGTATACATGTTCGTTCCCTCGACCTTTGCCGTCGCACTTTTGATGACCATCCTGAGCACCATCTGCTGGGGCTCCTTTGCCAATACCTTCAAGGGAACGAAGAACTACCGCTTCGAGCTCTACTACTGGGACTACGCGCTCGGCATCTTCCTCATCGCCGTGCTGCTCGCGCTGACGATGGGCAGCTTCGCCGGCGGCCCCACGGCGTTCCTTCCGAACCTGCGCGAAGCCGATGGCCTGAACCTGTTCTATGCCGCAGTCGGCGGATTCATCTTCAACATCGCGAATGTGCTGCTGATTGCGGGCATCGAGATCGTCGGCCTGGCCGTCGCGTTTCCACTCTCCATCGGCATCGCGCTCGCTGAAGGCGCCGTCCTCGCCTACGCGTTGCAGCCGAAGGGCAACGCTGTGCTGCTGGGCATCGGTGTGCTGATGAGCCTGGTGGCGGTGATCTTCGTCGGCAAAGCGTACGGCGCGTTGCGCACGGGCGCGGAATCTGTTTCGCGCAAGGGCGTTATCGTCTGCGTCATCTCGGGCATCCTGATGGGCACGTGGGCTCCATTCGTCACGCTTGCGATGACGCGCGGCGAGCACACGCTTACGCCCTACACGACAACCGTTTTTCTAACGCTCGGCGCGTTCCTCTGCTGCTTCGTCTTCAACATCATCCTGATGCGCAAGCCCATCATCGGCACGCCGGTTGCGGGCAGAGACTACTTCCGCACGTCGGGGAAGTACCATGCGCTGGGGCTGCTCGGCGGCGCCATCTGGGGAACAGGCATGGCCTTCAACCTCGTCGCGGGGTCAGCGGTCGGCGTCTCGATCTCGTATGCGATCGGCCAGGCCTCGCCGATGGTGGCATGTCTGTGGGGCGTCTTCGTGTGGCATGAGTTTCGCGGCGCCAACGCGAAGGCGAAGGGCTACCTCGCCGCGATGTTTGCCGCATACATTCTCGCGATCATCCTGATCGCGAGCGCCCACTCCTCATAATCGTTCGCTGTGCAAAGGAGTTGAATCGCATGAGCCGTACCGTCCTCGTTCTCGGCAGCTTTGTCGCCGACGTTGCGTTCCGCGCATCGCGCCTGCCCGCGTGGGGTGAGACGCTGATGGGTTCAAACTTCGCGCTCGGCCCGGGCGGCAAAGGCTCCAACCAGGCCGTGGCCGCGGCGCGCGCGGGAGCGCAGGTGAAGATGGCCTGCAAGCTCGGCGACGACACCTTTGGTCAACTCGCGCGCAAGACATGGGCGGATGCCGGCATCGACGCCTCGCTGACACGCAACTGCGACACCGCGACTGGTGCGGCAGCGATCCTCATCGACGAGGTGCGCGGCGAGAACGGAATCATCGTTGTGCCCGGGGCCTGCTTCACCATCACTGCGGAAGAGCTCAATGCGATGGCAGATTCCATTCGCGCGGCACACATCTTTCTCACGCAACTCGAGATGCCGGTCGAGATCGTCGAACGCGGCATGAAGATCGCACACGATGCCGGCGTGACTACGATCCTCAATCCCGCGCCTGCACCGCCCGCACCGCTTCCTGACAGACTTCTCGCTCTCGCCGATTACGTTGTGCCCAACGAGTCCGAGGCTGCAATCCTCACGGGCCTTCCTGTCGAGACTGTCGAGCAGGCCGAGCGTGCCGCCGCGGCACTGCAACAGCGTGGAGCGCGCAATGTCATCCTCACGCTCGGAGCGCGCGGCGCTCTGGTACGAACAGCCGACGGGACCTCGACAATCGTCGACGCCTTCAACGCCGGTCCGGTGCTTGAGACTACAGGCGCCGGCGACGCCTTCTGCGGAGGCTTTGCTGCGGCGCTCGCGGAAGATATGCCATTGCTCGATGCAGTGCGCTTCGGCTGCGCCACCGCAGGCATCTCCGTCACGCGGCACGGCACCGCGCCGTCGATGCCGAAGCGCGCCGAGATCGACGCGCTACTCTTGCAGGGTTGAGGAGCCGCTATCGCTGTATCTTTGTGAACAGCATTCATGCAGCGAGCAATGCCCAAGAATGGAATCGGCATTCCTGCCACGATCCACACCCGTTCTCCTGACGGAACATCAACGAGACGACTGCACAAACATCGGCAGCATAGCCACTGGCAGACAACGCGGTGAAGATCATTGCCCTCCGAACAGAGGTGATGAGCAGACTCGTTCCTGACCGCTTGAACCGTTCTCTAGCCGCAAACCTGGCAGTCTTCGTGGGTGCGCCACTGTTGCTCAACGGCGTCATCTTTGGCCTCGGATGGAATCGCCCGCGCGCCAAGGCCGCCGGCATTCCTCCAGGATGGGTTGTCGGCGGCCTCTGGCTGCTGCTCTTCGCGGGCCTCGGCACAGCGCATTGGGAGCTCGCCAACACTCGCTCCGGGCTCTTTCGAGAGCGGCGCACCGAGTGGGTCTCGCTCCTCGCATTTCTGTGCCTTCTCTACCCGTTCTACACCGAAGGACTCCGTGACGATCGCGTCGGCCTCGGCGGAAACATTGTGACCGCCGCCGTGGGATTCGTTGCGCTGGAGCGCACCGGCCGCAGATCGAACGCCGCGGCACTTTACGTCCTGCCCACGTGTCTATGGCTGGTCTACGCCGGCATCGCCACGGCCCGCGCCATTCGCAACGGCCGCGTCTAATCACGTCGATCACCCGGTCATAGCGAACAGCGAACCCTGCGCCGGCTCCGGAGCGGCGAATCCTGAAGTGCGTGCAGGTTGCGGCGACTTCCTCCCCAGCGCACCGCCCGCCTGCGAACCCAACGCGTTCGACAACAGCGCGTCGGTCGAGCGTCGAGACAGGCCATGCTTGCGGCATGCAGTTCGCACAATCTCCGAGACGCGCTCGCGATACTCCGTATCGACGAAGTCGGCTTTTGCGAAACGTTTGCGGTAGTCGTCCAGAAGGTGAGGGAAGTGCTCGCGGACAAAGCTCATCCAGGTTGGGCGCGAGCACGACTTCAAGAACAGCGGGTGCGCTCCCAGGAAACTCGCACCCGCTGCGGCCGCGCGGCTGGCGACCGCGTCCAGCGCGCGCGGTGTGTCGTTGATGCCGGGAAGCAGCGGCGAGCACAGCACACCGGTCGTAATTCCCGCCTCGCGCAACTTCTTCACCGCGGCGAAGCGCAGATCCGGGCGTGGAGCGCGCGGCTCCAGCTTGCGCGCCAGCGTCGCGTCAGTCGTCGTAATCGTGATGTGCGCCACCAGCGTGTTGCCTTCAGCGATCTTCTTCAGCAGATCAATGTCGCGCTCAATCAGCGTCGACTTCGTGACGATGCCGATGCGATGTCCCTCGCGTTTTGCTAAGACCTCGAGGAGTGAGCGCGTGATGCCAACGCGGCGCTCGATTGGCTGATACGGATCGGTTGCGGTACCGATCGCGATCTCCTGCTTCGGATCGATGCGCTTCAGCTCCTGCTCCAGCAGCCATGCGGCGTTGTCCTTCACGTAGATTTCGTGTTCGAAGGCCGTGGCCCAGGACTGCACCGGAGCGTCATAAGTGCCCACCGGCACGTAGGGAACAGATTCCGGCTGCAGAAATTGGTGGGTATAGCGCGCGTAGCAATAGCGGCAGCCGAACTCGCATCCGCGATACGGATTGATCGACCAGGCGACCCATCCCATTCGCTTCGAGACCGAGTGATTCAGCAGGGAACGCGCCTTCATCGCCTTGAACTCGATCAGATGTCCATCATCGGCGTGGGTGGCCTCAGCGGCCAGGCGGGCAAGCCCCACAGGCCCGGAGGGCAGGATCGGGAAGAGCGATGGATCGTTTTGGGAGCCTGCCTGTTGTTTCGCCATTTCTTCGCCTCATTGAAGACGAGAGTAGCGGTCCGGCACCCACCTGTCAAGGTCAAGTTTTCATCATTTATTGCGGCGAATCATGTGGATCACATCCCCGCCGAACTCATGCAGTTCGTCGTTGAGAATCGACGTGGCCAGCGACATCGCGAAGGCCTTCGACTCATTCCCGAATCCATGATCAACCGCCGGATAGTACGCCGTTGTCAGCGCGGTCGAGGTCGCGACACCCGCCAGTTTCGGCCAGTTGATCGCCGGCGAGCCGTCGTCCTTCTGCGTGAAGACCGTGCGCTCCGCCGACCAGATAGCCCGCTTTACCGGCTTTTCCGTCGGCCCCATCACGTAGTAGCGCGGGTCGTCGTGGAAGGCCGCCGCATACACGCCATAAGTAAAGAACGACTGCGAGGTCTGCTTGATAGCCAGTGCGCCGAGCCGCTTCTCGAACGCCTCGGTGCCTTGACCGTAGTGCGGCCGGCTCTGGCGCCACTGGCTCCAGCCCGCCGACCACGCCGTCCCGACCACCTCACCGACCGTGGCACGGCTGATGATGGATAGCTTGATCTTGTCGAAGCCAGTGAGCGGGCCAGCCTCTTCATACGGCTTAACCACGCGATGATACTTGCGCGCCGGCACCAGCACGGAGGTCGATTCGAGGTCTCTCGTCGGAACAACCGGCGCATCCGGTGCATTAGTAATTGAGTCGCTCGAGGACTCACCGAACGACGTGCTCGCCGCTAGCAGCGTACCCGGTGAGTCCGGCAACTCCGTCTCGGCGACCACAGCCGCTGACTGGCGATTCCCCTGCTGCTTCTGTCCCGTGCTTCGTGTCCCGATCAGCCCCACCGCGGCAAGCACCCCGTAGCCCCAGAAAATCATCGCTCTCGAACGCTTCATCGTTCCGGGCCCTCGTGCTCTAAGGTCGGACGGCTGTTCTTATTGCGGCGTTGCTCTCAAAAGGGTTGCCTGTAGGACGCAAATCATGTGAGCCATGCAACAGCGCAACTGCGCGATCTATCCCCAAGAGACGAAACGGCATGTCGCATAACAGACGTCCTCATGACTTCCAGACGAGAGACTAAGGTTTACCCATGATCCGGTTTCTCTTCGCTATTCCGGATCTACGTGGTCGATATAGACGAAGCCCACGCGCAGCTCCCTGGTGGGAACGAAGTTCGTCGCATGTGCGACGAACTGTCTCGGATTCGGATGCTCGATCGGACCTTTCCAGCAGAAACTCACAAGTACTTTGTTTTGTTGTGGCGATTTCGATTTCTTTGCGAGGAGTTTGTCCGCGGCCGGACGATCGACGATCAGTGTGAAATCTTCGATCGGAGTCTTCCACGTGTTCGCGGTGGTAAGGATAAAGTCAACATAGTTGAACGGTATGCTCATATCGTTTCGTTGAGAGAGCTTGAGCAGCGAATCCTTGAGAGACGGCATCATGCATGAGCTGTCGATCTCATTGACTTCAGCCGTCCGATCTGCGCCTTTCGCCGTAGCTTCCTTTTCCGCTGTCAATCCATATTCAACGCTGTTCACACCTCCAAACACCGGAGAATAGGAGTGTTTGATGTGCACCGTGGCGTGCGCAGGAAAGGTTTGCGTCCAGTAGTACAACTTCTTCACTTGCCACCTGGGTACGCCGTCATCGAACGCTTCTAGTGCGGTGAGGCGTTTCCGTGTCGCTGCACTGGCGCGCACATAGTCAGGGACAGGCTGTGTGTAGTCGGCGCTATTTTCGTCGAAATGTCCAAAGGACGCGATATCAACGCCGCTTCCAGCGAAGGCTGGGCTGATGTCACGCTCGCCCACAAGCGCTCGCACCTGAACCGCGAATCGTCTGGGCTCTCCGTCGACCGACAATTCGAAATCTTTGAAGGCTGGATCTCCAGCTACAGTTTCGTCCTCTCCAAATCGATAAGGCGGAACAGGGAAGGCGACGGACGTTGTGATGTCCTGATCGGAATCGTTGCGAAAGGCGTAATCGACGACGACCTTCTGCGGCGAAATTCTTAGCACCTCCTTGGCCATGACTATCCGTGGTTCGCGTTTCATCAATACAAGCCCACCTGCCGCCACCGAGGCCGCGCCGTCATCTGCCCTCAACGGCAACGAAATCAGCAGAGCTCCCAAAACCAAGTGCCCCAATCGCATGCCCGGAATTCTCCCACAAAAGCCAGTTTTCGTTGACGAATGGCACCAATTCCGTCATACTTAGAAGGTTGTCTGTGCCTTCCGCGCAGACCGCAGTCGAGACCACGCCCATGCGGTGCATTGCATGTCCCTCTGGCGCCAGCCGAGCGGGGAACCGGGGTGGGAGACGAAGGGAATTTAGAAGATATGGCACGTAAGCTATCCAAGAATATTGCGAAGGCGCGCGCGCTCGTCGAGCCGCGTCCGTACGCCATCGGCGATGCGATTCCGCTGCTCCAGAAGGCCAAGTTCGCCAAGTTCGACGAGACCGTCGACCTGACGCTGCGCCTGGGCGTTGACACCCGCCACGCCGACCAGATGGTCCGCGGGACGGTTGTTCTCCCCCACGGCCTCGGCGGCAAGTCGAAGGTTGTTGCGGTGATCGCCTCGGGCGACAAGGTTCGCGAGGCCGAGGCGGCCGGCGCGGAGTTTGTCGGCGGCGAGGACCTGGTCGAGAAGATCCAGAAGGAAAACTGGACGGCGTTTGACGCGCTCATCGCCACGCCGGACATGATGCGTTCGGTTGGCCGTCTCGGTAAGGTGCTCGGCCCTCGCGGCCTGATGCCGAACCCGAAGACCGGCACGGTGACCACCGATGTCGCCGGCGCGATCAAGGAGATCAAGGCCGGTAAGGTGGAGTTCCGCGCGGACAAAACGGCGCTGGTTCACGTTCCCGTGGGCAAGCTGAGCTTCACGCCGGACAAGCTTGAGGCCAATGCGATGACGGTTGTTTCGGCTGTGGTGAAGGCCAAGCCGTCGGCGGCCAAGGGCAAGTACATCAAGCGGATTGTGCTGAGCTCCACGATGGGCCCCGGCATTGAGCTGCAGGCCGAGACCGCGGATATTGCGACCAAGGCGTAAGAGCGGCGAGCCGCTAGCTGCTAGCTTCTAGCTTCTAGTCGAAGGCTCCCGGAGTTGAAGTTTTCGGCCTGACGGTGAGACACCTGATGCGCCACAGATTGAGCTAGCAGCGAAGAGCTAGCAGCTAAAGGCTGGTTTTTATGGCACTGAGCAAGTCAAAGAAGAACGAGAAGGTGAAGCAGCTCGCCGGCGAGCTCGAGCACTCGACCTCGGCCATCATCGGGACCTTCACCGGCCTCACCGCCGCGAAGGACTTCGATCTGCGCAAGACGATCCGCGCAGCGGGTGGAAGCTATCACGTCGTCAAGAACAAGCTGGCGGCCAAGTCCGCGCAGGGCACCAAGGTGGAGAAGGCGCTGCAGGGCCTCAAGGGCGTCAGCTCCGTGGCCTACACCTCGGGCGATCCGGTCGCGCTGGCCAAGGCGCTCTCGAACTGGGTGAAGGACAACGCAGAGTTCACCTTCAAGCTCGGCATCGTCGACGGCAAGGTCATCAATGTCCAGGAAATTCAGTCGCTCGCGACCCTCCCGGGCAAGGAGGAGCTCTTCTCGAAGCTGCTCTTCCTCATCAACTCCCCGGCACAGCGCCTGGCGACTGTCATCAACGCCACTGGCCGCAACCTGGCCGTGGTCGTGAACCAGGCAGTGGAGCAGAACAAGCTTGCCGGCGGCGCTGGCGAAGCTCCTGCGGCGAAGGCCGAGGCACCTGCGGCGGAAGTTGCGGAGACCAAAGCCGAGGCGACCGAAGCGGCCGCGCACGTCGAGGAATCGGCGGCCGGCGAGCAACCGTCCGGTGCAGCGCAGCCTGAGAACTCGACGGCCTCGCAGGCCGGTGAGGCGGCTTCGACGGACCCGGTCGAGGGATAGCAATACCACGGAGCGTTTTGCTCTGCGGAATCAAAGTTTCGCCGTTCTGAGATTCTGGGTGCGCTGGTCTGGGCGCAACGGAAACCCGGAGACGAGGGGCGGCAACCTGAGGCGCGAGCCTCGGGAACGCAATCAGCAACACCGCAGAAATCGCGGAGAATTTCAAAGTTCAGAAGTAAATTGGAGAACAAAATGGCAGACATTCAGCAGTTGGAAGATCAGATCGTTAGCCTCACCCTGCTCGAGGCTTCGGAGTTGGTAAAGAAGCTCGAGGAGCGCCTCGGCGTCTCGGCGGCTGCGGCCACCGTGGCGGCGGCTCCGGCAGCGGGCGGCGGCGCGGCTGCTCCTGCGGTTGAGGAGAAGACCGAGTTCACCGTCATCCTCAAGGATGCCGGCGCGAACAAGATCAACACCATCAAGGCAGTGCGCGAGGTCACCTCGCTTGGTCTCAAGGAGGCCAAGGACCTGGTTGACGGCGCTCCCAAGCCTCTGAAGGAGAACATCTCGAAGGAAGACGCGGCCGCCATCGCCAAGAAGTTTGACGGCGTCGCGACCGTCGAGATCAAGTAAATACCGCATTTTGCGGTATTTATGGGCGGGCGACCAGCTTCAGCTGGCGCTGGCCCACAAGGGATTCGAGTGCAGTGACCGGTCGGCACCGTGGGGGCTTCGGCTCCAGCGGTGCCGTTCTGGCACGTCACTTGCATTCTTGTATGTGTTTACTGTATCCTTACCAATGGGCAAGGACCGCGGCTGTTTAGGCGTGCAGCCGTAACGAGCAAAAAGGCTCAGGGGTTCACACCAGACATCTCGGCGATAAGACATTAGGCAGTTCAGCGGATAGACAGACAACGGCAGTTTCTTAGCATTATCCGGTTCATCCTGCGTATTGGGACGCAGGCTACGGAGCCGGCCATTCTGTGGTTCAAGCGGCGGATCCACAGGGTGAAACGTAAGCGGCAAACTCTTGAGGCCTTGCGGCGGGTCTCAAAGGGCGGCGACCATACAGCGTTTCGACCTACATTTTGAACAAAGCGATCTTTATGCGCTCTCCGGACATCCGCGTCCGCAGGGCGCTTTCGGCGTCTTCAGAAAACTCTAACGCCGCGCGCTCTCGCCGGACTTTTTGTCCCGTGTCAGCGCCTTTTGTAGCAGCTTCCCGTGTGGAAGCGAAACATCAAGTTTTGACCCCGCAGAATGCTTCGCGGGGAGCAGCACACCGCGCCCTGGGCGTGACCGGTACGAGGACGGTCACTCCCGAACAGGCGCACACGAAGTCCAAGTGGAAGGGTTCGCTCGACCAGCGTTCTCTTCTCCCTTCCGAATCAGCCTGACGCATGTGCGCAGGCGCCCTTGGGAGGCCCTCGAGCCAAGCAACAGGCCCCACAACCCGGGGCCGAGCAACAGGAGAGCTCATGTCCGACTCGATCAACCCGAACGAATTGCGTGCGGTTCGTACCCGTCTCGACTTTTCGAAGATTCCAACCAGCATTCAGATTCCGAACCTCATCGAGGTTCAGCGCCGTAGCTACGAACGCTTCCTGCAGATGGACAAACTGCCCCAGGAGCGCGAGGACAACGGCCTGCAGTCTGTCTTTACCTCTGTGTTTCCCATCACCGACTTTCGCAATGTCTCCGAGCTTGAGTTCGTGGACTACACGATCGGCAACTGGGAGTGCAAGTGCGGTTACCTCAAGGGCCTGAACCATCTGCGCACCGCCTGCTCCAACTGCGGGCACATGGTCATCACCGATCCGTTTCACCCCGGCGATGTCCTTTGCAAGTTCTGCGGAACCTACAACAAGAACACCCCTGACTTCTGCACCAAGTGCGGCGACCCCGTCGGCCTGCAGTTGAAGTACGACCAGGCAGAGTGCGAAGACCGCGGCATGACCTACTCGGCCCCGCTGAAGGTCACGATCCGGCTCAAGATCTACGACAAGGATCCCGAAACCGGTGTGAAGTCCCTGCGCGACATGAAGGAGCAGGAAGTGTTCTTCGGCGACATCCCGCTGATGAGCGCCAACGGCACCTTCATCGTCAACGGCACCGAGCGCGTTATCGTCTCGCAGTTGCATCGTTCGCCCGGCGTCTTCTTTGAGACCGCGAACAACCGCACCTACTTCCTGGGCAAGATCATCCCGTACCGCGGCTCCTGGGTGGAGTTCGAGTACGACCAGAAGAACACGCTCTACGTCCGCATCGACCGCAAGCGCAAGTTCCTCGGCACCATCTTCCTGCGCGCCCTCGGCCTCCGCACCGACGAGGAGATCCTCAAGACCTTCTACACGGTCGACACCATCACCGTGAAGGACGCCAAGCTGCACTGGACCGTCACGTCTGAGGACAAGCTGACGCACCTCGTCGGTACGCGTTCGACTGCTGCCATCCATGGCGGCAAGGGAGCGCACGAGGAGATCGTCGCCTCCGGCAAGAAGATCGGCGCCTCCGCGCTGAAGCACATCCGTCAGGCCGGCATCGGTTCTATCGAGGTTGAGACCTCGGAGTTCGAAGGCGCGATGACCGCCTCGGACGTCGTTGATCTCACCACCGGCGAGCTGATCTATGAGGCCAACCAGGAGCTGACTGCCGACAAGCTGCACAAGATCCTGCAGTCGGGCGTCACTTCGTTCGAGGTCTTCTTCCCCGAGCGCGACGACGTCGGCAACATCATCTCCAACACGCTGCGCCGCGACTCCGTTCGCAAGCCTGAGGAAGCTCTCATCGAGATCTACCGCAAGCTGCGTCCGGGCGATCCACCGACGCTCGACACCGCGACCGCGCTCTTCGAAGGTATGTTCTTCGATCCGCGCAAGTACGACTTCTCGCGCGTCGGCCGTCTGAAGTTCAACATCAAGCTGTACGAGAACCAGGAAGCCACCGGTCTCGACAAGCGCACGCTCACGCCTGAGGACTTCTACGGAACCATCCGTTACCTCCTCAAGCTGCGCAAGAACATCGGCCTCGTCGACGACATCGATCACCTTGGCAACCGCCGCGTCCGCGCGGTCGGTGAGCTCATGGAGAACCAGTTCCGCATTGGTCTGGTTCGCATGGAGCGCGCGATCAAGGAGAAGATGTCGGTCTACCAGGAGATGTCGACGGCGATGCCGCACGACCTGATCAACGCCAAGCCCGTCATGGCCGCGATCCGCGAGTTCTTCGGCTCCTCGCAGCTCTCGCAGTTCATGGACCAGACCAACCCGCTCTCGGAGATCACGCACAAGCGTCGCCTCTCCGCGCTTGGGCCTGGCGGTCTGTCGCGTGAGCGTGCAGGCTTCGAGGTCCGCGACGTTCACCCGACGCACTACGGCCGCATCTGCCCCATCGAGACGCCGGAAGGACCGAACATCGGTCTCATCTCGTCGCTCTCGTGCTTCGCTCGCATCAACGAGTACGGCTTCATCGAGTCGCCCTACCGCCGCGTCAAGGACGGCAAGGTGCTCGATTACGTCGCCGTCTCGAATGCAGGCGAATCCGGCATGCGTCAGGGCGACACGCTCGAGATCAACGAGGCCCAGAAGCTCAACAAGCAGCTCAAGAAGGACGGCAAGCGCACCATCGACTTCGAGCCCTTCAGCTTCTACCTCTCCGCGTGGGAGGAGGATCGCCACACCATCGCGCAGGCCAACATCGACCTGAACGAGGCTGGTGCGATCACCGAGGACCTGGTCAACGCCCGTAAGCAGGGCAACTTCGTTCTCGTGCCGAAGGGAGAGGTCGACTACATCGACGTCTCGCCGAAGCAGCTCGTCTCCGTGGCTGCGTCTCTCGTTCCGTTCCTCGAGCACGACGACGCCAACCGCGCTCTCATGGGCGCGAACATGCAGCGCCAGTCGGTTCCTCTGCTTGTCTCCGAGGCTCCGTACGTCGGCACCGGTATGGAGGGCGTCACTGCCCGCGACTCCGGCGCCGTCATTCTGGCCAAGCGTAACGGCATCGTGGACTCGGTCGACTCCGAGCGCATCATCGTGCGCGTCGAAGGCGAGCACCACCCCACGCAGCTCTCGCGTGAGGTTGGTTCGGACATCTACCAGCTGACGAAGTTCAAGCGCTCCAACCAGAACACCTGCATCAACCAGAAGCCGATCGTTCGCAAGGGCGACCGCGTTCTCAAGGGGCAGGTGATCGCGGACGGTCCGTGCACGGAGCAGGGCGAGCTTGGTCTCGGCCGCAACGTGCTCGTCGCGTTCACTCCGTGGCGCGGCTACAACTTCGAGGACGCGATCCTCATCTCCGAAAAGCTCGTGAAGGACGACTACTACACGTCGATCCACATCGAGGAGTTCGAGATCGAGGCCCGCGACACGAAGCTCGGTCCGGAAGAGATCACGCGCGATATCCCGAACGTCTCCGAGCACGCTCTGCGTGATCTGGACGAGTCGGGCATCATCCGCATCGGCGCGAAGATCAGCCACAACGACATCCTCGTCGGCAAGGTCACGCCGAAGGGCGAGACGCAGCTCACTCCTGAAGAGAAGCTGCTGCGCGCCATCTTCGGTGAGAAGGCCGGCGACGTGCGCGACGCCTCGCTCACCTGCCCTCCGGGCATCGAGGGCACGGTCGTCGACGTCCGCATCTTCTCCCGCAAGGGACAGGAGAAGGACGCCCGCGCGCTGCAGATCGAGCAGGAGCTGATCGAGAAGCTGGAGCGCAACCTCGCCGATGAGATTCGAATCCTCACCGACGAGCGCCTCAAGCGTCTCGAAGGCATCCTCGGCAGCAAGGAAGTCCAGGCCGACCTGCACGACGAGCGCACCAACAAGAAGCTGCTCTCCAAGGGCGACATCCTCGACCGCGACACGATCGAGCTCATCTCCACGCGCAACCTGAAGCGTATTCGCTACGCCGACAAGGACCCGCGCGTGAACGAGCAGATCGACGAGATCGAAGAGATGACCTCGCGTCAGATCGACGTTCTCCGCAAGATCACCAACGAGAAGATCACCAAGATGGGCAAGGGCGACGAGCTCTCGCCTGGCGTGATCAAGATGGTGAAGGTCTACATCGCCATGAAGCGCAAGCTCTCGGTCGGTGACAAGATGGCGGGCCGTCACGGTAACAAGGGCGTCATCTCTCGCATCCTGCCGGAAGAGGATATGCCGTACCTCCCGGACGGAACTCCCGTCGAGATCGTCCTCAACCCGCTCGGTGTGCCCTCGCGTATGAACGTCGGCCAGATCCTCGAGACGCACCTCGGCTGGGCTGCTCATGAGCTCGGCGCGAAGATTGCCAAGCTCGTCGAGAACAACCAGAAGGCGAATGAAGTTCGCGAGATCTTCACGGAGCAGTTCAAGAACACCGCTGCGCTCAACCAGCTTCTGACGCTCGACGACGAGCAGACTCTGCGCGTCGCCAAGGGCATGAAGAGGGGCATCTGGTTCGGCACCGCTGTGTTCGACGGCGCGCGCGAAACCGAGATCAAGGCTCTGCTCACCGCAGCCGGCCTTCCGACCTCGGGCAAGAGCACGCTCATCGACGGCATGACAGGAGAGGCATTCGAGCAGCCGGTTACAGTCGGCTACATCTACATGCTCAAGCTGTCGCACCTCGTCGACGACAAGATCCACGCCCGCTCCATCGGACCGTACTCCCTCATCACGCAGCAGCCGCTGGGTGGTAAGGCGCAGTTCGGTGGACAGCGCTTCGGTGAGATGGAAGTCTGGGCGCTCGAAGCCTATGGCGCCGCCTACATCCTGCAGGAGCTGCTCACCGCCAAGTCCGACGACGTCTACGGCCGCACCAAGATCTACGAGGCCATCGTCAAGGGCGAGGCTGCCATCGAGCCTGGCGTGCCCGAGTCGTTCAACGTGCTCATCCGTGAGCTGCAGTCGCTCTGCCTCGACGTCGAGCTGGTGAAGGTAAACGGCACGCACGACGAAGGCATCCCTGCACTCCCGGAGCTGGCCGTAGCCGACTAGCCAACAGAAGCGGGCCTTCAAGGGCTGAAGGCCCGCTTCATACCAGCCTGGGGCGAAGCCCCAGGTTAGCGCGAATAGAAAACGAACGAGGGCTGAAAGCCCGACCTAAAGATTTAGAACCCGGCCCCGACGAGCCCAACCCAATCGTCGCTGCAGTACCTGACAACCGAAGACAAAAAGGCAACAGCACCAGAACTACGGCAAAGCGATCCGCCGCAAGTGACCGCAGGAACAATAACCGCAGCAACAACAGAAGCTGCCCTAACGGAGATCACCTATGTTCCGCTCCAGCCCATTCGAGCTCGCCGGTCCCATCACGGACTTCGACTCCATCAAGATTCAGCTCGCCAGCCCCGAGAAGATCCGCTCGTGGTCGCATGGCGAGGTGACCAAGCCCGAGACCATCAACTACCGCACCTTCAAGCCGGAGCGCGATGGCCTCTTCTGCGCGCGCATCTTCGGACCCATCACCGATTGGGAGTGCCTCTGCGGCAAGTACAAGCGCATGAAGCACCGCGGAGTCATCTGCGACAAGTGCGGCGTTGAAGTCACCCTCAGCAAGGTTCGCCGCGAGCGCCTCGGCCACATCGAGCTCGCTTCGCCCTGCTCGCACGTGTGGTTCTTCAAGGGCCTGCCCTCGCGCATCGGCCACCTGCTCGACATCTCGCTGCGTGAGCTCGAGGCCGTCCTCTACTTCGAGTCCTACGTCGTCGTCGATCCAGGCGACGCTCCGGTCAAGGAGCGCGAGGTCATCAAGGACGAGAACCGCTTCCGCGAGCTCGACCAGCAGTATCGCCCCTCCGGCTTCAAGGCCATGATGGGCGCCGAGGCCATCAAGGAACTCCTCAAGCGCGTCGAGATCCAGGAGCTTGCCATCGAGCTCCGCGAGCGCATGAAGACCGAGACTTCTCTCCAGAAGAAGCTCAAGTACTCCAAGCGTCTCAAGGTCGTCGAGGCCTTCCGCAAGTCCGACAACAAGCCGCAGTGGATGATCCTCGACGTGATCCCCGTGATCCCGCCCGAGCTTCGCCCGCTCGTGCCGCTGGATGGTGGCCGCTTCGCGACGTCCGATCTCAACGATCTGTATCGCCGCGTCATCAACCGCAACAACCGCCTCAAGAAGCTCATGGACCTTCATGCGCCTGAGGTCATCGTGCGCAACGAGAAGCGCATGCTGCAGGAGGCCGTCGACGCTCTGTTCGACAACGGCCGCCGCGGCCGCGTTCTCCGCGGTGCGAACAACCGTCCGCTGAAGTCGCTCTCTGACACCCTCAAGGGCAAGCAGGGCCGCTTCCGTCAGAACCTGCTCGGCAAGCGCGTCGACTACTCCGGCCGTTCGGTCATCGTCGTCGGCCCCGAGCTCAAGCTGCACCAGTGCGGTCTTCCCAAGAAGATGGCGCTCGAGCTCTTCAAGCCGTTCATCTATCACCGCCTGGAGCAGACCGGTCACTGCACCACCATCAAGCAAGCCAAAGAAATGGTGGAGCTGCAGGAGCCCATCGTGTGGGACATCCTCGAGGAGGTCATCAAGGACCACCCCGTGCTGTTGAACCGCGCTCCGACGCTGCACCGCCTCGGCATCCAGGCCTTCGAGCCTGTGCTCGTCGAGGGCAAGGCCATCAAGATTCACCCGCTCGTCTGCACCGCCTTCAACGCGGACTTCGACGGCGACCAGATGGCCGTGCACATTCCTCTGTCACCTGAGGCGCAGATCGAGGCTTCCGTCCTCATGCTTGCGTCGCACAACATCCTGTCGCCGGCCTCCGGCCAGCCCATCACCGTGCCCACGCAGGACATGGTGCTCGGCCTCTACTACCTGACGAAGTCCAAGGTCAACGCCGTCGGTGAAGGCCGTGCCTTCGCCAACGTCGAAGAGGTCCTCATGGCGCTGGAAGCGAAGCAGGTCGAAACGCTTTCGCCGATCCGCCTGCGCTACACCGGCCAGGTGCTCGACATGACCACGGCCTACGACGACCAGGACATCACGCACACCGAGCCCGTGCACTTCAACAAGCAGTACATCTCCACCACGGTCGGCCGCGCCATCCTCAATGACGCGCTTCCTGAGGGGATTCCGTACATCAACGGTCTGCTCAAGAAGAAGGGCATCGGACAGCTCGTCAACTACTGCTACCTCAACCTCGGCCTCGAGGTCACCGTTCGCGCACTCGACCGCATCAAGGAGCTCGGCTTCCAGTACGCCACCCGCTCCGGCCTGTCGGTCGGCTTCGACGACATGGTCATCCCCGAGTCGAAGTACACCGTTGTGGCCGACGCTGAAAAGCAGGTCATCACGCTGCAGCAGCAGTACCTTGAAGGCTCGATCACCAACCTCGAGCGCTCCAACAAGGTCACGCAGATGTGGTCTGCCGTCACCGACCGCGTCGCCGACGAGATGTTCAACAACATGAAGAAGGCGGACAAGGAAGGAGCCATGAACCCGATCTACATCATGGCCGACTCCGGTGCCCGTGGTTCGAAGCAGCAGATTCGTCAGCTCTCCGGCATGCGCGGCCTGATGGCCAAGCCGTCCGGCGAGATCATCGAGTCGCCCATCAAGGCCAACTTCCGCGAGGGTCTCACCGTGCTCGAGTACTTCATCTCGACCCACGGCGCCCGCAAGGGTCTGGCTGACACGGCGCTCAAGACGGCTGACTCCGGCTACCTCACCCGCCGTCTCGTCGACGTCGCCCAGGACGTGATCATCTCCGAGCTCGACTGCGGCACCGTCGAAGGCATCTACGTCACCCCGATCATCGAAGCCGGCGAGATCATCGAGCCGCTGCGCGACCGCATCATTGGCCGCGTAACACTTGAGAAGCTCAAGGACTTCGAAGGCAAGGTCATCGTCGATGTCAATGAAGAGATCGACGAAGACAAAGCTTCTGCGGTTCAAGCAGCGGGAATCGAGCGCGTCAAGATTCGCTCCGTCCTCACCTGCGAGTCCAAGCGCGGTTGCTGCATCCTCTGCTACGGCCGTAACCTCGGCTCCGGCAAGATGGTCGAGATGGGCGAAGCCGTCGGCGTCATCGCGGCGCAGTCCATCGGCGAGCCCGGAACGCAGCTCACCATGCGTACCTTCCACGTCGGCGGCACCGCCTCGCGCGTTGCAGACGCCTCGCACCTCGAGGCCAAGAACGCCGGCAAGACGCACTTCATCAACCTCGTCACCGTCCGCTCCAAGGAAGGTGGCCTGGTGGTCATGAACCGCTCCGGCTCGCTCGCCATCATCGACGAGAAGGGCCGCGAGAAGGAGCGTTACGCCATCGTCTACGGCGCCAAGCTTCGCGTTGAGGACGGACAGGCGGTCAAGCTCGGCGACTCTGCTCGGCGAGTGGGACCCCTACACCTTCTCCATCCTCACCGAGATCGCCGGCACCGTGCAGTTCAAGGACCTGCAGGAAGGCGTCACGGTCAACGAAGAGATCGACGAGGTCACCGGCCTCTCTCGTCTCGTCGTCTCCGAGTCCACCGACGAGAAGCGCCAGCCGGCCATCATCATCAAGGCATCGGAGAAGTCCCTTGCCAAGGCCGGCCCGCAGAAGCGCTACCTCATGCCGTCACGCGCCTACCTCATGGTGCAGGATGGTGACGAGGTTCACCCCGGCGACATTCTCGCCAAGATCCCGCGTGAGACCACCCGTACCAAGGACATCACCGGCGGTCTGCCGCGAGTCGTCGAGCTCTTCGAGGCCCGCAAGCCCCGCGATCCGGCGATCATCTCCAAGATCGACGGCACGGTCCGCTTCGGTGACATCTCCAAGGGTCAGCGCAAGGTCTACGTCACGGCCGACAACGGGCAGGAAGAGGAGTACAGCGTTCCTCGCGGTGTCTACGTCAACGTGCAGGAAGGCGAACGCCTCCGCGCCGGTGACGCACTCATCGACGGCCCGCGTAACCCGCACGACATCCTCGAGGTGCTCGGCGAGCGCGAGCTGCAGATGTACCTCGTCAACGAAATCCAGGAGGTCTACCGTCTCCAGGGCGTGTCCATCTCGGACAAGCACATCGAGACGATCGTCCGCCAGATGCTTCGTTGGGTGAAGGTCGAAGAGGTTGGCGACTCGAACTTCCTGCTCGAGCAGCAGATCGATCGCTTCCGCTTCAACGCTGAAAACCAGCGCGTGCTCATGGAGGGTGGCCGTCCGGCAATCGGTCGTCCGCTGCTCCTCGGCATCACCAAGGCGTCGCTCTCCACCGACAGCTTCATCTCGGCGGCGAGCTTCCAGGAGACCACCCGCGTGCTCACCGAAGCCAGCATCAACGGCTCGATCGACGCGCTGCGCGGCCTCAAGGAAAACGTCATCGTCGGCCGCCTCATCCCTGCCGGCACGGGTATGGAGTACTACCGCAACGTCCAGCTCTCCCCCGAGCTCGAGGAAGCGGCAGCCCAGATCCAGGCCGAGGTCATGGAAGCCCACGAAGCCGAAGAGCGCGAGCTCGAAGCCATGCGCATGGAAGGCGAACAGGAAGAACTCGCCGCCGAGTAGCATTGCATGCAGCCGACGCGCTTCGCGCAAAACCAAAAGGGCGGACTCGAGAGAGTCTGCCCTTTTCTGTTGCGCATTCAGCTCCGTGTAGCCCACTCACGATTTCGAGCGACATCACGACTCCGGGTGCCCCATGCTTCGGCCCTCCCGCCGCATTGCTTTGATCAGATAGCCTTCAATTCTCCGACGGAGGCTGGACATGATCAACAACGATCACATCCAGCGGCGTTTTCTCCACAGTAAGCTTCAGGCCTAGTCGAGACAGCGCTTCAAACAAGCTCGGCTCGCTGGCACCGCTTTGCGCAGTCATCGGCGGTCGCCCGTGAAACATCGACTCATCGGGCATGAATCGCAACTCAAAATCATACCGGCCCGCCAGTCCCGTGTGATCTACGACCGGTCGGTCGAGAACCACCTGCTGCAGCATCTGCGCAAGCTGTGACATCGTCGTATTCCTCGCCGGAAGCAACAAGCCGCCCTCGACTCTCAAAAACTCGAGCCCACTCGGCATCGCACTGTTGCTCTCACTCGGCGTCAGATTCTTCACCCCGTCCTTCCCCGTCGCGAGAACATAGGTCGAAATCTCGCGCTGCTCATGATGCAGCTTCAGCGCAAACCGCTCGGCAATCAGCTTCTGCATCATTGTCAGCCACTGTTTCGCGTTCGGCTCGCCTTCTGCGTCCGGTTCGCCCACCACATCGAACCGTTCTTCAAACGCCCACGCAGGAGCGCCTGCGATCTGCTTCTCATTCACGCCATACGCCACCTGCATCAATTCCACCAGCGACGTCCCATGCGCCATATATCGGCGCCCGACCACACGTAAATACTTTGTGGAATCATTTGGATTCGAAGGCTTGATCGTCGCCACTGCGAACGATGGATTCTGCTCCGTCATCGGCCTCAGCGGCGGAGCAGGCTGAGGAATCTCCCAGGCCGTCTCCTTCGTCGCTCGCATAAAGTTCAGCGGCACCGTTTGCGCCCAATTGCCGACGATGGAGTTTCCATCCGTGCTCAACTTACCCTCATAGCTGTTGCCGAGCGACGGCACAGCGTAGCGAAACACATTTCCACGCAGTGACACGTCGGCCGTCCTCATCGGCTGGGGACTCTGATCGATGCTGTAGTTGAGCGCCGTCAGACTTCCGTCCTCGGCCTTCGATACCTTCAACACAATCCGAAGCTGCCTGCCACCGGACAACTGCAATATTCCCTGCCATTGTCCTTCGATCCCGCCCGAAACTGCAGGAACCTGCACCATGGCAGATCCGGGGAAGAGCATTAGTGCAAGCATCCCCAGCCCGAACTTCATCACATGCCTGCGCAAGTTCATGAGCAGTACCTCACACTAAAGACGACCGGCCCCCATTGCGCGCTCGAAAATATTTCACGCACCATCAGATGTCAGGTGCCTCATTCATTGCGGCATCATCGCGATAAGTGGGAGTGGAATTTCATTTAGGCGCTTCGCCCTGCGAAGGCGCGGCTCCCCCAAGCTTCACCCCGAAATGTCCCAGCAGATCGAGCGGCAGCGGGAACACGATCGTCGTGTTCTTCTCGCTGCCGATCTCGATCAACGTCTGCAGGTAGCGCAGCGTGATGGCTACGGGTTCACGGTTCAACACCGCCGCCGCCTGGGCCAGTTTCTTCGGACGCCTGGAACTCGCCTTCGGCCGCGATGATCTTCGCGCGTCGCTCGCGCTCCGCCTCCGCCTGCGCCGCGATCGCCCGCTGCATCTCCTGCGGCAGGTCGACCTGCTTGACCTGCACCTGCGTGACCTTCACGCCCCACGGTTCCGTGTGCTCGTCGAGGATCGTCTGCAGCCGGGCGTTCAGCTTCTCGCGCTGCGCCAGCAGGTCGTCCAGCTCCACCTCGCCGAGCACCGAGCGCAGGCTGGTCTGCGCCGCCTGCTCCACGGCGAACCGGAAGTTCTCGACCTCGATGATGGCTCTCGTTGCGTCGACCACGCGGAAGTAGACGACCGCGTTCACCTTCAGCGAGACGTTGTCGCGCGTGATGATGTCCTGCGGCGGAACCTCCCACGTCACGACCCGCAGCGAGACCTTCACGATCTTGTCGATCGGCCAGAAGATGAGGACGAGACCCGGCCCCTTTTCCTTCTTCAGCACGCGCCCCAGCCGGAACACGACGGCCCGCTCGTACTCCCGCAGGATGTTCAGACAGTTGAACAGCCAGATCACGAACGATAAGCGCGACAAACACAGACAGTACACCGGGGAAGGGGTTCATCTAGATAGCTCCAGGCGCCCGATGCGGGCGGCCACTCATACTCTATTCCTCACCTCCGAATTTCTTGTCGGGCAGGTGCGGTATCGTTTGCGGTAGCAAACGATCGCCGCTGAGCTTACCGTAGTGCCTTGAGTTCAAGGAGTCCTGGATGCATGGGCGTCTCATCCGCCGCGTACTCTTGATCCTGGCGCTCCTGAGCCTTACCGTCGCCATCGGTATGGCAGGATTCGTCCTCATCGAGGGCTATTCGTGGTTCGAGGCCTTCTACGCCACCATCTCGATCATCACGACCATCGGATTTCCGGAGCCCAGACCGCTCAGCCACGCCGGCCAGGTGTTCAATTCCTTCCTGATCGTCTTCGGCGTGACCGCCATGTTCGTGGCGGTCGGCGCCATGACACAGGCCATCATCGAGTTCGAACTGCAGGGCCGCTTCGGAGAGCGCAGGAAAAAGCGAATGATCCATCAACTTCACGACCACTTCATCGTCTGCGGCTACGGTCGCGTCGGCCGCAACGCCTCTCTCGAATTCCAGCGGACCGGTGCGCCGTTTCTCGTGATCGACCGCAACGAGCAGCGCGTCACCAAGGCCATCGCCGCTGGCATGCTCGCCGTCGAAGCGGATGCGACACAAGACAACAGCTTGCGGGAAGCGGGCGTGCTCCGTGCCCGGGGACTCATAGCGGCTCTGCCCTCGGATGCCGAGAACCTGTTCATCATCCTCTCGGCCAAGGCTCTCAACCCCCAGTTGACCGTCGTGACCCGCGCCTCCGAAGAGGAGGCCGGCGAAAAGCTGCGTCGAGCCGGAGCCGACACAGTCCTGACCCCATTCTCGATGGCAGGCCGCCAGCTCGCCGACGTTCTGCTGCGGCCTCAGGTCTTCGAGTTCCTGGACTTCGCCAGAAGCAACATCGGAACGGGAGTCGTGATGGAACAGGTGCGTGTCACGCCCCAGACCGAGGTCAGCGCGAAGACCTTCGGTGAGTTGCAGGAATTGAGAAGGTCGGGCGTGATTGTCCTCGCCATCCGCAAGCAAAGCGGAGAGACTACCTTCAATCCTCCCCCCGAATTCGCCGTCTCGGCGGGCGACGTCCTGATCGTCATGGGGGAACGCGCAAACCTCCAAAAGCTCGAAAAAATCCTGACGACCTGACGTGGGCGGAGCCGAAATCCGAGCCGATCCCCCTGCGAACTCTACCCCTTTGTTCTGAAGACTTTGCGCAATTTGCCCGCTTCCGCACCCTTAGGTCCACCCTCAAGTCCAATGTTCTGAAGACTTTGCGCAAAAACAGGGGGAGGGGAGGGGTACCCGCAACCCGCCCCAAAAACGAAAACGCCAGAGACCGAAGTCTCTGGCGCTTCCATCGTTGACAATCTCGCAGCGTGGCGGATCTCGTCTCAGGCTTTCCGTCGGCCGACTCTCTCAGCTTGCGCTGAGCGTCGCGTCCTCCGTCTCTGCCTTCGGTTGAGCCTCCGGCTTGCGCCTTCCGCTCTTCCTCCAGCTCTTCCGGAGACCAGGCGTCCAGCTTGCGCCTTCCGCTTGTATTCTCCGGCCCGTCCGGTTATCCCGGCTTCTCCCGACTCGCGTCGGACACCCTGGCTCCCGGCTTCCTGTGGCTGGCCCTCCCGACTCTCATCGGGCGCTCCGTCCTCAGGCATTGTGCCTTCGACCGACTTCCGGCCTCAATCTTCCACAAATCCTCTGAGTTTGCCTCGGGTCAGCTTCCGGCTTGCGCCTTCTTCTGGGTTCGTCGGCTCCTTCAGAGGTTCATTTCCGACTTGCTGCTCGTTCATCAGTTGGACAAACATTACGGATCGCTCCCCTGTGCACGCAAGTGCAAATAGTGTCATTTGTGTGGATAGCGCGTCCCTGTCGGCGACGACGGCAGCCGTCGACTACCTCGGCGCGGCGGGACTCATCCGTCGCCGCTTCAGCCGAGCTGACACAGCTCCTCGCTTCATCGCACAGTGAAAAGGGCAGACCATAACGGTCTGCCCTTTTGCTGCGGCTTTTCAAGCTTAGTTCGTGTGCGAGAGGATGTGAACCTTCAGCAGGAGAGGAACTGCGGTGGGTTTCGAATCGAGGGATGCAGGTTTGAAGCGGTAGTTCGCAACAGCATCCAGAACGTTGCGGTTCAGCAACGGATCCTCGGAGTCGACGATCTTGAGATCCGTCGGAATTCCGCTCTCGGTGACGATCATCGATACCGTAACATTGCGCTCGCTAGAGCGCGGTACGCTCCAGTTGCGAGGCCCTTGGTTGATGTTGGTCCATTTGATCAGCTTCGGTTCGACGAGATTGTAGGTTAGCTGAGTCGTGCTCGCAGACGCGGCGCCGTCTGCTGCGTTCGGGGTGACGAGTCTGGATTCGAGAACTGGCGCGTTGACGCCGTGAGGTTGAGCAGGGGATTGGCTCTGAGCGTGAACCAATACCGGAGCCAAAGCGAGGGTAGCCATGAGGATAGTCCGCATGAGAGCGTCTCCTTGAAGTTAGGTCGATGGGTACCCGTCACCACCATACCCCGCATTCAACACGACTGTCAAACAATTTTTTGTGAATCTGCGTAGTCCTTCATTTTGAAGGATTTGAAAGGATGGGAAAATCTCGAGAGAGTAAATTTCTCCAGCCTTCTGTTATCGGCACCGACGAGACAGCGGCCGTTCCTCAGCACGTCACCGCGCTTCAGGAGTTAATCATCCCGGCGCGGAGGCTCGAACTTCCAACTCATTTTCACTACACTGGCTGCGCTCACCCCTGGAGACTTCAATGTTGAAGACGGCGGCCATCGTCCTTGTCGTAATCGTGATTGCGATTCTCATCTTCGCTGCAACGAGGCCGGCGACATTTCATGTGGAACGCTCCACGATGATCGCCGCCACGCCGGAGAAGATCAGTCCATTCGTCAACGACTTTCACAACTGGAATCAATGGTCGCCGTGGGCGAAGCTCGATCCGGACATGCGCGTGAGCTACAGCGGTGCGCCCGCCGGACAGGGAGCGATCTACGAGTGGGAGGGGAACAGTAAGGTGGGCAAGGGGCGGATGGAGATTCTCGCGGCGGAACCGACGGTGACCTCTATCAAGCTCGATTTCCTCTCACCTTTTGCGAGTCACAATCAGTCGAACTTCGTCCTGCAGCCTCAGGGTTCAGCCACGCGGGTGACCTGGACAATGGACGGACCCAACACCTTCGCGAGCAAGCTCATGAGTGTATTTGTCTCGATGGACAAGATGATCGGCAAGGATTTCGATACTGGTTTGAGCCAGTTGAAATCCGCTGCTGAGAGACAGACCTAGAGGCCCTGCCTGCTTCAACTGAGGTGGCTGCTGGGTTTTGTAGGTAATGTGAAATGGAACGTTGATCCTTCGCCGAGCGTGCTCGTGGCCCAGATGTGGCCGCCGTGCTGCTGAATGATGCTGCGGCAGATAGCGAGCCCGAGTCCGGTGCCGCCCATGGCACGCGAGTCCGACGCGTCGACCTGCTTGAAGCGCTCGAAGATCTGCTGCAGCTTGTCGGAAGGAATGCCGCGGCCGTGATCTTCCACCTCGATCAGCGCCTCGTCCGGTGTAACGTAGTGCGCGATCAGGCGAACTTCGCTGGGAATCGTTGAAGCCTGCGGAGAGAACTTAATCGCATTCGAGATGAGGTTGTTCAGCGCCTGCAGGATACGGTCAGGGTCGGCCCATACGACGACGTTGTTCGCCTCCATGTGGAAGCGGATGTTGGCTCGCTGTGCCACCGTCTGATGCTGCATCGCAACGCGCTTGAAGAGATCGTCGACTGCGGTTGGCGCGAAGTGCAGCTCTGCCTTGCCGGAGCCGATGCGCTCGAGGTCGAGAATGTCATTGACCAGGCGAACGAGGCGATCCGTGTTGCCGATGGCGATCTCCATCATCTGGCGCATCTTCTCGGGCCGCGCGTTGAGTGCGCCACCGGAGACGAGGCCGAGTGCCGCGCGCAGCGACGTGAGCGGCGTGCGCAGCTCGTGCGAAACCGTCGAGATGAACTCGTCCTTCATGCGATCGAGTGCGTTGCGCTCGCTGATGTCTGTGAAGGCGACGACCACACCAACGGCGCGACCGCGCTCGCCGTTGGCGAGCATCGTCTCCGATTCCACTCCGGAAAGATCTTCCGTCTCCGCGAGCGCATCTTCTATTTCTGTACTCGCACCAAACCATGGTCTGGGATTGCTCTTCACAGATTCGAGCGCCGCCGGCTCGTTGTCGAGAGCGGCTTCGATCTGCGGCCGTGCAACGTACTCGACGGCGAAGCTGCTGCCGTCCTTACGCCAGAACACCTCGTTCGCGATACGCACAGTGGAGAGGTGCTCGAGGCTCGCCTGGATCGGACTCTCCTCCTTCGGATACGCGGAGCCATCGACGCGCGTGTGATGGATGAGCTCGTGCATGTTGCGGCCGAGAATCTCCTCCTGCCGGTAGCCGAGCATTTGCGCCGCTGCAGGATTCACGAGCGTGATGCGGCCTTCGAGATCAAGCGCGAAGATGCCATCGCCTACGGATTCCAGCACGGAGTCGCTCTGCCGGCTCAGCGTGTTGAGCTGCGCCTCGGCGCGGATCTGATCCGTCACATCGACGCCGAAGCCGAGCACGTAGCGCTCGCCGTCCACCGGAGCCACGACGCGATTGCGATACGCGAAGGCGCGTTCATCGCCGCGTGCATTGCGCAGATGGAGCAGTCCCTGCGCCTCTTCCTTGCTGCGCAGATCCTCAAAGTAGTTTTCGAGCAGGCTGCGGCGCTCCGGCTCGGTGAAGTCCTGCAGCATTTTGCCCACGACCTCCTGCACGGTGTAGCCGAGCCCGGACGCGCCATGCTCGTTGATGGAGAGAATCTTGCCGTCCATGTCGTGCGTGCAGACCAGACCGAGCGAACCTTCGACGATCTGGCGATAGCGCGATTCGCTCTCGCGAATGGCAGTCTCCGCGACGCGCTGGACCGTGACATCAATGCCGGTGGCGATGACGAACGCGACCTGCCCGTGTGAGTCGAGCATCGCCGTCGCCGACCACGAGATGCGCCGGCGCACGCCATCGGACGCGAGCCAGTAATTTTCGTATGTGGTGGGGAACTGCCCGTTGCGGATGCGCTGGAAGTTATCGACGTACTCCGGAATCTCGTCTTTCGGAATCAACCGCTCCCATGCGAACTTGCCGATGAGGTCCGACGACTGATAGCCGGAGATAATCTCGCAGGCTCGGTTGAAGCGCACGATACGTCCCGCGGTGTCGAAGACCACGACCAGGGCGCCGACGGTGTCGAGCACGGCAGAGACGAAGTTGCGCTCAACCGTGAGTGCCGTCTCAACGCGTTGGCGTGCACGCGAAGACTGTCCGTTCTCACGCACGCGCCGCGCGAGCTCCAGCCGCGTGGTGACGAGATTCGACAGAGACTCGAGCGCCTCGAACTGCTGAGGCGTCAGTTTGCGCGCTGAGGTGTCGAGCACCACGACGCAGCCGATCGTGACGGAGTCCGGCGTGAGTACCGGAGCGCCGGCATAGAAGCGATAACGCTTGTCGCCGACGGGAATGCCGTTGGGCGCATACTCGGGGTCGCGGCGCGCGTCAGGAATCTGGTAGAGGCCGTCGCCATTGATCGTGGTTTCGCAGGGAAGCGTGCGCCGCGGAGCCGAGGTCTGCTCGATGCCGTAGCGGCCGACGAGCAACACCTCATCCCGCTCGACGACTGTCACCGCACCGACCGGTGCATTGCACACGTGTGCGGCCAGGCGCGCGATGTCGTCCAGTGCGGAATCGTGTGGCGCCTCGCGCAGGTCATAGTTTCTCAGGGCCTGCAGGCGAGGCTGCTCAAGCGTCGAGTTGAGCGGACTTAGTTCGATCATTGCTACGTAAATGAGAATACGAATTGTACGCGGGGCTGTGGCTGCCACTTTCGCGCTAAGCGGCGAACCGATGGTCGAGGCAACTTATTCTGCCGGTGGGCCTTCTGTGGATTTCTCAGGGCTGCGGCATCACGGGTGGAGCGTCGTCGGCGCTGGCGTCCAGAGCCACCTTCCAGTGCCCGTTCACCTTCTTCCAGAAGGTGATATATCGTCCTGAGGTCGTGGTCGGCTGGCCCTTGGCGTCCTGCCCGTGGGCCTCGTAATGGCCCCAGGTGAAGCCCGTATCGCCGGAAGGCCCCATCTGGGCGCCCTCGGCGTACCAGGTCAGCTGGTAGGTTTTGGGGTCCCAGTTGGCCTGCCCGGCGATGGCAGGCTGTCCCTGCACGGCGGGCCTCCCGTTGTTCAACGTCACCCCATCGTCCGCAAACCACGAGGCGAACGCCTTCCCGCCGCCCTTGGCCACCGCGTTCTCGAAGTCGCCCTCCAGCTTCACCAGCTCCAGCGCTCCGGGCGAGATGGCCGGGTTCTGCATCGGAATCAGGGTGTGCTTGTCCGGCGCAGCAGGAACCGGCGGAGGCATCGACGGCTGCCGCTGCGCGCGGGCAGGGCAGAGAATGAGGGCAAAACCGAGCGGAAGCGCGAAGGCCAAGGCGGCGGACAGACGAGACATGCCAGCAGTCTACGTCGGTCCGCCTTCCCACGCCGAGGGTCGCTACTGCGCCTGGTGGTAGTTCGGGTAGGCCGGGCGGTGGGGTTCCGGCGGCGGGTTCTGCTTCAGTTGCTCCAGCGCAACGGCCACGGCCCGTTCCAGCTGCGGATCGTGCCCCTCCGCCACCGCCTTCGGGTCCTGCTCGACCGTCACATCCGGGTCGACGCCGTGGTTCTCGACATCCCACTTGCCCGCGGGCGAGAAGAAGGCGACGCTGGGGCTCGTCACCTCGCCGCCGTCCATCAGCACGGGGATTTCGCTGATGCCGACCAGACCGCCCCACGTGCGCTTGCCCACCACCGTGCCGAGCTTGTTGTACTTGAACAGCCACGGCAGCGCGTCGCCACCGGAGCCGGCCGACTCGTTGATGATCATCACCTTCGGCCCATAGATCGCGGCGTTCGGCGTGTGTTCGATAGCGCCGTAACGCGGCGACCAGTAGCCCTCGATGTGCCGGCCAAGCACCTCGACGATGTAGTCGGCCACCTGTCCGCCGCCGTTGTAGCGCTCGTCGACAACCACGCCCTCTTTGTTCGTCTGCGCCATGAAGTAGCGATTGAAGTTCGTGAATCCGCCGTTTCCGGTGTCGGGCAGGTAGACGTACGCCAGCTTGCCGCCCGAAAGCTCATCGACCTTGCGCCGGTTCGCTTCGATCCACTCCGCATTGCGAAGTTGCAGCTCGTTCGGAATTGGGATCACGGAGATGTCGCGCGCTCCGTCGCCGTTTGCCGAGCCAACACGCAGCGTCACCGCGTGACCGGCCGTGCCTTCCAGCGGCTCCTGAATGTTCGTCGCCGCCGTCACGTTCTGGCCATTGATCGCGAGAATGCAATCGCCGACGTGCACGTTCAGCCCCGGCTGCGCCAGCGGCGCCTTCACGTTCGGCGACCACGAGCCGCCGGTGTAGATCTTCGCAATGCAGTAGCGGTTATTGTCGATCTTGTAATCCGCGCCCAGCAGACCGCCCGGCACGCGCTGCGCCTCGGGGATCGCGCCGCCGTGACCGCGCAGATGCCCGACCGAAAAGCCCGTCAGCATCTCCTGGAAGATGTAGTTGAGGTCCGCGCGCGAGGCGATCGAGTCGACGTAGGGCTCAAAGAGCTTTTCCTCCTCGACCGTATTCACGCCGTGATAGTGCGGGTCGTAGAAGTACGCGCGCTCGATGCGCCAGATCTCGTGATACATCTGCTTCCACTCGGCCGCGGGATCAACCCTTACCTCGAGGTTGCTGATGTTCACTGCGCCGTCGCCGGGCTTCACCGGTGCGGTCGCCGATACGATGAACAGCTTCGGCGCCGGACGCGAATCTGCGCCTGCCGGCGGTTGTCCGCCCTCTTCCGGATTGCCCATCCGCAGCAGCATCTTCTCGCCGTCGGCCGAGATCTCAAAGCTCTCCACATGCTCGGCGAGCTTCTCCGTCTTGCGCCCCTCGAGCACAAACCGGCTCAGCGTTTTATCGCCGCCGCCTCCTCCAAGCCGTTGTTGTCCGGTGCTCTCGACGAAGTAAATCGTGCCCGGCTTCCCGGTCGAGAGATCCGTGTAGTTGCGCGGCGGCAGCGGCAGCGGCGCAATGCGTCCCGCAATCACATCCAGGCTCGCACCCGCGATGTCGATCTCCGTCGGCTTTGGGTGGTCGTGGGCTTCTGCGGCAGGGTGGGATGCTCCGTCGCCTCCTTGTTCTCCTGCGCGGTCGCGCCCGCTGGCGTCACGTCAGTCTTTTCCTTCGCCTCTTCCTTTACCTGCGCCGCCGCCTTTTCGTCGTCACTCTCCGGCGCAACCGGCGAGAGCGTCTTCGCCGAAAGCGCGAGCGAGTAGATCGAGTTCGTGACGTTGTAGAGATCGCTCGTCATATCGAGCCCTGCCTCCGTCGCGCCCTCATTGTTGCTCGCGAGGAAGTACAGATACTTGCCGTTGCGATCGAACGCAGGCGTGTGCGCGTCGGCCATGTTGTCGGTCAACTGCGTCGACGTACCCTTCTCCACCGAGTACAGAAACAGCGAGTGCAGATGGTTCGGCATCGACCGCGGATACACCATCCACTTCGAGTCCGGCGACCACGCCACTGCATGCGTCTCGTAGGAAAATCCGCCGAAAGTATCCGGCTCTCCAACCTCTGTCAGCTTGCCGCTTGTCGTGTCCAGCACATAGCGCCGCAGGTGGTTGTCGTAGAACGTAATCAGCTTCGAGTCCGGTGACCACACTACGTCGAAGTAGTACGCCGGCTCCGGCGCCAGCGCGAACTTCTTCACCGCGCCTGAGCCCGTCTGCGAAACGACGTGCAGCTTGTACAAGCCGGGCTTGCCATCGGCTCCGGGCTCATCGGAGAAAAACGCCACCGTCTGCCCATCCGGCGACCACGCGGGTCCGCGCTCCATCACGCCGGGCGAGTTCGTCAGATTGCGGACCGGTCCGTTCTTCGCCGGCACCGTAAGAATCTCGCCGTGTGCCTCGACCGCGATACGAATCCCCGTCGGCGACAGCGACATGTGCTGAATCTCGTTGGCGACCTTCACGAAGTGCGGCCGCACATCCGGCAGATCGCCCGTCACATCCACGTCGACGAGATGCGGCTGCCCGCCCGGCTCCATCGTGTACAGCTCTCCGAGCCGATCAAAGACCAGCGTGTGTCCATCGCTCGCGAGTGAATGAATGTCCGGCCCGGTGTTGTGATACACCTCGGCCACAGCCTTGCTTGACGCGTCGTAGCTGTAGACCGTGATCGGACCCTTGCGCCCCGAGAGAAAATACAGCTTCCCATCAGCCCACGTCGGCGAATAGTCCGCCGAAGTCTCATGCGGCACTTCGATCGACTCCAGTCCCGGCAGCGTCGTGATCCAAAGCGCCGGCGCCAGCCCGCCGTGATAGTTGCCCCACGAAACATAGGTCGTGAAGTTGAACGCCAGAGCCCGGCCCCAGCGGGTTGTACGCAATGCGCGATCCGTCCGGCGAGAGCGCGCCCTCATACGCCGTCGGCAGTGGCAGCCGTCTTCTCGACGCCGCCCTCCGCCGAAATCTCAAAGAGCTGCGTATAGCGGCTCGCCGAATCGCGGTTCGAGCGGAAGATGATGCTTCTTGCCATCCGGTGTCCATCCGACCGCAACGTCTGCCGCCGGATGATAGGTGATCCGCTTCGGAATGCCGCCCGTCGCTGGAATCGTGAAGACGTCCGTATTGCCGTCGTACTCGCCCGTGAAGGCGATCGTCCGGCCATCCGGTGAGAAGATCGGCTGGCTCTCGATGCCGACGCCGGTCGTCAGACGCATGGCCCGTCCGCCCGCGCGTGGCACCGTCCACAGATCGCCCGCGTAGCTGAACGCAATCAGGTCCTTGCTGATCGAGGGCTGCTGCAGGATGTGCGGATGAGGATCGGCGGCGAAGGCGGGAACCGACAGGGACACGGCAAGGCTGACAACAGCGGCAAGACGCAAACGCACAGGCATCACTCCCAGAAGAGTTTTCAGATGTGACAGCCATCCTACATTGTCGTCCGCGCGCATGCCATGCAGAGATTGATATCCTTCCGCGCACGATGCAGAAAGACACAGTCGCCCGGCCGTCTCGTGCCCGCGAAGCCGCCGCGCTCCTTGCCGGCATTCTCGCCTTCTCCGCCGGAATCATCCTCGCCGCACTGCACGGCCCGCACGCCGCCGCGCTTATTCTTCGCATCCTTGGCGTCCTCGCTCTGCTCGCTTCGCCGTGCTGCGCCGCAGCCTCTCCGTCTGGATGTTCGTCGCGATGGTCGTCGGCGCGGAGCTCGGCTTCGACGCTCCGAAGTTCGCCGTGCAGATGCGCTTCCTCTCCGACATCTTCCTCCGGCTCATCCAGTGCGTCGTCGCTCCGCTCATCTTCGCGATGCTCGTCGTCGGCATCGCGAGCCACGGCGACATCAAGAGCGTCGGCCGCATGGGCATCAAGTCGCTCGTCTACTTCGAAGTCATCACCACGATCGCGCTCGCCATCGGCCTGCTCGCCATCAACATCAGCAAAGCCGGCGTCGGGCTCGCGTTCACTCCCGGCAGCACGCAGGCCGCCGCTCCGCCGCCCACGCACTGGAACGACTTCCTCATCCACATCTTCCCGGAGAACATCGCCAAGAGCGTCGCCGAAGGTCAGATCCTCCAGGTCGCCGTCTTCGCAATCCTCTTCGGCATCGCGCTCGCCATGATGCAGGAGTCCAAACGCGCGCCGATGCTGCGCTTCTGCGAAAGCCTCGCCGAGGTCATGTTCCGCTTCACCAACATCGTCATGTACTTCGCTCCCGTCGGCGTCGCCGGTGCGATGGCCTTCACCGTCGGCGGCCTCGGCCTCGGCGTTCTCGTCAACGTCGGCAAGCTTCTGCTCACGCTCTACATCGCACTCGTCGTCTTCGGAGTTTGCGTGCTCCTTCCCGTCGCGCTCCTCTTTCGCGTCCCCGTCATGGGCTTTCTGCGCGCAGTCGCCGAGCCCGCCACTATCGCCTTCGCCACCTCCACCAGCCAGGCCGCGCTGCCCAGCGCCATGGAGCAGATGGAGGCCTTCGGCGTTCCGCGCCGCATCGTCGCGTTCGTCATCCCCGCGGGCTACAGCTTCAATCTCGACGGCTCAACGCTCTACCTCGCCGTCACCTCGATCTTCATCGCGCAGGCCGGCGGCATGCACCTCGGCCTCGGCGAACAGCTCGCACTGATGTTCACGCTCATGCTCACCAGCAAAGGCGTCGCCGGCGTTCCGCGCTCCATGCTTGTGGTCCTGCTCGCCGCCGTCTCCACCTTCCACTTACCGATGGAGCCCATCTTCGTCCTCCTCGGCGTCGACACGATCATGGATATGGGACGCACCACCGTCAACGTCGTCGGCAACTGCCTCGCCAGCGCCGTCGTCGCCAAGTGGGAGAACGCCTTCCGCACCGAAGAGCCATCGCCCGCAGCGCTCGAAGCCGCAATCGACTAGTCCGGCAAATTCACTACAGGCAGTTCGGATTATCCGGCGGTCCTGCCGGCATACTCGCCGGCGCCGCGGGCCGGCCGACCGCGACCTGATGCGAAGGGCAGGGTTCCGGCGTCACAGGCTCCGGCATCGTCTTCGCTGTCGTCATCGCCTGCGGCAGCATGCCGATTCTGCGCAGCCACTCCGTCGCCGTCTCACCCCAATGTTCCTCCGGCATCCCCACCGGACGCATGCCGAAGCCGTGCCCTCCGCTCGCATACAAGTGAAGCTCCGCCGGAACGCCCGCATCCTTCAGCGCGCGAAAGTACACCAGCGAGCTGTCGATGTACGTCTTGTCATTCTCCGCCTGGATGATGAACGTCGGCGGCGTCCGCGGATTCGGCATCAGGTTCGGGTCAAGGTCTCTCTTGTCCTCACCTGTCGGCAGATACGCGGGATAGCCGAGGATCGCGAACTCCGGCCGCGCATTGATCTTCGTGTCCACATCCGCCGCTGCCGGCGTGCTCTCCACGCTCGTGTCGTCAAAATGATTCGAGAGCGTCACCGCAAGATGTCCGCCCGCCGAGAATCCGATGACTCCGATCCGCACCGGATTGATGTGCCACTCCTCCGCATGCGCACGCGCCACACGCATCGCCTGCTGCGCGTCCTGCAGGTCCGCACGATTCTCCGGATAGTGTCCCTCCTCAGGCACGCGATACTTCACCAGCAGGCACGCCATGTCAATCGAGTTCAGCCATCGGCAGACATCGAGGCCCTCTTTGTCCCATGCCAGCCGCTGATAGCTTCCACCCGGAAACACAACGGCCGCTGACGTAACTCCCATCGAATGTGCTGGAAGAAAAACTGTCATCGACGGCTGCGTAATATTCGTCAAACGGTTTGTGCGATGCCCTGCCGCATCCAGTCATGTTCGTCTCCGGCTCCGTCGTTTGCGGCGGCTCCGGAGTGCCATGAGGCCATAGCGGAAGAACCTGTTGCGCGTGAACGAAAGCAGTGCCGGCAAGCTGCAGGGACAACACAATCGCAAGGGCCTTGAATTTCATGCGAGCCATGCTACCGCAAACCGAAGCTCTTGCAATACGGCCGATAGCTCCTCACTTGATACACTGAAAAGTCGCTGTTCCGGCGCAAAATGAAGCCGAAAGCTAACAGCTATTGCGAAACGAGTTGCAGGAATGAGTGAGTACCTCAGCAGAATCAAGTCGCCCGCGGACGTGAAGCGGCTTGGATTAATTGAACTGGAAAGACTGGCCGAAGAGATACGCGAGCGCCTCATCACCGGCGTCGCCAAGACCGGCGGTCACATCGGGCCGAACCTCGGCGTGGTCGAGCTGACCATCGCCATGCACTACGTCTTCGACACGCCCCGCGACAGCTTCGTCTTCGACGTCTCGCACCAGAGCTACGTCCACAAGCTGCTCACCGGACGCGAAGACCGCTTCGACACCATCCGCCAGCCCGAGGGCCTCAACGGCTTCATGCTCCGCACCGAAAGCGAGCACGACAGCTTCGGCGCCGGTCACGCGGGCACCGCGCTCTCCGCCGCGCTCGGCATGGCCGTCGCGCGCGACATGGCCGGCGGCAAGGAGCACATCGTCGCGCTCGCCGGAGACGCTGCCTTCACCAACGGCATCAGCTTCGAAGCGCTGAACAACGTCGCCGCGCAGACGAAGCGCATGATCATCGTGCTCAACGACAACGAGTGGTCCATCGACAAAAACGTCGGTGCCATCGCCGAGTACCTGCACAAGATCGCCACCAATCCCACCTACATCAACCTGCACGATCGCGCCGCCGGCCTCGTCGAAAAGTTCGGCGGCAAAGCTGCGCGCCACATCGCGCGCAAGGCCGAAGAGGCCGCCAAGGGCATCGTCGGCCGCGGCATGATCTTCGAAGAGTTCGGCCTTAGCTACTACGGCCCCATCGACGGCCACAATCTGCCGATGCTCATCGAGACCTTCCGCTTCCTCAAGCAGCTCGATCGCCCCGTCATCCTGCACGCCATCACGCAGAAGGGCCGCGGCTTCCAGCCCGCGCTCGAAAAGCAGAAGAAGTTCCACGGCCTCGGTCCGTACGATCCCGAAACCGGCGAAACGAAACCCACCGGCCAGAAGACCTACTCCGAAGTCTTCGCCGAGAGCCTCACCAAGCTCGCGAACATGAACGACAAGGTCGTCGCCATCACCGCGGCCATGCCCAACGGCACCGCGCTCGACCTCTTCCGCCCGCACCACCCCAATCGCTACTTCGACGTCGGCATCGCCGAGGAGCACGCCGTGCTCTTCGCCGCCGGCATGGCCACCAAGGGCTTCCGCCCGTTCTGCGCCATCTACTCCACATTCCTCCAGCGCGCCTTCGATCAGGTCGTGCACGACGTCGCCCTGCAGGAACTCCCCGTCGTCTTCTGCATGGACCGCGGCGGCCTCTCCGGCGACGACGGCCCGACGCACCACGGCCTCTTCGACATCAGCTACCTGCGCGGCATCCCCAACATCATCCACATGGACCCGAAGGACGAAGACGAGCTCCAGGACATGATGTTCACCGCGCTCCAGCACAACGGTCCCAGCGCCATCCGCTATCCGCGCGGCATCGGCCCCGGCGCTCCGGTGAAAGAAAGCCCGCAAGCTCTCGAGATCGGCAAAGCCGAAGTTCTGCGCGACGGCACCGACGTCGCCATCTTCTCGCTCGGCGGCCTGCTGCCCGAAGCCGAACGCCTCGCCGCAATGCTCCGCAAGGAAGGCCAGAGCGTCGCCGTCATCAACGCGCGCTTCGCCAAGCCCGTCGATCACGAATGCATCGCGCGTTACGCGAAGCGCTGCTCGACTGCTCGTCACCTTCGAGGACCACGTCCTCGCCGGCGGCTTCGGCTCCGCAGTGCTCGAAAGCCTCGCGGAGCAGGGAATCGAAACACCCGTCGTCCGCATCGGCTGGCCCGACCAGTTCATCGAGCACGGCAAAGTCGAATCCCTCCGCGCAAAGTACGGCCTCACCGCCGAAGCCGCACTCGAACGCGTCCGCCCCCACCTTCGCCACGCCGTCACCGCATAAGCAGCCTGAATTTGCTCTTGCTTTTCTTTCGTGTCATTCCCGGGGTGCGGTCCCCGGCAAGCTTGCTCGCGGGGGTGCAAGGGAATCTGCTTTTGCTTCTACGGTAGCCCGAGGCTGAAGTGAAGTTCTTTTTGCCTCTCGTTAACCCGAGGCTGAAGTGAATTTCGTTTTTGCTTCCAGGTAGCCGCGAAGAGCTGAGATGTCGCGATAGATCTTTTGCTTCTAGGTACAGCCCGACGGCTCTAGCCTCGGGTCTCTCATCTCGTCGAAGCGCGCAGCGGCTTTAGCCCTGGGAGTATCGCCGTCTCTTTCTCCATAGCCGCACACATCAGTGCGGCTTGAACGTCTTGCCCGTCTCGATCAGCGTCTTCAACCGCGACAAAATCCGCGGCCATCCATCCGATCGTCGGCGCGTACATCGCATCATCCTCCGCCCACTGATCATGCGTCACAACCACCTTCGTCGCCTCAGTCTCCTGCGTGAGCTCCACCGTCACGCGCGAGAACTTCCCCGCAGGCCCGATCGCAAACGTGTACTGCAGCACCTTCGGCGGCTCAGCCTTGATCACCTCGCCGTGCACATACGTCACGCGCTTGCCATCCGGCCCCGTGCCCACCCACGCAATCTGACCGCCCGGCTTTAGCTCGATCTCAAAATCAGTCGAGAAAATCGCGCGGTTCGATTCCGCAGAAACAAATCCCTCCCACACCTTCTCCGCAGGCGCGGCGATGTAGAAGACAAACTTCAGCGGAGCCTGCTCAGCCACAAAACCTCCTCACCACAACTTTCGTCATCTCGACCGGAGCGAAGCGCAGTGGAGAGACCCCTGTATTTGCCTCTCTCAATACCCACGAACGCTTGAGGAACACACTAGCCCTTCAGCGCCGCGCTCACCAGCGCCTTCGCCTCTTCCTGAATCCGCTTCAAATGCTCCTCGCCCTTGAAGCTCTCGGCATAAATCTTGTAGACATCCTCCGTGCCGCTCGGCCTCGCCGCAAACCATCCTTCGTCGGTCGTCACCTTCAGCCCGCCAATCGCCGCACCATTCCCCGGCGCCTCCGTCAGGATCGCCGTAATCGGATCGCCCGCCAGCTCCTTCGCCGTCACCTGCGAGGCTGACAGCTTCGCAAGCTTCGCCTTGTCCTCCTTCGAGCACGCCGCATCAATCCGCTGATACACCGGCGCGCCGTACTTCGCCGTCAACTCGCCGTACAACTGTCCCGGATCCTTGCCCGTCGTCGCCGTCATCTCCGCGGCCAGCAGACCGCAGATCAGCCCATCCTTGTCCGTCGTCCACACCTTGCCATTGCGCCGCAAAAAGCTCGCGCCCGCCGACTCCTCGCCCACAAACCCCAGCGTGCCATCCAGCAGTCCATCCACGAACCACTTGAAGCCCGACCGGCACCTCCAGCATCCTTCGTCCCAGCCCTTCGCCACCCGGTCAATCATGCTCGACGACACCAGCGTCTTGCCGATGCCCACCTTCTCATTCCACTCCGGCCTGTGCGTGAACAGATACTGAATGCACACCGCCAGATAGTGATTCGGATTCAGCAGCCCCGCGCTGCGCGTCACCACGCCATGCCGATCATGGTCCGTATCGCACGCCCACGCCACGTCGTACTTATCCTTCTTCGCAATCATCGACGCCATCGCATACGGCGAGCTGCAATCCATGCGAATGCGCCCATCCCAATCCAGCGTCATGAACCGGAACGTCGGATCGACATACTTGTTCAGCACCTCGAGCGGCAACTTGTACTGCTCCGCAATGCGCGGCCAGTAGTGCACACCCGCGCCGCCCAGCGGATCCACCGCCAGTTTCAAGCCCGCTATTCCGAATTGCATCGATATCAATAATGTTTGGCAGGTCGTCCACATACGACGAAATAAAGTCATACTTCTGCGTCGTCTCCGCCGAAACCGCACGGTGATACGCCAGCCGCTTCACGCCCTGCAGCTTCGCGCCAATCAACTCATTCGCGCGATTCTCAATCCACTTCGTAGCCGTCGTGTCCGCCGGTCCACCCGTCGGCGGGTTGTACTTGAAGCCGCCATCCTCCGGCGGATTATGCGACGGCGTAATCACGATGCCATCGGCAGGCCGGTCCTTCACCTCCGCGTTGTGCTTCAGAATCGCGTGCGACAGCGCGGGCGTCGGCGTATACCCCAACTCGCTATCGATCAGCACGTGCACGCCGTTCGCCGACAGCACCTCCAGCGCCGTCGTAAACGCCGGCTCGCTCAACGCATGCGTATCCTGCGCCAGAAACAGCGGCCCCGTCGTTCCCTCATTCGCGCGATACTCGCAGATCGCCTGCGTGATCGCGAGAATGTGCGCGTAATTGAAGCTCGTATGCAGCGACGACCCGCGGTGTCCGCTCGTTCCGAAGCTCACACGCTCGCTCGGATTCGCCACATCCGGATGCCGCGCATAAAACGCTGTTACAAGCCGCGGAACATTCACCAGCCGGTCGGGTGAGGGAAGATGGCCCGGCGTATTGAACTCAGTCTCGGTCGCATTCGTCTCTGATTGCATAGGGCTCAAGAATACGGCGAACCGCCGTTCGCGGAAAGTTTGTTACTCCATCGCTGACAGAGCACCCGCCGCACTATATGGTTTCTCCATGCGTTCTCTGCTCCTTGCAGCCGCACTCGGTCTCTCCGCTGTCGCCTCCGCACAAATCCTCGACACCCGCACCTTCAACACCAGCGGTCATCCCACACAGGCCATTTGGACGCCCGACGGTCAGCACGTCCTCGTCACCGTCACGCGCCAGCCCCTGGAGTCCGGCATTGAAGTCTTCCGCGTCGACGGTCCCAGGCTCAAGCGCGTCGCCTGGCAACCCCTCGGCCACGATCCCGCGCAGGGCATCGTTCTCATTCCCAACACCGGCCTGCTCGCCGTCGGCCTCTCCAACGCCGGCGTCGCCTTCCTTCCGCTCGACAAAGCGCTCGAAGGCAACGCCGCGCCGCACGTTCTTTCCCAGGGTGACCGTCCCGGCTCCGGCTACCTCGCCGCCACGCCCGACGGCAAAACCGTGTTCGTCGCCAACGAGTACCTGCACGGGGGCAGCGTCGGCATCATCGCCATTCGCCGCGACCCCAAGGGCCAGCCCGTCCCCGAAGCCATCGCCCAGCTACCCACTCCGCGCGCCACGCCCGGCATCACCCTCTCACCCGACGGCACCCGCCTCTACGCCGTCGACGAGATTCTCGCCAAGGACCTCCCCGAACGCCTCGCCGGCAATGGCACCCCGGAACTCCAGCATGGCAACTGCCTGCAGGCCCCCGGCGGCCCCACCAACGTCAACGGCGGCCTCTTCGTCATCGACGTCGCCAAAGCCGCCGCGCCGCCCACCGACTACAGCCCGCAGCACGAGCGCGACGCCACACTCCGCCTCGTCAACGCCGGCTGCTCTCCCGTCCGCGAGGCCGTCTCCTCCGACGGCCACACCGTCTACGTCACCGCCCGCGGCGACGACAACGTCCTCGTCTTCGACGCTGCCGCGCTTGAGCACGACCCCGACCACGCCTTCCTCCGCTCCATGGAGACGAACGGCCAGGCGCCCGTCGGCCTCGGTCTCTTCGATCACGACCGCAAGCTGCTCGTCGCCAACTCCAACCGCTTCTCCAACGCTCCCGGCAACGCCACGGTCATCGACCTCACCGACCCCGCCAAGCCCACCTTCCTGCAAACCATCAAGACCGGCTACTTCCCGCGCAACATCACCGTCTCCCCCGACGGCCGCAGCCTGCTCCTCACCGTCTTCCTCGAAGACCAGGTGATGCTTCTGACCATGAAATGAGCGTGGAACAGGAATGTTCCCCGTGGAACATTCATTTGTATGTCACTAAGAAATGTGGAAAACGAAGTTTTCTGTGGATCGTCGAATGCCGCGTGCCGAATACCGGCTGCGGCTGAAGATACCGCGGGAAATTAATGAGGCAGGCTAAGCCGCGCTTCCGCGCCGCTCGTAATGAAACAGCAACTCCTGCTCGCTCGCGATCGGCGTCCCGTTGCGCGTCGCCGGAGTGAAGGTCCACGTCTGCACCGTCGCGATCACTTGGCTGTCCACGTTCGGTCCCAGGCTCTTCGTCACCGACAAACGCGAGATGTGCCCCTGCGCATCGATCAGCGCATCCAGCACCACATCGCCACTCGTTCCCGGCGACAGTGTCGACAGATCCGGTGTCGGCCGCGGATGAAACTGCACCAGCGCGATGCTGATATTGCCGTCGCCTTCGGATCCATCCGCCGCGTTGCCCGGCGCCTCATTCGTCGCCGCCTGCGTCAGCTGCTTCGCCTTGTCGGTCAGGCTCTTTGCCGGCCGCGGCATCGCCGGTCCCTTCGCCTGCTCGCGAGCCTTCGCCGTCGTCGAGCCCGGAGGCGCTCCAAGAGTCTGGTAGTTGAACATCAGCACCGTGCCCTGTGCCGTTCCCGGCAGATGCTCCGGAGCGAGCGCCGGCCCATGCACCCGCATCATCAGCGCCAGCACGCCGATGACGGCCGCATGGACGCCAACCGACAGCAGTGCACTCCTTCGTCCTGGCGGCAGACTGGCCATGCCAGCAGTGTAGCTCCGGCCCGCTCCTCCGCCAGCAAAAATCGCCTTGAAGAGGACGCGTTTGGCCCGTCCGCTGCGAGCGCTTCCGATTCCATGGGCTTTTGCCCCTGAGAGAATCTGGTCGCCGAAAATTCCCTCAAAAATAAGCCGCCGTGCTATTGCAACGAGTGCCTCACAACGCTACAAACAAGGGAGTAATCCACTCTTTTTCGCCGCTTCCCTGTAGCGACGTGAAACGCTGAGCTGGGATCGTTGTGAGGGCTTGAGTTTGTCGGGACCACGTTGTCGGGCAATCTGGAAGGGTGTTCTCTGCGCGTTTGTAATACTCGTCGCCGGGCCGCCAGCCCTTGCCGTTCAGGCCACCCTCGTCGCCGATTCCCACGTCTCCACCGCACAGCCTGACGTCAACTCCGGCACGCTCACCAATCTCAACGTCGGCGGCGGCTACACCGCCCTCGTCCAGTTCGACCTCGGCGTCCTTCCTTCGGGCACCACTGCCGCCCAGATCACCCGCGCCACTCTTCGGCTCTACTGCAACCGTGCCGACACCCCCGGCATGCTGTCCGATCGCACAAATCACCGCCGCCTGGGGCGAGTACAGCGTCACCTTCAACACCCTCCCCGCCACGGGCTCCGCGATCGGCTCCGCACAGGTCTCCGCGCCGGCGAATTCATCACGGTCGACGTCACCTCCGCCGTCCAGTCCTGGGTCACCTCACCGTCCAGCAACAACGGCCTTGCGCTCACCGCCCCCTCCGCCGTCCTCCAGTTCGACAGCAAGGAAAACGACCAAACCGCCCACGCCCCCGAGCTCGAGATAGCGCTCGCCGCCGGCAGCACCGGCTCCGGCAGCGTAGGTCCTCAGGGCCCAGCCGGTCCAGCAGGTCCTGCCGGCCCCGCAGGCCCACAAGGCCCAGCCGGCGCGACTGGCCCTGCAGGCGCCCAGGGCCCCGCAGGCCCAGCCGGAGCCTCCGGCGCCAGCGCCTTCGTCTACCAGGGTGCCTACGCCTCAAGCACCAATTACGCCCAGGGCTCTGTCGTCACCTTCGGCGGCTCCACCTACGTCTCTCTCGCCGACGCCAACCATGGCAACACGCCATCCTCCACGCCATGGGCCTGGGGAACGCTCGCGCTCGGAGCGACCGGCGTGCCAGGGCCCGCTGGTCCAGCCGGCCCGCAAGGTCCTACCGGCCCCGCCGGAGCAAGCATTCAAGGCCCCGCCGGTCCAACCGGCCCGCAAGGCCCCACCGGCCCTGCAGGCGGCCCCGGCCTCGCCTATCAGGGCGCGTACGATCCCACACACAACTACACCATCGGCGACGTCGTTCTCTTCTCCGGCTCCAGCTACGTCTCCACATTCAACAGCAACCACGGCAACACTCCGGGCCAATCTCCCTTCGCCTGGGGCGCACTGACCGCGCAAGGCCCGGCTGGAAACACGGGCTCGCCCGGCCCGCAAGGCCCCACCGGCGCCCAGGGTCCCATCGGACCTACCGGCCCACCCGGCGAAACCGGCCCGCAAGGCGCGCAGGGAATCCCCGGCCAGGCCGGCGCGCAGGGCCTCACCGGACCCAAGGGCGACGCCGGCCCGCAAGGTCCCGCCGGCCCACAAGGTCCCGCCGGCCCCACCGGTCTCACCTTCCAGGGCCCCTACGACCCCGCGCACAACTACGCCCTCGCCGACGCCGTCCTCTGGCAGGGCTCGGGCTACGTCTCGCTCCTCGCCAACAACCACGGCAACACGCCTGACCAATCCCCCTCCGCCTGGACCCTCTTCGCCTCCGCCGGCGGCCTCGGCCCGCAAGGCCCCGCAGGCCCCGCCGGTGGGCAAGGGCTCGCCGGTCCAACCGGCCCTCAAGGCGCTCACTGGCCCTGTCGGCCCGCAAGGTCCGTCCGGCCCGGCAGGGCAGGGACTCAATCTCACCGGCGCCTACTCCGCCACCAACAGCTACTCGATCGGCGACGTCGTCACGTACAAGGGCTCCAGCTACGCCTCGCTCCTCGCCTCCAACCACGGCCAGCCGCCCGACACCTCACCCGCCTACTGGATGCTCCTCGCCGCACAAGGTCCCGCCGGTCCTTCCGGCACAGCAGGAGCAACAGGCCCGACAGGCCCACAAGGCCCAACCGGCGCCGCCGGAGCTCCCGGCCCCCAAGGCCCCGCCGGTCCCACCGGAGCCACGGGCGCTCCCGGCATGAACTTTCGCGGCCAGTGGTCGCCCTGCCGTCTTCTACTCCACCAACGACGCCGTAAGCTTCGACGGCTCGACCTATCTCGCTCAATCGGCCGGCTCCAACCAGCAACCCGACCAGTACACGCAAATCTGGACCGTCATCGCTCAGGCCGGAAGCCAGGGTCCCACCGGCCCCGCCGGCACGGCAGCGACCATCACGGTGGGCGCTGTCAACACACTCCCTCCCGGCTCCGCCGCGACTGTCTCGAACTCCGGCACCACCGCAAAACGCCATCCTCAACTTCGGCATCCCGCAAGGAGCCGCCGGCCCACCCGGCACCGGCTCCGGCCCAACCACCTCCGGCAGCTTCGCCGCGATGTACCACCCCGCCAGCTTCAACAACCTCTACTACGCGCTCAACTCGCCCAACGCCGCCACCAACGAGAGCGACTCCGTCCTCGCCTGGATCCCCCAGTCCTGCACCGCCACCGAGCTCGACGTGAAATCCAATCAGACCGGCGCCATCACCGTCACACTCCGCCTCGGCACCTCCGGCACGACCATGCAGGACACCGCGCTCACCTGCACGCCATCCGCCGGCTCCTGTCCTGCGCTCGGTTCCGTTGCGATTCCGGCCGGCAGCTTCGTCGACCTCCGCATCGACCACACCTCCGGCACCGTCGCCGGCGTCTGGACCTCACTCACCTGTAATTAGAAAAATCGGGAATTAGTTCGAACTCCCGCCACACTCGCTCTTACAGCGGAAGGCAACCGCGCAGCTCCACCACCAGCTCGCGCAACAATCCCGGCGTCCACGATGCCGTCATACTCCAGCATCTGTTCGATCTCGCGCGCCAGCTCTGTGCCGCGCGGATATCCAAACATTCCCAGCGATCCAGCCAGCTTATGCGCCGTGTCCATCGCTCCGCGCCGCATAATCGGCGAAAGCCTGCCTAAATTCGCGGCCTCGCACGCAATGTCCAGCCCGTTCAGACGATCTGTAATCAGCGGCACACTGCGCTCCCACAACGCGCTGATCAGCTCACGAGCTACATCGCCCGGCCTGCTTCCATGCCCATTGACAGCGTGCCCGTTGGCACCGTGGCCATTAGCACTATGGCCATTGACTCCATGGCCATTAGCACCGTGGCCATTGGAGCCATGCCCGTTCCTTGTGCCCGAGCCGTTCCTCGCGCCAGACCCGTTCGTCGCGTGTCGCCGGCTTGGCGGCGGATGACAGCCAGACTCCATTGTGGTCGCTAACTCCATCCCAAAGTGGCAGCCATCTGCTCAGCCAATGTCAGCGGATCGAAGGGCTTGAACAACACGCCTGCAACGCCCAATCCCGCAAACCGCCGCTGGTCCACTCCCTGCACTTTCGCTGTAAGAAGCACAACGGGAATATTCGCGATCTCGGGCGATCTTTGCATCTCCCGAAAGGTTGTAGGTCCGTCCATCGAGGGCATCATCACGTCCATCAGGATTGCGTCAGGTTGCTCCACCTGCGCCGCGAGAATGCCTTCGGCGCCGGAACAAGCCGTGAAAACGCTCCATCCCGCAACTGATTCAAGTGACAGTGCCGCGACCTCGCGGATGTCGTCCTCGTCATCAATGATGAGAATACGGCGCATGCACAAACCTGTAGGAGATTGCGAGGCCATTCTACGCTGATACCGATCCCATTGCAGGTTTTCCTAAATGTCGAACCATCGCAAGTATCAAGTCTTCAACGTGTCGCGGCTGGACCCGTGCTTTCGTCAGGAACTGAGTGGGCCCCAATCTGAGCTGCGCCATCTCAGCCTCGCTCAATTCGCTGCCAGAGTACACCACAAGAGGTAAAGTGCGAAGCTTTGGTTGTCGCCTCAGCCAATCCACCAGTGCAAATCCTGATCCATCCCGCAGCGTCAGATCCAGGATCAGCAGATCTGGCGCATTCTCCTGGCAGTAGCTCTCCGCCTCCGCCAGTGAACTCACATGATCGATGCTGATCGCGCCTGACTCGCCGATTGTTCGAAATCCGGACAATACGACCGTCGCCAGGTCCTCATCGTCCTCCACCAGCAGAATCCGGCCCGGTCCGCTCGTCGGGTGCAGCGCCCGGCTGATCTCCGTCAACAACAAAGTTTCGTGAAAAGGTTTCTGAACCCATCCCTGCGTCGTCGGCACATCGGGCGTCCGCGTCGCGGGCGAGAGCACACTCAGCACTACCACCGGAATCTCTGCGGTCTTCTCGTTCTTCTTCAGCCGCTCCAGCGTCTCCCAACCCGACATCCCCGGCATGCACAGGTCCAGCAGCACCGCATCCACAGGCTGCTTGCCCACGGCCTCCAGTGCCTCTTCGCCGCTCGCTGTCTCGATCACCGTGTATCCGTTCCGCCGCAGATGTTCGCGCACCACATTGCGCACAATCGGATCATCATCCACCACGAGAATCGATCCCTCGGAAGCCGCAGGCAGTGTGGCCATTTGTTCCACATTCGAATACCGCGGCAGACGCAGGATCACCGTCGTTCCCGGCCCCTTGCCCGTCGTATCGTTGCGTTCGGCCCAGATTGTTCCGCCATGCTGCGCCACAATGCTCCGGCAGATCGCCAGCCCCAGCCCTGTTCCGCCCTTCTGGCGCGCGTCGGAAGCCTCCACCTGCCCAAAGCGATCGAAGATCGTCTCCAGTTTGTCCTGTGGAACGCCGCGGCCCACATCCACCACCTGCAGCACCAGGTTGTCGCCGTCTGAGGCAGTGGACACACTCACCGATCCTGCCCGCGGCGAAAACTTAATCGCATTCGACAACAGATTGGTCAGCACCTGCTGAATGCGGTCCGGGTCGCCATCGAACGAAATCGGGGTCTCCGCCGGCTCCGGCACAATCTCCAGCGTGACGGCGAACTTCTCGGCCATCGACCGCATCGTCTCCACCGACTGCGCCACCACATCGCGCAACTCCAGCCGCCGAATCTGCAGCGGCGCGCGTCCCGACTCCATCCGCTCCAGATCCAGGATGTCGTTGATCAGCCGGACCAGCCGCTCCGTATTGCTGTTCGCGATACGCAGCAGGTTCGCGGCCTTCTCATCCACGTGTCCTGCTTTGCCCGAAGACAGCAGACCCAGCGCTCCATGAATACTCGTCAGCGGCGTGCGCAATTCATGCGACACCGTCGAGATAAATTCGTCCTTCAAATTATCGAGCTGTTTTCTCTGCTGCAGCGCGGTCTGGTGTTGCAGGCTCTCCCGCATCGCCCTGGCCAGCTCATCCGAGAGCAGCGCACTTCGATGGCGCGCACGCACCAGAGCCACCGAGACGACAACAAACGCGACCAGCAGAGCCGCAGAGAGCCAAATGAGATACATAGAAACCAGAGCGGGCCGGAAACTAATGGTAACCCAGTCGTGCTACGGACGTGGTATTGGTACCGGTACGAAAGTTACGCGCCAGTCTACGACTTAAGGCTGCTTTCCGCACTAGATATTGCAATCACTGCGTCACGTGCCTCAACCGCCGCCACCTTGCGGTCCTCGTAGGCAACTGCGGAAAAAGCGATCGGCTCCTCCGCAAACCGCACCTCGGCCTTCAGCCCGCGCAACCCCAGAAAGTTCCAAAGGTGCCCCACCAGCGGCTGATGTCCCCAGTGCACATCGTTCCGCGCCGACCTGCCGCGCGCCAAATCCTCCGCACTCAGCTCGTAATGGATGAATCCCGGGGTCACCGGTGCTCCGGCCTCCAGAGCCTGTGCCAGCAGCCCGCTGTGAAACGGCATCGCCGGCTCATCGCCCACAAATGTTCCGCCTTCCGGAAAGAACACCACCGGCAGCCCGTCGCGAAATCCCTTCGCCATGCCCTGAGCAGCCTTCTCTGCGCTCCCACCCCCGCCGCGCGTCACATACACCGTGCCTGCCATCATGCTGATCCACCCGATCAGCGGCATCTTTCGTGTCTCAATCGCCGACACAAACACGCACGGACGGATCGCCGCATGCACCACGATATCCAGATAGCTCAGGTGGTTCGTGATTACCGCGCCGTCCATCGGCACGGGCCCCTGCGTCGCCCAGGACATATCCACCGCGCGCAGCGCCGCTCTGCAGAAGCCCGTCAGCCAGGCCGCGCGCTCCGGCCTCGTGCGCGGCCGCGTCACCACCAGCTTTGTCAGCTGCGCGGCGAACACCGACACCACCTTCACCGCGTGCCACAGCTTCCGCAGAGAAGTTACCCACCTCGTCCCGTCACAACTCTATCACTAACGACGCTATTTCCTCACTGCGGTCCGTGAAACTCCTCAACCGGGTCCGCGCTGTGCACCCACGCCGAGTAAATCAAATCCCTCAACTCGATCGCACCTGCAGCCAGCCGCTCTTCTGTAAAAGCCTTCGCCTCCGGCGTTCCCGCACCTGTAAATCCTCCGGCCTTCTCCAACTGGTACACCTTCTCCACCAGCCCATTCGAGTGATCCAGGAACTTCCAGTACTGCGTCCACTCGTCATCAATCTTCACCGGCTGCGCCGCCTTCACCAGCGGGTACACATCGCCGGCCTTGATGTTCGCGCTCACATACACCGACTCAAACTGCGAATGAATATGATGCTCCGTCGTATATCCATTCGGATTCGGTCCGGTCCACCCGTTGTACTGAATCGTGTTGTGCAGCGGCTGCGCCCCATCGCCCACATAATGCCCCAGCCATCCTGCGTCGAACAGAATCGCTGTCTCCACGCCCGATGTGTCCTCGTTCGCCGCAACTTCGTTTCTGTACTCGCGCAGGTCCGACTTCAACCGCTGCCACACCTCTTCCACCTGCCACGGTTGAAATCCCACGCGCTCATCCAGCTTCAGCTCCGGATGTTTCGCCTGCGCCGCCGCCAGCGCGCGAATAAAGTCATACCGCTTCTTCGGAAAGACATAGCCATCGACGCATCCCGGATTCCCAGAAGCCCCCTCCGTACACTTCGTCGCTGCCAGAATCGCCCACTCATAATCCAGAAAATGATCCGGCGACTGCACCGCCACCAACTCCGGCTCCGCATCGCGCTGCTTCCACCGGTCCGGCTCCGGTCCCATCCACTCGATCACGTCACGCGCGTGTCCGTTGCGCAAGAACGCCGGAACCTCCGCAGGCAAATTCTGCTGTGCCAGCAGATTCACCATCATGTGCCCATCGCGTCCCCACGCCCACGCCGGCTTCGTTCCAAACATCCCGAGCCCCGCCGCCATCACGGAGCACCCAACTGCAACTCGTACAAAACGCATTACGGAAGTATAACGATGCCTCTTTGCCGAAGCTTGAAGAAGGCATATAGCCCACTGCCTCATCGCAAAAAAAGAAACAAATTCAACTCCGAAAAATCGTATGAACTCAAAGACTTTATGTCTCTCTTCCAGCTATACTCGCAGGAGTCCCCAGGCCCAGGAAATCGATTGACCGTGCACGTTAAGGAGAAAGATAAGTGCTGGGATCCTTTGGCAATTCATTTGGCAATAACGGGAATGCCCCCCTCCAGGGCCGCCCCAATTTCAAGGCCGCGACAAAAGACATAAAGAAGCAGCAAACTCCAGCTCAGCTCATCGAGCGCGAGTGGTCCGAGCTCCCCTACGCCATGATGCGGCTCACCGCTGCCCGCAGGCCATGGGATGCAAACCGCATCTACTGGCGCGACCGCACCGTTCAGCTCGGCGAGATCGATCTCAACCTCGCTAAAATCCGGGCAGAAGACGATGCTTCGCCCTATCTGGCCACCTACACGCAGAATGAGGTTCGCCGCGACTTCGCGCTGCAGCCTTCGCCCGAAGACGACCAACTCCGCTGGACCGCGCCCGGCATCTCCGATGTGGACCTCACAACCGATCAGCTCGCCGAAAAACTCCTCGGCAAGCTCGTCACCTTCTACACCAGCGGCCTGTCAAAGCCGACGCCTACTTCGTCAGCTTCGCCAGGTCCTTCTTCTTAATCTTCAGCACGACCCCGGCATTCCTGTCCGCCACCTCGCTGATGTGGAACTCTGACGCCACGCCCAGGAACTCCGCCTGCTCGCTCGGCGTCAGCTTGTACTCGTCCTGAATCCAGTCGGCCATGTTGGAGGTCGCGCCCTTCAGCGCGTCCTCCAGCGTCCCGCCCAGCCCCATCGCGATCAGCGTATCCGCCGTCTCCACCCGCGGCCCGTTCAGATGTTTGCCCTGCAGCACATCCACTGTCACCGTCACATCCATCGACGTCTCCAGCGCATTTCCATTCAGTTCTCCATCACCCTGCAGAGCATGCGCATCGCCGAAGTACAGCAGCGCCCCCGGGTTTGAAACCGGCAGATACACCGTCGCTCCCTCGCCAATCTCGTTGAAGTCCATGTTCCCGCCATACCTTCCAGAGTCCCCCGTCGGCGGAGGAGCCTGCGGCGGTCCCACCGCCGTCGCCACGCACCCCAGCATCGGCCGCACCGGAATTGTGAAGCGTCTTCATATGCTCGCCCGGCGTCTCCACTGACGCCGTCCCATTCACCCGGTCCAGCTTCCACCGCACCGTCTTGCCGGCATCTTTAAAACGCACCGTCAGCTCGCCATCCGTCGCGCGGCTCACCACATCGTCATCGCTGATCGCCCAATCCCGATTCAGCTTCAGCCGCACAATATGCACCGCCAGCGTATCGCCCGGCATCGCGCCCTCAATGTAGAACGGCCCGGTCGCCGGATTCCCACCCATCACCCTCCGCTGGCCTTTCTCATCGGTACCGCCCGCATCCACCGTCGTCGTGTGGATCGTGTCTCCCGGCTTCACCCGCAGCACCGGCTTGTTCATCGGCGACCACGACCGGTAGAACACCGTCGGCACAAACTCATGCGTCTCATTCCCGCGCACAATCGGCTTGATCAACGTCGCGGTGAAGGGAATCCGATCATGCCCCGTCGGGTTTCCGCTGCCCGTCGACACGACCTCGCCCTTCATCTCGCCATTCACGACCGTCGCGGTCACTTCATCCGTATCGCCCTCGCTGTCCTTCGCGACAAAATGTACCTTCTCTCCGCCGTCTCCCTTTTCGACCGTCCCCTCCAGCTTCTCTCCATGAAAGTTCCCGGTCAGCTTCTCGCCCGTCTGCTCCAGTTGCAGCGGCCCATACGTCGGCGTCCCATAAAACTCCGCCGTCACCTGCCACTTACCTGTTAGCGATCCTCGCCTCGCCCCGTTCGCCGCCGCCTGCGCTCCGCACGACATCGCGCCCACGCCCATCACCGCAACCGCACACATCCACACCGCCGCCTTCACCCGCACGCCGCACCTCCTCCTCGGACAAGCTCTGGACCCAACACAGAATGCTTAGCAGCCTATACGGCCCGCAGGCCCAAATGTTCGCGGACGATATCGAAATTCCCCGGTCAATAACCGCTCAACCGCAGCCTCTAGCTCCAGACAGATGCAGCCTCAACCGCGAACAATCGCCAATTGCGAACGAGAGCTAACTCCGAACAAGCGCCAACGGCGCGTCCTATACCAGCCTGGGGCGTAGCCCCAGGTACAAATTGCCGCGCGAAGCGCTTCCGCTCTGCCGAAGGCCCAAGCGAAGTCCGAATTGGGTCCACGGCGAGCTCGCTCGCTGGGATAAAAGGACGAAGCGCCTGAATTGCCTTCCTCAACCCCACCACAACCCCGTCATCCTGAGCGAACCTTGAGCGAGCGCAGCGAGTCGAAAGGGAAGCCGAAGGACCCCGACGCACTCCACCTCACCACTGCCGTCGAACTCTTTTCAACCAGAACGATTCCAAACTGCAAACTGCAAACTGCAAACTGCAAACGTGCAAACTGAAAGCACTGAAAACTGAAACCGAGGAGACCACGAAGCACCCCGACCCGCCGCCTCGCGTCTCGTTAAGGGCACGGCTCCAGCCGTGCCATAATCGCCGCGCGCAAGCGCCTCCGCTCCGCCGAAGGTCCAAGCGAAGTCCGCAGGACGAAGCGCCTGGATTGCTACAGCCTCGACGCGCCACAAATTTTCCTGTCAAGCCCCCTTGACATGACAAGCAGACTTGTCGTAAAGTTTGCTTGTCATCAAGGAGGCACCTCGATATGACCGGAATCTGCAGTCATCCCACCAGGGCAGCCCGCCGGTACGTGCAGCGGATGGGCGCAATTGGCCTCGTTTACCTGGCAACGGTCTGGGTAATTACGACCTATGTGCATCAGCACCATCCCACCGGCGCCAAGCTTTTCGTACTTGCTGCGGTTCCGGCATTCGACGTCATCGCCATGATCGCCGTCGTGGGCGTCTACCTGCGCGACGAGGTCGACGAGTTCAAACGCCATCAGTTGATCGTGTCCATTCTCTGGGCGGTCGGCATCACGCTCGCCCTCATGGCGTTCATGGATTTCCTGCAAAGCTACCAGTCCATCACTGCGCCGCCGCCGTTCATGGAATTCTCCGTCTTCTGGATCTCCATGGCTCTCGTGCAGGCCATCCTCTCCTTCCGCAACCGGGTGCGTGATGAAAAAATCGGCTAATCTCACCGGCAACGACCGCGAAGCCGCGCGTAAGCGCTATCACCGCGCTGTCATTCAATTCATGGTGGCGTACCTCGTCGTTCTGTTTTGCTCTTCATGGTTTGTAAAACACGACGGAGCGCAGCATTTCTATCTCTACTTCTGGTCCGTCATTCCGGCGATCCCCATCATCGCCATCATTGTGCGAATGGCCCGCTACCTACAGGAAGAGACCGACGAGTTCCAGAAGCTCATGCGTATGCGCGCCATTCTTGTGGGCACAGCAGCTCTCCTCGGCGCCCTCGTCATCGACGACTTCTTGCGGGCATTCGCCCACGCCGGCGGCTTTCGCCCGTTCGTGCTCTTCATCATCTTCGCCATCGCCATGGCCATCGCGGAGACGGTGCAGCGCCTCAACTATCAGGTGCGCGGCGATGAATAACCATCTGAAGGAACTCCGCGCCGTTCGCGGCTGGTCCCAGGCCTTCCTCGCCGAGCAGCTCGAGGTCTCCCGCCAGAGCGTCAACGCCATCGAGACCGGCCGCTACGACCCCTCGCTCCCTCTCGCCTTCCGCATCGCCCGCATCTTCGCCTTGCCCATCGAGCAGATCTTCGAAGACCAGGCCTGATTCACAAGGAGTCCAAAATGACGGACGCATTAACGAAAGACACGTTCAGAACCATCTGCCTGGCGCTCATCGTCGGCACACTCGCCGGGGCTGGCGCAGCTGCCTATGTCCTCGGCGTCGACACGCAAGGCAAAATTGGTCTTGAGGTCGATGCCGAGAACGGTCGTCAACACGTGAAACTCGGTCTGGACCCAGGCGACGCAACCGGCAGGCCGCCAAAGTTCTGGGGATTGCAAGTAGGGAATGGCGATTCCCTCACAGCCATCGGTGTCTATAGCGGCCGCGCCTCTACGGGCGACAGGTACGTTGCTCCGACGCACGCGATGAAGCCGTCGTCCCGGTTCCCGGAATAGCAATCGGCTCGCACCGGCGGCCCAAAAATCCTGTCAAGCCTGTGCACCTCTGCAAATGTCGCCAACTTACTCAAAGCGCGAGGGGAGGGGAGCTGCTAAACCAGCACCGGCTGCTCCCTGAGCACTGGAGAGCCAAAGACCCTCCGGTACCGTGCAATCTCCTCCGCCGGTCCGGTCGCCTTGCTCGCATTATCAGAAAGCTTCACCGTCGGCACGCCATCCGCGCTGGTCAGCTTGCACACCAGCGAGATCGGCTCGAACGTATCCTCGCCCCGGGGATGGCACCCGCGAAAATCATTCGTCAGCAGCGTCCCCCAGCCTGCCGCAAACCGGATCCGCCCGTCGAAGTAGTCGTGCAGGGCGATGATCGTCTCGGCGTCCAGCGCATCGCTGGCAATCAGCCGCTTCGTCCGCGGATCCTGCCCCTGCCGCAGCAGCCACGCAATGTACTCATCCCCCGCCTCAAACGGATCCTTCGAGTCCACCCGCTCGCCGGTCCAACCGCGCCACCCACTCCGGCGCCCCCTCCAAAAATTGAGTCGTCCCAAACGTATCCGGAAGCAGAATCAGCAGCTCGCCGTGATAGCTCTGCTGCCACAGCTCCAGCACCCTGTACTGCGACGCCCGCAGCTCCTCATCGCTGCCACGCGAGGCCATCGCCGCCAGCGCCATCGGCAGCTCATGCGCGTTCGTGCCGATCGCCTCCAGGTTGTGCTTGTACGCGAGCGCCGTGTTCGACGTTCCGCTGAACCGGTCCTCGCCCAGCGCCGCCTGCAGCGCCTCCACGCAGTACTCCTGCCACAGGAAGCTGTGCCGCCGCCGCGTCCCGAAGTCCGACAACCGCAACCCCTCAACGCGCCGCAGCTTCTCGATCTTGTCCCACAACCGCGTCTTCGCCCGCGCGTAGAGCACATCCAGCTCCAGCTCATTCAGCTCGGAGAGCGCCGCGCGGGTCTTCATCTCGCTCACAATCGCCAGCGAGTAGACCTCCCACATCGTCACCTCGGTCCACAACCCGCTGAACCGCAGCACCAGCTGGCCGTCGTGCTCCGAGATCTCGTAGTCCGAGAGCCCGAAACCCATGCTCCAGCCAGTCCAGGAACCCCGGCTCGAAGATCTGCCGCACGCCGTAGAAGGTGTTGCCCGCCAGCCACACCAGCTCCGACCGCTGGAACCGCAGCCGCGTCACGTAGTCCATCTGCTCGCGCAGCGCCTCGGCCGAGATGCGCTCCGCCAGCTTCACCCGCACCGTCCGATTCGTGATCTCGCTCGAAGCGGTCACGCGCGGGAAGTTCTTCCAGATGAACTGCAGCATCAGGAACTTGTAGAAGTCCGTGTCGAGCAGCGAGCGCACGATCGGATCGAGCTTCCAGTTGTGGTTGTGCGCGCGCTCTGCGAAGTTCACATTCATCGCTGCAATTTAGCGTAACCGAGTTCGGAGGCTGGCGTAAGATGGTTGTGCTTGGGAGGGAACCTTCCGGATGAAGACCGTTCTGCAGTATCTCTTCGCACTGGTGCTGGTGATTCTTGGGATCGTTCTGCTGTGCAATCCGTCGCGTCCGGCAACGACGACCTGCGAGCTCCAATCCAGCCCGGACAGTAACTCGCAGGTCCTCGATCGGCCGGCGCTTCGGCCCACGATGAGGCTTGCCTGATTTTCATGCCGGATTTGCAGAAGACCCGCGTGATTGCTGGCTGAAACGCGATAAACTGGTAGCTGACATGGCTACCAAAAAAGAACTCCTCAAAGACAAGATTCAGCACATCGACATCACCGAGCACAACGTTGTGCCGCTGGTGGACGCGATGGCGTCGATGGCCTACAGCTCGCGCGATCTCGCGCGTGCGGCCACCATCTACGACATGATGCTCCGCGACACCGACTGCGGCGTCATCCTTTGCCTCGCCGGCTCGCTCATCTCGGCCGGCCTGCAGAAGGTCATCGTCGACCTGGTGCGCAACAACATGGTCGACGCGATCGTCTCGACCGGCGCGAACATCGTCGACCAGGACTTCTTCGAGGCGCTGGGCTTCCGCCACTACATCGCCGGCGACGAGTACAAGTACGGCGCGGGCGACGCCAATCTGCGCGAGCTGATGATCGACCGCATCTACGACACGTTCATCGACGAGGAAGAGCTGCGCATCTGCGACGAGACGACCGAGAAGATCATCAACTCGCATGAAGCCCGGAGCGTACAGCTCGCGCGAGTTCATCCGCGAGATGGGCCGCTACCTGAAGGAGAACGGCCGCACGCCGGAGAAGGGCAACGCCGACTCGATCGTGCTCGCCTGCTACGAGAAGAACGTGCCGATCTTCTGCCCGGCGTTCTCGGACTGCTCGTTCGGCTTCGGCATCGTGGCGCACCAGCACGCGCGCCAGGGCAAGCCGCATTGCTCCATCGACTCCGGCAAGGACTTCTACGAGCTGACGCAGATCAAGATCCAGAACCCGACGACCGGCCTGCTGATGATCGGCGGCGGCGTGCCGAAGAACTTCGCGCAGGACATCGTGGTCGCGGCCGACATCCTCGGCGTCGAGGCCTCGATGCACAAGTACGCGATCCAGATCACGGTGGCCGACGCGCGCGACGGCGCGCTGTCGGGCTCGACGCTGAAGGAAGCGAGCTCGTGGGGCAAGGTCGATCTGACCTACGAGCAGATGGTCTTCGCCGAAGCGACGATCGCGTTCCCGCTGATCGCCGGCTACGCGTACCACAAGAAGGCGTTCGCAGCGCGCAAGGGCAAGGCGTTCGCCGAGAAGCTGGATCTCGTTACGGCGTAAGCGAGTAGTTAGTGGTTAGTGGTTAGTGAACGGCGGAGCTTCGGCTCCGCCGTTTTGCTTTGGAACGCGGTCACTTTCACTGCGTGGAAGTCTTATGCAGCTTTTCTGCTCGTCGTAATCAGGCGAATGTTGCGTAATCAATCGTAATGATCGGAATCGTCCGTCCAGTTCACGTCACTTTGATCGACTGACTTCCATCCGCCGTCGAAGACCGATTCAAACCTCAAACCGTGCATGTCATAGAGCTCTAACCCATGCGCCTCCGCCGGTCGCGCCCTCGTCGTGGAACCAAACGAGCACGGCCTTATTCCCATTTGGAGAGTAGATTGGTGCCCCGTGGCCACTGCATCCTGAGGAAGTCAGAAAGTACGAACAGACCCAGCAACAGAGTCAGTATCGAGTACCCATCGGAAAGTCGCTATTGACCGATCGCACGTGTCCACGATCCTTTGCGCCAAGTGAACCAGAAGGCAAGGATTACGGCGCAAGGATCAGTATGAGAAGTCCGTGCGATTCAATTTGCAGCTAAGTGAAAGAACATCGCGAGTCAGAGTAGATCCACGCGTGCGCAGTTCGCGGAAGATCTGCTCGATGGACCAGTCGAGCGCGTCGGTGCCGAGGACGGTCATGGTGGCGCGGGTTTGTGAGGGGAGGACGTAGAGGTCGGCCATGGGTTTGGCGGTGGCTTCGAACTGGGCGCGGACCGAGGCTCTCGGTGCGGCCGCGCTCGCGCATGTCGCGGTAGATGCGGCGCTTCAGGCAGATCTGGTTGGGCGCGTCGACGTAGATGCTGAAGTCGTAGAGCGGAAGAAGCTCGTCGTAGTGCAGCGCGAGGATGCCTTCGACGATGATGACGCGCGATGGCACGACCGGCTCGAACGCATTGGGCACGCGGGTGTGGCGGCTGAAGTCGTAGACGGGGCGCTGAATGGTGCGGCCGAGGCGGAGGTCGCGCAGGTGCTCGATGAAGAGCTCGCTCTCGAGCGAGTCAGGGTGATCGAAGTTCTGCTTGTCGCGGCTGTCGAGCGGGAATTGAGAGAGGTCGCGATAGTAGAGGTCGAGCGGGAAGACGGTGGCGTCGAGCTGCGTGGCGAGCTCGCGCGCGAGCGTGGTCTTGCCGGAGCCGGAACAGCCGGCGATGCCGATGATGATCGGCTGCACGGGGAGGGTTAGCTGTTCGGGCTGGGGCACGGTCATAGTGTAGTCGGCGCACGGAAGACAAAACGCAGATTCCCTTCGGGAATGACAAACAGAAGGCAAACGCAAGGACACTCGCGCGTCTTAACGCGCGATCCCCACCTTAGCCGACGGTAAAGCGTCGGCGAAGGTGGGGCACCCGGAGTCACGGCTGCACAACAGTGGCTGCGACCTGCGGGATGAGTGCTTTGACGAGTGAGGTGAACTGCGCTTCGGCGCGGAGGCCGGTCTCCATGACCTCTTCGTGATGGATGACCTGGTCGAGCACACCGGCGGCCATGTTGGTGACGAGCGAGAGGCCGAGGACCTCGACGCCCATGTGGCGCGCGATGATGACCTCGTGCACGGTGCTCATGCCGACGAGGTCGGCGCCGAGCGTGCGGAAGGCGCGGATCTCTGCGGGCGTCTCGTAGCTGGGGCCGAGGACGGCGAGGTAGACGCCTTCGGGCAGCGGGATGTTCTGCTTTGCGGCCTCGTCGGCGGCGAGTTTGCGCAGGCGCGGCGAGTAGGCGGTGGTCATGTCGAAGAAGCGCAGGCCGGCGCCGGGGCGGATGGCGAAGCGCGGCTCGTTGGGGCCGATGGCGGCGTTCTGGCCGGTGAGGTTGATGTGGTCGGAGATGCAGACGAGGCCGCCCTGCGCGTAGGACTTGTTGATGCCGCCGGCGGCGTTGGTGACGATGAGCGCCTTGCAGCCGAGCAGGCCGAGCACGCGCATGGGGAAGGTGACCTCGGCCATTGCGTAGCCTTCGTACGCGTGCACGCGGCCCTGCATGACGGCGACGCTGACGCCGCCGATAGTCCCGATGACGAGCTTGCCCTCGTGGCCTTCGACGGTGGAGCGCGGGAAGTTCGGGATCTCGGAGTAGGGGATGACGACGGCGTTTTCGACCTGCGAGGCGAAGCCGCCGAGGCCGGAGCCGAGGATGATGCCGAGCGTGGGCTTGAGGTCGGTCTTGAGGAAGATGTGCGTGAGGGCTTGCGTGACGCGGGTGTGCAGGTCGGGTGTGTTCTGTGTGTCTGCCATGGTCTTCGAGACGATTGTACGGGCTAGCGTGATTTGCGAGGCTTGCTCTTCGACTTGGGTCTTGACGTTGCGGAGTTCTTTGCAAGCCGGAGGTTGTAGGCGGTTTGCAACGCGCCGCGGATGGTCTCTTCGTCTGCGGCCGCGAGCACGAGGTGCGTGTGCCCCATGCGGCCCCAGCCTCCGTGAATGGGCACGAAGATCTTCGGCGCGTCGGCGACGAAGTCGGCCTGGATTTCGGGGTTGAGCATGAGGTTGCCGTAGCCCTGGTCAGCCATGGAGAGCGTGGCGAAGATGCGGCCGTTGATGCGGAAGTCGGGCTGACCGTGGTGCGAGCCTTGTTCCACGTGGGGCAGCGAGAGCGCGATGCGGCGGAAGTCGGCGGCGGTGGCCATGGCAGCTATTTTGGCAGAAGCATGCTGACGATGCTGGCGGACATGAGGTTCGCCATCGTGCCGGCGAGCAGCGCGCGCATGCCGAGGCGGGCGAGGTCGTTGCGGCGGTGCGGGATGAGGGCGCCGATGCCGCCGATCTGCATGCCGACGGAGCCGATGTTGGCGAAGCCGCAGAGCGCGAAGGTGGCGATGGAGAGCGTGCGCGCGCTGATGGCTCCGGCCTTCGCCAGTTGTCCGAGCTGCGTGTACGCGATGAACTCGTTGAGCACGGCGCGCGTGCCGATGAGGTTGCCGACGATCTTCGCATCGTGCCAGGGCACGCCGATCATCCATGCGATGGGCGAGCAGAGTTCGCCGAGCGCGTTGCCGAGCGAGTGCGGGAAGGGAATGTGGCCGTGCGCCCAGAGATCATTCGAGATGCCGAGCATGATCGCGTTGATCAGGCCGACGATCGCGAGGAAGCTGATGAGCATGATGGCGACGTTCCAGGCGAGATTGCCGCCGTCGATCGTGCCGCGCGCGATGGAGCCGACGAGGTTCTCTTCTTTATGTTCCTCGGATTTCGGCATCTTCACAGTGCCGAGTGTTATGGGGACCTCGGTTTCGGGCACGAGCATCTTGGAGATGAGGATGGTTCCGGGCGCGGTCATGATGACGGCGGAGAGAAGATCCTGCGCGTGAATGCCGAAGAGGATGTAGGCCGCCATGATGCCGCCGGAGACGTGCGCCATGCCGGAGGTCATGATGGTCATGAGCTCGGACTGCGTGGCGTCGCCGAGGAAGGGGCGGATGGTGAGCGGGGCTTCGGTCTGGCCCATGAAGATGCTGGCGGCGACGTTGGTGGACTCCGCGCCGGAGGTGCCCATGGTGCGCTGCATCGCCCACGCGACGACCTGGATGACGCGCTGCATGATGCCGAGGTGATAGAGCATCGCGAAGAGCGCGGACACGAAGATGATGGTGGGCAGAACGGCGAAGGCGAAGACGGCGAGCGGGCTGTGGGGGTCGCCGAGCTGCGGGCCGAAGACGAGGATGGAGCCGTCGGCGGCGTGGCCGAGCATCGCGGTCACGTGATCGGCGGACCACTTGAGGATGACCTGGCCGACGCTCCATTTAATGACGAGGAAGGCGAAGAGGATCTGCAGGCTGAGGCCCCAGACCACTGTGCGCCAGCGGATGGCGCGGCGGGCAGTGGAGAGCGTGTAAGCAACGCCAAGAAGAACAGCAAGTCCAATCAGTCCGGTAAATCTGCCCAACGCGGGTGCTCCTGTGTGGCGGAGAAGATGTGCCAGTGTAACGGGTTATCGCAAGACGAGGCTACTGCAATTGCTCCGGGAGATCGTGGAGGGCGCAATTGCCCTCTATGGATTTAGGGGGCGAGAATCGGCTTAGGAGTGTATACTAAAAAAGATCGACGAATACGATCTGGTTCTTGCTTGTTCCGGCAGTACGCTCAACTCGCAAAACAATCCAAATTGCGTTCAGCGGTACATCGTGTCAAAGAGGAACAAGTCAATGGAACAGGGAACAGTTAAGTGGTTTAACGATGCTAAGGGTTTTGGTTTTCTCAGCCGCCCGACGGGCGAGGATGTTTTCGTGCATCACAGCGCCATCCAGAGCAACGGCTTTCGCTCGCTGCAGGAAGGCCAGCAGGTTGAGTTCAATGTCGTGAAGGGCCCCAAGGGCTGGCAGGCAGAGAACGTTCGCGCAATCTAAGCGGTAAAAAGGCGAAAAGAAAGGGGGGCGGTCGTTTGACCGGCCCCTTTTCGTTTTCGCGGGATCGCATGGAGTGTATCTCCCCGCGCGATGGGGACGCTTCTCTCCATCAGAATTGCTTTGCCTGGAGGAATGATGGCAACCGCTGTTGTGCAGAATAAATATCACCTGAAGTCAGTTCACGACGAGATCGACCTGTTCGACCGCAAGCTTGCTCATCTGATGAACTTCGAAAAGTTCGACTCGGACGAGGCGCGCGATGAGGCGGTGCGCAAGATGAATGTGAAGCGCGCGGCTCTCGTAAAGAGCGCACTGCAGCTTGCTGCGGATGGAGTCGAGTACAAACAGAACGATCTGCCGAGATCCCTGCGCCCGAAGGATGTTGCTGCGGAGTCTGCGCCGACACCGGCAACCGCCGAGGCAGAGGTGCCCGTCGAGCCGCCGAGTGTTGCGCGGAAACAGAGCAGCGGACCGTACACTGGCACGTCGCTGGATTGGCAGGCAAGCGTCCGCGAGTACCTGAAGAAGAAGAACAAGTCGTAGATACATCTCCGATGAGGAGCGTTCGCCCGGCGCTTTATCGCTGGCGAACGATCTCACGGATCAAAGGCACCTGCTCCGTAGGTGCGTCCGCGATAAATAGAGTTTCTTTCAGCATCTGAAAAGGCTCGTCGAGCAGGGTCTCGTCTTCGCTGAAAAGTGTGAAGATCGCCTGGCCGGCTTCAAGTTTCGTGCCAAGCTTGGCGTGCGACTCGATGCCGGCGTGCGCACTCACCGGATCTCCTGGTTTGGAGCGGCCCGCGCCAAGCCGTTGCACCGCCCAGCCAACTTGCTTGCAGTCCATCCCCGCGAGGTAACCTGCGCGTTCCGCTGTGAGCACTCGCATCGCGCGAGGTTTGTGGAATGCAGCGGGGTTGTCAAAGATGGTGGTGTCGCCGCCCTGCGCGCGCACGATGTTGAGCCACGCCTCGTAGGCAGCGCCCGAGCGCAACAGGTCGTCGCTGAGCTTCGCGCCTTCGTCGGGCGACTTCGATTTGCCAGCGAGGAAGAGCATCCAGCCGGAGAGTGCGTTCGAGAGGGCAATGAGGTCGGCGGACATCGGATGCCGCGTACCCTTCATGATGTCGATGCACTCCCACACCTCGACCCAGTTGCCGCTGAAGCGACCGAGCGGCTCCTCCATTGAAGTGAGCAGAGCAACGGTGCGCGTGCCTGCGAGCTCGCCGGTGGAGACCATCAGGTTGGCGAGCAGCTTCGACTGCTCGTAGCTAGGCATAAACGCGCCGGAGCCGACTTTGACGTCGAGCACGAGACCGCGGAGGTCTTCGGCGAGTTTCTTGCTCATGATGCTGGCGGTGATGAGGAACGGCGATTCAACAGTCCCGGTGTGATCGCGCATTGCGTAGAGGATGCGATCGGCAGGGACGAGGCGCGGTGTCTGGCCGACGAGCGCAGCGTGACACTCGCGCAAAACTTCACGCATGCGTGTGAGGGAGAGCTGCGTGTTGAAGCCGGGGATCGTTTCGAGTTTGTCGAGTGTGCCCCCGGTGTGACCGAGCGAGCGGCCGCTGATCATCGGAACGGAAATGCTTGGAGTGCTCTCAAGACCCGCGGCTGCGACGACTGGAGCGATGAGCAGCGAGCTCTTGTCGCCGACGCCGCCGGTGGAGTGCTTGTCGACGGTGAAGGTGTCGAGGCCGGAGGCTTCAAAGGTTTCGCCGGAGAAGCGCATTGCGGTCGTGAGATCGGCGAGCTCGCGCGGTGACAGCCCGCGCTGAAAGACGGCCATGAGGAAGCTGCCGATTTGGGCGTCGCTGATGGTTGGCGCAGATATCTTCTCGCCGCTGTCCGACGACGCTCTGAACGAACTGTCGGATCTCTTCAGTCGACAGCTCGTGGCCGTCGCGCTTATGAAGGATCAAATCGATGGGATGGAAAACTGGTTCCGACATACTCACTTTGGGTCGAGGAACTGCATGCGAAAGGCGTGTGGAAGTAACGCGCCGAGTGTGGTGGATTCGTCGGTGCCATCTTCGCCGGGATAGAGGATGAGCACGTCGTCGTCGCCGAACTCACTGAGCGTCTGGCGGCAGGCCCCGCAGGGCATGGAGGGAGCGCCATTGAGATTGGCAACGGCGACGGCGCGCAGACGGATGTTGGGTCCGCGCTCGGAAACGGCGCGAGCAATGGCGGCCTGCTCGGCGCAGCTCGTGAGCCGATAGGAGCAGTTTTCGACGTTACAGCCTGTCACGATCGAGCCATCGTTGAGCAGGAGCGCAGCGCCAACACGAAAGCGGCTGTAAGGTGAGTAGGAGTTTGCAGCGGCAGTTTGAGCGAGCTCTCGCAGACGGTGTTGGTCAGCAATAGAGAGCGGATTTGAGGTGACGGCAGACGGCATAGTGAGTTGTTTAGAGTAGACGCTCGGAGGAACGAAGGCAAGGTGTCGAGCCGGATTCCGAACGGCCCGCACCGTCCCTGGCGATTCCGAACAGTGCCTCAGCGCATCCAACGCAATGACAGAATCTGGAGCGAATTCGTTGGCGAAGCGAGAACGTTCATCGAAGACGGCGCGAAAGCCCGAAGCTGCGGCACCCGTGCCGGCGTCGCCGAATGATGTTCTCAAGTTGTTTCATCCAGTGACTGAAACGTGGTTTCGCGCGGTATTTGAGGAGGTGACGGCGCCACAGCGTGAGGGCTGGCCCGCTATTGCACGCGGCGAGTCGACGCTGATTCTCGCACCGACCGGAACAGGAAAGACGCTCACCGCGTTTCTGTGGTGCCTGGACCGGCTGATGTTGCGGGATCCTGCGACCAAGGCAGGCTGCCGGGTTCTCTATGTTTCGCCGCTCAAGGCGCTGGCAGTGGATGTTGAGCGGAATCTGCGTTCGCCGCTTGCAGGAATCGCGAACATGGCAGAGCGCGAGGGCGATTGCCGTCGCATGTTCCAGAGATCAGTGTTCGCACGGGGGATACGAGTCCACGCGAGCGTGCGCGGTTCCGGCGGCATCCCGGAGAGATTCTTATCACGACGCCTGAGTCGCTGTACCTGATGCTGACCTCCGGCGCGAGCGAGGCGCTGCGGTCGATCGAGACGGTGATCATCGATGAGATTCATGCGCTGGTGCCGACGAAGCGTGGAGCTCATCTTGCGCTCTCACTGGAGCGGCTGCAGGCGCTCGTTCAGCGGCCGATTCAACGCATCGGACTCAGCGCGACACAGCGGCCGCTCGAGGAAGTTGCGCGGTTTCTGGGCGGCGCGGAGGCAGGCACTGCGAGCAAATTGGAACCAGACACTACGAGCACAGCAGAGCAGAATTCTGCCGATGAAGAGAGTCACGAGCGAGGTTGGATCGATCTTTCGTCCTGTGACGATCGTCAACGCCGGCGCGCGCAAAGCGCTCGAACTTCGTGTCGAGGTGCCGGTTGAGGACATGGCAAAGCTTGGCGAGATGGAAGAGCTGCCGAGTGGGCCTGCGTCGCAGGGACCGAAGCGGACGAGTATCTGGCAGTCGATTCATCCGCGCCTTCTGGAGATTATTCGCACTCGTACCTCCACGTTGCTGTTTGTGAACGCGAGGCGAGTGGCAGAGCGGCTCGCGGGCGCGTTGAACGAGCTTGCCGGCGAACCCATCGCGCGTGCACATCATGGTTCACTCGCAGCGCCGCAGCGGTCTGAGATCGAGGAGATGCTGAAGGAGGGCCGCATACGGGCGCTGGTGTGCACCTCATCGCTCGAGCTCGGGATTGATATGGGCGCGATCGATCTTGTGATTCAGATCGAGGCCCCGCCGAGTGTGGCGAGCGGTATGCAGCGGATCGGCCGCGCCGGTCATCAGGTGGGTGCGCCGTCGCACGGCATCATCTTCCCGAAGTATCGGGCGGATCTGATTGCATGTGCCGCCGTAACGCAGGCGATGCATGAGGGCCACGTTGAATCGACGCGGTTCCTGCGTAATCCGCTCGACGTGCTCGCACAGCAGATGGTCGCGATTGTGGCGCATCCGCCGTTGCCGCTCGCTGATGCGGAGCGCGTTGGTGGCCGCGGTGACGACGATGCGGAGTCGCCGGGAATCTCGTACGCGGCATTGCTGTCCATTGTTCGCAGCTCCGCTCCGTTCGCAGAATTGAGCGTAGCGGCATTTGATGGTGTGCTCGATATGCTTGCGGGACGCTATCCGTCGGACGAGTTTGCAGAGTTGCGGCCGCGTGTCACATGGGACAGGCAGCGCAACTGGATTACACCGCGTCAGGGTGTGCAGCGCATCGCGATCCTCAATGGTGGCACGATTCCTGATCGCGGGCTCTATGGTGTGTTTCTCAGCGGCCAGCGTGCGAAGCCTGTACGCGTGGGCGAGCTCGATGAAGAGATGGTGTTTGAGGCGCGCGAGGGCGAGACGTTTGTGCTCGGCGCGTCCACGTGGCGCATCGACGAGATCACCCAGGATCGCGTGCTGGTGAGCCCTGCGCCTGGGGAGCCGGGAAAGATGCCGTTCTGGCATGGCGATCAGGCGGGACGTCCGATTGAATTCGGCAGACGCATCGGCGCGCTGGTTCGTGAGCTGCGTGAGTTGCCGCGCGGTGCGGCGGTTGCCAGGCTGACCGGCGAACACGATCTCGATCAGCAGGCCGCAGAAAATGTTCTGCGTTATCTCGCCGATCAGGAGCTCTCGACGCAGCAGGTTCCTGACGATCGCACGATTGTGATCGAGCGCGTGCGGGATGAACTCGGTGACTGGCGCGTCTGCTGCCTGACGCCGTTCGGCAGCCGCGTGCACGCGCCGTGGGCGATGGCGACGACCGCGAAGGTGAAGGCCACGGGTATTGGCGTTGAGACGATGTGGAGCGAGGACGGATTCGTGCTCCGCTTTCCGGAGACGGACGCTGCTCCGGAGATCGATGCATTTCTCCTCGACGCGGCGGAGGCTGCGGATCTCGTGCAGCATCAGCTCGGGTCGACGGCTTTGTTTGCAGCGAAGTTTCGTGAGGCCGCGAGTAGAGCGCTACTGCTGCCGCGACGCCGTGCAGAGGGGCGGACGCCTCTCTGGCAGCAGCGCAAACGTGCCTATGATCTGTTGAGCGTAGCCTCGCGCTATGCGAGCTTCCCGATTCTGCTGGAGGCATATCGCGAATGCCTGCGCGATGTATTTGATATGCCGGCACTGTCGGAGACGCTGCGCGCAATTGCAAACCGCAGCATCCGCGTGCACGTCGCCGACTCGCGAACACCCTCACCGTTCGCTAGCGCGCTCCTTTTCAGTTATGTGGCGAACTACATCTATGACGGCGATGCGCCGCTGGCGGAGCGGCGTGCGCAGGCATTGTCGATTGACCAGGAGCAGTTGCGTGAGTTGCTTGGCGACGCGGATCTTCGCGAGCTTCTCGACCCGAACGCGATCGAAGAGACAGAGGAGCAACTGCAGTCGCTCGCGGAGAGTTACAAAGCGCGCAATCTCGACGCGATGCACGATCTGCTGCTGCGGCTTGGCGATCTGAGTGCAGTTGAGTTTGCGGCACGATGCGAGGATATCGATGTTGAAGCAAGTGTCGCGCGATTGCTGCGTGCGCGAAGAGTTCTCGAGGTCCGGATCGGGGGTGAACCACGCTTCATCGCGATTGAGGATGCCGCCCGGGTCCGTGACGCGCTCGGTATCCCACTGCCGCCCGGTATTCCTGCGGCGTTTCTCGCGCCGGCCCCAGAGGCTGTTGTCGATATCATTCGCCGTTACGCGCGCACGCATGGCCCGTTCACGACTGTAGAAGTTGCGAAGCGATACGCCCTGTCGAATGGAGCGGTTGAGCCTGTGCTGCAGCGGCTCGTTGGAATGGGCCGCATCGTGGAAGGTGGATTCCGCCCGAGCGGTGTCAACCGTGAGTGGATCGATGTCGAGGTGCTGCGGACGATTCGCAGACGTTCGCTCGCGCGCTTGCGCAAGGAAGTGGAGCCAGTCGAGCAACGCACGCTGGCAAGGCTGTTCACCCGCTGGCAGGGAGTCGTCCAGCCTCGGCGGGGACTCGACGCGCTCCTGGATGTGATCGAGACGCTTCAGGGCGCGGCACTTCCGGCTTCGTTGCTCGAGACGGAGATTCTACCCGCACGCATCGCGGGTTATGTTGCATCGGACCTCGACACGCTGATTGCTGCGGGCGAGGTCGTCTGGGTGGGCCTGGAGCCGCTGGGCGAACGGGACGGCCGCATTGGGCTGTACCTGGCGGATAAACTTGCACTGCTATGGCCTCCCGATCGTGTTGTGGTCGTGGATGATCGATCCCGGACGGCCGCCGCGATCAGCGAGCGCGAGCAGGCAGTGATCGAGTACCTGAGGCGCAATGGAGCGTCCTTCTTTCAGCCGTTGCATGACAGCATCGGTGGCGGGTATCCGGGAGAGACGATCGAGGCCCTGTGGTCGTTAGTGTGGCGCGGCTTCGTGACGAACGATTCGCTGAACGCCCTGCGCGCGTACTGCAATAAACCCACGTCGACGCGGAGCACAAAACAAACACGGAGAGTTCATAGCCAGCAAGGGTTTCGCAGCCGGAGGACGACCCCGCCTACCGCGCAGGGACGATGGAGCTTGAACGTCGCCGCGTTCGCAGATGCTCGGGCGACACCCGCGGAGCAGACGGTCTGGAGCCACGCGATCGCGCAACAGCTTCTCTCGCGCTATGGCATTGTCTTTCGCGAGACAGCACATGCAGAGAATCTGACCGGTGGGTTTACCGCAATCTATGACGTGCTGAAAGCTCTTGAAGAGAGTGGTCGAATTCGCCGCGGGTACTTTGCTGCAGATTTAGGTGCGACGCAGTTTGCGCTTCCTGCAGCGGTGGATCTGTTGCGTTCGTTGCGTGCGCCTGTCGAGGACAAGCATGAGGTCGTAATGCTTGCGGCCACCGACCCGGCGAACCCCTATGGTGCATTGCTGCGATGGCCCAGCGCACCCGTGGATGGTTCAACGCTGACCCGGAGTGTGGGCGCGCGTGTTGTTCTGGTCGACGGAGCATTGACCGCCTATCTGCGGCGCGGAAACCCTGATATTCAGGTGCTGCTGCCCGAGGATGAACCGGCTCGTGCGCAGAGTGCGCGTGCCCTCGCTGAGTTTCTAGCGGGATATGTCCAACGCGCGGATAATCCCGAAGGGCGCGGGCGCAACTCGATGCTGATTACGACTGTGAACGGGGTTCCTGTGGCGGACCATCCACTGGCGCGGTTTCTGCTCGACGCTGGATTCCAGGCTGCCCCTCTTGGTTTCAACGTGAGGCGCGGCCTTCCGCCGCCGCCCGGATCGCTGGCGGAGACACGCAACGATGCCTGAGGGCGACACCATCTTTCGCGCCGCCCGAGCGTTGAATCGTGCGACTCGGCGGCCGGGTGGTAACCGGGTTCGAGACAACGCTCGCAAAGCTTGCCCGCCTGAATGATGATGCGCCGCTTGTGGGGCGCACGATCGAACGCGCCGAAGCGCGAGGCAAATGGTGCCTTATCTTCTTCTCAGGCGATCTGATTTTGCTGACGCACATGCGAATGTCGGGCTCATGGCACATCTACAGAACCGGCGAGCGATGGCGAGCGCCGCACAGCGCAATGCGCATCGTGATCACCTGCGGCGATCTGCAGGCGGTCGGCTTCAGGATTCCGGTTGCGGAGTTCCATTCGGCGAGATCGCTGGAGCGCAGCGCACATGTATCAGAGCTTGGGATGGATGTTCTCGGCACAACCTATCGCGTCGATGAAGCCGCCGCTGCATTGCACGAGCATGGACGCACGCACCCGGATGCGGAGATCGGGAACGTATTGTTGAATCAGCAGGTGATCGCCGGGATTGGAAACATCTACAAGTCCGAAACCCTGTTTGCCGCGCAAGTGAATCCGTTCCGATGCATGCGGACCATCGGCGATCGTGAGCTTGAACGCGTCGCAGAGATTGCACAACGCTATATGCGGGCAAATGTCGTGGAGGGAAAGGGTAACGGCATCGCGACATACACGGGCACTCGCGGCACAACGGGTGCGATGGACCGCGGTGCGAGACTGTGGGTGTACCGCCGACAGGGGCAGGAGTGCAGGCGCTGCGGTGCCATCATTCAAATGCGAAGGCAGGGAACTGGCGCACGCTCGACCTATTGGTGCCCATCGTGCCAGCCATGGATTGAGAGCGGCTAGTCCTGTGGTGCGGACGGCTGCGGCTGTTGGGGCTGTGGTGGTGGCTGCTGCTGTTGTTGCTGTTTGTCTTTATCCTTGCCCAAACCGAACATCTTCTGGAAGAAGTTGCGATGCTTCGTTGCGTCGTCTGGATTGTTCGGATTACTGGAGTCGTTCGGCACCGCGTCAGGATTGAACAGCCTGTTCGCAAGCGTCTGCGAATCCTCGCCCATGTGGGAGCAGGTGCCCTGCGGCGCGGTGCCTACGAGGAACGCAACGGTGAAACCGTCGCTTGGGCAAGCTGAATCAGCTGGGAGGTTTGTTGCGCGATCGATGCGCAGAACCTCCACTCCGTCGGGCGCTGCAAACGGTTTCATGTCGGAGTACTGCGGAAGCTTGATCGCGCGATTCATGAACTCGGCCCAGATCGGCGCTGCGGCATCGGCGCCCTGCAGTGCATGCGTCAGGCCGTGGGAGATGTCGGTGTAGTCGTCGTTGCCGACCCAGATCACGCAGAGGAGATTCGACGAGTAGCCGGCGAACCACACATCGTGCGAGGTCCCTGTCTTGCCTGCCGCGGGCGCAGTGAACCCGGCCTTGCGCGCTGAGGAACCGGTGCCGTAGGTCATCACGTTTTCCAGGAGCGATTGAGTGAGATAAGCTACGCGCGGATCGAGTACCTGCTTCGCCTCCGGCGCATAGTCAGCGATGATGTCGCCGTTGGGACTGCGAACGCTGGATAGCATCCAGGGCTTCAGGTGAACGCCGTTATTCGCGAAGACGGTGTAGGCGCCTGCCATGTCGAGCGGCGTGGCGTTATAGGTTCCGATGGCAACCGACGGTGTTCCGCGTGCGTTCACGATGCCCGACTGCCGCGCCAACGACGCGACGTTATCAAAGCCCACCATCTGAGCGAGGTTTATGGTCGCGATGTTAAGCGAGTGCTCAATGGCCGCGACCGCTGTCACCATGCCCGGATACTCACCGCGCTCGAAGTTGCCGGGAGTGTAGGCCTTTCCGTCGTAGGTGAAGGTCGTGGGGTCATCGTTCAGCATGGTGAGCGCGTTGAAGGGACCGCTGCCGTTAAGGTTGGTGCCATTCAGCGATGTGTTATACGCGGCGGCGTACACGAAGGGCTTGAAGATCGATCCGGTGGGTCGCTCGGCCAGCGCGTGATTCAGTTGCGACACTCCGTAATTTCTGCCGCCCACCAGTGCGAGCACCTGCCCAGTGTGCGGATCGAGCGCAACCAGCGCGACCTGCGGATAGGTGATCGGCTCGTCTTTCTTGTGCAGTTTTCGTATCAGTTCATCGACACGCTTTGTGCCGGCCTCTACCGCATCCGCAGCCGCCGCCTGCAACGACGGATCCAGCGAGGTATAGATTCGCAGCGACCCCGAGCGCGCCATATCCGTATCTCCCAGGCGCTGCACAATCTGGTCGTGCACGAGATCGACGAAGTAAGGAGCCTCGCTGCCATCGACGTTCGGCGGCGCCAGGCGCATGGGCTCAGCCTTCGCGCGCTCCGCCTCGGTCGGATTGATAGCACCCGTCTCGACCATTGCATCGAGCACGATGTTGCGGCGATCCATCGCCCGGTTGGGATGACGATAGGGATTCAGCCAGTTGGGGCTGTTGATCAGTCCGGCGATCGTGGCCGTCTGCGCGAGATCGAGCTCGCGAAGATCCTTCCCGAAGTACGACTGCGCGGCCTCACCGATGCCGTCGATGGCAAACGAACCGTGCTGGCCGAGGTTCACTTCGTTCGCATACATCTCAAAGATCTGCTTCTTCGTGAAGCGGTTCTCGAGCTGGAACGTAATCATGATCTCGGCAATCTTGCGCGAGAGCTTCTTGTCCGGCGTAAGGAAGAATCCTCGCGCAAGCTGCTGTGTCAGCGTGGAACCGCCGCAGTTCATGCGGTGCGCAAGCACATCCTGCACAGCGCACTTGAAGGTGCGGACGTAGTTGATGCCGCCGTGCTCGAAGAAGCGCCGGTCTTCGATCGCCAGCACCGCCTGCACCATCTGCGGCGGAATCTGGTCATAGGTCACCATGCGGCGCTTGGTGCGGCTGCTGCCTTCGGAGAGGGCGGTGATCAGTTGCGGCTCCATCTTGTAACCCGCGAGCGGAGCTCCGTCCTCGGCCGTGATCGTCTTCACCACGCCATCGCTGGTTACGATGGTGGCGCCGTCCGCTGCAAGATAGCTCTGCGGGCCGGGCTTCACCTGGATGGTGTCGCCCTGCAGGCGAAAGGTTCCCATCTCCGGATTTACGTTGTAACCGGCCTGCCGCAGTGAAGCTGCGATCCCGCTCGCGGTGCGCTGCTGGCCGGGCCGAACCTCCTGCGGAGCGGCATAGATTTGCGCGACCGAAGCGAAGAGAGGACCCTGCTTCAACCGCTCGCTCACCATCCCCTGGTACTCGTGGTAGAAATACCCGTAAACCGCTGCGCCGGCGACGGCGATCCCGACGACGAGAACGAGCGCAATTCGCAGCAAGCTTCCACCAGATCGAATGCTGTTGCGATTGGTCGATCTTTACTTTTACGGGCATTAGGGTTCCAGTCGGCAAGGGGCCTCGTCCGAGGATGCTACTTCTTGGACGCTGTCAGAAGTGATTGGATGTGTGCCGGAAGCGCCTCGAGCGTTACGTCCTCCGACGTGTGCAGCAAGCGGTCGACGACCTCGACCTTGCCTTCGGCGAGTTTCTTGCCAATGTTCACGCGGTACGGCACGCCAATCAACTCGGCGTCCTTGAACTTCACTCCCGCACGCTCGTCGCGATCGTCCAGCAACACATCGACCCCGGCGCTGTTCAGGTCCGCGGCAACTCGTTCGCCCGCGGCGAGTAACTCCGCCTCGCGCACGTTGGTCACCGTGACGACCACCTCAAAAGGCGCAATCGACGGCGGCAACGCATACTGATCGGCCGAGGTCGTCGAGGGTTCCGCGTCAGGGAAGCGCTTGCGAAACGCCGCCGCAGAGCTCTCGATCGCCGCGGTGAGGATGCGCTCAATACCGATGCCATAGCAGCCCATCAGCGGCATGACCTCTTTGCCGTTGGCGTCGAGCACACGCGCGTGCATGCTCTCGGTGTATTTGCATCCGAGCTTGAAAATGTGCCCAACCTCGACCGCTCTGCCAATCCGCAGCGGCTGTCCGCCCACGGGATCCAGCTCGCCCTCGTTTACATTGCGCACGTCGGCGACGACGGTCCATGTGAAATCGCGGCCCGGAGTGACGTTCTTGAAGTGATAGTCAAGCTTGTTCGCGCCGGCGACGAGATTCTTCCGCCCCTGCAGGCCAGGATCGACGACAACAATCGTGCGCAGGCCCTCAGTCGGATTGTCGCGAAGCACGCCTTTCAGCTTGTCGAGCGCCTTGCCCGACTTCAGCCCGTTGAGCGAGCCCTCCGTCATGATCTGCGCGATACCGACCGGGCCGAGATAGCCGGCCGGTCCGCCAATGTGCAGCGCCAACTCCTCCGGCATCATCGGCCGCAGGTCGGCTGTACCGGCGATGGCGTTCAGCTTCGTCTCATTCACCTGGTGATCGCCTCGAAGGAAAGCGACCACCGGGCGCAGCGGTTCGCCCGGCTTGTGGTCTCGCCCCGAGCCCATGAACGCAACGCACTTGATGTCCTGCGCGGCCTGAATCCCGAAGAACTCCGTGACATCGGCGATGGCGGCTTTGCCAGGCGTGGAAACAAGCTCCGGTGCGTCGCTGGTCGCTTCGAGATCTGTGACCGGCGGCAGTTGCGAGGTCGCCTTTTCGAGGTTTGCCGCATAGCCGCACGCAGAGCTGGCGATCAGGTCCTCGCCTGCGTCCGTGTAGACCATGAACTCCTGCGAGCCGGAGCCGCCCATCGCTCCCGAGTCCGCTTCGACGGAGAGGAAATCCAGACCGCAGCGCGTAAAGATGGCGCGGTAGGCCGCGTCGTGCTTGTTGTAACTCTCGTCCAGGCCGGCGGCGTCGAGGTCGAAGGAGTACGAGTCCTTCATGATGAACTGGCGCACTCGGAGCAGGCCACCCTTGGGGCGGGGCTCGTCGCGGAACTTGGTCTGGATCTGGTACCAGATCTGCGGAAGCTGCTTGTAGCTGCGTATCTCGTTGCGCGCAATGGAGGTGATGACCTCTTCATGCGTCATGGCAAGGACGATCTCTGTACCTTTGCGGTCCTTGAGTCGGAACATGTTTTCGCCCATGACGGCGTCGCGGCCGGACTCCTGCCACAGCTCTCGAGGGTTCAGCGCCGGAAGGTAGAACTCCTGCCCGATCCGGTCCATCTCCTCGCGGACGATGGCCGTGACCTTGTTCAGCGCTCGCTGCCCCAGCGGCAGATAGCTGTAAACACCGGCGCTCAACTGGCGGATGTACCCTGCGCGAAGCAGGAGCTTATGACTGGCAACCTCCGCGTCGGCCGGGGCCTCACGCAGGGTAGGGATAAAGAGCTTTGACCAACGATGCATGCCTAATCGATTGTACCGAAGCATCCAGCCCTTGACCTTGACCCGAAAGCGCCACAAAGCATCCAAGTTTTCAACCGGATGACACGGCCAGTGGCGACACGCAGATCCGAAGATTCGAGGGCAAAGTGTTACATACGAATGGTCAAACCGGCCTGGTCCGAGGGACCGGCAATCGTCTATTGGACCGGCTGCCTGACAATGAATGGCAGCAGGTCGTCCCCCAGTTGGAAGAGATCGATATGCCGCTGAGCATGAAGCTGAGCGAATCCGACGCTCCTGTCGAGTTCGTTTATTTCCCGACCGCCGGCGCAATCTCCACCGTCGCCACCACCTCGGCTGGCGAGTCCGTCGAGGTCTACCTGGCCGGCCGCGAGGGCTTCTCCGGCGTCGCCGCGCTCTTCAACCTGCCGGAGATGGCCCACGGCGTGGTCGTGCAGGTCGCCGGCCGAGGCTATCGCATCCGAGCCACGGCCTTTCGCAATGCCGTCCATTCCATGCCGGCCTTTCGCGAGCTCATCTATCGAACCATCTACCTGCGCATGGTGTTGGCCACGCAAAGCGTTCTCTGCAACCGCCTTCATGAGGTCGAGCAGCGACTCGCGCGCTGGCTGCTCACGCTCGCCGATCGCGTCGAGTCCGAGCAGGTGCAGGTCACCCAGGAGTACATCGCCGAAATGCTCGGCGCCCGCCGCTCCACCGTCACCGTCGCCGCCGGCGCGCTGCAGGAGCGCGGCCTCATCACCTACTCCCGCGGCAAAGTCACGATTCTCGATCGTCCTGGCACCATCGCGACCGCCTGCGAGTGCTACCAGATCGTCACCGCTGCACACCAGCGCGTCTGGGGACCTAGCCGCTAACTCTTCGCGCCCTCGGCCGGCACAGCCCACAGGTCGTGTGTGTGCAGCACGCCAAGGACAGCGCTCGCCGCCGTGCCGTCCTCTGTCACCACCAGCGACGTAATCCGGTAGCGCTCCATGATCTCCAGCGCATCCGGCGCCAGCGGCTCCGGCGCGATCGTGCGCGGCGAACGGTTCATTACCTCTGCCGCCGTTTTGCCGAACGCCTTCGGTCCATCCTGCTCCAGCAGCCGCCGCAGGTCGCCGTCGGAGAGCACGCCCAGCAGACGCCCGCCTTCCTGCACTGTCGTCATGCCCAGCCGCTTCGCGCTCATCTCATGCACGATTTCGGGCAAGCTCGCATTCGGCCCGACCACCGGAATCGCATCGCCGCTATGCATCAGCTTCGCGATCGGCATCAGCCGCCGTCCCAGGTGGCCGCCCGGATGCAGCTCCGCAAAATCATGCGCGCGGAAGCCAAGCCGCCGGCTCACGTCGATGGCCAGCGCATCGCCCAGCGCCAGCATCGCGGTCGTCGACGCCGTAGGCGCAAGCTGGTGCTGACACGCCTCCTGGCTCACACTCACGTCGAGCACGTAGTCGCTCGCCTGCGCCAGCGTTGACCCTGCGCATCCGCAAAAACTCACCACGGTCACGCCCAACCGCGGCAGCACCGGCAGCAGCCGCAGCAGCTCCTCCGTCTCGCCCGAGTACGAGAGCGCAATCACCACATCGCCGCGCCCCACCATTCCGAGATCGCCGTGCACCGCCTCGCTCGGATGCAGAAAAGCACGCGGGCGTTCCCGTCGAGACCATCGTCGCCGCAATCTTGCGCGCAATCAGTCCGCTCTTTCCGATGCCGGTCAGAATCGCGCGATGGCCCTGTCGTGCGGCCTCCGCCAGTAACTTCGCGACGCGCTCAAACGTCTCACCCGCAGCACCTTCCAACCGGGCAGCCATCTGCTCCAGCGCAGCCGCCTCAATGCGCACCAGCGCCGAGGGGCTTGGATTCGCGGAATTTTGGTCTTCAGCGACTTGCGAGGCGTCAGGCGCGTTCTTATCCATGGGCTGCAAACTGACGCTCATGCTAGCAGGTTGTCCCGCCTCGCGAGACGGCCCATCAGGGCTCGGCGGTAAACTTAAAAAGCAGCGTTGGACGAAGGGAAGTGACCGTGGCACGTCGACTGGCCGTACTTGCAATCATGATCGCGTTGGTAGGTGTGCTCTTCTGGGCAGGCGTGCATAACCTGCGACATCGCCGGGCTCTCAGTCAGTCCAATCACATCACGCTCATTCCAGCATCTCCGGCGTCCTCGGCCTCCGACGACTCCGGCCCTCCCGATGCCGAAGGCTCCAATCTCCGCGGCAAGGACGCGCCGGCGTTCACACTCAGCGACCTCTCCGGCAACAAGGTCTCGCTCGCCGACTTCAAAGGCCATCCTGTCGTCGTCAACTTCTGGGCCACATGGTGCGGCCCCTGCAAGCTGGAGATGCCCTGGTTTCAGGAGTTCTCCGCGAAGTACAAAGGCCAGGGCCTCGAGGTCCTCGGTCTGTCGCAGGATGATGGCGCCTCGCGCGACGACGTCGCCAATGCAGCGAAGAAGATTGGCGTGACCTACCCGATCCTCATGCCCGATGAGGCGGTCGCGAAAAAGTACGGTGGTGTCGACTACCTTCCCGAGACCTTCTACATCGACCGTTCCGGCAAGGTCGTCGAGGTCACCGCCGGCGCGCCCAGCAAAGAGCAGATGGAAGCGCTCATCCAGAAGACCATCTCCGCGGGTGGAGCGTGAAGCGAAGCCTCCTTGCTGCCGCCGCGCTGGCGCTTCCGCTCATCGCCGCCGCTCAGATTCAACTCGGTGGACTGGACCGCGCGACTGAAGCGAAGAAGCAGCACGTCGAACTTCTGACGGACTCGCTGCAACTCACCGCGAACAAGCCGCAGGATGTCGAGCTCCGCTTCCGCGTCGAGCCCGGCTTCCACATCAACTCCCACAAGCCGAAGGACGAGCTGCTGATCCCCACCGAGCTCAAGCTTGACTCCGGTTCATTCCACATCGCGAACGAGCAGTATCCTCCCGGCTCGCACTTCCGCCTGCAGGTCGGCAACGGCGAGGACCTCGATGTCTATCAAGGTGAATTCCGGGTGGCGCTGCGAATCGAAGCTCCCAAGGGAGAACTCCACGCTCAGTGGCTCGCTGCGCTATCAGGCATGTGACAACGCTGCCTGCTTTCCCGCGCGGACGCTGCCCGTAAAGATCGCTGTCACTGCAAAATGACGGAACTACGCAGGATGCTGTGACAACGAGAGCGTATTCCCATCCGGATCCTTGAACCACGCGACCCTTGTTCCGCCCGGCGCATTCCAGATGCCGCGTTCGTCCTGTTCCATGAAGCCGTAGCGCGTGAACTCCACACCGTTCGCTGCGAGTTCAGTCACGCTCGCCACGATGTCATCGACCTGCCAGCCGCAGATCGTGAACGGATGCGGCGTGAACTCCGGCGCGATCGTCACGCGCAGCATGATGCCCGCGGTTCCAAGCCGGAAGACGATGGCAAACTCATCTGCGCTTTCAAAGCGAAGTCCCAGCGTCTTCTCGTAGAACGCGCGCGCCGCTTCAGGCTTTGTCGTCGGAATGAATGCAACCGGAGATTTCTCTGCGAGGCCCATAGAGTTGCCTCCTCTCGATGCGAACACGGACTGACATTCGCCAAATCAAGGCTATATCACTCATCCCGTCATGATGATATACTTTGATGATATCGAGGCCAGGTTATTGCGCACACTCGTGGACATCCCGGATGAAGATTTGAAACTCATAGCGAAGCTTACGAAGAAGCGTGCAATCTCGCGGGCGGAGTTTGTGCGCGAAGCGATTGACGTGGCGCTGGCTCCCTATCGCAGGAAGATGGAGCATAAGGCTTTCGGTCTGTGGACCGACCTGAAGGAAGATGGAATCGAGTATCAGGAGAGGCTGCGCTCGGAATGGTAAGCACAGCGGTCCTGTTCGACACGAATATTCTCATCGACTACCTCAAGGGTATTACTGCAGCGCGGGCAGAGTGCGCGCGTTACACAGATAGAGCGATTAGCGTCGTGACATGGATGGAAGTCATGGCCGGTTCTACTTCTTCCGACGAAGAGGAAATCCGTGACTTTCTTCACAATTTCGCTACGATTCCGTTAACCTCACCAATTGCCGAACGTGCAGTTGCAATCCGGCGTAAGCGCAGATTGAAGCTTCCGGACGCGATCATCAAAGCTACAGCAGAAGAATCGGCTCGGCTGCTGATCACCCGCAACACGCGAGACTTCGCGGCGACTTCACCTGGAGTTCGAATTCCGTATTCCGAGGGACGCTAGAATCAGCGCTTTGCTGACGGCATGGAAGCGAGCTTCTTCTGTGCCTCGATGAATCGCCGCACGCGATCGATCGATCGCGCCTTGCCGAAGACGAGCAGCGAATCCATCAGCGGCGGCGACTGAACGCTTCCCGTGATGATCGCGCGCAGCAGCATGAAGTTCTCCTTCACACTCCAACCCTGCGCCTCGCCCAAGCTTCTTCATCTCGGCCTCGATCGTCTCAGCGTCCCACGCCGCGGCCTCAAGCACCGTCAGTTGCTCCGCGGCGAATGCCAGCGTCTCCTCCGGCGTGCGCTTCTTCGGCACCCACACCGACTCCGCCGGCATGACGTTGTCCTTGAAGAAGAAGTCCGCCATATCGCCGAACGCGCCGAGCGTCTCGATGCGCGTCTGCACCAGCGGCGCAATGGCCTTCAGATACGCATCCGAGAAGACCGTCGCTCGCATTGCCGCGAAGAAGTCATCCGGCGAAAGCTTGCGCAGATACTCGCCGTTCATCCAGCGCAGCTTCACCAGGTCGAACACCGGTCCGCCGAGCGAGATGCGCGCTGAAATCGAATCGCTCCAGCATCTCCTGCGAGCGTGAAAAGATTCGGCCTGCTTGGTATCCAGACCCTTGGAGACGATCTCCTGCTCGGTCGGCATGCGGCATGCCGCCGCCCATCAGCCCGAGAAAGTTCAACATCGCCGGCGGCAGAAATCCTGCGTCGCGGTAGTAGTTCAGCGACACAGGATTCTTGCGCTTCGAGATCTTGCTCTTGTCCGCGTTGCGCAGCAGCGGCATGTGCCAGAAGCGCGGCAGCTCCCAACCGAACGCCTGGTACAGCAGCACGTGCTTCGGCGTCGACGAGATCCACTCCTCCGCGCGAATCACATCCGTGATCTGCATCAGGTGGTCGTCGACGACGTTGGCGAGGTGGTACGTCGGGAAGCCGTCTGACTTCAGCAGCACCTGGTCGTCGACGTTGAAGTGATCGAACGTGATGTCTCCGCGCAGCTCGTCGCGGAAGGTCGTCGATCCTTCCGTCGGCACCTTGAGCCGCACCGTGAAACGGCTTGCCCGCCGCTAGATTTGCATCGATCTCAGCCTGCGAGAGATTGCGCGAGCGCCCGCCGTACTTCGGCGGCTGCTTGGCCGCGAGCTGCGCTCTGCGCTCGGCATCGAGCTCCTCGGGCGTCTCAAACGCTCGATAAGCGCTGCCACTGGCGAGCAGCTTCTCCGCGTACTCGCGATAAATTTCAGTGCGCTCGGACTGACGATACGGGCCGAAGGGGCCGCCGACGTCCGGTCCTTCATTCCACTCGAGGCCGATCCAGCGCAGCGAATCGAAGATCATCTGCTCGCTGGTTGGGACGAAACGAGTACGGTCCGTGTCCTCAATGCGCAGCACGAACTTGCCCGCCGCGCTGCGCAGCGAAGAGGAAGTTCAGCAGGCCGATGTAGGCGGTGCCGACGTGGGGGTCGCCGGTGGGCGAAGGGGCGACGCGGACGCGGACAGGGCGGGGACTTGCGGACGATGCGGCGGACGAAGGCTCAATCATTGGGACAACTTCATGGTACTAGAGCCTGCTCCCTGCCCCAGCGAGCAAGCTCGCCGGAGACCCCGCCGCCGCCCTCGAGTGCGCTAGAGCGATGCCGGCGGACTGGGCGGCGCGGGTGGATATACCGGCGGATAGTTCGGCGGCAGCGTTCCATATTGCGGCGGCGCCGGAACGACGTTCCACCGCGCAAACGCAAGGATGCACAAAACCACCAGGGAACCGACGCCTGGGATGAGCACGAGAAGCGCCAGCGGACCCGCGAGCCCTGCCTTGGTGAAGATGCGCCAGAAGCAGAAGATCAAGAACGCAAAGACGAGCAGAATACAAAGGAAAAAGAAGGCTCCCATGCCTGCCACGAGCCCGGCCATGTGCTGTTGCTGGTACTGATCCATCAGATTGCCTCCTGAGTTTGCAGCCACTGTATCGGAGAAACCGGACCCGAACCAAGAGAACTCTGGTAATCCAAATGCACTTCGCGCGATCAGGTCAGGTCGTCGGGGTCGAAGGCGGGACGCTTGCGGCCGAGAGCAGACATGTCGTGCGCGTCGTCGAGCAGGGTGCTGACGACGCCGTCGATGTCGGCCTCGTCGGGAGCTTCTGCGGCGACGGCAAGCATCTTGTTCTCGTTCGGCAGTTCGATCGATTCCAAAAGAACGACGACGTGGCAGACCGCGGTCGAGTCCTGGGGGAGGCCCTCGGGGGTTTTGCCCTTGATGGAGACGTTCTTCATGTCCAGGTGGAGCAGTTCGGCGACGCGTTCGCGAAGCTCGGCGGCGATGGGCACGATCTTCGGCCGATGCATAACGAGGACACAGTCGATATTGACGATCTTGTAGCCGGCGAGCGCGACCTCCTCGAGAGCGGTCTTGAGGAAGACCGTCGAGTCCGCGCCTTTCCACTTCGGATCGCTCGGCGGGAAAAAAGTTCCGATGTCTCCGGCGGCGACGGCGCCGAGAAGGGCGTCGGTAATGGCGTGGAGGAGGAGGTCGCCGTCGGAGTGGCCGGCGAGGCCTTCGGGGTGGTTGATCTTGAGGCCGCCGATGACCAGTGGAACTCCGGCCTTGAAGGCGTGCGAGTCAAAGCCGAGACCAATGCGCATCGACATTCTGTTCATCCTAATCCAAGTTCGGGCAGGTACCCCTCCCCCCGTCACTTTTTGCGCAAAGTCTTCCATCGAAAGACTTTACGGGTGGACCTAATGCGCCCCGGATGTCAAAAAGCGAACGCCCGGACTGAGCCGGGCGAGAGTGTTTCCTTAAGTTCAGTATATCGCGCGTGTCAAGTGATTCACCCACCCATGACGACGATAAAACCGTCGTCATGAAATCAGCGTGCGCCTTCGCGGGTTCCTCGTTCATCGCAGCCTTATCACGATGAGCGGGGTATGCTCCCGCCGACGACGCCCAAAAGTCATACCCGCCGGGTGCTCATTACCGAGACAGATTGATTGCTGTCTTTGTCCCTGCCGCGGCTGAACGAGGTTGGTGGATATCAAAACCAATAAATCAAGACCGAAAATGCTCGCGAAATCGGCGCGGGAAACCGTGCGAATAACGGAAGATTTTAGTTCTAAATGTAGAAGTCACATTTCATAATGCAAAACGTGGGTTGACATGCACACTTTGTTGCGAGTACGAATGATGCCACTTGTAGGGAGGTTCCGGGCGAGAAGGGCTCTTTACAGGCTGGATGCAACTTGCAGAGTTTTGATTGGCAACAAGCTGATCTTTGGAGGCAATGAAAATGAAATTCATATTCCGCTATACGACCATCATTGCGCTGATGATGCTGGTGTTCGCGAGGGTCGATTGGGCGCAGAATTCTTCTTCGGCTGTGAACGGCGTGGTCACAGATCCAACGCAGGCAGTGCTGCCAGGCACGACGATCACGCTCCGCAATGCGGACACGAATGTAGTTCGCAAGACGCTGTCGACGGCCAGCGGCGACTACTTCTTTGCCAGCGTGCCTCCCGCGCGCTACACCCTCACCTTTGTTCACGACGGTTTCACGACGGAGACCATCGCAGCCTTTGATGTCGGTGTAGCACAGGCTGTGACGATCAACGCGACTCTGAAGGCCGGCTCTGTCACGGAGACCGTTACGGTAGAAGCGACCGGAGTAGATGTGGAGAGCTCCACCGCGCAACTGGGTACGGTGATCGATCAAAAGCAGGTCGCAAATCTGCCTCTCAACGGCCGCAACTTTACGCAGCTTCTCACCCTGACGCCCGGCGTGACTCCTATCAGCACCGGCCAGAACAGCAGCGCCAGCAATACGGATGTAGTGAAAGGGTCGGCATTCACTTTCCCGTCGATCAACGGCTCGGGCAATCGCAATACGGTCTACCTGACCGACGGCATCAACAACAACAGCGCCTGGTACAACACCTACGCCGTGCCGCCCATCGTGGACATGATCCAGGAGTTCAAGGTCAACTCTCACAACGATGCGGTCTATGGCGGCTCAACCGGCGGCACGGTCAACGTGATTACCAAGGCGGGAACGAATGCCTTCCACGGCAGCGCGTGGGACTTCGTCCGCACCAATACTTTCGACGCCAAGCCGTACTTCACCACGGTCGCTCCGCAGTCCTATCACCTCAACATCTACGGCGGGCAGGTGGGCGGCCCGGTCTGGATTCCATGGCTCTACAAAGGACTCAACAAGACGTTCTTTGAGATCGGGATGGAGGGATCGCACTATTCACAGTCCGGCTCGACAAACATTCTGCAGCCCACGGCCGCAGAACTCGGCGAGTCCACCTGGGGAGGACCCCAGGATCTGCCCTTCCTGGATTTCAGCAGTACGCAAACAGGCCTGAAGGGGACATGCATTGCCGGGCAGACCACGCCGCAGACCACCGCATGCCAGTTGTACAACCCTACCGTGGCGAACAACGCGGCCAAGCCGAGTCGGCCAGCCTACCTGGGCGACCAGATTCCGGTTTCGCAAACAAACCCTTACTCGATGGCCTTCATCCGCGCCGTCTTCACAAAAGCGCCCATTACGATCCCGGGCTTTGCGCCCACTCAATATAACCAGCAGATTACCGATCCTACGCGGCAGAGCACGTATAACTACACGGGACGGATCGATCAACACATTGGCGATCACGACTTCATCTTCTTCCGCTATTCCGGTTTCGAGAACACGATCATCGGTCCCAGTACGCTGCCCACGCTCTTCACCACAACGTTGATCCCATCCCAGCAGTACGGCGTGAGCTGGCTGCATGTGTTCAGCCCCACGATGACGATGCAGGTGCAATACGGCCGCACGCATGTGGAAGACGATGTCGTGGGACAGTTCAACAATCCGAAGTTATGGCAGGTCTATGGCTGCTCCGTGGACATGTGCGACTCGTTCGTGGGCGGCGCTGCCGTGCTGGTCACCCAGACTGTGACCGGCGCATTCTCCGGTGGTGAGTCGAACAGTCCTTCGCCCAACCTCTCCAGCATTCATGAATGGAGCGGCAACATCTCCAGGACGTTCGGCAACCATCAGGTGCAAGCCGGCGGCGGATGGGACCAGGTGAACTACACTGCCGAGTTGCGCCAGGGAACCGTGACGTTCTCGGGAGCCTCGACGGCAAACTTTGCCAACAATCCAGGATCGGCGCCCGGCGTGTCCGCGTCCTCTCAACCGGGGTTCGGGCTGGCGGACTTCCTGCTCGACTATCCGAACTCGGAGAATAAACGCAACGTCCTGCTTACGGAACGGCCGGGCGGTATCGGCAGCGCCTACCTGCAGGACAGTTGGAAGACCACGCAGAAGCTGACGCTGAATTTTGGCGTGCGCTACGACCGCAGCGTGATTCCGGCCTATGGAACCCAGGCTTCGGTCGGATTGCAGGGCAGCATTGAGACAGGCGATTTCGACTTCACCAATGGCAACTACATTGTTCAGCAGTTGCCGCCGCTGTGCAGCGTGCGCGGCCATGCGCCGTGCCTGCCGAGCGCGACGCTTCCGGCCCACGTGGTGGTCGCCAGCGGAGGCAAGATCATGCACGGCAGCAAGGACAACATCGGGCCGCGTGTGGGCTTCGCCTATCGAGTGAACGACAGCATGTCGATCCGCGGCGGCTTCGGCGTGGCCTATGACAACTGGGCAGCGATCATCCAGATGACGCAGAACTATCAGGGTTCATGGCCCGACACCGGCACGTTGCAGATCAACAACACGAACACTCCAGGCACACCGTACACATCGGCCCAGAATCCCTTTGCGGAGAATGGCGGCAATTTGCCTGCGGCCACGCCCTTCAGTTCGTCCAACGTCAACTACATGGTCAGCCCTTACTTTAAGAACCCTTACTCGGAACAGTACAACTTTGGCATCGAGCAGCAGTTCTTCGCGAAGACGATCCTGGTGCTGAACTATGTCGGGTCGGCGTCTCACCGGATGGACGTGGGTGGCTACTACAACACGGGCACACCGTGCGGCAGCCCATGCCCGTACGCTTCGTTTGCGGCACGCCAGACGGCCAATGCGACGGGCCAGCCGTTTCCTTACACTGTGCCTGAGAAGTCCTGGGACCATAACGCCGCCAGCGCTTCCTACAATGCGCTGCAGGCGATGTACCGCGGAGCCTTCTCGGGACTGCAGTACATGGTTTCCTACACGTGGAGCAAGACTCTGGACGAAGGCGGGGACGGGTATTTCGGTGTTGAAGGCGGAGTGCCGGAAGATCCCTACAACCCAAAAGGCAGCCGCGGTCCGGCGAGCTTCAGCATCCCGCAGTTCTTTGCCACCAACTTCGTCTATCAGCTTCCGGTCGGGGTGAATAAGCGCTTCTCAACGCACTCCCGCGTGGTAAACGAAATCATCGGCAATTGGGAAGTGGACGGCATCATCACGGGGAGGTCCGGCCAGACCTTCACGGTTTCGGCGGCGGGAGACATCGCCGAAACCGGCAACGCAAGCACGTATGAGAGAGCCAATCTGGTCGGCGACCCGTGGGTGGCTGGACCGGTGGCAGGCAATCCCACCTGCACGCCTCCCGTGGGCCCGACACGTACCCGCACACAGTGGTTCAACCCCTGCGCGTTCGCCACACCTGCAGTCGGCACGCTGGGGAACTCTGGACGCAACATACTTCAGGCCCAACCGTATTGGGACCTTGATACGTCGTTCCGCCGTATCTTCCCGATCACAGAATCGATGAGGCTGGATGCAAAGATAGACGCGTTCAACACACTGAATCATCCGGTGCTGAGCACGCCCGGCAGCGCAGTCACATCGTTCCCCACGCTTGGTGTGATCACAGGCACGTCCAGCACTGCAAGGATCCTGCAGGGGTCTTTGAAGTTCATCTTCTGAGATCGGCGCCTGGTGTGTTCTAACCAGCTAAGGAGCCCTCAGCCGGCTAGATAGAACTCGGCGATCTCGAGGTCACCCGGCTGCGTGACCTTGAGGTTGCGCGAGCTGCCGGGGACGACGTAGACGGGGATGTTGGCGCGCTCGAGGAGCGAGGCCTCGTCGGTGCCGACGAACTGGTCGGCGGCGGCTTCGGAAAACGCGCGGCGCATGAGCGGGACCTTGGCGCCCTGCGGCGTCTGGGCGTGGACGATGAGCTCGCGCGGGATGGTGGCGGTGATGAGGGCGCCGTCGGCGGTGCGCTCGACCTGCTTGATGGTGTCGATGGCAGGGGTCCCGACGATGGCCGCGCCGTGATGCTCGATGGCGTCGACGGTGCGTTCGATGGTGGCGGCGTCAATCAGCGGGCGGACGGCGTCGTGGACGAGGACGATGTCGTTCTCGTCGCTGGAGGGCAGCGCGGCGAGGGCGTTGGCGACGGAGTCCTGCCGGGTGTCGCCGCCCGAGACGACGTGGACGCGGCCGGAGAGCTTGTGCTCGTCGAGCAGTGCAGAGACGCGGGGCTGTTCGGGCTCGCGGACTGCGACATAGATGCCACTGACGCGGGGAACGGCGAGGAAAGCGCGAAGCGAGTGCAGCAGGATGGGGATGCCGCCGAGTTCGATGAATTGCTTGGGGGCGCCTCCGGTTGCAGAGGCCATACGGGTACCAATGCCCGCAGCGGGCAGAATGACAAAGACAGACATGGGAAGAGGAGTATACAAGATTTGGAATCCACCGGACGGTAACTTAGTGGTAAACTTAGACCTGCAGGACTTTGACTAAGAGTGTCAAAGTTGTGCTCGGACGGTGGGCGGCGTACATGCGTGGGGATGCCCGGGGACAGTGGTCGGATTTATGTGAAGACGTCGTAAAGGGTTGCCTTTGATTGGCATCCCTTGGGGGCCTGTTACGTCTCAAATGTTCTAGAGGAGAGCGAGTAATGCGTGTGCGAATTTTCAAGGTGTTATCTACAGCGGCGTTGGGGTTGATTTGCGCTGCGCAGGCCAGAGAAGCTCGAGCGGATGTGATCTTTTCGAACTTCGGTCCCAGCCAGACCTATGAAGGCAACAGCTGGTGGATTGTCGGGAATGTGTCGAACAATCAGGCCGAGGTCGACGCGTTTCCAATTTACCCCGACGACGACGGCGACATTGACCGGTGCGGACCTGGCATTGGCGGGTTCAAATGGGTCAAATGGGTCGGTCGCAACACCCGTCTCCCCGTTGACTGTGTACATCGAGTCGGATTCCGGGGGGATGCCGGGAACGATCTTGGATACGCTGACGCAGGTGGGGAGCTACTCCACTTATCCAACGACAACAGTGGTGAACTTCGCATGCAGTGGGATCTGCTCGACACTTGATGCGGGTACGACGTACTGGATCGTGGGCGTGCAGACCGTTGCGGCTGACTCGACGTACTGGCTGAATAGCTTCAACGATACCGCGGGCTGGGACTACGACGAGACCGACAGCGATACGGGGCCGTGGACGGTGGCGACGGCTGCAGGCAACGACTCGGCGTTTGATGTGACTGGGAACGCGGCCACGCCGGCGGTGCCTGAGCCTGCGAGTATGGCGCTCCTGGGATCGGGATTGCTGGGAATCGTTGCGGCGGCTCGGCGCAGAAAGTCAGCGAGTTAGCGAGTCGGGGCGAGCATCATCTCGGTGCTCTGGCTGAAGCCGAAGCGCTCGTAAATGGGGCGGCCGAAGCGTGACGCGTGCAGCGTGATCACGCGCGGGCCGCGGCTGCGGCATTCGGCGACGGCGGCTTCGAGGATCTGTTTGGCGTAGCCTCGCCCGCGGGCTTCAGGCACCGTGTAGAAGTTCAGCAGATACGGCGCGCAGCGGCTCGGGGTCCATCCAGTGCGGCGGGAACTCCATGAAGTAGATGCCCGCGGCGGTGAGGACCTTGCCGTCTTCTTCGAGGAAGAGACCGACGTAGCTGCCGTCGGCGAGATGCGTGCGGACCCAGGGCTCGAAGGCCGCGTCCATCTCGCAGAGCCGATCTTCGGTGGTGAAGTCGTTGGCGGCGAACATGAGATGGCGCTGCTCGGTGATGAGCGCGGCGTCGTCGACGGTGGCGCGGCGGAGCGTGGGCATAATTGATGGTAGCCGCGAAAATTATTGCGTGAGTTTTGTGACAGGCTCTAGCTCTTCAAGCGAAGGTGGCGGGTCGGGCTGCGTGTGGCGCGTGACGACGACGCCGTTGGTCTCGAAGTGTGTGATGCGGTGGCCGTGATCGTGGCCGATTTTAATGGTCTTGCGCAGCAGCATGAGATGGTGCCGCGACTCCTCTTCGAAGTGGCGGCTGATGGCCCAGTCGTAGTCGGCGATGAGGAAGTAGGTGGCCTCGCACTTCGGACAGTAAATGGGCGTTTCGAGGGTGCGATGGAAGGCGGCTGCGGGCAGCGGAGCGACGGGATCGGTTCCGGATTTTATGGCGACGAGGATGTGACGGGACATCGGCGGTGTTGTTCCTTAGGCCGATGTGTTCGCTAATCGAAGTCATCGGCACTGGATATCCACAGAAAACTGCGATTTCCACATTTCTTAGTGACATACAAATGAGATGTTCCACGGGGAACATCGCTGTTCCACGCCCGAAGCGACCCACGCCGCCCGAAAAATTGGCTACATCTCCCAGCGCAGAAGCGTTGCGCCGACGGTGAAGCCTGCGCCCACGCGAGGCGAGGAGAACGAGGTCGCCCTTCTTGCAGGCGGCCTTCCTGGATGGCCGTGTCCATGGCGAGCGGGATGGTGCCGGCGGTGGTGTTGCCGTAGCGGTCGATGTTGATGATGACGCGGTCCATGGGCATGCCGAGGCGCTCGCGCGGTGGACTCGATGATGCGCTTGTTGGCCTGGTGCGGGATGAAGCAGGCGAGCTCGGTCGCCGGTGACGCCGTTGCGCTCGAGGACCTTCTCGGCGGCCTCGGCCATCTTGCGGACGGCGAACTTGTAGACGGCCTGGCCGTCCTGATGGACGAAGTGCATGCTGCTTGTCGACGGTCTCGTGCGATGGCGGGGAGGAGGCTGCCGCCGGCGGGCATGTTGAGCGAGACGGCGCCGGAGCCGTCGATCTCGTGGACGAAGTCGATCAGGCCGATCTCGCCTTCTTCGCGCAGGGCTCGAGCAGGACGGCGCCGGCGCCGTCGCCGAAGAGGATGCAGGTGGAGCGGTCGGTGTAGTCGATGATGGAGGACATGGTGTCGGCGCCGATGACGAGCACTTTTGTGTGCGCGCCGGATTCGACGAGCTTGCGCGCCGATCTGCAGGGCGTAGACGAAGCCGGAGCAGGCGGCGGAGAGGTCGAATCCCCAGGCGCCTTTGGCGCCCGAGCTTGTTCTGCACGAGGCAGGCGGTGGAGGGGAAGAGCATGTCCGGCGTGACGGTGGCGACGATGATGGCTTCGACTTCGGTGGGCTCGACGCCGCGCGCGGCGAGGCAGCGGCGTCGCGGCTTCGACGGCCAGTCGCTGGTGGCCGATCCCTTTGTCGACGAGGTGACGCTCGCGGATGCCGGTGCGCTCGACGATCCACTCGTCGTTGGTGTCGACCATTTTTTCGAGGTCTGCATTGGTGAGGACACGGGGTGGAACGTAGGTGCCGATGGCGGAGATCTTGGCGCGAACGGCAGACCGGGGCTTCAGGGTGAGACTCAAAATGGGGTCCTCCAAGTGGATGTCAACAGCAAGAATCTTATCGCGGTTGCGGCCGGCGCAAGAAAAGCAGATCCCTTCGCTTCGCTGCGGGATGCAAAAATGCGGAGAGGGAGAGATTTGTGAGGGGAAAAAGAGAAGTGTACCGGGTTAACCTACTGCGCCCGCGCGTGCCCGTTACCGTTGCTTCCTTCCGGACCTGGCGGGGTTGGCGGGTGCGCGTCGCGTAGGACCCGGCACAGGAGCTAGTTTAGCACTTTGAGCGGGCAGAGATCAGAGAGGAGAGATCACAGATCCGGAGCAAAATTAAGGTGCGGTGGGCTGGGCGGAGCGACCGCCGGGCCGGAGCTTCATGCTGCGCGAGGTCTGGACGAGTTTCCAGATGCCGATGGCGGTAAAGAGAATGGTGATGGACCAGAAGACGATGAGGATCGTGACCGCCCAGCGTGCGGAGAACTGATTCCAGAGGTGGAGAACGGCCTTGCCGTAGCGGATGCCGAGCCACGCGGCGATGGTGTGGCGTGCGAAGCGGCTGACCGTAAAGGCAACCATGAACTTGCGGCGGTTCATTTTGACGGCGCCGGCGACGAGAACGAAGGGCGAGAGCGGCACGGGGGGCGGAAGAATCGCCGGCAGAGCGACGGAGAGGATGGAGTGGTTTTCAACCCACGACTGAATGGGCTTGAGGTAGCGCTTGGAGACGTGTTTTTCGAGGAAGGCCATACCGCCGGCCGCCGCGACTATGTAGGAGAGATAGCCGCCGATGGCAGAGCCGAGCGTCGCGAGGAACACCAGGAGAAAGAGGTTGGTGTGGTTGGCGGCGTAGAGAATGACCAGGATGTCGGTGATGCCGGGGATGGGCAGAGGGACGAATGAGCTGTCGACAATGGAGATGAGAACCAGGCCGAAGAGGCCGGCGTGATAGAGCACGTGCAGCAGCCGGTGGCCGGAGGAGGCGAGGAGCAGAGCCGCGATGGGAGGTGACACCAGCTTCATGCTGGATGTAAGACGCCGGCCGTCGCGCGGAAGTTGAGTGGATTGCTTAGCTGAGCAGGTTCAGGAGGGGAAGTGACGGAAGGATTCCGAGTTGCGTGGCGAGGGAGCCGAAGTGCTCGATGGCGCGGAGGCAGTCGGGGTCGAGGGTGTAGTGGATGTTCTGGGTGAGATAGGTGCGGATGACATCGGCGGGGAGGGCGATGCGCGGCGTCCACTCGCGGACGAGGGTGTCGATGTTGGCGAGGCCGGCGTCGCGGCTGGCGGTGAGGTCGGCGGTGAGCTGCGCGGGCGTGATGCCGTTGAGCCGGAGAGCTGCGGGGCGCACGGCCCAGACGGCGGCAACCCAGGGAAGGCCGGTGTGCTGACGCCAGAGGGCGGCGAGGTCGAGCCAGAGAAGGGAGTTCGGGGCGAAGTCTGTGTCGAGCTGGCTTGCGATTTCGGCTTCGATCTGGGTGCGGTTCTGGCGCGCGAGGAGCGCGGGGTCGCCGATGAGCAGAGCAGCGTCAGAGGTGGAGAGCATGGAGACGGCGTCGGCGCGGTGCTCGGTGAAGGTGGGGCGCGTGTTGTAGAAGTGCTCGAAGAGGATGTGCGCGTAGGCGGTGGAGCTGCGTGAGGCGGAGTCTGTGGCGATGGTGGTGACGTGCGAGAGGGCTTCAGCGACGGGGAGATTCGCCGGGTTCTTGACGAGCAGAAGAATGCTGCGGACCTCGCGGAGAGAGGCGATGGTGCAGCCGGGAACGATGGCGAGCTCGGGCGTAAGTTCAGCGATGGGAATGAGGCCGAGGTCGGCGGCGCCGGAGTGCAGCTCGCGCGCGCAGTGTGCGGGCGTGGTGTAGTGGAGGTCGTAGCGTGAGCGAAGAGCGGAGGCGGTGGGTTCGTGCTCGAAGTTGAAGAGGAGCGGGGCCGGATTGAGGAAGGAGATGGCAGCGACGCGAAGGGGCACAGGGTGATTTTAGTGGGATTCTGCGGTGTGGAACTGATTGCGGTAGGATTCGAGGAAATCGCTGAGGAGTTGCGGGCCGGGATGGTTGAAGTGAGTTCGGGGGTATTGGCGGAGAGGCGGCTGGCGTGGATGGCACTGGTGCTGACGCCGGGGATGGGGCCGACGCGGTGCACGAGGGCGGTGCAGAGGCTGGGTGGGGACGCGGAGCGGCTGTTTGGGGCGTCGCTGACAGAGCTGGAGGGGTTGGGGCTGCCGGCGGGGGCGGCGCAGCATGTGTTCGACGGGCGGTCGCGCAAGGCTGCGATCGAAGAGGTGAGCCGGCTTACAGACGCGGGCGCGACGTTTCTGACCATGGATGATGCGGAGTATCCGCAGAGACTGATGGAGATCTTCGATCCGCCGCCGGTGCTTTGGGTGCGCGGGGATGCGTCGATCTTGAACCGCGCGGGAATTGCGGTGGTGGGGACGCGGAATCCGACGCCGTATGGCGCGGGGATGGCGGAGATGTTGAGCCGGGACCTGGCAAAGCGCGGGATGGTGATTCAGAGCGGGATGGCTCGGGGGGTGGATACGTGCGCGCACAAGGGCGCGGTGGAAGCGGGCGGGAAGACGGTGGCGGTGTGGGGGACGGGGATCGATGTAATCTATCCTAAAGAAAACAAAAAGCTTGCGGAGCAGATTGTGGCCAGCGGAGGGGCGGTGGTGAGCGAGTTTCCGCTGGGAACGTTTCCGGCTCCGCAGAACTTTCCGATCCGGAACCGGACCCTGAGCGGGATGAGCGTGGGGGTGCTGGTGGTGGAGGCGGCGGAGCATTCGGGGACCCGGATCACGGCCCGGTGCGCGATCGAGCAGGGGCGGGATGTGTATGCGGTGCCCGGCAATGCGACCAATAAGAATGCCTGGGGGCCAAATACGCTGATCAAGCAGGGAGCGAAGCTAACTGCAACATGGGAGGACATTTGGGAGGATTTGCAGTCGCAGGACCGGGTGGCGTTGGAGGAGGAGTTGGAGCGCCGGAACGGACGAAATGAATCCGGGGCGGGGGGGACCGCATCTTTATTTAGCGCTGGGGGCTCAGACGGCATAGGAGAGCCGATGAGCGAGCATGAGCGCCTTGTTTTCAGTGAGTTACGAGAAGATGAGGCGTTGCAGCTGGATGAGCTGATCGAGCGGTTGGAGCCGAAGATGGTCTCGGGTGAGATATTTACGGCGCTGTTCGAGCTGGAGCTTGCAGGGAGGGTTAAGCAGATGCCCGGCAAAAACTACGTGCGCAGTTTTTGACCTTAATTTCCGAGTGCTTTTTCGAGTACTTTTTAGTCGTTTTTGAGCGATTTTGGCGTGTTTTGAACGCTTGATTTTTCCACAATTTCCTACGAAATAGAACGTCCAACGGAACGACCGTCTGCGGCAGACCGTAGGGAGGGTTTGACCTGCCGCGATTTGCCGGGGCGTTTGACTTGTCCTTGGCAAACCGTGTTAGGGTGCATTGACATTGGTTGAAGGAAGAGGGCGGGGTCGCCCTCCACTGGAGTAAAGGCAACAGATGGCAAAGAATCTAGTGATCGTGGAGTCGCCGGCGAAGGCGAAGACGATCGGGAAGTATCTCGGCAGCGACTACGTGGTGGAGGCCTCGATTGGCCACATCATGGATCTGCCGAAGAACGATATTGGAGTGGAGCTGAAGCGGCGGACGTTTGAGCCGACGCTGATTGTGTCGCCGGGGAAAGAGAAGGTGGTGGACCGGCTGAAGAAGCTGGCGGCGAAGAGCGATTCCGTGTTCCTGGCGCCTGACCCTGACCGCGAAGGCGAGGCGATTGCCGCGCATTTGAAGATGCAGCTGCTGCCCGCGATGAAGGACAAGAAGAAGATTCAGCGCGTGACCTTTAATGAGATTACGAAGAAGGCGGTGCAGCAGGCGTTTCTGCATACGCGCGATGTGGATGAGAACCTGGTGGACGCGCAGCAGACACGCAGGGTTTTAGACCGGCTGGTGGGGTATCAGATCTCGCCGCTGCTGTGGGACAAGGTGAAGCGCGGGCTGAGCGCGGGGCGTGTGCAGACGGTGGCGCTGCGGCTTGATTGTGGAGCGCGAACGGGCGATCCAGAACTTTCCCCAGACGGAGTACTGGAATATAGATGCGGTGCTGTCGCCGCAGGGGAACAACACCGAGTTCACGGCGCGGATGGTGGGCGTGAAGGGCGTTCCGGTGCGCGTGGAAGATCGCGCCGAGGAAGGCAAGTACATTGCGAATGCGCTGCCGGATAAGGCGGCGGTCGATGAGGTGATGACGCAGCTGGAGCGCGCGACGTGGCGCGTGCGCTCTGTGGAGAAGAAGGAGACGAGGCGGAAGCCGAAGCCTCCGTTTACGACCTCGCAACTGCAGCAACAGGCGGCGGGGCGGCTGGGATTTGGGGTGCGCCGGACGATGGGTGTGGCGCAGCGTTTGTATGAGGGTGTTGACCTGGGCGCAGAAGGCACGGTGGGTCTGATCACCTACATGCGTACTGACTCGACGCGCATGAGCCCGGATGCGATTGAGGCGATTCGCGAGCATGTGAAGAAGCAGTTGGGCGATAAGTACATTCCTGAGACGCCGAATGTGTACTCGTCGAAGAAGGATGCGCAGGATGCGCACGAGGCGATTCGACCGACGAATATTGCGTGGACGCCGGAGTTTGTGCGGCGGTATGTGAGCGATGAGCAGTTCCGGCTGTACTCGCTGATCTGGGAGCGCGCGGTTACGAGCCAGATGGTTCCGGCGGTGTTCGACCAGACGACGGTGGACATTGAGGCGAAGGCCGATATGTCGTATGACTTCCGCACGACGGGCAGTGTGCTGAAGTTTGCGGGCTTCCTGTGGTACGAGGAAGAGGCGAAGAAGGCCAAGGCTGCGCGCGATGCGAAGGCGAGCGTAGAGGCGGCGAGGCTGGAGCAGAAGGCGCAGGATGCACGCGCGGATAACGACAGCGATGGAGATGGCGGCGAGGCGACGCGAGAGGATGAGGCGGAGCGCCGGCTGCCGGAGTTGAACGATGGCCAGGCGTTGACCAAGGTGCGCGTCGATTCGCAGCAGAAGTTTACGCAGCCTCCGCCACGGTTCAACGAGGCGAGCCTGGTGAAGACGCTGGAAGAGAACGGCATTGGAAGGCCGTCGACGTATGCGTCGATCATCAACACGATCCAGGAGCGCGACTACGTCAAGAAGATCAAGGCGCGGCTGGTGCCGACGGAGATCGGCATGGTCGTGACGGACCTGCTGGTGAAGAATTTTCCGTACATCTTCAAGGTGGAGTACACGGCGGGGCTGGAGAACGAGCTGGACGCGGTGGAAGAGGGAACGGAGAAGTGGACGGATCTGCTGAACGGCTTCTATGGGCATCTCGAGGACGAGCTGAAGGTCGCCAGCGAGACGATGGAAGACGTCAAGGCGATGGAGCAGGAGACGAAGGAGATCTGCGATAAGTGTGGAGCTCCGCTGTATTTGAAGTGGGGCAAGTTCGGGAGCTTCTACTCGTGCGCGAACTATACGAACGAGAAGCCGATGAGCGTGAGCGCCGCGGCCTGGAAGAAGAGCGAGCGCGAGGTGCTGAAGAAGATCACGGCGAAGTTCCACCATGCGACGCTGAAGGTGAAGGGGACGGACGAGAGCGGCGCCGAGCGGTCGGTGGAGGTCACGGACTCGAAGGACCGCAAGGAGCTGGGCGCGGCGCTGCAGCTGGCGATGAAGGAGTGGAAGAAGGTTTCGGTGGAGCCGGTGAGCTGCGACTTCACGAAGGAGAACTTTGCGTCGAAGCCGGACCTGAATGCGCCGGGAGCGGATGCGGTGGACGAGCAGGAAGAGGAGTTCTGCGACAACTGCGGGCGCGTGATGGTGCTGCGCAATGGGCCGTGGGGACCGTTCATGGCGTGCCCGGGGTATAACGAAGACCCGCCGTGCAAGACGATTCGGAAGCTGAACCAGAAGGTGCAGTCGAAGCCGCCGGTGCAGCTGGAGGAGCCCTGCCCGAAGTGCGGCAAGCCGCTGCTGCAACGCGAGGGGCCGTACGGCGAGTTCATCGCGTGCTCGGGCTACCCGAAGTGCAAGTATGTGAAGCAGGAGATTCTGGACGTCCCGTGCCCGAAGTGCGGCGGCGAGATTGCGGTGCGGAAGAACCGGCGCGGCGATGTGTTCTACGGTTGCACGAGATATCCGAAGTGCGACTTCACGAGCAATCAGAAGCTGGTGGCGGAGGCATGCCCGAAGTGCAAGTCGCCGTACCTGGTGGAGGTCGCGGACAAGGAAGGCACGTGGCTGGTGTGTCCGAATAATCAGGAACGGATGCCGAAGCGTCGTGCCAAGAAGGGCGCGGCTGAAGAGCCGACGTCCGGGGTGGTTTGCGGGTACGTGAAGAAGATTGGGCCGCCAAAGCCGAAGGAAGAGCCGAAGGAGCTGAAGCGTCCGGACCCGGAAAGGACACGTCCGGTGGTGGAGGCGGTTGCGTAGCTCCCGGCTTTTGATGGAATCGTAAGGCCTGTGGATTCTATGAGGTTCTGTAGGAACACGAAGGAGGACTTTCCATTTCCAGTACAACCGTGGTAAACTCTTGTTAGACCAGCGGCATAAGCCGCGGCCATAAGACCTTCCGGATGGTCAGGGAAGGGTTCGGCTGCTGCTATCTGGCTGAAAAGACAGGAAGGCTGATATGGCAAAGGCGATTTGGAACGGACAGACCCTCGCGGAGAGCGACAAGGTTGAGACCGTTGAGGGAAACATCTACTTCCCAGAGGAATGTGTGAATCGGGCGTATCTGCGTCCCAGCTCGAGCAGCTCGACCTGCCCGTCCAAGGGACGCGCTCGCTACTATACGGTGCTTGTTGACGGCCAGGAGAATCTGGACGCTGCGTGGTACTACCCAGATCCGAAGCCGGCGGCGAAGTCCGTGAAGCACCATGTGGCATTCTGGCGTGGAGTCGAGATCATCACGAGTTAGTTTTGGAGCACAATCCGAATTGGGAAGCCCCTGCCAGAGCGCAGGGGCTTTCTGCGTTCAGGGCTGCGGTTTGACGACGACCGGGGTCTCGGCGTCGAGGATGGTGGAGGTGACGTGGGTCTTCTCGAAGTCGCGATTCTCGGCGGCGATGATGATCTGTCGTGTGAAGAGGAAGAGGACGTGGATTTTGAACTCGCTACCGAGCGAGACGGGGAACCAGACGCCGTCGGGGTTGTCGCCGGGTTGGGGAGCGTAGATGGCGGTGAAGCCGATGCCGGGTACATTGGTGCCGAGCAGGAGGCGCACGCCGAGCGGAAGATTGCGGGAGAGCGCAGTTCGGATGACGACGGGCTCGAAGGTGGCGGTGTCGATCCAGGCGTCGCCCTTCCAGCCGATGTCGTTTTTGTCTTTGGGGTGGAACTCGATGTGGAAGGTGTCGCGGCCGTTGCGGGGCTCGCGGCCGCGAAGAGTGAAGGCGTAGTCGGCTTGCTGTTTTGAGGTGAGCGGGAAGAGGTTGGCGTTGATGCCGTCTTTGCTGTGGCTGGGCTTGTCGCCGAGGAGGCCGCTGCGGATGTTCTCGACGAGGTCGCGGTCGGTGTTCTCGTCGTCGTCGACCTGTTTGAGGCTGGCTTTGCTGCCGTCGGCTTCAGGAGATTGTTTGGTGTGCTTCAGATCGGGCAGATGGTCGTAGGTGATGTAGTTGCCTTTGTGGAGCAGACGTCCCTGGAGTTTGAGGAGCTGCTGACTGGAGCCGGTGGGCGTGGGCGTGATGCGCGTGTCGGTGAGCTCTTCGCAGCGAATGGTGCTGCCTTTGCGTGAGAGGACGCGCGCGTGCTGCACGTAGACGTAGTGTGCGCGCTCGGCCTCGGAGCGATCCTGATTGGCAGCCACGCGCGCCATGATCTGATCAGCGGTGAGTGAGGTTTGTTGCGCGTGCGCAGTGAGGACAGAGAGCGCGAATGCAAGCGCAACGGAACATAGACGCAGCGGGGCCATGCTGCTGGTACGTGTGTTTGATGGGCGGGGTTCCATTGCGCGGTGTAGACGCTAGAGCGAGAGGACGATTTTGCCGAAGTGACTGCCGTTTTGCATGTGCTCGAAGGCGGCACGGAATTCAGCGAAGGGGAAGATGCGGTCGATGACGGGCTTGAGATTGTTGGCGGCGATGGCGGCGTTCATGCGCTCGAACATGGCGCGGCTGCCGACGTAGATGCCGTTGATGTGGACGGATTTGGAGAGGACGGAACGGACGTCGATGCCGGGTCCTGCGTCCGGGCCGGTGCCGGAGAGGACTCCGATGACGTGGACGTGGCCGGCAGGCCGGACGGCGCTGAGGGATTTCGTGATGGTGCCCTGGCCGCCGACCTCGACGACGTGATCGACGCCGATGTTGTGGGTTACCTCTTTGGCGGCCTTGTCCCAATCGGGCGTGGATTTGTAATTGACCACGTGGGTGGCGCCGAGGCGGCGGCCGCGGTCGAGCTTCTCGTCGGAGGAGCTGGTGAGGATGACGGTTGCGCCGTGCATCTTTGCGATCTGCAGAGCGAAGAGTGAGACGCCGCCGGTGCCCTGCACGAGAACCGTCTGGCCGGCGCGAAGATGGCCCTGCTCGACGAGCGCGTTCCATGCGGTGAGAGCGGCGCAGGGGAGTGTGGCGGCCTCTTCGAAGCTGAGGTGCGCGGGCGCGTGGATGAGGCCGGATTCGGGGAGCACGCGCTCTGTGGCGAAGACGCCGTCGATGACGCCGCCGAGTGCGGACTTGCCGGTGACCGGTTGGATCTCGCCGTCGAGCCAGTCCTGAAAGAAGAGAGTGCAGACGTGGTCGCCGGGCTTGAAGCGCGTGACGCTGGTGCCGATGGCGACGACCTCGCCCGCTGCGTCGGACCCGATGATGCGCGGGAGTTGCATCTTGGGGTTGTACTGGCCGAGGACGACCATGAGGTCGCGATAGTTGAGCGAGGCCGCGCGGAGGCGCACGTGGATGTCGGTCGGGCCGAGCTCCGGTAGCGGTGCGGACTCGAGGACGAGGTTGTCGAGACCGAAGGCGTTGAGGCGAAGCGCGGTGGGCATAGTGGTTGGACGGGGCTGGAGTCGATAGTAGACGCGCGCGATGGCGCTGGGCAGGTTGGAATAATTCTTTACACTTTGCGTTGCAAAGTGTAAGCTTCGCGGTGAGAGTTGTTCCCTGCCATGACCGAACTCCACCGAGCGCTTGTCGATATACGTAACATTCGCCGCCAGGTAGCGCAAACCACCGAGTTTCGCGGGTATGGTCCGCTGACGCTGTCGTCGACGGCTGTACTGGCACTGCTGGCTGGCGTTGTTCAGGCCCACTGGCTTCCGGCGGCTGCAGATTCTCCGGTGCAGTATGTTGCGCTGTGGCTCACAACTGCAGTCCTGTGCGCGGCACTTATCGCGAGCCAGATGCTGATGCGCGCCAGGCGGCTTCATTCCGGGATCGCGGACGAGATGATCCGCATGGCGGTCGCACAGTTTCTTCCAGCAGGCATTGCAGGGGCGATTCTGCCGTTCGTGATGCTGCATGTTGGGCGTGACGTGTTCTGGATGCTGCCGGGCCTGTGGCAGATCATCTTCAGTCTTGGCGTCTTCGCCTCGTGCCGCTGTTTGCCGCGGCCGATGCTGCTGGTGGGGGCTTGGTTTCTGCTCACGGGTTTCGCGTGCGTTGCCATCGGAGATGCCCGGGCTCTTGCTCCGGCCACGATGTCGGGCGCTTATTGCATTGGGATGATGCTGGTTGCCGGCATCCACCACCTATACGCAAAGAAGGTTTCGAGCGATGAAGAAAAAGAGTTCTAGATCGACGGCACCGTTCGCGTATGAGGGGCTTGACCGTGTCATCCATGAGCGCGCGCGGCTGAGCGTTCTGACCTCACTCATGACGCACCCCAGCGGCCTCAGCTTCGTTGAACTGAAACAGCTTTGCGCTCTGACGGACGGCAACCTGGCGCGCCATCTGCAGGTGCTTGAGGAGGACAAGATGATCCAGATCACGAAAGAAGAAGATCGTGGCCGCGCTCAGACGACAGTCCGGATGACAGCCTCAGGCCGCAAACGCTATATCGAATATCTGACAATTCTCGAACAGGTTGTTCGCGATGCCGCTTCTATTGTTCAGGCGGAGCAGGACGATCCGTATCCGCGCAAACTTTCCCCGTTGAACGCTTAACAGTTTTGCTGAGGTCGCAATTGGCTGAATCATGTCCAGTGACTTTGCAATGCAAAGTTGGCAAGTCCAAAGGAGGCTCCAATGAATAGCTTCGCTACACCTATGTCTTCGTTTCCCAGTTTTCAGTTCCGGTCCATGGGGGCGAAGTTCTTCGTCATCATGCTGCTGGCTTTTGTGATGAGCATTTCAGGGTTTGTTGTGGAGGGCCTTACGGTGGAACGAGCCAACAATCACGGCCTTCTGGCGGCCTCTGCGGAACATCCTACAGAGCAGCCGAAGACTCTGCTCGGCGTTCGGCTGGCCGATTCGTACCGCTCGACACGACGTTCGCTGCACTACATCCCGCTGTTTCTAGGGCTTGTTTTCCTGACTTATTTTCTTTTCGAGATCAAGACGGGGAAGAGAGTCCATCCAGCGCAGTACGCTCTGGTGGGAGTCGCCCAGACGGTCTTCTATCTTCTTCTGCTGTCGTTGGCGGAGCATCTCGGTTTCGATATCAGTTTTCTCATCGCGGGAGCATCTACTGTCGGTCTGCTTTCAGTGAACACAGAGTGGGTCTTCCGGAGTCGCAAGTTTGCTCTGCGAGCGCTCGCGGTCTTTACGACTCTGTATGTCTTCATCTATGTGCTGTTGCGTGTTGAGGCCTATGCTCTTCTGGTGGGCGCGATTGCCAGCTTCGCAGCGGTCGCTCTCGCTATGTACATCACGCGCGATGTCGACTGGTATGGAAACGTTGGCGCGGGGCAGACCTATGCTTCTGTGCCGCCGAACAATGCTTCCGGGCCGAGCGTTCGTGAGTCGTGGCTGAAATGATGGTGCCGCGCCACACGAGCCCAGAAGGGCAGGTTTACGCGCGTTGCGCGGCGGTGAAGAGGTAGTCCATGGGCCAGGTGGGTTTGAAGCCGAGTTGGCGGACGAGCGTGGCGAGCTGCGCGTAGTGCCGGATGCTGTGGAGTGTGAGGTGCACGAGAATGGTCTCGCGGGAGGCTCGGATGCGGCCGAGCGAGATGGTGTCGAAGAGAAGTTCGGCGGACCAGTCGAAGGACGGGTCAGCGAGAAGATTGCGGATGAGAGAAAACGCGAGTTCGTGCGCGGAATGGAGAGAGTTGATGGAGTTCTTGGGGATCTCTCCGTAGGGGGATTCGGGAAGCCCGGTCAGTCGCTGTGCATAGCGAAGCTCGACGGCGACGATGTGCTGCAGGGTATCGGCGACGGTCTTGCCGTTGCGGATGTCGCAGAGCTGCACAAGGATGAGCGGGTTGGCGAGGATGAAGTTGCGCCAGTGCTGGGCGGTGTCATCATTCCAGGCGACGAGTTTTTCGGCGGAGATGGAGAGTGGCATGGGTGCCCCGCAAGACGTCAATTGTGCTCCAGAAAGAATAACCCCACTCATGTGCACGTGCGCATGAATGGGGTTTTTGTTCTGAGGGCCGGGTAGGTCAGGCTTTGACGACGGTGCCGTTCTCGACCTTGACGGGGTCGAGGAAGGGCATGGCCTTGCGGAGTTCGGCGCCAACCTTTTCGATGGGATGGTTGCGCTCCTGCTCGCGGAACTTGTCGAATTGCTTGCGGCCGGTGTTCTGGTCTTCGAGGAAGCGCTTGGCGAAGGTGCCGTCCTGGATGTCCTTGAGCAGCCCCTGCATGGCCTTCTTGACCTCAGGCGTGACGATGCGCGGGCCCGCGACGTAGTCACCCCACTCGGCGGTGTCGGAGATGGAGTAGCGCATGTATTCGAGGCCGCCGCGGTAGAGGAGGTCGACGATGAGCTTGAGCTCGTGGAGGACTTCGAAGTAGGCGAGCTCGGGCTGGTAGCCGGCCTCGGTGAGCACTTCGAAGCCTGCCTTGACGAGCGCGGCGGTGCCACCGCAGAGGACGGCCTGCTCGCCGAAGAGGTCGGTTTCGGTCTCTTCGGTAAAGGTGGTCTCGAGAACGCCGCCGCGGGTTCCACCGATGCCCTTGGCGTAGGAGAGCGCGTTGGCGTGCGCTTTGCCGGAGGCGTCCTGCTCGACGGCTACGAGCGCGGGAACGCCGCCGCCTTCGGTGAAGACCTCGCGCACGCGATGGCCGGGTCCCTTGGGAGCGACGAGCGAGACGTCGATCGAGTCGGGCGGATTGATGGTGCGGAAGCGGATGTTGAAGCCGTGGGCGAACATCAGGGTCTTGGGCTGGCCGTCGGAGCCTTTGGTCTGGAGGCCGGGTTCAATCTCTTTGTAGACCTTTGCGGCCGTCTGGTCGGGCACGAGGAGCATGATGACGTCGGCCCACTTGGCGGCTTCGGCGGGGCTGGTGACTTCGAGGCCGGCGAGTTCGGCTTTCTTCGCGTTGGCGGAGCCGGGACGAAGGCCGACTTTGACATGCACGCCGGAGTCCTTGAGGTTGAGGGCGTGCGCGTGGCCCTGCGAGCCGTAACCGATGATGGCGACCTTCTTGGCCTGGATGAGGGAGAGGTCTGCGTCTTGATCGTGGTAGGTCTTTGCCATGATGTTGCTTCCTTCTTTCTTCTTTTTATTTCGAGTATGAACGTCCGACGGAATTCGTGCGAACTGGTTAGATCTGGTGGTACAGGCGATAGTGCTCGTCGGTGATGCCGGTGAAGGGCACGAAGTCGATCTGGCTGCTTTCGGTAGTGACCATGTGATGGTTTGTGATGGGCGCCGTTCGGTTCGCGGCGAGAAGCTGTTTGCGAGTGAGCCGGTCGGGTGCGGGTAGAACAGCGAGCAGCGCGACAGGGCCGTGAGCGAGGGCGACGAGATCAGGATGCTGCGCGTCGAGTGGGATGAGGCGGAGCGGCATGTCGAGTGTGAGTTCGATGCGGTCGCCGTTGCGCCACTCGCGGTCCATGATGAGCCAGGTGCCAGGATGGGGAGCGAGCCCCGGCGCGGTGCGGCCATTGACCAATGCGCGCGTTGCAGGGCCTGCCCATGCGGGGATGCGCAAGGCGATGGGGAAGGAGCGGTTACGGTCGGTGGAGATTTTGAGTGTGACCTCGCCGTTGTTGGGGTAGTCGGTGGTTTGTGTGAGCGTGACGTTTGCGCCGTTTTGTTTCCAGCTCACGCGTGAAGGGTGATAGAGATTGACGGCGAGTCCGCGCGGTGTGGCGAAGTAGGAGCTGATGCCGTAGTCGGCGGTGACCTGGGGGAAGGTGCCGGAGCAACAGGGCCACTTGTCGTTGTGGAAGAACTTGTGTGCGTCGTTGTTGTAGTCGGAGTAGTAGAAGCTGGTGCCGTCGGGCTGGATGAGGCGCGCGCCGAGGATGGTGTTGTAGAGCACCGTCTCCATGCTGTCGCCGTAGGATGGATCGCCGGTGGCGCAGAGGAGATAGCGCGTGATCTTGAAGTGGCCGTAGGCGCCGCAGGGAGTTTCGAAGCTGGCGTGTGTGTGAGTGAGCGAGTCGGCGAGGCCGTTGGAGGTGGGATCGACGAAGCCCTCGTTTGGGCCCCAGCCTCCTGTGGCGAAGCTCTGTTGCTGGACGAAACGGAAGCCGTTGTGCGCGGCGTCGAAGTGCATGGTGCTGCCGTCGACGCGATAGGCCTGCATCGCGGAGGAGAGCGCATTGACGTGCGAGTAGGCGTGCTGGTTGATGAGCGCGTTGCGATTTTCAGAGAGCGGTGTGAAGTAGGTTTTGTCCTGCAGGAACCGCTGGGCGAGTGTGCGATAACGTGGGCCTGCGCCGCGGGTGTAGGCGAGGTAGAGATTCTCGGGAAGGGTGTAGGGCTCATCCCAGGTGTAGGCGATGTTTGGGTGGGGACGCGCGGCCATCTCATCGCGGGTGAGCGCGTGATCGGGCAAGTAGGGCATGACGGCGTCGGTTGCGTGGTTGAGGACTTCGAGCGCGATGGGGTCCTGCGCGAACTGGTGTGCGTCGATGAGGCCGCAGACGATCTTGTCGTAGGTGTAGCAGGGGAGGCAGTAGTTGGCGTAGAACTTCGGCGAGACAGTGGCGGCGTAACCGGCGACCAGTGCGTGGACCTTCTGTTGTGTGGGCTTGTCGCCGGTAATGGCGTAAGCGCGCGAGAGCGACGAGACCCATTGGCCGAAGGTGTGGCCGGGCACGTATCCGGTGAAGTTCTTCGGAGGATCGAAGTCAGGTGAGGGTGAGTACCATCCGCCCATGTCTTCGCCCGGTGCGGGCATGCCGGTGAGTTGGCGAAAGGGTTTGAGCAGGCGGTCGTTGTCGAGCGCGAGGAAGAGGGAATTGTTGTGATCGAACTGCTGGCGCAGAAGGCTGTCGAGGAGTTGAACCTGCGAGTAGTCGAGCTGGCGCATGGGTGCCGCGGTGCCGGGCGCGAGAGCGTGAACCGCGCGCGGTGAGAGTGTTGCGGCGGAGAGTGATGCGCTCGACTTCAGGAACTCGCGGCGATTCATGGTGTGTCTCAGGCTTCGTCGAACTCGGTGGGCAGCATTTCGCTGTCAGGGAGAGCGGGATCGGAGATGTTCGGCTCGTCGGTTTTCGTTCCAAGTGCCTTGAGGACGCGGCCGGTGTGGTGGCCGCGGCGCATGGCCATGCGGCCGGTGCGCGAGACCTCGAGGACTTCGTATCCGGTCTCGCGGAGAACCTGGAGGAGGCCTTCGATCTTGGAGGCGGAGCCGGTCATCTCGAGCATGATGGACTCGGGCGCGAGGTCGACGACGCGGGCGCGGAAGACGTTGGCGAGCTCGAAGATCTGCGAGCGCGAGTGGACGCCGTGCGGCGAGTTGGGGCCGGCGGCGACCTTGATGAGGCAGAGCTCGCGGACGACGGCGTCGGCGCGGTTGACCTCGTCGACGTGGATGGTGGTCTCGAGCTTGTAGAGCGAGGCGCGGATGCGATCGGCGGCGTGCTCGTGGGCCTCGCAGACGATGGTCATGCGCGAGGTCTCGGGGCGCTCGGATTCGCCGACCGTCAGCGAGACGATGTTGATGTTGAGGCGGCGGAAGAGCGAGGCGACGCGGGTGAGCGTGCCGGGCTTGTCTTGGACGATGGCGACGAAGGTGTGGAGCATAGAGGTCTCAGTGAATAGTGAGTAGTGAATAGTGAATAAAGCTAAGACGTGGGTGGGGCGTCGGGGTTCCAGAGTTCGGTTTGTTTGTCGTCGGCGTGGAGGAGGACGGCGTCGTCGCGGTCCTTGTTGGAGAAGCTGCCGAGGGTGTAGTCGCCGGCGGCGTGGTAGCTGGGGCCGCAGGGGAGTTTGCCGGTGGTGTACTTTTCGTCCGCGCATTTGGGGCCGCGGTAGATGTGGAACCATATCATCGGGTCGCGCTTGTCGACGAACTGCTGTGGGATGTGGAGCGCGGCGAAGGTGTGGTTGTGCGCGGCGTCGTGGAGCTGCCAGAGGATCGCGGCGATCTGGTCGTCGGTGGCGTTGGCATCGGTGACGAGGGTGATGGAGTTGTCGGTGGTGTGGAAGACGCGGAAGGGTGGTGGGGTGATGGTGGGGCGCGGTGGGTAGGTGGACTTCGTGATCGACGGGTGTTGACGGCGCGGGAGTGGGTGCGCGGTGCGGATTTGCAACCAGCAAGATTAGAGACGTGCGCGGCGAATGCAAGCGCCAACGGCGCGACGCTATACCAGCCTGGGGTGAAGCCCCAGGAACGTGAGTTCGGGAGAATGAGAGGGCTGAAGGCCCGACCTATACTGAGCAGAATGCCCCAGTCGTTGTCCCTGATTGTTGTCCATGTGATCTTCAGTACGAAGGATCGAAGGCCTGTTCTGAACGCGGATGTTCTTCCTGAACTGTATCGCCTATCTCGCCACCGTTGCACGAGGAATGCCGGATGCGAGTGTTATCGGGTTGGCGGCGTTGCCGATCATGTCCATCTTGCGATTCGATTGGCGCGAACGAAGAACGTTGCGGAGATCGTGGAGGAGTTGAAGAGCGCGTCGTCGCGATGGTTGAAGACGAAGGGTCTTCCGGATTTCGCATGGCAGCGCGGGTACGCGGCATTCTCCGTCGGGCCGACGGATGTGGATGCGTTGGTGGAGTACATCGCGAATCAGGAAGATGCATCATCGGAAGCGTTCGTTTCAGGATGAGTTTCGTGCGTTCTTGAAGCGATATGGGGTTGAGTTTGATGAGCGATATGTTTGGGATTAGTTCGGTTTGTTAGAAATCTATAGGTCGGGCCTTCAGCCCTCCGGATCTTTGGGGATTGTCTACCTAGGGCTTCGCCCTAGGCTGGTATAGGGCGCGCCGTTGGCGCTTGGCGGTCGTGCAGACCATGAAAGTGTGCACGAGGCTAGCGACATTGCAAATCCGAACTCGCCGCTCGAGTTGAAATCGGCGGAATCATTACTCGTCCTCCGCGGTTTCGAGGAGGGGGTCTTTTTGTGGGCGGCGGACCATCTCGTGGAGGGCGGCGCCGGGCGTGATCATGGGGTAGACGCCGTCTTCTTTTTCGACGGCGAAGTTGATGAGGAACGGCTTGCCGCTGGTGCGGGCTTTGGTGGCGGTGGGTGTGACCTCGGCGCGTTTGGTGACGTTGGCGGCGTCGATGCCGTGGGCGGCGGCGAGCATGACGAAGTCGGGCGAGAGGATGGGCGAGGCGGAGTAGTTCTTCTCGTAGAAGGTCTCCTGCCACTGGCGCACCATGCCGAGGAAGCCGTTGTTGATGACGGCGATGTTGATGGCGAGTTTTTCCTGGACGATGGTGGAGAGCTCGGCGGCGGTCATCTGGAAGCCGCCGTCGCCGGCGATGACCCAGACGTCTTTTTCAGGGCAGGCGAACTTTGCGCCGATGGCGGCGGGCAGAGCGAAGCCCATGGTGCCGAGGCCGCCGGAGGTGACGAGCGAGCGCGGCGACTCGTGCTTGAAGTACTGCGCCTCCCACATCTGGTGCTGGCCGACGTCGGTGACGATGATGGTGTTTTCGAGGCGGCCGGCGGCTTGCGCTTCGCGCCAGATGTCGTGGATGACGTGCGCGGCGTAGAGGTGGCCGTTGTCGGGGAGGTTGATGATGTCGCGGACGGCGGCGGTGCCTTTGCTGGCGTTGATCTCCTGCAGCCAGTCCGTGCACTTCGCGACGGCCCACCTTCGCCGACGGTGTGCCGTCGGCGAAGATGGGGCACCCGGTTTGTGGTCGAGGAGAGGGCAGGAGAAGTTGGAGGACCTCTTTGAGGTCGCCGATGAGCGCGACGTCGGCGCGGACGTTCTTGTTGATCTCGGAGGGGTCGATCTCGATGTGGATCTTCTTCGCGGTGGGAGCGTAGCTGGCGAGGTTGCCGGTGACGCGGTCGTCGAAGCGCATGCCGAAGGCGAGCAGGAGGTCGGATTGCTGGATGGCGTTGTTGACCCAGGACTCGCCGTGCATGCCCATCATGCCGAGTGAGAGTGGATGGCCGGAGGGGATGGCGCCGAGGCCGAGCAGCGTGGAGGCGATGGGAATCTGCTGCGATTCGGCGAAGGCGATGACCTCGCGCTCGGCGCCGGATTCGATGATGCCGTGGCCGGCGAGGATGACGGGCTTCTTCGATTGCTTGATGAGCTCGATGGCTTCGCGGATGGAGCTGCGATTCGGCGCGCAGCATCGGGTGCGGGCGATAGGGCGCGGGCGCGGCGGCGTCGAAGTCGAAGAGCGCGGAGGCTTGTTGCGCGTCCTTGGTGATGTCGATGAGGACGGGGCCGGGGCGGCCGGAGGTCGCGATCTGAAAGGCCTCGCGCACGGCGGGCGCGATGTCTTCGGCGCGCGTGACGAGGAAGTTGTGCTTGGTGATGGGCAGGGTGATGCCGGTGATGTCGATCTCCTGGAAGGCGTCGGAGCCGAGGACCTTGGAGGAGACCTGGCCGGTGATGGCGACGACGGGGATGCGAGTCGAGCATGGCGGTGGCGAGGCCGGTGACGAGGTTGGTGGCGCCGGGGCCGGAGGTGGCCATGCAGACGCCGGGGCGGCCGGAGGCGCGCGCGTAGCCGTCGGCCATGTGCGCGGCGCCCTGCTCGTGGCGCACGAGCACGTGGTGGATGGTGGGGAACTTGCGCAGCGCGTCGTAGACCGGAAGGATGGCTCCGCCGGGGTAGCCGAAGACGGTGGTGGTGCCTTCGCCGGCGAGCGTGGCCCAGAGGATCTCGGAGCCGGTGAGGGTGGGGTGTTGGTTGGTGGTATTGGACATGTTGCCTCCGGCGATGGTTCAGACCTCGCTGACGAATGAGCTCGACGTTTGCGATCGTTCAGGGTCTTGCTCGTTGAGCGAAATGGTAGCTTGGCCTAGACTATCGCAGAATGCTGTTGAGCATGTCTCCATAAGCGGTAGCGGATGAAAGGTCTGCTGTTCGCCGAAGAATTGCGCGTGTCGCTAGCCAGCGGGTGTGTCAGCGACAGATGATCGAGCAGCGCCTTCAACCACTCCGGAATTGATGCCGTTGCGTAAGTTCCGTAATTGCGGTTCGCCGATTCCGTGTCACTCGGCATGTGATACAGTACCAGACGATCTTGTTGTGCGTTCGCGGCGTAACTGCTCCGATGCTGACAGTGCTTGTCAATGCACGCTGAAGCTCCAAGACGGGCAAGTTCGCGACGAGAGTACTTCAGATCCGACTTGCAGCTTTCCAAGTCAATTGGCATAGTTTTGCTAGGTCGTGACAGCTCCTTCGCTGGCGCTGCTGACGGTGTTGGCGTATTTGGCGAAGACGCCGCGCTTGAATCGTGGTTCGGGGGCTTTGAAGTTTTTGAGGCGTGACTTCATCTCTTCGTCGGAGATGTTGAGTGTGAGTTTGCGGTTGGGGATGTCGAAGGTGATGGTGTCGCCTTCGCGGACGGCGGCGATGGGGCCGCCGAGCTGGGCTTCGGGGGCGACGTGGCCGGCCATGAGGCCGCGCGTGGCGCCGGAGAAGCGGCCGTCGGTTAGTAGAGCGACCGAGTCGCTCAACTCTGGAATGCCCTTGATGGCGGCGGTGACGGCGAGCATCTCGCGCATGCCGGGGCCGCCGCGCGGGCCTTCGTAGCGGATGACGAGGACGTCGTTGGGATTGATCTTGCCGTGCTCGACGGCGTCGAATGCGTCCTGCTTCGCGGTCGAAGACGCGGGCGGTGCCGGTGTGGTTGAGGCGCTCGTGGCCGGCGACCTTGATGACGCAGCCGTCGGGCGCGAGATTGCCGCGCAGGATGACGAGGCCGCCGGTGGGCTTGAGCGGCTTGTCCCAGTTGTGGATGACGACCTGGCCGGGAGTTTCGACGGCGGTGTCGGCTTCGGCGAAGAGGCTCTTGCCGCTGACGGTGGGGATGTCTTTCAACGAGCCGCGCTCTTTGAGGCGCTTCGCGAGGAGGCGCGAGCCGCCGGCCTCCTGATAGTCCTTCGCGGCGTACTTGCCGCCGGGCGAGAGGTCGCAGATGAAGGGCGTGCGGTCGGAGATCTGGTCGAAGTCTTCGAGCGTGAGATCGATGCCGAGCTCGTGCGCGATGGCGATGAGATGGAGCACGGCGTTGGTGCTGCCGCCGGATGCGGCGACGGCGGCGATGGCGTTCTCGAGTGCCTCGCGAGTGAGGATGTCGCGCGGCTTGATCTGCTTGCGCGCGAGGTCCATGACCATGCGGCCGGCTTCGCGGCTGGCGGCGTGTTTTTCTTTGCTCATTGCGGGGACGCCGGAGAGCTGGATGGGCGAGATGCCGAGGAACTCGCCGGCCATGGCCATGGTGTTGGCGGTGAACTGGCCGCCGCAGGCGCCGGGGCCGGGGCAGGCTGCGGCTTCGACGGCTTCGAGCTGGTCGTCGTTGATGCGGCCGGCCGCGTGCGAGCCGATGGCTTCGAAGACGGAGAGGATGGTGATCTCTTTGTTGGTGCCGTCGGGCTGATGGAGCATGCCGGGCGCGATGCTGCCGCCGTAGAGCATGAGGCCGGGGATGTTGAGGCGCGCGAGCGCCATGATGGCGGCGGGCATGTTCTTGTCGCAGCCGGCGATGCAGACGAGGCCGTCGAAGGAGTTGGCGCGCGTGACGAGCTCGATGCGAGTCGGCGATGACCTCGCGCGAGATCAGCGAGGCCTTCATGCCTTCGGTGCCCATGGTGATGCCGTCGTGGATGGTGATGGTGTTGAACTCCATGGGCGTGCCGCCGGCCTCGCGGATGCCTTCCTTGACGGCTTCGGCGACCTGGCGCAGATGGAAGTTGCAGGGGCCGACCTCGGTCCAGGTGTTGGCGATGCCGATGATGGGCTTGTGCAGGTCGTCTTTGGAGAAGCCGACGGCGCGGAAGTAGGAGCGCGCGGCGGCGCGCGAGGGGCCTTCGGTGAGGACGACGGAGTTTGTTTTGCCTGCGGGGAGATTGTTGCTCACTGCTTACCCTCTATTTCGGTTGAGCCTTGTTGTGGCTCGATCCATTCACGAAATACGCCAAGCATGTCGTCCAAGTTAGTTGGGCCGCCGGACGCGTCGAAGAGGTCTTCTTTGACCGTGCATTGGAACCAGTCCGAGTCTCCTTTTCGTGTGCGGGTCTGGCCTGACTCCAGCGGTCTTCGCCCTTTCAATGAAATCTGATATATGCCAGCCTGGGTTGTCGATTGTGTCGATTTCAATTCCGTACTGATGTTCCCAATCTCCATTGCGCATGGAGGCATACCAGTCTTGAAGCCAGGCAGATGCTTCGTTGGCCTTGGGTGCGGACCAGAACTCCTGGTCGTGTTGGGATTCGAATTTGTTCGAGCTCGCTCTCGTGGCGGAGGGTGAGGCCGATGTCGTCGAGGCCGTTCAGCAGGCAGTATTTGCGGAACGGGTCGATGTCGAAGTGGGCGTGGAAGCCCTGTTCGTCGGTGACGGTCTGGGCTTCGAGGTTGATGGTGATGAGGTGTTTGGGGTTTGCGGTGCTGCGCTGGATGAGCGTTTCGACTTCGGCGTCGGTGAGCGCGGGCGAGGATGATGCCGTTCTTGCCGGCGTTGGAGAAGAAGATGTCGGCGAAGCTGGGCGCGATGACGGCGCGGAAGCCGTACTGGTTGATGGCCCAGGCGGCGTGCTCGCGCGAGCTGCCGCAGCCGAAGTTCTTTTCGGCGATGAGGATCTCGGCGCCCTTGTACTCGGGCTGGTTGAGCACGAAGTCGCGGCGAGGTTCGACGTGGTCGGGGACGTCGAGGTTGTAGCGCCAGTCGTAGAAGAGGAAGTCGCCGTAGCCGGTGCGCTCGATGCGCTTGAGGAATTGCTTGGGGATGATCTGGTCCGTGTCGATGTTGGGGAACGGCAGCGGGACGGCGGTGCTTGTCAGGATGTTGATGGGTTGCATGGTGTCCTCACATCGTGGCATCTATAGGCCGGGCCTTCAGCCCTCTGATTCTTATTGCGCTTGCTACCTAGGGCTTCGCCCTAGGCTGGTATGTCGTCGCGCCGTTGGCGCTCAGTTCTTCGTTTTCTCGAACTTCCATTTGCGGATGTCGGTGAGGTGGCCGGTGATGGCGGCGGCGGCGGCCATCTCGGGCGAGAGAAGATGCGTGCGGCCGCCGCGGCCCTGGCGGCCTTCGAAGTTGCGGTTGCTGGTGGAGGCGCAGCGTTCGCCGGGTTGCAGGATGTCGGGGTTCATGCCGAGACACATGCTGCAGCCGGGCTCGCGCCACTCGAAGCCGGCGGACTTGAAGACGAGGTCGAGGCCTTCGTCTTCGGCCTGATGCTTCACTTTCTGCGAGCCGGGGACGACCATCGCGCGCACGGTGGTGGCGACGTGATGTCCGCGCACGACCTTCGCGGCGGCGCGCAGGTCTTCGATGCGTGCGTTGGTGCAGGAGCCGAGGAAGACGGCGTCGACCTTGAATGTCCTCAAGCTTTGTGCCGGGCTTGAGGTCCATGTACTCGAGTGCGCGTGTGAAGGACTTTTTGTCGGCCTCGGTCTTGGCGTCTTCGGGACGAGGGAACGGTGCCGTCGATGGTGGTGACCATGCCGGGCGACGTGCCCCAGGTGACGGTGGGGACGAGCTTCGTCGCGTCGATGTTGAGCTCGCGGTCGAAGGTTGCGCCGGGGTCGGTGACGAGCGTGCGCCAGTGGTCGACGGCTGCGTTCCACTTCGCTTCGTCGATATCGGCTGTGCGCTCATCGCGAAATACAGGGGTCTCTCCGCTCCGACGCTCCGCGCTCCGGTCGAGATGACGAGCCGTTGGTTGAATCCCATTTGTGCCGGGCGAGAAGCGGCGGCCCTTGAGGTACGCGAAGGTGGTTTCGTCGGGCGCGATCATGCCTGCGCGCGCGCCGGCTTCGATGGACATGTTGCAGATGGTCATGCGGCCTTCCATCGAGAGCGCGCGGATGGCGGAGCCGGCGTACTCGATGACGTAGCCTGTCGCGCCGTCGGTGCCGATGCGGCCGATGATGTCGAGGATGATGTCCTTCGCCGTGACGCCGTAGGGGAGCTCGCCTTCGACATTGATGCGGAAGGTCTTCGGCTTCGACTGCGGCAGCGTCTGCGTGGCCATGACGTGTTCGACTTCACTCGTGCCGATGCCGAAGGCGAGTGCGCCGAAGGCGCCGTGCGTGGAGGTGTGCGAGTCGCCGCAGACGATGGTCATGCCGGGCTTGGTGGCGCCGAGCTCGGGGCCGATCATGTGCACGATGCCCTGCGATGCGTCCTGCACGTCGAAGAACTCGACGCCGAACTCAGCGCAGTTCTTGCGCAGCGCGTTGACCTGCGCGGCGGAGACCTGGTCGGCGATGACGAGGCGGTCGTGCGCGGAGGTCGTCGGCACGTTGTGGTCGACGGTGGCGATGTGGCGGTCGGGGCGGCGCAGCTTGCGGCCGGCGAGGCGCAGGCCGTCGAAGGCCTGCGGCGAGGTGACCTCGTGGACGAGCTGGAGGTCGATGTAGAGGATCGTCGGCTCGCCTGCGGGTTCGGCGACGACGTGATTCTGCCAGACCTTCTCGAACATCGTGCGCGGCTGCTGGTTCGTGCTGTTTGTTGATGTGCTCATGGGGATGACCTGAGTTCAGTTGCGAGGTTTGAGTTGTGAGCTGCGCGTTGGCTGCTCGTCTGAGGCGGTGGTGTCGGCCTGCGGTGCAATGGTGTTGGCTCCGACGAGCGAGGGCGTGAGTGCGGAGAGGGCGCCGCTGGGCTCGATGAGCGTTGCGTGCTCGATGTGCGGGACGAGGCGGTGTGCGGCGGCGAGGCGCGCGTCCCAGTGCGAGAGGCTCTCGGTGAAGGCGAGTGGAAGATCGGCGGCGGAGAGTTCGCGATTCGGGTAGAGCCAGAGGTTGTAGTTAGCGGCGGCTTCGCTGGTGGTGTGGGATTCGGGTGACCAGTTGACCGCGGCGAAGATGACGAGCGGATGCGGCGTGCCGAGATCGATCCAGAGCAGACCGTGCGCGGCGCAGAAGTCCGGAACGCAGCCGTCGATGCTGAGATAGCGGTTCTGCTGCGTGGTGACGGTGCCGTAGCGCGAGAGAAAGAGCGGAATGATGGCGTCGAGCGGCTGATTTTCGCCGGGCTCGGGGCCCCACATGGCTTGCGGGCGATGGAAGTTGTTCGCGAGCATCGAGTGAAAACGCGCGTCGAGACGGAGGTCGCTGGCGCGGCCGATGGGCTCGGGTTTCGCAAACGTCCATAGCCACTGGAGGCTGTCGGTTGGCCGAACGGGACTGTGGACCGGATTCCGCGGGGTTTTGGGTCCAAGTGTGTCTGGACTTGTGATCTGCGCGCGCGTCGCCGCAGCTGCTGTGAGGAGCAGCGTGAAGGCGGCGAGTTGGAGCGTGCGGCGCATTTAGACGGCGTGCAGTGATTGCTGCTTGTCGATCGATTGGGCGAGCGCTTCGTGCACAAGCTTGCCCATCTCGTGAGTGGTGACGTTGGCTGCTGCGTTGCCGCGTGCAATGTCGGAGGTGCGATGGCCCGCGGCGAGAACTTTGTCGACCGCGGCTTCGATGGCGAGCGCGTCTTCTTCGAGACCGGCGGAGTGGCGAAGCAGCATCGCGGCGGTGAGGATCGCGCCGAGCGGGTTGGCCTTGCCCTGTCCGGCGATGTCGGGCGCGGAGCCGTGCACGGGTTCGTAGAGATTGACCTTGCCGCCGAGTGTGGCCGAGGGCAGCATGCCGAGCGAGCCGGTGATGATGCCGGACTCGTCGGAGAGGATGTCGCCGAAGAGATTTTCAGTGAGCACGACATCGAAGTTGCGCGGGATGTTCATCAGGTGCATCGCCATGGAGTCGACGAGCTGGTGCTCGACGGTGACGTCGGGGTATTCGGACTTGAGCTCGTCGACGGTGGCGCGCCAGAGCTGCGAGCACTCGAGCACGTTGGCCTTGTCGACCTGCGTGAGCTTCTTGCGGCGCTTGCGTGCGAGCTCGAACGCGATGCGCGAGACGCGGACGACTTCGTCCTTCGTGTAGCGCATGGTGTTGATGGCTTCGCCGGTTTCTTTGTTCCAGGAGCGGGGCTGGCCGAAGTAGAGGCCGCCGAGGAGTTCGCGAACGAAGAGGATGTCGACGCCCTTGGTGACCTCGGGGCGCAGCGGCGAGTTGTCGCCGAGTGCGGCGAAGGCGAGGCAGGGGCGGAGGTTTGCGAAGCCGCCGAGGACCTGGCGAATCTGCAGCAGGCCGGCCTCCGGGCGCTTGTCCGGTGTCAGGTGATTGAACTTGTTGTCGCCGACCGCGCCGAGGAGGACGGCGTCGGAGTCGAGCGCGATGTCGATGGTCTGCTTGGGTAGTGGAGTGCCTTCGGCAGTGATCGCGACGCCGCCGATCAGCGCTTCGGTGAAGCTGAAGTCGTGGCCGCCGAACTCGGCGACGGCCTTGAGGATGTTGACGGCTTCACGGGTGACTTCGGGGCCGATGCCGTCTCCGGCGAGGATGGCGATCTTGAGCTTCATGGGCTGTTCCAGTGAATAGTGAATAGTGAGTAGTGAATAAGACAAAGGTAAAAGCCAATACAGAGGACCTTCGCCTGCGGCTCAGGATGACGGCCTTATTGGAAGCTATGGGACATTCGCGACCTCGGCCAGCGGCTCATGTAACAGCGCGAGGATGTCCTGGTCGTAGATGGATTTCTTGCGGTCGGCGAGTTCGGTGAAGCGGTAGATAGACGGCGTCGAGCTCGGGTTTCGAGAGCTTGTGGCCGAGTTCGGTCAGTCGGTGTTCGAGAGCCCGGCGGCCGGAGTGCTTGCCGAGCACGATGTTCTGCCCGCTCGAAGCCGACGGAGGCCGGCGTCATGATCTCGTAGGTGAGCGGGTTGGCGAGGACGCCGTGCTGGTGGATGCCGCTCTCGTGTGCGAAGGCGTTGGCGCCGACGACGGCCTTGTTCGGCGAGCAGGTGAAGCTGATGATCTCGCCGAGTAGCTTTGAGGTGGGGTAGAGCTGGTTCATGACGATGTTGCTGGTGTAGGGGTAGCGGTCGTGGCGCGTGGTGAGTGCGGCGGCGATCTCTTCGAGAGCGGCGTTGCCGGCGCGTTCGCCGATGCCGTTGATGGTGCACTCGACCTGACGGGCGCCGCCGTCAACGCCGGCGAGCGAGTTGGCGACGGCCATGCCGAGATCGTCATGGCAGTGCGTGGAGAAGATGATGGCGTCGGAGTTGGGGACGTTGGCGCGGACTTTTTCGAAGAGCGCTTTGTACTCGGCGGGCGTGGTGTAGCCGACGGTGTCCGGAATGTTGATGGTGGTGGCGCCGGCCTGGACGGCGACGTTGACCATCTGGATGAGGAAGTCGATGTCGGAGCGGGTGCCGTCCTCGGTGGAGAACTCGACGTTATCGGTATAACTGCGGGCGAGGCGGACGCACTCGCCGACTTGATCGATGGCCTGCGTGCGAGTGATGCGGAGCTTGGCCTCGAGGTGCAGGTCAGAGGTGGCGAGGAAGGTGTGGATCCGGTTTTTTTCGGCTGGTTCAACGGCGCGAGCGGCGGCCTCGATGTCCTCGCGCTTGCAGCGGGCGAGCGAGGCAATGCGGGGTCCCTTTACCTCTTTGGCAATGGCGTTGACGGAGTTGAAGTCGCCCTGCGAGGCGATGGCGAAGCCGGCCTCGATGATGTCAACTCCCAGCCTGGCAAGCTGGTGCGCCATGCGCAGCTTCTCGTTGTGGTGCATCGTGCAGCCGGGGGACTGTTCGCCGTCGCGCAGGGTGGTGTCAAAGAAGACGATCTGGTTGGAGAGTGCCATGGCCGGTGACCTTTCCGTTGTCTCTAAGCATAACCTGAGCTTATGCTTGAGATGCGATGTATTCGCATTTCTAATGCCCCTATACCCCGGAGTTTTGGGCGTAAGTGGCCGACCTAGAAGGATAAGGACAACAATGGACCTCTTTCAACTGGAGACGTTTCTGGCGGTGGCGGAGGAGCGAAGCTTTTCCCGCGCCGCGGCGCGTTTGCATAGGACGCAGCCGGCGGTGAGCCAGGTGATCGCCAAGCTGGAGGCCGAGTTAGGCGAGACGCTTCTGGAACGAAGCTCGCGCGACGGCACGCTCACGGACGCCGGCGAGGTGCTGAAGGAGTATGCGCAGAAGATGCTGAATCTGCGGGCGGATGCGAGCTCCGCGCTGGCGGACCTGCGGTCGATGCACACCGGCAAGTTGACGCTGGCCGCCAATGAATACACATGCCTCTATCTGTTGCCGCTGATTCATGCATTCCGGCGCGAGCACCCCCGCGTGAAAGTCGCCGTGCAACGCACACTGGCGAGCCGCGTGGCCGATGAGGTGCTGCAGCATTCGGCAGATATGGGCGTGGTCAGTTTTCGACCTGAAGACCCGCAGGTGCGCTCGATTGCGGTGTACCGGGACGAGCTGGTGTGCGTGGTGAGTCCGTCGCATCCGCTGGCGAAGGCTGGCAAGGCGACGCTGCAGAGGCTAGGGAGGGAGAGCTTTGTGGCGCACAACGTGCCCTCGCCGCTGCGGCAGAAGGTCATTGCTGCGTTCAAGCGGCACAAGCAGCCGCTGAAGATGGAAGTGGAGTTGCCGAGCCTGGACGCGATCAAGCGTTTTGTGCAGCAAGGCGATGGCGTGGCACTTGTTCCGAAGCTGACGGTGGAGGATGAATTGGAAACCGGTGCGTTGGTGGGGATTGCAGTGCCGGAGCTGCCGTTGGAGCGAAGGCTGCGGCTGGTGCTGCGGCGGCAGGCGACGCTCTCGCACGCGGCTCAAGCGTTTCTCAAGCTGATCGAGCAGCACGCGGAGGAGCACGGAGACCCATTCTGCTTTGCGCTCGAACGAGGCTAACTGGTGTGGCACAAAGGGCTTTGGAGGCCTGAAAAATCGTTTGGCGCCGACGGAACTCTTTGGCTGAAGGCGCCGTCTATCGTGTAGTCGGAGCGCCGCCGACCAGGGCCCAGGCCGGCGCATTTCGCAGAAAGCGAGTGAAAGTATGACAAGCAAAAGGATGATGGTTCGTTCGGCCGTGCTTGTATGCGGGCTGGGCGTCGCGACGGTGGGTGCCGCTTTCGCGCAGGATCAGGCACCACCACCTCCACCGGCTGGACAGATGCAGGGTCCGCCCCCTGGCGGGCGCGGGGGCATGATGGATCCGAGCCGCCGGGCGGACATGCTCAAGCAGAATCTCAGCCTCACGGACGATCAGACGTCGCAGGTGAAGACGATTTTCGAAGACAGCCGCACGAAGATGGAGGCGCTGCGCTCAAATTCATCGTTGTCACAGGATGACCGCCGGTCGCAGATGATGTCGATTCGCAAGGCCGAGAATGAGAAGATTGACGCGCTGCTGACGCCGGATCAGAAGACGAAGTATGCAGCGCTCCAGCAACAGATGCGCGACCGGATGCGGAATGGACCGCCGAACGGAGGAACGCCGCCGCCACCACCGCCACCGCCTCCGGCTCCGCAGAGCTGACGAAGAGCCGATAACGAGCGGGCGCGGAGTGGTCCTCTGCGCCCGCTCGTGCGGGTTAAGAGCTGTGGAAAGAAGGGGGGTTGCCGCTCGGGCGCCCTTTGTACAGGTACAATTAGGCAATCAGAGCGCCGCACGACCCGCTGGCATTTCGTCTTCGGGACGGCCGATACCTCCCGGGGAGGAGTGTGCTCGATGGTGAAGGGATTTCGCTACGCATGAAGAAAATGATGTTGCTGGGCGCATTGCTGCTGGGATTCGTTGCGGCAGGACATGCGCAGGAGAGCAGGCAGGATGCCAGTATCAGCTTTGACGGAGTTTTCGCTCCCAAAGTAAATGGGTTGGGCGTTTTCCCAATGTCTTCCTCTTCCACGGGCGGGGCGTTGGTCAGCTACCGTTACATGCTCACGCCGCGCAGCGCACTTGAGCTCAATTATTCATTTGCGCAGAACACGATTTACTACAACAATGTCAGCTTCGGCGGACATGTGCATTCGCGCCAGCAGGAAGTCACGGGCGCTTATGTGTATGGGCGCACCTATGGGCGGTATAACCCGTTCCTGGAGGCTGGTATCGGCGGCATGATCTTTACGCCGATCAAGGACAACGGGACCTCGAATCTGGATACCAAGCAGAATACGAATATCGGCGCTCTGTGGGGCGGCGGATTGGCTTATGAGATCAGTCCGAGCTTTGACATTCGCGCGGAGTACCGCGGGTTTGTGACGAAGGCTCCCGACTTTGGCGTTGCCAGCTTCAAGACGAACCGGTACTACCTGATCTCGATGCCGGCAATCGGTATCGCGTACCACTTCTAAGAAAGCTGCAAGAACTATGGCGAAGGCCCGGCGATTGCCGGGCCTTTCTTCTTGCGCGTGCGCATGATCTGTGATCGTCCAGCGGCTCATTTATAAGGGCCGTGAGCAGGGAAGTGGTACGCTGCTCCGAAGGTGAACAGACGAGGCGCGAGGCCGTTGGGCAGCTCACGGTCGGAAGCGAACCAGTGCTGATATTCGAAGTCCGCGCGCAGGTTGATGCGGTTGTTGAACCGGTAATCTAGACCGCCGCCGAAGGAGACGAGGTTGTAAGCGAAGTTATCGATGTACGTCACGGCGCCGCCGGGCGTAATGAGCTGATGCGCGGGAAAATTTGCAACGCCCCGGCCATAGAGGACCTTGCCGTACGGAGCGAGCCGCCCGTGGTAGTAGTGGCGGACATAGCGGCCGCCGATCTCGTAGGTGGTCTCAGAGAAGTGGTTGCTGGGCACCAGCGGATCCGGGTTGGGAATCTCGCACCCGATGAAAATTGGCTTCGACGCCATAGTGGCTGAAAATGTCATAGTTGGCGTAGAACGCGAAGCCGCCGATGTTGTTCGGTACATAGTCGGAGTGAGCCCAGGTGAAGCCGGCGCCGACCTGAAGGTCTGCGGAGCGGCTTGCGGTGGGGGAGGCCTGACCGTAGGCCAGGGGTGTGAAGAAGGCTAAGGCGGCCAGAATAGGTAAATGCTTCAAGCAAGAGGCTCCTGGGGGCTTGGTGTGCCCGGCGAAGTAAGTCTCTGAACCCTCTTGGACGCGCAAAAATGCCCTGAGGTCTCTCAGGGCATTGGATATTAGGCTAAGAAAAGCGAATTAACGGAGAATTAGCGGAACCGGTAGGCTGCGCCGACGGTGAACAGGGGAGGCGTGAGGCCGTGAGGTGGGAAATTCGTCCAACGCTGATATTCGAAGTCAGCGCGGAGATTGATCTTGTCGGAGAGACCGTAGTCGACCCCAACGCCGAGAGCAAACAGGAAGTAGGTTCCCGGCGCGGCGTGGCCTTCGATCTGATTAGGGGTCATGGCCGTGACATGGCCCAGTCCGACGAGGCCCTTGCCGTAAGGAGTGAACTTCCGGTAGTGCTGCGCCCAGCGCACGCCGGCGTCATAACTGCTCTCGTCGTAGCCAAAGTAATCCTTGAACAAGGAGACGAGATGGGCGTTGCCTTCGATGCCGATGTGATTGTTCAGGTCAAACGTGCCGTAGAAGGTCATTCCCTGGAGGTAATCGCCAATATATTCATCCTCATTCGAAAGGGTGTACGCAGCGCCGACCTGGGCGATGCCGCCCCGCGTCGCCGCTGCTGTTGCCTGGGCGTGCAGCGCGGACGGCAGCACGAGAGCTAGGGAAAGAGCGAGGGACAGCAGACAGGTCTTCTTCATGACAGGGAGACTCTCCTTTGCGCGGGCGTCCCTGAGTTATGGATGCAACTCAGGGACGCTGCGGGGGTCTGATTGTTTCGGGGGCCCGGTGGATTCTGCCTAATTCTTAGGCTGGGCAGGAGTCGAAGCCGGGGCCGCACTGGCGTTGTCAGCTGCGCTGGGAGCCGGAGGGTTGGAGCTCGCCGAAGGCGCAGGCTGTGCTGGGGCAGGGGATCCCGTAGCGGGAGCAGGAGCAGGTGCTCCAGCCGGGGCTGCGGGAGGTTGCCAGGGGGCGAGCCTCAGATAGACCGGGGTGATCTCGAACGGCAGCTTGTCACGGGCACTGAGGAGCGGCTCGTAAGCTGTGTTCAGTTTGATCACCTGGTCTGTCCACGGGTCTCTCCGGAGGAATTGCGAGAGGGGCATGGCGGCCTGTTGCTTCAGGTCGCTGTTGTTGAGCTTGGGTCCCTTGGCTACGAGAGCTTGCAGCCAGAAGGTGCCGTCGGGGCGAAGCAGACCGTCGCCGATTTGCGGATCGGTCAGCGCTTTCAGGCCCTTTTCGCGAGCCTGGAGTTGCTGGAGGTAAAGGCTGAAGTACTGCTCACCACTTTCGAGTTCCTTCGCGCCGAGAAGCTCAACGGCCTTCTTGGCTGCCTCCGCGTTATCCGCGTCGGTGTGGTGCATCGGGAGCTTCTCGAATGCGGACTCGGTGGGGAACATCAGGCGATCGCTGAAGGCGTACTTGGTGTCGATGTGATGGCCAAGAACGATGTGCGCGACCTGGAAGGCGAGAAGAGCATTCAGGTTGCCCATCTGCTGAGCACCATCGGCAGTCGGTACCGCCGTCGTGTCCAGCAAACCCTTGGAGAGCAGGATGGTGTTTCCGACCGAGAGCGACTCGAGCGGCTCGGTGAGCAGCGTGCGAACCCTGATCGGACGGTCGATGGGAACGTTGTTATACGCGAGAATGTTGTTCGCGAGCGCTTCAAGAATCTTGTCGAACTCGCTCGGCGCGTCGATGAGGCCGGCGGTGTAGAGCCGGTCGATGACGTTGTCTTCGGCCTGCTCGACCCACTGACGCTGCGCCTGGAGTGGTGAAATGTCGGCAGCCTGCTGGCTCTCGTCTGTAGCACCGACGACCTGCAGATCGGTCTGGTCGGCATCAGACTGCGGCACCTTCAGGGAGTAGCCCCAGATGTGGTTGACCGCTTTGAACTTCAGCGTGCCCTGCGGGCTCTTGGGATCGCTCTCCTCGATATATACCGAGGTGGGCAGCCAGAGACCTTCCTGAACGTTGGTGCGCCAGGAATCGAAGTGATAGTACTCGCGGATGTCCTTCTCGCCACCGGAGAAGCTGCCGTTGAAGCGGACGATGTTCCCGCTGTTACGGTCGATCCAGATGCGGCCTGCGAACCGGCCCACGGCAGACTTCTTGGTGGGCTGGACGTCAAAGACGACCGTCGGAATCGTTCCGAGGAAGTCATTGCGCAGGAAGTTGAAGGTGTACATCTGGCGGTTGTAGCTGTTGCTGTCCACCAGCAGCATCTGCACGAAGCCTGTCTCGTGATAGGTGAGGTGCAGGCTGCCGGAGAGGCCGGTGAGATAGCTGAGCGAGTGCTTCAGGAAGCCCTTGTTATCCTGCTTCTCCTGAACATAGCCCTGGTCGTTAATGACCTTGCCGAAGTTCACTCGCGCGAGGAAGTGAACGTCGGAGTCGGGTATCTGGCCCATGACCGGATCCGGACGCATGTTCTGGATGTAGGTCTCGACGATCGGAGCACGCTCCCGAAGCGTCTTGATCACCACTTGCTCGCGAGCAATGGACTTATCGATCAAAGCGCTTTGAGCAGGCGTGAGCTTGCGCGTCTCGTATGCGGACTCCGCCTTCTTCTTGTCTTTCCCGAAGGCAGCGGAGGCCGGCAGGGCGGTCGCCGCTACGAGAGCTGCGGTGAGGGCTGTGGTGAGCCGGGTCGGAAGGTTCATAGTGCGGGGGTGCTCCTTGGGGTGCGGTGCCCGAAGGCGAACTTCTACGTTGGGCACGACGCGGGGACGTCGCGTTTTACGGTTATAGACACACGATAATTCGATTCAACTCAAGTGAAGCAGAATTTAGCTCATCTGGAAGTTCACTAATACGACACCCTCCCAGTCGATGGCGTGTCCGGACTGGTCCAGAGCGGGGCGGAAGCGAGTAGCCTCCGTTGCCTGGATTGCCGACTGGTCGAGACCATGGCCAAGACCATGGACAACACCTAACACCTGGACTGCACCGCTGGCGGTTACTCGGATGCGCAGCGAAACGTTGCCTTCCAGATGCATTGCCTTTGCCTCCTCCGTGTAAACCGGGGTGGGCTTGTAGGTAACCTTGGGCGCCGACGCCATCGTTTGCTGCTGCACCTGCGGCTTCACAGCCTGCGGCTGCATCTGCGTCTGGAGCTGCACGTTGACGGGCGCGTTCGAGTAGTTCTTTGAGTTCATCGGGCCAGTTCCGCCCGGAACTCCAAGCTTGACGCCCTGCACCGCGTGAGCGGCGTTGTCGCGGCCATTCATGCTTCCATTCGGTGAGCCGGAGCCCATGTTCACCGCGACGGCGCGGGCACCGTTGCCGGTGTTGGAGGCGTTCATGCCGGGCATTCCAGCCGCGCCCATGTTGACGGGCGAGACAGCAGGACCTGAGAGCGGCTTCAGTGGGTTGGTGGACTGCCCGAGACGAACTGCGGTCGGATTCGCGTCATGATTCGGGACCGAGGCCGGCATCGCCTGGCCGAGGTTCACCTTCACAGGTGCCGGCGGCGGCGTTATTTTCTTCGGCGGAGCAGGCGCCATTACGACGGGCTTCGGCACCGGAACCTCGACCGGCTTAATCTCGGGCACCTTCACTGGCTCCGGCATCTTGATCTTGGGCGTCTCGATCTTCGGCGGAGGCGGCATCTTGATCTTGGGCGGCGGTGGCGGCGGTGGCGGCTTCGGCGCCGGCTGAACCTTTGGCTCAGGCGGCAGCGTGAGCTCGGTAATCCGCTTGGCGACGATGGGGTTCGTTTTGATAATCATCCCGAGAATCAAAACCAGTGCCGCAATCGTGCAATTGATGATGATGGCAGTGACGGTGGCGCCCTTGCTCCGGGTCCCATCGTCGAGCACGCCGAAGTGTTTGAATTGCACCGGCTGCGGGTTCGGGTCGTCGCTGCGAAGTGGCTTAGGCATCTCTGGTCGATCCTTATCGCTGTCGTTCAGGTGAAGCCGATGCTTTGCGGCGGGTGATCTGGTAGTTACTCAAACGATACCAGAGCCTCGCAATCTCCCGGCAGATTTCGATAGAAAAGCGCACCTGGGTTCTATCCCCAAACTGCACTCACTTAGACTCCCAAAACCCTCTCTTGGGCTGTACCGGGTCTGCCACGAGCCTGATCCGGTGATGCCCGTAAGATGGCTGCACGCGCTGGGTGGGTCAAAGTAGGGCCCCGCCCGGCGTTTCCAGGGAGGCTGACGTGACTCACCAACTGCTGCAAACCCTTTCGACTGACATGTTTCACGTGCCGGTACCGATTGTGGAAAAGATTCTCAGGCCGGTCATTGTCTACCTGTGCCTGATTATTTTTCTGCGAGTATTCGGCAAGCGGGAGCTGGCTCAGCTGAATCCGTTCGATCTGGTGGTGCTGCTGAGTTTGTCCAACACCGTGCAGAACGCAATCATCGGCGAAGATAACTCCGTCACCGGAGGCATTGTCGGGGCGCTTGCTCTGCTCACGATCAATTGGATGCTGACCTGGCTGCTGTTCCGCGCGCCCAAGGTGGATGCAGCGCTGGAGGGATCGCCGACCACGCTGATTCGGGACGGCCAGGTGGACGAGGCTGCGTTGAAGCGCGAGTGTCTCACGCACGAAGAGCTGATCTCGGTGCTGAACAAGAACGGCTTTAATGAGTTCTCGGAGGTTGAAATCTGCGTTTTGGAGCCCAACGGCACCTTCTTCGTGAAGGGCAAGACGCCATCCGGCGACCAGCTCGCGCGTGCGGAGCTGATGAGCGCGCTGGAGGGACTGCGCGCCGAAGTGATCGCCTTGCGCGAGCAGATTGCGGGAAACGGCCGGACCGAAGGCGCTTAAGCCGAAGCCCGACGCTGGAGTTTGGCGCGTTCCCGTGCGAGGCGCTCGGGAGGATCGGACATTGTGGCGTCCTTCACGGCTGCCCGGTAGCCACCCATGTAAATCGAGTGCATCACCGCCAGGGCGCATCCGACTCCGAAGGCGAAGCCCAGGAAGAATCCGATGATGGCTCCCCATTCGAAGGTCACGGTTTGTAGGATGGCACGTCACGCCGGTTTCTTTCATCCTCGGAGTGCGATCGTCGCGGCTAACGTGCGGCGAACTCACTGGTTCATCTGATTTGGACGATTGCGATCCGAGGCACGTGTACAGCACACAGCCTGCCCCGGAGAGCATCGTGGTTGAGCTGAGTTTCGAGCCCGCAAGCCCGTGTGACCATAGCACTTCGGCGTCGCGAGATAGTAACGGTACAGGCGTGCTCTGCCACGTTCGGGGTATTTGGAAGCGCACTGACGAGAGAAATTGATGCGATTTTTCAACATGCGCAACGGGAGTGACGAACGAGGTGCTGCTTGTAGAGGATTTTTTATCTGAGATATGCGTGCACTGAACGAGAGCGGTTGCATGTCCGCAAACTGATAGCGTAGTTTCGGATTCTGCGGCAATGTGTGTGCAACTTTGCCGCCAAATCTGGAAGACCGATGGAGATTTTCTCGCAAGATGCCTACTGAATCGCAGAGCCAGGGGAGCGGCGTTGCCGCGGAGACAAAGAGCGCCAAGACCGCCGATAACAATGTGTTCGAGTCCGTGCTGCGCGAGAACCGGCTGTTTCCGCCGCCGGCGGACTTCGCAGCGAAGGCCTGGATCGGTTCAGAGGCAGAGTATGAGCGCGTATACCGGCGAAGCGTTGAAGATCCCGAGGGCTTCTGGGCGGAGGCTGCGAGCGAGCTCGAGTGGTTTCGTCCGTGGACGAAGGTGATCGAAGGCGATGGCCCCGACACAAAGTGGTTTGTGGGCGGAAGACTCAACCTTTCGCACAACTCTGTCGATCGTCATGCGAAGAGTTCACGTCGCGACAAGATCGCCTTGCTGTGGGAGGGCGAGCCGGGTGAGATTCGAAAGCTCACCTACGGCGAGCTTCACGAACAAGTCCAGCGGTTCGCGAATGTGCTCAAGGCGCAGGGAGTGAAGAAGGGCGACCGTGTAGCGATCTACATGGGCATGAGCCCGGAGCTCGCGATTGCGTTGCTTGCGTGTGCGCGAATTGGTGCCGTGCACTCGGTGATCTTCGGCGGCTTTGCGGCGCATGCGATTGCAGACCGCGTGAATGACTCTGATTGTCAGGTGGTCGTGACGCAGGACCTCAGCTACAGGCGCGGTGGCGAGGTGAAGCTGAAGCAGATTGTGGATGAGGCGCTCGAGAAGTGTCCGGGCGTGCGCAAGGTTGTGGTGTATCAACGGGCGCCGGATAAGACCGTGCCGATGACCGCTGGTCGCGATGTGTGGTGGCACGAGGAGATGGCCAAGGCCGCGCCCGAATGCGCGTGCGAAGAGATGGATGCGGAGGATCCGCTGTACATCCTGTACACGAGCGGAACGACGGGCAAGCCGAAGGGTCTGGTGCACACGACGGGCGGCTATTCGGTGCAGACATATCTGACATCGAAGTACGTCTTCGATCTGCGCGACGAGGATGTGTACTGGTGCTCGGCGGATATTGGCTGGGTGACCGGGCACAGCTATGTGGTCTACGGTCCGCTGCAGACCGGCGCGACGGTAATGATGTACGAGGGCGCACCGAACTGGCCGGAGTGCGACCGCTTCTGGAAGATCATCGACGACCACAAGGTGACGGTCTTCTACACGGCGCCGACGGCGATTCGCGCGTTCGTGAAGTGGGGCACTGAGTGGGTGCACAAGCACGACCTCGGCAGCTTGCGGCTGCTGGGAACGGTCGGCGAGCCGATCAATCCTGAGGCGTGGATGTGGTATCACCGCGAGATTGGCAAGGAGCGTTGCCCGATTGTGGATACGTGGTGGCAGACGGAGACCGGCTCCATCATGATCTCGCCGATCCCCGGCGCGATTGCGACCAAGCCGGGCTCGGCGACCAAGCCGTTCTTTGGGGTTACGCCCGAGGTTGTGACGCGCGACGGCAATGCTGTGCCCGCGGGACATGGCGGGCTGCTGGTGATTCGCAAACCATGGCCTTCGCGCGCGCGAACGATCTGGGGCGATCACGAGCGGTTTGTGAAGACCTATTTCTCCGACGTGCCGGGCTGCTACTTCACGGGCGATGGCGCGCGCTGGGATGCGGATGGCTATTACTGGCTGATGGGTCGCGTGGATGATGTCATCAACGTCAGCGGCCACCGGCTGGGAACGATGGAGATTGAGTCGGCGCTGGTGGCGCACACGAAGGTGGCGGAGGCTGCGGTGGTGGGCCGGCCGGATGATTTGAAGGGGCAGGCGATTTCCGCGTTCGTGACGCTGGAGCAGGGGCACGAGCCGACGCCGGAGCTGAAGCAGGAGCTGCGGCAGTGGGTGGCGAAGGAGATTGGAGCGCTGGCGCGTCCGGACGATGTGCGCTTCACGCAACTGCTGCCCAAGACGCGTTCGGGCAAGATTATGCGGCGGTTGCTGCGGGAACTCGCAACGACGGGCGAGGTGAAGGGCGATACGACGACGCTCGAGGACTTCAGCATTCTGGCGAAGCTGAAGGAGAACGAGGAGTAACGCCCCGAAACTGACGCCGGAAAGGCACGTCTACAGGAGTATGAGGTCCGGTTTCTGGAGTGCGGGATTGGCTGCGTTGTTGTGCACCGCGGGAGCAGCCGCGTGGGCGCAACAGGGAAAGCCTGCAACGACGACGGCAACAACGGCTAGCTCGAGCGAGCCGGCTGACATACCGACCAGCGGCTCAGCCGGCACGATGAACGTGCAGGCGAAGCTGGTGGTGATGCCCGCGGTGGTGCGCGACAAGAAGGGCGCGCTGGTCAATGACCTGAAGAAGGAGAACTTCTCGCTTGAGGTCGACGGTCAGCCGCAGACAATCCGGTACTTCGACCACGACACCGATGTGCCGCTGACGCTCGGTCTGCTGGTGGATGTCAGCGGAAGTATGCGGAATGAGGTGGATCCGGAGAAGTCTGCAAGCCAGAGCTTTCTGGACACGATGCTGATGCCGGCGGCGGGAAATCGCGCTGCGGACAAGGCATTTGTGGTGCAGTTTGCGAAGCAGGTCGAGCTGCTGCAGGACGCGACGGATGCCAAGCCGAGGCTGCAGCGTGCGCTGCGGGAACTCGGTACATCCAGCCCGAGCTTCCACAACACCGACGACACGCAAGGACCAACCCAGGACAGCGAGGGACGGTATATCCGCCGCGGCGGAACGGCGCTGTACGACGCGATCTATCTCTCCGGCGAAGAGGTGATGTCGAAACAGGCTGGAAAGCGGCGGGCGCTTGTTGTGCTAACCGATGGTGTCGATCGCGGAAGCAAGGAGTCCCTTTCCGACGCGATTGAGGCGGCGCAGCGGGCGGACACGATTGTCTACGGAATTTATTACAAAGGCGAGCAGCCCCGGCAGGACTTCAATCGGGCGGGACAGCACCGTGGGGGGTACCCGGGGGGAGGGGGAGGGTATCCAGGTGGAGGCTACCCCGGAGGAGGATATCCGGGAGGAGGGTATCCGGGAGGCGGCGGAGGGTATCCGCAGGGCGGGGGGCAGAATCCACGTGGGGGCGGAGGCGACCACCAGCCGTATGTGGATGGCAAGAAGACGCTGGAGCGGATCTGCGGGGAGACCGGCGGCCGGGTGTTCGAGGTGGGCAAGAAGGAGTCCATCGACGATATCTACAAGCAGATTGGTGAGGAGCTGCGGGCGCAGTACCGGGTCGGATTTTCACCGAGCGGGGATGCGGCCAAGGACCGCTACCACCAGATCAACCTGGCTCTGACGGGCGATGACGCGAAGAAGAAGCTCGATGTGCAGACCAGGGATGGGTACTACATGGGGCAGTGAGGTGAGTACCCCCTCCCGCCTGTTTTTTGCGCAAAGTCTAGATGAATTTGGACTTAGGGGTGGACCTAAGTGTGTCGGGCCGGTTGTTAAAGAGCGACACCCGGCGGCGCCGGGTCGGAGTTGCCGCCTATTTCTATAGCGGTCCTGTCAAGGCGGGGTGCTCCCCCGGGGAGCGACCTCAGGGGCTAAAGCCCCGTTCTCCGGGCGTCGATACGGCACGGCTGAAGCCGTGCCCTTAACGAGACGGGAAACCTAACAAGATAACGAGACGGGGAACCTAACAAAACGACGAAGCCGACCCACTAAAGGGCAGCTCCAGCGTTCGCTGAATGGCCATGGGTTTGGCCTGAGTTGGCAGAACGAGTTGCGAGGTGGGGTTCTTCTGGTGGTGCTTGAAGAGTTTGCCGCCGTCGAGGTGAAGGACGAAGATCGCCACGATGAAGAGGATGATGAGGGCGACGCCGGAGAGAAGGACGACGAGGAGGAAGTTGGGCTTGTTCGGACGAACTTGTTCCAGTTGAAGGTTCTCCAGTTCATTGGGGAGCCGCTTCAGGCGATCGAGAGAGATGTTCCGGTTGGCGAGATCGGTCGCTCATGTAGTTTTAGATGCGGTGGCGTACTCGGACGGGTTGTGAGTGGAATCGCGAGCGTCTTTCGCGCATCATTGGAGTGTCATGTGAAAGGAGTTCGGGGGATGTACAGGAGATTGGCAGGGAATGGGATGCGGGTGATTGCGGCGAGCGCGGTGCTGGCAGTGGGAGCGGCAATGGCTGCGGCGCCGATGGCCAGTGCGCAATCGTCACCGATTCCGCATGCGCATATCTATCCGGATGTTCAGGCTGCACATATGGACATCCAGATGGCGCTGGCGAAGGCGCGCAAGGAGCATAAGCGGGTATTGCTGGACTTCGGCGGTGACTGGTGCGGCGACTGCCAGGTGCTGAACTACTACATGCACCAGAGCCCGAATAAGGAGTTGCTCGAGAAGTATTACGTGCTGGTGGACGTAAATATCGGGCACATCGACCAGAACATCGATATTGGCGACAAGTACGGTGTTGTGCTGAAGAAGGGTGTGCCGGCGATGGCGGTTCTGCGGCCGGATGGCACGGTTGTGTACGGACAGAAGAATGGCGAGTTCGAGAACATGCGCAATATGCAGAGCTCGGACCTGACGACGTTTCTAGAGGCATGGAAGCCGCACTAGGCCTGCGGCGCCGAGGCCTTGGCGGGCTCGGATGACAGCTTGGGCGGGGCTCAGGATGATGGCTCGAATAAAGACAGGCCGATTAGGAAGTTGTTCTAAATGACAGGACAGGCCGCGATGGAACGCGTGGTAATCGCACCGGTGCGGCGTGCAGCCGACTTCGGACGATTGCTGCGCCGCACGTTCTTCGCGGCGGTGGAGCACGACGCGTTCACGGTGGCGCAGGCGGCGGCGTACTCGGCGATGGTGGCATTGTTTCCCGCGCTGGTGGTGATTGCGGCTGCGGTGGCACTGTTGCCGCCGTGGGTTCCGTTGAAGCTGCAGATGGCAGGATTTTTTGAGCGGGTGTTGCCTGGCACGATCAGCCCACTGCTGGACTGGTACTTTGCGACGACGCACCAGGCGTCGCAGACGGCCGGTGCGCTGCTGAGCTCCGGCGTGGTGAGCCTGATGGGTGCGGCGAACGTGATGGCGACGTTGATGGAGGGCTTTCGGCGCGCCCACGATCTGCCGCTGCCACCGAGGGAGCTTCTGGAGCAGACGCGGACGTGCGCTGGCGCTGGTGCCGCTGTCGATGCTGCCGATGACGGCCGCGAGCGCGCTGGTGGTCTTCGGGCATCTGCTGACGCACTGGCTGGCGGCCCAGATTCCGGCATTTGTGCGGCCGGGTTTCTTTGCGGCATCGCTGGCGCTACGGTGGACTCTGGCGCTGGGAACGAGCGTCGGCATCCTCGCGGTGGTTTATCACCTGGGAACAGATATGAGCCGCCATGTGCGTGAGCAGTTGCAGCCGATGGTGCTCGAGCCGTGGGTGATTCTGCGGCGGGACTGGACCTGGCGCGCGAGTCTTCCGGGAGCGGCACTGGCGACCGTGCTCTGGTTCGCGTCGACATTGTTGTTTGGTTTCTATGTGACGCGGTTTGCGAACTATGGACGGGTGTATGGATCGCTGGGCGCGGCGATCGCGCTGATGGTGTGGTTGTACATCATTGCGCTGACGGTGCTGATAGGCGCGGAGTTCAATGGACAGTGGGCGGCTGAGCATCGTGATCCGGAGACGGCGGCGGCGCTGTGGAAGACGACAGGCGCGAGCAGACGGCGTGCGGGTAGAATGGCTGATTGATCAGGTGGAGATCGATTTGGAGCATTTCTACTGATGCGCGGCATCGGAAACATCTGCGAATGCCGTTTTCTTCGCAGGAAAACGGCCCGAACAAATTCGAACCCTGTTTTAGGACAGATTCGACCTGGTTTTTATACCTCAGGAGAAATGCTCGATGCGGGCTCTGACGCCTGAATTCGAAAAGAGAGAGTTGATGGACGCCAGAGACAACGGGATGGGTGCGGACACGAGCCGCAGGGCAAAGATTGTGGCCACGCTGGGACCGGCTTCAAGCACGGAAGAACTTTTTCGTCAGTTAGTTCGGGCGGGGTTGGATGTAGCGCGGCTGAACTTTTCGCATGGATCGCACGAGCAGAAGGCCGAACTGATTGCGATGGTGCGGAAGGTGGCGCGCGAAGAGGCGAAGCCGATCTGCATTCTTGCCGACCTGCAGGGGCCGAAGATTCGTACGGGCTCGCTGGTGGATCACAAGCCGGTGATGCTGGAGGCCGGCAAGCAGCTGACGATTACGCCGGAGAAGATTGAAGGCACGGCGGAGCGTGTGAGCACGGTGTTTACGACGCTGGCCGAGAACCTGAAGACGGGCGACCGGATTCTGCTGTCGGATGGATTGATTGAGCTGCGCGTGGTGGAGCTGCGCGGTGCGGACGTGGTGACGGAGATCATCAACGGCGGCATGCTGGGCGAGAAGAAGGGCATCAATCTGCCGGGCATTCCGGTGAAGGTGCCGTCGCTGACAGAGAAGGACGAAGAGGACCTGGAGTTTGCGATCAAGCAGGGTGTCGACTCGATTGCGGTTTCGTTTGTGCAGACGGCGGAAGATGTGCGCTATGTGAAGCGCAGAGTGACGGCGCTGGGTTCAGAGGCGTGGGTGATTGCGAAGCTGGAGAAGCCGCAGGCGGTGGATCACCTGGATACGATTCTCGAGGCCAGCGACGGAATCATGGTGGCGCGCGGTGACCTGGGCGTGGAGGTGCCGCCGGAGAAGGTGCCGGCGATTCAGAAGCATCTGATTCGGCGCGCCGCGGAGTATCGCAAGCCGGTGATTACGGCGACGCAGATGCTGGAGTCGATGATTGAGAATCCGCGGCCGACACGGGCGGAGGCTTCGGATGTGGCGAATGCGATTTATGACGGCTCGGATGCGGTGATGTTGTCGGCCGAGAGCGCGGCGGGCAAGTATCCGGTGGAGTCGGTGGCGATGATGGCGAAGATTGTTGTCGAAACCGAGACGCAGATGCGGCTGCTGCCAAGGCAGACTGCGATGGGACAGCACAGGAAGTCGCTGAATATTCCGGAGACGATCTGCGAGTGTATGGCGCACTCGGCGCAGGATCTGGACCTGGCAGCGATTGCGATCTTCACGGAGACGGGCAATACGGCGAGATTGCTTTCGAAGTACAGGCCGGAGGCGCCGATCTATGCGATGAGCCCGTTTGAGGAAGTTGTGAGTCGCTGCATGTTGCTTTGGGGAACGTTCCCGATTCAGTGCGACCGCTTCAAAGATACGGACAAGCTGGTGGAGATGGCGGAAGACATGCTGGAGCATGGTGGGTTTGTGAGAGCGAAGGATGTGGTGGGGATTGTGGCGGACAGCGACGCGGACGGGGCGACGAATTTCATGAGGTGCACCTCATCGGCGACCGATGACAGATATCAGAGAACAGAGATCAGAGATCAAGGGCCCCAAAGTTGAGCGTCGCAAAGGTTCGCTCATTTCGTGATTTGATTGTGTGGCAGCGAGCGAGAGAGCTTTCGCTCGCGGTTTATCAGGCTACACGTCAATTTCCGCGCGAAGAACTCTACGGATTGAGCAGTCAGTTGCGTAGGGCATCGGTATCGATCATGAGCAACATTGCAGAGGGGCATGGCCGTGGCTCGCTGCCTCAGCTGATGCATTTCTTGTTGATTGCGAGAGGATCGACATTCGAGGTTCAGTCGCAGCTAATCTGGCGTCCGACTTAGGTTTGGCCGATAGCGAGGCGATTTTGAAGTGCGAGTGCCTTTGCGATGAGATCGGAAGGATGCTCTACTCAACCCTTGTCACACTGCGCGCGAAATCCACACCGCTGAAATCGGATAGCAGACAGATTTCTGATCTCTGATTTCTAATCTCTCCTATGGGCAGGATTCGTGTTCTTTCAGACCAGGTGGCGAACCAGATTGCTGCCGGTGAGGTGGTGGAGCGTCCTGCTTCGGTGGTGAAGGAGCTGCTGGAGAACTCGCTGGATGCGGGGGCGACGCGGATTCGGCTGGAGGTTGAGGGCGGCGGGCGGAAGCTGATTCGGATTGTCGACAACGGGCAGGGGATGGGGCGCGATGATGCGCTGCTGGCGTTTGAGCGGCATGCGACGTCGAAGCTGCGGTCGAGCGGATGATCTGCTGAGTATTGCGACGCTGGGATTTCGCGGCGAGGCGCTGCCGTCGATTGCGACGTGTGGCGCGGGTGACGCTGGAGACGCGGGCGGCGGAGGATGCGGTCGGGACGTCGCTGGAGATTGCGGGCGGGAATCTGCTGCGCGTGGACGATGCGGGGCTGCCGGCGGGGACGACGATTGCGGTGCGGGATTTGTTCTTCAATACGCCGGCGCGGCGGAAGTTTTTGCGCAGCGAGCAGACGGAGCTGGGGCATGTGGCGGCGCTGGTGACGCATTATGCGCTGGCGCATCCGACGAAACATTTTGAGCTGCATACGGCGACGCAGGCGCTGTTGATGGCGCCGGCGGTGGCGAATGCAGGGCGAGCGGCTGTTTCAGATCTTTGGGCGCGAGACGTTCGAGAGCCTGATTCCGGTGGCGGCGGAGATTGATTTTGCGCGGGCTGGGTTGCCGGAGCCTCCGCCGTGGAAGCAGGGCGGAGGATTGGGAGCCGCCGGAGCCGGGGTTTCTGCGGATGAGCGGGTTCTGTCTCGAAGCCGGAGCTGCAGAAGCTGAATCGGAACTCGATTTATGTGTTTGCGAATGGGCGGCTGATTCGCGACCGGCTGGTGCTGCATGCGCTGACGGAGGCGTACAGGAACATCATTCCGCCGACGTCGTTTCCGGTGGTGCTGCTGTTTCTGGAGATGCCGCCGCAGGAGATCGATGTGAATGTGCATCCGGCGAAGACGGAGGTGCGGTTCCGGCAGGGGTCGTTTGTGCATGACTTTGTACGGGACTCGGTGCGCACGGCGCTGATGCAGGCGAGGCCGGCGGCGAGCTTCTTCAACGCGCTGCATGCGGCGCCGACGGCGGGGGAGTCGCTGATGGTGGATGTGAGCCCGCTGCCGGGGATGGAGCAGCCGGTGTTTGAGCCGCGGGAGCAGATCGTCTCGCAGAGCGAGGGTGTGATTGAGCCGGGGGATGTGGCGAGCTTTGAGTTGCAGGGAGACCGGACTGGTGACCGCCGTCGCCGGGGAGGCTGGGGTTTGAGGGTGCGGGGATGGCGGTGGGGTATGGGGATTCGTTGCGAACCCACCCATGCGCGATGAGGCTGCGCATGAGTGGGGCACCCGGAGTGGTGGCGGGTCCGTTACCGAGGCGCAGCCGACGCTGAATTCGCTGGCGTCGTTGCGGCCGCTGGGGCAGTTGCGGGATTCGTTCATCCTGGCGGTGAATGAGGAGGGGTTGTGGATTATCGATCAGCATGTGGCGCATGAGCGCGTGCTGTTTGAGAAGATTCTGCGCGAGCGCGAGGTGGAGAAGGTGCAGCGGCAGCGGCTGCTGATGCCGGTGCTGGTGGATCTGCTGCCGGAGCAGATGGTGACGTTTGCGGAGATTGCGGAGGAGCTGGAGCGCAACGGCTTTGAGGCGGAGCCGTTTGGGCCGCGGACGCTGGCGATCAAGGCGGCTCCGGTGGGGCTGGAGGGCAGGGAGCTGGAGCGGATGCTGGAAGAGGTGCTCGGGGTGACGGAGAAGTCGGCGCAGGTGGAGAACGAGGATCTGCGGCGGACGAGGATTGCGGCGTCGATTGCCTGCCATGCGGCGATCAAGGTGAATATGCCGCTGGAGGCGGCAAAGATTGACTGGTTGCTGCGGGAACTGGCGAAAACGGAGCATCCGACGAGCTGTCCGCATGGGCGGCCCATTGCATTGCGGTATTCTTTGAAAGAGATCCAGCGCGCCTTTCAACGGATATGAGGCGCATCTGAAGGGCCAAGCCGGGATTCCTGACCTCCGCCGTGGGCGGAGGTTGATGCTGTTAGGCCTATCGAGATGCATGGTTACGCGGCCGAGTGCCGTTTACGCGGACAAGTTCCGCAGTCTGAGAGTTTTACTTTGAGTTCTACACCGCAGTTCAACGGGGAACAGTTAGCCGCCGCGCGCAATGAGCGATGGCATCAGAGCGGCGATGCGCTGCTGACACTGGAGGCGGCACGCGAGTGGGTGGGTGAGTTGGGTCTGGTACTGTTTGCGCCACGGGCGCATCAGTTGGCCACGCCCGCGCCATCGCTGGTGGAGGCGACGCTGGGACGGGCGGCGAATGCGCCGACGGCGGCGGAGACCGAGACTGCGCGCGGGCTGGTTGCGCGCATGACGGCGGACGGAACCGCTGTGCCGCTGAACCTGCTGGGTTCTGCGGGAGACGTGCCGGACTTTGTGGTGTCGGCGCAGGTGCTGAGCTATGTGTTTACGCTGCGCGGCGACAAGGGATGGAAGCAGCCGCCGGCGACGTCAGGTGCGGCGAAGGTTTCGCTGCTGGCCCTGAAGGTGTATGAGGCGCTGGCCGCGGGGAACGCGTTGACGGCGGGTGAGCTCGCAACGGAGCTGGGGCGCGAGGTCACGGAGAGTGCGATCGTGCGCGCGCTGGGTGAGTTGTGGATGCAGTTGCGTGTGATTCCGCTGCTGCAGCAGGATGGGTCGGCGCCGATGTGGGAGCTGACCTCGCGAAGGTTTACGAAGCAGATTAAGGCAGGCGCCAATGCGGGGCTGCCGACAGCGATGTCTGCCCTGATTTCGCTGTATCTTGCGCAGGTGTATACGGCGACAGAGGAAGAGATTGAGACGTTTCTTTCGCCACTGACGGCGCGGTCGAAGGTGCGCGATGTGCTGCATGGCTTGACCGCGGGGAGACAGCTCGAGAACGCGGTGCTTGAGGGCAAGACGCTGCTTTATATTCCGGGAGCGCTGCCGGAGTTTCCTGAGGTGGTTGCAGCGGAGCCTGTGGTGGGAGTGGGAGAGATCGTAGCGGCGGCTGTGGGGACCGTTGCCGGGGTAGTGGGCGCGATTGCCGGCGCGGCGAGGATTCGGAAGTTTGATCGTCCGCGCACGCCGCGACCGCCGCGTGAGGGCATCGCGAGGGGAGCGCCCCTTCCGTAAGACGGGCGGAGATCGTGGGGGACCACGCAAGCCGTTCGGTGAGCGGAAACCTTATGAGCGGTCTGGCGGCAGGACTGAGGGCAGAGGACCTGCCGAACGCGAGCGGCGACCGTTCCAGCGGGATCGCGCTGAAGGTGAGCGACCGAGCTTTGCGCGGCCGTGGGATGAAGACCGGAAGCCGAGGCCGCGAAGCGAAGAGGGCGAACGACCCGCAGGCAAGAGGCCCTATCGCAAGGACGATACGCGGGGCGCGGGTGTGAAGAGAGAGTTTCGCGGAGGTCCGCGCAAGATGGGTGCGGATCGCGGACCGCGCGAAGAGCGGCCGTTCCGGCCGCGGCGGGAAGGTGAGCGCAAGGAGTTTGGGTCACGGCCAGCGAAGCCGTTTCGTGCGCGCAGTGAAGGCGAGTCGAAGCCGTTTCGCCCTCGTCGTGAGGGTGATCGCGAGGGATTTGCAGCACGTCCCTCGAGGCCGTACAAGGCGCGGGGAGAGGGTGATCGCGCAGGGTTCGGAGCGCGGCCGGCGAAGCCATTTCGTCCGCGCGCTGAAGGCGAGTCGAAACCGTTGCGTCCGCGGCGCGAAGGGGATCGGGAAGGATCGCGTCGAGGCCGTCGAGGCCTTACAAGCCGCGGGGAGAAGGCGATCGCGGGGGATATGCGTCGCGGGAATCGAAGCCGTTTCGTCCGCGCAGTGAAGGTGACCGCGGGGGATTTGCATCACGTCCAGCGAGGCCGTATAAGACGCGGGGTGAAGGCGATCGCGAGACCGGCAGCAAACCTGCGTTTAGGAAAAGAGAGGATCGGCCGCGAACTGCCGGCGAAGGAAAGCCGGGCGCGAAACGGACTGGTAAGCCGGGATTCGCAGGGAAGAAGTTCGGTGGAGAGAAGAAGTTTGGAGGCAAGCCGAAGTTTGGCGGTGACCGGAAGTTTGCGCCGGCGGGCAAGGCAGGCGGAAACAGCCGGTTTGGAGGCAAGCCGAAGCCGAAGTTTGGATCGAAGCCAAAGCCCAAGTTTGGCTCGAAGGGTGGCACAAAGGGTGGATCGCGGACTGGCACGTCGAAACCGCGGCCTGAGGCGGAGGAGTAGCTGCGAGGGATGAATGAGACATCAGCGAAGGACAGGGTGATTCGCGAGCGTCCGGTGATTGCGATTGACGGGCCAGCCGGCGCGGGAAAGAGCACGCTGGCGGCGCACCTGGCGAGGAAGTTCGGATTCTTGAACCTGGAGACCGGGGCGATGTATCGCGCGCTGGCGCTCAAGGCGATTGAGCACGATCTGCCGTTTGAGGATGAAGCGGCGTTGATGGATCTGGCCGAGTACACGCGGATTGCGTTGGAGCCACAGGCCGAAGGGAACCGCGTCTTTCTGGATGGAGTGGACGTTTCGCGGCGAGTGCGGGATGTGGATGTGACGGAGGCGGCCTCGAAGGTGTCCGTGCACCCGGCGCTGAGGGGGTGGATGGTGACTCAGCAGCGCAGGCTGGGGGAGCGGGGCGGCGTCGTGATGGAGGGTCGCGATATCGGGACGGCGGTGTTTCCGGACGCCGAGGTGAAGATCTTTCTTGATGCGGCGCCGGAGGTGCGTGGAAACCGACGTTTCAGGCAGCGCGGCCCGGAGCACGAAAGTAAGATTACCGAGGAGTCAGTGCTGAAGGAGCTGCGGGAGCGGGATGCGAGAGATCGCAACCGGGCGCAGTCTCCGCTTAGAGCCGCGGAGGATGCGGTGATATTGGACTCGACGGGGATGACGCTGGACGAGGTTCTGGCGGCCGCGGAAGCGATTGTGCGGAGCCACGTCGAAGCGGGTAAGCTGCACTAAACACAGTGCAATTTGGGTATGTCTGAATTTTTTGGTGGAAAAATTAGCAGTCGTGCTACCATCTTCCCATCGTTTGAAACAGATTGGTTTTCCGCAGGTTTCAACCGGCCGAAGCCCCGATTTGGATTCAGCGTCACGTCACAACACGAAGGATTTACGAGACATGGAACAGGGAACAGTGAAGTGGTTCAACGACGCCAAGGGTTTTGGCTTCATCAGTCGGCAGAACGGCGAGGATGTGTTTGTGCACTACTCCGCGATCAACACGAATGGCTTCAAGAGCCTGCAGGAAGGTCAGGCCGTTCAGTTCAACGTGGTGAAGGGGCCCAAGGGCTGGCAGGCGTCTGACGTTCAGCCGCTGTAGTCATCGATCAGCTGTACTGGGACAATTCAAACTTTTTTGAGGCTTGTAGGGACGCTACGAGATACGAACAGGGACAGCCTAGGCTGTCCCTGTTCCTTTTAAGTTGAATCTTGTAACGACTTGATAACACTAGGGCTTTGGTGGAGTTGGTGGAACGGGGATCGGTTCCGTGGGAGTCGAAGATTCAGACGCTCCAGTGCCAGTTTCTTCGAGAACCTGAGTGCCTGGCAGGATGGTGACTGAAGTTGTAAGTTTTCGGTAGCCGGAGAAGGTTTGGTGTGCGTCGCCGTTGAAGCCTTTGAGGAGCAGAAAACGGCCGTCTACATGGGCTGAGAAGTCAGCAGGGAACCAGATCTCGCTGTTGACGAGTGACTGAGTGTAGTTGAACCAGCTTCCTTTCCTGATGTTCACGAGAAGGCCGCCGCCGACGTGGAAGTTTTCCTGCAGGGTCCCGTTGAGGCGAAGGATTGCGTCATCGCGCTCGTCGACCCAGAGGGTGCCGGCGAGTTGCCGCATGATCTGGTCGCCGAGGTCCTTGGCTTGTGCGTGCGGGTCGCCTTTGTAGTCAAAGACGAGAGTGGGCCGGCCATTGAGTACCTCGCGACGTGGATTTGAGAATGTGGCGACCTTGAGCAGAGCGCTGGCGCTGAGGCGGACCTCGTCCTTTGGTGGCTTGTTTTCGTGCGATTTCAGTTTGGCTACGAGTTTGTCGACGCGTTCCTGCTCCTTCTTTGCGTCTTCAGCCGAAAGTGGCTTGCCGTCGCGGGAGACATGTTGCAGGACCAGCGTGTTGCCGACGTAGAAGGCCTCGTACTGGTCGGTGTGGGTCTTCTTACTACCGTCGGAAGAGAACTCGTCGGCGACCTGGGTCATGGTGCAGATGTATTTCTTGCGCAGGGACTCGAGGGCGTCATAGTGGGCACGAACGCGCGTGAGGACGGCCTGGATGTCAGGAAGCGGAGCGGAGAGGTCCGGGGCGGGATCCGATGTCGGGGCAGAGAGGGGTGTCGGCGGAGTTGCAGTTTGTGAAGCTGCCGTGAGAGTGCAAAGGAGAAGAGTGGCGACTCCCGCGAGGACCCGACGGTGCATAGGCCTCACTATACAGATTGGAAGCTCATGAGCATGGAGAGTCATCGTGCGGACCGGAGGTGCGGCGGTCGCGCGAGCGGCGGCGAAGCCAGTGAATGCCGCCCATGCCGAGTCCACCGGCGAGCGTGGCAATCAGCGCAGCCAACACCGCAAGGGCGATCAACACGATGATGAGCAGAGAGAAGCCGGCGAGCAGCGCCGAGGCGGCGGTCCGCAGGATGGCGTGGATGACAGCGATCAGTGCGTGGAGAAGAATCACCTGGGCTGATAGGACGCGGAAATCGGGCTGCGTGCTTGCGGCTAAGGTTGGGTCAACTTTGATCGTCAGGTTTTGGGGTTGCTTGTGCGGGCTCTGTGGGGTCCGGCGCGGTGGCTACGGTGAAGCCGATGGCAGCGAGCCAATGCTCTACGAGTGAGAGAGCTTCGCGGGAGGAGCGAGATGTGTAGACAAGCTCGGCGATGTTCTCAGCAGGGAAGCGCAGGGCGAAGCAAGACTGAGCTCGATAGGTGCAGGAGGCGAGGTCGGCGATGCTGAGCGCCGTGCTCGGCGTGCAGAGGATGGTGCGCGGGGGCGCCATGCGATCGAGCATGGAGAAGATTTCAAGCTTTGATTCGAGTTCGTCGGGGACGAAATCGATGGCGAGGTCGGCATCGCGGACGGCGTCTTCAACGGTGGAGGCGAGATGCAGCGCGCCGGATGGCGCTTCGGATGCGAAGGTCTGGTGTGCGCTGCGCAGGCGGGAGGGCATCACGTCTTCGAGTGTGACCTCGAAGCCAGCGCGGACGCAGCGGAGGGCCAGATCGCGGCCAGCGGACCCTGCGCCGATGACAGCGATGCGGCGCAGCTCGCGGAGGGGTTGCATTGGAGGACGGTTACTTTGCGGTGAGGGCAGCGAGAACGGACTCGTAGCTGGGTTCGGAGCTGCGGATGTGATCTGCGACTCGGGTCTTCTCCTCTGCAGAGAGTACGGGCAGGACAGAGAGGATTCGGCGCAGGGTGACCGAGATGTCGTCAACGTAGTTCATGGTGCGGATGGCTTCGCCGGAAAGAGGCACTGCGGAATCTCCTGGTTGGTCTGCTGTTAGTTTACGTGGATTCGGTGGTGAGGGCGCGGGAGGGATCGTGCATAGGCTCTTGTGCTGTCAGTTGTCAGCTTCCAGTTCCCAGCTGCGAGTTAGACATAGATCTCCTTCGGGAATGATAACAAGAGCGAGAGGGAGTTCAGCGGGTGGCGCCTTCCAGGATGCGGAGGGCGGCGGAGTCGGTGGGGCTGCCAGCGGATTCACCTTCGATGGGCTTGTGGTAGCCGTCACGGTCGGACATTTCGGTGATGGCGCAGAGACGAGCAGAGAACTCCGGCTTGAGATCGTTGAGGCCGACGCGCCAGGTCCAGTTGCCGGAGGCAGCAGCGGGAGTGTTCATGCGTGCTTCGCTGCCGAGTTCGAGAACATCCTGCAAAGGATAGATGGCGATGTTCGCGACAGAGCCGGCGGCGGCGCGGATCATGTTCCAGACGATCTCGCGGTCGTCGTGATCATAGATAGGGCCGAGATAGGTTTGTACGTTCGTGCGCTCGTCGAGCGTGGTGTCCTCACGCCACCAGCCGAGTGTGGTGTTGTTGTCGTGCGTGCCGGTGTAGACGACGGTGTTGGCGACGTAGCGATGCGGAAGATAGGTGTGGCCGCCGCGCTCGGCGAAACCGAACTGGAGAATGCGCATGCCGGGCATGCCGAAGTATTCGCGCAGCTCGTCGACCTCGGGCGTGATGAGACCGAGATCTTCGGCGACGAAGGGGAGATCTCCGAAGATTTCTTTGAGGCGGTTGAAGAGCGCCTGCCCGGGTGCTTTGACCCAATGACCGTGCATGGCGGTTTCTTCATCGGCGGCGATGGACCAGAAGGCCTCGAAGCCGCGGAAGTGATCGAGGCGGATGAGATCGTAGAGCGCGAGCGAGCGGCGAATGCGAGCGACCCACCAGTCGAAGCCGCGCTCTTCGAGGAGGCCCCATTTGTAAAGCGGATTGCCCCAGCGCTGGCCGGTGGCGGAGAAGTAGTCGGGAGGAACGCCGGAGACGCGCGTGGGTTGGCGTCGCTCGTCGAGCTCGAAGATTTCGGGATGGGTCCAGACGTCGGCGGAGTCGTAGCTGACGAAGATGGCGACGTCGCCGAGGATTTTGATGCTGCGCTCGTTGCAGTAGCTGCGCAGCCCAGCCCACTGTTCGGAGAAGAAGAATTGAATGACCTGCTCGATGGCGATGTCGCGGCCTGATTCGTTGAGCAGCGCGGTCATGGCGTCGGGCTGACGCAAGGCGTATTCGGGCGGCCAGGTGATCCATCCGGAGTAGTTGAAGCGGCGGCGGAGGACGGCAAACATGGCCCAGTCGGTGAGCCAGGAGATGTTGTCCTGGGCGAAGCGCTGGAAGCGGGCGCGCTCGTCACCGGTGGCGCGGTCGAGGAAGTTGGCGGCTGCCTCTTCGACGAGCGGACGCTTGGCATCGAAGGCGCGTTCGAAGTTGCAGGGGTCGTTGTGACCGGGGAGACCTTCGATGCGATCGCGGTGTCAGCCAGCCGGCGTCGACGAGGCGCTCGAGAGAGATGAGAAGAGGATTGCCGGCGAAGGCGGAGAGAGCGGAGTAGGGCGAACTGCCGTAGCCGGTTGGATTGAGCGGAAGGACTTGCCAGAGCCGCTGCTTGCCGGCGGCGAGGAAGTCAACAAAAGCGAAGGCGGCAGGGCCGAAGTCGCCGATGCCGCCGTAAGAGGGAAGCGATGTGATGTGCAGTAAGATTCCGGATACCCGCTCTGAAGTCATCGCGTTCCTTCACTCCCTCCGGACCTGAAGCGTAGGACGTACGCACTGCGCGGACGGGATGCCGGACCCGTCCGCGTATGCGATGCGGTTTATGGCAGGCCGGCGGGCTGCTTGTGGCTGTAGACGACTCCGCCGTTCTGTTGATAACGCTGCAACAGGGATGCGGCGAACAGGCCGAAGGCCTCCTGCCGCTGCTGCTCGAGCAGCTTTTCGCGAGTGGCAGGGAGGTTCTTTGCCAGATCTTCGGGGGTGGGCTCCTGCTTATCGACAACCTGAGCGACGGTGCCGTTGGGGCCTTCGTTGATCGGGCCGGAGATCCCGCCCTTGGGAAGCGAAAAGAGAACAGAAGCGGGGCCGCTCATCGAGCCGAGATCAGGGAGCTGTGTGTCGCGACCGACGAAGTCGCTGGTTTTCACCGGGAGCTTCATCTCCGCAGCGGCCTTGGGGAGGTCATTGAGGACCTTGGCGCGGTCGGCGAGCTTGATGAGTTGCGCGTTCAGCAACTCAGGCGTCTTCTGATCGCGGTAGTCGGCGAGAACATGAGACTTCCACGAAGCGAAGTCCGGCGCATGTGCGGCTTTGACGTCGAGAACCTGAAAGATCGCGTAGCCCTCGCCGGTGGTGGCGCTTTGCGGAGCCGCACCCTTGGCGGCGCCGAAGGCAGCGGTCAGCAGGGCCGTTGAATCCGGCAGGCTGGGAATGACGCCGTCACGCCCGATGTAGTCGGTGGTGACGGCGTGCAGGTTGTGTGCCTGCGCAGTCTTTTCGAGACCGTCCTTACGGGCTTCCGTCACAAGCTGGTTGGCATAGTTCTGTGCAGAAGCGGCCGCCTTCTGGCTCTCGAGCGCGGCGACGATCGAGTCGTGCACTTCGGCGAGCGTTTTGGTGCGTGCGGGCTGCTTCGCAATGGTCTGGATGATGTGATACCCGAACTGCGAGCGAACAAGGCCGGAGGTCTGGCCGGGGTTGAGCGCCATCGCGGCGTGAGCGTAGGCGGGATCAAGACCGCTGGTCGGCATCATGGGGAGTTCGCCGCCCTGATCCTTGGAGCCGGGGTCATCGGAATACTTCTTCGCAAGCTCTGCGAAGTTGCCGCCGGACTGGACCTGCTTGAGGACGTCCTCAGCCTTGGCCTTGGCATCGGCGTCGGCCTTGGCGTCGCCGCCCCTGGGAACTGAGATCAGAATGTGGCGAGTCTGCACCTGCTCGGGGGACTTGAACTGATCGAGATGCGAGGTGTAGTACCCCTGAATCTCGGACTCGCTGACCTGCGGCTTGCCACCGGGAAGGCTGGCGTCATCGAAGGCGATGAAGCTGATCTTGCGTGTCTCGGGAACGGCGTTTGCGTATCGCGCTGCGTTCTGCTTGAAAAACGCTTCGAGATCGGCGTCGGACGGGTTGATGGTCTTCTTGATGTCCTCGCCGGAGACCACGGCATAGGTGAACTTCACCTTCTGACCCTGCTGCAAGTAAGCGGTGCGGACCGCGTTGTCAGAGACGGAGACACTGCCGGTCACGAGTGCTTCGAGACGCTGAAGTTCGAGATCCTCTTTGACCTCTTTTTCGAACTGGGCCACGCCCACACCGAAGGCCTGTTCGACAAAGTTCATGTACTGCTGGTCGCCGATGAACTTACCGCCTGGAAAGAGATATTGCGAGAGCGGACCGCTGCTGAGTTCCTTGCGGAGATCGTCGTCGGAGACCTGGAGGCCGAGCCGGTCGGCCTCGCGAGCAAGGACGGCGCGCTCTACCTGTTGCTGACCGACGCGATTGATGAGGAAGGGCATCGCGTAGTCGGGCAGGTGTTGCTGCTGCATCTGACGCTGGGTCTGCTGCTGGACCTCCTGCATCGAGATGGGCGTGCTGCCGCCGAGGAGCCTGCCCCAGACTCCAGGGGTGCGCACGGTGGCGAAGAGTGCGGCGCTGTTCGCGGTGTCGTCATTAAAGATGCCGGGCACCAGGGTGATGACCATGGTGACGATAGCGGCGGCGATGATGATACCGAAGATGATCTTGGTGGCTTTGTTGTCCTGCTGAAAGATGCGGATCATGCCTGGTTGACGACCTTCACTTCAAAACGAGCCGTGGGGCGGTCTCGCGTGCCCGGGATTTGTGCGCAGGATATGCGAGTCTCGCAGCGGAGACGCATCACTCCTGCATGCAGGGGCTTCGTTTTGAGTATAAATCAGCGGCCGCGGCGCTATTCGGCGGTGGAGCGGTCTAACCGATACTTCCCAGGCGCATTGCAAGAAAAGAGGCTGCGGAATCCGCAGCCCCGTGGTGTCGAGCTGCCGGGAGTCAGCGGCCGTAGTACGGAGCGTAGTAATAACCGTAGTAGGGGCTGTAGTAACGGCGCATCTGCGGCTGCTGCGGGTTAGGTCCTGCAGCGTAGGCGAGGCGGGCCATCTCCTGCTCGGAGACGGTTCTTACGACTGCGGGCTGTGCAAGCTGGAAGGAGATGACGGCCTCGGGCGGAACGACCACGCGTCCGCCGGGCGAAGAGGCCGAGCCGGCTACGCCGACACCGGCACCAGCAGCGGCGCCAACGGCCGCTCCTGCTCCGCCTCCGGCGATTCCGCCGATGATGGCGCCAAGAGCGCCAAGGCCGATCGCACTGTTGACCGTGCTCGCTGTCTTGTCACGGCCCTGCTGCTGCCAGAGCTGGGTTTGCAGGGGGTAGTTGACCCCGGCGAGAGTGACGCTATTGATCTCGAGCGAGAGTGCGCCCTGACCGCTCAGCGCGCCGGCTTTCCGGGCGTCGATAACAGTGCCCTGCACGGCGGCTCCGCGGGGAATTGCGACGGCGCCATCGGCTGCGACGTCATTGAGTACGGTGCCGTCGAAAGGTGTGCCCGGCTGAATGTGGTTGGAGTCCAGCCCGCGGTTGAGGCGAATGCGGAGCATCGATCCGGCCGGGATCGTGACCTGAAGGCCGGCCTGCTGACCGCCGGGCGGAGTGTACGCCTGCTCCTGACCGTTGCTGTAGAGTGGACGGCGTTGCGGCGGGCCATAGGGCTGAGGTTGTCCCTGATATGGCTGCGGTTGGCCATTGGGCTGTGGTTGCCCGTAAGGCTGCGGCTGAGCAGGATAGGCCTGTGATTGCGATTGGTCTTGAGGAGGACCGTAGCCACCCGGGTACTGTTGGTTGCCGGGTGCTCCTCCGTAGGGCTGGGGCTGAGTTTGCGCCTGTGGAGGGCCATAGCCGCCCGGATACTGTTGCTGGCTTTCTGGCTGCTGGCTTCCAGAAGGTGGCCCATACGGGGTCTGACTCTGCGGAGGACCGTAACCTCCCGGATATTGATTGCTCTGCGACTGCTCGGGAGTGGTGGAGGGCTGCTGACTGTAATCAGGCTGGGCCTGATTCGGCATTGGGGGCGGCGTGTTCTCGGCCTGCTGCGAAGGTTGGGAAGAGGGTGCGCAGGTGTCGCCGGACTGTGCTTCGCAGTTCGGCGGCTGTGAAACGCTTTGATCAGCTGTCGATGCCTGGTCGCCGGAAGCGGGTGAATCGCCGAGGGTCATCTCATCGACGACCTTCTTGACGCCGATTGCACGGGCCACAAGATTTTCCGCATTGGTGCGCATCGCTTCGTCGTGGACATTCCCGGTCAGAGTCACGGTGCCGTAGACGGTCGAGGACTGAATATTTTGCGTCGAGAGGTCGGGTGCACTGGCAAGCGCGCGAAGAACGTTTGCCTCGATCTGCGCGTCCGGCAAAGTCCCCGAGGCTGGCTGACTCTGAGCCATGGCCACAGTGCCGAATGCGAGGGTGCCGGCGAGTATGGGGTATCCGATGCGGGAAAGGCCGTTGCGGCTCATAGTTGATGTGCTCCTGATTGGCGCTGAAGGCCCGAAGACACGCCGGGTTAGCGCCGCTGTCCAATCAGAACAGACGCAGTTTCGAAAGAAAAGTTCCGGTGGAGGTTGCGCACTCTGGTAATAGTCGGGCTTTTATTTCGAGGGAGTTGAAGCGACGGTGAGTGCGTTTGACCGCTGTCGAACAGCGTGGCATCATAAGAGTGCGGGGTGGAGCAGCCCGGTAGCTCGTTGGGCTCATAACCCAAAGGTCGCAGGTTCAAATCCTGCCCCCGCAACCAATCAAGCCTCTGATTATGAGGAACATAGAAAAGGCGGCTTGCAAGCGGCCTTTTTGATTTTGGTGCAGGTGTCCGTGCACTGTCCGTGTTCTGCGGGACGCGCCTAATTCTGAGCAGCCCGCATCTGAACTACGGCGGCCCAGTTGGCTTGCTGCCCGCCTTCCTTAAGATAGCTTTGGGTGCGCTGCATGGCATCCCAACGAGCAACGGCCATGGCTTCTTCTTCCTCTCTCTATGAGGGATTACGAACCAGGCAACCGGCAAATGTATCCTCTTCGTCGCTGATCACACCAACAGCGCTTGAACGCACCGGAGATTTCAGGAACACACCAGCAGCATCGCGGCCAAATGTCTCGTGCCTTGGCATTCAATACAAACTCTGCCCGAGTTTTCTCGATCCCGTTGCGCAGAACGCGCTCAAATTTGTTCCTTTGGGTGACTCTACGCCTGGCCCAAACTATGGCCATCCAGAGGAACAAGCGGCTAACGGCAATATCAATGTCGACCAGGGAATGGCGCGTGTCGATAGCCGTGTCGGCCGGGACCATCAGTTATCCGCGATGTACTTCGAGTCGCGGGGAACCACTTCAGCAGTGTTCCTTTCCGGAGCAAAAATTTTCGGCCTTCCGCCTGATGCCAGGAATGTGCCGGTTGTGCAGCAATTCAGTGCTGGAATCCAACAGCAATATAGTGCGAAGTGGGGTTCAGAAATCTCTTATGTCGGGAATCTAGGTCGTCATTTCTACATCGCATTTGACGAGAATTCGCCCGTGTATAACGCAAACTGCACGAGTGCAACCTGTGGTTCAACAATCGGCCAGAACAGCCGCCGCACCTACCAGCCGACACCAGCGACTTATACCTTTTCTTCCATCTCCCTCTACGCACCAGTTACGAATTCGTCCTATCACTCGTTGCAAGCAACCTTGACGCGCAGATTCGATCAGCGTTTATCCATCCAAGCGAGCTTTGTCTGGTCGAAGGTAATCGGATACGGTCCACTGACCAATGCTTACGATCTTGGGAGTTCCCGCGGCGTACTTGATATTGACGTGCCCTACAGCTTCGTCATGTCGTACATTTTCGTTTCACCTCGAATCGATCGCTGGGAATTCGTCGGGAAACAGCTATTAAGCGGTTGGCAGATCAACGGTGTCACTTATATTCGGGCTGGGCAGCCGTTCAATGTGACGTCAGGTGTGGACACAAATTTTGATGGAACGATTAACGATCGGCCAAATGTAGTGGGCAATCCATACTTGTCCCGGTCGCGCGACAGAACTGCCAAGAGGAACGCGTATTTCAACACAGCGGCTTTTGCGATTCCGCCTGCCGGCTCTCCATACGGAAATACACCGTTCAATATGTTCTATGGCCCCGGTTACGTCGATACGGACCTGTCAGTGTCCAAGGCCTTTCACATTGACAGATTAGAGGCTCAGTTCCGAGGTGAAGTCTTCAACATCTTCAACAACGTAAATATGAGCTCTCCAAATAGCAATATGAGTAGTCCTGGGTTCGGTGCAATTCCGGCCGCGGGTGCGCCGCGTATTGCTCAGCTGGCTCTGCGGATCTCGTTCTAATTTGCATGAGGCTTCGGGAAGAGGGAGGGAGAAGTGGCCTAGCTGGCGATATATATCGTGCTGCCCGTTTCAACTTGGCCGTTTCAAACCTCCCAACTCGCGATTTTGACTTGGAAATCGCGTTAGGTTGGCAAAGCTTGTGTTGCCCTCGACCAACAGATCTGATCATGGGAGCATGATGCAAACCGCGATCCGGTCAGAGCCGCAAGTGATTCGTTCTGCATCGTATCGTGTCGCCTGTGAATGATGTGCCGTAGGAACGATTTGTTCCCTGCCAACGGCTTGTGTGCGGTCATTAACTGGCAGGATGCATTTCGTTCAATTGAAATCGACTTTCCAAGAACTTGAGCGCGATAATCGAAGCTCTTTCTGTCAGAGCCATAGATCGATCAGCACCACAGTAGACCGAGTCGAGTTGCGAGGTTGTTATGGCGGTCGAATGGAAGGATTTCCTAGCAAAGCACTTTGGCGACGAAAGCCAATGCAGTGTCCTGGAGGAGCTGGCCGGGAAATCGGAAACAGAACTCAACGCGATACTCCGACCATATGATGATGTCGATTTTGTCTCGGAGCGCGAGAAAGATTTCGCCACCCAGCGCAGGCGATTGAACAATGTTCTCGACGCATTGGTGCTCCTCGAGATTGCGTATGAGACGGGGATTGCTGACAAGGTCCAGATTCCAAAGCACGATGCTTTGCAAAAGCTCGTGGATTATTCAGGCGCTTTCTGCCGATACGTCAGCAATTATCACTTTCACGCCGTACGGATTTTGGCTTACCGCCAATTCGATGCGTCCTGGAAGCGGTCTACACCTCTGACGGAGAACAGACGCGCCTTCACCCTTGCCGTACCCCCGACGATTCCGTACAGCGAAAAGAATCAGGAGAAGTTCACTGAGTTCCTGAGCAAAGCAGATCTGTATATCGATTCGCTTCCCACAACCAGCGATGAGCGCCCGCAGTGGTGGGATAAATGGCGCGTAGCTCGCAACTTTCTTGGCGTATCGCATCCAGAGAGCAGGGAGGCGAAGAGTTTGACTGGGCGAAATTTCATCGACAGTCTCAGTGAAACCGCTATCTATGAACTCTGGCTCAGAGGATTGCTGTCTCGCGAAGACAGTGAAAGCCGTAACGAGCGCTTCAGAACGATTGGCGAAGGCATCGTCGAATGGATAAGGTGGCGCATTGCTTTCTACAGTTCCTTGCCGCAGGTACTTCCGGTTGCCAATAAAGCTGAAGACAAGATGAGCAATCCGCTGACCGCGAGATTTGCGTTGGCCGACATGTACTGGATTGCGAGAATCCTGCGCGCGCACGTGTCCGCGAACGCTTCAGTCGGCTATGCGAATATGTGCTGGCTTCACTTGCTTCGATTCCGCAAGGTATTGACAGGCGAGGGGCTAGTGGACTCCGACACGTTGATTGACTATGAAGATCAGCTTCGCGCAATATTCGACTTCGTTTGCGATCTGGTTCAGAACGCGGTGACCCTGACGCAACGGCGGGAGCTTCAATACTTTAGCGAACAAAATCGAGGAGAAGGCTTCAGTGGTGACGACGCTGCCTGCGCTATGGAGTGGCGCGCGGTGTTCGATGAAGAGTTGCGCGAAATTGACTCGGAGAGATCGCAGCGCGGGTACACGCAGCCATTCTTCGCGCCTGGAGAAGCGTTGCCGACGAACCGTTGCAATCCGGACGATTACTGGAGTGAACGACTGATCACCGGTAAACAACCACATAACCGAATCGGCATCGCGCTCTCCGGAGGTGGCGTGCGGAGTGCAACGTTCAACCTGGGTGTACTGCAAGGTCTGCAGGAATTCGACCAGCTTAGCCAGGTTGATTACATTTCGACAGTTTCTGGCGGGGGATTCATCGGTTCATGGCTGGTCAGTAACGTGCTTCGTGCACAGCAATGGTTGGGCAGGAACTCGTGCTGGGACGAATCGATCAAGCACCTTCGTTCCTATTCGAGTTATCTGGCTCCGCTTACCGGCGTACTGAGTGCTGACACGTGGACACTCGCCGTCAGCTGGATGAGGAACACTCTGCTCATCCAATTATCTACATTCACGTGGATTCTGGCTGCGTTACTTGGTGGCTGGGTAGGCAGAAAGTTCTTTCTTCTACCTACGAACAGGGATCACCCGATTACAAGATTGACCTGGCTTGCGAGTGTGAACTCGAGTTGGGTGCCGGGCTGGTCATCAATGCGTGCTGACGCTGCAGTTGTGGCGCTACTCGCCGGCCTGACCGTGCTGGCAATGCTCTGGTACAACTTTCGCAACAACTTGGTTGAAACCGGAAAAAATGCTCCCCAAGCGAAGGTAGTACGGTGGCTGGCAGTCGTGCCGGCGTGGATCGGCAGCTTCGCCATCGCCGCGAATTTATGGTCGATCGCAGCGCATTGGCCTATCGCAGGCCGGGCGGTCTGCGCCGCGTCGCAACACCCACCATGCATTTTTGGCCCCGTGTCCAATTTCTGGAACGGCTACTTCGAAAAAGGCACTGATTACTCGTTTATTTTTTTTCATGCGTGGCCCAGTGTTTTGCCGATTCTGATACTCAAGTATGCAGCGATCATTTTGATCGGCTGGGAGGCGCTGAGGCCACAAAACCGGCCGAATTTAAGCGAACCTGCTCTTGTTTTGAGAACAGTTTGGCGATGCTTGTGGATCGGTGCGCTGTGTGTTTGCGTTCTATATCTAGGCCTCTGCGGAATTCTCGACCTATTCATCCGTATGCAGGCAAATATCTCCATCGCAGAGAAGGCGGGATCATACGCGTTTGTGTTCGGTCCGGCTTTGACTTTGCTTGCATTTACGCTAGCAATCGTCCTTTATATCGGCCTGTCTGGCCGGTCGTCGTCCGAAGCGCAACGTGAGTGGTGGACGCGTTTTGGCGCATGGCTCACAATTTATGCCGCTGTCGGGCTCGGGCTATCGGCCGCAGCCGTATTTGGTCCGATTGCGCTGATGAGGTTGCTTGCAGTCCAAGGCGGTCTTCTTGCGACCTTGAAGTGGTCGACGATCGCGGGGTGGCTGGGCACCGTTGTCGCCGGTCTGTTCGCCGGCAGCAGCAGCAAAACATCGGGGAACAAATCCAAGAGCAGTGGCTTGCTGCTTGAGATAATCGCGCGAATCGGTGGCCTGGCGTTTGTTGCGGGCGTGGTGTTTGTTTCTGCCTGGGTGTTGTACGTGCTGATCCTGAATATCGCGACGAAATTGAATTATGGACGGAATGATTACTGGTATGTATTCGACCAAGCCTTCGATTCCTGGCTGAAGTTCACAATCGTTGCGGCTGTAATCCTCGGGTGCGGGTGGCTCTTCTCATGGTTCTTCGAGATCAATATCTTCGGGTTCAGCCAGTTTTATCGCAACCGTATCGTGCGCTGCTATCTTGGAGCTTCGCGGTGGACGCCGGGTATGCGAAAGCCGCAGCCGTTTACGAACTTCGACTTCCGAGACGAGGCTGACCTGCGCGATTTGAAAGGAAAGCTGGACCTCGGCGAACTTAAGGGGAAATTTCGGGGACCCTTCCCAATCTTTAATTGCACGCTCAACCTTGGTGGAAGCCAGGATCTTTCGGTTCGCAACCGGCATAGTGCGTGCTTCACTCTCACCCCTCTACGCTGCGGCTCGGACCGGCCGAAGATTGGTTATGCGCCGACCGGTGATCCTGCCTCACCGCATAGTTTCGCCGGCGGTGTGAAAGTGGGACAGGCTGTTGCAATCTCCGGTGCGGCTGCAAGCCCAAACATGGGGTATAACACGTCACCTTTGGCCGCACTTCTGCTGACCATGTTCAATGTTCGGCTTGGTTGGTGGTTTCCAAATCCCGCAAAGCCGCGGTGGAATGAATCAGGACTTCGTTATAGCCTCTACTATCTTTCACGGGAGTTGCTCGGTATTGCCGACGAAACCCGCGAGTTTCTAAACGTGTCAGATGGTGGCCATTTTGAGAACCTAGGCATCTACGAGCTCATTCGGCGCCGGTGCACCGTAATTTTTGCGGGTGACGCCGAGTGTGACGAGTTACTTGAGTTTGGGTCTCTGGGTAATCTCGTTCGCATCTGTGCGACTGACTTTGATGCCCAGATCGACCTGGATGTGAGGTCCATCCGTCAGCGAAAAGAATTGCACAGTCTTGCCCATTCGGCTGTGGGAACGATCAAGTACAGCAACGGAAGCATCGGATATCTCATTTACCTGAAGGCTTCGAGTACCGGCGATGAGGATATTGGAGTTGCCCAATACCAAGCGGCCCATCCCTCTTTTCCGCACGAAACCACGGCCAACCAATTCTTTACCGAGGCACAATTTGAGAGCTATCGGAAGCTGGGGCTGCACGTTGTACGCCATACGCTGCGTGGTGTCAGTCCGGGCGAGCATCCTATCGATGTCGCGAAGAAGCTGCTGGACACCATTGCCCCGGGGCGCGCTGTCGGCGACGCATTCCTGAGGCACACGAACGCTCTCAATCGAATCTGGGATGAGTGCCGTCGTGAGCGAAACCTGCATTCATACATCGATGAACTGATGAACATCCACCCGCCTATCGCGGTACCGCCGGCATCTCCCGACCCGCATCAAGCGAGCCAGGAATTGTGCCTCTCCCTCCAGCTAGTGCAACTTATGGAAGATGTCTTTATCGATTTACAACTCGATGATTTTTGGGAGCACCCAGATAATCGCGGCTGGGCGATTATGTTCATGCGATGGGCCCGGAGTGCGCGATTCCGGCAGTATTGGTCTCAAATTCACAGGACATTTGGTATCCGCTTCGAATACTTTTGCTCTTCGCGCCTGGGGCTTCAGCGTGACATTCCTATAGCGAGAGTCTAGCCCCGTGATTTGCTCGTTAGGCGTCGGTTCCTAAACGAGGGCGCAATCGACGCAAACATGTCAGGAAAATGTACTTCCGATATGCTGACTGTCCAGTGGAGCGTGTGGCCGTGATCCCCCGCTCCGCCCCACATTCATGGCAGACCCAGTAACTGGAGTGGCGTCCTCGTTGTCGCTGCGGAAGATGACGAGCCGGGTGGTCCACGGTAATGTGCATAAAGGGCCCCGCTCACGAGGAGCGGGGCGATGGGAGTGCGACACGGGCTAAAAGGTGAGCTTGACCGACCCCCTGGAAGACACGAGCAGTGTTCCAGGTGGAGGAGACTTGCCCGAATGTGGATGAGCTGAGCGCCGCAGCTCCTCCGCTGGTACCAGCGAGTGTGTTGGGTTTTGGTAGACCGTCTCGCGCGATCTGACGGTTCAGGGTTCCCTGCGAAGTCCATCTCGTTCACAACTCATTGTTTTTCGCTCGCATTCTTTGGCTCAGCGCCTATTGGCAGTGAGGAGCATTGTCATCGGACATGGAAGGCGGGGGCGTGGACTTCCCCCAGCTCGATGGGGACGAACCCATCGTAAACACGAGTGTTGCTCCGTCCTTAATCTGCGCATGGCGAAACCATGAGTTGGGCAGATCGACGCCGTTTAGCGTCACTGACTGCACGTAGCGATTTAGCCCCTGGCCACCGAGATTCCTGGCGATGATATGCAGTCTCTTTCCATTGCCTAGAGAAAGTGTGGCATCGGGGATGCTTGGCGTACTGATGAGATATACATCCTGTCCGGCAACAGGAAAGATCCCCAAGGTTGAAAAGATCAACCAACTGGACATTGCACCGGAATCGTCGTTGCCTGGAATTCCTGCACGATTATCCATAAAGTATTTCTCGAGCAGGAGATGAACAACATCGGCACTTTTATCCGGCCGACCGGCGTAGTTATAGAGCACAGGCATGAGAAATCCGGGCTCGTTGGTGACATCAAAATGGTTATGCAAGAATGTCCAGTCCAGACGACGAACAAAGGCGTCATTGCCGCCAGTCATTTCAATAAGACGACGCATGTCCTGCGGAGCATAGAGCGAGTAGGTCCAAATATCTCCTTCGTAGAAAAAGTCGGGCCAGGTTCCGCGGACAACAAGGTAAGGGGCCGCCCATGTTCCATCGGGGTTACGCGGTCGCAGAAAACCCGTGAAACCTTCTACACTCATATCTTTATCCCAGAGATTTTCGAAGTTATGAGCACGGCTGGCGTAAAGGGCTGCCTCTTTCTTCTTGCCTAGACCGCAGGCGGTCTCTGAGATCGCAAAATCGTCGTAGCTATACTCCACCGTACGTGATCCTGATCGTTCATCAGCGAGTGTGATATAGCCCTTTTCGTTGTAATCTCTCAGCCCCCCGCGTCCCTCTTTTTGAGGATCGGCAGGCGGCACTTCCGCGTCATGAACCATCGCGGAGAAAGCAGTTTCGTAGTCAATGCCCTTCAGGCCCTTAAGATATGCGTCGGCAACGAGAATATTCGCATTGGAGCCTCCTTGCGTGCGACCATTGTCATTCCCGCTGCGTGCGTCCGGCATGTAGCCTGTGTGTCGGTAGATATCTATAAGAGAGCGGATAATATCGCGCTGTCGATTAGGTGAAATCAGCGTCAGTAAAGGGCTTGATGTACGAAAGGTATCCCAGATGCAGTAGTAGTCGTCATAGTAAGGTTCGGAGGATGTCCACCCAGGATTCTCTCCTGTCCGGTCAGTAGGCATCAACATTATGTGATACATCGCGGTGTAAAGTTGACGACGTTGTGACTCTGTCGCTCCCACAAGGCTGAGTTTTGTCAACTCGCTATTCCAAAGCGAGACGGCTGCACTTCGGACAGCAGCGAAATTCCATCCTGGGATTTCTGTCTGCACATTTGCCTTTGCCTGAGATGCACTAATGAACGAGATACCTACCTTCATTTGCACAACCTGATTGACTTTCGTCGCAAAATCGAACGATGCTCCGATCGGGGAGCCATCGGATACAGCGGCATCTCTGGAATTCGACAGTGCAGCTCCGTTAGACCAGGTCCTTATCGACTTAGCCGGAGTGTCTAGAACAATGTAGTAGTAAACCTTGTACTCCCCTCCTCTATTCCAACCGCCGGTAACTCGAGTTACACCTTCGATCTCCTGGTTTGAGAGGACATGGACTTCTGCGCCAAGGAAGCGCTGGGCTTCCCAGCCGGTCCCAAGATTCAATGCAGATGCGAGGTTTGCTATAACGTGAGCGCTCGACGAGGCAGGGAATATATATCGGTGAAAACCGACGCGGCGGCTACTAGTGAGTTCAGCCTTTATTCCATAGCGGCTGAGCGTTGCCGCGTAATAACCAACCTCGTTGACCTCATTCGTGCGTGGCGAACGGATGGAGAGTGGAGCAACCTCTCCCGTTAGAGGCATAACCAGGACGTTACCGTACTTGCCCTGCGCGCCGCTGAGATGCAGATGAGAGAAGCCCAGAATTTCACCATTGCTTGAATAACCAAAGCCAGAGCGGCGCCCGTCGAAATTCTCCATGTCGGGCCCAAGCTTGACCATTCCGAATGGAATTGCAGAGCCAACAAAGGTATTGCCGCCCCAATCTACACCGATGAACGGATCGACGTAATGCGTGTAATCCTGCGCCGACTTTTGCGGGGGTTGTTCGGAGTTGGCTGTTGGTCCAATGAGAAGAGCCAGACACAGGAGAGGGCCGGCAAATCGATGAATCGATCGCCTGCCTCTCGATTGAACTAAATGCTGCATGCAATCTTTCCTTGGGGATTTCGGTGTTAGCGGGGAAACGTAGAAGAAGATGTCCAGGCGTAGTTGCGCTGTCGGAGTCAGACCTTTAGGAAGATCTTCTTTCTGAACAACAGCAGGACAGGCACAAAGCAGATAACAACATACACAATCGCGTACGCTAGTGCGGCAATGTACGGGTTTGCGATAAATGTCGCGAACGGAAGGAACAATGTCTGCTGCACAGTGTAGCCGGTGCCCGGCGCTCTCGCGCTGGAGAGGAACGAAGCCAGGAACTCAGATAATGCGTACGCCGCGAGTGCGTTGGTTCCGAAGGCGATCATCGGGAGGGCAAGCCGCGTCGCTTTCTTCTGCACGTCAAGCCACCAGATGAAGATGCTGAGTGCCAAAAGGCTTACTCCAGCATTGAAGAGGACGAAAGAGCTGGTCCAAAGGCGCTTGTTCAGCGGGAGCCAGTGGCTGCAGGCGAGGCCAGCGACCAGACAGAGGGCTCCTGCGAAGAGCAGACGTTGTGCTTTGGTGGTGGCGGGACCGCGGGACATCTGCAGAAAAAAGGCGGTGAGGACCCCGATGAGGGTGGAGGCAAGCGCGGGAATGGACGCGAGTAGGCCTTCGGGATCGTAGTAACCCTGGTGATAGAGGTGGCTTGCGGGCAGAAGATGGCGGTCAAGCCATGCAGGTAGATTGGCGTGCGGGTCGAGCAACGGGACGCTCACACCGGGTATGCCGTAGCCAGGGACCGGAACCCATCGGAGGAGTATCCAGTAGCCCAGCAAGATGGCCACGGTGATCCAGACGATGGTGCGTGGGCGCAGCCAGAGGTAAATCAGGCTGGCGAGGAAGAAACAGATTGCGATCCTCTGTAGAACGCCAAAGACGCGAAGCGTATGCAGGTCGAACCGTGGGAAGCCGTTGATGGCGATTCCGATCACAAACAAAACAACGGACCGTCTGAGTGCCTGAAGGGCAAGGACGCGGCGAGGCACGCCACGGCGCAGTTTCGCCCCGAGCGAGAGTACGAGAGAGATGCCCACCATGAACAGGAAGCACGGAAAAACCACGTCCGCCAGCGTGCATCCGTTCCAGGGAGAATGGCGCAGCAGCCGGTAGGTGTGCTTCGCGTCTCCACTGGTGTTCACGAGGATCATCAACGCGATGGTGAGACCGCGCAGCGCATCGAGCGACTGCAATCGTGCATGCGGAGAGGAAGTAGCGGCAACACCCGAATCATTGGGTATCGTTGCAACCGGATTCGGGGCATGCGTTACCATCGAGACACGACGGATTCGGGTCTGATGCCCTTCTGCACTGCAGATAAGCTGGGCAGATTTGTCATATGAATAACGGTAGAATGTATAGCTGACCTTGTGTTGTCGCCTAGTTCTTTCACGGATATTCCCAGGAGATTCACCGTGAAAAACCGACCGCATTGGCGAGTTGGAGCAGCATTGACCACCACCACGCAGCGCGTTGAACAAACGCCATCTATTGAAGAACAACGACTTCTTCTAGACCGGATACTCTCTTCCAAGCTCTTTGGCAAGTCGCACCGGCTCGCCAGCTTCCTTCGTTTCATCTGCGAGGAACAGCAGCAGGGCCGCGGCAATACGCTCCAGGAACAGCGCATCGGCACAGTTGTCTTCGGTCGCCCGGAAAGCTACCACATGGGTGAGGACAGCATTGTGCGCTCGCAAGCCCGGTTCCTTCGAATTCGACTGCAGGAATATTTCGCGACGGAAGGAAAGGATGAGCCAATCATTCTGACTGTGCCCAAGGGAAGCTATGTCCCGGAGTTTCATTTCCGGGAACCGTCTGCCCTACCGACACCTTTCGCTTTGGGTCCGTCCGTCGTGGTGCCTCGAGATGAGACTTTCCCGCTTGTAGGACCACGCAGGCGTTATTTCCCGCGGATGGCGCTGATTGCACTGGCTGTAGTGGCGCTGTGTGCTGCCTTGGTCATCGGCTGGCGTCTGGCCGGACCGGATGGAGCAGCCACTTCTACGAAACAGGAGCGGCAGTTCTGGGCCAGTATCTTCGATTCGAAGAGGTCGACCCTTATCGTGCCGGCGGACAGCAGCCTTGTCCTGATGGATGAGTTGACTGGCACGGAGATCAGGCTGCCGGACTACACGACCAGGCGGTATCGCAGCTTCAGTCCTCCTCCGGGGATGGAACACCTCTGGTCCACACTCGTTCAGAGCCAATACACGAACGTTGCGGACCTAAGGATCGTTTCGCAACTCGAGCGGTTGCGGCAGGTTGATCCAACGAAAACGCAGATCCGGTTTGCGCGAGACCTAAGTGTGAGCGAAATCAAGCTCAACAATGTTGTTCTGATTGGAAGTGCGCGGGCAAATCCCTGGGTCGAACTGTTCGACGGATACGGCCGATTTCGCGTCGGCTATGACGCGCAAGCGAAGGTAAACGTTGTGCAGAACCGCGATCCCGGCCCGGGGGAGAAGCCGTTTTATGTTGAGGTAGGTGACGCCACCGAACACGAGGCTTTCGGAGTCATCCGCTATCTACCAAGTCTCGATGGACAAAGCTCATCGCTGCTCGTTGGTGGTACGAGTAAGGCCGGGACGGAGGCTTCGGCGGAGTTTCTCCTAGGCCCCGAATTTCCGAAGTTCCTGAACACGTTAGACCGGGGGGGACCAGCTCCGCATTTCGAGCTGCTGCTCTCGGCACGCAACCTTAACGGGAGCTCCTACCAAAGCACTGTTGTCTGCTATCACCTGCTTACGAACGTCGGCGGCCGATAGCTCGAGCGCGGACAACCCGAATATCGAGGCCGAACTGTGCTCCCATTACGCGCCACCTCGGTCGTAGAGCGTCCCGCTTCACGGTACGTCTAAACCTATGAAAATGAAGTACTATCGCGCCTTTCACGGTGAAATCAGAAGTGCACCGTTAAATACGTTGCGAGTCGCACATAGTGGAGCCGATACTCCGGCCACTCGCCTCAGGAACTCATTGTCGAATTGAAGTCGAAGCCTCCTGAGCCGAGATTTTTGGAGGCAGTACATGAAGTTTTTTAAATCGCTCGCGGCAGGGCATCTCGTGACGGACGCACGGAGACGGAGCCTAGCCTGCGCTGTAATGCTCGGATGGATGCTCCTCGCGGGTACGTGCCTGCTTGCGCAAGGCATCACCGGGACGATCACCGGTACTGTAACTGACCCCACTGGCGCCAGTGTGTCGGGCGCCACCGTTACCGTCACGCAGGTCAGCACGAACACGGTGCACACAGTGACCACGTCGGACAACGGGAGCTTCACTGCAGCCCAGCTGCCTCCGGGCGACTACACAGTGGAGGTGGCGCATGAAGGCTTTCAGCGTTTTCACCAGACGGGCGTTCACCTAACCATCGACCAGACCGTCTCCCTGACGCCTGTGCTTCCGCTGGGTGCAGTGTCGGAAACGGTCGAGGTTTCGGCGGGTGCTCCCGTCATCCAGACCAGTGAGTCGTCAGTTGGGTCTGTGGTGGAGAGCCAGGCGATTCAGAACACGCCGCTCAATGGCCGCCTCAGCCTCATGGGTCTGATTGCGCTGGCTCCCGGCGTGCAGGGCGTCGGCGCGCAAGACCAGCTGGCTACCCGCGGGCTTACATTTGCTGGCGGCACGGGCTCGCGCAATTCCTACGGCGGCCTTGCGTCCACGCTCGATGGCGTGAGCAACGCGGAAGTCACGCTGCAGCGCGCCGAGCCGGAGATCCCATCACTGGATGCCATCTCGCAGTTCAAGATGGTCAGCACCGGCGCCCCGGCCGAGTTCGGCCAGCCCATGGCGCTTATCGTAGTCAGTGCAAGTGGCACCAACCAGTACCACGGTGAACTGCTGGAATACAACCGCTCCAAAGGAATGAGTGCGAAGTCCTACTTCAACGGCGCAATCCCGCGGCCTCCGTACGAGCGCAACGAATTCGGCGGGAACTTCAATGGCCCAGTTTGGATTCCGAAGATCTATAACGGCAAAAACCGCAGCTTCTTCTTTGTGGCCTACGAGGGCTTCCGACTGACGCAGGGCTACTCGGACAACACGCAGGAGCCGACGCTCTTGATGCGGCAGGGTAACTTCACGGAGTTTCCCACGCTTAAGCTCATCGACCCGCAAACGGGTGCGCCTTTCACCACGCCTAACGTCATTCCGACGAACCGCATCAACACGGTCTCGCAGCAGCTTATGACGCTGCTTATGCCTCTACCGACCACGTCGGGAACGGGTGTTAACACGTTCGAGCAGGTCTCTTTGACGTCGGAAGCGAATCGTTTCTCAGTTCGGTTCGATCACCGTCTGACGGACAAGGATCAGATTCGGTTCACGTATCTGCGCGCATTCTACGGGCCGAGCCCGACGAACGGCTCCAACAGCCTGCAGGGTGGGAATTCGCAGGATGGCGAGCACAACTCGAACTTCATCCTCGGATGGACGCATACGTTCAATGCGAGCCTGCTGGCAGACACGTACGCCAACTTCTTCCATCTGCCGATCTATCGCACACCCCAGAACTACAAGACGGACTTTTCGGCGATCATTCCCGGCCTTGGAGCGGAGCTGATCCAAGGCGCGCCGCAGATCTCCATCACGAATATTCAGTCGATCTCGGAGCATGGATCGAAGGATCTTGAGCAGGTCGCACAGATCGGTACGAACGTGACGAAGGTCACCGGGAACAACACGATCAAAGTCGGCTTCTCCTATCTCTATGACAACCACTGGAACAATGCCGCCGTTGTTCCGGAGCGCGGCCAGTACACGTTCAACGGACGCTACTCCGGCAATGCTTTCGCGGACTTCCTTTTGGGTTTTCCCGTGTCGACCGGCAAGCCGACTCCGAACAACTTCATCACGCGCAACATCTCTGCTCAGTACGCGGCCTATATTCAGGACGACTGGAAGCCCTTCCATAAGCTGACTATCAACGCCGGCCTGCGCTACGACCTCCAATGGTTCCGCGACAATCCGTATGGCTTCGACTCGCTCTATGTTCCGTCTCTGAAGCAGGTGGTGGTCTTCGGCACTTCGATGCCTCCGCAGGCGATTCCGCAGTTTGTGTCGTCCATTCCGATCACGCTTTCGAGCCAGGTTGGGCTGCCAAACAGCGTTTTTGCTTACCTCGGTCAGGATAAGAACAACGTCTCGCCACGCTTGGGCTTCGCGTACCAGGCGTTTCCCAACACGGTTCTCCGCGGCGCCTTCGGCATCTACTACAACCTGCTGCCGGCTTCGTATGTAGGCACTGCGCCATTCGCGAATCTACCGTTTTCCGGATCGCAGACCTTCAACAACTCGACGACTAATCCGCCCGCTTTCTCCATGTCGAATCCGTTCTCGGCAACGGGCGCCTTCACGGCGAACCCCAACGTTCTGGCGCAGGCCAAGACCACGACGCCGTACACCGAGGAGTACAACCTTGCCCTCGAGCGTCAGTTCGGCAGCAGCTGGGCAGTGCGTATCGGATACGTGGGTCAGCACAACGTCAAGCAGAACAACTACGGCGGCAGCGGCAATTACGCTCCTAACATCAACCTCCCGCTGCTACCGACTCCCATCAAGTCAGGATCGGGCGTGACGGTGCAGAGCCTCAATCAGGTGCAGCCGTTCTCGGCAATCAGTCTGAACATGGATCCGATCTTCCACAGCAATATGAACTCGCTGCAGATCGGCGCGCATCACCAGTACCACAGCGGCGTGGCATTTGGAGCGGAGTACCAGTGGACTCGCGTTCTCGGCACAGAGAACCTCGAGAATCCTTCGGGATTCACGCCGAGCGACTCCTATGGGCCGATCGCGGGCATTGCACCCCAGGTGCTCACGGTCAACTATTCCTATCTCTTCCCATTTGGTCACGGCAGAGCATTGCTCTCGGACGCTACCGGGTTCGTGGATAAGCTCGTCAGCGGCTGGCAGGTGTCGGGCATCACGGTGTTCCAGAACGGGCAGCCGTTCTCCGTCACCTATTCGGCGCCTGGCACCTACACGGACGCCAGCGGCAGTGTGTGGACCAATCTCGCCAGCGGTCGTGCGAATCGCGTCAACGGTGTCGCGATTTATCCCTCGGCCAAGACGAAGAAGCAGTGGTTCAATCCGGCAGCCTTTGCAGCACCGACGAATGCGGCGGGGATCCCCGGCGGAGCCTATGGCAACACCGGTTATGACATGCTGCGCGGGCCACGCTACCAGAGCTGGGACATCAACCTCGAGAAGAACATCGAGTGGCATGAACGTTACCGTGTCCAGTTGCGCGCCGACGCATTCAACGTCTTCAATCACCCCAACTTCGGAGTTCCAAACGCCAATATCAGCAACACGTCGACGGTCGGTACGATCACGTCCGTAAGCGGCACACCAACGTACCAGCAACGCACCGTAGAGTTCGCAGCCAAGTTCAACTTCTAGCGGTGCAGCGAACCCCTTTGGCATGACACAGCAGCGAACTTGCTGAAAAGCGCTGCTGTGTCCCCAGGTCGATGGAGATCTTGATGATTCGGCAATCCCTTGGGCTTTTCTTTGTTGCTGCGGCAACTTCTCTTTTGGCTGGACAGGCTGTTCCCACCGCACGGCACATTTCGCCCGCAAAGCTCGACCGAAATACGAGTGAGCTCTTTCGGGATTCGATGTACTGGGACAATTACTTCTACGACAGCTCAACGAAGTTGGTGCGCAGCCCATACGGAGAGGCTTCTGCGCACACTGCGGGCCATTACATGGTGCGTGAATCGAGCTGGTACGCGCTCGGTCTGCTGCTTCGCGATCAGCAAGGCGACCGCGAGCGCGCCGCCCAGATATTGGATACCGTGCTGAAGGAGCAATACACGCAGCCCGGTGTCCGCTGGTTCGGTACCTACAAACGCACACCGGAGGAGCCGGACCCCACAAACAAAAGCATCATCTGGCGCGGCTATGACCCAAACTGGCGTCACTTCATCGGCACTACGTTCGCGATCATCCTGATCGAGTTTCCGGAACGTGTCTCGCCCGAGTTGCGCGATCGTATGTACAAAGCAATCGATCTTGCGATCGAGGGCGAGATGCAGGAAGGGCGGCTCGTCCCGTCATACACCAACATCGCATTGATGTACGGGTTCCTTTGGGACTTCGCCGCGGTGCATGACCACAACGCCGTGTGGCTGCAACAGTCCGCCGCGTGGAACGAGCAAGTGTATAAGCTCTACAAGCAGTACAACGCCTTCTACGAGTACAACTCGCCGACGTATTGCGGCGTGGACCTCTACGGCCTTGCGCTCTACCGTGACTACGGCTCCTCCGAGCGCATGCGTGCCATCGGGAGCGAAATGGAAGCAGGGCTCTGGCGCGATCTGATGAAGTACTACCAGCCGAGCCTGCGCAACATCAGTGGCCCCTATGACCGCTCCTACGGCATGGACATGGAGAGCTATGTCAGCGTAGTCGGCCTCTGGATGCGCACGGTGCTCGATGCCGCGCATGCACCTTTCCCGCGACTCTCCGCGACCACCGATCATCTTCCGGACCTCTGGTTCGCTCCCCACGTCGCAATCCTTGGCACGAGGATTCCCACCGATGCGCTGGCCAAGACGAAACAGTTCGAAGGCGAGCACCTGGTGCGCCAGCAGATCGATGCCAAGCGCGTCGCGACAGCGTGGATCGGCAAGGATGTGATCTTCGGCGGTGAGTTCACGAACAAGACGAAGGACGCCGGCACTACGACCCAGTTTCATCCGGCGACGATCCAGTGGCGTACACCGTCTGGCTCGATCGGGTGGGTGCAGCTCTTGCAGTGCCCGCCTGTGGACGCAAGCGCGGATGAACATGGCCTCACGATCGATACTTCCGGCACGGTCAGATTCCGGATTCATGCGGCGGGGCTCGATCAGAGCAAAGTAACCGCGACGGCTTGGAATCTGCCCGGCGTGCACGTTACGGCACAGAGCGATGCGACTGGGTCCACCGTCGAGGCCGGCAAGGACTACATCGACGTGGTGTACAACGGCATGAATCACATGCGCCTCTCCATTCAGGGGGCACAATAGGTCCGATGAAAGTCACGCACTCTCTTATTCTCTCGTTGTCACTCGCGACCTGCTCTCTGGCTGCACAGACGCCACAGTCGTATTTCACCAACTGGCCTGCCGGTCTCTCGCCGCAGGAAGTAGGGAAGCGGGTCGCCGAGCACTTTGTGCCCAGCCCGCATCATCAGCCGGACAAAATTCACTACTCTGAGGCGGCGACCTGGTATGGCGCGCTCACCTTTGCCTCACTCACGCATGACGCGTCGCTGCAGCAGGAACTTATTCAGCGGTTTGATCCGCTGCTGCCGGGCGGGGCTGAAGTTGCCCTGATTCCGCCGCGCCGGCACGTGGATGATGAAATCTTCGGCATCATCCCCATGGAGATCGGCATCGAGACGCACGACAAGAAATACACCGCCATGGGTCTGCAGTTTGCCGACCGGCAATGGGAGAACCCGCAGCCCGACGGTCTTTCCGCCGAGACTCGCTACTGGATCGACGACATGTACATGCTCACGATCCTGCAGCTCGAGGCCTATCGCGCTACGGGGGATCGCAAATACCTCGATCGCGACGCGAAGGAGATGGCAGCCTACCTGGACAAGCTGCAGCAGGCGAACGGTCTGTTCTATCACGCCCCTGATGTCCCGTTCTTTTGGGGCCGGGGTGATGGTTGGGTCGCGGCTGGCATGGCAGAGATGCTGCGCGAACTTCCTGCTGACCACCCTCAGCGCGCGCGAATTCTCGATGGCTATCGAAAGATGATGGCCGGCTTGCTGAAATATCAAGGCAAAGACGGTATGTGGCGGCAGCTCATCGATCGCGATGAGGCGTGGCCCGAGAGTTCCGGCTCCGCCATGTTTACCTTCGCAATGATCACGGGCGTGAAAAACGGTTGGCTGGACGCTGCCACGTATGGTCCGGCGGCTCGGCGCGCGTGGATTGCCGTAGCTGGTTATATCGACCAGAACGACAACATCACGAGTGTTTGTGAGGGCACGGGCAAGTTCAACAGCCTCGAATACTACCTCGCCCGCAAGCGCCGCACGGGAGACTTTCACGGCCAGGCGCCGGTGCTATGGGCGGCCTCGGCCTTGCTCCGCTAAGGACGCCGGCAGATACCAATCACGGAATTTGGGTTATCGCTCTTGTGCGCATTTGCGGACGATTTCGGGCTCTCGCGCTTCCGTTAGAACTCAAATTGCAGCCTTGTCTGGAAGAACTGAGTGGTGCCTTTGAGGTTGAAGCGATCGAGGCGACCGACGCCATAAGCGGCTTCGAGGCGGAGGTAGTCGGTCAGATACCAGTTCACCATCGGCGTGAATCTTTTGAATTTGCCCCCAGAGATCAGTTCGCTATTCAAATCGATGTCCGAGAAACGCGCCACCAACTCTATAGCACCATAGCCACCGGAGAATAACGGCTTCTTGGGTATGACCTCTCTGAAGGCTCCCTGGACGGTGTTGTACGCACGCGACTCGCCGGTGACGCACCATGTCGCGACGAAATCCCCGCCATGGATAGTTGGATTGTTGGTAGATGGGGAGGTGACGCCGACCCACCAGTATTCGCTGCCGAGCAGTAGGGGACCTTTGCGGTAGTAGGCCTCGTATCCTGCCATCTTGGTATTGCTGGCGGCGAACTTACCCGTGTCTACGAAGTAAGGAGCAGGGAATGCTTCAGGGCGCGAGCGGAATTGAATCTGTCCCTGCTCAGGGCTTCCGTTCCTCAGATTCACTCCCAGGTGGAGCACCTCGCGTTTGAGGTCGGAGCGAATTGGGAGCCACACTACGCGCAGAACGGTCTGATTGTGATACGTGGAAAAGTTTTGGACGTGAGAAAGCCAGTCGTTGTAGTAGCCAAAGTTCCATAGGAAACCGTGCTTCGGTGTGTAGCCGAGCCACTTGAAACCGTCCGCAAGAATTGGGATGGTTGCGTCGCTCATTGTGGAGCGTTCCATCGTCCATCCGTCATAGCCGACCATCACTTTGTTCAGCGAGAAACCTTCCTTGGAGCGGCCGATGAAGATGTTGCCCCAAAGTTTCGGGACCGCGATCATCACTCCGGTCTGACGCATAAGCCAGGCGTGCGATGGACCGTCGTACATGATCCCGACGTTATAGGTAACCTTGCGCGAAAGGCTTGGAAAGCTGCCCCCGAGAACGAATCGGAAGTCCCGAAGTCTCTGGGCCGGGAGCATTTTGATCTGCTCTTTGCTCGCGTCATCCTGGGCGTAGGCAGCTGTATCGACCAGGAACCCGAGCCCAGCCCTCAGAATGACGTGGGGTCCGCTGTACTCATTCCACTTAGCCATCTTTCGAGGCGCGTGATCGATATCGTCGTCCATCTCACCCGCGTCGATAGTGTCGTCGAGCGTGGGCGGAGCAGAGGCGCTGCTTGCGGGAATGGTCGGTGTTGGTTGCGAAGCTGGAGCAGGGTTGGAGGGCTGCTGGATTGTATCCGCCAGCATGATGGCTGCGGTTTCTTGCCCGCGACTTGATCTCCATGCGGGCAAGACTGCAAAGGTGATCATCGACAGAAGGACCGACCTTAGGATGACCCTCATGTTGTGATTGCCCTGGCTTCAGTAGGTCATGAACAACTGTTGGATATCTGCCGGTGAACGTGGCTTCAGCAGCGCCAGGGTGAGAAGGATACGTGACTTCTGCGGATTCAATTCATCGGACGCGATGAAGCCCAACTGGTCGTCGTTCAGCTCAACGTTGCGTCCTACAAGGCCGGTGGCAACACGGCTGCTCCGCACGACGACGACGCCTTTCTTTACAGCTCTGGCGCACGCATCAACCGCGGCCTTTGTCATGTTTCCATTGCCGACACCGGCGATCACGATTCCCTTGGCGCCGTCCTTGGCGCTGTCATCAATAAGATCGGGAGACATATCCACATCGGCGAAGATGATGTCGACGCGAGGAAGCTTTGTGACGTCGGAGACGTCAAATTCGCTCTCGGAGGTGTGCTTCCACGGCGGCATATTGTAGAAGTCGGCCTTGCCGTAGGCGACAACACCAACCAATCCACGTAGCGGCGACATAAATGTCTGAACGTCCGTCGTGCTGGTCTTCGTCAAGGAGTGTGCCGCGTGGATATGGTCGTTCATCACGACGAGAACGCCTCGACCCTGCGCTCGAGGATCAGCAGCAACTGCGACTCCGTTGTAGAGGTTTAGCGGGCCATCGGCGCTCACCGCAGTGGAGGGCCTCATGGAGCCGACGATCACAACCGGCTTGTCTGTTTTCGCGGTCAGGTTGAGGAAGTATGCCGACTCTTCCAGGGTGTCGGTGCCATGCGTGATCACGATGCCATCGGCGGCGCCGCTCGACGTCAGCTCATTAATCCGCTTCGCGAGCTTCAACAGGATGTCGAACGACATATCCTGTGAGCCGACGTTTGAGATCTGCTCGCCTTTGAGATTGGCCAACTCCTGGATCCCGGGAACCCCATTAATCATCGTGTCGATTCCGACTTGTCCCGAGGTGTATCCAGCCTGGGTGCCGGTAGCTGCAGCGCCTGCGATCGTTCCGCCTGTCGCAAGGATGACAATATTCTTCTTCGCCTGGCAAAGGCCGCTTTGGAATGGAACGAGAACCACAACGACGAAGAACAATACCCACTGTCTATAGACGTGCTTCATGACAGCTCCTTTCAAAACGAACACTGCGATCCCTTCGGTTTCAAGCAGTTCTGCTACTTGTATTTCGATGGATCGATGTTGGTAAGCTTCGCCGGGTCGAGCAGTTCTTTGATCTGAGCCTCTGTAAGGACGTGTTGCTCGCGAATGATTTCGATAATCCCTTTACCGCTCGAATAGGCTTCGTTGGCGAGTTCGGTTGCCTTCTCGTAGCCAATAATCGGGTTCAGCGCCGTTACGATACCGACCGTCGTCTCCATGTAATGCTCTAGTTGTTTCTCGTCAACGACGATGCCATCGACGCATCTGGTGCGCATCAACTTCGAGGTGTTGTAGAGCAGGCTCTGGGACTCGATCATTGCAAGCCCTTCGACCGGTTCGTAGGCGTTCAATTGAAGCTGTCCGCTATGAGCGGCCAATGTGACGACCAGGTCGTTGCCGATTACGCGGAACGTGACGAGGTTCATCACCTCCGGAACCACGGGATTCACCTTGCCGGGCATGATTGATGAACCAGGCTGGATGGCCGGCAGGTCGATCTCGTTGAGCCCCGCGCGCGGTCCTGAAGTCAGCAGTATCAGGTCGCTCGATATCTTCGAGAGCTTGACCGCCAGGCTCTTCAACGATGAGGAATAATCAACGAACCCTTGCTGGTCCCATGTGGCAGCAATCATGTCCGGCGCGGGAACGATCGGTTTGTTGAGCAGCTTCGACAGATGCTCGGCGAACTTCTCTGGATAACCCTTGGGTACGTTGATGCCGGTTCCGATCGCTGTTGCTCCCATGTTTTCGACATAGAGAGGCTTCTCCGAATCTTTCAAAAGCTGAATCTGGCTCTCCAGCGATGATGCAAACGCATAAAACTCCTGGCCCACCGTCATCGGCACCGCATCCTGCAACTCGGTGCGTCCCATCTTGACGACCATGAGGTATTGCTTGCCCTTTGCGCGGAACGAATCGGCAAGCAATTGCAACTCGTCAACCAGCTTGTCGTTTCGAAGAATGAGTGCGACTTTGATGGCGGTCGGATACGAGTCATTCGTAGACTGCGACATATTCAAATCGTCATGCGGCTCGAGATACTGATATTCACCTTTCTTGTGGCCGCTCAACTCGAGCCCAATGTTCGCGAGCACCTCATTGGCGTTCATGTTTGTCGATGTGCCCGCACCTCCCTGGTACCAGTCCACCTGAAATTGATCGTGGTATTTGCCGGCAAGAACTGCGTTGCACGCCTTTTCGATGGCGTCCAATCTGTCCTTCTTCATGGCGCCGACGTCATAGTTTGCCTGGGCGGCCGCAAGCTTAACGTAAGCCCAAGCCTCTACGAACCCCGGATAGTGGTTGATCGCAACCCCTGAGAGTTGAAAGTTTTCAAGCGCCCGCATGGTTTGCACGCCGTAATATGCATCGGCGGGAACCTGCTTCTCTCCGAGGAGATCCTTTTCGGTTCGTGTCTTCCCCGTAGACGATTGGGCGGTCTGCTGCGCCATGACAGATCCTCCAACAAACGGAATAGCGACTGCGGCGACGATGGCAAGCCGAACGATTCTTGAGACGGACGCTCGCATGAGGCTCTCCTTGCGTGGCCACACTTCCGCGCTCGTGTGGAGTTGTTACTCCCGACATGGCCAAAGTGCGTTCACTAACTCAAGGAATGTGCTTCTAAAGGTGAGTTCATCGTGACTCTCCCCGGCCACATTCGATGGGCCTGAAGCGGGAACATTGCGAAAAATCTAGAACTTACGTAGGTTGGGGTCTACTGGTACTTCTGTCAGTAAGCAGTGTGTGCGACGAGGGCACGGTTCATGGCGTGTGGACGAGGGCAACAATCAACGAGCCCATGAACGCATACACGATTGCGCCTATCGCGTAGCTCATGCCAAATCCTAAAGCGGGTACTCTGCTGTCTCCTTTTTCTTTCAAGGCGGCGAGCCCGGGAGAGAACGTAGCGCTTCCTGCACAGATGCCGAGCAAAATGCATGGATGAACCTTGAAGATGTAGCGGCCGGCGAGCATCGTTGCGAGATATGGTGCCGAGCTCACGACTACTCCGCAGGCAAAGAGCAGGAGTCCCGCCGTGCGAACGCCGTGAACGAAGCTTGGCCCTGCATTGATCCCGATTGTGGCGACAAATACTGTCAAGCCGAGGGAATCGAGCAGCTCAAGGGCCGGTTCTGGAACTTTGCCGAATCGTGGGCGAACGGCTCGAAGCCATCCAAGCAAAAGCGAAAACAGAAGAACGCCGACGGGAATCCCAAAGGCTATACGTAAACCCGCGATGTGCACTGCGGGAAGGCCGATTGCTGCGCCAAGGACAATCGCCAAGGTTAGCGAAACGAGATCGGTCGCATCAGAAGGCCGCTGAACAGAACCCAACTGAGTGGCAAGCTGTTCCAGATGCCGCTTTGCGCCTACAAGGGTCAACACATCGCCCGGTTCCAGCCTGACCTTGGAACCAAGCGGCAGTTCCTCCCCTGCGCGGAGCACTTTACGCACATAGACACCTCTGGTTGCAGCTTCGCCACCGAGCGCAGCTACCACCTCGGCAAGCGTTTTGTACAGAAGATCCTTGCGTTCCATGATGTAGTCGAACTGAATAGCGGGTATATCGAGTAACTCCCGATCTTCTACTTCGTAAGTGCGCAGTGGATTTGTTGGCCCTGCCAGGACGCCTGGGCGTCCGGAAAGAACAACGAGATTGCCCGCCAAAAGCTGGAGATCAGCAGAGCCATCAAAAATGCCATTGTCGGTCTTTGCTCTTTCGACGAACACGCGCTCCGGCGAAAAAATGTTCTCCAGCTCGGACGCAACGGTGTACGCCAACGACTCTGGGATTCTGTAGGCACGCATCACGAATGGCCTATATGCAGAGACGAGCCCAGGTTCCTCTCTCTTCATCCCCAGTTCCTCTTCCAGTTTTCGGCACTCGGTCCGAAGATCGATCCGCATCAACCACGGCCCGACCTTGGTGAGCAGAAAGATGCCCATAAAGATTGCGACGGGATACGTCACTGCGTAGCCAACGGTTATGTCGGAGGCGAGCGTGCGCCGCAGGTCTTCCGATAACTGCAGTCTGCCGAGTGCGTCTGTTGCAGTTCCCATGGCTTCTGAGGAGTTGAGCCCTCCCGAAAGCATCCCTGCTGCCATGCCTGCGTCGAAGCCGAGCATACGCGCAATTGCGTAGGCCGTGAATAAGCCGACGATGCAAAACGACAACGTGAGGATAACGGGCACAATCGCGTTCTTGCCCAAACTCCTGAAAAACTGAGGGCCTGTCTTGTAGCCCACAGAGAATAGAAACAAGAGAAAAAACATGCGGCCGATCACGGGAGGAACGGTGGCCCCTAGTTGAGCCACGGCTACGCCTACGAGAAGGCACCCGACGACCGCTCCAAGTTTGAACTTTTTGATCCTGAGCTGCCCAACCCAATGGCCTGCAGCCAGCGTGAGGAATAGGGCGACCTCCGGGTGAGCTCGCAAAGCTTGTTTGATCCATTCCATCTTCGCCTGCTCCCCGGCCGCTTCAATCGGAAGTGAGCCAGGCTGAATCAGTAAATGGGTCGCGCGTGAAGGACAACTGCATAATTTACCAGTCTTTTCACGACGCACCGCGACTCTGACTGGGTGCGATTAAGCCAGTTGGGTTGAGGTCTTCTTTGGAGTTGCGTTGAGATCATCCTTGACACCTCAGCGGCCGAGTCCCACGAGACAATTTTGTCTGGCACTCCGCGCCCTTCGATATGCGGGGATGTGGAACATTACTTTTGTCTGTGAGACGACCCGCAGTTCGTCCGTAACCGAAAGACATAGGCCGCGGTTGAAGGAAGTCCCGACGGCGGAGCAGTCGGCAATGTCAGGCGCAATCCGTAGTCTGCTTGCTCAAAGAGAATAGGCTCGGGATATCCCAGCAGATCAATGGCGCAGACGGGCGCGGGGAGGTAGGGGTTCCCCCTGAAGAGCGTATGAATTGTGAGGGATCTGGATGGCGGCCAGCCAAGTGCAACCGCGTAGACGTAGCGGTGATCTGGTGAGGCAGTAAAACGGATGTCCTCCGGCGTGTAAGTCTGAATGTCTTTGTTCTTTTCGATGGAGTTTTTCGGAGCTTTTGTTGGGCCTTCCCCGAAGAGAGCAAACGGGCGTGTGCCATAGATAGCCTCTCCGTTGGTGTGCAGCCAATCACCTATCTGGAGCAAGACGCTTCGCGCCTGTTCTGGAATCGTTCCATCGGCCTTTGGGCCGACGTTGAGGAGAAGGTTGCCATTCTTCGAGACGATATCGACGAGTTGTTGAATGAGTGAACTCGCGGTTCGGTACTCGTCGTTTTCGACGTATCCCCAGGAATGGATCGAAATCGATGTGTCGGTCTGCCAGGGCATGAGTCGTAGTGTGTCGAGCTTTCCGCGTTCGACATCGAGAGTCGCGGTGTCTGGAGGCATGGCCTCCTCTTTGTAGGTGAGAACTGGCTGTCGGTTCCTCTCAGCGGAACGGTCATAATAGTAGGCGGCAAATTGCCGGAGATATGGCTTGAATGCAGGCTGTCCGATCCACCAGTCGAAATAGATGAGATCAGGTGAGTACCGATCGACGAGTTCTGCTGATTGAGCGAGCCAGGTGTCCAAGAATGTTTGGTCCGGCGGAAGCCACATCTCGAGCCGCGAACCGTCGGGCTCCTTGTACGGATCACCCGTAGGACCGGGTTGCTGCGGAAGGGACATAGGTTCGGCGGGGCCGTAGAGCAGGTTGGTAGTCGGGGTCCGGTCGCGCACGTCCGAGGGCATTGCATCGCCGACGCCATACCACCACCAATGCTCGGCAGTATGAGAGGACACACCGAAATGGAGGCCGCGAGCACGGGTTGCGCGTTCGACCTCGTCGACTACGTCGCGGTGAGGGCCCATTTCGGCAGCGTTGTAAGGCGTCATCGACGAGGCATACATAGCGAAGCCGTCACAATGTTCTGCCACCGGTACGACGTAGCGGGCTCCGGCTTTGGCGAAGAGGTCAAGCCAGGCATTGGGATCGAAGTGCTGGGCGTGGAAGAGTGGTATGAAGTCCTTGTAGCCAAATTTTTCTAAGGAGCCATGGGTGGCCACTTGATGTTCATAGGCTGCATTGCCGGGGATGTACATATTGCGCGAGTACCACTCGTTTCCAAATGCCGGGACGGAATAGACACCCCAGTGGAGAAAGATGCCGAACTTGGCGTCGCGAAACCAATCGGGTGTTCGGTAAGCAGCGAGCGATTTCCATGAGGCGTGGAAGGGAACCTTGCGATTGCTTTCTGCCGATTCTGCGTGAACTCTCTCGACTTGCTGGGCGATCCTGGCCGAATAATCGGGCTGGGGTTTGGTTTGTGAGTGAATTGGTGAAGCGAAGCAGACGATCGACAACAGCGCAAAAGTCTTCACCGCGACACGATAACAGAGAGCAGGATAGTTTGTAGGTACGATGCGAGCTTTGAATAGAGTTGTGTTTGCGTGCGGGATATTGCTGGTAGCTGTGTCATCTTCAGCGGCGAGTCTGACGAGTCAGAGCAGTGCTCCATTTGCATGGAAGGCAAAATGGATTGCGGCTTCCTGGAGCACAGAACGTGACGGGGCAGAGGCGGACGGCAGTCGACCGATGCCGATCTTCCGCCACGAGTTTGTTCTGAAAGAGAAGCCGACGAAGGCGGAGCTGCGGATTGTTGGGTTAGGACAGTGGCAGGCTAGTTTGGGCAACGCCAGCGGCGTCCGACCAGTGGAGTCCGCAGGTCTGCATGGAGCCTGGACGGACTATAGAAAGACTGTGGCGTTCGAGACGATTGACGTCACGACCCTGGTCAATAAGGGAAGAGATGTACTCGCGGTGATGCTGGGGAACGGGATGTATAACGTGCAGCGCACCGCATTGCCGAACGTGCCGCCGCGCGGCCAGCGCTACACGAAGTTTGCGGGGAGTTTCGGTGCGCCGAAGCTGATCGCTCAACTGGATGTGCGATATCCCGATGGTTCGCACGAGACCGTCATGACGGATCAAGGATGGAAGGTAGAGCGAGGACCGGTGGTCTTCGACTCGACATACGGCGGCGAGGATTACGATGCACGGCGAGAGTCGAAGGGTTGGAGGGTGCCGGGCTTTGATGACTCCGCGTGGGCTGCGGCGCAGATCGTGGATGGTCCGGGAGGTGGGCTTACTCCGGCATTGGCTCCCGCAGTGGGCCAGCACGAGACGTATGCAGCGGTGAAGCAGACGGACGTCGGAAATGGCGGTCTGGTCTATGACCTCGGACAGAACTTCGCAGGAATTGTGCGCATACACGTTCGAGGTCCCGCGGGCTCCATTGTGCGACTGGTCCCAGGAGAACTGCTGAACCAGGATGGCACAGTGACCCAAGCTACTTTTCACGGGCCCATGTGGTGGAGCTACACACTTCACGGCGATAAAGCAGGTGAGACCTGGGAGCCATTGTTTGGATATTGCGGCTTCCGCTATGTCCAGGTGGAGTGGGCTCCCGGACCGGGAATGGCGGCTGCAAGGTCGGGGCCGCCGCTGCGCGGGGAGCTGTTGAGTCTGATTGGAATTGCGCAACATTCGGATTCCGCGGTTGTAGGTCATTTCGTTACCTCGAACGAGATGCTGAACAAGATTCACGAGCTGATTGTTGCTGCGATGCACAACAACGAAGTCAGTTTGCTAACCGATTGTCCCGAGCGCGAGAAGTTGGGATGGCTCGAACAGACGCATCTGCAAGCGCCGAGCCTGATGTTCAACAACGATCTACAGATGCTGTTTCGGGCAAACGATCGAAACATGATGGATGCGCAGAAGCCGGACGGGATCGTGCCGACGATTGCGCCCCAGTACACACACTTCGGGCCGAAGAATGTCATCTTTGATGATTCGCCGGAATGGGGATCGGCCAGCGTGCTGGAACCATGGTGGGCGTACAGCTTCTACGGAGACAAAAGGGAACTTGAGCGGGACTATCCGATGATGCATCGATATGTAGCGGCGTTGGAGAGCAAAGCCGTGGATGGAATCGTCGCGTATGGGTTAGGAGATTGGTATGACATCGGTCCGGGCGCACCTGGATTTGAGAAGAACACGACGCTTGGAGTGACCGCGACACTGATGCTCTACGAGGATGCCGCAGCGATGGCGCGGATCGCGAGACTTCTGGGACATGCGGAAGATGGAGCGAAATATGATGCGTTGGCGGCGAAGACTGCAGGCGCGTTCAATCGTCGCTTCTGGGATGCGGCGCACGGATGGTACGACCGAGGGAGCCAAACGGCTAACGCGATGCCGCTGGCACTCGGTATTGTTCCGGCGGACCGTCGAACCCAAGTGCTGGCACATCTCGTCGCTGATATTCATTCGCACAATGATCACGTGACAACAGGCGAGGTTGGCTACCCTTATCTGCTGCGAGCACTGGCAGACAGCGGAAGAGATGATGTGATTCTCGCGATGATGCTGCGCAAAGACCCTCCGAGCTACGGGTCGCAGTTGGAGGCAGGTGCGACTTCGCTGACGGAGGCGTGGGATGCGAATCCGCATAGCAGTCAGGATCACTTGATGCTGGGTGGTGCCGAGGAGTGGTTTTATCGTCGGCTTGGCGGCATGGATATTGATCTCTCACGAAAGGTGTTGGCGGAACGATTGACGATTCGCCCTATCGCCCTCGAAGGCGTCGATTGGGTACGTTGTGGGTTTGATTCGATATTGGGAAAGGTGCAGAGCGATTGGAAACGCGAGGGCGACGTAGTGCTCTACGCGGTGACGGTGCCCGTCGCCTCGACGGTACTCCTACCTGAGGGTGCAACGTCAGAGAGAGGTCTGCATCCGTTGCGATCAGACGGAGGCCAGATTATCTTTCGAGTTGAACCCGGCACATGGCGATTCGTCCGGCGGATCAGATGAATCGAGTCACCAGGGCTTCGAGCGTGCAACGGCAATACCGCGGACCTCATTTGGGTACTTGCCTGAGACGGCGCAGTAAAAGTGGTACAGCGCGCCGTTGTGGTAAATCAGCGATGGTTTATGAGCAAAGGTTTCATCGATAGAACCGGGAAGGCCGACATCAATGAGAGTCTCTGGCACTTTGGTGAAATGGAACGGATCTTTGCCAAGGGCAACAAGTTCGCGCGCGCGGCCGGGCCGGGTGTAGGCGAAGCCGAAGTAGAACATGGCGTACCGACCGCGGTACGTCATGACATATGGATTGGACGCGAAACGAGCGTCGGCGCTGTCGTGAGGGCCGTTGGCGAGAACAGGGTTAGCGCCATAGCGGGTCCAATGCTTGAGATCGCGTGATGTAGCCACGCCAGTTTGCTCGCGCCAACCACCGCCCTGCTCCTTCGGGAGCATGTCGGTCTTCGCGTTGTAGTAGAGGTAAAAGGTGCCATTGTGGCCGAGAAGAAGGTCGGGACGGTAGAGACCGCCCCGTTCCCAAGGCGCACCGTCTTCGGGCCGCAGAATCGGGTCTGTCAGATCCCAATGAAGTAGATCCTTCGATGTGGCAAGACCAATGACCGCGGCCCCAGCTTCGTAGCCGGCGTTCGGATACGCGTTCCATGCGGCCAAGTAGCGGTCATTATGTTTGACCGCAACGCCTGAACCCTGCAGCGATTTGTCGCGCAAGATGCTGCTGATCGCGAGGTTGTATCTCGTCCATTGAGATTGCGGGTTGCGCGGGCCAACCAGGGCAACCCGGTGCCAACGAAGAAGGTCGGTCGATTCTGCAAGACCTGTTTGATAACCCGTCCCATCGAAACCGACATACAGCATGAAGAAGCGATCGTGCGCGCGAAAAACGATTGGGTCATCGACCGACTTGGAGTCGAAGTCTCCGCTGTTGCCAGTGCCGCGGAGAAGGAGTTCGGAATACTTGTAAGGCGTGCGATAAGGTGCGATGGAATCTGATTCAGCCAGGACGTGCGGTGCGACGAATGAGCACGAGGCGACTAGTGCGGAGTGGAGGAAATCTCTGCGCGTCGGCGTCATGGCTGCTTCTCCGGCACGAGCACCGCGACGCCCTGCGCTGGCAGCGTAACAATTGTTCCTGTTGGAGAAAGGGTGCTGAGGGCTGACCCATCTGGGTTTGATTTCAGCAGACTTTTGTATCGCGTGGGAAACGTCACGTTGGCCGGCTTGCCGGTGTGATTGATGACGATGACAACATTTCGGCGGCTGTCGTCGCTTACGCGTCGGCAGATTTCGATGCCATTGGACGACGGAGTGCCCGGTGGTGCGATGCCAGCATCCTTGGCAGCCTGCTGAATGGCAGTCGCGAGCGTGGCATCGTCGGGCAGCGTGCCGAGATAGGATATCGAACCTTGTCCTATGGACCGCGTAATCATGGCGGGTTGATGATCGAGCCACCCATTGGGGTCGATGTACTCGAGACTCACCGACGTACCGGAGCTTCGAAGTGAGAGAACTTCGGCCCATGTGTCGGCCGTTGCGGTAGCGGACAACTGAAGGGATTGAGTTGGTGACGTGAGGTGCATTGTGTGGTCGAGCGCGTAGTACTGTTCAACCCTGCCTCCGAGGGACGAGACAAGTGGTCCGGGCTGGCGCTGCGTATTTAGCGAGTTGAATTGGTCTTTCATTCCAGAGCGTGGACCGAGAAGAAGATGGCCACCGGCTCTCACCCATGCGATGAGTTTCGCAGCGAGCGCGACGTCGATTACATTGAGCGATGGGGCGACGAGAAATTTGTAACTAGCCAGCGGCGCACGCGTGGGATCGATGATGTCGACCGCTTCACCATTTGATGCGGCAATGTTTTCCAATGGCTTATAGAAGCGCAGAAGGACCTGTTGTTGATCGTATTCATGCGTATGTGGTTGAAAGTCGATTGTCCAGCGGGAGTCGTAGGTGTGAAGTAGGGCGATATTTGCGCGGGGTGAGGTACGCCTCAGGGCCGAGCGTACCTCGCGGAACTCAGCGCCCAGTTGCTGAATCTCCGCATAGATTGGGTTTGGCTTGCCGTCGGGCCCGGCAATTGCGCCGTGATATTGCTCCTGCCCGTTGAGAGCCGAACGCCACTGCCAGTAAAGGATCGCATCGGCGCCATGCCCGACGTCCTGCCAGGCGACAGCGCGTGTCTCGGCAGGGACGAGTGTGGTGTTTATGGGTGCCCAGTTGACTGAGCCTGGTTGCGTCTCCATAACCCAGAAATTTTCACGACGCCATCCACGAACGAAATCATTGAGCATGGCATTCTTCGATGCATCAAGATGCCCCTGTCCTACGTAGTCATCCCAACTTGCGAGGTCAAGATCGGCCGTGATGGAGTAATGATCCCAATTGTCGGACCATGCGAGCCCCCCAATGTTCGTCGTGATGAACTGCGAGGACGAAATAAGCGGACGGAGGACATTAATCTGATTCCTCTGGAAACTGCGCCAGGTAGCGGTGACGAAATGCTTATGTTCTAGAAGGAGACCTGGATTGCTTTCGTGCGTGGGAAACGGGATCTGCGACCAGTCGGAATAGGTCTGTGACCAATAAGCTGTGGCCCAGTTCTCGTTGAGGTTGGCAAGCGTTTTATACTTATCCCGCAGAAATTGCTGGAACTGCGCACGCGTCGCAGTGTCAAAGCTTTCATCCGTGTATTCGTTGCCGATTTGCCATCCGATGACGTTTGGATTGTGACCGTAACGACGCGCCATTTGACGCACAATCTCCGCACAGAAGCGCCGATAGAGACGATCCGCGTAGTTGAATTGGCGGCGATTACCGTGTTGTGCGCGGGCGCCGCTTTCGTCGACACGCAGCGTCTCGGGATATTTGGACGTAAGCCAACTTGGAGGTGCGTCGGTGGGCGTCCCGAGAACAACAGCGATGTGATGGCTGGCAGCAAGAGCGATGGCGCGATCTAACCAGGTGAATTCGTAATGATCTTCGGAGGGCTCCATCGTGGACCATGCGAACTCGCCTATCCGGACGACGCTGAAGTGCGCCTTCTCCATTAGCGTGAGATCCGCATTCCATCGCGATTCGGGCCATTGCTCGGGATACCATGCAGCACCAAGCAGCGGAGCATTCAGTGTAGTGTAAGTTGGTTTCCTTGCTTGGGCTGCCCACCCGACTGAGGCAGTAAGCAAGATCGCAATGATGAGGTGTGGTGCAAGTGATCGCGGAAAGGGTCGAAGGGAAAAGGGCAATGCAACTCCACGGTGATAGCTGACTGGATCAAGGATAGAACCCGCGACGCGGTGATGTCACGGTCGTGTATGTGTCTTCGGCTATGCGCTTGTGAATCTGCAATGGTCAGGAGAGTTCACTTGGATGAAGTAGCGAGCTCAGATGCGATTCGCGTCCCCGCCGGGGATGTCCATGTCGCAATGTAGTACCGGCGTGAACTAGGCTTTGCTGAAGTAGGAGGTGTAGGTCTCGTTGACGATTGAGTACAACGGAACGAACACGATCTCCTGGCCGGCATCGCCTTGAACGAAGATGTCAGGTGCGACCTGTTTGGGGTTCGACGGAAGCGAACGTTTCCCGTTTCTATGCTCATTCGAAGCTTCGATGGCGACGTATTGGACAGGCCCACGCATGAACGCAACGGTGTCGGGATGAAGATCGTCGATCGCTTCAGCACGGAAGTCCTGCGGAAGCGTCAAATCAATGCGATCGCCGTTACGCCACATTCGGTTGACGGATTCAAATGAACCTCGGCCTGAGGCGAGAACGACAGATCTTCCGTTGACGCTCATTGAGGCTGGCCGTGATAGCCATGCGGGCAGGCGAAATCGAAGTGTGAAACGTGTGGGAGCGTTGAGCGATAGTTTTAAGGAGACAGTATCGCCTGCGGGGAATGCAGTCTCCTGCTCGATGTGAATCGTTGTCGAGCCTTGTGAGAACCGTATGCGGGAAGGCGTATAGAGAACGATATAGAGGCCGTCATCCGAGGTGAAGGCGATATTGAGGGGGTAATCGGCGACGGTCTGAACTAAGGTTCCAGAGCAGCACGGCCATTTGGTTGGATAGAACACCTTTGCTGCGGCGTCCGAGTAGGTCGAATAATAGGGATAGTCACCGTCGGAGTCCGGCATGCGAACGGCCAGGATTGTGTTGAAGAGCACGCGTTCGAGATAGTCAGCGTAATCAGTCGAGTTTGGCGTTGAAGTACAGAGCAGATAGCGAGCGAGCTTCGTTGCGGCATAGGAGCCGCACGGTGTTTCGAAGTGATCGGCGGTGGTGGAGAGCGAATGGAAAAGTTCACCGCGATGCGGAGTGATGAACGTCTCGTTTGGCCCCCAGCCGCCAGACGCGAATTGTTGCGTCGTGGTGAGAAGACGAAAGGCATGCGCCATGGCGTCTTTGTACTTGGCGTCGCCGAGCCTGAGATAAGCCTGTCCGGCGGAAGAGAGTGCAATCACATGGGAATAAGCGTGCTGACCCGGGAATGGATCTACCCCGTGCGCCAGAGGATCGAACAGATCCCGGTCAAGCAGATAGCGAAGAGCCAGCTGCTGGAAACGTGGGTTGCCGGTCAGTTCTGCGGCAAAGAAAAGGTTCTCCGGCATAACGAAGGGTTCATCGTAAGGTGGGTCGTTCTTGCCGATGCGATCGTAGACCCTCACAGGCAGTAGTGGTTCAGCACCCTGCAATACGCGGTTAAGAACTTCGACGGCAGCCGAATCGCCCGCCAGGGTAGCTGCGTCGATGAGTCCAATGAAGTGTTTGTCCAGTGTGTAACAGGTCCATTGGTTCGTTTGCGGCCGCAGGACACTTTCGTTCCTTGGCCCGAGCGTCTCACCGAATCCGCCAACGAGAGTACGGGCTTTTTCTATGCAGGAGTGATCACCGGTGCAGGCACCAATGCGGGAGAGTCCAGAGATGTATTGGCCGAGAGAATGGCCAGGTACAAAGCCTTGCAGGTCATACCATCCGCCCATGTCCTCGCCCGGTGCAGGCAGGTTGGCACGCTGACGATAAACCTTCAGCAGCCGGTCATTCGACAAGGAAAGATAATGGGCATGGGTGGCATTGTAATGATCTGCAAACGGACCATCGGTAAGCTGCACGGCGGAATATGGCAACGTACGGAGTGGTTGACGATTGCTGGTCTCACCTGATGGTGGCCATGCTATTGCGGCCGAACAGAGTGCGGTGTTCTTGAGGAATTCGCGCCGGGTTATCGACACATCAATGCTCCAGAGATTGCCCCAATGTGCCTAAGAGTATCCATGCGAGACAAGGTTAACCTAAGTGTGCGGAGTTCGACCATGCGAACGCGATTCATCGCTTCGTCAACAATTGTTCATGGAGCATGGGGTGAGGTCACGATGAATGATGACAATGCGGGTTTGCAGATGAGCTGCGAACCGCGGCTTGACCCTCCAGTTATTTTTGCACGCGCGCTCCAACCATTTGTTCATGGAAGCTCTGTTGATCCAGCTTGAAATCTGGCGCGATCGGAGAGTTCCGCCTTCGGCATCGTCACAGTGAAAACGGAGCCTCGGCCAGGCTGGCTCGTAACGCCGATCGATCCTGCGTGTGCATCAACGATTGCGCGACTGATTGGAAGACCCATACCCGTGCCGGAGGTCCCAAGAGCTTGGGATCGACCACGGTAGAAACGTTCAAAAATGAGAGCCTGTTCCGATGGCTCGATACCCTCACCTTGGTCCGCGATGGACACTAGGATTTTGTCATTTGTCTCTTCGGCGGAAATTGTGATCGGCGAACCCGGCTTCGAGTACATGGCTGCATTCTCCAGGAGATTGGAAATTACCTTCTCCATCATCGCGCCGTCCGCCCTGATGCAAAGGTTGTTCGGCACATCTACTCGTAGCTCGTGCTGTTCCTCTACCCACGAGTTGGACTCGCGGGCAGCATTTATTATCGTCCGCAAATCGACCGGCCCGAAGTGCATCTGGACCTGTTGGGCGTCAAGTTGTGCCATTTCGACCGCCTCCGACACGAGGCGATTCAACCGATCACTCTCCTCGTCGATGATGGTCAGCAGCTCATGGCTCTCTTCGGGTTTCGTATGAACATCCAGCAAAGCGGTAGCTGCACCCTTGATGGAGGTAAGCGGAGTCCTCAGCTCGTGAGTAATGGAGTCAATGATGAGCGTGCGAAGACGTTCACTTTCTCTTGCAGCCTCGTTCCTTGCAACGCTCTCGACGGCCTGAGATCGGTCGATAGCGATCGAGATCAGGCCTCCAATGGCCTCTGCTGTGACCTGAGATAGAACTGCGGCGCGTAAGATGAGCAGACCCTTCGGGCGAACGCCGGTGTGAATCGGAATCTGCAGTTCGTCTCCATCCTGTGTCACACCGTTCAGGGAAGTTGCGAGCTGATGAAGATGAGGAAGCTCAATCTCCGAGATCCTTCTGCTTCCTGCCTGATAGAGCCTCTCCCCCTCCAGCAGATAAAAGAGGGTTGAGGTCGCTCCAGTGATGCTTGCGACCGCAGCAGGAATCGAGGTGAGAAGGCTGGAGACGCTTTCAGTCTGCAATAGTTCACGGCTGAGACGGAAAAGAGCTTCTACCTCACGCTGGCGCGATCGAGCGTCGCTCGCCTCATCGCGAGCGCGCTCTGAGAGACGACTCGCGACGATCGCGGTGACAAGAAAAACGAATAGGGCGAGCCAATTCTGGGGGTCAGCAATGGTGAACGTTCCGATTGGGGGTAGAAAAAACAAGTTATACAGGGCGGTTGCCACCACCGAAATCACTACCGCATATCGCAGGCCCCACTCTGCCGCCAGCAACAAGATGAACAAGAGTAGCGTTAGTGCGACAGTCGTCGGATTCACATGAAGCCAACGGTGATACACGAGTACAATTCCCGCCAGAGCAATAAACGCCAGCGACCACCGGGTGACCGCGATTATTCGGCGTGAGTTCATAGGAGAATTGTACGGCGTGGTGGAGACCAGGAAATCACCGGAGGATTGGCTCCAGAGCAGCGAAACTGAGAAGAATAGCGGGCGATTCAAGATTTTTCTCGGATACGCGCCTGGGGTCGGAAAGACCTTCAGCATGCTCAGCGAAGGCATACGCCGCCGCAGTCGCGGCGAGGACGTCGTCGTCGGTATCGTTGAAACACACGGTCGCAGCGGAACCGCAGAACTCGCCGCCAAGCTTGAGGAGGTGCCTCGGCGGGAAATCAACTATAAGGGGACGTTCTTTACAGAGATGGATGTCGACGCCATTCTGGCGCGGATGCCTCAGGTAGCCCTCATCGACGAGCTAGCGCACACAAACATTGAGGGCAGCCGGTTTCACAAACGGTACGAGGATGTACTTTATCTTCTCGAGAAGAAGATAAATGTTCTGAGCACAATTAATATTCAACACGTAGAGAGCCTTGCGCCGCGTGTGCAGTCGCTCACAGGCATCACTGTCCGGGAACAACTTCCTGACTGGGTCCTCGACCGCGCAGATGAGATCGTAATCAGTGACCTCACGCCAGAAGCGCTGGTCACAAGAATGCGGCGCGGTGATATCTATCCCGTGGAACGTGTAGAACGGTCCCTTTCCAATTTCTTTCGTCGAGGGAACTTGATCGCGCTGCGAGAGTTGGCTTTGCAACGAGTCACTCGAGCAGTCGACCGCAATTTAGACGATTACGTTAGAAGCAAGAAGCTCGGAGCACATTGGACCGTCGCCGAAAAGGTGGCAGTTTGCATCAGTGCAAGTCCCCAAGCCCGAGATCTCATTGCGCGTGGAGCGCGACTGGCGGAGGCCTTGGGTGCTGAACTTTACGTGCTCCATGTTCTGAGCGGGCGCGACGAATTGCCAGAACGAAAGCGTACCTTGGAGTCCAGTCTGCAGTTCGCTCGAAATCTCGGAGCGTATGTCGTTCCACTTACGGGCGGAGATACTGCTCGCGCGACGGCGACGTTCATACGAGAGAATCGAATAACGCAGGCGATTGTGGGGCGGTCCGCCGTGCACGGGTTGCGCAGTTACATGTACTATCTCGCCATTCAAAAGTTCATGTCGGAAGCACCACATGTCGACCTGCATATTGTGACCCAGGAGCGTCGCTGAAAACGCATTCTCTTTGTCGATGATGAGGGTCAGATTACCCGCATGCTTCGTGCCTCGCTACAAAGCAGTGGTTACGCGGTTGTGACCGCTAGCAATGGCATCGAAGGGCTGGAGAAAATTGAATCTGGACGACCAGACCTGATAATCACAGACCTTGCCATGCTCGAGATGAATGGTCTTGAACTCACTCAGGCTGTGCATCGAATCGGTCGGACTCCGATACTTGTCCTGAGTATGACGACCGACGAGCGCGAACGGAATCTGTCGGAAGAGCCAGTCGGGGAGTTAGTGCAACACACTAATGGAAATCATGCGAACGAACCTCGAGCCCTTCTTCTGAAAGAGCTATCAGACGAACGGCTTTCACGTGAATAACGCCTCCCTGATTCTGCAGCGGACCTTCAGCACGAATGAATTTACTGCCTGTCACAATTGCACGATGCCGTTCATATACGCTCGAGGCCACAATTACATTTGCAATGCCGGTCTCATCTTCCATGGAAAGAAAGATGAAACCTTTCGCTGTTCCTGGTCGTTGTCTTGCAATAACACAGCCGGCGGTTCGCACAAACACTCCGTCCTCGGCATCGCGCAGTTCTTTTGCAGACAAGACCCCATCGCGTCGTAATTCTGCTCTGCGATATGCCATAGGGTGTGTCCCGATCGTCAACCCCGTTCCTGCATAATCTGCAACCATGCGTTCGGTGATCGTCATCTGCTTCAGCGGTGCATGGTTAGAAGCTTCGCGTAAAAGAGTGCTGTTGGCACTCAGCAATGGGCCTTCTGGCCTCCCAGCTCGCTGCACCTGCCATAAAGCATCGCGCCGATGTGTAATCCCATCCAGTTTGTTGAGGGCGCCAATCCGTGCTAGTGTTGTCAACTCTTTGCGATTTAGCGACGGCACACGCGCGGTCAAATCTTCTATCGACCGATAAATTCCATCGCATCGACGGGAAGATGCAATCGCTTCTGCCGTCTGCTTACGAAGACCCTTGGCGTACCCCATCCCTAAACGCATAGAGCGCGTCCCATTGGCCTCGTGTTCGATAGTGCATGCCCATTCAGATATCTGGATGTCAATCGGGGCTACACGAAGGCCATGCCTTTGTGCATCCTTCACAAGGACCGCAGGCATGTAGAAGCCCATTGGCTGGTTATTCAAAATTGCGCATGTAAACGCTGCTAAATATTTGACCTTGCAATAAGCCGAAGCATACGCAAGCAATGCAAAACTCGCTGCGTGCGACTCAGGAAAACCGTACAGCGCAAACGAGGTGATGTTCTGAATGATCGTCTCCTGGGTTGCTTCATCTATATCGTTCGCGGTCATTCCGGCACGCAACCTGTCTTCGAGAGTGTTCATCCGCTTCCATGAACGTCGCATCCCTACGGCCCGGCGAAGTTCTTCCGCCTCTGCTCCTGTGAAGCCCGCTACAGTCATTGCCATTCGCAGCAACTGCTCTTGAAAGAGAGGGACACCCAGCGTGCGCTTGAGAACCGGTTCAAGTGATGGATGCGGGTACGTGACCTCTTCCTTATTCTGTCGTCGCCGCATATATGGGTGCATCATCTTGCCAACGATCGGTCCGGGACGGATGATCGCTACTTGAACGACTACGTCATAAAACCTCTCAGGACGATTACGCGGAAGTGATGCCATCTGTGCGCGGCTTTCCACTTGGAACATGCCGACAGTATCCGCGCGCTGAAGTGTCTTATAGACTTCCTTATCCTCGGGTAGATGTGCCAAGTCAATCTCGTGACCGTAGTGCTGTGGAATCAGATCCAGGCAATCCTTGAGGACTGCCATCATGCCAAGACCAAGCAGGTCGACCTTGATAATTCCAAGATCGGCGCAATCTTCTTTGTCCCACTGCACTACCGTCCGCCCTGGCATCGCAGCACGTTCTAGCGGAACAACGGCATCCAAAGAACCTTGGCAGATGACCATTCCTCCGGAATGTTGACCAAGATGGCGCGGCAAGTCCTGAATACGCATACATAATTCGAGATACTTGGCGATACGCGGGTGTGCCAGGTCAAACCCTGCATTGTTGAACGAATGCGCCATTGTGTCGGCAGGTCCGCGCCACTCAAAGTGATTGACAAGTCCCGAAAGTCGCTGCAGCGACTCGTGATCAAAACCAAGTGCCTTCCCCACCTCTCTGGCAGCGGACCTGCCGCGATAGGTAATAACATTCGCGCACATTGCCACACCCAATTCCCCATAGCGTCGATAAATATATTGAATTGCCTCTTCGCGCTTCTCTTCAGAAGGAAGATCCAGATCAATGTCTGGCCACTCTCCCCGGTTCTCACTAAGAAAACGTTCGAACAATAGGCCCATTCCAATGGGATCTACAGCTGTTATCTCTAGTGCGTAGCAGACAGCCGAGTTCGCTGCACTTCCGCGACCTTGAATTAAAATGCCATTCTGTTTGCAGAATTGAACGATATCCCAAACGATAAGGAAATAGCCCGCAAATCCAAGCTTCGCAATAAGAGCAAGCTCGTGCTCTATTTGCTTCTTTGCTCGCTCCATAAGCTCAGACGATCTATAACGCCGTGTTAACCCTTCTTCGACACGTTTCCGAAGAAAGCTATCCATCGAATCACCGTTAGGAACTGGATAGCGTGGAAATTCGTAGCCAAGATCTGTCAGTTCAAACTGCAGGCGCTCTGAAAGTTCGACTGTGTTCTCGACTGCTCCTCGGATGTCACGAAAAATTTCCACCATCTCTCGTGGCGGACGAAGATGCCGTTGATTATTAATCGACAAAAGCCTGCCAGCACGATCAAGTTCTATGTGATTGCGAATTGCGGTGAAAAGGTCAAGAATCTGTCTATCGTACGCCGTCGCGTAGCGTACGCCATTCGTGGCAAGAACAGGCAACTGCAGTGATTTGGCGATTCGCAGCGCAGCCTGGTTGCGCCATTCCTCTTCTCGCTCATGGTGACGTTGCAATTCTACATAAACATTTGTTGGGCCAAAGATACGAATCAGTCTCTCCACCACATCTCGCCCACCTTCTTCACCACCACGAGTCAATGCAGATGCGAGTGGTCCTTCGTCCCCTCCGGTTAGGCAGACTAGTCCGGTAGAGTACTGCTCAAGATCATCAAGCGAAGCCGCCCCCTCCCCCTTCGTCCGCTCGCGCATTTTAAAACGAGTTATCAGCTGGCAGAGGTTGTGATAGCCCTGTCGGGACTCGCAGAGCAAGGGGATATGCAGAGATTCGACACAATGCTGATGTGGAAGCCAGGTAGGTGGAGTACGCCTTTGTCCAAACTGCGAAACAGCAACTTCTGCTCCGACATGAGAGCGAATCCCATTTAGCTTTGCGCTTTTGTGAAATCGAGCTGATCCATAGACGCCATTCCGATCCAGTAGTGCCATGGCCGGCATGTTCAATGCAAATGCACGCTCAACAAGATGCTCAGGCTGAGAGGCTCCCTCCAGGAAACTAAAAGCACTCGCGGCGTGCAACTCAACATACTTGTCAGTCATAGAGTGCGATCACCTGCCATCGGTCTAAAAGAAGGTCGCGAGCTATACGGCAACAAAGCACAGCCTTATTGGGCGCTCGCGCAACCACGTCCCATTGCTCAATATTCCAGAACATCTCGTTCCACCATTCCCCCTCTGTAATCCACGGGCCATACGTGTGCTCCACCGCGAAGCGCTGCGCGCGGAAGAGAAATTCCATGGGTCGGGAACGTATTAGGTGTACAGGTGTTATCTCCGGAGGACGAAGTTGACGCAGGGCGGTGCGTTTCTGACATACATCATCCAGAGGAGAAATGCCTGACGGAACACTGAACGGCTCTAACAGAAAACTATCGGGTGCATGAGAGTTCTTAAGAGTAGCCCGACCAACATTGTCCTCGCCCAGTAAAAATTTCAGTTGAGCGAGAGTGACATCCAGTCGTGTAGCTTCCGGCAGTGGAGGAGAAAAGAGACCAAGCTGAATTGTGCCGGTATCTCCAGGCTCAGCCTGCAATGTAACCGCAACAACGGCAGCTTGTGGTGGATGCGTCTGTAGATCGAGATGCAGCAGCCGTATCCAGAATTGCTTGTCATTTCCAGGCCGTGCTGGTTTAACTCGTCGTGTATATAGTTCTTCGCCTTCTAAGTGGAGAAGTATCGTGATTGCTGCGAGAGCAACGAGGCGAGCCTTCGCTCGGAATATCAACTGATCCAGCATCACCGCAATACCGAACATCAGGGAGTCAAGCGAATCGAGAGGGAAGTCCAACTCCCTGCGCTCCTCAAGCCTGAACGGTAGCTCGACAGGTTGAAACAGATGCGGCAACTCTCCACGCGCAAGTTGTTGAAGCCATCTCCCATCCTGGCCAATTCGAGCGATTAACTCCTCCTCCGGCAGCTCCGCCAGCATTCCCAAGGTACGAATTCCCCAAAGTGCAAAAATCTCTGTTTGCTCTTCTGTGAGTGTCAGGACATCCAGCGGTATCGGAGACAAAAATGCGGCCTCCTCTCCCGCAGGAACTACAACTATCGAACGGCCTGAAGAAACTTTCGCAAGGCATGCTGCGGTATGAAAGTGCTTACTGACTCTTACATGGGCAGACAAGCCGAGGGACTGTACTTGTTGTAATAGCCTTCGCGCTAGTTCCTCCGGCCGGCCAAACAGGTATTCCGTCCCTGCGATATCAATTGCGCATAGAAAGCAAGTCTCGTCGCTGCAATCTTCAATTCGTGGCGAATAAGTCCCTGCACATTCCAGCAACGTTTCTTTTACCGTTGACTCGGTTTTGAGTGAACGTACGAGTACTCGTTGCCTGCGGAAATCCATCTACATCTGTTCGGCTCATGCCTTGCCGAATTCCAACTAGCCTGGCTTTAGTATTCAGCGAGCAGACCTTCTCGAAAGGTGGCTCGCCGTCCATCACGACACAGGCACGTTCTTTCAACTCTGGCCGAAAACGTATCAACGCTTGTGCGGGAAACTCTCTCACATAGACACACGCGTACAACTCGGCAGGACGTGTCATCGCTTGCCCGCCCATACAGTTCGACTCTGCCAGGTCGCACTCTCTTCACGTTGCGGCGGCCTGCGCATAGGAACCAACCTTGCTTGCAGTCTGTGGATACCTCTGACGCATAATTTCTACACACGGTTGAAGACCAGAAAATACGGTCGATTCGTCGCAGATCGGTTTAGCAGCTTGCAGTTGGAGAACCAACTCCGCACTGCTCTTTGCGCACGCATATTGTGTCAGCAGCAGAACGCTCGATTGCGTTCTCTCGGCTGCTGCACGATAGCGATACCAGGTAGCCAGCGGCACACGCGAGACGAATTCAGGCACCAGGCTTCCCATATCCAGCACAATCGCGCTGAAGCCTCCTGCCTGTAGCAAAAGATCAGCGCTGCGCAATGCTTGTTCCAGGCGCGGCCAAGGCTTCGACGGTCTACAAGGACGGTTCGGAGTGTTCTGTGCCAGTAGACGGAGATGGGTCGACGATCTCCTGGCTGAAACGCCTGCGAGGTTGTGGTTCCGCGCATCGTGGAGCCATCGCCTCGCGCTCAAGAAGTCCCCCAACAGCATTCGATAGACCTTTAATCTCCTGTCGGGGATGTCGACCGAACCCTCCACCGTGCAGTCCCTTCTTTGCGGCCGGTGCCACAAGATACTTCTCTGGAAGCTCAAATTGATAACTTGCCTGTCGCGCGGGAACTGGTGCCACACCGCATCGCAGCCAAAGCAGTCGTCGAAGATCGACACCTGCGGCTGCCGCCGAAACCGGGTCGAGTGAATCCGAAACGTCAATCCATGCGCAAACCCTTTCCTCCCGCGTCATCCGCGCCAGAAAGGAAAGGGCAATCGAGGTTCGACCTGAGCACTCAGGGCCCACCAATTCGCTGAGAGCTCCCTGCGGAAGCCCGCCATTCAGCAACTCATCTAATGGCTCAATTCCCGTGGGGTGCACCGCGCTCCGGATCTTCGGGGTGGGCGTCAAAGCAGATGGAATTTTCTTCTCAAGAGCAACTTCAATCTGGCGTCGAATCGTGGCGGCGGAATTCATAATCTTCGCCATATATTCGCCTCGAACGAGGCGTAATGCAAATAGCATCTGCACCACTTCAAGTGCTTCTTATTGTTCAAATAATTGAAAGATTGGATCTTCCGCCACAACTAATTTTCTGTGATGAAAGCCTCACCACGCTCGCGACCATCGCGAACCCTTCGAACCTTCACGCAGCCGAGCGTCATCTCCCGCGTCTCGTTCCAGGAGCCGCCCAAACAACCAGATCAGGTCCGAGAGCCGATTGAGATAAGCCAGCACTTCAGGCTGTACCTCTTCGCCGCTCTCTGCCAACCGGACAACGCATCGCTCTGCCCGGCGACAGACCGTCCGCGCCACCTCAAATGCTGACGAGGGAACCTGCGCTCCTGGGAGCGACCAGTCGGAAAGGATTCCCTCGATCGACTCAATGCGATTCACTTGTCCGGTCAGATCGTCGACGTCGGCAGCGCTCAATCCGGCCCCGCCCTTGCGGTTCTCCACCGGGGTGGCGAGCGATGCGCCAACACTGAACAGTGTTCTCTGAATGTGCTCCGTGGCCGTGCGGATCGCGTCATCCGGGCAGAGACTACGGGCCAGTCCTAGGGCGGCATTCAACTCATCCACCGTCCCATAGGCCTCCACCCGCGCATCCGCCTTGGAGACACGCGAGCCTCCGATAAGGCCCGTCTGTCCGGCATCCCCTTGTTTTGTCGCGATGCTCATGAACCTCTCCCGCCTCGTGACCTCAATGGTACTTTGTCACCCGCGGCTCCCGGCTGACCGTCATATCAAGAGCGTACCCTTGTTATCAGGAGCAGTTTCTTGCCCACACAGTCGCGAAATACTCGTCAGAAGACGGCAATCCGTGAGGCATTTCAGCGGGCTGACCGTCCGCTTTCACCGGAAGAGGTCCTGACCGCAGCGCAGACTGAAGTCGAAGGTCTGAGTATCGCCACCGTCTATCGCAACATCGGCGCATTGCTGGAGAGTGATTGGCTTACGACAGTCTCCATGCCCGGCGAAACCCTGCGCTATGAGGTTGCCGGCAAGGCTCATCATCATCACTTCCGCTGCAATGGTTGTGGCAAGGTCTTCGAGTTGCAAGGCTGCGAACTCAGTGACCACCCCAAGCTTCCACGCGGCTTCCGTGTCACCGGCCATGAGTTCTTTCTCTTTGGCCGTTGCGCAGATTGTGCCTGAGTCTTCGCTGTTACGACACTAGCCGGGTCGCAACGAAGATAAGCAATGCGCCGCCTGCTACAGCCATCGCCAGCGGAATACGAGGCGTGCTGTCTGCGCGCAGTTGCGGCAGAAGTTCATCGGCGATCATGTGCAGAAAGAAACCGGCGGTGATCGCCAGCAGCGCAGCCGAGCCACTCGTCGATAACGGAAGCCACGCCGTCAGCAGTCCGCCGGCCAGTGGCGCCAGGCAATCTGCGGCCAGCAGCAGATAGTCGAAGCGCTCCGGCTTGTGGCCCCGCGTACTCAACAGAATCGTATTGACCCCATCCCCGATATCGTGGGCCGCAATCCCTGCGGCGACGATGTATCCCGCAGGACGCGACGCCGCATACGACAGCCCAATCGCCATCCCATCGCGGAAGCTATGTGCGATCAGAAGCCCGCTGCCGAGACGGCCCCACGCCCGCGGCGAATTCCGCAGGTCCAGGCGTGCACTCCATGTATCGAAAAGATTCTGCAGCAGCAGAAACGTAAGGAACGAGAGCAGCACCAGAGCAAAAATCGTGCCCACCCCTCGCCCCGCCATCCTCTGCAGGGTCACCGCCTCCGGCAACAGATCAAGCACAGCCGCCCCGAGCAGCAGTCCCGTGCTCAGCGCGATCAGCATCCCCAGAGACGATCGCAGGCGAAGCGCCAGTATCCCTCCCAGAAGGGTCGAGAGACACCGGCACGATGAGGAGGGAAAGAGGCAAAAGAAATCTCTAGTTAATGATACTAGAGTCTCAATAGTGGGAATGACCAGCGCTATTAAGATTGGCCAGCTAGACCTGTCATTTGTGAGATCCCGCAGATTCGCAAACACTTAGATAGACCCCACACTGTGAGCGAGTTATCTGAAGATCGCTGCTGAACGGAACCTATGCCGCGTGTGCCGCCAGACCGGGCTGCATATCCACCGGCGGCTGCAGCTCCGCCCGTCCGGCCAGCAGTGCATGGTAGAGCGCCTCATATCCGTCAGCCATGCGTTGGGCGGTCAGTTCGTTCGCTCTTGCAAAGGATCGCTGCCGAGCCTCCGCGAGTCGTTGTTCATCACGACTCAACTGTTGCAGCAGCGTCGAGAGCGATCGCGGCCCATCGAAGTACAGAGCATCGTCGCCCCACACCTCGCGTAGGGACGCAATGTCATTCGCGACCACTGCGCAGCCGCACAGAGCTGCCTCCAGCGGTGTCAATCCCGAACGGCTCATAGATCGACGTCGCAATGTAGATGCTGCTCCGCGCCAACAGCGCCAGCAGTGACGATTGCGGCAGTGTACCCAGCAAAACAGACCGTCCGATCTGCCGCGGAGCCACTGAACCTCCGCACTGCCTCTCTCCGGCAACATAGATCGGAATCGGCGCATTCACCGTGCGCAGCATCTCAATATTCTTCGCCTCATCCCATAGCGGACCCACTGTGACCGCTTGCACGGTACGCTGCCGGCTCTCCGGCGCCTGAAGACTTCTCCCGTTGCGAATCAAATAAGAGGGTGGCAGTTCGCTGTAATGACGAGCGAGTTCCATCGCCATCCACCGTGTCGGAGAAGCTACTGCGTCGCACGACTGAAGTCCTTGTGTCACCAGCGACTGATACTGGCGAAGCCATCGTGTTTTTTCAAGGCCTCCCGGACGGCACGCGCTTGCCCAACTCAGCACTTCGCTATGGGCAGTTACAAGCTTCGGCATATCAAGCGGAAGCGCTCCGAAGCAGAATTGATTGGAGTGCAGCAGATCAGGCTGGAACTGCTTGGCCACATGAAGCAGAACGCCTGCACCTTGTGTGAAAACAAACTCGTTCTTCTCCATCCACTCCAGCGGAACATTCGAAGCGGTGAACTGAAAAGAAGGCCCGTGAATCCGGCTTCGCGCCGCGCACCAGGCTTGCTGTTCATGGGAGGGTTGGCCTCCCATGCTCACCAGCGCCACTGCATGTCCTCGCTGCAACAACCCCGCGGTCAGCTCTTTCGTAAAGGTCCAGACGCCGCCTATCGTGTCAGTCGTCAGCAGGATCCGCATGCAGCCTCACTTTCGCCGAAGTCAGATGACCCCAAATCTGCGTCACAAGTCCCGTCGCAGAATCCCAATCTGCGTAGCTACATACCCATTCGACGTTCGCTAGAGACGAACGTCTTCGCTCCCTCCAAACGAGGAGAGCTCAGGTGAAGAGTTATTGAGCTGGTTCCAGAGAACATCGCCGCCAAGGAGCCTACCTCGTCTTCCAGCATGGTCGAACAAACAACTGAAAGGAGCGCCAGATCAGCTGGAGGCCACCCTCGAGGCAAACGGAAGCATAAGCTCTGCTACCCCTCGTGGAGGTATCTGTACTTTGGTGGAATCTATCTCGGCAAATAGGGTTGCATGAAACATTTCGTGAAATTGAAGAAGGTTTTCATGTAACAAACCCTTTGCGCATTGGCGTTCTGGCCGCAACGATCCTCGGCCGATGACGCCTTCCCTCTGTCAAACCGGCACGATACTGATACCCTAGCTTGCCATGGTCGATGCAGGCGCAGTGATCGCGCATCTTGAAGAGCTTCGTTCGCTCACTGCGGACGAGCATGGAGCACAACGTATTGCATGGTCGCCCGTCTGGTTAAGAGCGCGCGAATGGTTCGAACAGAAGCTCGCCGGCCTGCCGGTCGAACATCACTATGACGCAGCCGGGAACCACTGGATCACTCTGCCTGGTGCGTCGGAACGCGCGTTGGTGCTCGGCAGTCATCTGGACTCCGTTCCCAACGGCGGCTGGCTCGATGGCTGCCTCGGCGTCCTTGCCGGGCTCGAGATCCTCAAGCACCTCGCACGCGAGCACAACGGCACGTCCACCCTGCACGATTAAGCTCGTCGATTGGGCCGACGAAGAAGGTGCTCGCTTCGGCCGCAGTCTCTTCGGTTCCTCTGCCTTCGCCGGAACGCAAACTATCGACGCCGACCGCGCTCGCACCGACCGCGACGGAACAACCCTCGAAGCCGCACTCGCAGCCTGCGGCGTCTCGGTTGACCGCGTCGGCGAAGCAGCAGCTGAGCGAAAAAACCTCGCCGCCTATCTCGAGCTCCACATCGAGCAAGGCCCCATTCTCGAGCGCCTCGGTAAACCACTCGCTGTCGTGCAGGGCACCAAGGGCGTGGAGCGGTGGGCCATCACCTTCCATGGACAGGAGGCACACTCCGGCTCAACTCCGATGGAAGTCCGCCGCGATGCACTCGCGGCCTGCGCGAAGCTCGCACTCGAAATCCGCCCCATCGCTCGCAAGCACGCGAACTCCGTCGCAACCATGGGCAGCGTCAAGACCTTTCCCGGTATCGTGACCTCCGTCGTCGGCCGTTGCGAGGCCACGCTCGACATGCGCGATCTCGACGCGTCACGTCCTTGCCAGCATGTTGCGCGAAGCCCGCGACGCCAGCGAACGCTTCGCCGCTGAAGAGCGTTGCACCGTCGAGTGGTCGAAGATCTGGTCCATCGATCCCATCCCGTTTCACCCCGAGCTCATCGCGCTCTGCGACAAGGCGATTTTCGAAACCGCCGGCGTCAGCGAGCAGCTTCCATCCGGCCCGCTGCACGACGCCGCCGAGGTTGCGCGTCTCGGCATCCCCACCGTGATGATGTTTGTTCAGTCGCTCAACGGCCTCAGTCACAATCGCGCTGAGGACACGAACCGCGAGCACCTTGAGCAGGCCGTTATCGCTATGAACCGTCTCGCCGAACTCACCATCGACTGGATCCTGCGTCACTAAAGGGTTACCTGTGTGGATTCACGAGTTCAGCACGAAATGGTGCATAATCGTGACTTCCAATCCGCCGGGACAGGAAGAAGCTGAATCGCAGCCCGAAGTTGTCGGGCAGCAATACCTCTTCCAAATTCGCCGGCGGGAAGAGGAGTGCACGACCTATAGATGAGTGAGCCGTTGACGTTCTTCGAGCAGTGCCCCGACGTCGTCCGGAGATTGCTGCGCGCTTTCCGGACCTGCATCCGCCTTTCGATCAAACGGCCGCCGTGGCTGAAGCCAACCGCTGCCTCTACTGCTTCGACGCGCCCTGCACGACCGCCTGTCCCACGCACATCGACGTCCCGCGCTTCATCAAGAAGATCGCCAGCGATAACCTCGAAGGCTCTGCAAAGACCATCCTCGACGCCAACATCCTCGGCGCAAGCTGCGCGCGCGCCTGTCCCGTGAATGTCCTCTGCGAAGGCGCCTGCGTGCTGCATCGCTACAACAAGCAGCCGATCGAGATCGGCCGCCTGCAGCGCTTCGCCATGGAATCCCTCGCACGACAGCGAAGCTCCGCTGCCGTTCGCACCTGCTCCCGACACCGGCAAGTCCGTCGCGCTCATCGGCGGTGGTCCCGTCATCGCTCGCCTGCGCTGCTGAGCTCCGCCGTCGCGGCATTCGCGCCGTCATCTACGATTCGTACGCTCTTCCCGGCGGCCTGAACACCTACGGTATCGCCGAGTACAAACTCACGCTCTCCGCGAGCCTTCGCGAGGTCGATCGTGCTCGCTCACCTCGGCGTCGAGTTCCACTTGAATACCACCGTCGATGCCGACATGCTCGAGCGCCTCGAAGCCGAACACGACGCCATCTTCCTCGGCGTCGGCCTCGGCGCAATCCATCGGCTCGGCCTCGCGCGCGAGGATGACATGGCCGGTATCACCAACGCACTCACCTTGATCGCTGACTACAAACGCGGCGCCATCACCGGGATCTCCGGCCGCGTCGCCGTGATCGGCGCAGGCAACACCGCCATCGACGCAGCCAACGCCTCCGTTCGTCTCGGCGCGAGGAAGTCACGATGGTCTATCGTCGCGGCCCCGAACAGATGTCCGCCTTCGACTTCGAGTACGAACACGCAAAGCTCGAAGGCGTGAACTTCCTGTGGCACGTGCACCCGGTCGGCATCGAGGGCAACGGCAAGGTTGAAGCACTGCGCCTCGAGCGCCTCGAGACCACGCACGACGGCTCACTCATCCCTGTACCGGGCTCCGACTTCGACCTCTCCGTTGATCACGTCATCCTCGCCATCGGACAGTCCACGCACACCGAGCTCCTCGGCGGCAACGAGGCAAAGCCCGCAAAGGTGCAGCTCGAACGCGGCCGCATTCTCATCGATCGCGCCACAGGACAAACCTCGAACCCGAAATACTTCGCCGGCGGCGACTGCACCAATGGCGGCCGCGAAGTCGTCGACGCCGTCGCCGACGGCAAGCGCGCGGGCATCGCAATGGCCGCGTGGATCCTCCCAACGAACTAGTTCGTCGGGACCCCGGTGGGAGGACAGAATGCCAACGCCTTGAAACCACCTTCGCCGGCATCAAGTGCCTCAATCCCTTCTGGCTCGCGTCCGCGCCGCCCACCAACTGCGGCGAGCAGGTCATGCGCGCCTTCGACGCCGGCTGGGGCGGCGCCGTCTGGAAGACGATCGGCGAGCCCATCACCAACGTCAGCTCGCGCTACTCCTCCATCGACTGGAACGGCCAGCGCATGATGGGCCTCAACAACATCGAGCTCATCAGCGACCGCCCCATCGAAGTCAACCTGCGCGAGATCGCCGAAGTCAAGCGCCGCTATCCGAAGCACGTCGTCATCGCCTCGCTCATGGTCGAGTCCAAGCGCGACGCCTGGCATGACATCGTCAAGCGCGCCGAAGACGCCGGCGCCGACGGCCTCGAGCTCAACTTCGGCTGCCCGCACGGCATGAGCGAGCGCGGCATGGGCTCCGCCGTCGGCCAGGTGCCCGAGTACTGCCAGCAGATCACCGAGTGGGTGAAGGAAGTCGCGCGCACTCCCGTCATCGTCAAGCTCACGCCCAACATCACCGACATCCGCATGCCCGCACGCGCCGCCAAACGCGCCGGTGCCGACGCACTCTCCGCCATCAACACCATCAACTCCATCACCGGCATCGACCTCGACACCTTCGAGCCGCGCCCCAAGGTCGACGGCAAATCCTCGCACGGCGGCTACTGCGGCCCTGCCGTCAAACCCATCGCGCTCAACATGGTCCAGCAGGTCATGTCGCGACCCCGAAGCCGCGCTCCCCATGTCCGGCATCGGCGGCATCGGCACCTGGCAGGACGCAGCCGAGTTCATCCTCCTCGGCGCCGGCACCGTGCAGGTCTGCACCGCCGTCATGCACTACGGCTATCGCATCGTCGAAGACATGGCCGACGGTCTCCTCACCTGGATGCGCCGCAAAGGCTTCCACACCATCGACGACTTCCGCGGCCGCTCACTCCCCAACGTCACCGAGTGGAAGCACCTCAACCTCAACTACAAGATCGTCGCGCGCATCCACGAAGACAAGTGCATCGGCTGCGAACTCTGCTACACCGCCTGCTGGGACGGCGCGCACCAGTGCATCCACCTCGACCGCACACTTCCGCAGCCCAACACAAAGCTCACGCCGACATGGCATCGCGGTAGAAGCGCCGAAGCGCATCACCACAACACCAATTCCCAAACTCGATCTCAACGGCGGCGGCGCGACCGGTCCGTATCACACGCCGCTCGAACGCATACCGCGCGTCGACGAGCACGAGTGCGTCGGCTGCAACCTCTGCTCGCTCGTCTGCCCCGTGCCCAACTGCATCACCATGGAGCGCGTCGACAACGGCCTGCCGCCGCAAACTTGGGAGGAGCGCGTCGCACGCCGGCATCGTGCCTGAGGCGCAGAACACGGCGCCCTGGCAAATCCGAATGTTTAAGCCGTAACCCTCGATAAGGTGATGAACCAATGGGAACGCTGATCAAGAACGGTACCGTCGTCAACGCAGATGGCTCGCAGCACGCCGACGTCCTCATCGAAGGCGAGAAGATCGCACAGGTCGCCGCGAACATCCCGGAAGCGAATCACCGCATCGTCGACGCCACGAATCTCCTCGTCATGCCCGGTGGCATCGACGTGCACACGCATCTCGACATGCCCTTCGGCGGCACCGTCCGCCGACGACTACACAACCGGCACGCAGGCCGCGGCCATCGGCGGCACAACCATCGTCATCGACTTCGTGCTGCAGACCCAATGAGCACACTTGCAGAACGCGCTCGACACCTGGCTCAAGAAATCCGACAACAAAGCCTGCATCGACTTCTCACTGCACATGGCCGTCACCGATCTCCCCGGCGAACGGCAGCCAGAGCCCTGCGTGAAATGGAAGAGATGGTCGAGATGGCATCTCCAGCTTCAAGCTCTTCATGGCCTACCCGGACGTGCTCATGATCGACGATGACCTCATGTTCCGCGTCATGCAGAAGGCCGCAAAGCTGAACGCGCTCTGCTGCATCCACGCCGAAAACGGCAGCGCCATCGATATCGTCGTCGCGCAGATGCTCGCCGAAGGCAAAACCGCGCCGCACTATCACGCACTCTCGCGCTCGCCGAAGGCCGAAGCCGAAGCCACGCACCGCGCGCATCGCCCTCGCCGACATGGCCGGCGCGGCTGTCTACATCGTGCATCTCTCCAACGAGTACGCGCTCGACAACCTGAAGTTCATGCAGCAACGCGGCGCGCAGGCGCTCGCCGAAACCTGCACGCAGTACCTCGTGCTCTCGATCGAAGACCAGATGCCGGGCAAGAGCTGGGATGAAGCGAAGTATGTCTTCACGCCTCCACTCCGCGAAAAGTGGAACCAAGCACCCTCTCTGGAACGCCTCGAAGGACGGCTCGCTCGCCGTCGTCTCCACCGACCACTGCCCCTTCCGCTTCACCGATCAGAAGGAACTTGGCCGTGACGACTTCACGCAAAATTCCGAACGGCGGCCCCGGCGTCGAGAACCGCCTGCAGATCCTCTGGCACTTCGGCGTCAATCAGGGCCGCCTCACGCCGGAGAAGTTCGTCGAACTCTGCCTGCACGAACCCCGCCAAGATCTTCGGCATGGGCAAGCAGAAGGGAAGCATCACACCCGGCCTCGACGCCGACATCCTGCTCTGGGACCCGAACGCCGACTACACCATCTCCGCCGCAACCCAGTGCATGGCCACCGACTACAACATGTTCGAAGGCTGGACCGTGAAGGGCAACGCCGCCAAGGTCTTCTCACGCGGTGAACTCGTCGTCGACAACACGACGCAACCCGGCAAATTCCTCGGCAAGACCGGTCGCGGACGCTTCATCAAACGCGAAGCGAACGCCGGAGGACTCGCTTGATCTCGAGGCCCACAGGCGCGCTGGGCTTGAAATGACCCGGAACTCCGCAGAAGGAACTCGCCGCGATCTCGCGCCCGACCCGCGCCTCTACAACGAAGACCTCGCGCCCACCGAACCGATCCGCCGCACCTGGACGACCTACAACTACATCGCGCTCTGGTTCTCGATGTCGATGGAAGTCACGACCTACATGCTCGCGTCGTCGCTCATCGCCGGCGGCATGAACTGGAAGCAGGCAGTTCTCACCATCCTGCTCGGCAACCTCATCGTGCTCATCCCGATGCTGCTCAACGCGCACGCGGGCGCAAAGTACGGCATTCCGTTTCCGGTCTTCGTGCGCGCATCCTTCGGTCCACGTGGGCGCGAACATTCCCGCGCTCCTTCGCGCGATCGTGGCCTGCGGATGGTTCGGCATTCAGTCCTGGATCGGCGGCCAGGCCATCGCCGCGATGGTCAACGTGCTCGCGCCCGCAGACAACAGGCATGCCCGTGGTTCTCTGGAGTCTGCTTCCTCGGCTTCTGGCTGCTCAACATGGTCGTCGTATGGCGCGGCGTCGAATCCATCCGCTTCCTGCAGAGCTACTCCGCTCCCTTCATGATCATCATGTCGCATTGCTGCTCGGTCTTCATGCTGCACAAGGCCGGCGGCTTCGGTCCGATGCTCTCCGCGCCCGATCACTTCGCGACCCGGCAGCTTCCTGCGAAGTTCTTCTTCCCGTCGCTCACCGCGATGGTCGGCTACTGGGCGACGCTCTCGCTCAACATCCCCGACTTCACGCGCTATCGCGAAGAATCAGGATGCGCAGATCGTCGGTCAGGCCTTCGGTCTGCCGGTCGCCATGGTGCTCTACTCCTTCCTCGGCATCGCCGTAACCTCCGCGTCTGCTGTCGTCTTCGGCAAGCCGATCTGGAGTCCGGTTGAGCTCCTCGGCCGATTCCATCAGCCACTGCTCGCCTTCCTCGGCCTCATCGCGCTGCTCGTCGCAACGCTCAACGTCAACATCGGCGCGAACGTCGTCGGTCCTTCGAACGACTTCTCCAACCTCGCGCCGCGTTTCATCAGCTTCCGCACTGGCGGATTGATCACCGGCTTTCTCGGCCTTGCGATGATGCCGTGGAACGCTCATCGACCTTCGGCAACTACATCTTCGGCTGGCTCGTCGGCTACTCCGGCCTGCTTGGCCCGTCGCCGGCATCATGGTCGCCGACTACTTCCTCGTGCGCAGTACAACAGCTCGATACATACTCGCTCTATCGTCGCGGCGGCATCTACGAGTACCGCAACGGCTTCAATCCAGTGGCAATCATCGCGCTCGTCATCGGCATCGTAGCCGCCCTGATCGGGCGCTTCATTCCAGCATCGCCTTCCTCTACGACTATGCATGGTTCGTCGGATTCTTCGTCTCCGGCGGTCTCTACTATCTGATGATGCTTGGGCGCGCAAGCCGCAGCTCGAGCGTCCACTTGCCATCTCATTCCGAACGAAAGGCAGTTGCATGAGCACGACTACAGCAAATCCGTCCGAGACAACGCAGAGCTCCTGACTTCAGCGGAGGTCGTGCAGATCACGCGCGAGACCAACTACGGCACCTGGCGCTTCCAGAAGGGCTGGAACCCTCTGCACATCGTCGACGCCGAAGGCTGCTACATCACCGACGCGAACGGCAAGCGCTACCTCGACTTCAGCTCGCAGCTGATGTGCATGAACCTCGGGCACAAGAACCAGGCCGTCATCGACGCGATCGAGAAGCAGGCGCAGGACCTCGCCTACGCGATGCCCGGCTACGCCACAACCGCACGCGCGGAGCTCTCGCAGCTGCTGCTCGAAGTGCTGCCGAAAGGCCTGAACAAGTTCTTCTTCACGACCAGCGGCACCGACGCGAACGAAGCTGCCTTCAAGATCGCTCGCATGTACACCGGCAAAACAAAGATCATCGCTCGCTACCGCTCCTATCACGGCTCGACTTCATCCAGCATTGCTGCAACAGGCGATCCCCGACGCTGGGCCATGGAACCGCGCGGCAAAGCTCAAGGCGTGATCTTCGGGCCGGAGGTGCACTGCTACAAGTGCCCGATCAAGCACACCTATCCGGAGTGCGGCATCGCCTGCGCGGACTACATCGAGCACATGATCCGCAACGAGAGCGATGTGGCGGCGGTACTCGTCGAGCCGATCGTGGGCACGAATGGTGTGATCGTTCCGCCGCAGGAATACATGGCCAAGCTGCGCAAAATCTGCGACGAGAACGACGTGTTGATGATTGCGGATGAGGTGATGAGCGGGTGGGGGAGGGCGGGGGCGTGGTTTGCGATGGACCTGTGGGGGGTGATGCCGGACATCCTGACGACGGCGAAGGGGATCACGTCGGCGTATGTGCCGCTGGGGCTGTGTGCGACCAGCGCCCAGATCGGGGACTACTTCCAGGACCACTACTTCGCGCATGGGCATACGTACGAGGCGCATCCGATGACGCTGCTGCCGGCGGTGGCGACGATCCACGAGATGAAGCGGCTGAAGCTGGTGGAGCGGGCGAAGGAGCTGGAGCCGTTCGTGGAGCAGAGGTTGACAGGCGCTGAAGGCGAAGCATCCGAGTGTGGGAGATGTTCGCGGCAAGGGGCTGTTCTGGGCTGTGGACCTGGTGAAGAACCAGAAGACCAAGGAGCCGTTCAACACCTACACGGACAAGATCAGCGGGCAAGCCGCTGCTGGTGGACCAGATTGCGGCGAAGATGGCTGCGGATGGCGTGATGATTCAGGCCTGGGTGAGTCACTTCGTGATTGCGCCGCCGCTGATCGTGACTCGGGAGGAGCTGGATTTGGGGATTGCGGCTCTGGATAAATATTTGTCGATTGCGGATGAGCAGTGCTCGTCGAGTGGGCAAAGCTGAGGTGGTGGGAGTGGGCGAGGTAGTGGTGACCCCTCCCCCCGTCACTTTTTGCGCAAAGTCTTCCATGAAATTGGACTTAGGGGTGGACCTAAGTCGGCGCCAATTTCGCAAAGTCTTGAAAGCAAACAACTAAGGTTTTGGAAGAGGTGTAAAGTCTTCCAAAGATTGGGCTTAGGCCCAGAAAGCGAAGGCCCGGCGTGAGCCGGGCTGATCTTTTCCCCTAAGTTCAGTATATCGTGCGTGTCAAGCGGTCCGGCTCGTTTGCAGTCGGGTCTTACTTCACTTCCCCCAGACTCGCGTTCCGGAATTGTAGGCCTGAGGCGGTGAACAACGCCACGAAGACACCATGCCCGATGGCCATTCTCCGCGCCATGTCGGGCGGCGCACCCGAAGGCAGGATCACGGCGATAAGCGAAAGCGTCGCCGCCATTGCGAACAACGTAAGAGCTAACCCTCGCGGCTTCAGCCGCGCCAGCAAGGCCCAATCAATCCCACTGCGAGCACGCTGAGATACGACAGGTGCTCCGGATGTCCCGAGTCCGCCGTTTGGACCATGGTCGACCATCCCGAGGGCGAACCCGGCCACCAGCGCGACGCCAACGCCAGCCTTGTAGGTCCACGCGCCCTCCTTCAGGACACCGCGCTTAAGGATGCTGGGCTGAGACAAGTCGATACCGGAGACCTTGACGATCGCCTGCCACGCGGCTTCCTGGCTGGCGCGATCGTGGAGGTGTGGGTGGCGCTGCGCCTCAATTGGGCCTGAGAACTTCCCTTGAGCCGAGGCGAAGAATTGCCCTGAGACGTCGGTTCCGAACTCCGACGCCTGGAGGTACCGACGGGCCGCGGTCTCCGGCGTCTGATTCATGCCGGGAATGAGGTTCACGATTGGGATAAACAGATACTTCAACAACGGGCCAGCGTTTCGCACCACCTTGGTGTCGGTCGCCGCACCGGGCGATACGGCGTACACGGCCATGCCGGAGGGCAGCCGGCGGGCCAGCGCCGCGGCCCACCAAGCGATGATGAGCTTCGCGTCGGCATACGCATTGTTGGGCACGTACTTCACGTTCGGCCCGTTGCGAATCAGGGCTTCCACAGCGGCGGTTCGGTCACCCTGGTGGTATTTGGCCGCGAAGGCTGGCACGTCGGTGTACTTGAACATGGGTACGCCCCCTCGGGCAGGCTCCGCGCCGGCGATAACAATCCGCGCGTTGGGGCTCAGCAGGTTGGCGCTGAGCAACCCGACAGTCAGTTGATGATGGCCGATCAGCGGGGCCTGAGAAGCCTCGACGCCCGCCGCAGTGATCACGCGCTTCTTGGTTGGGACCATTCCGGCATTGAGCAGCAGGAAATCGATCGGCCGACCTCGCTTGACGAGCTCGGCAAGGGCGGACTGAACGCTGGACGGCTTGTCCAGATCCAGCGCCAGCGGCGTGAAGATCACTGTTTTGTTCTCAGCCGCGAGTTGAGCGGCCGCTTGCTGGGCCCCGGCCAGGCTGCGCCCGGTGACGATGATCTCGTGCCAGCCCTCTCCGGCGAGCAGGCGGGCTGCCGCATGGCCGAGCCCGGAGGTGGCGCCGGTGACGAGAGCGATCGAATGTTCCATGGGCATCTCCGTGGTGAAGTGTGAAGGCCGAGTCGTGAGGCCCAGAGCCAGCTTGCTAATTTCGAACTATTCAGTTATATATTGGTTGGTTCGATGACCATTGTCAAGGAGTTTTGAACCAAATGATTCAAAATACCGCTAGGCCGCGGGGTCGACCGCGCAGCTTCGACGAGACGGGGGCGCTGGAAAAGGCGACTCAGGTGTTCTGGTCGAAAGGCTACGACGGCGTGACGATCGACGATCTCGTCGCCGGGATGGGTGTGGGACGGCCGAGCCTGTATGCCGTCTTCGGGGACAAGCGGGCGATATTCTTGCGCGTCCTTAGGGCGTACGCAGAACGGAAGGGCGCATCAGCCGCGAAGGCACTCCTCTCGCCACAGAGTCTTCGCGACTCGATCGCGGACTTTCTGAGGTACGCCGTCGAAAGTGCGACCGAGAAAGGGTCCGCCCGGGGCTGCCTTCTGATGTGCGTCGCGCCGCTTGTGAACGACGCTGAGGTTCAGCGGTTCCTGCAGAACGCGGCCAAGGGCGGCGCGGCGCTGC